>CAVRXD010000021.1:0-148293 GCA_963725065.1 uncultured Alphaproteobacteria bacterium
ATCATTCCCATTCAATTGGGCAATGCAGCCAATACCCGAAATCCATCATTTGGTTTGGCACGTCATCGCGTTCCGGAAATCTGGCTAAGCCGGTCACGCACACCCCACGGCGTGACCTGCAAGCATCTTCTGCAAACCATCCGCTTTTGCGAGAAAAGCCGTGAAAAGAAAAATTGATCGGCGGGGGTCAGCCCGACGATGACTAGCAGGCGCGCTGGTCAACATCCGGGTGACTTTCTTGTCGCGCGGTGGCGTGCAATTGGCGGGAGGCTGGCAAGGCCGCAGGCGAAAACCCTTGAAGTCCGAGCAGCGACGCAAGACAATGCTTTCGGTTTTCTTGAAACGCTGGCGAGCACAGGTTTGGCGAACGCAGGATCAGGGGAGCGACACGTCCAACCACAGTCCTACCAATCGCGCAGCACAAGGACGTTGAATGAACGGACGTCGCTTCGCGTCCGACGGGGCAATTCGGCAGGACCTATTTGCGCTTACGGCGAGATTTCTTCGCTACAGTTCCCTTGCGCGCGACCGCCAGTTTATTGATCGCGAACTCGTCGATCTTGCGACCTTCCTTGATGAGCGCCGTGAGCCATCGCGGTCGAGCACCGCGGCCCGCCCAGGTTTCTCCGCCCGGTCCGCGGAACTTCGGCGCCACCTTGCGCCCTTTCATCGCAGAGCGCCGACCGGAGCCCCAGCCGCGCCCGCGCGCTTGACCGCCATCGCTTTCGACGCCCAAGCGAGAAAGCTGCTGCTCAAGTTCGCTGCGCTTCTCGCCAAGCTTCTTGTCGATTTCGGCGCGAAGCGAAAGCAACGCGTCGACGCCCATGCCCCTTAAGTTCACCGTGGCCATACCAATCTCCCATCGTCGCTGGTTGCAGTTTGATAGAGCTATTCAACTGAAAGGCAAGCACGCCAGAGTGGCATGTAAAATGATGGACATACTTTTATCGCGCTTGCGCGGTTGTGGTCCAACCCCACAGCAATACCATTGGTGTGCCGCTTTTCATGACGGATAGTGTCGGCATTGTTCGCCGCAGTTTCGAACGAATGTCCGGCATGGTATGTCGGTCGACGCCGCGACATGGGAGGGGGATTTGCAGCGACGCACCTTGGTGGTGGGCTCAGCGGCTCTGCTCGCCGGTGCCGCCTTTCCACGCGTGGCACAAGCCAATGTCCCCACGCCCTATAGTGCGGATCTGCAGCCTCCGACGACAAGCCGCGACGCTTTCATCAAATGGGCGGTGGAGAACCGCGGCGAGAATCCGAGGATCCTTGCCGCACGTTGGGACCGCTATGTTTTCCTACGTGCAAACAACGACTTCATAAATGCCCGCAACGGGCGCGCCTTTCTTCTGACGCCGCGCGACGAATTCGTGCTCAAACGGGACATTGGACGCGCCTACGAGCGCGATTTCCACGATATCGGCTGGGGCGTCACCATTTCAGGCCCGCTCGTGGTGAGTCGCATGACCTCGACCATTGATGTTCAGATGGGCGAGAAGGTGCTCGAGATCGGTACCGGCTCGGGCAACCAGTCGGCCTATCTCTCCAATCTCACCGACAAGGTCTGGACCATTGAAATCATCAAGCCGCTGGCGGAACGTACCCGCGGGATCTACGACGACCTCATCGGGCGCGGCTATACCGAGTACAAGTCGATCAATACCAAGACTGCCGACGGCTATTACGGCTGGGATGAGGCCGCACCTTTCGACAAGATTATCGTTACCTGCGGCATCGATCACATTCCGCCACCGCTGCTCAGCCAGCTACGCCCGAACGGAATCATGGTGATTCCGGTCGGCCCGGCGGGTCAGCACGTCATCTTGAAGGTGGTGAAGCAGCAGGGCGCCGACGGTTCCATCAGGGTTGTACGCGCGAACGTGTACAACAAGGTCGTCCCGTTCGTCGCGTTTACCAAGCTCGACGGCGAGGCGGTCAAGGGCACTCACAACGGCTCCCGCTGAGGGTTACGGCTGACGTGCCGCGCTGCCGGCCGCTAAATACCGTCGTGATGCCATCCGGCGCGCCTTTTCGGCAACACTGCACCACAATCGGCGTGGGCGACCGGCCCCAACCGTCGACCAGCCATCCTATGACCTGTAGACTCCCAAGCTCCGCCTGAAGGGGATGGAACCCGACAACTGGCATTCAATCATACGAGGTCTTGCGATGCTTGCGCGCTTCCTCGCCAGCGCCGCGTGCGCGGCCGGCGTCCTCGCTGCAGTCTGCACTCCTGCCGCCGCCCAGTCGTTTTTCTCCAGCATGTTCGGGTCGTCGAACGGGCGCTCCGTCGTGAGCTATCCGGGCAGCCAGAAGCCGGGCACCATCGTGATCAACACGCGGGACCGCCGCCTGTATCTCGTGCTGGGCAACGGCCAGGCCCTCAGTTACGGCATCGGCGTCGGCCGCGTCGGCTACACCTGGAGCGGCGTCACCCACGTCAGCGCCAAGCGCGAGTGGCCGGACTGGACGCCGCCGGCGCAGATGCGGCAGCGGCGTCCCGACCTGCCGCGCCACATGGCAGGCGGCGTCGCCAACCCGCTCGGCGCTCGAGCCATGTATCTCGGCTCGAGCCTATACCGCATTCACGGCTCGAATGAGCCAGAGACGATCGGCCAGGCGGTGTCTTCGGGCTGCTTCCGTCTGACCAACGACGATGTGATCGACCTCTACAGCCGGGTTCGCGTCGGTGCGACCGTTATCGTCCAGCAGTAATGGACGGGGCGCGCTAACGCTGTAGGCCCTTGCCGGCGAGGTCGTCGAGATAGTCGCTCCAATAGGCCTCCCGGTTCCGGCCGAGCGCAAGGAAGTAGTCCCAGCTGTAGATGCCGGTCGAATGCATGTCGTCGAAGACAAGCCGCACCGCGTAATTGCCGATCGGGTTCACTTCGAGGATGGCGACGTTCTTCTTGCCGGCGACGGTCTTGCGCTCATCGGGAGAATGGCCCTGCACTTCGGCGCTGGGACTCTTCACGCGCAGGTATTCGGCGCCGAGGTCGAATGTCTCGCCGCTGTCGAAGGCGACCGTCAGGGCCCGGCCGCCCTGGTGCAGGCGCAGTTCCGTCGGCCAGGGTTTTGACGCCGCGTCGCTCATTTTGACCTCCCGGGGAACGTCGAGCGGACCTTGATAACGCTCCTACAGACGTGCGGAAATCTCATAGCTCGGCGGACAGCTACGCGCCACCGTCAGGCCTCGCATTGCGCGCTGCCGCGCCGGCCGCCATGATGATGACCCGAAGTACCGGCATGTACCGCCCCATGAAAATCACCGCCGCCACTGCATTAGCGCTCGCCGTCTCGGCGATCGTCGCGGCGGCCGCCGAGCATCACGAGATCAGCAGCCGGCGGGCGACCGAGCGCAAGGCCTTTACCGACGCCGAGATCACCGACGGATTCTTCAAGACGGCATTCGGCGCCGAGCTGCATCTCGCTGGAGCAGTGAACCGCATTCGCAAGTTCGATGGCCCGGTGCGGGTGTATGTGGAGAACCGTGCCCGGCCCGACCGCGGCGCTCAGGTCGCCCAAGTGGTCGACGACATCCGCTCGCGCATTCAAAATCTCGACATCGCGATGACCGAGAACGCCGCGGAAGCCAACGTGGTCGTGACCCTCGTGCGCGACCTCGACCTGCCTCGCGCCATTGACAAGATCTACGGGGCTGACCGCGCGCAGCTCATTCAACGCTCGCTCGTTCCCCAGTGCCTCGCCAGTTTCCGCAAGGACGAGAGCTTCCGCATCAAGCATTCGGATGTGATCGTCGTCGCCGACGCCGGAGATTTCATCTTCTACGATTGCGTCTACGAAGAGCTGCTGCAGGCGCTCGGCCCCATCAATGACACCAGCCTGGTGCCCTGGACGATGTTCAACGACAACGTCCAGATGGGATTTTTCGACATCTACGATCAATACATTCTCAACGTGCTTTATGATCCGCGCGTCCAGCCCGGAATGGATTCGGATGAAGTGCGCGCCGTGCTGCCGCAGATCATGCCCACGGTGCGAGCCTGGGTCGCGCGCATCAACGATCTCGATCAATAGCTCGACGCTCTCGTCGGCATCGAACGCAAGTCGGGCGGACCGGCATGCGTTCGAGAACGGATAGGACGACCGCGCGGCGCGGTCGCGGCGCTCAAGCCGCGGTCGGACGATGGCCAATTCCATCCGAACGCTCAGCAGGCGGCTCGACGTGAAAATCGATCACGCAGACGCCGCCTGATTTGAGCACGGCGACACCCTTCGAGATCGCCGCCTTCACCCCCGCCGCGGTCTTGACCGGCCCGATGCCGACGGCGCCCTGCGCTTCGGCGAGTTTGGCGATGTCCGGCGCGGGATCTTCCATGCGCAATCCAATCCAGCGGTTCTTGACCTCGCGGCCGCGCGTGCGCGCGACCGTGTCCTGGTGCAATTCGTCATTGAAGTAGGAGCGGTTGTTGTTGATGAGGACGAGCAGCGGGATGCGATGGCGCACCGCGGTCCAGATCGCGGTCACGCCCATGCAAAAATCCCCGTCGCCGAGCATCGAGATGGCATGCCGGCCGAGGTCGTGAAGCGCCAGCGCCGCGCCGACCGAAAGCCCAGGCCCCGAACCCAGACCGCCGCCGCCGTCCTTGCCGAGATAGGAAAGGCCGTTCTGAAACGGCCAGATATCGATCGGCCAACCGCGTCCGAGCGTGCAGAAGCTCACGTTTTCCGGATCGTTGAATTCCGCGCGCAAGGTCGAGGCGATGTGCTCCATGGTGATGCCCTCGCCGGCGCTTGCTTTCGGCTTGGCCGGCGGGCGCGCCTTCCAGGGCTCCTGGCGGCGATCCGACCCCAGCGCTTCCAGCAGGTCCGCGACGGCGGCGTCGCCCGTTGTCGCCATCGATACGTCCACGGCGGGCAGCGCCTGGTATTCCATGTTGGCGCCGGTGTGCAGATTCTGGTCGAGCGTGGCAGCGATGATCTTGGCCGATACGTTCCCCGCTGCACGGGCCTGCCGCAGTGCGCCGCCGAGATCGATCCAGTCCAGCGCCACGATGACGTCCGCCTCGCAGAGGAGTTCGCGCGCCGGCTTGGGGAGAACATTGAAGGGCGGCAGATAATGCGCCGGATGGTCGGTGGGAAACATCGCGCCCTGCTTGAGGTCGCTCACCACGCAGGCGCCGAGTCGCTCAGCCAGGCGGATGCGCGATTGCCAGAATTCCGGCTTGCGCGAACCGCGCCCGAACATGATCACGGGCCGCTCGGCGCGCGCCAGCAGCGCCTTCGCCTGATCGACCGCACTCTTCCCCGGGCGCGATGGTTCGGCAGGGACGAAGCGGGACACTTCCGGCCATTCCGGCGGCTTGTCGAGCCGGGATTCCTGCAACCCGGCATCGAGGCAGATATAGACCGGCGCGGTGGGCGCCGTGCGCGTCGCGATGTTGGCGCGGCACATGGATTCCACCAGCGCCTGCGGCGAGGAGGGCTGGTCATCCCATTTGATGATCGAGCGGATAAAGGCGCCTTGATCGCGTGAGGTGTGAATCCAGTCGATCCAAGGACGGCGCTTTTCGGCATCGAGCGGGCCGGTCGCACCGAGCACGATCATGGGCACCCGGTCGCACCAGGCATTGAACAGGCTCATCATGCCGTGCAGGAGCCCGACATTGCTGTGCAATACGCAAGCCATGGGCTCGCCGGTGGCCTTGGCGTAGCCGTGCGCAATGGCGACCGAATGATCTTCGTGCAGGCAGAGCAGAATGCCCGGCCGTTCATTGCCGAGATGGTTGACGAGGCTGTCGTGCAATCCGCGATAGCTCGCGCCGGGGTTGAGGCTGATATAGGGAACGCCCAGGCGGCGGAGCATTTGCGCCGCGACGTCGCTGCCCCAAGCGACCGTCTCGTCGGGTTTTCCCTCAATTCGATCCAACTGCATCGTCCACCACCTTGTTAGAAACCCAAGTTAGAAACCAAGTCAGAAACCCAGGTCCGAAAGCCAAGTCAAAAACCCGAGCGAGCCACTGCGCATTCGACCTGCTCAACCCCGCTCCCGCCGACCGCAGCCGGCCCGTCCGGGCTGTGGTCAGTCAAAAGTGCCGCACTCCGGTAAGGTTGTGCGCGCTGCCAAACGGCTTTCCCACCACCTGATCTTCTGATTACATGACCTCCAAAATAAGTGAAGCCGGGCGCCATGACGTCCCGCGGGTTGGTCGTCACACAGAGCTCGGGGAGGGGCGGAGTCAGATGCGAACTCAACTTGGCGTCATGCACGCTTTCATTCCGATGTCCTGAACTGGCCCTGCAAGGTCGAATGCAGGGGCGACACGCGGGTGCGCGAGAGCATTTGGTTGCTGCTCGCGTACGCGTGACGGAACATCGCGGAAAGGGCGGATGAGATGGAAAGTATCGTGGGGGAGCTCGGCTTCATGGCCACCTCCGCGGGCAAGGCCTTCGTGACGCTGATGGAGCCCCACCGGCTGATGTTCCTGGGGCTCGGCTGCATCATGGGCCTCGTGCTCGGCATCATTCCGGGAATCGGCGGCCTCACCGGCACGGCGATGCTGCTGCCGTTCACCTTCAATATGGATCCCTACTCGGCGTTCGCGCTGCTGCTCGGGCTGGGCGCGACCACCGCAACCGGCGACCCCATTCCAGCGATCCTGTTCGGCGTGCCCGGAGGTGCCGCCTCCGCAGCAACGGTGCTCGATGGCTACCCCATGGCGAAGCGGGGCGAGGCCGGCCGCGCCCTCAGCGCCGCCTACATGTCATCCTTGATGGGCGGCATCTTCGGCGCGCTGTTGCTGGCGATCAGCATTCCCATCCTGCGGCCGGTCATGCTGTTCATCGGATCGCCGGAGCTGCTGGCCTTTTCCATCCTCGGCATTTCCATGGTCGCCGTCCTGTCCGGCAACGCGCCGTTGCGCGGCGTCACGGTGGGGTGCCTCGGCGTCATGATCGCGATGATCGGCACCGACCCGCAGACGGGGACGCTGCGCTGGACCATGGATAGCCTCTATCTCTGGGACGGCCTGCCGCTGACACCGCTATTGCTCGGCGTGTTTGCGCTGCCGGAACTATGCGACCTGTTGATCGCGCGGGTCGCGATTTCGGCCAAGACCGACGGCGCCAGCATCTACAAAGGCCAGTGGCAGGGGGTGAAGGACTGTTTCAACAATTGGTGGCTGATCATGCGATGTTCGTGGATCGGAGGCGGCATCGGCTCCATCCCCGGCATCAGCGCATCGGTGGTGGACTGGCTCGCCTACGGCCACGCGCTCAAGACCGAAAAGGGCGCGAGTGCGACCTTCGGCAAGGGCGACGTGCGCGGCGTGATCGCGTCCGAAAGCTCCAACAATGCCAAAGAAGGCGGCGCGCTGGTTCCGACCGTCGCGTTCGGCGTTCCCGGCAGCGCCACCATGGCCATCCTGCTCGGCGCGTTCCTGATCCACGGATTGGTGCCGGGCCCCGACATGCTGACCAAGAACCTCAGCATCACCTACGCGATGGTGTGGTCGGTGGCGTTGGCCAACATTCTTGGCGCGGGTCTTTGCTACGCGTTCAGTCCGCAGTTCGCCAGGCTCGCCACGCTGCGCTACACGCTGATTCTTCCGGCCGTGCTCGGCATCATCTATATCGGCGCGTTCGAGGCGTCGCGCCAATGGGGCGATCTCTTCACCCTGCTCTTCTTCGGTCTGGTCGGCTGGACCATGAAGCAGTTCAAGTGGCCGCGGCCACCACTCATTCTCGGCGTGGTGCTGGGCGACACCATCGAGCGCTACATGTTCATCTCGATCGAGCGCTATGGCATGAGCTGGATGCTGCGGCCGGTAGTGGTTCTGCTGTTTGCTCTCGCCATCGTCGGCCTGGTGCGGCCGTTGTTGCAGGACGTCCGCAGCCAAGGCGGCCTCAAGCAGATGCTGACGAGCTTTCAGCGGCCGATCTTCCATCCCTCGCAGCTGTTCACGATGTTCATGATCGCGCTCGTGGGTTCGGCAACGTCCATGGCGCTGCGGTGGGACTTCAGCGCCAAGGTCGTGCCGCTGGTTGTGGGGACGGTGGCCTTGTGCGCGGCAGTCCTCAGCCTGTTCAACGAAATGTGCCGCAGGCCCGCCGCGGCCCGCGCGGAAGGTCTGGCCGAGCGCGCCGAGCATGAGGTCGGGGAAAAGATCCACATGGACCTGACCTCCGATACCGGCCATCTGCCGGTGCGGGAAATCATTCGGCGCGGCGCGTTGTTCTTCGGCTACCTCATCGGATTCATGGGGGTGATGGCCGTCATCGGTCTCATTCCTACGGTCGCCCTGTTCGTCGTCTTCTTCATGCGATACGAGGCGAAAGAGCGCTGGTCGCTGGTCCTCCCCTATGCCGCGACCTTGGTCTTCTTCATCTGGTTCGCCTTCGACTACTTCATGGCCGTTCCCTGGCCACCGACGCTGATCGGCAACTGGTATCCGGCGCTCAAGGCGATCCCCTCGGTGTAGCGGCTCGACGATCATCCGTCGTTGAGGTCGCGCCTGCTGATTCCGATCGCTCGCTCCCGGCGACGCACGTACGGCGGGTTGGGATCGCTCGCCCTACAACGCAGGCGCGTTCGACCAGGCCCGGCGGACCTTTGACCGGAAAGCGGCGAGGTCCTAAGAAGACGCATGCAGGCGTGGGAGCGGGACGTGCCGGGGAGTGGTGCAGCGAAGGCCGATCAGAGTCTATTCCGTTCGGCGGTAAGCACATTGCAGGCCAAGTCGCTTGCCATCGTGGGCGCATCCGAGCGTGCGCGCTGGCCGAGCGAGATCTTCAAGAACCTGCGCGAGTTCGGCTATAGCGGACGGATCGAGCTCGTCAATCCACGACAGACGGAGGTGTTCGGGCAACGGTGCTTTCCGTCGCTGCGTGCGCTGCCCGAGCCGGTCGACCACGCGCTGGTGATTGTACCCGCGGCTGCCGTTCCCGACGTGCTCACCGATGCCGAGGAAGCCGGTGTCCAATCCGCCACCGTCTATGCCTCGATGATCGGCGATGGCGAGGAGCCGGAATCGAAGGCGCGCGGCGCGTGGCTCGCAGCCTTCGTGGCGAAGAGCCGCCTGCGCGTCGCCGGGCCGAACTGCATGGGGGCGTATTCCTACCGCGAGCGCCTCATGGGCTATCCCAACACCGAGCTCTGCCGGCTCGCGCCCGGCTCGGTCGCATGCCTGTTCCAATCCGGCGGCACCATCCAGTTCTGGATGAAGTCCGCGGCCGAGCGCGGGTTGCGCTACTCCTACTGCGTCACGTCCGGCAACGAGCCCGACCTCGGCCTCGCCGACTACCTCAACTTCGTCATCGACGATCCCGAGACGCGGCAGGTCGTGCTGTTCATCGAAGGCATCCGCCGGCCGGAGGCGTTCATGCATGCGGCCGGTCGCGCGCTTGCCATGGGCAAGCCTGTCCTCGCGATCAAGACCGGCGCGACCGTACAGTCGCAGGCCGCCTCGCAGTCCCACACCGGCGCGATCGCAGGCGACTATGCCGCCTATCTCGCGATGTGCGAGCGCTATGGCATCGTCAACTATCGCTCGCTCGACGACCTGGTCGAAGCCGCGCTCGCGTTCGAGGGCGGCCGACTCCCGAAGGGGCCGCGCATCGGCTTCGTGACCACCTCGGGCGGGACCGTCGACCTGCTGTACGACTATGCCGAGGCCGAAAGCGCGGCGATGCCCGACTTCACCGACGCCACAAAAACTGCGCTCCTGCCCATGATGCAGGAAGGCATCGCGCCGAAAAATCCGCTCGACGTCGGCATTCCCTCCACCCTCGAGGTCGCGGCCAAGATCTGCGCGACCGCGGCCAGTGATTCCAATATCGACATGGTGGCCTGGGCCTCGCCCATGCCGCGCAAGACCGATGCCTGGGGCGACGTGACGCCGTTGCGACAATTGCTGATCCAGACCGACAAGCCGGTCGTCGGGTTCGGGCGCATGATCTACCAGGTCAGCGACAACCATCTGGCCGCGCAGGAGGCCGCCGGGTTTCCATTCCTGCAGGGAATCGAGCCGACCATCCGCGCCCTCAACGGGTTGTGGTTTCACGCCGCACGGCGAGGGCGCGTGCCGCCGGCGCCGCCACCGGCGCCGCCCAGCGATCTCTCGCCGGACACGCTGGACGCCACGCTCGCGCGCTACGGCCTTTCGCTGCCGAAAAGCCACTTAGCCGGCAGCGCCGCCGACGCCGCGACCGCCGCCGAGCGCATCGGCTTTCCGGTCGTTCTGAAAATTCACTCGCGCGACATCTTGCACAAGACCGAGGCCGGCGGCGTGGCGCTCGGGTTGCGGGATCGCGCGGCAGTGCACGCCGCAGCGGATGCGCTCGTCGCGGCGGCGCGCGCCGCGCAGCCGGACGCGCGCATCGACGGCTTCCTGGTGCAGGAGATGGTGTCGGGGGTCGAGGCCATTGTCGGCGCGCGCACCGATCCGCTCTATGGACCGATGCTGCTGGTCGGCTCCGGCGGCGTGCTGGTGGAGCTCGCCAAGGATGCAGCGTTGCGCCTGCTGCCGCTGAGCGCGGCGGAGGTTGCCGCCATGCTCGACCGGCTCAAGCTGGCGACGCTTCTTTCCGGCTTCCGCGGGCGGCCGCCGGCCGACCGCCCGGCGCTGGAGGCGACCGTGCTCGCGCTCGCCCAATTCTTTCTCGATCATCGCGCTAGAATAAAGGACATCGAGATCAACCCGCTCATGGTGCGCCCGGCCGGTCAGGGCACGGTCGCGGTGGATGTGCGCGTGTTGTGGCGGGAGGACTCCCAGGGAGCCTGAGGAATGGATTTTGAACTGCCCGAAGAGCTGCGAATCCTCAAATCCGGGCTGCGGCGCTTCGTCGACAATGAACTGATCCCGATCGAGCGCCAGACCACCGACGGCGAGGCCCTCAAGCCGGAATATCTCGAACGCTTCGAACAGCGCGCCAGGGACATCGGCATCTGGCAGCTCGACGTCCCGGAGGAATACGGCGGCGGCGGCATGCCCATTCTCGCGCGCGCGATCGTATGGGAGGAGCTCTCGCGAACCATCGCCATACCGGCGCGCGGCGAGGGCATCACCGGCCCGTCCGCGCGCGGCATTCTCTATTCGCTCACGGGCGAGATGAAGGAGAAGTACCTGCTGCCGTTGCTGCGCGGAGAGAAGAAGTCCTGCTTCGCGCAGACCGAACCCGATGCTGGGTCCGACCCCGGCGGCATGCGAACCACCGCCGTGCAAGACGGCGACCATTACGTCATCAACGGCGTCAAGCGCTTCATCACCGGCGCCGCTGACGCCGATTTCATGCAGTTGATGGTCGCAACCGATCGGAGCAAGGGCTCGCGCGGCGGCATTTCCTGTTTCATCGTCGACATGGACACGCCGGGCGTGAAGCTCGGCGCCTGCTATGAGACCATGATGGGTGACAAGCCGTGGGAGATCGTGCTCGAGAGCGTGCGCGTCCCGGCCACCCACCGCGTCGGTGAGGAAGGCGACGGCATGCGGTTCGGCCAGCAATGGCTCAATATCGGGCGCGTCAAGCACGGCGCGCGTGCGCTCGGCGTGGCCGAGCGATGCCTGGAGATGGCAACGTCCTACGCCAAGCAGCGTTCGACCTTCGGCCGGCCGCTCGCCGACCGCCAGGCGGTGCAGTGGATGCTGGCCGACATGTTCATCGAGTTGCAGGCCGCCCGCCTGCTCGTCTACAAGACCGCAGCGCGTCTCGACCAGGGCGAAGAGGCGCGCGAAGACGCCTACGTCGCAAAGTATTTCGCCGACGAGATGGCGTTCAAGGCCGCCGATCAATGCATGCAGATCCACGGCGGCATCGCGCTCACGACCGATCTTCCGATCGAGAAAATGTGGCGGCAGCAGCGCAGCTATCGCATCACCGAGGGCGCGACCGAGGTGATGAAGATGGTCATCGCCCGTCACGTGCTCAAGACCTACGGCTGAGGAAACGCCATGATCAAAGTGCGACGCATCGGACACGCCACCTTCGAGACGCCCGATCTCGAGAAGCAGATCGAACATTTCACGCAGGTGACCGGCCTCGTGGTCGCCGCGCGCGAGAAGGATCGCGCCCTGCTGGCGACCAAGCTCGGCCAGCTGGTGGTGCAGCTCAAGAAGGGCGACGAGCCGCGTTGCGCCAAGCTCGCCTTTCAGGTCGCTCCCGATTCCGATTTCAAGGAACTTGCCCGCGCGCTCTCGGAGGACGGAATCAAGAGCGAGCTGCGCAGCGACGACCTTCCGGGCACGCCCAAGCTGCTGGCCTTCGAGGACAACAAAGGCACCACCATCGAGGTGTTCACCGAGTGGGATTACCTCACCCCCAACCAGCAAGTGGTGGGTATCGGCCCGATCAAGCTCGGCCACTGCGCCTTCGTCGTCCCCGACGTGCAGCAGACCTGCGATTTCTATGAGCGCGTGCTGGGCTTCAAGGTGTCGGACTGGAACGGTGACTTCTTCGTGTTCATGCGCTGCAACCCTGACCACCACACCGTGAACTTCATCCGCGGCAAGCGCGCCAAGATGCACCATATCGCCTTCGAGGTGCGCGACTTCTCGGCGGTCGAGCAGGGTTGCGATGTGCTCTCGCATCACCGCATCCCGATCATCTGGGGACCTCTGCGCCACGGCCCCGGACACAATGTCTCGATCTACCACCGCAATCCCGACGAGCACGTGATCGAGTTCTTTGCCGAGCTCGACCAGGTGCTGGACGAGGAACTCGGCTTTTTCGATCCGCGTCCCTGGCATGCGGACCGTCCGCAGCGACCAAAGGTATGGAGCCGGGAAAACCGCGCGGTCGCCGGCTGGGGCCCGCCGCCCACGCCGGACTATCATCTCAATCGGGATGAGTAGACCAGCGAGAGCGCGCCAGCGCGCATCATGAGTGCATCCCGCTATCGCCTTGGCGTCGATGTGGGCGGCACCCATACCGATCTCGTGCTGCTCGACACCGCGACCGGCGAGCTTCTGATCGAAAAAGTTTCGAGCACGCCGAAAAATCCCGCGCTTGGCGTGTTGAATGGGGTGGCCAAGTTCATCGGCCGGGGTATCGCGCCGGACGAGATCGGCTTTTTCGCCCATGGCACCACGATCACGACCAATGCGCTGCTTGAAATGCGCGGGGCCAAGGTCGGCCTGCTGATCACCAAGGGGTATCGCGCGGTCCAGGAAATCCAGAACCAGGCGCGCGACGGCAATCTGTTCGACTATTTCTATTCGAAGCCGGCGGCGATCGCGCCGCAGAGCCTCACCAAGGAAATTCCCGAGCGTTGCGACTACGCCGGCCATGTTCTCCTGCCGCTCGACGAGGGCGCCGTTCGCGAGGCCACTCAGGAGCTCAAGGACGCAGGGGTCGAGTCGATCGCAGTCTGCTACCTGTTCTCGTTCATGAATCCCGCGCATGAAGAACAA
Organism: uncultured Alphaproteobacteria bacterium; assembly: GCA_963725065.1. GTDB lineage: Bacteria > Pseudomonadota > Alphaproteobacteria > Rhizobiales > Xanthobacteraceae > VAZQ01. Next base: position 13,371 of record CAVRXD010000021.1, read on the forward strand.
ACGCGCGCGCTGATCCACGAGCGCTTTCCCGCCGCCCAGGTGTCGCTATCGAGCGAGGTGCTGCCGCGCATCCGCGAATGGGCGCGGCTTTCGACGACCCTGCTCAATGCCTATCTCGAGCCGGTGATGGTTCGCTATATCGCCCATCTCAACGGCGGATTGGACTCCGCCGGAGTGCGCACACGACAGCGCTTCCTGATGCAATCGAACGGAGGCGTGATGCCGTTTTCGGCGGCGATCGCCGGCGGCCGCACCGTGCACACGTTGTTCTCCGGCCCCGCGGCGGGCGCGCAGGCCAGCGCCTATCTCGCGCGCGAGGACGCCCGCAGGGGCCTCGTCACTCTGGACATGGGGGGCACCAGCGCCGACATCGCCTTCATCGAAGGCGGCGCACCGCTCGAAGTGACCGAGGGGGTGATGGCGCGCCGCCAGATCGACGTGCCTGCGCTCGACATGACGACGATCTCCGCCGGCGGCGGCTCGATCGCCTGGATCGACGGCGGCGGCTTTCTCAATGTCGGTCCGCAGAGCGCCGGCGCCGATCCCGGCCCGGCGTGCTATGGACGCGGCGGCGGACGGCCCACGGTCACCGATGCCGACCTCGTGTGCGGCTATCTCAATCCCGATTATTTCCTCGGCGGCACCCAGAGGCTGGATGTCGCGGCATCGCGCGCAGCGCTCGAGGCGCACGTCGCCGCACCGTTGCGGATGGATGTCATGGCGGCGGCCGCCGGCATCCAGCGCATCGTCGACATGCGCATGGCCGACGAGGTGCGCGTGTTTGCGGCCAAGCGCGGCGTCGATCTGTCCGCTTTCACGCTGTTGCCCTTCGGCGGCGCCGGCGCGGTACACGCAGCCGCGGTCGCCGAGGAGCTCGGCATGCGCCGCATTCTCGTGCCCCCGCGTCCCGGTGCGTTCTCCGCGCTCGGCCTCCTCTGTACCGACGTGGTGCACGACTACATCCGCTCGGAGCTTCGGCCGTTTGCGGAGATCAGCGCCGATCATGCCGAGGACATCTTCCGGCAACTGGAGCGCAAGGCGGGCGACGAGCTCGCCGCCGAGGGAATGTCCGCCGCCGATGCGCGCTTCGCGCGCGAGCTCGACCTGCGCTATACCGGCCAGGGCTATGAACTGCGCACGCCGCTCGAAGGACTGTTCGCGGATCGGTTGACCGCTGCGGCGCTCGCCGCGGCACGGGACAGGTTCGACGAGCGCCACGCCCGCAGTCACGGCCACGCCGCCAGGGAGCGGCCGGTGGAAGTGGTGAGCTACCGCCTGCGCGTGCGCGTAGCGGTGCCCAAATACGAGCCGCGCGAGACCGCCGCACCGCCATCGCCGCGCTCCGTCGCCGACGCGGTCAAGGGCAAACGGAGCGTGTCGTTCAATGGATCGGTAACTGACGCGGTGCTCTACGAACGCGACCGCCTTGATATCGGCGCGACCATTGCGGGACCGGCGCTGGTCGAGCAGTTCGACGCCACCACCGTCATTCCACCGCGCTGGAACGGGCATGTCGACGGCTACGGCAACCTGATCCTGGCGAGGGGATGAACATGGATGCCATCACCATCCAGATTCTGCGCAACAAGATTGCAAGCCTGGTCAATGAAATGCACTACCATTTCTATCGTTCCGGCTACTCGACCATCATTCGCGAGTCGCGCGATTTCAGCTGCGTGATCCTCGACCGCAGCGGGCGGCTGATCGTGGCGCCGCCCATGTTCTTCCACGCCCCGGTCTATCGGCATCTCGTCGGCCGCATTCTCGATCTCTATGGCGGCCGCGACGAAGATGCCGGGATCAAGGACGGCGACGTGTTCGTTTCCAATCATCCCTATGCCGGCGGACTGCCGCACGTTTCCGACATGGCGTTCGTCGCGCCGGTTTTCTCCGACGGCGAGCTCGTCGCGTTCTCGGGCTCGATAGCGCACAAGGCGGACGTGGGCGGCGCGGTCGCCGGTTCGACCTCCGCCAACGCCACCGAGATGTTCCAGGAGGGCCTCCTCCTCCCCCCCATCAAGATCGTTGACGCGGGCGTCGCGCAGGCCGATATCGAACGCATCATCCTCGCCAACAGCCGACAGCCGGTGCTGGTCGCCGGCGACATCCACGCCCAGATCGCGGTGACGCAAATGGGTGCGACGCGGGTCAAGGACCTGTGCGCGCGCTTCGGCGCGTCCACGGTGACCGATGCCTTCGCCGCCATCCTCAAGGGCGCGGCGGATGAACTGCGCACGGCCATCGCCAAATTGCCGGAAGGCGAATCCTCCGCCGAGGGTCTGCTCGACAGCGATGGGGTCGTGCTCGACAGGCCGATCAGGCTTGCGGTCACCGTTGCGATCAGGAGCGGGGTCGCGAGCTTCGACTTCTCGAACAGCGATCCGCAGGCCCGCGGCCCGGTCAATCTGCGACCGTCCATGGTGGAAGCCTGCGTGTTCTACTCGCTCATCGGCTGCCTCGGGCCGAACCTGCATTTCAACGACGGCATGCGCGACGTCGTGCAGTTCACCTACGCGCCTCGCACCGTGACCAACGCCGAGGCGCCGGCGCCGGTCTCCAACTACCAGATGGTCAACCTCAAGCTGGTCGACGTCATTCTCGAAGCGCTCGCGCATTTTCATCCGGTCCGGGCGATCGCCAATGCCGGCTCCTCGAGCGCGTTGACCATCGCCTGGGCCAAGGGCCGGCCCGGACAGTCCACCATGCAATACGAGATCATGGGCTCGGCCTATGGCGGCGGAATGGGCCATGACGGCGCCTCCGCCACCGCCACGCACTTGAGCAACCTTCACATCACACCGATCGAAATCCTGGAATCCGAGTTTCCCTGCCGCATCACGCGCTTCGACCTCATGCCCGATTCCGGCGGCGCAGGCCGCTGGCGCGGCGGCTTGAGCCTCCAGCGGGAATACGAGCTGCTCGAGGACGCGACCGTCATTCGCCGCTACGACAAGAGCCGCTTCCCGCCGAACGGTGTCGCCAACGGCAAGGCCGGGCGCGGGGCGCGCTTCGTGATCAGGCCAGGCACGGCGCAGGAATATGTGACACCCTCGTCGGGCCGTTACGAGCTGAGGGCAGGCGAGCGCTTCCTGCTGCAGAGCGCGGGCGGTGGCGGCTACGGCGAGCCGCCGGCGCGCGACCGCGCTGCACTTGCCCACGATGTGGCCGAGGGATATGTGACGGCAGAGGGGGCGAAAAGGGATTACGGCGAATAGACTTTATCCATCTTTTCCCGGGACCTCGGTTACCCGCGGCCGGCATGTTGAGTGAGATTGCAGCATGACCTTTTCGAGTTGGCGCGGCGTCGTGGGCATGATTAATCCGACCTTGCGGCCGGGCGTGACCGAGGAGGTCATCCGCCTGCTGCCTGAAGGCATCGGGCTCATTCCGCTTTTTCTCAATATCCGTCGCGGCACCGCGGACGAGTTCGAGACCATGATGCCGGCCTACGAGGAACTCGTGGCAGTGCTGGCGGGGTGCGGTTGCGACTTGATTCATCCCCACGGCGCGCCGCCGTTCATGGTACTAGGGCGCAAGCGCGAAGCCGAGATCGTGAAGACCTGGGAGAAGAAATACCGGACGCCTATCATGAGCGTGGCGCAGAACCACGTGAACGCGCTGAAGGCGCTGAAAGCCAAGACCATCATCGGCGCCACTTACTTTCCGCCCAAGCTCAACGCCATCTTCGCCAAATATTTTCGCGACGCCGGCTTCACCGTGCGCGGCATGGAAGGCGTCGAGGTAGCGTTCGACAAGGTGCAGGAACTATCGAGCCACCAGGTCTACGCCCACATCAAGCGCAATTTTCTGAAAGCGAAAGGCGCCGACGCGATCTACATGCTCGGCTCCGGCTGGCGCACCCTCGACATCATCGCGACGCTGGAGCAAGACCTGCAGGTACCCGTGGTGCATCCGGTCACGGCCCGCGTGTGGGAAATTCAGAAGCGCCTGCACGTGCGCGAGCCGCGGCGAGGCTTCGGCCATCTGCTCGCGGCCTTGCCGTAAGCGAGACGAGCCATGTCCGATCGGCTACGCACAGCGGTGGTCATTCTGCTTTGGGCCTTGTGCTGCGAGCCGCTGGCGGCCGCCGGACAAGCGGCAGCGCAGTCCGTCGAGCCATTCTACAAGGGCCGCACCGTCACGATGCTGGTGGGCACCTCGCCGGGAGGCATCAACGACATCTCGGCACGCCTGGCGGCGCGACATCTGTCGCGTTTCATTCCGGGCAACCCGAACGTCATCGTCCAGAACAATCCGGGCGGCGGCGGCCTCGTCACGGCCAACCGCCTCTATTTCAATTCCGACAAGGACGGCTCGGTTCTCGCCAAGCTCGAGCGCGCCGTTCCGCAGCTCGCCATCCAGGGCAATCCGAACGCCCAGTTCGATCCGGCAAAGTTCACCTGGCTTGGCAGCCTGTCGTCTTATGCCGACGACGCCTACCTGATGCTGGTCAACGCCAATCACGCGGCCAACACCATCGCCGACCTCAAGACGCCCGGCATATCGGTGGCGCTGGGCGCCGACAATGCGGCGTCGAGCAACTTGATTTTCGCCGTCGTCGCCAAGGAGGTGCTCGGCCTCAACGTGAACGTGGTACGCGGCTATACCGGTGCGGCTCCGCTGTTTCTCGCCATGCAGCGCGGGGAGCTCGACGGCCAGATGGTGGGCCTGAGCTCGGTCCGGACCGGCCAGCGCGATCTCTGGAATAGAAAGGCATTTCGGCCGCTCATGGCCTTCGGCCGCGCGACGCGGCACCCGGAGTTTCCGGCCATGCCGATCGGACGCGAGCTCACCAATGATCCCGGCGCGCTTTCGCTCATGGAATTCGCGGAGCTTCCGTTCTTCATGGCGCTGCCATTTGCCGCGCCGCCCGATATCCCGGCGGAGCGCGCCAAGGCGCTGCAAAGCGCATTCATGGCGATGTGCCGGGACAAAGCCTTCGTCGACGAAGCCGAGAAGCTCGGCATCGACATGAGCCCGATCGACGGCGCCGCGATCTTGACGTCGCTGGCGCGGACCGCGGCCACGCCGAAGGACGTGATTGCCCGCTACAACGCGATCGGCGGGGAAAGGAAATAAGCAGCCGTCAGGGGGCTCACCGCGTGCGCGCGCACCCGCGAAGGGCCAGCGCGACCGGCGCTCACGTCTTCTCCAAAATGCGATCCTGCTTCCTGAAGTGATAGCGCGGCAGCACATCGAGATCGGTGCCGGTGACGCGGATCACCCAGGCCTTCTCCGGATGCGCAGTCGAATGGATCACGCCGGGTCCGTAGGCTTTGGTCTGGCCGGGTTCCAGGCGATATCTGCTCACCTGCTCGAGTACGGCGTGGTCCTCGCTCTCCGGGTTGACGCGACGCCACTCGGTCATTTCGGTATGCTCCCGTGCGTTGCCGTAGATCGCCCATGACGCTCCGTGGCTGTGCGGCTTCCCGGTCTTTTTTCCCTCCTGCACGTGCGCGAGCACATAGAAGTCGGTTTCAGGATCGTGATAGAGCACGCGCCGTCCGGGCGGCATATCGTCGCTGAAGGTTGCTGCGACAAAGGCTGGATTGGACAGGAGCCGTCCAAGCCTCTTGGACATCTGCGCTAGCGCGTCCATCAGCGGCTGAGCCTTGAGCAGCGCGCGACTTTCCGCGCAGAATTCATCGATCGTGTAAGCCATGGGTGATCTCCGAACGATCTGCTCTTTCATATACGAGATCGCGAACATGCGCATCCGCCATCCCCGGGTTGACGCCCGCGCTCCGGCGGCGCTGATGTCAACCGGCCAACGCTCCGGGCAGGCTCTCGCCGGGAAACACAACGGCTACGATGGGTCAAAAGACCCGCGAATGATGTGGAGGAACGAATGTCCCGCTTTGGTGCTGCGATCGCGCTCGTGACCGCCGTGAGCGCGGCGCTTTGGCCGGGGCCAAGCCCCGCGCAAGAACCGTTCCCCTCGCGAACGGTCAAGATCGTGGTTCCGGCTGCGCCCGGTTCGACCACCGACACGCTCGCGCGCATCGTGGCGGACCAGCTCAGCCAGAAGTGGGGCAAGGCGGCGGTCGTCGAGAACGTCCCCGGCGGAGCGATGAATATCGGCGCCGGCAACGTCGCGCGCGCAGCGCCGGATGGCTACACCTTGCTGGTCGCACCGCCCTCCCCGCTTTCGTTCAATCATCTGTTGTTTCGCGAGCTCGGCTACGAGCCGACCAAGTTCGTTCCCATCACCATGCTGGCGAAAATCCCCAACGTTCTGGTCGTACGCAAAGACCTTCCGGCATCGACGTTGAAAGAGCTCATCGACTACGGCAAGGCCAATCCCGGCAAGCTGTCCTACGCCTCGCAAGGCGTGGGCTCCACCGCGCATCTGTCGGCGGCGCAACTCGAAGCGCAGGCCGGCATCAAGATGGTGCATGTGCCCTATCGCGGCGCACAGCCCGCGCTCACCGACGTCGTCGCCGGCCATGTCGACATGTTCTTCGACACGCTCGCGACCTCGGTCCCGCTCTACCGCGAGAACAAGGTCAAACTCTTGGGCGTCGCCGATCTGCAGCGTGCCGCCGTCATACCTGACGTGCCGACCTTCTCCGAAGCGGGCCTGCCCGGTTTCAAGTCGATCACCTGGTTCGGATTGGTCGCGCCACCGGGCACGCCCACGGCGCTGACGGACAAGATCAACCGCGACGTCGTCGAGATTCTCAAGAGCAAGGAGGTCGGCGAGATGCTGCGCCGGATCTCGCTCGAGGCCGGAGCGACGACGCCCTCTGGCACTGCCCGATTCTTTGCCGACGAGACGGCATTGTGGTCCAAAGTGATCAAGGAGGCCGGGATCCAGCCGCAGTAACTGCTGATCTTCCGGAGCCGTCGGCGCTCACGCGAGCAGCCCCACCTTGCGGTAGGCATGCAGCGCGCCGGCATGCAGCGGTACGCCGCCAAATTCGAGCGCCGCACCGCCCTGCGACTGGAGCGGCTGGAGCAGCTCACTCATGCCCAGGAATAATGGATTGATCCGGCCGAGCTCGTCGCTGTTAGCGACGATCGCCTCGACTGCCGCGCAAACCGTCGCCTCGGAAACGCGCCGATGGCTGACGAGCACATTGACCACTGCGATCTGTGGCAGGTCCGCGTCGAGACCGCGGATGGCGCCCTTGCGCATCACGGTGCGACGATAAAAGGGCACCGCCTGCATGACCCTTTCCAGCTCGTCACGTTGGTAGGACAGGACACGCACCGCGATCCGCTGGGCGAGGCCGGTCATGACCGGGTTGGGGATGGGACATTGCAATTGGGCATCGATTTCGCCTGCGGCCAAGGCCTCGGCCCCGGCGGCAAAGTCGAGATAAACCGGCGTAAGCTCGGAAAAGCTCATGCCGAGCGCGGCGAAAATTCCGTGGGCGTGCTGCACCATCCCGCTCGTGCGCGGGCCGACCGCGACGCGCCGTCCACGCAGGTCGGAAAACGATTGGATCGGCGATTCCGCCCGCACGACGAAGAACAGCGGGCCTGCATTCATCGGCGCGACCATGGCAAGATCGATCGGACCGGCGAACGGCGACTCTCCGTTCTTTGCGCGCCCGATCCAGTTCGAGGCCATGAAGCCGAACTCGATCTCGTCCGCCTGCAGTCGATCCGCGTTTTCGGTGCTGGCGGACTTCGACTCCAGGAGCTCGACCGGAACAAGCTTCGGTTTCCGCTCGAAAATAGTCTTGAGGGCGCGGCCCTGGCTATAGAAGGTGCCGTCGCGTTCGGAGGTGCCGATCCGGATTGTCATCGCCGTCAACCCGCTTGATTTGCCGAAGAGGCCAATGCCAGCCGCAGCGCGCCGGCAGCCGGCAAGCAGATCATCACCACGATCGCGCATACGACGATATCGCTGCACTGTCACCAAATTGATTCCTGCCACGGAGTTGATCCAAGAGCTTGCCCCCCATCGGACCTTGCACGGGGGTATCCGACGGCCGTGTCGTGGCCTGCACCAAGATCGCCGCCGCGACGCCGAGATGGGTCTGGCATGCGGTTTTGCCGGCGGCCAGCCGCTTCCCTTCGAACCCGCCCGGTCGTAGGCTGCTTGAAAAAAGGCGCCAAAGTCGGGGAGAAATCGATGAAGCTGTTCGCAACGCGGCTCAAGTTTTCCACTGTCTTTCTCCTGCTCGCGATGTCTCCACACGTTGCGTCGGCACAGCCCACGAGCGGCGATCAAGCCCTCGATGACAGACAACTCCTGGGCATGCGGCTGTTCAATCAGTCCTGTCGCGTTTGCCACACCAAGCCGCAGATGGTGAGCCCGCTCTACGGTCCCGAACTGTCGCGCAGCTCGCTGGACGGGCAAGAAACGGTGATGCGCGAGGTGATCAGCAATGGCACGCCCCGCATGCCCGGCTTCAAGTATCATTTCGAGCCCGCACAGATCGACGCGATCGTCGCGTATCTCAAAACCATACCTACCCCTCCGGCGCCCGCTCCGGCCGCCCCGGCGCGCTGAGCACAACGGGAGACAACGTCATGAAGAACGCACGAGGTGCCTTGCTTGCCGTCCTGACCGTCCTGGGTGCGGCGACGACCTTGGCGACGGCCGCCAAGGCCGCCGATGCCATCCTCAGCGGAGCCATCACGTCGGCGGCGGGCGAAAAGCTGGGCGGCGTCACCGTCTCCGCGAAGCCCGCAGGCGGGACCGTGACGACGACGGTCTTCACCGACGAGAATGGCGATTATTATTTCCCGCCGCTTCCCGCCGGAAAATACCGAGTGTGGGCGCAGGCGGTGAGTTTCGCGACCGCCAAAACCGAGATCGAATTGCCGGCAGCCCGCAAGCAGGGCTTCGTGCTCAATCCGACGAAGGATTTCATCCGGCAGTTGCCGGGCAACGTCATGCTGTCGGCGTTGCCGGAAGAGACCGAGCAAGACAAGCGCATGAAGCGGATGGTGCGCAACAATTGCACCGGCTGTCACACGCCGAGCTACGTTCTCCAGCACAGATTCGACGAGGCCGGCTGGAACGCCATCATCGAGCTGATGAAGAATGCCAATGTCTATGGCACGTTCGTCGGTAACGACCGCAAGCCCGCGGGCATTCTCGACTATCATCAGAAAGAGCTGGCCGCCTATCTCGCCCGCGCACGCGGCCCCGGCGAAGGCGCGATGAAGTTCAAGCCGGATCCGCGACCATCCGGAGAATCCGCGCGGGTCATGTTCAAGGAATACGACGTCCCGCTCGATCCGGATTCCGGTCTTCCCAGCAATTTCGTGCAGAATGACGGCAGCGACTGGTCGCTTGGGACGCCGTCCGTCCTCATCCCGGGCTGGGGCATCCATGACGCGTGGCTCGACCTCGACGGGCAGCTCTGGTTCACCTGCAATATCCCGAACCGACGCACCACCATTGGCAAGATCGATACCAAGACCGGCGAGCTGAAATTGTTCAAGGTCGCAGCTCCCAACGGCCTGGCGGCGCAAACCCATGGCATGACCCGGGACGATAAGGGCATCATCTGGTTCAACGTCAATAACGGGCGCGGCGGTTTGGGTCGCCTCGATCCCAAGACCGAGAAGATCGACGTCTATCTGCCGCCGCAGGGCATGTCGCCGACCGGCGGCGCGACCACGGTGGACCACGACGGCAAGGGCAGGATTTGGGCCTCCGCGCCGGATGGCGCGCTGCGCTTCGATCCCGTCACCGAGACATTCACCGAATTCAAGTCACTCACCTACAAGACCCCGAACGGCACCGGCGTGACCTACGGAGCCGCCGGCGATCGCGACGGCAACGGCTGGTGGGCGGAGATGACGCTCGACATCATCGGCAAAGGCGACGATGCAACCGGCAAGTCGCAGGAGGTTAAACTCGCGGCAGTGAAGGAAGAGATGAATCGCGCCACGCCGGAAGCGCGATCGTTCTACGAGACCTACAACCAGCCCGACTTCAACAACCCATTCCCGTGGGCACAAGGACCGCGCCGCATGGGCACGGACAAGAATGCGGACGTGCTATGGATCGGCAACTCGTGGGGGGCCAATCTTGCCCGCATCGACACCCGCACCCACGAGACCACCTACGTCCCGCTCCCGGGCGAACAGCAGCCGTATCACGTGGCGGTGGACACCAAGCACAACGCCTGGACCAACCTTTGGGGCGCGGACCGCGTACTGCGCTACGATCCAAAGACCTCAACCTGGACGGCGTTCGACCTGCCCACACGGGGCGCGGAACCCCGCTACGTCTCTCTGCTGGAGCAGGAGGGAGCCCAGGTGCGGGTCGTTCTTCCCTACTTCAGGGCGCGCAAGGTCGCGGTCATGACGCTCCGGAGCGAGTCCGATCTGCAGGCACTGAAGACCCAAGCCGGCAGCCAATAGGCGACACGCTTGAATTGGAACCGGTGGAACTCTGAATAACCCTCACCGTCTCGCCCCAATTTCCCGGGGCGAGACGTCGTTGCGGCCGCGCTAGGCGGCTGCGCTAGCGCCTATCGCTGTTGTACGGGCTCCGACGGGAACCGCCGGCGGAACTGCCTGCACGCGCAATGATCTCACCGACGCGTTTCCCGAAGCGCGCAAAATCGACCGGCGCGACCGCGCCGCTCGAGGCGAACAGTGCGGACACCAGGAGCTTCACGTCCGGGGCGTCTTGTGCGCTGCCTTGCTCTTTCTGCTTCTCAGCCACGGAAACAAACCAGGTTTTCCCGCCCTTGCTCTCTATTTTGTTAACACCTGTTCATCCCGGTAGTTCCGGTCGAAATTGCTCGCGCCGCCGCGCCATTGTTCCACCGCCAGCAACTGACGCATCCATGCGCCACGCGGGAACCCGCGCTCGCGTGCGCGGAGCGGGTGCAGAATCGCAAATTGCTCCGTGAGAGGCCCTGCTTCAGACGCCGGGAGCGGGGCGCCAGCCGCTCCGCTGCGATGCCGATCAGGCACGCTCGGCGTTGATCAATTGGTCCAGCATCCGCCGCGCCTGCAGCTGCGCGGCGTCGGCTGCGATGTCGACCAGCCCCTCGAGGGAACCGCCGCACCGGTTCGCCTGCACCGCCTCGAGCATGTCCGCGTCCTCGAGAAACGTCGCCTTCGAGCCCTCGTAGAGCAGCTTGGACATTTCGGCATCGGTGAGCGCGAAATCGCGCGCAAAGGAGAACATGTAGTGGCTTGAATTCTCGGTCTCGGGGGTGATCAGGTGACTCGACCAGATCGATATTCCCTGGCTGCGGTCGCCTTCGGGCGCGCCCGTTCCCGCCCGGGCGCAGCCGACGTCAAGATACACCGTCGACGGCGGAGTCCAGGTCACGAACTGCCACCGGTCGACGTTGCCGTTGAAATTGCCGGCCCTGGCGAACAACGGCGGCGGAACGAAATCGATCATCCATCGCCCGACGCGGACGCCGTCGGGCAGGCGCTCGGTCCTGGTCGGCGTGGTCGCTTCGCGCGGATCGCCCGCCAAAGTCTTCTTGTGCACGTAGGTCACATGCGTCAGATCGAGCAGATTATCGATGAGGAACTGATAGTTCGAGTTCAAGTGAATGTAGCCGGGCGTCGCCGTCCATTTCGGATCGCCCAGCCAGTAGAGGTCGGGGATCTTCGACGTGTCGGCTTTCGCCGGTTCTCCCATCCAGATCCAGACGGCGCCCCACCGCTCGCAGACGGGGTAGCTCCTGACCTTGGCGCCGCGCGGGATCATGCTCTGGCCCGGCACTTCGACGCATTGCCCGTTGATGTCGAATTTCAGCCCGTGGTAACCGCACGCCAGGTAGTCGCCGGCCCGTTCGCCGCGCGAGAGCGGCGCCGCACGGTGGCAGCAGCAGTCTTCCAGCGCGCCGACCTGGCCGGAGGCGTTGCGAAACAGCACGACCTTCTCGTTGAGAAAGGTCCGCCCAACCGGTTGCTCGTTCAGGTCACGCGACCAGATCGCGGCGTACCAGCCATTTCGCAGGAACATGCGTCACCTCCGACGGGCTCTGCCAAGTGTCCGCGACGAATGTTAGTTGAGCCGGCGCACGCCGGCCAGAGTGGGGCAGCCAATTCACGCAAGCCCATTCAAGATGGCCGCGCGCGCGCGAAGTGCGGCATCACCTCGCGGGCGAACAGCCGCATCGACTCCTCGGCTTCGGCGCGGCCGATCATGCCGAAATTCACCTGCAGCGACGCCGATTCGAAGCCACCGACCTCACGGTCGTAGCTCTCGATGGCATTGCGGATATCGTCGGGCGTGCCGACCCAGGCGGCGCTCTTTTCCACCTGGCTTTCGAAGGTTTCCTCCGAGATCGACTGGATCATCTTCTGGTAGTTGGGATAGTCGCGCGAGGACACGCCGGACATCCAGCCCGATGCGGCGTCCACGATCGACTTGAGATACTGATTGAGCGGCGCGCGCGCGATCGCGGCCGCCTTCGCCCTGCTTTCCGCGCAATACATGTGGAACGCGAGCATCACCTTGCCGCGGCCGGGATGCCCGGCACGCGTCCACGCGTCGCGATAAATCTGCAGCAGACCCTGCATGTGCGCTCCCACCAGCGGAATGCCCATGAGGTGATGGCCGAGCGTGCCGGCATTCTCGAACGACTCCTTGGTCGACAGCGCCGCGATCCAGAACGGCGGCCGCGGCTTCTGGGTCGGACGCGGCAACGAGGTCACGCCCTCGAAACTGTGAAAGCGGCCGCGCGCCGTCACCTCTTCCTCCTCGAGCAGGCGCCGGATCAGGTCGAGGCCTTCATCGAACCGGGCCCGGCTCTCATCCATCGAGATGCCGAAGCGGGCGAACTCGTGGGGCAGGAAGGCGCGGGCGAAGCCCACCTCCAGGCGGCCGCCGGAAATCGCATCCACCATCCCGATCTGGCCGGCGAGCTTGAGCGGATGATTGAACACCGGCAGCACCGCGCCGGTCACCAGCCGAAGCGAGCGCGTCACCGCCGCGGCGGCGCTGAGAAAAATGAGCGGATCGGGACTGTAACCGCCGTAGGACAGAAAGTAGTGCTCGACCGTGCGCACATTGGTGAAGCCGAGCTGTTCGGCCAGTTGCGTGAGCTCGAGCGCCTCACGCCAGTAATGATCGGCGCCCTTCTGATCGGGACCGACGGCGGGGAAGAACTGGACACCGAATTCCATCAGTCAGCTTGCTCGCTCGTCGTGTTTCCGGCGAAAGCCTGTCCCGGCCTGATCCCGGTCGGCAAGCGATCCGCGGCGGGCAACGCCCCCCGATCGCTAGAGCTCGAGGCCGATCTTGCGATCGATCGAGTACGGCCCCCCGCCCCGCAGCGCGATCGCAAAGCACAGGAGGCCCCAGAGCAGCGTGTATTCGTAGCCGCGGTTGAGCCAGGAGAATCCGTTCTGCCAATAGAGCGTCGTGATGATGAGCAATTCGATCGCGGCGGCCGCGGCGAAGAAACGCGTAAACAACCCGAGTATGAGCGCGATGCCGCCGACGAACTCGATGATCAACGCCGCCCAAATCCACGGCAGCGCCGGGTCGAATCCCTGCTCCATGAAGGGGCGGACATACGCCGACGGCCCGCGCACGACCTTGCCCCACCCATGCACCAGCAGGGTCCAGCCGACGGCGATGCGAATGACCGGCCAGGCGAGAGGGATGGCGACGTCGTAGAAGGATCGGAGACCGGGAAACAGCAGCCTGGGCTTCTGGTCGATGTGCTCCGTCACGCGGTGTCCTCCCTATGGACCGGTTTTTCTCATTATAACCCGGCCGCTCCCGAATGTGCCCGGTCGCGGCACGCCGGGGAAATCCGGCACCCGGCCCTCCCGCAGTCGGACGCGACGCAGGGCGGCAGGCCTGCGATGGCCGCCGTTACCTCGCTGGCGCCGGATCGTCCGCGCCCTCCGCCACCCGAAAGGCGGATTGCGGGAACGGCATCACATCGAGGCGCCGACCGGTTGCGTGCAGCACTGCCTGCGCAACGGCGGGCGCCACCGGCGCCAGAACCACCTCGCCGAATCCCTGCGGAGGGCGATCGCTGGCAAGCACGATCGGGACGATCTCCGGCATCTCGTCGATGCGCAGCAGCGGATAGTCGAAGAAGTTGGTCTGATCGGCGCCGCCGTTCGAAAACGTAATCCTGCTCTTGAGCGTGTTGGTGAGCGCGAAGCCGATCCCACCCTGGATCTGCGCCTCGAGCGTGTTGGGGTTGACCACGAGGCCCGGATCGACCGCGCAGAACACCCGCGCGATGGCGAACCGGTCGCCGATCCGACGCAGCTCCACCACCTCGGCGACATATGTCTTGAAGCGCGCCCCGCGGCCGATATAGCAATTGTAGGCAATGCCGCGAAACGTGCCGGGTGGTGGCGGCGTTCCCCACCCTGACGCCTGCGCGGCGGCGTCGAGCACGCGCAGCGCCAGCGGATCGTCGGTCAGCAGATTGCGCCGGTACGCATACTGGTCGATCCCGGCGCGATGGCCGAGCTCGGTGATGAAGCTCTCCCAGAAGAACACCGCCGCGGTCGAACCGACCGAGCGCATGAAGTAGACCGGGATCGGCAACGGCGTGTCCACCGTCTCCACCAGGAAGTGCGGCAGCCGGTAGCTCTGATTGTAGATGCCGTCGACCATGCTTTCGTCCCAGGCACCCTCCGGCGTCTGATCGAGCCAGCTCTTGCGCGTCGCGCCGAACAGCGACTGACCGGCGACGCGGGCATGGATCGCCAGCGGATAGCCGGCATCGTCGAGGACCGCGCGAAGCCGGCCACCCGCGTTCGGCCGGTAGACGTCATGCTGCATGTCCTCTTCACGCGTGCGCGTGAGCTTGACCGGACGCCCGACCGCTTGCGACACCTGCACCGCTTGCAGCACGTAGTCCGGCACGATCTTGCGGCCGAAGCTGCCGCCGAGAAAGGTGACATTGATCTTCACGTCGTCGACGGCGCAGCCGACCGCTTGCGCCACCGCCTCCTGGCACGCGGTGACCGATTGGATGGACCCCCAGATTTCGACCGTGCCGTTGCGGTAGCTCGCGGTGGCGTTGACCGGCTCGAGCGGCGCGTGCGCGATGTGCGGCAACACGAAGCGCCGCTCGATGATCGAAGCGGCGCGCTCCTTCAGGACCTCGTTCGGCTCACCCCTGACCAGCGCGGTGACGGCGCGCTCGGCATCGAGGCCCGCCTCCAGCATGGCGTCGATCCCGGCGCTCGAGAGATCGCCCGCGCCGCCGCCGTCGAACTCCACGTCGAGCACATCGAGCGCGCACTTGGCCTGCCAGAAATGATCGGCGACGACACTGACCGCGTTGTAACGCGGCAGATGCGGTACGCGCGGGTGCTGGGAGCCGGCGTCCTCGTTGGCGATCGCCAGCGCCGCAACCTTCACCACTGCGTGCACGCCGGACATCTTGAGAATATCGGCCTCGTTCCGGATCGCCGTCACCTGCCCGCTGTAGGAACGCGCGGTCCGGATCGCGGCGTTCAGCATTCCCGGCACCACGACGTCGATGCCGAACACCGCGCTGCCGTTGCACTTGGCGGGCGTATCCAGTCGCGCCACCGGCTTGCCGATCAGGCTAAACCGGCTCCGGTCCTTCAGGACAGGCGCCGCGTTGAGCGGCAACCTGGCGGCGTCCGCCGCGAGCTGGCCATAAGCGAGCCGCTCGCCGCGCGAATTGATGACGACGCCGTTCTCGGTGCGGCACGCCGAAGCGGCGATATTCCATCGCTGCGCCGCGGCGCGCACCAGCACGTCACGCGCGGCGGCGCCGGCGATGCGCAGGCGCTGGTAGAGCGCCGTGGTCGACATCGAGGCGCCTTCTTTCTGCGCCGGCGCCTCCTGCCGGAACGCGATCTTGTAGGCGGCCCTGCCGGTCACGAACCGGACCTTCACCCGCTGCCAATCGGCGTCGAGCTCGTCGGCGAGGATCTGCGGCAACGCGGTGTACGACCCCTGCCCGACCTCCGGCTGCGACAGGCCGAGCGTGACCTGCCCGCTGGTGGCGATCAGGATCCAGTCCGTGATCTCGTAGTCGGCGTCGCCATTGCGCTGCGCGCGCGCCGGCCGCCCGGCGATCGGGACGAGGAGGGACGCGCTTGTCAGCGCCGCTCCGGTGAGGACAAAACGGCGCGACACTGGCGACATCAAAACGGCTCCGAGCGGTCGCCCCAATGCCCGGCTCGCCTCCGCAAGCGCGCTGGACACCCGGCAGAATGCCACCAAGCCATTGTATCGGCAAGACTTTCTCGGACTCAGCTGGCGGATCGACTGGGCGCTTCGCCAGCCCGCCGCAGGTCGTCTTTCATTTTGGGGAAACGAACCCACGTTGCAAAAGCGCAACAATCGACGGGGCGTACCATGGTCCTTTGCAACAAGGTTCGGCATATCGAAGTCCGCACACCAAAGCCGCAACAAAAAACCCGGCGCGGTGTCCCGCCCGGGTATGTCGCATGGTTCTGAATTCTGTCTTAACCATACGAGATTCGGGTAACGCGAGTCAAGACAAAACCCGCCCACGACTTTTTGGATGGGCGTTCGCCCGTGCGGATCCGGTAGCACCGCCCTTGCGGCACGACCTGCGGCTGGCGTGGCGCGATTGCAACAGGCCGCCACCATCTATTCCCGAACCTCATCCGCGAATTGATTGGGCGCGATTCCCCCCTTAGCGTTTGGCTCACGTCAGTCGCGGGGGCGGCAGACAGCGTGGCGCACGGCCGGGTTTTCCCGGCCGTGTCGTTGCAGGGGTCGGGTAATGCGTTCGCATCGGTTGCAGCCGCGGGCAGCACAAGCGGGGCGGCGCGCGGCTGAGGCTTCTATTGGCGATTTTGCCGTCCGGATTGCGGCGCCGGCCGCGCGCCCGTCGCTGACGCGCGCGGCGCTGCTGGGGGGGTGTGGCTTGGCGCGCTCGGCGCGTTTTGTCCGGACCTCGCACATGCCCAAGTCAGTGGCACCTGGACCGGTCCGGGCGGCGAGTGGACCACGGGCGGCAATTGGACCTCGACCCCCACCGCAAACACCGTCCCCGACGACATTGCGACGTTCACGAACAACGGGGCCCCCACATCGGTCACCATCTCCAACAGCACCTCGATCAACACCATCGAGTTCGACGTCGCGGCACCGGCCTATTCGTTCACCGTTCAGGACGGGGCCACCTTCACGATCACCAATCAGATATCGCCCGGTTCCTCGCTTCTGCCCGCCTTCACGGTCAACACCGGCGCCACAATGGCGCTCGGCGATGGCGCTTTTGCCGAAATCGCGTCGCTTGCCGGTGGCGGCAACGTCGTTGTCGGTCCCTCCGATCCCTCCACCACCCTGATTATCTCGGGAAGCAACAGCACCACGTTCTCCGGCAGACTGTCGGGCGCGGGCACGCTCGAAATCGACGGCGGCGCAGTGCTGACGCTGACCGGCCAGGGAAGCACGATCGGCGGTGTCGATCTCTGCAACTGCGACGCCAATGGTGGTCTCACCATCAATGGCGGATCGCTCAACGTCACCGACCCCGGCCTCGGCACGGTGGTCGAAGGCGGAACGCTTTCCGTCATCAATGGCGGGACGCTGCAGACCCCCAGCCTGGCTGTCGTCTTCTCATCCGCGATGGTCATCGACGGGGCCGGATCGACCGTGACCGTGAGTCCCAGCGGATTGACGGAGTTTGCGTCTATCGGCGGACCAGTCTCGGTGACGATCTCCAATGGCGGCGTGCTCAATACCCCGGGCTTGGTCGCAATTGACGCCGGGGACCCAGTTTTCACGCCGACGGTGACCGTGACCGGGAGCGGCTCGACCTGGAATGTCGGCTCGCTGGCGGTTGGCGGCAGCGGCACGTTCGAGGGACCCGGAATACTCACCATTTCCAATGGCGGCGTCGTTAATGCCACGGGACCCCTGGGCGTCGGCGATCCCACGGGAACCTCGATGCTGACCGTGACCGGCGCGGGCTCGGTTCTGAACGCCCTCACTTCGCTCGTGGTCGGTGACACCAGTTGCGGCTGCGGTCTGATCGGAACGCTCACCGTTGCCGACGGCGGCGTGGTCAACTCGCCCGGCTTCACCGGCATTGCCCAGGGCAGCACGCTCAATCTTGGAACCGGCGGTCTCGCCGGCGGGATCAACACGCCTGCCATCGACAACGAAGGCCAGATCGTCGCGAACTTCACCGATACGCTCACCCTCGCCGCCGACATTTCCGGTGCCGGCACGCTGAGCAAGGCGGGGGTGGGCACGCTGATCCTGACCGGCAACAATTCCTATGCCGGCGGCACCACCATCACCGGAGGCTTCATCAACTTCAATTCTGCGAACAGCTTCGGCTCGGGCCTCATCACGATCAACGGCGGCGGCCTGCAGTGGGCGACCGGCAACAGCGCCGACATCTCCGCCCAACTCGCCGCGTTCGGGGCCGGCGGGGCGACGTTCGACACCAATGGCAACAACGTCACGCTCGCCGCATCGCTTTCCGGCCCCGGCGGCCTCATCAAGACCGGCGCGGGCACGATGACGCTGTCAGGCGTCAACAGCTATCAGGGCGGTACGGCGATCAACGGCGGCACCGTTGCGGTCACCGCGGACGCCAATCTCGGCGCGGCGGCAGGCGGCCTCGCTTTCGGCGGCGGCACGCTGCAATTCCTGTCGGGTTTCACCACCAATCGCACCGTAACGCTGAGTGCGGGCGGCGGCACGTTGGACACCAATGGCAACAACGCAACGCTTGCCGGCGCGATCGGCGGAGCCGGCGGCCTCACCAAGGTGGGCGCCGGCACGATGACGCTGTCGGGCGCCAGCACTTATCTCGGCGGCACGACGGTCAATGCCGGCACGCTGCAGGCCGGAGCAGCGAATGTCTTCGCTCCGGCCAGCGCCTATACGATCGCGAACGGCGCCACGCTCAACCTCGCGGGCTTCAACCAGAGCATCGGCTCGCTCGCCGGCGCCGGCGCCGTGACCTTGGGCGCTGCAACACTCACCACCGGCAACGACAACACCAGCACGACCTTCTCAGGCGCGATCTCCGGCACTGGCGGCCTGACCAAGATCGGCACCGGCACCCTGCTGCTCACGGGGACCAGCAACTATACCGGCGCGACCACCGTCAACGCCGGCACGCTGTCGGTAAACGGCTCGATCGCCAGCTCCGCCCTCACCGTCAATGCCGGCGGCACCATCGGCGGCAACGGGACGATCGGCAACACCACCATCAACGGCGGCACGCTCTCGCCCGGCAACTCGATCGGCACCCTCACCGTACAGGGCAACCTGGTGCTGACGTCGGCCTCCGCCTACCTCGTCGAGGTCTCGCCCACGGCTGCCGACCGCACCAACGTCACCGGCACCGCAAGCCTCGCCGGCACCGTGCAGGCGGTGTTCGGACCGGGGAGCTCCTTCGCGCGCACCTACACCATCCTCTCGGCTGCGGGCGGAAGCACCGGCACCTTCGGCAGCCTCACCACCACCGGCCTCCCGGCCGGCTTCACCGCGAGCCTGAGCTACACCGCGACCGACGCGATCCTGAACCTCACCGCCATCTTGGGCGGACCGAGCGCGCTCGGGACCGGCGGCCTGAGCACCAACCAGAGAAACGTCACCGGTTCGCTCAACACCTTCTTCAACAACGGCGGCACGCTGCCGCCCGGCTTCCTCCCGATCTTCGGCCTCACCGGCGGCAATCTCGGCAATGCGCTGAGCCAGCTCTCCGGCGAAGCCGCGACCGGCGGCCAGCAGGTCGCGTTCCAGATGACCAACCAGTTCCTCGGGCTGATGCTCGATCCCTTCGTCGACGGCCGCAGCGGGACCACCGGCGCTGCCGGCCCCGCGCTCGCCTTCGCGCCCGAGCGCGAAGACTCCCGGACGACATCGCGCTCGCCTATTCCTCCGTGCTCAAGGCACCGCCGAAGACACTGAGCTTCGAGCAGCGCTGGAGCGTATGGGGCGGCGCCTATGGCGGAGCGAACCGCACGTCGGGCGATCCGGCGGGGCTCGGCAGTCACAATCTCTCTGCCACATGCCGCGGGTTTCGCGGCGGGGTTCGACTATCATCTCACTCCCAGACACGGTGGTGGGCTTGGCGCTGGCCGGCGGCGGCACCAGCTGGAGCCTCGAGAACGGTCTCGGCGGCGGCAAGAGCGATGCGTTCCAGGCCGGCGTCTACGGCGCGACCCGGTGGGGTGCGGCCTATGTCGCGGCGGCGCTGTCCTTCACCAATCACTGGATGTCGACCGACCGCTTCGCGTTTGCTGGCGATCATCTCACCGCCAGCTTCAACGCGCAGAGCTTCGGCGCGCGGGTGGAAAGCGGCTACCGCTTCGCGACCATCTTCGGCGGGCTAACGCCCTATGCCGCCATCCAGGCGCAGAACTTCCGCACCCCGGGCTACAGCGAGACCGACGTCAACGGCGGCGGCTTCGGGCTTGCCTATGCCGGTCGCACCGGCACCGACACCAGGAGCGAACTGGGCGCCCGCTTCGATCGGCTGCTGGCGCTCAATCCGAACGCCGTGCTCACGTTGCGGGCGCGGCTTGCCTGGGCGCACGACTGGGTGAGCGATCCGGTGCTCGCCGCCGCGTTCCAGGCGCTTCCGGGCGCGAGCTTCATCGTCAACGGCGCGACGCTGGCGAAGAACTCCGCGCTCGCCTCGGCCGGCACCGAGCTTCGCCTCGCCAACGGGGTCACACTGCTCGGCAAGTTCGACGGCGAGTTCGCGAGCCGCTCCACCACCTATGCCGGCACTGGTACCATCCGATATTCGTGGTGAGGCCCGTGTCCCGGGCGCGGCGCAGCAACGGAGATAAGTGTACGCAATCTGCGTACACTTGATTGCCTTGTGATGCGCTGCAGACACCGATGCGCGCAAGTCGGGTAAATCCGACTTGCGTGGACCGTTACACACTCCGAATCTGGATCGGACCCGGATCAGCGGTGCGCCGCTCCGCCATAGCCCGCGAAGACGGGCGTGAACGCCCTTGAGGCTACGCGCTGCACCGCATCCGGGACACGGGCGAGTCAGACGGGCACATAGACCGCAAGCGTGGCAGTGGGGACGCTCGTTCTCCAGAACCGCACGGCGCGGTGGTAGCCGTCGAGCAGGACCGGCAAGCCTGAATAGTGACCGACTGTCATCGGGTCATCTCGCGCCAAGGGAGCCACGGCATATGCGGCATAGCGGGCATGATCCTCGTGAAGAGGTCTGACCGGATCGGCCTCGATCCATTGCTTGAAGGTCACTTTCAGGTTTTCGATGCTCGCAACGTCCCGGACGAAATAGGGCATTACGTAGACAGCCGCGAGGTCGTCCCTGCTCCAAAGGACAGGCTTAAAGTTCGGAATGCCAATGATGTATCGATTGAAGTAGTTGCCCCTCACGCGGTCGAACTGGTCAATGAGAAGATAGTGTTCCGCCTTACCCAGCTCGTCGAATGGCACGCTTAGAGCTAATTTCTCCTTCAAGTCCTGGACACCGGGCCCTTGGTACAGATGGCCATGGCCCCACGACAGGAGCTCGGAGTATGCCCAGCGAGCGCGGACGTAGTCCGGGGTAACTTCGTCCGGCATGGCGCACCTCCCTCTGATCGCGGTTTCTCAGCCTATCAGCGAGTGCCGCCAAGTTCCGCAGCGCCATTGTGGAGCGCGGTCCGCCGGAGCGGCAAGCCCGGCAAGAATGCCAGGCAGCATCCGACGAGGGCTCTCAGAGCTGATACCGCACCGGTCCGCCGACAACATCCACGCACACTATTTGGTTGACCATGGTATTCGCCTAACATGCGATCGGGCGGGCCGGTTCGTGCACCGCCTTTGCCGGACGCGGCTGCCGCAGGGGGACTTGACGTGGGATTCCAAAGCCGATGAATCCCGATCAGGAACCTGCCCCCGATTTCGAAGACGGCCACGGCAGCCTGGTCCTGCTCGTGCTGCTGGCGTGTGTCGTGGGCGCCGGAGCCGGTGCGATCGGAACCTTGTTCCGCATTTTCCTCGAGCACGCGGATGCGTGGCGTGACGCGCTGATCGGCTGGGCACACGCGGCACCGGTCATGGGGTTCTTGCTCGTCACCGCCGGCTGCGCGGCCGCGGTTGCGCTCGCGGCCTGCCTGGTCCGCCGCTACTCGCCGGAAGCGTCGGGGAGCGGAATTCCCCACGTCGAAGCCGTGTTGCGCAAAGACGTGCCACCGGCCCCGATCATGGTGCTGCCGGTCAAGTTCGTCGGCGGCCTGCTCGCGATCGGGTCGGGGCTGGCGCTCGGCCGTGAAGGTCCGAGCGTGCAGATGGGTGCGATCGTCGCCCATATGGCGGGAAAACTGACCGGCCTGAAATGGCCGGACGCCAGGGCGCTGATCGCGGCCGGCGCGGGCGCCGGCCTTGCCGCCGCTTTCAACGCGCCTACCGCGGGCGCGGTATTCGTGCTGGAGGAACTGGTGCGGCGGTTCGAACCCCGCATGGCGATCGCCGCCCTCGCCGCTTCGACCGGCGCGATCTTCGTGTCGCGCATGATGTACGGCAACGCCCCGGATTTCCATGTCGATCCATTGGCTTTCGCGAGCGCCGCGACGATTCCGCTTTATGTCGCGCTGGGTGCTCTCGCCGGGCTTCTCGCGGTCGGCTACAACCGCGCGCTGCTCGGAGCGATCGCGGGAACGGCGCGCCTGGAGCATTGGCCGCTCGAGTTGCGGGCGGGCGCGATCGGGGCCGCAGTCGGCGCGCTGGCCTGGTTCGCGCCCGACCTGGTCGGCGGCGGCGATCCGATCACGCAACGCACGCTCAATGGCGACGGGACACTTGCCGTCCTGCCGTTCATTCTGCTGCTTCGGTTCGCCCTGGGCGCGGTGTCCTATGCCGCGGGCACGCCCGGCGGCCTGTTCGCGCCCCTGCTGGTCGTCGGCGCGCAGCTCGGGTTGTGCTTCGGCCTGCTCTGTCGCGGAGCATTTCCCGAGCTCGACATCGCGCCGCAAGGGTTTGCGGTGGTGGGAATGGCGGCCTTCTTTGCCGGCGTGGTGCGCGCACCGCTGACCGGCATCACCCTCGTGGTGGAGATGACCGCCAATGTCACCATGCTGCTGCCGATGTTGGGGGCATGCTTCGCGGCCATGCTGGTGCCGGCCCTGCTGCGCAATGCCCCGATCTACGATTCGCTGCGCGAGCAAGCCACGCGACGCGACGCCTCGCCCTGAACCGCCACCTCGACCTGGAGCTTTGGCATGACTCCCATCGCGAACGCCTGGGGATCGTTGCGCGAGACGCTGCTCGAGCACGGCGCCGAACTGCGGCTATGCCTGCGGATGACGTTGGCGGCCACGCTGAGCCTGGCGGTCTCGCACCTGTTGAATCTTCCCCTCGCCCTATGGACGGTGCTGACGGCGGTCATCCTGACCCAAATGAGCGTCGGCAGGTCGCTCAAGGCGACGACGGATTATCTCATCGCCACCGTCGGCGGCGCCGCCTATGCCGGCGCGGTGGGGGCGCTCGTTCCGCACGACAGCGAAATTGCGCTGCTGGGAGCGCTCGCGATCGCGGTGGCGCCTGCGGCGCTGCTGGCGGCGACAAATCCGCGCTTCAGCGCCACGCCGTTCACGGCCGTCATGGTGTTCCTGGCCCCCTTCATCACCCACACGGGTCCGATCGCGTCCGCGATCGAACGCGTCATCGAGGTCGCAATCGGAGGCTTCATCGGGCTTGCGGTGTCGTTGCTGGTGCTGCCGGCCCGCGCCCATGACCTGGCGATCGAGGGCTCCGCCAATCTGCTCGATCTGATCAGGCGGTTGTTACCCGAACTGTTCGCCGGCTTCTCCCACGGCCTGGACGAGCAGGCGCTGCGGCATATGCAGAACAGCATCGGCGCGGCGTTCGTGCAGCTCGACGCCGTCGCGGCCGAGGCCAGGCATGAGCGGATGACCCGTCTCGCCGCCGAGCCCGACCAGGGTCCGTTGCTGCGCACGTTGCTGCGGCTACGGCACGATCTCGTGATGATCGGCCGG
Organism: uncultured Alphaproteobacteria bacterium; assembly: GCA_963725065.1. Classification (GTDB taxonomy): domain Bacteria; phylum Pseudomonadota; class Alphaproteobacteria; order Rhizobiales; family Xanthobacteraceae; genus VAZQ01. Next base: position 37,236 of record CAVRXD010000021.1, read on the forward strand.
GCCGCGCTCGAGCCGTTGCCAGAGCCGTTCCTGACACGGCTCGGGCCGTGGCTCGCGCGGATCGCCGAAACCGCGGACGATTTCCTGCGTGACAGTGCAGCCGCGCTGTTAGTACGCCGCAATCCGCCGCCGCTCGACGCGGTGGCGGCCGCGCTCGACCGTTTCGCCGCCGAAATGGCGGCGTTGCGCGGCGAGGGCTTGACGCGAACCCTGCCGCTGGAATGCGTGGAGCGCATCTTCGCGCTCGGCTTTGCGCTCGATCAGATGCATCGCAATCTCAACGATCTCGCCCGCTGCGTGGCCGAGTCCGCCCAGCCGCGCACCACGCGTCCAGCCCTTGCCGCAGGTGCGGAACCATAGCGATCAGCCCATGAGAGGCTGGAAGCGTCCGGGCGGCGACGCGTCGAGCTCGGACCAATCGAGTTCTTCCTCGAGCCGGTGAAAAACCTCATCGCCGATTGTTCGTTGCGCGCGCAGTCGATGCAGCGCCTGCCGCTGGGCCTTGATCGCCCGCAACCGGAGCTGATCGTATGCGGTCGCGGCCTGCGGCGCGCTCTCGTCGCCCGCCGTCGTGCGCGCAGCATGATACTGATCGCGCAGCGCCGCCGCCGCCGGCGAGGTATCGCCGTCGAGGCTATCGAGCGCCGCCTGCATGATCGAAACCCGCGCCGCCGACAGCTCCCGCTCGACCGTGCCGTCGTCCTTGAAATCCAGCCAATACAGGAGTGGCCGTAGCGTAAGGCCCTGGATCACCAGCGTTCCGAGGACGACGCAAAAAGCGCAGAGCACGATCAGATCGCGGCCGGGAAAGTCCAAAGGCAAGGCGAAGGCGGTGGCCAGGGTGACGAGGCCCCGCATGCCGCTCCAGGACACCAATATGGCGCCCCGGGGATCGCGCGTTCCCAGGTCGGCGTGAAACCAGTATCGCGCCGACTCGACGATGAGCCGGTAGGCTGCAATCCATGCGATCCGGGTTGCGATCACGATTCCCAGTACGCTCAACCCCACCAGCAGCGAGCCCCAGCGTTCCGCTTCCGACAATCGCTCGATGATGTGCCGCGCCTGCAGCCCCATCAGCACGAAAGCGAGAACGTTCACGACGAAGATGGCGGTTTCCCAGACCGAATAGGAACTGACACGCAGGCGAGCGCTCGACCGTCGCGGCACGGCCTGCGCCAGCGCCATGGCATAGATCACGACGGTGATGATCGGGGAGAGCGTAAGCCGCTCGGCGACAAGCCAGACCGCGAAGGTGCTGACGAATTGCAGGACGGTGCTGCTCGCCGCGTCGTGCAGCCTGGACGTCAGGACGAGATACAGCCGGGCGAGGATGTAACCCGCGCCCAGACTGCCAGCCGCCGACAACAGGATGAGCGGCCCGTCGCTCGCCAGCGAGAACGAGCCTACCGCCATGGCGACGGCGGCGCGGTAGATCAGCAACGCGGTGGCATCGTTGAGCAGGCTTTCGCCCTGGAGGATGGCGCCGATGCGTTGCGGCAGCCTGAGCTCCTTGAGCACCGCGGCTGCCGCAGCGGCGTCGGGAGGCGCGACGATCGCACCAAGCGCGATCGGCGGCGGCGATCGGAAGCCCAGCGAAGCGCCAGCCGACAAACGCGACCGCGGCCGTGGTGAACACGACCGCGAACACCGCCAGCGAGATGACGGGTAAAGCGTTGCGCCGCAACTCCTGAGGCGACGTATCGAACGCCGCGTCGAGCAGCGCCGGGGCAACGAACAGCGCCAGCGCGAGATCAGGCTCGATCCGGATCACAGGCGCAAACGGCAGGAACGCGATGCCGGCGCCGGCGATGGCAAGCAGCGACGGATAGGGCACGCGCAGGCGTTCCGCGGCGGCCGTCAGCACCACGGCCGCGAACAGGAGGATCAGTATCCATTCAAAAAGAATCATGCCCGCCCCGCTCTCTCAACTGCACCCTCTCGGTACGATGATAGCGAACACCCGCACTCACCAATCCTCCCATACCGCTTCGGCAGCCCCAGGTCAGTCGTTCCGCGTTCGCATGCAACGTTTTGGCCAGACGGCCTCCGGCGCGAAAAATGCAAATCGCAGCGGAACCATTTCCTGCGCATGGCGTTTGTCGGTTGGGGATACCCTGGTGCAATCACTGGGTAAAATTGGGGGCGAGACACATGCATACTCCAGATGCAGACTACTTCCGTCACCAAGCCGCAACCTGCCTGCGGTTGGCGCAGTTCTGTAGAGATCTCGAAGTGGCGCGCCGGCTGTTCGGGATGGCCGGAGAGTTCAAGAGCAAGGCGGCCGAGATGGACGCCGGCTTACAGACCATGACGGTCCCTTCGATCGCGCCAGGCTGCGGGCCGGCGCGCGATTAGGCCTACGTGCCGATCGCATGGGACGTCATGTCGATGGAATGCCGCTTCCGAACAAACGCAGGGCCGATGAGTAAGATGGCGCCGAGCGGCCAACTGGGAAGCATAAGCCAGTTCAGTGTGGGGTTGCTGCAACAGTCCTGATTTTTGATCGGGTCACGCTTTTTAGTCGGGTCAGGCCTTGAGGCGGTGGCATGGCCGGATATCGGGGGGACCGCCGAGTAGTTGGGGGCAAGGATGAGCATCGAAAGCATGTCTGTGATCGAACAAACGACCGCTATGAGGGACGGTCTCGCGCCGGGCAAGATCCGCGCACTCATTGCCAAGCATCTGAGCGTCGAGATCGAACGCGTTACCGACGAGGCACATTTTGCCAACGATCTCGGGGCCGACTGGCTCGATCGCGTAGAACTGGTGATTGCGATCGAAGACCAGTTCGCCGGCGTGGAAATTACCGACGACGACGTGGACCAGATCAACGTGGTCGCCGATCTCATCCGCTGCATCGAGCGGCCCGACAGCGAGCGGGCCGGCGCGCTGGCCGCTGGTCGAAATGCTCCGCCCGTCCATAGGTTCTTCGGGCCGCGGCCGCGAGCCGAGTGGAACTCGCTGCTCAACAAGAGCGCCGCGGCCAAGTAGCCGCCGCCGGTTCAGGGTTGATCGAGGAGCGCCCGCGCCTCCGGCATTCGTGGGCGGTGGCTTGCGCGCTCCTGCCAGCGCGCGCACGCGCGGATGGCCGCCTGCGGACGTGATATGACTGCGTCAGGCTGACGAGCCGCATTCAAATGATGCGGGCCCGTCCGAACGCAGGGACGCATCATGATCGCGCGGCGCAACGTCCTCATAGCACTTTGGATCGGCCTCGCACTCGCGTCCGTCGGAGCGATGGCCGCCGAACCGTCCGCCACGTCGTTCGTGGAGGCGATCTACGCTCCCTACAAGGTCAAGGATGGAAAAGGAAATCCGCTCGACAGCGACGCAGCGGTGAAGCGCTATTTCGAACCCAGGCTCGCCGCGCTGATCATCAAGGACCACAACAAGGCCGCCAAGCGCGGCGACGTCTCGACCCTCGAGATGGATCCGTTCATCGATGCCCAGGATTGGGACATCAGCGCCGTCGACGTTGCCGTCCGCGATACCAGCGCCGAAAAAGCAAGCGCGACGGTCTCATTCAAGAACCTGGGCAAGCCAACCACCGTGGTGCTTGACCTCGTCAAGCTCAGGGGTGAGTGGCGGATCGCCGACATCAATTGGGGCCGCAAGCAAACCTTGCGCACACTTTTCATCAAGCGCTGAGGGCGCGGACGACGTGACGATCCGGCAAGGCTGCCTTTTTCTTGAGCAGACAAATCACCGTCATAGCAATGCGCTATTGCCAACGAAGATATGAACTCACAGATCAACGCCGCAGGGGCTGATTAAAAGCCGTTTCAAGCGCGTTTCCTAGCTTTTTGCCACGCTGCATGACTTTTGTTCACCGCCTGCGGCGCAAAGCGCAAAGCTGTGATGGCCATCACAGCTTTGCCGCGGACCGGAACGGCACAAATTCCTCGTCGGCGTCAATGGCGCGGAGTGCGCGCCCGAGGGAGATTGTGATGATCAAGACTCGCACTGGAATGATCGGCGCGGTAGGCTTGTTGCTCAGCGTGCTTCCGACCGCGGCGCTTGCCAGCGTCAGCAAGCCCACCGCGGAGGAACGCGCGGCCTGCATGGGCGATGCGATGACCCTTTGCATTGCTGCGATACCGAACAGGGCCCGCATCGCTTCGTGCCTGGCGTCGAAGATGTCCCAGCTCAGCCCGCGATGCCGGGCGCAATTCGATAGGGCCGCTACCGGACGCTAATAACCAGACCGCAAAGAAATCGGGCCGCCAAGCGTGCACTCTATGAGGTCGGTCAGCATGATCAAGTCCGGACGAGCCCTGCGCCTGGGGCGGCTGTTCAAGGGTGACGAGACGCCGCTCTTCCTCGTCCCCTTGGACCATACCGTCACCGACGGACCGTTCACCGATGCGCGTGGATACGATGCGCTGCTGGGCATCCTCGCCGACAACGGAGCCGACGCCATCGTCGTGCACAAAGGTCGTTTGCGGCTGCTCCCGCGCTCCGTCTATGCCCGGCTTGCCGTGGTCGTCCATCTCAGCGCATCGACCAGATACGCCGCCGATCCGACCTTCAAGTACCAGGTTGCGGAGGTCGAAGACTGTTTGCGCAGAGGAGCCGACGCCGTGAGCGTTCACGTCAATGTCGGCTCGCTTACCGAGGACCGGCAGCTCCGGGACCTAGCTGGCGTGGCGGATGCCTGCGACCGCGCCGGCCTTCCGCTGTTGGCGATGCTCTATCCGCGCGGCCCCGGGATCAAGGATCATCCGCAGCTGGAAACGCTGCTGCACGCGGCTGCGCTGGCCGTCGACCTCGGCGCGGATATCGTCAAGCTCCCGCTTCAGGGCCCGGTCGCAGCAATGAAGCGGGTCGTCGATTCGTGCCCGATCCCCATACTGGCGGCCGGCGGTGCTCAGGCCCCGGACCACCAGTTCGGCACCTTCGTCGCCGACGTGATGGCAAGCGGCGCGCGCGGACTAGCGGCCGGACGCAACATCTTCATGGCGGCAGATCCCGGGGCAAAGGTGCGCGAGGTCCGGCGGCTCCTGTCCGCGGCCGTCGCTTTCAATCGCGCGGACACCCCGCCGCTCGCGGATGCAGCCGGCGACCGAATGGCATTCCCGACCAACGGTGGCGCAGCCACCCAGGAGCACGTTTGATGACGACGGCGTGGATCGATATACGCGGCTGCAACGGCGACGAGATACCCGACATCATATCGGCGGCCGCCGAACATCGGATCGAAGGCGTGATCTTCGATGGCGAGGCCGGCGGCACGCCCGCGGCTCGTCACGCCGGCGTGCAATGGGTTGCATTCAAGAACGGCGGCGGCCCGGACAAAATCGAGGCCGACATATGCGTGCATTGCCACAACGGAGGCGCGTCAGGCCTGGCGGCCTCGCATCTGCGACACAGCAAGAAGGACGGCATCCTCGTCGACGTCGAGAACATGGAGAGCCTGGAGGAGGCCTGCGCCGCGGTCCGCGCCGGACTGTTGACTGTCATTCGATTCAAGGACCCGACGAAAATCCCGCTCGAGATCGTGCTGGCCGCGGGCTCACGCCGCGGTGCCAAGATCATGACCTTCGTATCGGATCTGTCCGAAGCCAAGGTAGTCATGAGCGTGTTGGAGTCGGGCCCCGACGGGGTGATCATGACGCCGCGATCGGCGGCCGAGGTCGAAGCGCTGGGGCGACTGTGCAGCCCGGTGCGCGGACAACTGGCGTTGAAGGAATTCTCGGTGACGGACATCGCCGACGCGGGCACGGGCGACCGTGTCTGCGTCGACACCTGCTCCAATTTTTTCCGCGATGAGGGCCTGCTGGTGGGCGCGTTCGGCGGCGGATTTCTGCTGTGCTGCAGCGAAACCCATCCGCTGCCGTACATGCCGACGCGGCCGTTCCGCGTCAACGCCGGGGCCGTGAGCTCGTATATCCTTTCCTCGCCCGACCGCACCAACTACCTGAGCGAGCTGCGCCAGGGCCACACGGTGACGGCGGTGAGGGTCAACGGCGACACGCGCCCCGTCGTGGTCGGCCGCGCCAAGATCGAAACGCGCCCCCTGCTCCTGATCAAGGCGCGCAGCGCCGACGGCGATGAAGCCTCCCTCATGCTGCAATATGATTGGCACGTCCGCATGCTCGGGCGCGCGGGCGCCGTTCACAACATCACGGAATTGACGCCGGGATCGATCATTCTGGGATACGCGGCCGCGCGCGCGCGCCATGTCGGCATGGCCGTGGACGAATATTGCCTGGAGCAATAACGAACATCGGCGTGAAGGCGAGCCGGCCCGCTTTCCGGGCGCCCGTCTCAACGCACCTTGAAGACAAGCTTGCCCCTGAAATGGCGCGACTCGCTTAGCCTGTGTGCGTCGCCGGCTTCAGACAGCCGATAGAGTTTGATCTCGGGTGCTCGTACCGCCCCCGACTGGAACAGCTCAGCGATCCGATCGAGATGCCGCCGGGCGCGTCCCACGGGAGGCCTGAGGGACTTTACGTCGTCGCGATCCGGCTTGGGCGCTTCCGCGCCCGACGCGATGAACGCCGCGCGGCCGCCCGGCTTGAGGACCGCGAAGGAGCGTTGGGCAACGTCGCCGCCGACGGTATCGAAGACGGCATCGCAATTGGCCACGAGCTTGGTGAAATCGCCGGCGTTGTAGTCGATGATTTCATCCGCGCCGATGTCACGCAGATAGGCATGGTTCGTCAAACTCGCCGTCGTAATGACATGGGCGCCGATATGCTTGGCAAGCTGGATGGCGAAGCTGGCGACTCCGCCGGCGCCGCCCTGGATCAGGATTCTCTCCCCCGCCCGCAGTTGCAACGTATCCTCGATCGCACTCATGGCCGTCAGGCCGGTGAGCGCCAAGGCGGCGGCATCGACATGCGATAGTCCATCGGGCTTCCTCGCGACGATGGCGCCCCTGACCGCAATCTTCTCGGCATAGGCTCCCTCGTGGCCGGCATCGCAAACGCCAAAGACCGCATCGCCCACCGCAAGGTCGGCGACGCCTTCGCCGACGGCGCTGATCACGCCGGAGAAATCCCGACCCAGGACGAATGGAAACTTCGGCTGTTTATGCTGGCCGACGCGCACCTTCCAATCGGCGCCGTTCACGCTGGCCGCCACCACATCGATCACCACTTCGCCCGCCCCGGCGACCGGATCCGGCCAATCGCCGTACTTCAGGACATCGGGGCCGCCATATTGCTCAATGAAAACCGCCTTCATCGTGTCGCCTCTGCGATTCGGAACGGACGCCGGAGCGCCACACACCGGGTGGTCGCAGAATGACTAGCACAGGCTCGACTGATCGGCACGATCGGGCCTGCGGAAGATGGACAGCCCGACCGAAGCCGTCTGTTTGCTCAAGTCAGGCGGGCACGACGACACCAGCGGTGCCGCGCGGTGGCGTTGCGTCGCCTCCTGACTCTCCCCCGTTTATAGGATGCTTCGTCCTAACTCAGCGGAGGCCGCTAGTGCGCTTTTCTGGCGGGCCTGTCGGGGCGCGCGGGGCAAAAAACGCGCTGATGAGCCACGTAGGGCCGGCTCGAAGTGGTGCGGTGGACCGTTCTAGGCCGCCTCGCGCTGTGCCCCATGGTGATGATAGTCCGCACACATACGGCACGGTCCGACATGGAGCGTCGGCGCGCGCTTTGAAATGAAGGCGGTTTCGCCGTCGGGGCGGCGGAAGATATAGGCGTGCAACGTTTCGTTGATGACGTCGCCCAACACGTCGCACGTGCCGAAGCGGGAAGCTTGACGAACTTTGGTAACCATGACGGGTCCCTTCGGTCCATTGTGCGGCCCAGCGGGCTTGTTACAAATCCGGCGCTTGCCGCCTTGTGGTCAGGCTACCTCTTAGTCGCCGCGCGCACGTCCCAGGATTTGTTTCTCGCAGCCAAAGATTTGTCCTTTGCGGCCACGGCCAACAGGAGCGGCGTTTCTCGCTCCGCCCGGCTTGCGAGCCGTCGCTCAGCAATCACCTCGGGGACCGGCGCAGCTTGGCCGCTTCGGCCCGGTGTTGATGACCGAGCCCGTGAAGCGACCGCGTCCGTCATAGAACGACGTCGAGTTGCCGTGCCGGATCGCGCTGCCAGAGAACCGGCCTTGCCCATCCGAGAACGAGGTCGAATTGCCGCGCGTAAACGACTGCCCGGCGAACGAGCCGCGCTCGTTGTAGAACGAGCGGGTCTGCGCCGAGGCGGACATCGCACCGAATATCAGCAACGAGATCGCCAGCACCGCGCAAGTCACAGTCCGTCCGACCATGTCGGTCACCGCGGCGAGCTCAAAGCGGCCATCGCGCGGTTCCAGCGTTGGCTGAAGTCATCAAAGTCAGTAAACCTCGCCGGTCCCGCCATAGCGCGCTTCCAGCGGATGCAGAAGTCAGCGAGCCATTGGCGTTGAGCGGGAGTAAGAGCCTCATCATCAAAGCCGAAGCCAAGCCCCTCCTTTTGGTTCCATTCGCTGTACTCTTGGATGAGGCGGTCGATCTTCGCTTTATTCATGTCCGTGCTCCCGGGTGTTCGCCGCCTCTTAGACGGCGCGCCCCTTGCCTCGGACTTGTTTCTCGCTGCCAAACATTTGTGCTTTGCAGCCATGGCCCTTATTTTTTGGGCCGCACGTGGCGATTGTCGTGCTTTGGCTGGCGGCATTCTTTGTTGGCGGAGACCGAGCCAGCGCCAGCGAGCTGGGTCGCCTCAAGGCCGAGGTGGACGCGCTTGAGCCAGCGTCGATCAAAAAGCACTGTGGGATTCAATTCAGGCATGGGTGAGTGGCACGCCCGGCGTCACCGACCACGAGGTGGCCGAGGCGGCTCACCAGGCCATGGGGAAACGCTGACGAACCGCAAGGCCAGCCCCGCGCCACGGCGAATAATGAATCGCTTTGAAAAGGGAGCTTAGCGGCGTCCGGTTACCCGAGCGCTGTAAAAAGTGCTACAAGGAGTGCGCCCCGCAGCTTTCGTGCTATTGGGAAATCGGTCATCGGCGGTGGCGATGGACACATCGTTGGCACGAACACCCGGATTGCCCTTGGCGCGGGTGGTAAGTCCCGAGCATTGCGCGTGGACGACAATGGCCGCCGGAGAGAGATATGCTTGATTGGCTCACTCGGCCCGCTGACTGGCTCTTGAGTGCTGGCGGCTTTGTTGCAAGTTGGTTCTTTAGCAAAGACGCGACCAGTTTCACGGTCGTTCAGATGATGTTCGCAACGCTGATGCTGGCGGCTTTTCTGTCGCTGATCGTATTTTGGCAAACGCTGGTTGAATATTGGCGGTCGCATTGGAAAACCCGCTGATACGCAGGCCGCTGGCAGGCGGCTCGCAGAGGCCGGATGCACCGCCAATGGAATCATGCCGGTACTCGGACATCGGACGCGCGCCCAAGCCGAGCGTTATACGCGTGACGCCGATCAAGCGCGGCTCGCGACAGACGCTGTCACAAAATTGGAAGGACACAAGTCGAACAGACTTGCCCAAACCAAAGCGCCCAGTTTGGGAAGACAGACAAAACAGAAGAAAAATCAAAGTGAACAAATGGAGAGTGGCGCTCCCTAGGGGACTCGAACCCCTGTTTTCGCCGTGAGAGGGCGACGTCCTGGGCCGCTAGACGAAGGGAGCAAAGCGGAGAAGGGTTGCAAATAGCCCCGATCACGGCCACGCGCAAGCAGGTCGCTGCTGTCCCCTCGCCTCACCTCACGACCCATCCCGTCCGGCGGACCGCTCACGGCGGGCTGGCCACCACAAGCGGTCGGCCCTCACCGCCGCGATGAGCGGCCGATGGATGCGGTGCGGCCGCCCGACAGCCGATGGCTGGAAGCCGGCCGCAGCGTGGTCCCACGGATTAGGATGCCCCACGAATATATCGGCCCTGGTCCAGCAAGGGTCTTACCTCCTCGTGCGCACGCCGGGAGGAAGCGACCGGCCGGTCATCTCGCTCGGCCGCTGGATGACGGCCGGTTGCTCGACGCGACGAGAAATTTCTCTCTGTCTCACCGCACACATCAGGCCAAGCTGCCAGAACGACGGCCGGAAGCAGGGCCATGGCAGGAGCGACGCGGCGGATGTGGGAAATCTTCCGAACATGACCACTACTTTCCTTCACGCGCAGACCGGTTCACCGGGTTGTTTCTGGAATCGAGAATGTCATTTCTAGTCTCAGACGTGGACTGAAATCGTGCTGCTTCTTGGCGATCGGATGTCGAAAATTGGGGATAGCGTTCACCTTTGCGTGCGCGGCGCGCGTGTGTCGGCGCCGTAAATTCCCGGACCAGGAGCTTCGTCCCAGCGCGTGACCTTGGTGGCGGTGCAAAGCCAGGGTTTGCCAATTCGAACAAATTCGCTCTCCAGGTCTTCGTTCAGCGCGCCGGTGTCGCGCGTCACCATTGGAGGGCGCACAGCCTTCTTTTCCCGCGCGTTGGAACCGCCACTCCGCACCGCGACTTATCCGATGCACTTTTCTCTGATCCCGGCCCAACTGCGAGGAGGCAACCATGGGGCTGTTTTCCAAGGACATCAAGAATCTCGAGGATCTCTACCAGCACGGCCTGAAGGATATCTATTACGCCGAGAACCAGATCGTGAAGTCGTTGCCCGACATGATCGAAAACGCAACGAATGCCGAGCTCAAACGCGGCCTGCAGCACCATCTGCGGGAGACCAAGGAGCAGGTCAAACGGCTGGAGCAGGTGTTCGCATTGCACGGCGAGCAGCCGAGCGGCACGAAGTGCCCCGCCATCGACGGCATCATCAAGGAAGGCGGCGACCTCATGGGCGAGGTCGAGGACAAGGCCGTGCTCAACGTCGGCATCATTGCCGCCGCGCAGGCGGTCGAGCATTACGAGATCACGCGCTACGGGGCGCTCATCGCGTGGGCCAGGGAGCTCGGTCACGGCGAGGACGCCACCATCCTGGCGCGCAATCTCCGGGAGGAGAAGGCCGCCGACAAGACGCTCACCGCGATGGCGGAGAGGCGCGTGAACCCCGGGTCGGCGCGGCGGGCGGGCAGGCGCGCCGAAGCGGGCGCGAGCCATCCGCGCCGCGCGAAGGCCAAGCCGCAGCGCGCCGCAGCGACCCACCGCAAGCCGGCACAGAAGAAGAAAAAGGCGGCGCGGCGCCGGTCCTGAGGGCGCACATCTTTCGTCCAAGCGTGATCGGCCTCGATCGCGTGCCGCCAGCCGGACCCGGCGCGCGGCATGCGATCGTGCGGGGATATTCGGCGGACGCCGCCGCGGCCAAAGACCGCGGCCAAAGACATCAGGGTTCGATCGCGAACCGCAGCCGCCCCGCCGGCTTCAGCGTCCTGGCGTCGAAGGTGCGGATTTCGATGCCGCTGCCGGTATCGACGGTGACCGTGATACGGTCCTCCGCCACGGCGGTGGCGATGATGCGCGAACCCTTCGGCAGCAGCGCGGTCACATCCGCCGCCGGCGCGCTTCCCTCGCCCTTGAAAACGCGATAGCCGATGACGCCGATCACGGCGGAGATCGCGATCAGGGTGGTGACGCCGGAGATCAGCATCAGCCACCGCACCTTGGCCACCATACGCGCGGCCTCGGGGTCGAGTGGCTGGTCGTCGTCCGCCAACGGATTGCTCATGGATTTGACGCAGGCGCGCAGCGAGACATTGGTGGTGGCCGCCGAGGAGGCCGGCGAACGGCTCGACCGCGTGCTGGCTGCGCGCGTGGCCGAGCTGTCGCGCTCGCGCCACAAGGCGCTGATCCTGGCGGGTCGCGTCGCGATCGACGGCGCCACGATCCGCGATCCCGGCCACCGCGTCAACGCCGGCGGCACCATCGCGCTCGACCTGCCGCCCGTCCAGGACGTCGAGATCAAGGCCGAGAATATCCCCCTCTCGGTCGTGTTCGAGGACAATGAGCTCATCGTCCTCGACAAGCCTGCCGGGCTGGTGGTCCATCCCGCGGCCGGCAACTGGAGCGGCACGCTGGTCAACGCGCTGATCGCGCACTGCGGCGACAGCCTGTCCGGCGTCGGCGGGGAGAAGCGCCCGGGAATCGTGCATCGCCTCGACAAGAATACCAGCGGCCTGATGGTGGTGGCCAAGACCGACCGCGCCCATCGCGTGCTCAGCCGCCAGTTCGCCGACCACGGCCGCACCGGCCCGTTACGCCGTGGCTACCTGGCTTTCGTCTGGGGCGTGCCCGACCGGCCACGCGGCACTATCGACAAGCCGATCGATCGCCACCCGCACGCCCGTGACAAGATGGCGGTGCGCGAGGGCGGCCGCGAGGCGCTGACCCACTGGGAGGTGCTCGAGCGTTACTCCGGCACGGACGGCGCGCCGGTGGCGAGCCTCCTGGCGTGCCGGCTGGAGACCGGGCGCACGCACCAGATCCGCGTTCACCTTGCCTCGATCGGGCACCCGCTGCTGGGGGACGACGTCTACGGGCCCGGCTTCAAGACCAAGGCCCATCAGCTCGGGCCGGACGCCCGGGACGCGCTCGACGCCCTTGGCAGGCAGGCCTTGCATGCCTATCTACTGACGATCGAACATCCATCACAAGGCAAGGAACTGGCGTTCCGCTCGGAACTGCCGGGTGATCTCCGTCGTTTACGCCATAGCCTCGGTGCACAGGGCACACCGGCCTGATCGAAAAAGATCTGGTCAATCAAAGGCTTAGGCGTACACGGAGGGGTCACGGTGACGTGACGCCGAGTTCACTTCCTTTGGTCCCCGTTTGTCCTGTAATGTTGCGGCGCGATCAGTCTTCGCGGTCGCAGCATGGATATGCACTGTCGGCTCGGGGAGCGACGGTGCGCTCCGCCCGCCGGTATGACCGGGGGCAAACTTTTGGAGGGCGCTACCATGGCCCGAACTGCCGCATTGCCAATTCTCACGGCCGAATCCGGCCTTTCCCGCTATCTTGAAGAGATCCGGCGGTTCCCGATGCTGGAACCGCAGAACGAATATATGCTGGCCAAGCGCTGGCGCGAACACGGCGACCGCGATGCGGCCCACAAGCTGGTGACCAGCCATCTGCGCCTCGTTGCCAAGATCGCCATGGGCTATCGCGGCTACGGCCTGCCGATCTCCGAGGTGATCTCGGAAGGCAATGTCGGCCTGATGCAGGCGGTCAAGCGCTTCGAGCCCGAAAAGGGCTTCCGCCTCGCGACATACGCCATGTGGTGGATCAAGGCGGCGATCCAGGAATACATCCTGCGTTCGTGGTCGCTGGTGAAGATGGGCACCACGGCCAACCAGAAGAAGCTGTTCTTCAACCTGCGCAAGGCCAAGAGCAAGATCTCCGCGCTGGAAGAGGGCGACCTGCGTCCCGACCAGGTCAAGCTCATCGCCAAGCGCCTGGGCGTGACCGAGCAGGACGTGGTCGACATGAACCGGCGACTGGGCGGCGACGTGTCGCTCAACGCGCCGATCCGCGAGGATGGCGATTCCGGCGAATGGCAGGACTGGCTGGTCGACGACGTCTCCGACCAGGAAACGCGTCTGGCGGAAAGCGAGGAATCGGACAATCGCCGCAAAGCTCTTGGCGACGCGCTCTCCGTGCTCAACGACCGCGAGCGCCGCATCTTCGAGGCGCGCCGATTGGCGGACGACCCGATCACGCTCGAGGATCTGGCCGCCGAGTTCGGTGTCTCCCGCGAGCGCGTGCGTCAAATCGAGGTGCGCGCGTTCGAGAAGGTGCAGCGCGCGGTGAAAAGCCGCATCGCAGCGATGGAGACCCGTCCGGCCACCCCGGCGCTGCAGGCGCATTGATCGACCGCACTTTGGGCAACGGCGCGTCCGCGCGCCGTGCCCGCACCAGGAGCAATCTCACGCCGACACAACCAACGGCATCTCGCCGGGGATGGATCGCGTGGGCCCGGTGCACGGGCGCGCGCTCTTTCCGACCGGATGAAACCCTCTCGGCGCGCAAACTTGCGAGCGCGTCGGCCTACTGCTTCCAGGTCTTGAAGGCCTCCGCGAAGACGCGGTCGCCGGGCGGCCCTTTTTCCAGGGCGATGATGGCGCGGCGGTTGTTGTTGTAGACCACCGGGATGTCGAACCAGCCGCGCTCCTTCAGCAGTTGCAGGTTGCGATCCTTGTCGGCCTCCTGGTTGGACAAGCCGACCAGATAGAAACCGGGCGTGACCTTGACCGCGAGACCTGCGAGCGGCACGCCGCGGGTCGACTCCGCCTGCTTCATCAGGATGCCGGGAACGTTGGAGATGCCGCCGGCGGGAAAGTCCGCCGGCAGCTTGAACGTGATCTCGACAGTATGGGTGGCCGGCAGGCCCTTGTCGGTGTTGCGGCGGAACGAGAAGGTCATTGCCAGCTTGCGCTCCGGCACCTCGACGTCGGCACGGATCGCAAGCTCGGGAGGCTGCCCCGGCCCCGGCGTCACGGTCTCGGTCCGCCAGATGGCCGATCCGACGAAGCGCTTGCCGTTGGGATCGGCGGGGTCCTCTTCGTAGAGCACCACCTTCTGCGCCGCTCCGGCGCCGGGCACCGCGCCGGGCGCCGGGGTTGCCGGGGCCTGCTGGGTGCCGGGCTCGATGCGATCGGTGATCTTCGGTCGCGTGTTCGCCGGCGGCGGCGTTTCGCGGACGGTCTCGACCGCCGGCGCGCGGAATGAGCTGTAGAGCGCGACCATGTTCGGCCACTGCCACAGCAGCAGGCCTCCGACCACGATGAAGACCAGGGCGGCGACCGCGCCCTTGATGAGGTTGCGATAGGAGCGCGGCGGCCGCGCCTCTTCCTCCGCCTCCTCCTCCTCGAACTCCAGGTCGTCTTCGATCGGCGGCGGCGGTGCGCGCCGCTCCTGGGGGACGGCGGAATGCAATTCGTCGAGGCCCGATGCCGGCTCCAGCATCGGCTCGGAAAAATCGCCATGCGGCGCGGGCTCGTGATGCTCGTCCCGATCGAACATGCGCTCCTGCGGCGCATGCGGATCGAACATCCGGGGCTCGTCGCCGTCGAATTGCGGCCGGTCATACGGACGTTCTGCGCCCTCGATATCGGACGCCGGAACGCCGCCGAACATGTCGCGTCCGGATTTCTCCGCGCGCACGGCGGCGGCCGCGCCGGCTTCGTTGCCAACGGGGGAAGCATCCCTGATGCCCGCGTCCGAAAAGGCGCGGGGCTCGCCGCCAAAGCGCCGCGGCGGCTCCGGCCGCAACGGCCGGTCGAAGATCGAATCCGACTGCTGCGAATCCGGCAAGGCCGGCGACGAAGGCGTGCCAGGACGGCGCCCGAGATCGGGCGACAACGCGGACGGAGCGTCCTGTGGCGGCTGCGATGTCGGGCTGACGTAGCGCCGCGGCGGAGCCCCCGGCTCGGCGGGCCCCGTCCTGCCCGACGCGGCATCATCCGATTGACGCAAGATGGTGGAGCGCGGCTCGACCGGACGGATCCTGGCCGCCCGGGACTGACGCGACGCCTCGACGAACTGACGCGCCAATTCAGCCTCCACCTTGCGGATCGACTCCTCGAGCGCGAGGCGCTCGCGGGTGATGTCGGACTCGTTGAGCGGCGGCGTGACTCCGCGCAGTTGCGCGAGCAGGGCCGCGCGTGCCCGTTCGTAGAGCGCGCGGCGGTTCTCGCCGTTGTTCTTTTCGAGACCGGCGACGGCGCGTGAGATCAGCGGATAATAATCGGCCATCGGAGCTTACTCGTTGCGTATGCGGAATGCCGCCCTTTGCTGGGTCACATCGTCTCGCCCGACACGTCTGCGTGTACTCGGGATCATGCTCTCGTTCAGTTCTCGAACGGGTTGTGCATCAGGATCGTGTCCTCGCGCTCGGGGCTGGTCGACAGCAAAGCGACGGGGCATCCGACCAATTCCTCGACGCGGCGTACATACTTGATCGCCTGCGCCGGCAGTTCGGCCCAGGAGCGCGCCCGCGCAGTCGCGGCCTGCCAACCCTCGACCGTCTCGTAAATCGGCTCGACCATGGCCTGGCCGTGCTCGCTCGCCGGCAGATGATCGATCTCGCGACCATCAAGACGGTATCCCACACAAACCTTAAGTTCCTCCAACCCGTCCAGAATGTCGAGCTTCGTCAGGGCGAGGCCGGTGATGCCGCTGGTGCGCACGGTTTGTCGTACCAGCACGGCGTCGAACCAGCCGCAGCGCCGCGGACGGCCGGTCACGGTGCCGAATTCGCGTCCGCGCTCCCCCAGCAGGCGCCCGATCTCGTTCGTCTGCTCGGTCGGGAACGGCCCGTCCCCCACCCGCGTCGTGTAGGCCTTGCAGATACCGAGCACGTAGCCGATCGATCCCGGCCCCAGGCCGGAGCCGGTCGCGGCCTGGCCGGCGACCGTGTTGGAAGAGGTCACGAACGGATAGGTGCCGTGGTCGATGTCGAGCAGCGCGCCTTGAGCACCCTCGAACAGGATGCGCTTGCCCTCGCGCCGCTTCTGATCGAGCAGCGACCACACCGAATCCATGTAGGGCAGCACGCGCGGAGCGACACTCTGGAGCTGCCGGTGGACGGTGTCGACCGCCACCTCCTCAAGTCCGAGCCCGCGCCGCAGGGCATTGTGATGGATCAGAAGTCCCTCGATCTTGCGCCCGAGCGCCACGGGATCGGCGAGGTCGTTGACCCGGATCGCCCGCCGGCCGACCTTGTCCTCGTAGGCCGGACCAATGCCGCGGCGGGTCGTGCCGACACGCGTGAGCGTGTTGGAGGATTCGCGGATGCTGTCGAGCTCCTGGTGCAACGGCAGGATCAGGGTTGCATTGTCGGCGATGCGCAGGTTCTGCGGCGAGATCTCGACCCCCTGCCCCTTGAGCCGGTCGATCTCCTCAAGGAGCGCGCGCGGATCGATCACGACCCCGTTGCCGATCACGGACAGCTTCCCCGGCCGCACCACACCCGATGGCAACAGCGAGAGTTTGTAGGTCGTCCCGTCGATGACGAGCGTATGGCCCGCATTATGTCCACCCTGGAAGCGAACAACGATGTCGGCTTGCTCGGACAGCCAGTCGACGATTTTCCCCTTCCCTTCGTCCCCCCACTGGGAACCAACCACGACCACATTGGCCATGAGGCGCCTTTCCTCCGCGTCGGTGACGCCCGGGATATCCTCGCTGCAACAAGGGCTTGTCCGGCATCGCGACCCTCTATGGGATAAGGGATAGTACCCGCGCAGGCAAGCCAACCTTGCCCGGACGGAACACCCGTCCGTAGGTCAGCCACCTGATTTTGCGGGCCTTATCAACCCCTTGCCGTCGCGCCACGCTAACCACAGCGGATGATTCCGCTCTCTCCAAGGCCATCTCGCGGCAACATCGCGGCGATGCCGGCTCGGTCTGCCGCGCGGCCGGCACCGCGCGGGATTGGTCGGAACGACCCGAACGTGTTTCCGGGCCGCACGGCGACCTGGTCCGCCACCACGCGTGCGGCGCGCAGACAAGTTGCCGCAGGGTCCGCGTCCATAGCGGGCGAAACGCGCGTTACGCCGCGGTTTTGCAGACGCGTACACCCACCGCGAACTCGGCGGGGCGGAAGAAATCGCGGACTGTGTAAGGTACCTCACACGAGCAGAGGTTAAGCGCCTCCTATCCTGAGCGTGCCAGCGAAATTGGAGGGAGCAATGGAAAACAGGATACAGGTCGCCAACTACGCCGCCACCCTAACCCGAGAGCTCTGCAGAATGTGTCGCAAGGTCGAACTGGATGACCTTGCCTATCTCCTGGAGGTCGCCGCCGCCGAGGCCTCCAAAGCACGCGCACCGAGCCGGACAGTAACGGGCCCTGTGCACAGTGCCGTTCATCAATTGAGCGCGCAAAGCAGCTGACACCAATTTCCGCGCAGCGGGTACCAGAGCCCCCGGCACCACTCAAAACTTCAGCGGCCGCGCCTGCTGCACCTGCGGCAGCGCGCGCACCGCGGTGAGCACATCCGGCGGCAATTCCCCATCGATCTCGATCAGCGCGATGGCATTGCCGCCGGGAGCGTCGCGCCCGACATGGAAGGTGGCGATGTTGATCCCGGCATCGCCCAACGTGGATGAGAAGCGGCCGATGAAGCCGGGCTTGTCCAGATTGGTGATGTAGATCATCGACGGCCCGAACTCGGCGTCCATGCGGATACCCTTGATATTGACGATACGCGGCCGCCCGTCGGCGAACACCGTCCCCGACACCGAACGGGTCTGACGCTCGGTCACCACCGTGACGGTGATCAGGCTGTCGTAGTCGCCCGCCGCCTCGCGCGTCATCTCCTCGACCACGATGCCGCGATCCTTGGCCACGATCGGCGCGGAGACGACGTTCACCTCCTGCAGCATGGGCCGCAACAGCCCCGCGATGGCGGCGGAGGTCAGCGCCTTGGTGTTCATGCCGGCGACCCCGCCCTCGTAAGAGAGCTGCACC
This sequence comes from uncultured Alphaproteobacteria bacterium, assembly GCA_963725065.1. GTDB lineage: Bacteria > Pseudomonadota > Alphaproteobacteria > Rhizobiales > Xanthobacteraceae > VAZQ01. The sequence continues at coordinate 55,533 of CAVRXD010000021.1, forward strand.
TTGGTAATGCCGGTTTCGGTCAATTGACCGGCGAACGAGCCGAGCTTTTCCGCGAGCGCGATGAAGGGCCGCAGCTGCGGCGCCTCCTCCGCTGTGATGGAGGGAAAGTTGACCGCATTGGAGATGGCACCGCGCAGGAGGTAGTCCGACATCTGCTCAGCGACCTGCAGCGCGACGTTCTCCTGCGCCTCGGTGGTGGCAGCCCCGAGGTGCGGGGTGCACACCACGTTCGGGTGACCGAACAGTGGATTTGCGGTCGCCGGCTCCTCGGTGAACACGTCGAAGGCGGCACCGGCCACGTGACCGGAATCGAGGGCGGCGCGCAGGGCGTTCTCCTCGACCAACCCGCCGCGCGCGCAATTGATGATGCGCACGCCCTTCTTCATGGCCGCGAGCGCGGGGGCGTCGATGATGTTCCTGGTCTTGTCCGTCAGCGGCGTGTGCAGGGTCACGAAATCGGCGCGCCTGATGAGCTCCGGAAGATCGACTTTCTCCACGCCCAGCTCCAGGGCGCGTTCGGGCGACAGGAACGGATCATAGGCGACCACCTTCATTTTCAGTCCGATCGCACGATTGGCCACGATCGAGCCGATGTTGCCGCAACCGATGACACCCAGCGTCTTGCTGGTGATCTCGACCCCCATGAAGCGGTTCTTTTCCCACTTGCCGGCCTGGGTGGAGGCATCCGCCTGCGGGATCTGGCGCGCGAGCGCGAGCATGAGGGTGATCGCGTGTTCGGCCGTGGTGATCGAATTGCCGAACGGCGTGTTCATCACGATGATGCCCTTGGCCGTCGCCGCGGGAATGTCGACGTTGTCGACGCCGATGCCGGCGCGCCCGATCACCTTGAGGTTTTTCGCCTTCTCCAAGATTTTCGGTGTGACCTTGGTCGCGGAGCGGATCGCAAGGCCGTCAAAATTCCCTACCAGCTCGGCGAGCTTTTCCTTGTCGGCGCCGAGCTTCGGCTGGAAGTCGACCTCGAGGCCGCGATCCTTGAAGATCTGCACGGCCGCGGGAGAGAGGGCGTCGGAGATGAGGACTTTGGGGGGCATGGCGGGAAACCTGTGCTCTTGAACCGTCACCCTGAGGTGCTCGCGCACATCACGGATACCGATTTGGGATTAATGCGAGTTTCGGTGCGCGAGCCTCGAAGGGCGACGGCCCCATTATCGAGGCCGCTCATCCTTCGAGGCCCGCGCTAACCCCGATTCGTCCGAGACCGAACTCGCATCGCGCGGGCACCTCAGGATGACGGATCGAGAATTGTAAGCGACACGGCTACGCCGCCTGGCGCAGCGCGTCCTTGCTCTTGGCGAAGGCCCAGTCGAGCCAGAGGGTGAGCGCCTCGACGTCGGCGCGCTCGACCGTCGAGCCGCACCAGACGCGCAAGCCGGACGGCGCGTCGCGATAAGCGTCGATGTCGTAGGCGACGCCCTCCTTCTCCAGCGCCGCGGCGATGCCTTTGACGAACGCCACCTGCGCCTCGGCGGAAAGCTTGCCGACCGCAGGGTCGACGATCTTGAGGCAGACCGAGGTGTTGGAGCGGATCGCCGGATCGCCGGCAAGAAAGTCGATCCACGGCGTGCTGGCGACCCAGTCGGCGATCACCTTGGCGTTGGCATCGGCGCGCGCCCGTAGCGCCTTCAAACCGCCGATCGACTTGGCCCAGCCGAGCGTGTCGAGATAGTCCTCGACGCACAGCATCGAGGGCGTGTTGATGGTCTCGCCCTCGAAGATGCCCTGGTTGAGCTTGTTGCCCTTGGTGAGGCGGAAGATCTTCGGCAGCGGCCAGGGCGGCGTGTAGCTTTCGAGCCGCTCGACCGCCCGCGGCGACAGGATCAGCATTCCGTGCGCGCCCTCGCCGCCCAGCGCCTTTTGCCAGGAGAAGGTGACGACATCGAGCTTGGGCCAGTCGAGCGCCTGCGCGAAACAGGCCGAGGTGGCGTCGCAGATGGTCAGGCCGGAACGATCGGCGGCGATCCAATCGGCGTTCGGCACCCGCACGCCCGAGGTCGTGCCGTTCCAGGTGAACACCACGTCGGATGCCGGATCGACCTTGGCGAGATCGGGAAGCTCACCATAGCCGGCCTTGAGCACGGTCACGTTCTTGAGCTTGAGCTCCTTGCTGACATCGCTGACCCAGCCTTCGCCGAACGATTCCCAGGCGAGCATGGTGACCGGCCGCGCGCCGAGCATCGACCACAGGGCCATCTCGACGGCACCGGTATCGGACGCCGGGACGATGCCGATCCGGTAGTCGGCAGGGACTTCGAGCACCTCGCGGGTGAGCTCGATGGCGCGCTTGAGCTTGGCCTTGCCGATCTTCGATCGGTGCGAGCGCCCGAGAACGGCGTCAGTGAGGGCTGAGAGGCTCCAGCCGGGGCGCTTGGCACAGGGGCCGGAGGAAAAGTGCGGAACGGCTGGCCGCACGCCAGGAACGGCATTGGTCATGGCCTATCCTTCCAGATAGTCGCCCCTCGGTGGGGAGGGGTGTCCCGCCGCCGGACATACGGAAGGAGCCAAGCCTCGTCAAGCGGGCCGGCGCCACGACCGGCGCTTGCGCGGGATGCCACGGCACGAAAATGCCGGGGTGAGGCGGCGCGCCCACACCCCGGGGAGCGCGCCGATGCCGGGATCGATCAGCTGTGATCGTCGTCGATCTTGCCGATGTGGTGCTGCGCATAGAGCTCGAGGCCGAGCTTGGCGACGAGATCGAGCTGGGTCTCGAGAAAATCGATGTGCTGCTCCTCGTCGTGCATCAGCTTCTCGAACAGGTCACGGGTGACGTAGTCCTTGACCGAGTGGCAATGGGTGGCGGCCTCCTGATAGAGCGCGCGCGCCGACATCTCGGCCGCGAGATCGCAGTCGAGCACCTCCCTCACATTCTGTCCGATGTGAAGCGGATCGAGGACCTGCATGTTGGGAAAGCCGTCGAGAAAGATGATGCGCTCGACGATCTTGTCGGCGTGCTCCATCTCCTCGATCAATTCCTTGCGCCATTTCTTCGCCAGGTCGCGGTAGCCCCAATTGTCCAAGAGCCGATAGTGCAGCCAGTACTGGTTGATGGCCGTCAGTTCGTGCCGGAGGCTGCGGTTGAGATATTCAACGACCCTTGCATCGCCTTGCATGTGCCCATCCTTAGGGGAAATCCCTGTGATCCCGGGATAATTTGGAATTACTCTAATCTTGCGCATAACGCATGGCGCGACAAGGGGGATGGCAGCCCCCGCCCGCCCAGATCAGAATTCATGCTGTGGAGTGCCGGAAACGGCGCTAATCGCTGTGCTGACCGCTCGGGCAGCACTGGCAACCGGTGCCGCAGGCGCCCGCGATGGCCTCGTCCATGATGCGGCGGATGGTCCGTGCGCAACGCCCGCACTGGGCGCTGCAGCCCAGGCAGCCATAGACCTGGCCGGTGGTTCGAGGCGTCCGCTCGGCGGTGAGCGCGGAGCGAACGTCCTGGTCGGTCAATACATTGCAAGAACAGACGATCATGAAACCCGGCGGTCCCAGCCCGTTTAGTTCGTTATGCAACTATCGATACATGAGGCCACTCGTCCAGGCAAAAACAAAACGCCGATTTTGTAGATATTCCAATCTGCGCGCTGCACTGCCGCGGTTGTGCCCGTTTCGCCAGGGGCGGCAACCGGATAGCGCCTTTTCGCCGCAGCGACTCACGCGGCGTTGGTGAGGGCGTCGACGATCTCGTCGACCACCTCCTCGACCAGCACCTTGTCGTCGCCCTCGCCCATCACGCGGATCACGGGCTCGGTCCCGGACGACCGCACGATCAGACGGCCATGGCCGTCAAGGCGGGCTTCCGCGTCCTCGATGGCGCTGCGCACCTTGGCGTTCTCCAGCGGCTTGCCGCTCTTGTAGCGCACGTTCTTGAGAACCTGCGGCAGCGGGTCGAAGCGGTGGCACACCAGGGACACCGGCTGATCCTGTTTCTTCACCACGGCAAGCACCTGCAGCGCGGCCAGCAGACCGTCGCCGGTCGTGGTGTAGTCGGAGAGAATGATATGGCCCGACGGCTCGCCACCGACGTTGTAGCCATGGGCGCGCATCTGCTCGAGCACGTAGCGATCGCCGACCGGTGTGCGGACGAGCGCGATTCCCAAATTGCCGAGATAGCGCTCGAGGCCGAGATTGGACATCACGGTTGCGACGACGCTCGGTTTCGCGAGGCGGCCGTCGGCCTGCCAGCTTTCCGCGATCACCGCCAGCAACTGGTCGCCGTCGACGATGCGCCCGCGCTCGTCGACGATGAGCACGCGGTCGGCATCGCCATCCAGCGCGATGCCGATATCGGCGCGCATTTCCTTCACCTTCTGGCAAAGCGCCGCGGGCTCGGTCGAGCCGCATTCGTGGTTGATATTGAAGCCGTCGGGCTCGACCCCCATCGTGATCACCTCGGCGTCGAGCTCCCGCAGCGCCTCCGGCGTCACGCGATAGCCGGCGCCGTTGGCGCAGTCCACGACCACGCGCAGCCCGCCGAGCGAAAGGTTGCGCGGCAAGGTGCGCTTGGCGAATTCGATATAGCGATCCTGCACGCCGTCGATGCGTTTGGCGCGGCCGAGGTCGGTCCCCTTCGCCAGCCGCTTGAGAAGCTCGGAATCGATCAGCGCTTCGATCTGATGCTCGACCTCGTCGGACAGCTTGAAGCCGTCTGGGCCGAAGAGCTTGATGCCGTTGTCGTCGAACGGATTGTGCGAGGCCGAGATCATCACGCCGAGATCGGCACGCATGGAACGCGTGAGCATCCCGACCGCGGGGGTGGGAATCGGGCCGGTGAGCAACACGTCCATTCCGACCGAGGTGAAGCCCGCGACCAGCGCGGTCTCGATCATGTAGCCGGAGAGACGGGTGTCCTTGCCGATGAGCACGCGGTGGCGATGGTCGCCGCGGCGGAAGATCAGACCGGCCGCCTGCCCGACCTTGAGCGCCAGCTCCGGCGTGATCTCGCCGTTGGCACGGCCACGAATGCCGTCAGTGCCAAAATATTTACGAACCATGTTCCCCCAAACCCGATGAAGGGCAACGTTTCGACGGGATGATAAGGCAATTCGATGGCCGAAATCTCAAAAATATCAGCAACTCTTGCGCCATGATGAACGGCACCGGGAGCGGGATCCGCGGTGCCGTTGGTTAACGCCCATGGCTTGCGATCATGGCTTGCATCATGAATTGCTATGTTTTCCTTTTGTCCGCCACGCTGGGGGGCGGCTGGGTGACATTGATCGGATCGGAGCCGGGAAAGCTGTCCTCAAGGCCTTGTTCGAGCGACTTCTCGAGCTTGCGTTTGCGAGCTTCCTCGCGCTCGCGCCTCGTCTTCTCGTCGACCTCGTGTTCCGCGACCGTTTCGTTCGGAATTCCCATGCAAATTCTCCCTGCCGGCGACGGTGCGCCGCCATCCCGTGACAACGCCCGGGACAGGGTGGCGTTCCCCAGTTTCCCCTTTCGGATGCGGCCAGTATAACAAGACCATGCGCATCATGACCTGCATCGAGGACTTGCGGCGCGTGGCCCGCCGCAAGGTGCCACGTGCGTTCTTCGATTATGCCGAGGCCGGCTCCTACGCGCAGGAGACGCTACGCGCCAACCGCGAAGACCTCGAGCACATCAAGCTGCGTCAGCGCGTGCTCGTCGACGTCTCGCAGCGCGACCTCACCACCACGATTCTCGGCGAGAGAGTCTCGCTCCCGCTGGCGCTTGCGCCCATCGGGCTCTGCGGGATGATGCACGGCGACGGCGAGATTCTGGCCTGCCGGGCGGCGCAAGCGGCCGGAATTCCGTTCACGCTCTCGACCATGTCGATCTGCTCGATCGAGGATGTGGCACAGGCGGTCGACAAGCCGTTCTGGTTCCAGCTCTACGTGATGAAGGACCGCGGCTTCATCCGCGCCCTGATCGAGCGCGCAGCCGCCGCGAAGTGCAGTGCTCTCGTGCTCACGCTCGACCTGCAGGTGCTGGGCCAGCGCCATTGCGACATCCGCAACGGCATGACCGTGCCGCCGCAGATCAAGTTCGGCAACCTTATCGATATTGCAAAGAAACCGGCCTGGGCACTTTCGATCCTGCGCGGCCGGCGCAAGACCTTCGGCAACCTCGCCGGCCATGTGCAGGGCATGGAGAACGTGAACTCGCTGGCGCAATGGACCGCCAACCAATTCGATCCCACGCTGAATTGGAAGGATGTCGAGTGGGTGCGCAGCATCTGGCCGGGCAAGCTCATTCTCAAGGGCATCCTTGATGTCGAGGATGCCAGGATCGCCGCCAAGGCGGGTGCGAGCGCGCTGGTGGTCTCCAATCATGGCGGACGTCAACTCGACGGCGCACTCTCCTCGATCGCCGCCCTGCCGAAAGTGGTCGAGGCGGTGGGCGACCAGATCGAGGTCATGTTCGACGGCGGCATTCGCTCTGGCCAGGACGTGCTGCGCGCGCTCGCGCGCGGGGCGCGTTCCTGCATGATCGGGCGCTCCTACATCTATGGCCTCGGTGCCGGCGGCGAAGCCGGCGTTGCCAGGGCGATCGAGATTTTAGGAAAGGAGCTCGACGTGACCATGGCGCTGTGCGGGGTGAGGAACGTGCGCGACATCGACCCCAGGGTGATTGCGCAGGCCTGAAGATGCCAGCGCCGGCAGCAAGATCCTGCGCTGGTCCGGCCCGTCGACCGATTAACAGTCCCAAACGAGAGCCCGTGCGACGGCTGCAGGATCGGACGCCACGACGGAAGGAAACCCGCATTATCAATGCTTTATGCATTTGCCTTGACGGCGCCAGAGGTCTCGGGAATCAATAGAACAAATCATGAACTTTCCCTCCTCCCCGGATGGCCATGGGCACACCCGCACGATCGGCCTTCTGTTCTCCCGCCGGGGCGCCGGCGGTCCTTGATCGGCTCCGCCGTGAACTCTGCGCGGCCGAAGCGGCCACCGGCCTCACGCCCGACGGCGGCGCTGCGCTTGGGCTCGGCATCTCCGCCATCGACGGCGTTCTCGGCGGCGGCCTGAGCTGCGGCGCATTGCACGAAATTGCCGCCGCGCATGAAACGGAAACCGCCGCTGCCACCGGCTTCGCGCTGGCGCTCGCGGCGCGGCAGGCTCTCCCGTCCTGCGAAAGTGCGGCTCGCACTGGCGCGAGCGCGGTTTCGACCCGCATCCCGGGAAGATACCTGCTCTGGATCGCCGAGGACTTTTCGCTCGCCGAGAATGGTGCGCCCTATGGGCCTGGTCTCGACGGCGCCGGCATCGCCCCCGAGCGGCTGATCACGGTCACCGCCGCGCGCGATCGCGATGTGCTGTGGGCGATGGAGGAGGCGTTGCGCTGCCGCGCCGTCGGCGTGGTGATCGGCGAGATGCGCTCACGCGGCATCGATCAGGTGATGACGCGGCGGCTCGCGCTCGCGGCTGCCGCCGGCGACACCCTCGGTCTGCTCCTGCGCACTACGCCGCACGATGAGCCCTCCGCCGCAGCGACGCGCTGGATCATCGGCACGGCGCCTCCCTTCCCGCGCGCGGGAGGAGGCGATGAAAGATGTCACGGCCTCGGTCCGCCGCGCTTGACCGCGCGGCTCGTGCGCAATCGCCGTGGTCATCTCGGGGCATGGATCGTGGAGTGGAACAGTGTGGAGCAGCGTTTCGAGCTCGCAACGCATTCTGAGCCTTTGGCTGGAACGGCTTTCGACCGACCGCATCGTGCGGCAGTGGCGTGAAGCCCCCTCTCCCCTGGCGGTGTTCGGCAAGTGCGGCAATCTCGATCTTCTCGTCGCGGTCGATGCCGCGGCGGAGCGGCTCGGCCTAACCGCCGGTCTCGCGCTGGCGCAGGCACGCGCCATGCATCCCGCTCTCACTGCAATGCCGGAGGACCAGGCAGCCGACGCTCGCCTCCTCGATGCCCTGGCCGACTGGTGCCAACGCTACACGCCTCTCCTCGCCGCCGATCCGCCCGACGGCATTTTGCTCGACATCGGCGGCTGCGCACATCTCTTCGGCGGCGAAGAGAAACTTCGCGACGATCTCCTTGCGCGGATGACCGGTTTCGGCTTTACGGCCCGCGCCGCCATTGCCGCCAGCATCGGAGCGGCCTCCGCCGCCGCGCGTTTCGGTGAGGCGGCAATTACCCCAACCGATGATGAGCGCGATCTTCTTGCCCCCCTGCCGCTCGCGGCGCTGCGGCTGTCGAGCGACACGGTCGCCGCGCTGGCACGGGTCGGCTTGAAACGTATCGGCGACATCCTCGACCTCCCGCGCGCGCCGCTTGCCGCCCGCTTCGGCGCCGAACTCTTGCGCATGCTCGACCGCGCGCTCGGGCGCGAATACGAGCCGCTGACTCCACGCCTGCCGGTCGCGCCCTATATTGCCGAAAAGAACTTTCACGAACCGATCGCACGCGAAGAGGACGTCCTCGCGACCGTCGAGCGGCTCGCGACGCGGCTCAAGGCGGCACTGGCTGTGCGCGGGGACGGCGCGCGCCGCCTCGAACTTGCCCTTTTCCGCACCGACGGCGTGGTCAAGCGCATCGCGGCCGGCACCTCGCGCCCGGTGCGCGATCCGCAGGCGATCCGCGCGCTCTTTGTCGAGCGGCTCGCCGCGCTCGGCGACGAGATCGATCCGGGCTTCGGCTTCGATCTGGCGCGGCTTTCCGTGATCATCGCCGAGCCCTGTCCGGACGAGCAGATCGGTCTCGGCGGACACGAAGATCAAGCCGAGCTCGATCGCCTCGTCGACCGCCTGAGCGCGCGGCTCGGCCGCCGGCGAGTGTCCCGCCTCGTCGCCCATGACAGCCATATCCCCGAGCTCGCGGTCGCGGCTCTCCCGGCACAGGTCATGGCGCGAGCCGAGCTCGGCTGGGAGGCGTTCCGCCGCTTCCGCGTCCAGGCTGACTTGAGCCCGCGGCCGCTGCGCTTTCTCGCCCGGCCCGAACCGATCGAGGATGTCTTTGCCCTGGTGCCCGACGGCCCCCCGGTGCGCTTCCGCTGGCGTCGGGCACTGCACGAAGTGATCGCGGTCGAGGGACCCGAGCGCATCGAAGGCGCCTGGTGGAGCGAAGAAGGCGGGCCCGCGCGCGATTATTTCCGCGTCGAGGACAAGGCGGGACTGCGCTTCTGGCTGTTTCGCGCGGGACTCTATCGCGACATGGCGCGCGCCTTGCCGCGGCCGCGCTGGTTCCTGCACGGGATGTATGCGTGAGATGCCCTGCTACGTCGAATTCGCCGTCGCCTCCAACTTCTCGTTCCTGCGCGGGGCCTCGCATGCCGAGGAGCTGATGCTGCAGGCGGCCCATATCGGGCTCGACGGTCTCGGGCTCTGCGACCGCAATTCGGTCGCCGGCGTGGTGCGGGCCCATCTCATCAAACGCGAGAAGGAGCTGGCGCTGCGCTATCACCCGGGCGCACGGCTCGTCTTTGCCGACGATTCGCCGGACATTCTCGCCTATCCGCGCGACCGCGCGGCCTGGGGGCGACTCTGCCGCCTGCTCACGCGCGGCAACCTGCGCGCGGAGAAAGGCGAATGCATCCTTTATCTCGACGATTTGCTCGAGCACATCGCTGGGCTCGAGCTTGTCGTGATGGAGACATCGACATGGGAGCTTCCATCGCTTCCCCTGTTGCGCAAGCCGCCCTCGGCTCATCCCACCCTGGCGGAAGCCGGGTCTGCGCGACCTGTCATCGATCCCGGCGAGATCGGCCGGACAGCGGCTGCATCATCGGCGCTTCCCGTTCCCGGGGATGGGGGCTCGAAGGCAAAACTCCGGCTGGTTGAAAATGAGAGAAAACCCGTCACGAAACCGGATCAGCTGCTTTCGCTTCTGCGTGCTGCCGCCCCCGGCCGCGTGCGGCTGGCCGCCAACATGCTCTATCGCGGCAATGACCGTGCGCGGTTGGCACGGCGTGCCGGGATCGCACGGCAAGCCGGCATGCCGCTCATCGCCGTCAACGACGTGCTCTATCATCATCCCGACCGGCGGGAATTGCAGGACGTCCTCACCTGCATCCGCGAGCACCTGACGATCGACCGGGCCGGGCGGCGGCTCGCCGTCAATGCCGAGCGCTATCTCAAGCCCCCTGCCGAGATGGCGCGGCTCTTTCGCGAAGCCCCGGAAGCGATCGAGGAGACATTGACACTCGGTCGGACGCTGACCTTCTCGCTCGACGAGCTTCATTATGAGTATCCCGATGAAATGCGCCCGGGCTTTGCGACACCGCAGGACGCCCTCGTGCATCTGGCCTGGGAAGGCGCTGCCGCGCGCTATCCCGACGGCATCCCGGACAATGTGCGCCAGTCACTCGACCATGAACTTGCGCTGATCGCCCAGCTCAAATACGCGCCTTACTTTCTCACCGTGCATCACATCGTCGATTATGCCCGGAGCCAGAACATTCTCTGTCAAGGCCGCGGCTCGGCGGCCAATTCGGCGGTCTGTTACTGCCTGCGCATCACCGACGTCGACCCGCGCGATGGCAACCTCCTGTTCGAACGCTTTATCTCCTCGGATCGCGGCGAGCCGCCCGACATCGACGTGGATTTCGAGCACGAGCGGCGCGAGGAGGTGATCCAGCACATTTACGAACATTATGGACGCGACCATACCGGCATCGCCGCAACCGTCATCTCCTATCGCGGCCGCTCCGCCATCCGGGAGGTCGGCAAGGCCTTCGGACTGTCGGAGGATACGATCGGCGCGCTCTCATCCTCGATCTGGGGCATGGGCGGCGGCACAGTACGCACCGCCGAGCTTGCGCGCGCCGGCATCGACGTGAACAGCCCGCGCATGGGGAAAATGCGCGCGCTCGCCATGGAGATCCAATCCTTTCCGCGCCACCTGTCCCAGCACGTCGGCGGATTCGTCATTACCCGCAGCCGGCTCGACGAGGTGATGCCGATCGCCAATGGAGCGATGAAGGATCGCACCTTCGTCGAATGGGACAAGGACGATCTCGACGCGCTCGGCATCCTCAAGATCGACGTGCTCGGGCTCGGCATGCTCACGTGTCTGCGCAAGGCATTCGAGCTCACCGAGAAGCACTATGGCGTCGCGTTCCGTTCGTCCCGGCCGGAGGAAAGCGAGGGAAAGGGATATTACGCCCTCTCTACGATCCCGAAAGAAGAGCACCCGGTTTATAACATGCTGCAGCGCGCCGACTCGCTCGGCGTATTTCAGGTCGAAAGCCGCGCGCAGATGTCGATGCTGCCGCGTCTCAAGCCGAAGGAATTCTACGATCTCGTGATCGAAGTCGCGATCGTGCGGCCGGGCCCGATCCAGGGCGACATGGTGCATCCGTATCTGCGCCGCCGGCAGGGTATCGAGCCGGTTTCCTATCCATCGAAGGCGCTTGAGGCTGTCCTCGAAAGAACGCTCGGCGTCCCCCTGTTTCAGGAACAGGCAATGAAGATCGCCATCGTCGCCGGCGGTTTTACGCCCGGCGAAGCCGACAAGCTGCGCCGCGCCATGGCGACCTTCAAGCGCACCGGCACCATCGGCACTTTCAGGATCAAGATGATCGAAGGAATGGTTGCAAGGAATTATCCACGCGAATTCGCCGAGCGCTGCTTCAGCCAGATCGAGGGTTTCGGCGAATATGGCTTCCCGGAAAGCCACGCCGCGAGCTTCGCGCTCCTGGTTTACGCCTCGGCCTGGATGAAATGCCGCTATCCGGACGTCTTCGCGGCTGCGCTGCTCAACGCGCAGCCCATGGGCTTCTACGCGCCGGCGCAGATCGTGCGCGACCTGCGCGAGCACGGCGTCGAAGTGCGGGCGGTCGATATCAATCATTCCGACTGGGATGCCACGCTCGAGCCAGGCCCGCACGCGATCGAACGCATGCAGGTGATCCACCGCGAAATGGCGGACGACATCCGCACGAACTGCGCATTACGGCTGGGTTTTCGCAAGATCAAGGGATTGTCGGATCGGGACGCAACGCTGATCGTCAAAGAACGAAACGCACCTTACACCTCCGTCCGCGACCTTTGGCTGCGCACCGGGCTATCACCCCGCATCATCGAACGGCTCGCCGATGCTGATGCCTTCGGCTCGCTCGGTCTCACGCGGCGGCAGGCGTTGTGGGCGGCCAAGGCACTCGGCCGCGTCGGCGGCAGCGACGACGATCTGCCGTTATTTCGGGTCCATACGATGCCGGCACCCGCAGCCATCGTCGCGCCGCAAGTACCCGCGCTTCGTTCCGTTCCGCGCGAACCCGAAGTGCAGTTACCCTCCATGCCGCCGGGCGAAGAGGTCGTGAACGACTATCGCTTCCTCGAATTGTCGCTGCGCGCGCACCCGGCGTCCTTCCTGCGCCCCGACCTGGCCCGGCACGGCATCATCCGCAACCAGGAACTGCGGATATGCCCGTCGGGCAGACGCGTCAGCGTCTCCGGTCTCGTCACCATTCGCCAACGGCCGGGCTCGGCCAATGGCGTCATCTTCATGACCATCGAGGACGAGACCGCGATCGCCAATATCATCGTCTGGCCCAAGACGTTCGAGCGCTTTCGTCCCATCATCCTCGGCGCGCGTTATGTCGCCGTCACTGGAGAGGTGCAGCAGGAATCCAACGTCATCCATGTGGTTGCGAGCAAGCTTGACGATCTCACCCGCCTGCTTGCGCGTTTAACCGAGGATGCCCCCCCGATCGAGGCGCTCGCTCGCGCCGACGCGGTCAAGCGCCCCCACGACGAGGATATCGACAGCCGTGCCCGCGGCCGCCGCAATCCGCCGCGCATCGCCGCCCCCGCAGACCTCCCGGGTTTGATCGCCAGCGATCTCGACGTTCCGGCGCGCGGCTCGGCCCACGCGCCCTCCCGGCGCGGCGGCACCAGAATCACCCGAGGCTGATCGGACGGGAGCTACGCCGGAACGGATCGGCGAGCAGATCGAGCCCTGCTACTGCGGCACGACGCCATCGCGGCCGACATTGACGCGCGCCGTCTCGAACGTTCCGTCCGGCTTCTTCGTGGCAGCTGGCACGGTGATGGCGGCGCCGGACTTGAGCTCGCTCACATTCCCGATTTCATACCGTACGATCGGCACATCCGGTCCCACCACGATCCTCTTCTCGCCATCCCGGTACTTTACCGTGATCGTGGGGCCGTCGACGCCGGTCACCGCCGTGCCCGCGGTGCCGTTGGTCATGGTGCTGTTCGGAGCGCCATCCCAGGGACGGTGGCCCTCGCCGGTGCCGCGCTGGGACTCGGCAAAGATGTGCACCTCCAACGCTTTCTGGGTGCCGTCGGCCTGCGGCATCGCTCCGCTGCCGATGAAAGCCCCTTCCTTGATGTCGGCCAGGGAGGCCTTCACCACGCTCACGACCTGCACATTGTCGGCGAGCGTCAGCGTCAGCGGGGCGCCATCACGTCCCTTCACCAGCAGGGTCTTGCCGTCCACCTTCTCGATGGTGCCGCGCACGCGGGCGGTTTGCGGCTGTTGCGCCCATGCCGACGTTGCCGCCACGGTCGCGAGCAGCACCGCCGTTGCGAGCATGCCTCTTGTCATCGCGCTCATGTTGCGTCCTCGCTGAAGCGGTGCGTGCCGCCACCGAGGACGGCACGCACACGGCCACCGGTCAGTTGCTCACATCGGCGGCGTGATGCCATCCCGGCCGACCGAGACCGCGGAGGCCTCGAGCGTGCCGTCGTCCTTCTTGTTTGCGGCGCCGATGAAGATCTTGGCTCCGGGCTTGAGCTCGCTCTTGTCGCCGGGAACGTAGGTGACGATCACCGTCTCGGGTACGACCACGATCTTCTTCTCTCCCTCCTTGTACTTGAGGGTGATCTCGTTCCCGTTCACACCTTTGACCGACTGCGCCACGGTGGCGTTGGTCATGGTGCTGTTGGGCATCAGATCCCATGGCCGATGCCCCTCGCCGGTGCCGCGCATCGGTTCGGGGAAGATATGAACTTCCACCGCCTTCTGGCTGCCGTCGGACTGCGGCATGCCGGTGACCCCGATGAAGGAGTTGTCCTTGATATCGGTGAGCGCCGCCTTGACGATGCCGCGCACCGCCGCATTGTCGGTCAGCTTCACCTTGTATGTAGTCTGCCCGTCACGCGATTTTACCGTCAGCATCGGCCCGTCGACCGCCTCTACCGTCCCGCGTACGCGCACCGGGGCCGGCTGCTGGGCAAAGCTCGCGGATGTGGCAAGCAGCAGGGCGAACCCCGCCACCCCAAAAATCCGCCGTGTCGTCTGATTCATGACGTCCTCCCGAAATCTCGCTGCCGGCCGAGCGTCCGGCAAATGAACAACCCTCTGCGACCGGGCTTATTCCTGGCGTGCGGGGTTTTAGCTATGAGACCAGCCTCCATGGGCGCGCGCAAGCACCCCTGGCCGTGATTTGGAAATGTGAAGACAATCAGTAATGACCGGCGGTCGCACCGCCATCGACCGCGATCGCCGTGCCCTGGATGTGGCGCGCACGCTCGGAACACAGGAACAACGCCAGCGCGGCGATGTCCTCCGGCTTGCCGAAGCGGCGCGTGTTGTTCTTGACGAGGGCCTCGGACCGCAGCTCCTCGACCGTCTTGCCCAGCGCCGCCGCGCGCTGCTGGCGCAACTGTTCCTGCCGCTCGGTATCGGTATTGCCGGGGTGAATGACGTTCACGTTGACGTCGTCGCGATTGCCGAGCTTGGACAGGCCTTTGGAAAAGTTGGCCATGGCGGCATTGACCGAGCCGCCGATCAGGAACTCGGGATCAGGGGTGCGCGCGGCGCCACCGATGATGTTGATCACGTTTCCTTGGGAGGCCTTCAGCAGCGGCCAGAACAGCCTGGTGAGGCGCACGCAGCCGAAGAACTTGAGCGCGTAGCCTTCGAGCCAGACCGCATCGGGCAGGTCCACGAACGCGCCGGCGCGCGTCGCGCCCGCGTTGTTGACCAGCACGTCGCAGCGCGCAAATCGTTCATTGACGCGCGCAAACAATTGCTCGCAGGCCGCCAGCGTGCGCAGGTCGCCGGCCACGGTGAACGGCTCCGGTCCCAGCCCGGCAATCGCCTTGGCGGCGACCGCGAGATTCTCGGCCGATGACGAGGCCAGCACGGTCTGCGCGCCCTCGCGCGCGAATGCCTGCGCGATGCCGCGGCCGATCCCCCGGCTGGCCCCCGATACGACGACGACCTTGCCCTTGAACTCGCCCGGCATTTCCCACCCTCCATGGTCAGCAGTCCTTGCCGTATTACTATGCTTGCGAATGGCCAGGGAACAGGGCGACCATGAAATCGATCTTCATCGACTGCAACAACCAGCTCGCCCCGGTGTTCGCCCGCGTGCGCCGGCCCGACGACCCGCCGATCGCGGTCAACACCGATCCGTTCAGCTCCGCCGATCTGCCGCGGCTCCTGGCCGGTTACGACATCTGCCTCGACGACCATTCCTACATGCCGACCGAGGTCATGGCCGAATGCCGCGGGCTCAAGCACATCGTTTTCCTCGGCACCGGCGCCTCGAGCTACATGGACGTTCCGGCGCTGGCCGATCTCGGCATCACCGTGCACACCATCAAGGGCTATGGCGACATTGCGGTCGCCGAGCACACCATCGCGCTGATCTTCGCCTGCGGCCGCGGGCTCGCGCGGATGGACCGGGCCGTGCGCGCGGGGGTGTGGGACCCGCTCGAGAGCATGCAGCTCAACGGCAAGACACTCGGCCTGATCGGGCTCGGGGGTATCGGCCGGGAGGTGGCCCGGATCGCGCGCGGCATCGGAATGGAGGTGATCGCCTGGAACCGTTCACCGCGCCCCGACGCCGGCGTGCCGCTGGTCGCTCTCGACGACCTGCTGGCGCGGGCCGACGTGATTTCGCTCCATCTTGCGCTCAACGACGAGACCCGCGGTCTCCTGGACGCGAAACGCCTGGCCCTTGCCAAGCCGGGCGTGATCCTGGTCAACACCGCGCGGGGCGCGCTGGTGGACGAGAACGCCCTGATCGACGCGATCGAGCGCGGCCACGTCCGCCACGCCGGCCTCGACGTCTTTCACGCCGAACCGCTCAAACCTGACCATCCCCTGGCACGGATGGAGAATGTGACGCTCACCTCCCACGCCGCCTTCCGCACCGTGGAAGCCTCGATGACGCTGATGCGGCGGGCGATCGACATCGTCAAACGGATCGTCGCGCCGCCGCCTGCCGCTTGACCGGCGTCGCCGGGGCCGGCGTAATGAAACTTTCCGCCCGCTTTGCGGTTGTCATGAACTTGTCACGGGAAAGGGTTCCATGGCCGATCAGACGACGACCTTGCCGACCGTTGCGGCGCACGGCGCAACGCGGCTCCCCTCCGTCGATGTGGACAGCTACAATGTCGAGTTGAAGGACGACGAAGGCTTCATTGGCGATCGCGCCAGCAAGGGAGCCTTCCGCGCCATCATGGACAACTGGCGCAAGCCGCTGCGCAAGGCCGGCAACGACCCCTTCGGCGACGAGGCGACCGAGGACATCAGCAAGAAAAAGCTCGACGCACTGCTCACCGAGGGTGATCCCGAGGCAGCCGGCATCGTGCAAGGGGCGATCGAGGACTTCGCCCAGGAGCTTGCGCTCATCATCCGCCGCTACCTCAAGCTCAAGGCCTGGCGCGATACCGAACGGATCGTGGTTGGCGGCGGCTTCCGCGGCAGCCGGGTGGGTGAGCTCGCCATCGGCCGGACGTCGGTCATTCTCAAGGCCGACAAGGTCGCCATCGATCTGGTGCCCATCCGCCATGAGCCCGACGAGGCCGGTCTGATCGGCGCGGTGCATCTGGCGCCGACATGGATGTTCGAGGCCCATGATGCGATCCTGGCCGTCGACATCGGCGGCACCAATATCCGGGCCGGCGTGGTCGCCCTCAACCTGAAGAAGGCCTCTGATCTTTCCAAGGCGGCGGTCTGGAAGTTCGAGCTGTGGCGGCACGGAGACGAGAAGAAACTCACGCGCGAAGACGCGGTCGACGAGCTGGTCGGAATGCTCAAGGGGCTGATCACGCGCGCGGGCAAGGAGGGACTGCGGCTCGCGCCGTTCATCGGCATCGGATGCCCCGGCATCATTGAATCGGACGGCACCATCGACCGCGGCGCCCAGAACCTGCCGGGCAACTGGGAGAGCAGCCGCTTCAATTTGCCGCTCAGCCTGCACAAGGCCATTCCCAAGATCGGGGAGCACGAGACCGCTGTGCTGTTGCACAATGATGCGGTGGTGCAGGGGCTGAGCGAGACGCCGTTCATGAGCGACGTGAAGCATTGGGGCGCGCTGACGATCGGCACCGGGCTCGGCAACGCCCGCTTCACCAACCGGGCGTCGGCCGGCAAGGATTGACGACCCGCTCCCAGCGGCCACAATGCCCAAAAAGCCGCTGGGAGGAACGGATTGAAGCCAGCACCTTTTGCCTATGCCAAGGCTCGCTCGGTCGCGCACGCGATCGAATTGCTGGCGAACGACGACGCGCGCCTCCTCGCCGGCGGACAGAGCCTGATCGCGACGCTCAATATGCGATTGAGCCATCCCTCCTTGCTCGTCGACATCAACGGCGTGGGCGGTCTCGATGAAATCTCGTCGAACGACGGGCATATCGAAATCGGCGCGCTGGTCCGCCATGCGCAAGCCGAGCGCTCTGCCGAGCTCGGCAGGCGCGCGCCACTCATCGCGTTGGCCATGCCGCATATCGGGCATCCCGCGATCCGCAATCGCGGCACCATCGGCGGTTCGGTCGCGTTCGCCGATCCCGCCGCCGAGTTGCCGGCGTGCGTGCTCGCCCTTGGTGGCGAGCTGGCGATCGCCGGACCGCAGGGATCCCGGGTGGTCAAGGCCGACGATTTCTTCAAAGGCCTGTTCGAAACCGCACTCACCACCCATGACGTGCTCACGTCCATCCGCATTCCCGCAGCCGGCGCCCAGACCCGTGTCGGCTTCGCGGAGTTCGCGCGCCGTCACGGCGACTATGCCATGGTGGGACTTGCCGCCAGCGCGCGCGCGGACGGCAAGCGCCTCCGCGATCTGCGCCTGGCCTATTTCGGCGTAGGCTCCACGCCGGTCCGCGCACACCATGCCGAGCCGGCACTGGCGGACGGCGACATCGACGCGGCGGTGCGCGCGCTCGCGCAGGACCTGAACCCGCCCGACGACGTGCAAGCGTCGGGCGCAGTGAAAACCCATCTCGCCGGCGTGCTGCTCAGGCGCGTCGCTCGCCAGCTCGATCGGGCGTTGTCATGAACGCACAGGTCCACGACATCATCATGACCGTGAACGGCGAGGAGACCCGCGCGACCGTTGACGCGCGCAAGACGCTGGTGGACTTCCTGCGCGATGACGCTGCATTGACGGGCAGCCATATCGGCTGCGAGCACGGCGTCTGCGGCGCCTGCAGCGTGCGTGTCGACGGAGCGGTGGTGCGCGGCTGCCTGATGCTCGCCGTACAATGTGACGGTGCGCGCGTCGAGACGATCGAGGGCGTGGCCGAAACGGACGAGATCACCGATCTGCAGGAGGCATTCATCGCGCGCAACGCACTCCAGTGCGGCTACTGCACGCCGGGCATGCTGCTGACGGCGCAGGAGCTGCTGGCCGCCGGCGGCGTCCCGAGCCGCGAACAAATCCGCGTGCATCTCTCCGGCAACTACTGCCGCTGTACCGGCTATCAGGCGATCGTGGATGCGGTGGAAGCCGTCGCGAAGGCGCGGCACTCTTCGCAGGGAACGCGATGAAAATCACCGACAACTCGCCCCCTACGCTCTCGGCCCTCGACCGGCCGAACTCCTATATCGGCAGATCGGTGCCGCGGCCCAATCTCGCGCGGCTCACTCGTGGTCGCGCCCAGTTCGTGAGTGATGTGACGCTGCCGCGCATGGCGCACGTGGCCTTCGTCCGCTCGCCCCACGCCCACGCGCGCATCACGGCGATCGCGACGGCCGCGGCGAAGACGTCGCCGGGCGTCATCGCGGTGGTGACCGGCGCTGAATTGGCGAAGGTCATCACGCCCTGGGTCGGCGTTCTCACCCACCTCAAGGGCATCAAATCGGCGCCGCAGCATGCAATTGCGGTCGAGCGCGCGTGCTGGCAAGGCGAGGCGGTATGCGCGGTGGTCGCGCGCACACGGGCCGAAGCCGAGGATGGCTGCGAGCTGGTGGATGTCGGCTACGAGGAATTGCCGGCGGTCACCGATGCCGAGACCGCGCTCGACGCCGGCACGCCAGTCATCCATCCCGAACTTGGCGACAATCTCACCTTCGAACGCGTGCTTGTCGCCGGCGACCCCGACCAGGGCTTCAAGGACGCCGATGCGGTGGTGGAGACGACGTTCGTGTTCGGGCGTCACACCGGGGTCACCAATGAGGCGCGCGCCATCGTCGCCGATTGGAACCCGGGCGACGAGCGGCTCACCGTCTATCAAGGCACCCAGGCTCCGCACATGATGCAGAACCTGTTCGCCAAGCACCTCGAACTCGAGGAGCATCAGGTCCGCGTCCTGACCAAGGACGTCGGCGGCTCGTTCGGCATCAAGGTCCATACTTATGCCGACGAGATGGCGACGGTTGCGCTTTCGAAACTGCTCAAGCGTCCGATCAAGTTCGTCGCCGATCGCATCGAGAGCTTCGTCACCGATATCCATGCCCGCGATCACCGCGTGAAGGCGAAGATCGGCGTCAAGAGCGACGGCAGCATCACCGCCTGGGAGATCGATGACCTCACCGGCATCGGTCCTTACTCGGTCTATCCGCGCACCTCGGGCATTGAGGCCAATCAGATCGTCAATCTCACCGGAGGGCCGTATACCTGCCCGAACTACCGCGCCCGCGCCCGCGTGGTGTTCCAGAACAAGAACGTCATGTGCCAGTACCGTGCGGTCGGCCATCCGATCGCAACCGCGGTGACGGAGGGACTGGTCGAGCTTGCGGCCGCGCAGATCGGCATGGACCCGCTGGAAATCCGGCGCCGCAATCTCATTCCTGACGACGCCCATCCGTCCAGCGGTCCCTCGGGCATCAAGTTCGAGGCGCTGTCGCATCACGAAAGCCTTGCTCATCTCGATGCCATGATGAACTACGCCGGGCTGCGCGCCGAACAGAAGCGGCTCCGCGCGCAAGGCATCCATCGCGGCATCGGATTTGCGTCCTTCGTCGAAGTGACCAATCCGAGCGCCGCCTTCTACGGTATCGGCGGTGCGAAGATCTCGGCACAGGACGGCGTCACCATCAGGCTCGACGCGCAGGGCGCGATCATCTGCCAGACCGGCGTGACCGAGCAGGGCCAGGGCGCCGAAGCCGTCATCGCGCAGGTCGCGGCCTCGTCCTTCGGCGTGCCGATCGAGCGCGTGCGCATCATCACCGGAGACACCGACAACACGCCCTATGGCGGCGGCACCTGGGCTTCGCGCGCGGCCGGCATCGGCGGGGAAGCGGCCTGGCAGGCCGGCAAGGCGCTACGCGCCAACGTGCTCGCCTGCGCCGCGTCGATCTTGCAGGCCAAGCCCGAACACCTCGACATCCGCAATGGCGCAATTGTCGATTCCGGCACCGGCACGGAGCGCCTCCCGTTGCATGAGCTCGCCCGTATTGCCTATTTCCGCCCGGACACGCTGCCGCCGGGCTTCCAGGCCGAGCTGATGGCCACGCGCCATTACGTGCCGCGGGCATGGCCGTTCGCATTCACCAACGGCATCCAGGCCAGCTACCTGGAGGTCGACATCGAGTCCGGCTTCGTCACGCTGCTCAAGCACTGGTGCGTGGAAGATTGCGGCACCGTGATCAACCCGCAGCTCGTCGACGAGCAGATCCGCGGCGGCGTGGTGCAGGGTCTCGGCGGGGCGCTGTTCGAGCACTGCATCTACGACGAGCGCGGGCAACTCACCAACGGCAACATGGCGGACTATCTGGTGCCGATGGCCGCCGAAATGCCCGACATCGAGATCGGCCACGTGGTCACCCCGACCGCGGACTCCGAACTGGGCGCCAAGGGCGCCGGTGAGGCCGGCACCGCCGGCGCGCCGGGCGCGGTCATGAACGCCATCAACGATGCGCTACGACCGCTCGGTGCCAAGCCGCTCACCGACATGCCGTTCACGCCGGGGCGCATCTTGCAGGCGCTTGATCGCGTCTAGCCCTTTTTCCCGCGAAGATTGCGGGTCGGGGACCGGCTTGCTAGGCAGATCGTGCAAGAGCATGGGAAGGAACGCGCGGATGAACATCAAGGTGGGCAGACAGGCGATCTCCGAAGCGACGGAGAAGCTCAAGAACTGGGGGCGGTGGGGCAACGACGACCAGATCGGCACGCTCAATCACGTGCGGCCCGAGGATATCGTCAAGGCCGCCGGCCTGATCCGCAGGGGCAAGGCGTTCGCGCTCGGCATCCCGCTCGATGCCAACGGCCCGCAGACCGGCCTGTTCGGCGGGCGCTTCAATCCCATCCACCAGATGCTCGCGACCGGCACCGACGCCATCGCCGGCCGGCAGGACTGGAACAAGATTCGCTACGCCGACGATACGCTCAATTTGTGTGTGCAAGGCGCTACCCACTGGGATGCGCTCGGGCACGTGTTCTACGAGGACAAGGCCTATAACGGCCATGACGCCAAGCTCATCGACGCACGGGGGCTGAGCGTGCTCGGGATCGAGCATTCCAGGAACAAGATGATCGGACGCGGCGTGCTGCTGGACATCGCCCGCTTCCGCGGCGTCGACTGGCTCGCCGATGGCGAAGGCATCTCGAACGACGAGCTCGACCAATGCGCCAAGAAACAGAAGGTCGAGATCGGGCGTGGCGACTTCGTCATCATCCGCACCGGACAGATGGAGCGCTGCCTCGAGGAAAAGAAGTGGGGCGGCTACGCCGGCGGCGATGCGCCGGGCGTCAAATTCGAGAACTGCTACTGGTGCCAGGACAAGGAGATCGCCGCGATCTGCACGGACACCTGGGGCGTCGAGGTGCGGCCGAACGAGACCACGGAGGCCAACCAGCCCTGGCATTGGGTGGTGATCCCGGCCATGGGCCTGTGCATGGGCGAAATCTTCTACCTCAAGGAGCTGGCGGAGGATTGCGCGGCCGACAAGGTCTACGAATTCTTCTTCTGCGGCCCGCCGTTGATCATCACCGGCGGCACCGGCTCGCCGATCAATCCGCAGGCGATCAAGTAAGCTAAACTGAGCTCTACTGTCTCCCCGTCACCCTGAGGTGCGACCCCGGCCTCTTGAGCCGGGGGAGCCTCGAAAGGGCGACGGCCGGGGTGGTATGCCCGTCATCCTTCGAGGGCCGCCTGCGGCGGCCACCTCAGGACGACGGCGACAGAATGGAGGTGCCCCATGGCCCGCTATCTCAAGCGCGGAATGGACGCGAGCGCGATCAAGGCCGCCGATGCCAAGGTGCGCGCGACAGTCGAGCAGATCCTCGAGCAGATCGAGACCGGCGGCGATGCTGCCGTGCGCGAGCTGTCACAGCAATTCGACAACTGGTCGCCGCCCTCGTTCAAGCTCGCCGCCTCCGAGGTCGAACGCGCGATTTCGCAGGTGGCCAAGCGCGACCTCGACGACATCAAGTTCGCGCAGGCGCAGGTGCGCAATTTCGCGCAGAAGCAGAAAGAGACCCTGCGCGACCTGGAGGTCGAGACGCTGCCCGGCGTGGTGCTCGGACACAGCCACATCCCGGTGAATTCGATCGGCTGCTACGTGCCGGGCGGGCGCTATCCCATGGTCGCCTCGGCCCACATGTCGATCGTGACCGCGCGCGTCGCGGGGGTGAAGCGCATCGCCGCCTGCGCACCGCCGTTCAAGGGCGGCCCGCATCCCGCCATCGTTGCCGCCATGCATTTCGGCGGCGCCGACGACATCTACGTGCTCGGCGGCGTGCAGGCAGTCGCCGCCATGGCGCTGGGCACCGCGACGATCCCTGCCGTCGACATGATCGTCGGACCCGGCAACGCCTATGTGGCGGAAGCCAAGCGCCAGCTCTTCGGCCGCGTCGGCATCGATCTGCTCGCGGGCCCCACCGAAACGCTGGTCATCGCCGATGACAGCGTGGACGGCGAGCTTTGCGCCACCGATCTCCTCGGTCAGGCCGAGCACGGCCCGACCTCGCCGGCCATCCTCATCACCAATTCGGAGAAGCTGGCGCGTGACACCATGCGCGAGATCGAGCGGCTGCTCGCGATCCTTCCCACCGCCGAGGCCGCGGGGAAGGCCTGGGCCGACTTCGGCGAGGTGATCGTGTGCGAGGACGAAGCGGAGATGGTGCGCGAGGCCGATCGCATCGCTTCCGAGCACGTGCAGGTGATGACGCGCGATCCCGATTACTTCCTCGCCAATATGAGGAATTACGGCTCGCTGTTTCTGGGGGCGCGCACCAACGTCGCCTATGGCGACAAGGTGATCGGAACCAACCATACGCTGCCGACCAAGAAGGCCGCGCGCTACACCGGCGGCCTGTGGGTGGGGAAATTCCTCAAGACCTGCACCTACCAGAAGGTGCTCACCGACGAAGCGTCGGCGCTGATCGGCGAATACTGCTCGCGGCTATGCATTCTCGAGGGCTTCTCCGCCCATGCCGAACAGGCCAATGTGCGCGTGCGCCGCTACGGCGGCCGCAACGTGCCCTACGCCCAGGCAGCGGAGTGAGCGCTCGGTGACCCCAGTGCCTCCCATAGACCTGACCAAGACGCCCTCCTTTCGTCTCGACGGCAAACGCGCGCTGGTCACCGGTGGCGGGCGCGGCATCGGGCTGGCGGCGGCGTCCGCGCTCGCGCAAGCCGGCGCCGAGGTGACGCTCGCCGCACGCACGCGGGACGAGATCGAGGCCGCGGCGCAGGCGATCGCCGCGCGCGGCGACAAGGCGGTCGCGCTGCCACTCGATGTCACCGATCTCGATGCCGTCCGCCGCACGATCGCAGCGGCGGAACCGTTCGACGTGCTGGTCAACAATGCCGGCACCAACCGGCCGGCGGTCCTGATGGAGGTCAAGGTCGAGGACTTCGACGCGATCTTTGCGCTCAACGTGCGCGCCGCATTCTTCATGGCACAGGCGGTCGCGCGCCGCCTGATCGAGGCCAAGCGCCCGGGCTCCATCATCAACATCTCGTCGCAGATGGGCCATGTCGGCGCCGCACGCCGCACCGTCTATTGCGCCAGCAAGCACGCGATGGAAGGCTTCACCAAGGCGATGGCGATCGAGCTTGCGCCCCACAACATCCGCGTCAACAGCCTGGGGCCGACCTTTGTGATAACGTCGATGAATCGCCAGTCCTTCGAGAACAAGGCATTCCGCGACGAGGTGCTCTCCAAGATCAAGCTCGGCCGCCTCGGCCAGCTCGAAGAGTTGACCGGCGCGATCGTCTTCCTCGCCTCCGACGCCTCGTCGCTGATGACCGGCTCGGCGCTTGTCCTTGACGGCGGCTGGACGGCAGACTGAACGGTGCGAGAGATGCAACCGGCTCATAGGCGCGCACCATGATGAACCTTCGATCGCTCGTGCTCGGCGTCGCCACCGCCCTCATCGCCGCGTTGCCGGCGGCCGCGGAGAGCCAGGCGCCGGATCGGCTGCAGATGATCCTCGACCGCGGCGTGCTGCGGGTCGGCACGACGATGGACACGCCGGTGTTCAGCATGCGCGATCCCGCGAGCGGAAATCTCCGTGGCCTCGACATGGATGTGCTGGAAACGCTGAACTCTTCGCTCGGCGTCAAGCTCGAATATGTGAAGATGACGTTCGGCTCGATGCTCGCTGACCTCGCCGCCGACAAGTTCGACATCGCAATGTCGGGGATGGGACGGACGCTCGACCGTGCACGGGTCGCCACGTTTTCGAAACCCTATATGCGCTACGGGAAGCTGCTGTTGATCCGCAGCGCCGACCAGGGGCGCTTCAAGACGCTTGCGGACCTCGACCGCCCCGGCCTCAAGATCGGCTACAACAGGGGCGGGTTGAACGACCGTTTCGCCCACAACATGTTCACCCAGGCGACACCGGTCGGCTTCGACAGCAACGAGCTTGCCACCGCCGATCTCCTCGCCGGTAAGGTCGATGCGCAGGTCTCCGACTCCACCGCGGCGATTTATATGGGACGCCAGAACCCGCGGCTCGCGGCGATGAGCCCGGACAAGGTGTTCCATCCGATCTACGTGGCGATTCTGCTGCGGCGGGACGACCAGACGCTGCTCAACTACATCAACATCTGGCTCGACCAGATCGAGTTGGACGGCACGCTGGGAAAGATCCGCACCAAGTGGCTGGGCGACACCAGATAATGCGCGAGCGGTTCGACGCCGCGCGATCATAAACGGGCCGGAAACGCCGACGGCCTACGCAACGAACCACTGCCGGGAGGAGATACGATGCGAGTCCTGCTGCTCTGCCTGTTGGCGCTCGTCGCCACTGCCGCCCGCGCCGACGACGCGGCGCTCAAGCAAAAGATCGTCGGCAACTGGAAGCTTGTTTCGGTCGTCTACGAGGACCAGGAGAGCAAGGCGCGCTCGCCCGTCTACGGCGAGCATCCCCGGGGCCGCCAGATCGCGACCGCGGACGGGATCTGGCTCGCGCTCGTCACCGCCGAGGGCCGGATCGTTCCGAAGACCGATGAAGAGCGCGCACAGGCGCTGCGCACCATGATCGCCTATACCGGCCGCTACCGGGTTGAGGACGGCAAGGTGATCACCAAGGTCGATGCCGCCTGGAACGAAGGCTGGGTCGGCGGCGAGCAGACCCGCTTCATCCGGTTCGAGGGCGACCGGCTCTTCATCGAGAGCCCGCCTATGCCGCATCCCAACCAGAACAACAGGGTGGTGCGTGTGATCGTGATCTGGGATCGCGAAAAGTAACGGACGATCCGCTCCCGGGCCGCCAGCCGAAGCCCGCGCCGCAGAGCGTCCGTCCGCGCCACCTATTGCAGATTGAGCTTGAGCCTCGGGTCGGCAACGATCCCACGATAGAGCGCGAACTGATCGCGGTTGAACTTGTCGAGCTCTTGCGGCGTCGAGCCGACGGCTTCCGTTCCCGCCTCCTTCAGCCGCGCCACCACGCCCGGGTCCTTCATCGCCTTGGCAATGTCCGCCGCAAGTCGGTCCAGAATCGGTTTCGGCGTCGCGGCGGGGGCGTAGATCGCCGTCCAATACGGGACCTCGTAGTCGACCCCCTGCTCGATCATGGTCGGCACCTCAGGCAAGGCCGGCGACCGCGTCCTGGTGGTCACCGCCAGCGCTCGCACGAGGCCGGATTCGATATTCTTGGCCTGCGCCGGAACGCCATCGATCAGCATGGCGATGCGCCCGGCCAGGAGGTCCGGCATGACCCCTGCATTGCCGCGATAGGGAACGTGGACGATGTCAACGCCGGCGGCCGCCTTGAACAGCTCGCTGGCGAGATGAATGGCCGTTCCCGCTCCGGACGAGCCGTAGCTGAATTTTCCCGGATTGGCCTTGGCCAGCGCGATGAATTCCTTCAGGTCGCGCGCCGGCAGCGACGGATTGATGATCAGCACGGGTGCGAAGCGGGTGACCAGCGACACCGGCGTAAGATCGCGCAGCCAGTCATACGGCAAATCCTTGCCCACCACCGAGCTCACCACGCCCGACACCGAATGATAGAGCAGGGTGTAGCCGTCGGGAGCCGCGCGCGCGACCGCGTTCACGCCGAGCACACCTCCGGCTCCGCCCTGATTTTCGACCACCACCTGCTGGCCGAGCACGTCGGAGAGCTTCTGCGCGGTGGTGCGCGCGGTGAAGTCGATCCCGCCGCCGGCCGCCAGGGGCACCATGAGCTTGATCGGTTTAGCCGGAAAGCCGTCCTGCGCCGCCGCGCCGGAAACCGCCAGCCCAAACACGGCGCAGGCGAACGCTGCCAGAATGGACCGCGCGATCGGTCGTACCATCATGACGCCCTCCCGAGGCTTGCGATCGCCGCGAGGCGTTCCTGGAAGAAGGGCGCGGGAACGAGAATGCGCGTTTCCTGCGTCGTCAGCAGCGGCCGCGCCTTGTTCAAATAGGCGTTCCAGTCAGCATTCTGAAACAACGCCCGCCGCCGCTCCACGCGCTCGTCGAGGCTGCCATACGCCCACAGCGTGGTGACCTGGTTCAGCGTGCCGATCTCGCTGATGTAGTATCCGACCGGTTGTCCCAGATGCTGCATCTGAGGCGCGCGCCCTTCCCGCTCGTAGACTCGCAGGAATTCTCCGGTCTGCCCCGGTGCGCAGGTGTAGAGGCGTTGCTCTACGAACATTCAGTCCTCCCTCGCTTGCCGCGACGCTTGGCTCCGTTGCCGGAGGCGCGTTGCGATTTTTACCGCCGCCATTAGTTCATGACGGCGGGGCGAGCACAACAAACCGCCGAGCGCGCGCTCGACCGGATACAAGGAAAAGTCAGGCCGCCTTGACCGGGTAGACCGGCTTTTCGCCGCTCAGCACCCGCGCGACGTCGGCGGCGCATTTGGTCTGCAGCTCCTCGAGCGCCTCGACGGAATAGAACGCGGTGTGGGGCGTGAGGATGACATTGTCGCGCCCGATCAGCTTGGCGTCCTTGGGCAGCGGCTCGACCGCGACCACGTCGAGCGCGGCGCCGCCGAGCTGGCCGGAATCGAGCGCCGCGACCAGCGCGTCTTCATCCACCAGCGGTCCACGCGCGGTGTTGATGAGGACGGCGCCTTTCTTCATCTTGCGGAAGGCGTCGGCGTTGAACAGGCCGCGCGTCGCCGGCATCAACGGCGCGTGAATCGAGACGAAGTCGGAGATCTCGAGCAATCGGTCGAAGCTCACGCCTTCGACGCCGGCGGCGGCAAACGCCTCCTGCGACATGTAAGGATCGTGGGCTACGACCCGCAGCCCGAATGCCTTTGCCTTCGGCGCCAGCGCGCGCGGAATGTTGCCGAAGCCGACCAGGCCGAGCACGCGTCCGGTCAGACGATGGATCGGCACCACCGCCGGCATTTCCCAGCGTCCGGCCTGTACCAGCGTGTTGGACAACGGAACCTTGCGAGCCAACGCAAGCAGCAGCGCCATGGCGTGGTCGGAGACCTCGTGCATGCAATAGTCCGGCACGTAGGTCACCGTGATGCCCAGCTCCGCCGCCGCCTTGATGTCGATGTTGTCGACGCCCAGGCCGAAGCGGCCGATCGCCTTGCACCGCGTCAGTTGCCGCAGCAGCTCACCCGGCAATTTGGCATAGGTGACGAGGATGGCGTCGGCATCGCGCGCCACCGCCAGGATGTCGTCGGCCGACGGGCTCTTCGCCATCCGCAGCTCCGGATCAATGCGCTTGAGCGCGGCCTTCGCCGGATCGAGTGAGGGAAACGGGCTGTCGGTGACGGCGATCAGCGTACGGGACATGGCGACACTCCGAATTCAGGTCGTCATGCCCGGGGCTTGGCCCGGGCATTCATTCTCTCGGCAACCAGGTGCGTCGCATTCTTCCGGCGTCGTCATTTGGCCGCAAGAACCTCCGGGTTGACGCAGTTCGGCGGTGTCTTGCCGGCGAGAAACGCCAGGATGTTGTCGACGACGATATTCGCCATCTCTTCGCGGACCTCGACCGTCGCGCTGCCGAGATGCGGGGCCAGCACGACGTTCGGCATCCTGCGCAGCGCCAGGTCGACCTTGGGCTCATGCTCGAATACGTCGAGGCCGGCGCCGGCGATCCGGCGCGCCCGCAAGGCGCGCACGAGCGCGGCCTCGTCGACGATCGCACCGCGCGCGGTGTTGATGAGGAAGGCGGTCTTCTTCATCAGCTTGAACTCGCGCGCCCCGATCTGGTGACGCGTCTCCGGCCGCAGCGGCTGGTGCAGCGAGACGAAGTCGGATTCGGCCAGCAACTGGTCGAATGGAACGAAGGTCAGGCCGGCCTCGCGTTCCACGCTCTCGGGCTTGCGCCGCGGTGTCGAGTACAGCACGCGCATGGAGAAGCCGTGCGCGCGCCGCGCCACCGCTTGGCCGATCAGCCCGCCGCCACCCACCAAGCCGATCGTCTTCCCCCAGACGAAGGAGCCGAGCAGATGGCTCGACTGGCCGCCGGGAAATTTTCCCGCCCGCACCAGGCGGTCGCCTTCCATGATCCGCCGGGCGACCGCGAGCATCAGCCCGAAGGTGAGATCGGCGGTCGCCTCGGTGGTGACCGGCGGAACCACGGTCACGGGAAGCCGCTGCGCCGTTGCCGCGGCCACGTCGATGTTCGAGGGTGAGATGGATTGTGCCGCAACCAGCCGCAGCTTCGGATTGGCCGCGATCACGTCGCGATCGATGCGGTCATGCAACAGGCAGAACAGGATGTCGCACGTCCTCACGGCGGCGACGAGCGCCTTCTTGGCGATGATCCGGCTGGAATCCGGATTGACCTTGACGGTTCCGACCTTGCGCAGGCGCTCGATCGCGCTTTTGGCGATCGGCTGGGTGACGAAGATTCGCGGTCGAGCGGAATTCGCGGCGCATCAGGCGATCCATCGCACGACGCCGGCGACGCCGTCGACTGCGACCTGCGAGCCGTCGGGGATGCGGCTGGTGGCATCGAGCACGCCCAGCACCATCGGGATGCCGCGCTCGCGCGCGAGCGAGG
Source organism: uncultured Alphaproteobacteria bacterium (assembly GCA_963725065.1). Classification (GTDB taxonomy): domain Bacteria; phylum Pseudomonadota; class Alphaproteobacteria; order Rhizobiales; family Xanthobacteraceae; genus VAZQ01. The sequence continues at coordinate 85,014 of CAVRXD010000021.1, forward strand.
CGAGATGCGAGGTCGAGCCGCCGAGCTCGGCGACCACGCCGGCGACGCGCGGCAGCACATGGCTGAGCGCCGGTCCGGCGACGCGGGTGACGAGGACGTCGCCGGGCGCCACCCGGGAAAGCTCGCATTCGCAGTTCACCACGACGGCGCGGCCGGCGCCCCAGCCGATGCCCGCGGGGTGTCCGTTGAGCCCGGGATGCTTGAGCCAGATATCGTCGGGCACGGTGATCGGCTCGACCGTGAGCGGCCGCGCCTGGAGCAGCTTGATCCCGGCGTCATCGAGCGCCCATTCGATCTCGACCGGGCCGCCGATCACGGCTTCCGCCTTGCGCATCATGCGCCCGAGCGTGACCGCCTGCGCGGCGTCGAGGCAGGGCGCAGCGACGAGCTCGCTCGGCACCGCTTCCTGCCGGGCGCCGGCGCCATGGCCGCAGGTCTCGCGGTGGTCCTTGCGACCCGCATCGATCTTGCGCAGGAAACCCTGGCGCGAGAGCACGATGCGGTCAGGCACGACCTCGCCCTGGGCAATGGCGGAGCCGAGCCCCCAGGTCGCGCTGACGAGCATCTGTCCCTCGGCGGTCTCGCTCAGGCCGCCGCCCGACGCGCGGGCCTGCACCAGCGGCTGGATGAGCACGGCCATGGCCGTGTCCGCGGGCGAAAGGGCGTGGTTCTCCATGTAGCGGCGCGCATTCGTGGTCCACAGCGCGGCCCAGCACGCGCGCACGGCGGTAAGGAACGCCGCTTCCTCGTCGATGCCGAGAAAGCTCTCGAACTGGCCGGCGAAATTGGCGCCCTTGCGATCCTCGATCAGCGCGGAGGAACGCACCGCGCTCGGACCCGGGCTGGTGTCGCGCTGCGCACGCCATGCGGCGAGGAGCGGCGCGAGAATCGTCGGCGCGATCGGCTGCTCGTAGAGGCCGAGCCTGATCTCGACCGACAGACGGCGCTGCTCGCCCGGGTGAGCGGCGGCAAAATCGCGGACCATGGGGTCGAGCCCCAGCGCCGCGATCTGCGTCCGATAGGCATCCGCGCTCAGGCAGAAGCCGCCCGGCGTCGGCAGGCCGGCATGCAGGAGCGCCGCGAGGTTCGCCGCCTTCGGGCCGACGCGCTCGGCGTCGACGGCGGTCGCGGCGGTCAGCGGAATGATGAACTGATCCGATAGCGCGGATGTTGTCGCGGTCGATGTCGCCATGACAGCAGACCTGCTGGGCAGCTCTCTCGCACCGTCACCCTGAGGTGCGAGCGAAGCGAGCCTCGAAGGGGACGGCCCCCTTATTGGGTGCGGCATGCGGGCCGTCGCCCTTCGAGGCTCGTCCAAGAGGACGAGCACCTCAGGGTGACGGGGATGGATGTCACTTCACGTGATCGCCGTAGCCCGGGATCGGATCCACCACGGTGATCTGCTTGACCGGGAAGTTGGAGATGATCTCGATCTCCTTCTCGTGCACGATCAGCATTTCCTCGATGCGCACGCCGTAGCGGAAGCGCTTGCCGTGCTGGGTCTCGAGCGCAAATGTCATTCCGGCCTTGATTTCGATCGGATGGTCGAGCGACCAGATGCGCGAGATGACCGGCGGGTCGTACTGCGCGAGGCCGAGGCCGTGGCCCCAGAGATTTGCCGCCGCCTGGTCCTCTTCCTTGTAGCCCCAGGCCTCCTTCGCCGACGGCCACTTCTTCGCGATCTCACGCGTGGTGGTGCCGGCTTTCACCGCATGGATCGAATCGTAGAGCCACTCGAGCGCGGTCGCATACGTTTCCTTCTGCTCCTTGCTCGGCTCCTTGCCGACGCAATAGGTGCGGTAGTAGCAGGACTTGTAGCCGTTCCAGGTCAGCGCGGCCAAATCCATGAACACGATGTCGCCGGGCTGGATGATGCGGTCGGAGAAGTTGCGCCAGTTCGGCCAGGTGTTGGGGCCGGACGAGACGATCACGTCCTCCACGTCCTCCATGCCGGGAATGCTGTAGAGATATTTCATCAGATGCGCCGTCACCTGGTTCTCGGTGATGCCGGGCCGCAGAAACTTCATGCATTCCCAATGGGTGGCGTCGCCGATCGCGCCGACGATGCGCATGCATTCCTGCTCGTCGACGTTCTTGACCGCGCGCGCCTCCATCATCGGCGTCATGCCGTCGACCCAGTTGATCTTCTTCTCCTTGAAGATGTTGATCATGTTGATGTCGATGAAGTCGACCCCGAGCTTCTGCCCGGCGACGCCGTGGCGCTTCATCTCCTGCTGGATCGCGTCGGTGAATTTCTTCACCTGCTGTTGCGAGGCCGGTCCGGCCGCGCCCTTGATCCAGGCATAGGAGTAGCGGACGTTCTCCTTCGGGATCCACGGCGAGTGACGCTCGATCTGGAAGCCGAGGTCGCCCTGCTCGAACAAAATGGGCGCGCCGTCGCCGCACAGCAGCGCGTAGCGCAGGCCCGGCTTGAGCCGGTTCCAACCCGGCGTGAGCGTGCCGGTGAGATAGCGCACGTTCTCGTCGTACATGCAGAGCATGGCGCCGAGGCCGTGCTTCTTCATGTGCTGGCGCGCCCGCTCCGTCCGGTACGTCCGCATCCGGTCCCAGTTGACGCGCTGCTGCCAATCCAATCCGGCGATGCCGAAGTTTGCCGTTCCCATGAACGTCTCCCGATGGTGCGCCGCGTTCTCGGCCGCGGCCTGTGCTGTTGGTGGGAATCCTATCCGGATGGTCCCCACGGCCGAAATAATATATTCTGCGCTATGGCATTAGTTTTCTTGATAGCAGGTGTCCTCTGGCCAATATCGCGCTTCGGCAGATCCGCGCCGTCATCGCCGTGTGCGAGGAAGGCTCGTTCACCCGCGCGGCGGAGCGCGAGAACGCCACCCAATCCGGCATCTCCCAGCACGTGGCCACCGTCGAGCGCACGCTCGGGGTGAAGCTGTTCGAGCGCTCGGCGCGCGGAATCGCGCCCACGCCGGCGGGGTTGCGCTACTACAAGAGCTGTGTCGAGGCGGTCGGCCGGCTCGAAAATGCCAACGAGGAGGCGCGCGGCCTCGCCGGCCTCGTCACCGGCGACCTGCGCATCGGGCTGATGCCGACGTTCACCCGCGCGGTGCTGGCGCCGACGCTCGAGGACTTCGTGCCGCGCCATCCCGACGTGCGCCTGCACGTATTCGAGGGCTACAGCGGCGTGCTGACCGACATGGTGTTGGCGGACGAGCTCGATTTCGCGCTGGTCCCGGCGTTCGAGGGACGGGTGGGGCTGAGGTCGCGATTGCTGGTCCGCGACCGGGAGATGCTGTTGTCAGGACGCAAACGCGGGCTCACGCCGCTCGCGCCGGTGCGGCTCGCGGCCTGCGCCCCGTTGAAGATCGTGGTGCCGGGTCCCGACAATATTCGGCGCCGCAACCTCGAGACCTATTTCCAGACGCACGGCGTCGAGATCGCGGCCATGCTGGAAATGGACGCGATGATCGGCACGCTCGAATTCGTCGCACGCTCAGACTGGCTCACCGTGCTGCCGAGCGTCATTTCGGTGAATGACCTCGGCAAGGGCGAGCTCGTGGTCAATCCGATCGTCGATCCGCCGCTGCATGCCGAGTTCGTGGTGATCCAACCGGCGCGCCGCACCCTGAGCGTGCCGGCACGGCTGTTTCTCGAACGCTTCGAAGCCGAGATCGCCCACATCCAGGCGATATGGGACCGGGCACTGGCCGGGCCGGTCGCAGTCAACGGCCGAAAGCACAAGCTCTCTCCGCCGTCATTCCGGGGCGCCGCGAAGCGGCGAGCCCGGAATCCATAATCCCGGACTGTGGTGATGCATTCCGGCCCTCGCTTCGATCCAAGTTGGCTATAGCCAACTTGGGCACAAAAATGCCGATCTCGGGTAAACCCGAGATCGATGCGGAATGACGACGAAGAGACTGCGTCTCCGGAGACCGCGCGAAGTCTAGTCCTGGCCGGGATCGGCCTTGAGGCCGGCGGCCTCGATCCCTGCGATGGCGCAGGCCTCGTCCTTGTCCGAGGTATCGCCGGAGATGCCGACGGCGCCGATGATGTCGCCCGCCGGCGTTCTGATCAGCACGCCGCCTGGATTGGTGACCATGCGTCCCTCGCTCGCGGCCGCCAGCATGGTGAAGAACTGCGGCGTCTTGGTCGCGCGGGCCGCCAGCGTGCGCGACCCGAAGCCCATGCCGAGCGCGCCCCAGGCCTTGCCGAAGGCGATGTCGAAACGCAGCAGGCCCGACTTGTCCTCGCGCTTGAACGCGACCAGGTGCCCGCCGGCGTCGAGCACGGCGACGGTCAGTGGCGCGCAACTGGTGTCGCGGCCCTTCTTGAGTGCGGTGTCGACGATGGTCGAGGCTTGCGCAAGCGTGACAGACATAGGGGCTCCGAGGTTGATGAGAGAGCGTAGGGTTAGCGGTATTGTTGCGGTTCACGGTTTCGCGCGATTGGCCCAATAGACCGAGACCGCCGACACTTCCGCCGCGCCCGAGACGTTTCGTTTGGTCTCTTCGTAGCAGGCAAGCGTCTGCGCGACGAGCGGCAGCTCGACGCCGCGGTCCTTGCCCTCGGCCAGCATGGTGCGCAGATCCTTGACCGCGCTGTCGATGTCGAAGGTCACCGGCCCGCCGTCGCCACCGCTGAGCATCGCGGCCACGCCCGCTCCGCGCACCTTGAGCACGTTCGGGCCGCCGGATGTGTCCGAGAGCAGCTCCATGATCCGCGCGGGGTCAAGGCCGAGCGGGCGGCAGAGCGCAAGCGCTTCGCCGAGCGCCTGCCAATAGATCATCAGCGGCATGTTGATCGTGAGCTTCATGACCGCGCCGGAGCCGACCGGGCCGCAATGTTCGAGGCGCCGGCAGAGCTGGTCGAGGATCGGCTTCGCCCGCGCGGCGTCGGCCGGCGCCGCGCCCATCAGGCCGATCAGCTTGCCCTGTCGCGCCGGACCGGTCGAACCGCCCACCGGGCATTCGACCAGCGCGGCGCCCTTGGCGCGCACCTGTTCGGCCAGCGCAACTTCGGTGTGCGGCTGCACCGTGCTCATCTCGATGAACAGCTTGCCGCCCACGTCGCCCGCGAGCAGCCCGTCCGCGCCGTTGTAGACCGCGTCGATCGCGCCGGCATCGGTGAGGATGCTGATGACGGCCTCGGACTTGTTGGCGAGCTCCGCCGGGGTGGCAACGGCCTTCGCGCCGGCATCGGTGACCGCCTTGAGCTTGGCGGCGGAGCGGTTCCACACCGTCACCGTGTGGCCGGCCTCGATCAGCCGCTGCGCGATCGCCGCGCCCATCTTGCCGATTCCGGCGATCCCGATCTGCATCGAGTGCACTCCCCTTCGTCCTTACGTCACTTCATCCGGTCCTTGATCTTGTCGAGCGCGGCACGGGCGCAGTCGTCGTCGAAATTGCCGCCGGGCGCGCCGCCGACACCGATGCCGCCGATCGGCTTGCCCGCGGCCATGATGGTCACGCCGCCGGGGGTGAAGGTGACATTGGGCAGGTTGCCGAGCGAGGCTGTCGTGCTGGGATTCTTGCTCAGCCGCTCGAAGATCGCCTTGGTCGAATCTTCCTTGCGCACCGGCGCGAGCGAGGCGGCGGTGTAGGCCTTGGCATAGGCGCTGTCGAGCGTGTGCACCGGCGCGCCGTCCCCGCGCAGCACCGCCTGCCGCACGCCGTCGATATCGACGACGATGGCGGTGACCGCATAACTGTTCTTGGCGCAGGCGGCGACCGCCTCGGCGACCGCTTCGTTGGCGAGGCCCGCCGCGAGGCGATGCTCCGCGATCAGGCCCTGCGCCGACGCCGCGGACGCGTAGCACACGCTGCCGAGCAGCGCGCAGAATCGAAGGATGTTTCGTGACGTCGTCATGGGCGCTCCCCTGGGCTCGTGCCTGCTCTGCCGTGTCGCTCCGGCGTTGAGCGGCGACGATAGGGGATTATGCGCGCGCGAGAAAGACGGCTATGGACGCACGCCGATCGGCACATTGAACTTGAACGCAGCAACGGCGGCTGTGTAGCGTGCGCCCGCCGCAGGGTCGGGTAACGGAGGGTTGGGAGATGGCGAAAGGCAAAGTCGGCGTCGTGGGGCTCGGGATCATGGGGGGCGCATTCGCGAAGAACCTCGTCGCCGCCGGCTGGCGGGTCGTGGGCTACGACATCGATCCCGCGCGCCGCCGAACCATGGCGCGCGCCGGGGTGGAGATCGCGCCGGATGTGAAGACGCTGGCGGCCGCGGTCGGCACCATCATCACCAGCCTGCCGAAGCCCGCCGCGCTCGACGCCACGGTATCCGCCATCGTCGGCGCCGGCGTGCGTCCGCGGGTGATCGTCGAGGCCTCGACCTTCACGATCGACGACAAGCTCAGGGCCGAGCGCGCGCTGCGCAAGGCCGGGCATGTGATGCTCGATTGCCCGGTGAGCGGCACCGGTTCGCAAGCGCAAGTGAAGGATCTCGTGATCTATGCGAGCGGGGAGACACGCGCCATCCGCCGGCTGCGCCCGCTGTTCGCCGGCTTCTCCCGCGCGATGCATGACCTCGGCGCGTTCGGCAACGGCAGCCGCATGAAATATGTCGCGAACCTGCTGGTCGCGATCAACAACGTCGCCAGTGCCGAGGCGATGGTGCTCGGCCTCAAGGCCGGTCTCGATGCCCAGACCTTGTTCGAGATGGTCAAATCGGGCGCCGGCAATTCACGCGTGTTCGAGTTGCGGGCGCCGATGATGGTGAAGAACCGCTACGACGACGTCACCATGAAAATATCGGTCTGGCAGAAAGACATGGCGGTGATCGGTGAATTCGCCAAGGATATCGGCGTTCCCACGCCGATGTTCGACGCCTCCGTGCCGATCTACCGGCAGGCGATGAAATCAGGACATGCCGAGCACGACACCGCCGCCGTCTGCGCGGTGCTGGAAAAGAAGGCCGGCGTCAAGCGCGGGAAAAAGAAACGCGCAAAAAAGCGCAGCAAGTGAGCCCGTCGTCGGAACGGCAAGGCGAAGCGTGCCCACGCCTTTCGGTCTGCCCGACGACGGCTGTTGCTGCTACTGGACCGTGCGCACCACGCTTGAGGTCGGCCGGCCGTCGACGGTCTGGCCGGTTCGCGTCTTCACCATCGCGGCTTCGTATTGGGGCAGCGAAACGACCGGATCCTTTGCCTTCAAGTGCACGACCTTGAAGCCCTTGGCCTTGAGCTGCAGCAACAATGTCGGCAGCGCAACCGCCGTCGAATGCTGGAAATCGTGCATTAGGACGATGCCCTTGCCGCGCTTTTCGAGCTTGGTCATCACCGACGTGATCACCTTGTCCGGATTCTTGAGCTTGAAGTCGAAGGAATCGATATCGATCGAGAAGATGCCGATGTTCCTTTCAGCAAGGTAGGCCGTCAGTTCCGGCGTCTGGCTCAGTCCCGGGAAACGGAAAAATGGCGCCAACGGACGTCCGGCGGTAATCGCCACAGCGCTGATGCCGTTTTCGATTTCATCCTTGGCTTCGGCCAGGGATTTCTTGGCCAGATTCACGTGCGACCACGAATGGGATCCGATGGTGTGATCCTTGGCGACAACCTGCCTGAGGATGTCGGGATGCCAGCTCACGTGCTGGCCGATCGGGAAAAACGTCGCCTTCAGGCACTGCGCCGCCAGGGCTGTCAGCACGGCGGCCGTATTGCTGGGCCACGGGCCGTCGTCGAAGGTCAGCACGACCTCGCCCGGTTCGAGGAAATCGTGGGCCTTGAACTGATCGGCGCCGAAGCCGGGCCCGCCCGTCGTGTCGATCTCCACGGTACGGTAGATTCCCAGCGCATCGGGATTTTCGCACCTCCCGTTGGCGGCGGCGGCCTTGGCCTGCGCGCCCGCCATCATCGCAGCTGCGGGCCGGGTCGGCGCCGCGGTCGGCGCGCTCGGCGGGGGGAATGATGGCGGCTGTGCCATCTGCGGCGGCGCGGTCGGACGCGATGCGACCGTGCCCGTCACCAGTTCACGCTCAGCGATCTTGGCCTCCGGCGCGGCCGGCGCCGGCTCTCCCCCAGAGCTAAACATCCAGCCGATGCCGATGCCCAAAACGAGCGTCGCCGCGGCTGCCGCCGCCAACCCTGTCATCCGATGCATTGATTGTCGTCCCTTGTGACCCGGCGGCACGATCGGGGGGAAATGGTTTAGTTTTGATTACCGAGACACCGTCGCACGACCCCGAGGCGCGCTTTTAACATCCGATGGTCCGCGGCCGAGCGGGCGGCAGTGGCGATCCGCGGTGACAGAGAGGCCGTTGGGCTTGAGCCGCCGAGGTCCGCTCACTCCGGCTTGATCCCGGCCGCCGCGACCACCTTGCCCCATTTGGCATAGTCGTCGCTGATGAACTTCGCGTAGGCCGCCGGCGTGGTACCGACCACATCGACGCCTATCAGCGCCATGCGTTGGTGGAAGCCGGGCGTGGCGATGATGGCCGCGATCTCTCGGTTGAGCGTCTCGATAATGTCCGGTGGCGTGGCCGCCGGCGCCACCAGTCCCACCCCTGAACCCACCTCGAAGCCGGGAAAGGCGGCTTCGGACAGCGTGGGGACCTCGGGCAGCGAGGCGATGCGCACCAGACTGGTCGCAGCAAGCGCGCGCAGGCTGCCCTCGCGGATCAGCGGCAGCAGCGAATTGACGGCCCCGATGAACATGTCGATGCGTCCGGCCACCAGGTCGGGCAGGACTGCCGTGGCACCGCGGAACGGCACATGGACCAGATCCACGCCGGCGCGCATCTTGAAGAGCTCGCCACCGAGATGCTGCGGCGTGCCGACACCGACCGAGCCGAAGCTCAATCTGTTGGGCGAACCGCGCGCCAGTTCGACAAACTCCTTGACCGTCCGCACCGGCAGACTCGCCGGCACAACCATGACGAACGGCACGTCGGCGACCAGGTTGATCGCGGCAAAATCGGTGACCGGGTTGTAGACCGGATTGCGCGACAGATGCGGCCCCATGGTGAACGAGGCCGGCGCGATCAGCATGACGTAACCGTCCGGCGGCGACTTCGCGACATAAGAATACGCGATGTTGCCCCCGCCGCCGGGCTTGTTCTCGACCACCGCGGTCTGGTTGAGGCTTGCTTGCAAACCGGTCGCGATCTCCCGCGCCACCACGTCGTTGGAGCCGCCCGGAGTGAACGGTACGATGATGCGCATCGTCTTGTTGGGAAAGCCGGCCGACGGCTGCTGGGCGCGGGCGGCGAGCGGCCAGGCAACCGAGCAGAAAGCCGAGGATCCGGCCGCCGCTCCGGCGAGCAGCGTCATGAACTCGCGGCGATTCATTCGATCACCTCGTGGCAAGGGCGAGGGCCATGCGCGCGACGTGCGCAGACCGGCAGATTGGCAGGATTGGCAATCCCTGCAAGTGCGCCGGACAGCCGCGGTATCGCAGCGTTCAGCGCCGGGCGGCGCTCGCCGGCCCTACTCGCGCAAGAAATCGAGCACCGCCGTCTCCGCCAGCACCGCTTCGGGAATGCTGTGGCGCTGGGAGCGGGCGCGCTCCTCCGCGGTCTGCGTTGCCTGCAGATAAGCCCCGAGATGGCGCGCACGCTCGATGATGCGCTGTCCGACCGGGAGCCGCGCCATCTCGAAGCGTTGCAGCGCCGGTGCGACATCGTCGACCGCGAGCGCGGCCACCAGCGCGGCCGCGTCGTCCGCCGCCTTCGCCACCCCGGCCGCGACATGCGGTCGCGCCACGAACGCGGCATCGCCGATGATCGCCACGCGGCCGAAGGCCATGCGCGGCGTCTCGAGGTCGTAGATCGGTTGCAGGATCGGCTCGTCGATCATGCGCACGATCTCGCGGAACTGCGGCGCGAGCAGCCGCTCGGCGGCGGCGCGCATGTGGGCGATCCCCTCGCCCCGGATCAGCGGCGGCGGGATCGAGATCGTGTGGGTCGTGCCGCTTTCGTCGGTGAGCAGTTGCTGCAACTCGACCTTCTCGTCGGCAGGACGGTACCAGACCACGTTGTAGCGGCGGTAGCCGGGACGCAGATCGTTGTCGGGGCCGGCGACCGGATAGCCCAGGCACTGCTCCCCCGGCGGCAGACAGAACGTCATGTAGTTGAACAGCTCGCGATGAATTGCCGGTGGAAACGCCGCCTCCGGAATCAGCGCGCGCCAGGCCACATAACCGGCATAGAGCGGGACCAGTTCGGGCAGACATTGCTGGCGAATGGTGGAGCGCAGGCCGTCGGCGCCGACCAGCAGTTCGCCCTCGGCGGTGCCGCCGTCGGCGAAGTGGGCGGTTACCGATCGCTCGGTCTGCGCGAAGCTCCTGACGCCGCGGCGACGGTGATAGCGCTCCGGCGGAAACGCATCCCGCAGCGCCCGATAGACGCGCTCCCACGCCGTCAGGACCTGGGGACACGCGAACGCGCCCGTCAGCCGGCCGGACGAGTCAAGGATCTTGCGTTCCGTGATTTCGACCCCGAGATCGGTCGCATCGATCCCCAGCCGCCGCAGCGTCGCGATCAGATCCGGTTGCGCGACGATGCCGGCGCCGCGGCCCGCAAGCTCGCTCTCCACCCGCTCGAACACGTCGACGTCCCAGTCGGCGCGCCGCAGCAGCAGCGCCGCCAGCAGGCCGCTCATGGACCCGCCGACCACCAGCGCGCGCCCCTTGCTCCCCTTGCGCAATTGCCTCGATCCCATTTCCTGCCCGACAAAAGTTGCTATATACCGGGCCAAACTGGTGTGGCGGTTCAGAAGTCCGCGAACGAACGTGCCGCACAATGATGCGAACTTCGGAATCGGGACACTAGTGCGGTGGATTTGAAGTTCCTATTGTGAACTTCGGAATCGGACTTGATCGGGACACTTGGAGGAATGCCATGGCCCTGACGATGTTGGACAAGCAGGCGGAGAAATCGGACAAGTCGGCGTGGTCGCCGGAGCTCGTCGCGGAATTCGAGCGCGAGGGGAACAATCCCAACCCATGCGTCGGCAATGCCTTGGTGTCCGAGACCGATCGCGTGCGGGTCTGGACCATCCGGCTCAAGCCCGGCGAACGGATCGGCTTCCATCGCCACGTGCTCGATTATTTCTGGACGGCGGTGACGGGCGGCCGCGGACGCCAGCACGTGCATGACGGCACCACGGTCGAATATACCTACGCCCCCGGCGAGACCCGGCACGAGACCTACGGGCCCGGCCAGTTCAAGGTCCACGATCTGGAAAACCTGGGCGACAAGGACATGGTCTTCATGACCATCGAATTCCTGCAGAGCGCCAACAAGCCGATGCCGCTGCCCGACAGCGTGCGGCAGCAGGCCGCAGCGTAGCGCCGCCGCGTTCAGGCATGCGGCGTTCGGCCCGGTGCGACCGCAGGAGGTCGCGCGCCTGATCCGTCACGATCGCAACGGGACCGCCGACGCCACCGGAGAGCCATCGGCGGCGCGCATGCGGCGTGTTAACGGTGCGCACGCGACGCATCGAGGCGCCGCAAGGGGCTTGCGAACTTCGGAAATCGGGACACTAGCCAAGGCCGCGCCCTTCCTGCACACTGGCAACCAAAATAAAATGCGCTCGTCCGCCGACGAAGGTAATTCGGCGCAATCCGGGCGACTTGGGGGGAACAGGTGGGTTTCAGCTTCGATCTGGTGATCAATGCCTTGATCGCGGGCATCCTGCTCGGCGGGTTCTACGCCGCCGTGACCCTCGGCGTTTCGATTTCGTTCGGCATCCTCGACATCGTCAACATCGCGCATCCCGCCTTCATCATCCTCGGCTCTTACATCGCCTATATCGTCAACACCCGGCTCGGCATCGATCCGATCGTGGTCAGCGTCGTGATGCTGCCGGTGTTCTATCTGCTCGGTGCCGGCATCTACCAAGTCTACTACGAATTGTTCGAGAAGCACGGGCAGGACGCCTTGCGCGGCCTCTCGTTCTTCTTCGGTCTGTTGTTCGTCACCGAGGTGATGCTCATCCTCGTGTTCGGGGTCGACTACCGGTACGTCGAAGCGCCCTATATCGGACCGAGCTGGCGACTGGGGGTGATGGATTTTCCGCTGCGCATGCTGGTGCCGTGTCTGGCGGCGCTCGCGATGTTCGGCGTTCTGCAGATCATCCTGTCCTACACCTTCATTGGACGCGCGATCTCGGCGGTGGCGCAGGACCAGCTTGCGCTCCGGCTCATGGGTGCCTCCCCGACCCGCATCAAGCGCATCGCCTTCGGCATCTCGATCGCGACCACGGCAGTCGCCGGCGCATTGCTGATCATCATCCAGCCGGTCGAGCCCTCGGTCGGACGTGAATATATCGGCCGCGTATTCGCGATCTGCGTGCTCGGCGGCCTCGGCAGCCTGCCCGGCACGGTGATCGCGGCGATGCTGCTCGGCATCATCGAGAGCTTCACGGCCACCTTCTATGGGCCGTCCTGGGCGCCGGCGGTGGCGTTCGGCGTGCTGCTCCTCACCCTCGCATTCCGGCCGGCGGGTCTTCTCGGGCGATAGGATTATCGATCGTGCGGACGCGGGTCTTTCTACTGGTTTCGATCGCGGTCGCGGCGGTCGTGTTCTTTGCCGCGCGCATGGTGAACAACGATTACGTTTTCTTCGCCGGCTACACGATCCTGCAATTCATCGTACTGGCGACCGCCTGGAACATCCTCGGCGGCTATACCGGCTACGTGAACTTCGGCTCGGCGGCATTCTTTGCGATGGGCGCCTATTCCACGGTGTTCTTCCACAAGGCGTTCCCGATGCCGATCCCGATCCTGATCCTGATCGGCGGCGTCGTGTCGGGCGTCGTCGGGTTCGGCATGGGCTATCTGACGCTGCGGTTGCGCGGCGCGTTCTTTGCGATCGCCACGCTCGCGCTCGCCGTCGTGCTGCAAACCCTCGTGGTCAACTGGGATTATGTCGGAGGCTCGCGCGGGGCCTACATCATCCGGCCGAACGACATCGCATGGCTCGGACCCTATATCCAATATCTGTTCCTGCTGATGCTGGCGCTCGTGGTCGTCTCGCTCACCATCGCGCGCTGGATCGAGCGCTCGCAGCTCGGCTATGGGTTCGCCACCATCCGCGACGACGAGCTCGCGGCGGAAGCCTCGGGCGTGCCGACGCTGAAGCTCAAGCTCGTCGCCACCACCATCTCCGGCGCGCTCATGGGCATGGCCGGAGCGCCGTTTCCGTACTACATCGGCTACCTGCAACCGTCGTCGGCGTTCGGGCTGGAATATGCCGTGAACTCCATCGCCATGCCGATGATCGGTGGCACCACGAGCTGGGTCGGGCCCCTGATCGGCGCGATCCTGCTGGGGTCTTTGCAGCAGATCGCGACCGTCACCATATCTTCGGCGGTCAACCTGCTCATCGTCGGGCTGCTGCTGGTCGCCTTCGTCATCATCGCGCCGAACGGCATCGTCGGGCTGGTGCAGGGTTGGATGCGCAGGAGAGAGAAATAATGGCCGGCGCATTGCTCGAAGTCGCGGGTCTGAGCAAACGCTTCGGCGGCTTCGTCGCGCTCGACGGCATCGATCTTGCCGTCACCCAGGGCGAGCGCGTCGGCCTGATCGGTCCGAACGGCTCCGGCAAGTCGACATTCGTCAACTGCATCTGCGGCACGCTCACCAACGAGACCGGCACGGTGCGGTTCGACGGCGAGATCGTCAACGGCCTGCTCACCCACGAGCGCACCCGCCGCGGCATGGCGCGCAGCTTCCAGCTGCCGCGGCCGTTCGCGACCCTCACGGTCGCCGACAACCTGCGGGTACCGCTGCTCTACACCGTCAATGCGCGGCCCGGTTCCGCGCTGTCGGCGGCCGCGCTCGATGAGCGCTGCGCCGAGCTGCTGCAGCTGGTCGCGCTCGCCGACAAGGCGACGAAGCTTCCGCGCGACCTCACGCAGGTGGAGATGCGCAAGCTCGAGCTCGCGCGCGCCATGGCGGCGGACCCGAAGCTCCTGATCGCCGACGAGTCCATGGCCGGGCTCTCGCAGTCGGAAGTCGACGACATCGTCAACCTGCTCATCCGGCTCAACGAGCGCGGCATCACCATCATCCTCATCGAGCACATCATGCGCGCGGTGATGAAGTTCTCGCAGCGCCTGGTCGTGCTGGTCTCCGGCAAGAAGATCGCGGACGGCCCGCCGGCGGAGGTGATCCGCGACCCCGAGGTCGAGAGGGCTTACCTTGGCCAATAGCCTCACCATCGAGAAGATCGACGCCGCCTATGGCGCGGTGCGCGTGCTCGAGGACGTGTCGCTCAACGTCAATGGGGGCGAAACCGTGGTGCTGCTCGGCACCAACGGCAACGGCAAGTCGACATTGATGAAATGCGTGATGGGGATCGTACGTCCGCGCACCGGCCGCATCGTGGTCGAGATCGACGGCGAAAAGCACGATCTGGTCGGCCGCACCACCGAGCAGATCGTCGATCTCGGCATCGCGCTGGTGCCGGAAGGCCGCCGCCTGTTCCCGCGCCTCACCGTGGAGGAGAATCTCCTGCTCGGGGCGTTCCGCCGCAAGGCGCGCGCCGCGCTCAAATCTAATCTCGATTTCTGCTTCGAATGCTTCCCGCGCCTGGCCGAGCGCCGCCGTCAGCTCGCCGGATCCATGAGCGGTGGCGAGCAGCAGATGCTGGCGCTGGCACGCGCGCTGATGCTGGCGCCCCGCATTCTGCTGATCGACGAACCGTCGGTGGGACTCGCGCCGGTGCTGGTGAGCCGCACCATCGACAAGATCCGGGAGCTCAAGGATCAATACAAGCTCACGGTCCTGATGGCGGAGCAGAACTTTCCGCAGGCATTACGCATCGCCGACCGCGGCTACGTCATCGTGCACGGCCAGATCGCCTTCGAGGGCCGCTCGGCCGACGAGCTCAACAACAACGAGCTGATCAGGAAGTTTTATCTGGGGCTGTAATCGGCACGAGGCTATCAGCGTCATGCTGAGGAGGCCGCCCCCATCCTTCGATCCGCGCCCTTTGGGCGCACCTCCGGATGAGGGCGGAGCCAGCGCCTACTTCGCCTTCTCGTACGGGAAGATCACCTTGCCGGATTCGTACTCGGCCGGCGCCACCACGACCTGTGTGGACATGTCCTTGAACTGGGCGACGTCGTTGCCCTTGACGTTCTGGAACTGGACCTGCAGCACGCGCGACTTTTCCCATTCGCCCTTGGCGCCGAATTTCACGTCGCCGACCACGGTCTTGAACGTGTTGGCGCGGATGTAGTCGCCTAGCTTCGCGTCATCGAGGCTCTTGGTTCCCTCGACCGCCTGCTGGAGCACCTGCAGCTGGGCATAGCCCCATGGCGCCATGTAGTAGCCGAGCGGATCGACGCCTTCGGCGCCGGCTTTGGCCTGGTACCGCTTGATCAGATCGCCAACGCCAGCAAATTCCATCTTCGGCACCGGCAGCCAGAAGTCGTAGTTGATCCAGCCGTTGAGCAATGGACCAAGCTGGGTCTTGATCGCGGTCGCCTGCAGCCCGACCATGGCGCCGCCGATCGCCTTGGGCTTGAAGCCGATCTCGTTGACCGAGCGCACGATGCCGACGGAGTCCGGCGGATAGGAGCACACCACGACGAGGTCAGGGTTGCTGGCCTGGATGGCGCGCACGATCGGCGCAAAGTCCGCGGTCGACGGCGGATAAGTCCGGTCATAGACCACGCGCAGGTTCGCCGCCTTGGCATTCTCGCGGGCACCATCGGCGGCATTGCGGGAGAACTCCTGGTCCGCCGCCACGATGGCCACCGTCTGCGGCTTCGCGCCCTGCGCCATGGTAACGTCGAAAAAACCCTTGGTGAACGCCGGCTTGGCGTCCGGACCGGACGGGATCATGGCGAAGTAGTTCGGATAATTGAACTCGGTGTTGACCGCGAGCCCCAGCAGGCCAATGAACGTCTTCTTCTTCTGCATCACGATCGGCATCGCTGGCGCGATCTGCGCCGTCGCATAGGGTCCGACGACAAGCTCGACCTTGTCGACGTCGAGCAGCTTGGTGTAGATCGCCGGCACTTCTGCCGGCGAGCTCTTGTCGTCGTAGTAGACGAGCTTCACCGGCCGGCCGAGCAGCCCCCCTTTGGCATTGACGTCCTCCTCCCAGAGCTTTTGCGCCAGGAGCGCGGACTTGCCGTTGGGCGCGAGCCCGCCGGTGAGCGCCATGCTGAAGCCGATCTTGATCGGCTCGCCGGTCTGCGCCGACGCCGGCCCAACGAGCAGCGTCCCGGCCATCAGCGCCAGTATTGCACCGGCGACTGACCCGCATCCTGATCTATAGGGCATGCTTCTTCCTCCCGTTGGTCTTGGTTGGCGGCGATCTTATCGGCAACGGCGATAAACCGGCTAGTGTCCCGATTCCGAAGTTCGCATCATTGTGCGGCACGCTCGCTTGCGAACTTCGGAATCGAAGGACACGAGGAGCTTATTGACCTAGTGTGGCTTTGGTTCAGAAGTCCGCATTTCGGACTTGCCGCGAAATGATGCGGACTTCTGAACCGCCACACTAGTGGCCACCGCCCAAATCAGCGACTTGGATCGCCGCCTTCAACGATGACGGTCTCGACCTCGCCGGCACCCTTGCGGCGAAAGGCGGCAGCGCGGTCGTATTCCGGCGAGGTGAAGCAGGCGACGCCCTGCTCGAAGGTCGGAAACTCGATCACCACGAAGCGGTGGAACTTGTCGGGGCCTTCCATGATCTGGTGGCGGCCGCCGCGCGCCATCACCTTGCCGCCGAACTTGGCGATGATGCCCGGCACGAGGTCGGTGTACTTCTTGTATTCGACGGGATCGTTGATCTTCGATCGGGCAACCCAATAAGCCGGCATGGTGCTCTCCTAACGCACGTGGTCCTTCCCCGAACACTGTCACGCCGCCGGCGCAAATCTCAAGCATCAGGTTGACCGTCCTGCTTGTCCTCGGCCCGGCGAAGCCTTACCCGGTGACGCAGGAGACAGCGGACATCGCAGGTCGAGGAGCATTCACATGCCGCGCACATTGATCGACATTTCAGTGCCGTTGGAGAACGACGTCGCCGCCGATCCGCCAGGCTACGGCCCGAAGATCGATTATTTAACCCACCGCCAGACCGCGGCCGACATCGTCAAGTTCTTCCCCGGCCTGCGCGAGCAGGATCTGCCGGACGGCGAAGGCTGGGCCATCGAGTGGATCAAGCTCTCGACCCACAACACCACCCACCTTGACGCACCCTGGCATTTCGCCTCGACCATGGACGGCGGCAAGCGCGCGATCACCATCGACGAGGTGCCGCTCGAATGGTGCTTCCAGCCGGGGATCAAGCTCGACTTCCGCCATCTTCCCGACGGCCACGTCGCCAGCGCCCGCGAGGTCGAAGCCGAGCTCGAGCGCATTGGGCACAAGCTCTCTCCGCTGGAGATCGTGCTGGTGAACACCAGTGCTGGCGCCGCCTATGGACGCCCGGATTATGTCGCCAAGGGCTGCGGCATGGGGCGCGAGGCAACCCTGTACCTGCTCGAGCGCGGCGTGCGGGTCACCGGCACCGACGGCTGGAGCTGGGACGCGCCGTTCGTCCATACCCGGGAGAAATATCTCGCCAGCCATGACGCGAGCCTGATCTGGGAAGGCCACAAGGCCGGCCGCGAGATCGGCTATTGCCACATCGAGAAGCTGCACAATCTCGAGGCGCTTCCGGCCAAGGGATTCACGGTGAGCTGCTTTCCCGTCAAGGTGCGGGGCGGTTCCGCCGGCTGGACGCGCGCGGTCGCCATCATCGACAAAAACTCGCCGCGATAGCCTGCCGAGACGAAAGCACACACCGGCCGCGGTTGCCGGGGGCAAGGGCCCTCGCTACGATCCGCACCAAACATGCCGGCCCCGAAGTCCGGCTTTTCCAAAAGGAGGAACGCGTGGATCGACGCAGCTTCGTCATCGGCTCGGCCGCTGCGGCGGCGGCCCTCAGGACCTCCTTCGCGCAGGACGCCTATCCCACACGCGCCATCACCGTGATCAACCCGTTTCCGCCCGGTGGCGCGGTCGACGTCGTCATGCGCCCGCTGGCGGCAATCCTCGAGCCTATGGTGCAGAAGCCTGTCGTGATCGACACCAAGGCGGGCGCGGCCGGGCAGGTGGGCGCTCAGGTCGCCGCCAACGCCAAGCCTGACGGCTACACGCTGCTGTCCCATTTGACCTCGATCTCAGGCTTTGCCGAGGTTGACCGGCTGTTCGGCCGGCAGCCGAAGTTCACCAATGCGGATTTCATTCCGCTCGCGCGCTACGTCGCCGATCCCTGCGTCCTCGTCTGCAACGATCAGCAGCCGTACAAGACGCTGCAGGAATTCGTCGAAGACGCGAAGAAGCGTCCCAACGAGATCATCTTCAGCTCGTCGGGACTCTACGGCGCGCTCCACATTCCGACCGCTCTGTTCATGAACGCCGCCGGCGTGAAGCTGCGCCATCTGCCGACCCAGGGCGGCGGACCGGCATTGACCGCCTTGCTCGGCAACAATTCGCAGGTGCTGGTCTCGTCGGTTTCGGCCTGCCTGTCGCAGGTCAAGGCCGGCAAGGCGCGGCCGCTCGCCTTGTTCGGCGGCCAGCGCTCGAAGGCGCTGCCGGACGTTCCGACCATGAAGGAGGCCGGCTACGACGTCGAATACTATCTCTGGGTCGGGACGTTCGCGCCCAAGGGCACTCCGGCCAACGTCACGACCTATCTGCGCGAGGTCTTGAGCAAGGCAGCCAACAGCGAACCGTTCAAGACCGCGCTCGCCAATCTGGGGCAGGAACCGGCCTACATGGATCAGCCGGAATTCGCGGCTTTCTGGGCGGCCGATACCAAGCGCATCGAAGCGGCGATCCGCTCGATCGGCAAGGTCGAGGGCTAAAGCCCGATCGCGCGACGAATTGTGCAAACCATCTGCGCGGCATCGCGCGCCCCCTCACCCCTGACCACTCCCAGCCGCGCGATGCGCGGGGGGAAGGGAAAGGATAGCGCTTGATCATCCGCACCGATCACGTCGCCGGCAGCGTCTTCGTGGCGCTCGGGATCGGCGTGCTCGCGCTCAGTGGCGATCTGCCGGTGGGGACGCTGTCGTTTCCCGGCGCCGGCATGATGCCGAAGCTGGTGGCGGGATTGATGATCGTGTTTGGCCTTTTGCTCGTCGGGCGCGCCGGCGAGAGCGCGCCGCTCGCCGGCCTTGCATGGGGAGACCTGCCGCATGCCGCCCGAGTCGTCGCCATCACCGCGGTCGCCATCGCGCTCTATCAGCCGCTGGGCTTCGTCATCACTATGGCGCTGCTGCTGTTCACCCTGACCTTCGGCGCCGAACGCCGGCCGGTGCTCGCCGCGGCGGCGTTCAGCGCCGGCGTGGTCGCACTCACCTATCTGCTGTTCGCGGTCGTGCTCAAGACGCCGCTCGAGCCCGGCGTCCTGGGATTCTAGCAATGGGGACGCTGGACAGCCTGCTGCTCGGTTTCTCGGTCGCGCTCCAGCCCGACGTGCTGTGGTACGCCTTTCTCGGATGCCTGGTTGGCACCATCGTCGGCGTGCTGCCCGGCATCGGGCCGCTGTCCGGCATCAGCATTCTGCTGCCCGCGACCTTCGGGCTCGACACCACGAAGTCGGTCGTGATGCTGGCCGGCATCTATTACGGCTCGCAATACGGCGGCTCGACCACGTCGATCCTGATGCGGATCCCGGGCGAGGCCGCCTCGGTCATGACCTGCATCGACGGCTACGCCATGGCGCAGAAAGGCCGCGCGGGCGCGGCCCTGTGCATTGCCGCGGTCGGCTCCTGGGTGGCGGGCACGTTCGGTGTGATCATGCTGACGCTGATCGCGCCGCCGCTCGCCAATTTCGCGCTCCGCTTCGGACCGCCCGAATACACCGCGCTGCTCGTGCTCGGCCTCGTGTTCCTCGCTTACATGTCGTCGACCTCGCTGCCGCGCACCCTGTTGATGGCGTGCGTCGGGCTCATGCTCGGCACCATCGGCATCGACAACATGACCGGGCATTTCCGCTATTCGTTCGATATCCCCGAGCTCGGGGACGGGATCGGCATCGTCCCGGTCGCGGTCGGCCTGTTCGGCCTGGGCGAGATCCTGTCGACACCGTCCGCCAACATGATCCGCACGGTCATCGCGCCAAAGCTGCGCCAGCTGCTGCCCAGCCGGCAGGAGTGGCGCCAGTCGGTCATGCCGATCGCGCGCGGCTCGATCCTCGGCTTCCTGGTCGGGCTCACGCCCGGCTCCGCCCATATCATCTCGAGCTTCCTGTCCTATGCCGTGGAGCGGCGTCTCTCCAAGCATCCGGAGGAGTTCGGCAAGGGCGCGGTCGCCGGCGTCGCCGGACCGGAATCGGCCAACAATGCCGCCTCGACCGGCGCGTTCGTGCCGATGCTGGCGCTCGGCCTTCCCACCGGCCCGATCACCGCGGTGCTGATCGCGGCGCTGATGATCCATGGCGTCCCGCCGGGACCGACGCTGGTGAACGAGCACCCCAACGTCTTCTGGGGTTTCGTCGCCTCCATGTATGTCGGCAACCTGATGCTGCTTGCGCTCAACCTGCCGCTGGTCAGCATCTTCGTGAACGTGCTGCGAATTCCGTATGCCTACCTCTATCCGCTGGTGATCATGTTCTGCATCGTCGGCGTCTACGAGGTGAGCCACTCGATCGTCGACGTCTGGATCATGCTGATCATGGGTGTGGTCGGCTACGGCTTGCGCAAGTTCGGGCTCGACCCGGCGCCGCTGGTGCTCGGCCTGGTGATCGCGCCGACCTTCGAGATGTCATTGCGCCAGTCGCTGATCATGTCGAACGGCAACTGGACCATCTTCGTCCAGCGCCCGATCGCGGCGGTGCTGCTCGCGGTGTGCGCCGCGCTCCTGGCGCTCGCCGCGCTGTCGCTCGTGCGCGCCCGCAAGGACTGGCGCAGCAAGCTCGCCGAGGCGGAGAGCGGCGAAGGCAGCTAGGAGCATGATCCCGAAAAGTTGCAGACTTTTCGGGCAAGATCATGTGGCCGAGAAATGCCGGGGTCGCGATCCAAGATTTAATCTGACGTGATTTCGCTCAGGGCCCCGTTTTGACGGCGACGGCTTCGACCTCGATCTTGAACCCGTAGTGCAGCTTGGGCACCGGCACCACCGCCCGCGCCGGACGCGCTGCGCCGGCCCAGGCCGCGTAGAGCGTATTGAAGGCGGGCCACGCCTCGATATCCGTGACGTAGACGCGCACCTGCGTCAGGCCGGCGATGGAGCTGCCGGCCGCCTTCAACGCATGCGCCACGTTGTCGAGCACCTGCTGCGCCTGTTGCTCGAACGGCGCCTCGTTGAGCTTGGTGCCGTCGGGCGCGATCGGCAACTGACCAGAGACAAAGACAAATCCGTTGGCGGAGATTGAATGGCTGTAGTGACCGCCCGGCGCGGCCATGGTCGCGGGATTGTTTTGAACGATCTCACCAGCCATCGAAACGTCTCCATTGCTGCACGACACCATGGGTGGTGATCGGCTTGATAGTCCCGGAACTGCTACCGGTTCCGTCTGGTTTACGCCTCCCGGCACGCGGCCATCAATCCGGTTGCACCCCCGTGGCGCCGTATCCATACTCGACCGGCCCTCGCTCGAGAATTACGGCCCAGCCAGATCTCCCTGGCGCTGACGGGCAATGGAACAAGCACGACGCTCCGAAGCTGTGCGCCCGCCGATGCCATCGCGACGCCGCCGGAGAACTGGGTGAACCGGATTCCGCTTCCCTTGAAAACGCTCTATTCTCCACCGGCGATTCTCCGCGGAGTGGATTCCGTCCGATGACTGGATTGCCCGTCGGTCGATGCCCGAACTGCGGCGCCGCCGTCTCCTATTTCGCCTGGTCGTGCCCCAACTGCCACAGGCGCAACCTGCCCAATCCGGTTGCCGCCACCGCCCTGGTGGTGGCCGTGCTCGTGGCCGGCGGATTGATCGTACTGGGCTGGCAGAGCTTGCGCAGCGATCAAGCTCCGGACCCGCAAGCGCAAGCGGGTGCGGCGCCGGGCGCCGCAAATCCGGGCGGTGAAAAGACCGACGACTACGGCTGGATCGTGCAGGCCATGGCCGACTGCGACGTGGCGGCCAAGCACAAGCTGGATACCTTGCACTTCTTGATCATCCCGGTGACGTCGACGGCGGTGTCCCTGCCGGGTTGGTCACCGAGAGCCATCGGCGAGATCGGCGATGCGGCCACACTGCTGCATTCGAGCGATACCGTGATCGGGCTGCGCAACCGCGCGCTGGCGCTGTATCAAAAGCCGCTGATTTTCGCCGTATCCGATCCGACATCCAAAACGGTCTACAAGTGGAAACCGAGCGTCGGCGTAGCCCCCCTGACCACCCGCGACACCGACCAGCCCGCGCTCACGCTCGGATTCGAAATTCCCGACACGGGCAAGCCGATCGCATGGGGCCCCACGATCAATCTCACCAAGGGCACCTGCTACTGGATCAATCCGCTGATTCTGGCCGCGCCCCGCAGCGGATGAGCGCGCCACCGGTCATACCCAGAGCCGCTCCTTCTCCAGACCCTTGTAGAGGTCGGCGACATACTCGCCATAGCCGTTGAAAAGCAGCGTCGGCCGGCGCTCGTTGAGGCCTATCAGTTCCTCGGTGGCCTGGCTCCAGCGCGGATGCGCCACCTGGGGATTGACGTTGGCCCAGAAGCCGTACTCGGCGGCCTGCAAGCCCTCCCAGTAGCTCTTCGGCCGCTGATCGGTGAAGCTGAAGCGCACGATCGACTTGATCGACTTGAAGCCGTATTTCCATGGCACCGCGAGCCGCAGCGGCGCGCCCTGCACCTTCGACACCGGCTTGCCGTAGGCGCCGGTGACCAGGAATGCGAGGTCGTTGGTCGCCTCTGCGATCGTCAGCCCCTCGACATAGGGCCAAGGATACCAGGTCTGCTTTTGGCCGGGCGCGACCGCGGGATCGAGGAAGGTCTCCATCCGCACATATTTCGCCGAGGACAGCGGCCTTGCGAGTTCCACCAGCTTGGCAAACGGAAAGCCGCTCCACGGGATGGCCATCGACCACGCCTCGACGCAGCGGTGGCGGTAGAGCCGCTCCTCCAGCGGCATCTTGCGGATGAGATCGTCGATGCCGACCTCCTGTGCCTTCTCCACCATGCCGTCGATCTTGACCGTCCATGGCCGCAGCTTGAGCGCCTGCGCCGGCTTGGCGACGTTCTTGCTCATGCCGAACTCGTAGAAATTGTTGTAGCTGGTGTTGATCTTCTCGTCGGTGATCGGCCGGTCGAGCGCGAATTTATCGTTGCGCTTGACGGGATAGAGGTCCTTGGTCGGATCGGGGAGATCGCTGGCGCGCTGGGCGAGCGCCGTATCCGCGGGCAGCGACAGAGCAAGCGCGGCGAGGCCGGTCCCGGCAAGAAAGCCGCGGCGGTTGAGGAACAGGCGCTCGGGCGTGGCAAGGCGTGCGGGAATCTCCCATCCGCGGCGGCGAATGACATGCATGGGCTCATCCTCCGGATCAGGTGCCTTCCCCGCATACGCCGGCCCGCCATCACGGGCAAGTCACGGCTGTGGCAGGGCCAGGTGATGAGGCAGCAATGAAGCCGGCCTGAGCCCGGCGCGGAACCGATGCGCGGCGCCGGCGGCGGAGATTGCGCCGGCACGGACCGCGCTTCACCTCGACGCGCCGTCGTATCGCTAGATCCAGGGACGCAAAACGAGGTGGGCGCCCAGCAGCAGCGAGCCCGCGAAGAAGCAGATGCGGAAGGTCTCGGGACGCACACGCGCGCGCACCCACTGCCCCAGCGCCATGCCGATCAGCGCCGGTGCGAGCGCAAGCAACGACGCGCCGGCAACCGATGTCTGCAGGGCGCCGACCTGCACCAGCGTGGCCGCCAAGGCGAGCGTCGATACGGTGAAGGACAGACCGAGCGCCTGCACCAGTTCGTCCTTCTCCAGTCCGATCGCCTGCAGGTAGGGAACGGACGGGATCATGTACACGCCGGTGGCCGCGGTCACGAGGCCGGTCGCCACGCCGATCAGCGGCGACAGCCACGGCTCGAGCGACGGCGGCAGGAAGAACTCGACCGAGGTGAGACCGAGCACGCCGTAGAGCGCGAGCACCACCCCCAATCCCACGGACGCCCGCGTCCCGTCATCAGCAGTGAGAAGTCCGCCGCCGAGCCAGGTGCCGAGGCAAATGCCGAGCAGCATCGGCCACAGCCGCCGCACCAGCGGAACCAGCACGGGGCCCGTCGCCTGCCAGACATTGGTGAGGAGCGACGGCACGACCAGGAGCGAAGCGGCTTGCGCCGGCGTCATCACGATCGCGAGCAGCCCCATCGCGACGGTCGGCAGGCCGAGACCGATCACCCCCTTGACGAAACCGGCAAGCACGAATGTCGAGGTGGCGACGGCGAAAACGGAAAAGTCCATGCGCCGCTTATAGCAGACGGCTCGCGCACCTCGCCTTCGGATGTCGCGAACAGAGGCTTCGGCGCGAGCGGAGGACGGCGCCGGATTGGTCCGTCCTCGATCGATGTCGTCGGCTTCTGCTCAGGCCGCCGCCGCCTTTCGCGCCGCCACGATCTGGTCGGCGGTGCGTCCGACGAGTTCGGCCATGTGATCGAACTTGAACGTGAAGCTGCCGACGCCGGCGGTGGCCGAGCGCACCTCGACGATCAGATCGCCGATCTCCGACTCCGGCATCTGCACGCGCACCACGTCCCACCCGTCCCAGCCTTCGCGGGTGTCGAAGCCGAGAATCTGGCCGCGCCGTCCCGACATCAGCGCGTTCATTTTCGCGGTCGCCTCCGACGGGCAGACGATCTCCACCTGATAGATCGGCTCGAGCAGCACCGGCTGACACTGCGGCAGTCCCTCGTGGATGGCGAGGCGGCCGGCGAGCTGAAACGCCATGTCCGACGAGTCGACGGTGTGATAGGAGCCATCGATCAGCTTCGCCGTGATGTCGACGACCGGAAAGCCGAGCGGACCGTGCTTGAGCGCGTCGGCGACGCCCTCCCCCACCGAGGGGATGTAATTGCGCGGCACGACGCCGCCCTTGATCTCTTCGGTGAAGGTGAAGCCCGAGCCGCGCGGCAATGGCTTGATGTCGAGTACGACATCGCCGTATTGGCCGTGACCGCCCGACTGCTTCCTGTGGCGACCGCGTTGCACGATGCCCTTCTTGATGGTCTCGCGGTAGCCGACCGTGGGCTTGCTCGAGGTGGTGGCAACCCCGAAGCGGTCGGACAACCGCTCGGTCGCCACGCGCAGTTGCATCTCGCCTTGTCCCCATAACACCACTTCATGCGTCTCGGCATTGTGGACGACGGTGATCGAGGGATCTTCCTCGAGCAGCTTCGCGAGCGCCTGGCCCAGCTTGACGTCGTCCTTGCGCTCCTTGGCGGCGACCGCGATGCACAGAACCGGCGCATGGGGAGCGACCTCGACAATCGGCGGATGCGGCGTCTGGCCGTCGGTCAGGGTGTCACCGGTCTTGGCATGATCAAGCTTGCCGAATGCCACCGTCTCACCGGCCTCGGCAGGGCCGCGCTTCTCGCCGTGCTGCCCCATGAGCTTGAACACGGCCGCGACCCGTCCCGCTTCGCCCTCGGCGCGCAGGAGCGTCGTACCGTCTCCGATCTTGCCGGTCAGCACCCGCGCCACCGACATCTTCCCGCCGTGCGTGGTGTTGATGGTCTTCATCACATAGGCCACGGGACTGCCTGCCTTTACGCCCAGCCGCTTGGTGGTGTCCGCAATGGTGGGCAATTCGTGGCGCAACGCCTTCATCAGCCGCAGTACGCCGTTGGTGCGCGTGGCCGAGCCGAACAGGACCGGACAGACCAGACCCTCGCGCACCTCCTTGGACAGGTCGTCGAAGATCTTGTCGCGCGGTGGCTGGATGTCCTCCAGCAGTTGCTCCATCAGCTCGTCGTCGTGGTCGGCCAAGGTCTCCAGCATGGAGAAGCGCGCGGTCTTCTCAAGGTCGAGCGCATCGCCTTCGAGCGGAATGATCTCAGAGGGCGCGTGCTCCTTGTAGACGAACGCGCGTTCGAGCGCGAGATCGACGAACCCCGTGATGATGTCGCCCGAAAATGTCGGAATCTGCCGCAGCAGCAGCTTGCTGCGCGAGGCCGGCTGCAACACCCTGAGCACGTCGTGAATGGTGGAATCCGCTTTGTCGATTTTGTTCAGAAACAGGAAACGCGGAATCTTCTGCTCTTCGAGCTCACGCAGAATAAGCTGAAGCTGCGGCACCTTCTTCTCGTCGAGCTCGCACACCACGACCGCGGCGTCGACTGCAGGCAGCGCCACCCGCATATCGTGGACGAATTCAATCGAGCCCGGGAAATCGGCCATCGTGTAGGCGTCGCCCATGAAGGTGGTGCTGGCCACCGAGAGTTCGACGCTCATCTTGTGATCGCGCGCTTCCTTGCTGGCGTCGCCGACCGTATTCCCCGCCTCGATCGTACCTTGGCGCTGTATCGCGCCGGTGCGGGCCAGGATCGCCTCGAGCAGGGTCGTCTTGCCGCTCTGGAATGGGCCCACCAGCGCAATGCACCGTGGACCCGTGGCTCGTGTGCCGTTCTGTGCCATTTCCGCCTCCCAAATTCGCCGAGATGCGGCCTTCTGCGAGACCGTTTCCGCTATCGTTTCAGGCCGGAGGGGGATTTGGCAAGAGGCGAGCGCGCCTCAGGCACGGGCAAGGAACCCGCTGACATACAGGGGCAGCATGCCGCAAGAAAACGGCCGCCCCCTTCGGGGCGGCCGTTCGAACGACGGAAACGATGCGGCCCGTTCAGGGGCCGGGGCGCAGCCGAAGTTCCGCGACGCCGACTGCAAGATTGAGTCCGACCGAGCTGTCCACCGAGATCGGCTGCAACGCCACGGTGCGGTTGGAGCCGCCGACGAGGACATTGGCGCCGAGGCCGGCAGCGATGGTCACCTCGCCGCTCGCGCCGAAATAGTCGCCGGCGAGAAAGCCGGGATTGGGGCCAACGCTGTCGGTGAACACGCCCCATACCATGACGCCGCTGCTGGTGACGCCGATGTCGAGGCCGAACTTGCTGATCGAGCCGCTATAGACCTGTTGCGGGCCGGCCGGCTCCGGAGCGTATACGCAAGACACCGCTTTCTGCGATCCGATGATGAACCCGATGCCAGCTGAGACGTCGCAGGTCAAAAGCCCAGCCTTCACCCGCTGCGCGGCGGCTGGATCGACGGACCCGACGGCCAATGCAAACGCGGCAGCCCCGATGGCGTAACGCAGCATTTAGATTCTCCCTTTGCTCGATAGCAAACCCAATCCGGGTTGCGTGCCTCGAATCGATCTTACGCAAGAACGCGCACGATGTCGCGCCTCCGGCAGCGCCCAGCGGCCAGTGTCACGATTCCGAAGTGCGGCCAGCCCCCGCATGACCTCTGATGCGAGCTTCGGAATCGGACCACTAGCTCATTTCAAGTTGCCGCAGAAACGCTGGATGCGCCGGCAGGCCTCCTCCACGTCCTCGGTCTTGGTCGCGTAGGAGATGCGAAACGCGGGACCGAAACCGAAGGGGGTGCCCTGCACCACGGCCACGCCCTCAGCCTCCAGCAACTCCGTCACAAAGTCCTCGTCGGTGACGAGCTTGTTCCCGCTGGGCGCCGTCCGGCCGATGGTGCCGGCGCAGGACGGATAGACATAGAACGCGCCTTCCGGCTTCGGGCATTGGATGCCGCGCGCCTGGTTGAGCATCGAGACGCACAGGTCGCGGCGCTCCTTGAAGATGGCGTTGTGCTTGGCGATGAAGTCCTGCGGCCCGTTGAGCGCCTCGACCGCCGCCCACTGCGACACCGCCGTCGGGTTCGAGGTCGATTGCGACTGGATCATCGCCATCGCCTTGATCAGCGGCTCGGGTCCGCCGGCATAGCCGATACGCCAACCGGTCATGCAGAAGGTCTTGGAGACGCCGTTCACCGTGAGCGTGCGCTCATACAGCCGGGGTTCGATCTGCGCCGGCGTCGTGAACTCGAAATCGTCGTAGACGAGATGCTCGTACATGTCGTCGGTGACGACATAGACCTGCGGATGTCTGACCAGCACGTCGGTCAGCTTCTTGAGCTCGGCGCGGGTATAGGCCGCGCCGGTCGGGTTCGACGGCGAGTTGAGCAGCACCCACTTGGTCTTCGGCGTGATCGCCCGTTCGAGCGCCTCGGGCGTCATCTTGAAGCCCGACTCGAGCGTGGTCGGCACGCTCACCGGTTCCCCGTGCGCGAGCATGACCATGTCGGGATAGCTCACCCAATAGGGCGCCGGAATGATCACCTCGTCGCCGGGATCGAGCGTCGCCATGAACGCGTTGTAGAGCACCTGCTTGCCGCCGGTGCCCACGATGATCTGGCTCGGCTTGTAGTCCAGGCCGTTCTCGCGCTTGAACTTGCGGACGATCGCGGCCTTGAGCTCCGGGATGCCGTCGACCGCGGTGTACTTCGCCGCCTTGCCGCCCTGGATCGCTTCAATCGCGGCGCGCTTGATGTTGTCGGGGGTATCGAAGTCCGGCTCCCCGGCCCCGAGGCCGATCACGTCACGGCCGGATGCTTTGAGCGCGCGCGCCTTGTCGGTCACCGCTATGGTGGCGGACGGCTTGATGCGCTTGAGGTATTCCGCGAGCAGGGCCATGACGATCTCCGCTTGCCCGTACCGGGCGCGAGCTTCCTAATGACCCCGGCCGCCGACGGCAAGCCTCAATCGCAGGCGCACACACCGCTGTGATCGCGCCGAAGCGCCCGCGCCCGTGGCGGCGTCACTGAAATATATCCGCAAACCTGGTTTTGAGCTCCCGTCCCCGCTCCTCGATCAGGTCGAGGTCGACCGGAATGAATTTCATCTCGCTCAGCGCCGGCTGCCCCGGCGGCGGCGCGATGTCGATGCGCGCGGCGTGGACGCCGCCATCCGCGATCATCTTCTGCGCCAGCGGGGAGATCATGAACTGGGCGAACAGCTTTGCCGCGTTCGGATTGCGCGCCCCTTTGATGATCGCCGTGGGTGAAGACACGATGAAGACACCCTCGGTCGGATAGACCATCTTCTGATTGGGCACCTCCTGCCCCTCGGAGAAACTGCGCGGATCGGCGCCCTCCGCGCCGATGATCCGCTCGCCCTGCTGCATCGTGCTGAACACCTGCTGGTGGCCCTGCACGATCATGGTGTCGTTGGCGCGCAGGGCCTTGTAGAAGTCCCAGCCGAGCGTGCGCGACAGCATGCCCACCACGACCAGCTGGATCGCAGTGAACGACGGGTCCGGCATCACCATGAGACCCTTGTATTTCGGCTGCTTGAGGTCGGACCAGGTGGTGGGAACGTCCTTCACCTTGTCGCTGCGGAACGGGATGCCGACGATCGAAAGCCGTTGAGCGATCCAGCGGCCGTCGCGATCACGGGCGTCATCCACCACCTTGTCGAAGCCCTCCGGCTTGAATGGCTCGAACAGGCCCTGCTTGGCCAGGCCGTTGGCGGCGCCGCCATCGGACATGGTCATCACGTCGGCGCCGGGCCGGCCGGCGCTGACCTCCTGCTGTAGCCGCCGCAGCACCGCCTGGCCGCCGGTACGCAGGAGCTGAACCTTGATCCCGCTCTGCTCCTGGAACTTGTCGGCAAGCTGTTGGGCGAGGGCGACAGGGGTCGAGGTGTACCAACTCAGATTGCCTTCCTTGCGCGCGGCCGTGGCGTCAGCCTTGTCCGGCGCCTGCGCCGACGCAGGCAGCCCCGGGCAAATGGCGACGCACTGCAACAAGCCCATAGCCACGGCAAATCGTGTCCGTGACCCCATCGGGTGTTCCTCCAACCGGCGACGTTGAATTCGAGCGCAGCGCCGTTGCGCCCATGGTCCGCCCGCGGGCACGAAAAGGCAATCGGGCCGGCCTCCATGCCGCATGGTTTCCGGATGACAGAGCAAGATCAAAAAGTTGCGAACTTTTCGAATGAATGCCTGGGGTGAAATCGTGATTCGATCCCGAAATGGATTCGCACTAGACTGCACGCTACGACAACGACACAAGCGTCCCGGGAGAACGCCATGAAGCTCACACCGGAACAGATCCAAAGCTTCGACGAGCAGGGCTACGTATTCTTTCCGAACTGTTTCTCCGAAGACGAAGTCGCGGTCCTGCGCAGCGAAGCCGACAGCATTCTCAGGACCGACCGCCGGGAGGTCTGGCGCGAGAAGACCGGCGCGCCGCGTACCGCATTCGCCGCGCATACCTATAACGAAGCCTTCCGGCTGATGGCCCATCACCCGCGGCTCGTGGAGCCACTGCAGCAGCTGTTCGGCGAAGGCGTCTATGTTCACCAGTTCAAGATCAACGCCAAGGCGGCGTTCGAAGGCGACGTCTGGCAATGGCACCAGGACTACGGCACCTGGGCGCGCGACGACGGCATGCCGGAGCCGCGCGCGATGAACATCTCGATCTTCCTCGACGAGGTGTTGCCGATCAACGGCCCGCTGATGCTGATCCCGAAGAGCCACAAGCACGGCACTCTCGCCGCCGGTCATGACAAGAGCACGACGTCCTATCCGCTATGGACGCTCGACCAGGAGACCGTGACGCGGCTTTGCGCCGAGGCGGCGCCGCCGGGAGGCATCGGCATCGTGGCGCCGACCGGCAAGCCGGGCTCGGTGCTGATGTTTCACGGCAATCTCGTGCACGCATCGCCGCCGAACATCACGCCCTACCCGCGCAAGATCGTGTATCTCACCCTGTGCGCCGTCTCCAACCACATCACCAAATTTACCCGTGAGGAATGGATCGCGCACCGCGACTTCGCGCCGATCGTGCCGGTGGAGGACGATGCCCTTGTGGCATATGCGCGCGCACATCGCATCGCGGCGGAGTAACGGCAAAATAATCTTCTGCATCCGCCGTTCACCGCAGCGGAAATCTCCTGCGGCCTGCTGACGCGGTAGTGCGCAGGAATTATCTGCTCTCCGCGCCATGACATTGCCCTCGTAATGACCTAAGCGTCGACCAGAGCAAACAGCGGCGAAGACCGCTAGAGGGAAGGCGATGTATACGCTCTATTCCATGCAGCGATCGGGCAACAGCTACAAGGTGCGCCTGGCGCTCGCGCAGCTCGGCTTGCCCTATCGCCTGGTGGAGATCGACATCCTCCAGGGCGAAAGCCGTACGCCCGAATTCCTGGCGAAGAACCCCAACGGCCAGGTGCCCCTGCTCGAAGCCGCACCCGGCCGTTATCTGGCCGAATCGAATGCGATCCTCTGGCACGTGGCAAGCGGAACGCAGCTTCGGCCCGACAATCGCATCGATCGCGCCGAAGCGCTGCAATGGATGTTCTTCGAGCAGCACAGCATCGAGCCCAATATCGGCGCCGCCTATTTCTGGCTCGCCCTGGTGAAGGGCGGACGCGAGCTGCAGCAGCACGCGCTCGAGGATTGGATGGAGGAAGGCTACCGCTCGCTCGCCGTGATGGAGAATCACCTCAAGCATCATCGCTTCTTCGCGGCCAACCGCTACACCGTCGCCGACATCGCGCTTTATGCCTATGCCCATCTCGCGCATCTCTGCGATTACGATCTCGCCACCTTTCCGGAGATCCGCGCCTGGCTCGATCGCGTGGCGGCACAACCGCACTATGTGCCGATGGACTGGCAGCCGGAGACGGTCGCGGCGGAGTAGGCGGTGGCATCGTTTGCGCGCCGCAAGCGGAGACGCGAGGAAGGCAAGACGCCGTCGCCGGCATGAATCCATGGGCGCGAACTGCGCACCGGGCCCGGCGTTAAGCCTTCATTAACCTCAAGATACGAAATCCCTGCGGCGTTAACCCTTTGTTAACCCGAAACATCAAATCGCCCCTATTCGCCAAAGCCTTCGCCCAAGTCCGGCCGAATCCGTGCCGGCATCGGACGCGATCTATTGACCCATTGGGCGACTGATTCGTGGACACTGATTCGTGGAGATTGAGATGCCGAAGCAATTACTCGCACGGGCCCGGATGCCCGATTCCCGTCAGGCTTCTGCGCCGAAGCACCGATCGATCGCTTTTGTCGAGCTGATCTTGACTGCCGCGCTCGCCTTGTCGACGGCCGTTGCCGTCACTGCCGTGTCGATCGGCATCGCCCGCGCCGACGTGCTCGGCGCCGTGACCCACGGCGACGCAACGCCGTTGGCGGTCGCACTCTCATTCGGGTTGTTGCTCGCCGCCATGGGTGCACTTACCGCCATCATGGCGGGTGATCCGCGGCGCGAATGAGCCTTTCCATCTGTTCAGGGCGGCCGGTCGGGGGAAGTCACTGCCGCGCGTCATCGGACGCGCGGCAGTGGTTTTTTTTGGCACCGTCATTCCAGCTTGATGTTTGCAGCCTTGATGATCGGCCACCACTTGTCGATCTCGGCCTTGTGGTAGGCGGCGAGCGCCGCCGGCGACTGCTGCTCGCGCGGCGCGATCTCGTGCCCGAGCTCGTTGAACCGTTGCCGCACGCCCGGATCCGCCAAGGTTTCCACCACCGCGGCATTGAGCCTGGCGATCACGTCCTTCGGCGTACCCTTAGGGGCCCAGATGGCATGCCAGAATGGAAAGTGCAGTCCGGGCACGCCCGCCTCATCGATGGTCGGCACATCAGGCGCCGCGAACCAGCGTTTCTCCGTCAGGACCGCATAGGCTTTGATATGGCCGGCGCGGTATTGCGGCAGCGTCTGCCCCGCCTCCGGACATGACAGATCGATCTGCCCGGCCAGCATGTCCTGCATCAGCGGCGCGGCACCGCGATAAGGCGCGAGCGGAAACTTGGTGCCGGTCATATTCTGGAAATAGACCAGGCACATATGGATGCCGCTCCCGAGCCCGGTGGTGGCGGCCGATGCCTTGTCGGGATTGGCCTTGAGCCAGGCGATCAGCTCCCGCAGATCCTTCGCCGGAAGACTGCTGCGCCCGACGATCCAGAGCGGAGCGAGCGAGAGCATCGACACCGGCTCGAAGTCATTCAGATAGTCGAAGGGCACCGGATACATTGCCCCGGCGCCGACGTGGGACGTCCATTGCCCGACGACGAGGGTGTAACCGTCGGGCGCCGCGCGAAACAGGCGGGTCACGCCGATAGTGCCGCCGGCGCCGCTCACGTTCTCGATGATCACGGATTGGCCGAGCGCCGTCTTCATGCGCTCGCTGACGATGCGCGCCACGATGTCGGTCACGCCCCCCGCCGCGAACGGCACGATCACCGTGACCGGCCGCGACGGATAGGTCTGCGCGTGCGCGCCGGCGACCGCAGCCCACATGGCAAACGCCAACGCAACCGACAGCTTGGTCATCATGTTTCGTCCCACGGCGTCTCACCCCATTTCACTGCCGACTGAAGCGTCGGACTCATCCCGGCGGCTTGATGTTAGCCGCCTTGATCAGCGGCCACCACTTCTCGATCTCGGCCTTGTGAAATGCACCCAACCCCTCCGGCGTCTGCTCTTCGCGCGTCGCGATCACGTGACCCAGCTCCGTGAGCCGCTGCCGCACCGTGGGATCGGCGAGCGTATCCACGACCGCGGCGTTGAGCCGGGCGATGATCTCCTTGGGGGTGGCCTTCGGGACCCACAGGCCGTTCCAGAACGAGATGTACATTCCGGGCACGCCGACCTCGTCCATGGTCGGGACCTCCGGCGCTCCCGGCCAGCGCTCCTTGGACATGATCGCGAACGCCTTCATCGCGCCGCTGCGCAGGAACGAGAGCGTCTGGGAGGCCTCGGCGCAGAACATGTCGATCTGGCCCGCGACCAGGTCCTGCATGACCGGCGCACCGCCGCGATAGGGAACGAGCTGGAAACTGGTGCCTGTCTTCTGCGCAAAGTAAAGCAAGCAGACATGCGCTCCGCTGCCGGCGCCCACGGTGGCCGCCGATGCCTTGCCGGGATTCGCCTTGAGCCACGCGATCAGCTCGCCCGCGTTCTGCGGCGGCAACGCGTTCTTGCCGACGATCATCAGCGGCGTCGCGCTGATCCGCGCAATCGGCTGAAGATCCAGCAACGCGTCGTGAGCAGCCGGATACATCGCGCCGGCGCCCACGTGGCTGGTCCAGTTGCCGATGCTGAGCGTGTAGCCGTCCGGCGCGGACTGCGCGGCGCGCACGACCCCGATGCTGGCGCCGGCGCCGGTGACGGTTTCGACGACCACGGGCTGGCCGAGTGATATGCGCATGCGCTCGCCCAGGATGCGGGCGAGCGTGTCCGACGGACCGCCCGCGGGAAATGGCACAATGATGGTGATGGGGTGCGACGGATAGGCTTGCGCATGCGCCTGGATGATGCAGCCCGCCGCGACGGCGAGCGCCGTGAAAACGGTAGTAAGCTTCATGGCTTTCCTCGTCTGTTCCCTGCTCCGCTTTTTGCGAGAACGATGCCACGAGGCGCGTCGGCGGGAAAGGTCAGCATTGCTGTCACTCCGATGTGAACGCCCTGCGCTTGCTGGAACGCCGGCGACACCGCATCGTTGTCGCAGCGGGCTCAGGAAACAGTCGCATGAGAGACATTCGCACGAGATCGACGACAATCGCGTGCGCGGCGGGGGTTCTGGCGCTCGGCGCATCGTCCGCTCATGCGCAGCCCACGGCATCCACTACCGGCAACATCGTGGTGGAGACCGTGGCCAAGGGCCTCGATCATCCCTGGGCGCTCGCGTTCCTGCCCGACGGGCGAATGCTGGTCACCGAGCGCCCGGGCAGCCTGCGCATCGTCTCCAGGGACGGCAAGCTCTCGCCCGCGCTCGCCGGCGTGCCGAAGGTCTTCGCGTCGGGCCAGGGCGGCCTGCACGACGTGATCATCGACCGCGATTACGGGCGCAACCAGACGATCTATTTCTGCTACGCCGAGCCGGTGGGCGCCGGCGCGCGCACGGCGCTTGCACGCGCCCGACTGGTGGGCGAAGGCGCGCCCCGGCTCGAAGACGTCGCGGTGATTTTCCACCAGGACGGGCCGCTCTCCAGCGGCAATCATTTCGGCTGCCGCATCGTGCAGACGCCCGACGACAATCTCTTTCTCAGCATGGGGGACCATTTCACCGCGCGCGACCAGGCGCAGAACCTCGGAAACCATATCGGGAAGATCATCCGCATCCGGCCGGACGGGTCGGTGCCGCCGGACAATCCGTTCGTCGGCAGGGCGGGCGCCAAGCCGGAGATCTGGAGCTACGGCCACCGCAACGCCCAGGGCCTCGCGGTGAACCCCGCCAGCGGCAAGCTGTGGGAGCACGAGCACGGGCCGCGCGGCGGCGATGAGATCAACATCGTCGAGAAGGGAAAGAATTACGGCTGGCCGGTCATCGGCTTCGGCATCGATTACAGCGGCGCCAAGATCCACGACAGCACGCGCAAGGACGGCATGGAGCAGCCAATCCGCTATTGGGTGCCCTCGATTGCACCGTCGGGCATGGCCTTCTACACCGGCGACCTGTTGCCGGCGTGGCGCGGCAATCTGTTCGTCGGCGCGCTGGCCGCCCAGTTGCTGGTGCGGCTCGAGCTCGACGGCGACAAGGTGGTCAAGGAAGAACGCCTGCTGCGGGATGTGCGCGAGCGAATTCGAGACGTCCGCCAGGGACCTGATGGCGCGCTATGGCTCGTAACCGATAGCGGTTCGGGCCGGATCCTGCGCGTGACACCGGCGAAGTGACGCCGGTCGCGGTCGAGCGTGCCGCCTAGGTCCGTGTGTCACCCGCCATACTCAGCTCCCAGGGCAGTGTGGCTCAAGCGCAACAACGGCAAAACATGCCGTCAATGCGTGCGGATGTCATAGTGCCGACACGAAGCTTCTCTATCCGCCGCCTCCGATCCGATAAACAGGAATTGAGGGGTCGCACCGCTT
Source organism: uncultured Alphaproteobacteria bacterium (assembly GCA_963725065.1). Lineage (GTDB taxonomy): Bacteria > Pseudomonadota > Alphaproteobacteria > Rhizobiales > Xanthobacteraceae > VAZQ01. The sequence goes on from CAVRXD010000021.1 coordinate 120,758, forward strand.
GACGGCGCCACGCATGGCGTCGCAATGCGGTCGCGCTCCGTTTCGAGCCCGTGCCATGTTTTCGCTGTTCGAGCGGCTGCTGAAGCCGACCGATTTGCCGGAGGAGGCTGAGCCGCCGCCCGGCTTCATCGCCTTCTTCTGGCATTTCGCCCGCCAGGCGAAAGGCCTGTTCGTGGCGTTGTTCGCCGCCGGCTTCGTGGTCGCGCTGCTCGATTCGACCATTCCGGTCTTCATGGGGCGCATCGTCACCCTGATCACGGAGACCCCGGCGGATCAGCTGTTCGCGACGTTCTGGCCACATCTCCTCGGTATGGCGGTGGTGCTGTTGATCGCGCGGCCGATCGCGCAGGCCTCGCAGAACCTGATCGCCAACCAGGCGATCGCGGCCAACGTCTCGAACCGCATCCGATGGCAGAACCACTGGTACGTGGTGCGCCAGTCCTGGGCCTTCTTCCAGAACGACTTCGCCGGCCGCATCGCCAACCGGGTGATGCAGACCGGCCCGGCGATCCGCGAGACCCTGGTCGCGCTGATCACGAGCGTCTGGTACATCCTGGTCTACGGCACGAGCGCGCTCATTCTGCTCAGCTCCGCCGATCCGGTGCTGGCCCTGCCGGTCGTGCTGTGGTTCCTCGGCTACCTCGTGATGTTGCGCGTGCTGGTGCCGCGCATGCGCGACCGTTCCAAGGCGGTCTCGGAAGGGCGATCCATGCTCACCGGGCGCATCGTCGACAGCTACACCAACATCCTCACGGTGAAGCTGTTCGCCCGTGCGCGCGAGGAGGACGCCTATGTGCGCGACGCCATCGATCAACACACCGAGCTGTTCTATGGCTCGCTGCGTCTCAACACGCTGTTCAGCTTCTGCCTGTCCACGCTCAACGCCATGATGGTGACCGGTACGGGCGGGCTCGCGCTCGTGTTGTGGACACAAGGCAAGGTCGAGGTCGGGACGGTGGCGATGGCGCTGCCGCTCGCCTGGCAGATCGTGAACGTTGCCGGCTGGGTCGCGCTGCAGGTCACCTCGATCTTCGAGAATATCGGCGTGATCCAGGAGGGCATGATGACCATTGCCCGGCCGATCGCGCTGATCGATCGCCCCGATGCGCCGTCGCTCAACGTGACGCGCGGCGAGATCGTTTTCGAGGACGTGCGCTTCGGCTATGGCCGGGAAAGCGGTGTTATCGATGGCCTGAACTTGACCGTGAAGCCGGGAGAAAAGATCGGGCTGATCGGCCGCTCCGGCGCGGGCAAGTCGACCGTGGTCAACCTGCTGCTGCGCTTCTTCGATCTCGAAGACGGCCGCATCCTGATCGACGGCCAGGACATCGCTGCGGTCACGCAGGAGAGCCTGCGCGCGCAGATCTCCATGGTCACGCAGGACACCTCGCTGCTGCACCGCTCGATCGGCGACAACATCCGCTATGGCCGCCCGCAGGCGACCGACGCGGAGGTCGTGGCGGCGGCGAAGCTCGCCCATGCGCACGAGTTCATCCTCGAGCTCGAAGACTGGAAGCAGCGGCGCGGATACCCGGCGCAGGTGGGCGAACGCGGCGTGAAGCTGTCGGGCGGACAGCGCCAGCGCATCGCCATTGCGCGCGTGATCCTGAAGAACGCGCCGATCCTGGTGCTCGACGAGGCCACCTCCGCGCTCGACAGCGAAGTGGAGGCCGCGATCCAATCGAGCCTGGATACCCTGATGGCGGGCAAGACCGTGATCGCGATCGCGCACCGGCTTTCGACCATCGCGCGCATGGACCGGCTGATCGTGCTCGATCGCGGGCGCATCGTCGAGCAGGGCACGCATCACGAGCTGTTGCAGCACGGCGGCAATTACGCCGCGTTGTGGCAGCGACAGTCCGGCGGCTTCATCGATGCCGGCGACATGCAGGCTGCGGAGTAAATCACCGCAGCCTGCGCTGCCTGGAATTTGTTCGAAGCCACGGGAATAAAACCGCCGGGTGACCGATCTTCACCACATGACCGCAGCGGTGTGCACCGAGCATGGGGAGCCTGAGCAGCGAGGACGATCAGGCACGCTTTCGCAGCGTGGTGCTGCCGCACCTCGCGCAGGCCTACGCGCTTGCGCGCTGGCTGACCGGGGATCGCGCCGACGCCGAGGATGTGGTGCAGGAGGCCTGCCTGCGCGCCTTTCGCGGGATCGGAGGTTTCTCCGGCGTCAATGCCCGGGCGTGGCTGCTCACGATCGTGCGGCATGCGGGCTATACCTGGCTGGGCAAGAACCGTTCGGGAGCGCTGGTCATGGTCGACGACCTCGAATTGGTGGAGCGCCAGCAGGCGAGCGCCGGCGTCGTGTCCGAGCAGGCACCCGAAACGCCGGAGGCGACGCTGATCGCGAAGGCCGATGCCGCGCGCCTCGAAGCCGCGATCGCGGAGCTGCCGGTGCCGTTCCGGGAGACGCTGGTGTTGCGTGACGTACAGGGCCTCGACTACCGCGAGATCGCCGAGGTGACCGGCGTTCCGATCGGCACGGTCATGTCGCGGCTGGCACGCGCCCGCAGCCGACTGATCGCGCGTCTCGGAACAGAAGCGCCGGGGGACGCGTCATGACGGTTTCGCCGACGGATCCGCGCCTGCTCGTTCACGCCTATGTCGACGGCGAGCTCGATCCTGCCCACGCGCTTGAAATGGAGCGGCAGTTTGCCAGCGATCCCGCGCTGGCGGCCGAGCGCGACCGCGTCGAGGCGCTGCGGCGCGCCATCCGGGAACAACTGCCGCTCGAGGCGACGCCGGCAGACCTCGCACGCCGGATTGAAACCGCGGTCGGCCTGCGGCGTGACGATGTGCGGACCTCGTCACATCCGTCGTGGCGCGCGCTCGCGGCCTCGGTCGTGCTCGCGCTATTCCTGGCGAGCGGCGCGACCTGGTTTGCGTTGCGCCCCCACTCGGCCGACGCCACCGGGGACATGATCGTCGCCAGCCATGTGCGCGCGCTGATGGCACCGCAGCCCTTCGATGTCGCTTCGTCCGATCGCCATACCGTCAAGCCCTGGTTCAACGGTCGTATCGCCGATGCTCCGCGCGTGGTCGATCTCGCCGATCAAGGTTTTCCCCTCGTCGGCGGCCGCGTCGATGTGATTGGCCGCGTCCCGGTCGCAACCCTCGTCTATCGCCTTCGCCAGCATCTGATCAGCCTCACCGCGGTTCCGGGCGGCAAAACGATCGCCGCCACACCGAAGGACATTGGCGGCTACAACCTGCTGTCCTGGAGCGAGGACGGCACCGCCTACAGCGCCGTCTCCGACCTGGCGGCCGCCGACCTCGAGACCTTCGCCAAGGCGTTCCGCGCGGCGAGCGCGGAACGCTAGCTACGCCCGCTGGAGCAGTCCCGTCATCGGCTTCACCGCGGCACTGTCCGGAAAAACCTTGTTCGCGAGCACGGTGTCATCAACCCGCAGGTGGTCCTTGAGCAGACCCTTGAGCACGGCGCGCAGATCGGTCGTCGCCTTGAGGTCGCGACCCTCATGCAGCTTGGCAGGCTTGAGCCCCGGCCAATCCGCCACCACGCGGCCGCCCTTGAGCGCGCCGCCGGCGAGCAGGGCCACGGTCGCGGTGCCGTGGTCGGTGCCGTCGGTGCCGTTGATGCGCGCCGTGCGGCCGAACTCGGTCACCACGGCGACGACGGTCTCGCCCCAGGCGTCCTTCATCTCTGTCTCGATCGCCGCGATGGCGCCATCGAGCGCACCGAGCAGCATGGCGAGCCGGCCATTGGTAGCGCCTTCAGCGGCATGGGTGTCCCAGCCGTCGAAGGCGAGCGCGCCGATGCGAGGCCCATCCGCGCGCGCCAGGAACCGCGCCGCGGTGCCCGTGGATTCGGCGAAATAGGCGCGCACCTGTCCGGCGCCGGCCGCCCGCGGTTGCTCCCCGTCCATGCCGCCTGCGCGCGCGATGGTCGCAAGTCCCATGCGTTCCTCGAGCACGCGCGCGAGCGCGGGATCGGTGTGCTGGTAGAGGTCGAGGAGTCGCGTCAGCGTGTCATCGCTGGCCGGCGGCAGGCGCCGCGGCGTCCATGACAGGACCGGTGCCGGCCCGCGCACGACCAGGGGCGCGATCGGACCGACCGCGAAGGCTTCGCGACCGCTGCCGGCGCGGCCGGCCGGCTGCAGCGAGGCGAGCGCGCGATTGAGCCAACCGGTATCGCTCGCGCCGGGCTTGCCGAGGCCGCTTTCCAGCACGTCCTGGCCGTCGAAGTGCGAGCGCTCGCGGTAGGACGTCGCCGTCGCATGCACGATGGTGGCAGCGCCGGCCTTGTAGAGCCGATGCAGGTTCGGCATCGCCGGATTGAGCGCGAAGAAGGAATCGAGCGGCAGCGCCGGCGGCTTGCCGTCGAGCGTGAGTGCCTTGTCGCCGCGCAGCGCGATCCAATCCGGATCGCCGACCGGCGCCACCGCGGCCAGTCCATCGAGCGCGCCGCGCAGCACGATCACCAGCAGGCGCGGATCGCGGCCCTCCGCACGCGCGACTTTCGGCAGATAGGCCCACGCGAACAGCGTGCCCGAGGCGAGCAGCAGGTGCCGGCGAGTCGGAGCGTGGAGATCGCAAGTCATCGGCTCACCTCTGTCGAATGGTCGCGATTCGCGTACTCAGTTGCATGACGGCGGTCATCGGCGTTGGAATTCGGGCGCCATGAACAAGAGCGCGAGCGCCTGCGGGCGGCTCTCGGCGCGCGTGATGGCCTGGCGCGTCTCGGTCGAGGCGATCGGCGCCAGCGATTCCTCGAACACCTCTCTCGGATCGGCCGCTCCGCCCACGCGCCGCGCCAGCTGGTTGGCAATGTCGAGGCGCTGCGCGAGGCCGTCGAGCCATGGGGCGCTCTCGTCGGTGAAGCCTTTGGGAGCCGACGGCCGCCACAGCGGTTCGCCCAGCAGATTGTGCGCCTGCATGATCGGCCCGATGTCGGGAGGCGTGAAACCGACGGCGCGCAACGCCCCGATGATCCATTCGCCGGGACGCTTGAGCTTGGCGCGCGGCGCCTCCCAGGCTTCCGGCGCGGTCACCAGCGTCTTCGCCACCTCTTTCAGGTCGCCTTGTGTCGCCAGAAAGCGCTTGGCCAGCCGCTCCACCAGCGCAGGCGGCGGCTCGTCGGCGACGAAATGGCGCGCGAGCTTGGTGGCGACGTGCTTCGCGGTGGCGGGATGACGCGCGAGCGCGGCGAGCACGGCACGGCCCTGCTCCGCCCCGGTGTCGGGATAGCTCTTGCCGATCACCGTCTGCGCGCCCGGCTGGTGCGTGCGCGCGTTGAACTCGAACTCGCCGCCGCGCGCGGGATCCTGACGCATGCCCACCAGGGTCCAGCCCGTGATCACATTGGCGAACCGGGTGACGTCCTCCTGGGTGTAGACGCTGCGCACACCGAGCGTATGCAGCTCGAGAATCTCGCGGGCGAGATTTTCGTTGAGGCCGCGCTTCTGCCGCAGGCCGGCGGGTGAGTCGGGACCGATCGAGCGCGCATTGTCGAGATAGATCAGCATCGCCGGATGGGATTCGACCGCCAGCAGCATGTCGCCGAAGCGCCCGAGCACATGGGCGCGGATGGCTTCGCGCTCGTAGGCGCCACAGATTTGGCGCACATTGCCCTTGTCCGCCGAAACGCAGAAATGGTTCGACCAGAACCAGACCAGCCGTTCGACGAAACCGATCTCGGCGCCGAGCGCGGCATTGAAGCGCGCCTTGGCTTCATCGAGATAAATCTGCTGCGGCACGCCAGGACCGGGATTGGGCCTGGGCGCTGCCGGCACGGACGGTTGATCCGCCGGTTTCATGTCCGGTGGCGAGCCGCCGGCGCCTTGCGCATTGGCCTGCTGCATCGCGCGCTCAGCGCGCCGGACCTCGCGTTGCGCCTCCTGGTAGGCAAATGCCGCGCGCCAGGCCGGACCGCTCGGCAGCAGGTCGGCGTCGGGAATACGGCCAGCGCCGGCGCGGTCCAAATCGGCGAGCAAAGCGCCGCGCGGGTCGGAGGCAATGGCGGCGATCGATCCGGGGCGCGGGCTGACGCCGAACCGGTGCAAGGCAAGCGCAGCGTCGGCCTTGGGATCGCTGGCCATGCGTCAATGTCCTCTCGACTGGACGCGACGCCACCCCCGTATGACGGATGGTCCGCGACAGCGGTGTCAAGATTGCGGCAGGGAACCTTGCAAGACCATGGCCACAAGATGAAAAATCGGAAGGATCAGAGCATTCGCAGCACCGCCCAAAGCCGCGCCGTGCCGATGGCGCCAGGTCAGAGCGGGCCGCGAAAGATGAAGAACGCGCCGGACGCAACCAGCACGAAGCCGATGGCGTAGTTCCAGGTCATGGGCTCCTTGAGGTACAGCACCGAGAAGGCGGCGAAGACCACGAGCGTGATCACCTCCTGAATGGTCTTGAGCTGCGCGGTCGTATAGACCTCACTGCCCCAGCGGTTGGCCGGCACCGCCAGGCAATATTCCACGAATGCGATCAGCCAGCTCGCCACGATCACGCCGGCGAGCGGCACCTCCTTGAAACGCAGGTGTCCGTACCACGCGATGGTCATGAATATGTTGGAGCCGAGCAGCATCAGGATCGTCAGCACGTAAGGCGAAGCGAGCAGTGCGGGCATTGGAGACACCGGGATTGGGGGGACAACGAAGGCGGGTTGGCGAGGATATTTACTACGGCCAATGCGCCGCGCGGCAAACCGACGTGAGGACAAGGACCGGCTTCACCGCAAGTCTAAGCCGGCGTTGCGTCCACAGCCGGTCCGATACCGTCACGCCCCTGTTACACGCTCGCGCTAAGGGTTCCGGCGCAAGGAATGCCCTTCTAACCTTCTCGTAACTGTAGCGTTTGTGTTCGTCATGACTGCCGGTTCCAGCTCGCTTTTGCCCCGGGCTGGAACCGCTTTTCTTCCCAGTGTTCAAGCCTGTGCTGAGATGATGGGCGCCGCTGCCTTGCGGGCAGGCGACGTCCGTCACCCCGGTTGCCCACACGCGCGGCAGCGTCGGCATGCTAGGCTTCAGCCGTCCGATTCGACGAACTGGCCGACCTGCGCTAATCCAATGCGCGCTGGGCCTTTTTGGTTGCCGTAGAGCGGGCGTAATCCGGCGCTAATCGTGAGCGGCTTGAACCTGGGAGAAATCGGGATGCGGCATTCGCGCTTGCCCTCAATTCATATCATCGCGGCTACATTCGTGATCGCGGGCGTGCTCGCGCCCGTGTCGGTCCTCGCCCAGGGGCAGCCGCCGGGCCAAGCCGCACCGGTGCCGCCCGGTCCCTACAAGCCGGTCGCCATCAAGATGCCCGCCGCCTTGAACGATCCCACCTTCGACGCCTTCCGCAAGGAGCTTGCCCAGGTCGCGGACAAGAAGGACCGCGCCGCGCTCGCCAAGCTGGTGGCGCCGCATTTCTTCTGGATCCCGGAAGAGAAGGACCTCGCCGACAAGAGCAAGCCGGCGATCGACAATATCGCCAAAGCGCTGAGCCTGAACGGCGCCGACGCGTTCGGCTGGGAGGCGCTGGCGGCCTACGCCGCCGACGCAACTACGATGCCCGATCCGCAGCGCCGCGGCGTGATCTGCGCGCCGGCCGAGCCCGAGTTCGACGAGAAGGCGGCCGACGAGCTTGCCAATCTGACCCATACCGATGCCGCCGACTGGGCCTTCCCGATCCGGAACGGCATCGAAGTGCGTTCGGGGGCAAAACAGGACGCGCCGGTCGTCGACAAGCTCGGCCTCCATCTGGTGCGCGTTCTCGCCGACGACTCGCCGGCCAACGCGGTGACGGCCGCTTTCCTCAAGGTGGTGACGCCGTCCGGCAAGGTCGGCTACGTGCCGGTCGAGACGGTGCTGCCGATCGGCGGCGAGCAGCTGTGCTACGTGAAGGAGGGAGGCAGCTGGAAGATCGCGGGCTTCCTCGGTGGCGAGCCGACCAAATAGTGCACTAGTGTCCCAATTCCGAAGTTCGCATCATTGCGCGGCACACTCGTTTACGAACTTCGGAATCAAAGGGACACTAGCAGTCTATAATTCTAGTGCGGTTTTTGGATTTGAAGTTCCTACACGAACGCGCGGCTATAATGATAGGAACTTCAAATCCACCGCACTAGGGCAAGGCGGTGGTCGATTGCAACCACGCGTGTCCCTCACGTCACGCCGGCTGAGCTGCGCGCGCTGCGGCAACGCCTTCGAGTGCGACCTCGACGGCGGCTGCTGGTGCCACGCCGAGTCTTTTCGCCTTCCCATGCCGGAGCCCGCCTCGGGGCAGGACTGCCTTTGTCCGACATGCCTGCAGGCCGCAGCGGGGATCGCCCGTACCCCCTGATCCCGAGTCGAAGCGTGAACGTTCGCGCGCCGGGTGTCGTTCCCGTCCGCGCGGACCCCTTTGGCGGGCGCCGCCCTGCGCCCGCATCTGCTATAACGCGCCGGTCGACGTCTACGGGATCATCAACCCATCGCTGCGCAAGGAACCATCGGCGGATGATGATGGTAGATGGTGACGGCGGCCGAGCGAATGGCGCACTGGAGCTCAATTCATGATCATTGAAAATCAACAAGACGTCACGACCGCGGTCCTGTCCGAGCTGCAGCGCGCGCCGGATGCCCGGTTCAAGGAGATCATGTCCGCCTTCGTTCGCCACCTGCATGAGTTCGTGCGCGAGGTGAAGCTGACCGAGGAGGAATTTCACGCCGCCATCGCCTACGTCATCGCGCTCGGCAAGCACAGCAACGAGTCCCACAACGAGGCGGTGCTGATGTCGGGCTCGCTCGGCCTGTCAGCGCTGATCTGCTTGCTCAACAACGGTGATCGCGGCACCACGGAAACCGACCAGAACATGCTGGGGCCGTTCTGGCGGATGCATTCGCCGGTCACGCCCAATGGCGGCTCGATCGTGCGCTCGCCCACGCCGGGGCCGGTGATGTTCGTCGACGCTTGGTTCCGCGACACCAAAGGCAATCCGATCGTCGGCGCGGAGGTCGACATCTGGCACTCCTCGCCGGAAGGCTTCTACGAGAACCAGGATCCGGTCCAAGCCGACATGAACCTGCGCGGCAAGTTCTTCACCGACGCGCAGGGTCATATCAGCTTTCGCAGCGTGAAGCCTGCGGGCTATCCGATCCCGATCGACGGGCCGACCGGCGATCTCCTGCGCGCGCAGGGGCGGCACAACATGCGGCCGGCGCATCTGCATTTCCTTGCCAGCAAGGACGGCTTCAAGACGCTGGTCTCGCAGCTCTACGTCCCGGACGACAAGTTCATCGACACCGACGTGCAGTTCGGCGTCACGCGCCATCTCATCGGCGACTACATCCGCCACGAGAACGAGAAACCGCCGGCGCCCGACGTCAAGGGCGCGTGGTATTCGCTCGAGCACAACTTCGTCATGGAAGCGGGCCGCACCAAGCTGCCGCGGCCGCCGATCACCGGCAAGGCCAGCGGCGAGCGGCCGAAGATTCCGCATCTGGCGTGAGAGAGAAACGCTCGCGTGTCCCGGCCAAGCGAGCGCCCATCTTTTCTGGCTCGAACGCAGTCCTCGCGCGCGAGCGCGAGCCGGGACCCAGGGCCCGAACAAAACGCTCTCGTCTGCCGTTTAGCCCTGGGTCCCGGGTCTCGCTTTGCTCGCCCGGGACACGAGATTCGCGTCCGTCACCTCGCGCCGGCGGCCGCGCGCTCGACCGAGGCCGCGGTTTGGCCGAAGAGGATCGCACGCTCTTCCGGCGTGCGGATGCCGCCCATATTGGGATTGACCGCCTTCGCCTTCCCGTAGGCGCGCTCGACGGCCGGCCGCGCGCGGATCGCTTCGAACCAGCGCTTGAGATGCGGGAAATCCTCGAGCTTCTGGCCCTGACGTTCGTACGGCACGATCCAGGGATAGATCGCCATGTCCGCGATCGAATAGTCGCCCGCGACGAAGGTGCGATCGGCCAGGCGCCCGTTCAGCACGCCGTAGAGCCGGTTCACCTCGTTGCGGTAGCGGTCCATGGCGTATTGCAGCTTCTCCACCGCGTAGTTGTTGAAGTGATTGTTCTGGCCGGCCATCGGGCCGAGATTGCCCATTTGCCAGAACAGCCATTGGATGGCTTCGGTGCGGGCGCGCAGATCGCGCGACAGGAACTGTCCGGTCTTCTCCGCGAGATAGAGCAGGATGGCACCGGACTCGAACACGGCGATCGGCTTGCCGCCGCCGGCCGGCGCTTGATCGACCACGGCCGGGATGCGGTTGTTCGGGGACACCGCGAGGAATTCGGCTTTGAACTGCTCGCCCTTGCCGATGTTCACCGGCTTGATGTTGTAGGGAAGCCCGGCCTCCTCGAGGAAGATCGTGATCTTATGGCCGTTGGGCGTGGTCCAATAATAGACGTCGATCATGACATGGTCCCTTGCGCTGCGATCAATCGAAGACTGCTGTAGCGGTAGGTCAAATGGGGGAGGTGCCTGTGCGCCACCATAGCAAATCTTCGCCCGGCACACCCCCCTTGGCGCGCAGACCAGGGGCGCTTGCATTCCGTCGCGATTGACTGCAGGTTCCCCCGCCGATCATGCCTATTCCCCTCCTCCTCGCATTGCTCGCAACCTGCCTGGCCTCGACGGCCGGGCAGGCGCAACACGGCACGCCGTTCGATTTGCGCAACACGACCCCGACGATCGAAGATGCCGAGCCGGGTCGCGAACCGGGGCCGGAAATCAAGTCCGTGCCCGAGGCCTATCGCCGCCAACCGGTGTTCTATCGCACCAATGAAGCACCCGGCACCGTCATCATCGATACCTCCGAGCGCTTCCTCTATTTGATCCAGGGCAACAACACGGCGCTGCGCTATGGCATCGGCGTGGGGCGCGACGGCTTCCAGTGGAACGGGCTGCTCAAGGTCACGCGCAAGGCGGAATGGCCGGACTGGACGCCGCCGGCGGAAATGATCGAGCGGCAGCCCTATCTGCCGCGCTTCATGGCCGGCGGCCCGGGCAATCCCATGGGGGCGCGCGCGCTCTATCTCGGCAACACCGTGTACCGCATCCACGGCACCAACGCGCCGGAGACCATCGGCCACGCGGTGTCTTCCGGCTGTTTCCGGCTGGTCAACGAGCAGATCGAAGATCTCTATGACCGCGTGAAGGTCGGCGCCAAGGTGATTGTGCAGCAGTAAACCTGCACGGCGTCACTCGCCGAACAGGCGCGCAGGCGTATCGACCAGGATGCGCTGGCGGTGGCGCGCGTCCGGCGTCCATTCATTGAAGAGATCCACGAGGTGGCCGTCATCCGCCATGACGGTGGCGGCGATCTGCGGATGCGGCCAGTCGGTGCCCCAGAGCAGGCGTTCGGGATTGGCGCGCACCAGCGCGTCGTGGAAAGCGCGCGCGTCGGCATAATCGGGAAAACGCTCGGAGAGGCGATACGGCGCCGACAGCTTGGCGTGCACGTGGCCCTCGCCGACAAGGCGAAGGAGCGCCTGGAACGCCGGCTCGCCGGTGCCGCGCGCCGCCGGGATGTTCAGCATGTGGTCGATCACGACCGGCAGCTCGGCCGCGATCTCGCGCAGCTTGCCGGTGAGGTCGGGCAGCACGCGCCAATCGCACCACAGCTGCATGACCCATCCGAGCTCGCACATCACCGGCTGGAAGGTCTCGAACACGTCGAGGCCGACCCCGCGCACGTAGCCGGGCTTCCCGGCGGCCGAGAAAACGTGAAAGCGCAGCCCGCGCATGCCGCGCCGATGCCAGTCCCGCAACGTCGCCGGCGCAATGCGCGTATCGGTGATGCCAACGCCGCGCACGCGCGGACCGTGGCGGTCGAGCGCGTCGAGCACGACCCCGTTGTCGTAGCCGTGGGCGTTGCCCTGCACGATCACGCCGCGCGCCAGGCCGAGGCGATCCAACAGCGCGATGTAGTTTTCGGCCGGCGCCGGCGGCGGCGTGTAGCCGCGTCCCGGCGCGAACGGAAATTTTTCCGCCGGACCGAAGACATGGGCGTGGGTGTCCCACGCGCCAGAGGGCGGCAAGCGCGCCGGGCGGCTCGGATTTCGAACCGGTCCCGCGATCAGCGGCGGGTCGTCGTGATCAGGATACATGATCTCGTGTCCCGGACGAGCGAGCGACAGCGAGCGAAGATCCGGGACCCAGGGGCCACACGGCGAACCACGTCGATCGGCAGCGCCGTCGTGTCGCCCTGGGTGCTTGCGACGATCGCGCGGCTCTCATCCCAGCTTGATGTTCGCCTCGCGCACCACCCTGCCCCACTTGTCCATCTCGGACGCGACAAAGACACGGAATTCGTCTGGCGTGTTCTCGCGCGCCTCGACGTTGAGCTGGGCAAGGCGCGCGACGATGTCGGGTTGCCGCAGCACCGCGTTCAAGCCGGCGTTGAGCCTGGCGACGATGTCAGGCGCGGTTCCAGCCGGGGCGAACACGCCGTGCCACTCGTAGGCTTCGTATCCCGGCAGCGTCTCCGCCACCGCCGGCACATCGGGCAGGGTCGCAAGCCGTCCCCGTCCGGTATGGGCGAGGCATTTCAGGATTCCCGACTGCACGTGACCGATCGAGGCGGCGGCATTGGAGAAGTAGAACTTCACCTGTCCGCCGATCAGGTCGTTGAGCACCGGACCGCCGCCGCGATACGGGATGTGGTTGAGCTTGATGCCGGCCTGATGTTTGAACATTTCGAGCGCGAGGTGCTGCACCGTGCCGTTGCCCGACGAAGCCCAGTCAAGGCCGCCGGGCGTCGACTTGGCGAGCGCGATCACGTCGGCGACGGTCTTCGCCTCCACCGACTTGTTCACCACCAGCAGATTGGTGACGAGCGCCGCGAGGAAGACCGGCTGGAAGTCCTTCACCGTGTCGTAAGGCAGATTGGAATAGAGCGACGGATTCACCGAGTGCGCGGTGGCGTCGTACATGATGGTGTAGCCGTCGCGATCCGCCTTGGCCACAGCGGCGGCCGCGATCGTGCCGCCGGCGCCACCACGGTTGTCGATGACGAATTGCGCGCCCCACATCTCGGCGAGCTTCTGGAACAGGATGCGGCCTACCGTGTCGGCGCCGCCCGCCGGCGGATAGGGAATCACCACCTTGACCGGCCGCGCCGGATAGGCGGCCTGCGCCGCGGCATGGCGCGCAACGACGAATAATGGCAGCGCGCCCGCCGAAGCCTTCAGCATCTGCCGCCGCGTCAACCCGCCCTGCCGCATGGCTTCCCTCACGATTTCCCGCCGTTGCCGGACGCGCGCCGGCAGCCCATCCCGTTCGATGGATGCGCCGCAAGCATGCGCATGAGGAATTGTCCCGCGGAACCGTGTTCCGCCCTTTTCCCATCATAACCGAAGCGCCATATTTCGGCGATGGCGAAAGCTCCCGACGATCCGAACGCGCCGAGCGAACCCCAGCAGGGGCGCAGGCAAACACCAAAGCAAAAGCCCGCGCGCGATCCGGCCAAGCATTCGAAGAAAGACCCCGCGCGGCCGACGCGCGCCAAGGCCGCGCGGCCGGATCTGCCGCCGACCGACCCGGCGCTCGCGGAACTGCTCAATCCCGGCATCGGCCAGGGCACAGCGGGGCCGGGTTCGCAGACCGGGCTGCAGCCGCCGGCGGACAATTCGTTCGACCGCCGCGCCGATTTTTCCGCCGCGCACCGTGCGCGCAAATCGACGGGGTTCGGCGAGGCGCCGCAGGCGGGCTACGGCGGCAAGGGTCCGGCACCGTCGGATGCGACGCCCTCGGACGTGGAGTCCGAACTCGCGCAGGCGCTCGGTTTCGAGGGTGACGACGCAGCGGACGGCGCCGCCGCGAACAAGAACGCCATCACGACCTATCGCGGCATCACCGGCGCCGCCTCCACGGTGCAAGCGCTGGAAACGCTGCTGCGCGAGGGCCGCCCGGAATTCGGCGAGCGGCCGTGGACGCCGCACCGCCCGCCGCGGCCGGAAAAATCCGAAGGCGGCCGGCCGCTGGTGATCCAATCGGATTTCGAGCCCAAGGGCGATCAGCCCACTGCCATCGCCGACCTGGTCGAAGGCGTGCGGCGCCAGGACCGCACCCAGGTGCTGCTGGGCGTCACGGGCTCAGGCAAGACCTTCACCATGGCGAAGGTGATCGAGGCGACCCAGCGGCCCGCGCTCGTGCTCGCGCCCAACAAGACGCTGGCGGCCCAGCTCTACGGCGAGTTCAGGAGCTTCTTCCCGGACAACGCGGTCGAATATTTCGTCAGCTATTACGACTACTACCAGCCTGAGGCCTACGTGCCTCGCACCGACACCTATATCGAGAAGGAATCCTCGATCAACGAGCAGATCGACCGGATGCGCCACAGCGCGACGCGCGCCTTGCTCGAGCGCGACGACGTCATCATCGTGGCCTCGGTGTCGTGCATCTACGGCATCGGTTCGGTCGAGACCTATTCGGCCATGACGTTCACCCTCAAGCAGGGCGAGCGCATCGACCAGCGCCAGCTCATCGCCGATCTGGTCGCGCTGCAATACAAGCGCAGCGCCGGCGACTTCTATCGCGGCGCGTTCCGCGTGCGCGGCGACGTGGTCGAGATCTTTCCCGCCCACTATGAAGACCGCGCCTGGCGCGTGCTGCTGTTCGGCGACGAGATCGAATCGATCCACGAATTCGATCCGCTCACCGGGCAGAAGACCGACGAGCTGGAATTCGTCAAGATCTACGCTAACTCGCACTATGTGACGCCGCGGCCGACGCTGCTGCAGGCCATCGCCGGCATCAAGCAGGAGCTCAAATGGCGGCTCGACCAGCTGCACGCCGCCGGCCGGCTGCTGGAAGCGCAACGGCTGGAGCAGCGCACGCTCTACGATCTCGAGATGATGGAAGCGACCGGCAGCTGCGCCGGCATCGAAAACTATTCGCGCTATCTCACCGGCCGCAAGCCGGGCGAGCCGCCGCCCACGCTGTTCGAATATGTCCCCGACAATGCGCTGGTGTTCGTCGACGAGAGCCACGTCACCATCCCGCAGCTCGGCGGCATGTTCCGCGGCGACTTCCGGAGGAAGGCGACCCTGGCGGAATACGGTTTCCGGCTGCCGTCATGCATGGACAACCGGCCGCTGCGGTTCGAGGAATGGGACGCCATGCGCCCACAGACCATGGGTGTGTCGGCCACGCCGGGCGCGTGGGAGATCGAGCAGGCGCACGGCATCTTCGCCGAGCAGGTGATCCGTCCCACCGGTTTGATCGACCCGCCGGTCGACGTGCGGCCGGCGCGCACCCAGGTCGACGATCTCGTCGGCGAGGTGCGCCAAGTGGCGCAACGCGGCTACCGTTCGCTCGTTACCGTGCTGACCAAGCGCATGGCCGAGGACCTCACGGAATACCTGCACGAGCAGGGCATCCGGGTGCGCTACATGCACTCCGACATCGACACGCTCGAGCGCATCGAGATCATCCGCGACCTGCGGCTCGGCGCCTTCGACGCGCTGGTCGGCATCAACCTGCTGCGCGAAGGCCTCGACATTCCGGAATGCGCCCTGGTCGCCATTCTCGACGCCGACAAGGAAGGATTCCTGCGCAGCGAGACCTCGCTCGTCCAGACCATCGGCCGCGCCGCCCGCAACATCGACGGCCGCGTCATCCTCTACGCCGACACCGTGACCGGCTCGATGGAGCGGGCCATGGCCGAGACCAGCCGGCGGCGCGAGAAGCAGGAGGCGTACAACGCCGCCAACGGCATCACGCCCGAGAGCATCAAGAAGTCGATCGGCGACATTCTCTCCAGCGTGTACGAACGCGACCACGTGTTGATCTCCACCGGCGGCGGGCTCTCCGGCGTCGGCGAAGAGGATACCGCCACCATCGGGCACAATTTCGAGGCGGTGATCGCCGATCTCGAAACCCGCATGCGCGAGGCCGCCGCCGACCTCGACTTCGAGGAGGCCGCGCGCCTGCGCGACGAGATCAAGCGCCTGCGCACCACCGAGATGGCGGTGGTGGACGATCCCACCGCGAAGTACCCCGCCGCGAAAGCTCAAGGCGCGGGCGGACGGAGCGGCGGCGCGCGCAGCAAGGTACACAAGCCCGAGCTCGACGAGATGGGCATCGCGCTCTACCACGAGAGCCTGCCCTATCGCCCCGGCGGCCAAGGTGCGAAAGGCTCGAAGCGTGAGCCGCCGCGCAAGCCTGATCTCGACGAGATGGGCCCGCAACGCGAATCCAAGCCGTATCGTCCCGGCCCGCGCTCGACCTCGGGCCGCGCCGGCATGCGCGGCGGCTGGAAGCCGCGCGGGCGCTGATCGGCGCGGATGTCGTCCCCGGGAAGGCGGGGACCCATATTCCAGAGGCCGACGTGTGCGGCACGATGGGTCCCCAACGCATGTCGGCTATAGCCGACATGCGCGCTCAAGGGGAGCCGATCTCGGGTAAACCCGAGATCGGTGCGCGGGGACGACGGTCAGAGGTGATGCGCACGGCTGCGTAAAGGAGAGGAGTACGCCATGGCGCGCGCCGTCGGCATCGATCACCTCGTGCTCAGCGTCGGCAACTTCGCGCGCTCGAAAGACTTCTACCGCAAGGTGCTCGGCTTTCTCGGCTTCAAGCTCAAGCACGAGTATCCGGACATGGCGGGCTGGAGCAACGGCAAGACGCTGTTCTGGATCGCCGCCGCCGACGCCAAGGGCCGGAAGCACAAGTACCGCAAGGGCGACATCGGCTTTCACCACTATGCGTTCGAGCTTTCGAGCCGCAAGGATGTGGACGCACTCGGCGCGTTTCTGGTCGAGCACGGCCTGACCGTGGTCGATCCGCCCGGCGAGTACTACGAGCCCTCCTATTACGCGGTCTATTTCACCGACCCTGATGGCATGAAGCTCGAAGGCATGGTGTTCAAGCCGCCGCCGAAGAAAAGGCGGGCGCGGAAGAAACGGCCAGCAAAGAAGAAGGCGAGGCGCGCGTAGCATCTTCGTGCTTAGGAGCTGCCTCTCTGCCGGTCTCGTGTCCCGGGCGAGTGGAGGGAGCGCTCTCGCGCGAGCGGAACGAGACCCGGGATCCAGCGCAAGAAACGCGTAGCGCCATCCGTCATGTCGCCCCTAGGTCCCGGGTCTTCGCTCGCTGACGCTCGCTCGCCCGGGACACGAGAGGGGCGCGCGCGCACGACGCGTGCAGATTCGCGGCTCGATGAACCGTTGGCCGTGGCCGTATTCACGATGTCAAACAGCGCAGTGTTATTCGTTCCCGCGGCGCGTTGCTGCGCCCGGGTTGGTCTCTATCCATTCGCACCCGACCCGAAGAGGGGTGGGCGGAGCGCCGACAGGCGCACTTGTCTTGTTGTCGCGTTTGCGAGACGCGACCATCCGCGCGAGTGAGGCGCGGCGCGTCCCATGACGCGGGACGCTCGCCTCTCGGCGCTCCACCGTAGCGATTTTCGGCCGGGGGCCGCGCTTCCATCTCCGGCATTTCCTCCGGATCCGTACAGCGATGCTCCTCGCAGCCAGGTCGTCGTGCCTGGCGGGCGGTGTCCCGGACCTCCCGAGCCCGCGGTTACGAGCCGCGGCCGCAGGACGCCACTCCCCGCTCCGCCTACGACAATAGTAAAATATTGAATTAGCTTTATTATTTTGTTTATTGCGCGGACCGTCCACACTGGCGTCCACACTCGCGATCGAGGCGCGCCGCGCTGGCTATTTGCGGTTGGGGTTCTTGGTCGTCGCGCACAGGTACAGCGGCGCAGCTCCGCATGGAAGCGCGATCGTGCGGGCATTTGCCGAAGCAGCTGCACTTGTCGAGTGGCGAACCACGGCCTCCAGAGGTCGGCTTTTGATGAGAGCTTGCGCTTGCTAGATTGGTGGCTGGGATGCGGCTGGGGCGGCGCCATTGTATCGAACGAGAAAACCTGTGTCCGACACGCGAACCGACCTGACCGTATCGCTCTGGCGCGGCGCGGAACAAGGCCGATACCAGACTTACAGTGTCCCGCTGCGCGAAAACCAGACGGTCCTCGATGTCGTGACCTTTGTTCAGCGCCATCTCGACCCGACGCTGTCATACCGTTTTGCCTGCCGGGTCGGCGTGTGCGGCTCCTGTGCCATGACGGTGAACGGCCGGCCGCGCTGGACCTGCCGCACGCATGTATCGAGCGTGGCCAAACGCGGACGCCTCGACATCGGGCCGCTTGAGAACTTGCCCATCATCAAGGATTTGGTCACTGACATGCGCCCCTTCTTCGAGAGGTGGCAGCAGGCGAAGGGCGCGTTCGTGCCGTCGAAGACGCGGCGCGACGCTATCGAGCAGATCAGGCCCGACAGCGCGCCGCGGATTGCCGCTGACGCCGCCATCGAATGCATCAATTGCGGTGTGTGCTATGCCGCCTGTGATACCGTGCGCTGGAATTCCGACTTTCTCGGGCCGGCGGCGCTCAATCGTGCTTGGACGCTCGTGAATGATGCCAGGGACGCCGGAAACGCGGAGCGGCTCCAGGCAGTCGCCGCAAGCGGCGGCTGCCACGCGTGCCACTCGCACCAGTCCTGCCAGGAACATTGCCCGCAGGCGCTCAATCCGACCGCCTCGATCGCCGGCCTCAAGCGCCGCACGATGGGCGCCTATCTCAAGGGCGATATCAAGGTATGAACGTCCGTCTCTATGTCTGGCAACGGCTGACCGCGGCGCTCATGGTGCCGCTGGTCCTGGTGCATGTCGCGGTCATCTTCTATGCGACCCGCCAGGGGATGACAGCCGCGGACATCCTCGCTCGCACGCGCGGCAGTATCGTGTGGGCTTCGCTATATGGCATCTTCGTCGCCGCCGCGGCCGTTCATGCCTCGATCGGCGTCCACAACGTCTTGACCGAATGGTCGCCGCTGAGAGATCGGAGCGCCGGCATATTCGCCACAGTTTTCGGAACTTCGCTGCTGCTCCTCGGGCTGCGTGCGGTCGCTGCGGTGGTGTTGTCATGACGGCCCGGCGATTGAGTCATCGCAAGAGCGTGCTTTGGATGGCAGCGCTGGTGCACCGGCTCTCCGGCCTGGCGCTGGCCATTTTCCTGCCTCTGCATTTCTTGACGCTCGGCCTCGCCATCCACGGCGAAGCGCGACTTGAAGGCTTTTTGCGCTGGAGCGATCAGCCACTGGTGAAACTCGCCGAGAGCGGCCTCGTATTCCTGCTCATGGTGCACATGTTAGGAGGGCTGCGACTGCTGGTGATCGAGAATCTCGATTGGCGCGACGGACAGAAGCAGCTTGCGACGATCGCTGCCGGAATATCGGCCGTCGTCGCGCTCATCTTGCTGGCACGCATGTTCTGAGGATCGATGACCCTTGAACGCCTCAAGACCGATATTTTGATTCTGGGCTCCGGCGGCGCCGGTCTGTTTGCGGCGCTGCATGCCCACAGGGCCAATCCCGGTCTCGACGTCACGGTCGCGAGCAAGGGCTTGCTCGGTAAATGCGGCTGCACGCGCATGGTGCAGGGCGGCTACAACGTGGCGCTCAACCCGGGCGATTCGGTCAAGCGCCATTTCATGGACACGATCGAGGGTGGCAAATGGCTGCCGCATCAGGAGCTCGCCTGGACGCTGGTATGCACGGCGGTCGAGCGCGTGCGTGAGTTGGAGAACGAGATCGGCTGCTTCTTTGATCGCAACCCGGATGGCACGCTGCATGGCAAGGCCTTCGCGGGCCAGACCTTCGATCGCACCGTCCACAAGGGCGATCTCACGGGTATCGAGATCATCAATCGCCTGATGGAGCAGGTATGGGCGCGTCCGATCCGCCGCCTCGAAGAGCACCGCGCCGTTGCGCTCGTCCCGGCGAAGGATGGCGCCGTTGCCGGCGCGCTTATGATCGATATTCGCACCGGTGAGTTCCGCTTCATTGTGGCGCAGGCGGTATTACTGGCGACCGGGGGCGGGCCGACAATGTATCGCTATCACACTCCGTCCGGCGACAAGAGCATGGACGGGCTGGCGATGGCGCTGCGCGCCGGACTTGCCTTGCGCGACATGGAGATGGTCCAGTTTCATCCGACCGGGCTGCTTGCCGGCGCAGACACGCGCATGACCGGTACCGTGTTGGAGGAAGGGTTGCGTGGAACAGGCGGCCATCTGCTCAACGGCGCGATGCGCCGCTTCATGGGCGATTATGATGAAAAGCTCGAGCGCGCCACGCGCGACGTTGTCAGTCGCGCGATCTATGCGGAGATGAGAGCCGGCCGCACCACGCCGCACGGCGGCGTCTACATCAAGATGAGCCACCTCGGACCGGGTACGGTGGCGAAGCAGTTCAAGGGCATGGTGGACCGTTGCCGCGACTGCGGCTTCGATCTGGCCGGCGGGCTGGTCGAGGTGGTGCCGACCGCGCACTATTTCATGGGTGGCGTCGTCTGCCGGACTGATACCGCAACCGAGTGGCCGGGGCTGTTCGTCGCCGGCGAGGATGCGAGCGGCATGCACGGCGCCAACCGGCTTGGCGGCAACGGTGTCGCCAACTCGACCGTGTTCGGCGGCATTGCTGGCGACGTCATGCCGCACTGGATCGCTGCCAATCCGGGCCATCGAATGCCCGACGAGGATGTGCTGGATGCGGAACTCGGCCGCGCGCTGCATCCGTTCACGCGCAAGCCCGGGAACTTAAATCGTCTCCGCGAGCATCTCCTTGACACAATGTGGGACGAGGTTGGAGTGGTGCGCGATCAGGCAGGGCTCGAGCGAGGCATCGCAGCGCTCGACGCCATCGAGGCTGAGCTGTTGACGACTGGCCTTGCGGATGACGGACGCGCCTTCAACATGACTTGGCACGATTGGCTCAATCTGCGCTCGCTCACGGAGATCAGCCGGGTCATTGCGCTCGCGGCACGAAAGCGCGAAAATTCGCGTGGCGCGCACTTCCGTTCCGATTTCCCGGAGCCGGGCGACCTGGCGACATCGCGATTCACCGTCGCGCGGCAGACCGCCAGCGGCCTCGAGCTCACCGAGCAACCGGTTGAGTTCACGCACGTGAAGCCGGGCGAGACGCTGCTCCAGGACCAAGCCGCGGCCGAGTAGAGTGAGGCGATACATGATTCCGCTGCCGTTCGTTCAACGCATCGCAGAGGACTTGATGGCCAAGGCGGCGATCGAGATCCCGGAGGACTATCTCGCGGGCTTGCGCAAGTGCGCCGACACCGAAAAAGGCGATCTGTCTGCCTTCGTCATCCAGGCCATGCTGGAGAACTACGAGGCTGCCAAGGAGGACCGCCGCGCCATGTGCGGCGATACCGGCCTGCCGCGCTGGTACGTCAAGATTGGCAACGACGCCAGCATCGAGGGCGGACCGGTCGCGCTGGAGGCGGCGCTGCGGCGTGCGACCGCGCGAGCAACGGCCAAAGTGCCGCTACGCCCGAACCGCGTACACCCGCTTTGGCGCACCGATCACAACAACAATGTGGGCATCGGCGCCCCCGAGATCGAATATGCGTTTCATCCCGACGCCGATTGGATCGAACTCACTACCGTGCATAAAGGTGGCCTGTTCGGCTCCGACTATCGCATGCTGTTTCCCGGCGACGGCATCGATGGCATCAGGCGGTTCTATCTCGACACGCTGATTGGCTTCGGCAAGCGCGGGCTTGCCTGTCAACCGGCGATCGTCGAAGTCGGGCTCGGCGGTTCGAAAGACACGTCAATGGTGCTCGGCAAGCAGGCGTCGTGCCTGCGCGTCGTCGGGTCGCGCAATCCGGACCCGAAGATTGCCACGCTGGAAGAAGAGCTCAAGGAGCTTGGCAACAGCATCGGCATGGGCGCGATGGGCTTCATGGGCACTTCGATGGTGGTCGATTGCCACATCGAGGTGGGATATTGCCATACCGGCGGGATGCCGATGTCAGTGCACATGTTCTGTCTATCCTCGCGCCGTGCCTGCGCGCGGATTTCAGCCGAGGGCCGGGCCCAGTTCCGCACCGATCCGATGTGGTTCACCGACTATATGCGCCGCTCCACGGTTGAGTGGGGAGGTCCGGTGGCGGAGGCGGCGGAGTAGAGAATGGCCAGTTTCAAGACGATCAATCTCGATCTTCCGGCGCGGAACGAGGATCTAAGCAATCTCGAGATCGGCTCGGTCGCCTATCTCAGCGGCCGGATCTTCACGGCGCGCGAAGGCGTCTACCAACGCGCGATCGAGGATGGTGCCGGAATGCCTGCTTCGAGAGACGCTCTCGGCCTAGCTAACTTCCATTGCTCGCCGGCCGCGGCGGTCAATCCCGACGGCAGCTATACTGTCGGCGCTGTCACCGCGACGGCATCCTTTCGTTTTGCAAAATGGCTCGACGGTTGGTTCCAACTGTCCGGTTGCAACATCATCATCGGCAAAGGCGGCATGACCTCCGAAGTCTATCGCAGGTCATTCGTTCCCAACGGTGCGATCTATCTCACCACGGTTGGATACGGTACGGGTGCGCTGCTCGGCCGCGGCATCAAGCGCGTCGCCGGAGTTTATTGGCTGGAAGAGCTGGGGCTGGCGCAGGCCGTGTGGGTGCTCGATGTGGACAAGTTCGGGCCGTTCCTGGTCGAGAGCGATCTCGCCGGCAATAGCCTTTTCGAGCGCGAAAACGCCAAGATCGCACCGGGCCTGGAGAAGCTCTACGCCGGCACAAGGCCCGCCACGCTGCGTCGTTACGGCGAGACCGACGACAAGACCGAAGAAGTAATTTGAGCAGACGCTCAATGCCGCATTTGCGGCCACCGTCGCGTTCTGCGCCTTTGCCCACCTTGCAGCGGTGCTGACTCTATTGCTGCCGGCGCCGAAGATGTGCTCCTCGGCCAGCAGCTCCGACGCAGAGAGCCGCACTTGCGCAAATGGCGCACTCTGCCCATCATCGCCGCGTCTCGGTCGAGGAGGAAGACCATGCCGTTCGCGTGCCGCCTGATCTCCGGCAGCCTGCTTGCGCTCGCGCTGCTGCAGAGCGTACCAGCAGCCGCCCAGTATCCCGACAAGCCGATCACCGTCATCGTGCCATTTGCGGCTGGCGGACCGACCGACGTCGTCGCACGCCTTGTCGGCGACCATATGTCGCGCACGCTTGGGCAGACGCTTGTGGTCGAGAACATCGGCGGTGCCGGCGGGACGCTCGGGATGACCCGCGCCGCCCAGGCGCAGCCGGACGGCTATACGATCGGGGTCGGCAATATGGGGACGCAGTCGGCGGCGCCCGCGCTCTATCCGAACCTCAAGTACGACCCGGCGAAGAGCTTTGCGCAGGTGGGCATCGTCAACCAGACGCCGCAATCGATCGTGGCCAAGAAAGAAACCCCGGCGAAGACCCTGAAAGAGTTCCTCGACTATCTCAAGGCCAACCATACGAAGCTCGCCTATGGCCACGCTGGGGTCGGCTCGATCTCGCATGTGTCAGGCCTTGTTTTCAACGCGAAGTTTGGCTTCACGCCGAACCTCGTCCCTTATCGCGGCACCGCGCCGGCCATCCGCGATCTCGTCGGGGGCCAGATCGACTACATGGTCGACCAATCGCTCAACGTCATCCCGCAGATCCAGGCGGGTACCATCAAGATTTATGCCGTCGCGGCCCCCGAACGGCTCTTGAGCTTGCCGGATGTGCCGACGACCGGGGAAGCCGGGATCGACTTTAACTTCAGCGCCTGGAACGCCATGGTCGCTCCCAAGGACACGCCGAAGGAAATCGTCGCCATGCTGGCGGACGCGCTCAGCAAGGCGCTCGACGATCCCGCGATTCAGAAGCGTTATATCGAGCTCGGCAGTTCGGCGCCCAAGGGTGCGGACCGCGGCCCCGCCGGGCTGCAGAGCCTGGTCGAGAGCGAGGTCACCCGCATCACCCCAGTGATCAAGGCCGCCGGCGTGACGGGGAATTGAGACCCCTCGGATCGGCGAGGCCGGGCAGCGTATCTGCTCAGCCGGCGCAATAAGCAATTGCGCCCTACGCGTTCGATCCAACCACACGGATGAATGGTCGCTCGCCCGTCGGATCGACCTCAACCCATGCGCCGTTCGGGATCGCGTGCGTGATGTCGAGAGCAAAACCGGAGATCATGGTGAAGCCGGCAAGCGCCGCGCCCTGAACCATGATGGGGTTGACGACGTTCAAGACCAGAGCCGCCGGCACGACACCTCGCGCGTTCATCTCGTGCAGCATCCACGCCGTGGCGACGCCACCCTTTGCCGCATCCAGCACGAGCACGCGGCCGACGTAGCTCTGACCCGCGAGCTTGTGCTCGGAGCGCGAAAATACGCCGCGCGCGCGGTCCAGATCGTAGCGCGCGGAAAATCCATCCTTGGCGACCAGGGCTTCGCCTTCGACGCGTCGTCCCATACCGGCGTCGGCAATGATCCTGCTGCTCATCTTGCGATCCGGCCGTCGCGGCATGCGGCCTCGATGCAGGCTTCCATGGAGAGAAGCGCGGGCCGGTAGCCGTAGCCGCCGATGATGTTGACGAGCTTGGCCGAGTTGGTCGCGAGCCGCTGCCAGCCATTCGCCTCCGCCATTTCCCGGGCATAGCTCTGGTAAAAGCACATACCCGACAGCACGGTCCCGCCCGCAGCCTCGATCCGCTCGGTGAGACGGAGACGATCGGCGTCCGGCTTGACCTGCGGGCTGGTGACGACCAGCAGCGGGATGGTGGCGCGCCGACCATCGAGAAGGCCCGCGACTTTGGCTATCTCCATCAGGCTCAATTGCGGAGCCGAGAACACCACCACGTCGACGGTGTCGATCGCCGCGGCGTAGCTTTGGTGAAAAGCGTGAATGTCGGTTTCGCCGACTCCATGGCGGCGCAACGCCTGTCCGCGAAGGAGGACATCGTCGTCAAGCCGCACCTCCGGCGTGATGCCGACGATGTGGAAGAGCGCGACCGAGCCGTAGCTCGCGAGCGCTGCGCCGAAATGCTTCAGCTCGTCGGAGCCGGGAATGCGATCGATGCCGACGAGCGCGGGCACCTGCCAATAGTCTCCGGCCAACCGGCCAACGATCCCGCCGAGCGCACCCCAATCGTTGAGCTCGCGAGGAGTCCACCCGACGTCGACAACGAGCGTTGCGGCGCGCCGCTCATCGAGGTGATAGCCGTAGCGCGGGGTCCGGCCCGTGAGACCGGCGCTCAGCGCGGACGGTCCGCCTTCGAAGTTCGAACGCGCGCCGCACACGCTGTTCGAATAGATGACCACTCCGGTGTCGCCGTAGGCAACGTGCTCGCGCAAGACCGGCGGCATGATGGTCTGGTAGTTGATGCAGGTGTTCGTCATCAAAACGCCGAGCGCCTCGAGCGCGGCGATCGCGCGGCGCTCGAGGTCCAACATCCACGGCTGCTGCTTGAGCCGATGCGCCGCCGCGAAGTCTGTGCCGCGCGGATCGGTGATGGTCGGAATGCGGACTCGCCGCTCGTCGGGCGGCAGTTGTGCCATGCGTTCGAGCCACTCGACGCCGGCAGGGCCCAGCGACTCTGTGTCGGCCATGATGTGGGCCTGCGTCACCGGCACGAAGTCGCTGGCGCGCAGATACTCCCCAACCTTGATTTGATGCTCGATCGCCCATTGCGCGGCCGGGCCGAATTCGCCGGCGCGCAGTGCCTCTTCCTCGTCCGTGAGCTTCATTCAGTTGGCTGCTTTGATGTTCAGTTCCTTCGCCAGCCTCTGGTACTTGGCAAAATCGTCGCGGACGAGACGCGCGAACGCTTCGGCGTCGCCGCCGACCGGCTCCTGGGCGGACTGCAGGAAGCTGTTGCGGATCGCCGGCTCGGCGAGCGCCTTGTTTATCTCGCGGCTAAGGCGGGCGACGATGGCCGGTGGTGTGCCGGTGGGTACGAAGGCGCCGAGCCACTGGTCGAGCACCAGCCCCTTGATGCCCGCTTCCTGATAAGTCGGCACTTCCAGCAGGCTCGGCGAGCGCTTGTCTGTCGACTGTGCCAGCAGCCTCAAGTTTCCGGCCTTGTAATGCGGGATCAGCGGGGAAGACCCGAGCGAGCCGATCTTGATGTGGCCGGCAATTAGGTCGTTGATCGCCTGGCCGCCGCCGCGATAGGGCACATGGTCGAGCTTGATGTCGGCGATCTTCGCAAACCACTCAGCGGCAAATTGCTGCTGCGAACCGACGCCAGAAGTCGCAAAGCTCATACCCGGGCGCTCTTTCGCAAGCGCAATCAATTCCGCCACTGAGTTCACGCCGAGCGAGGGATGCACCGCTAGCACGACGGGCTGACGGGACAACTGGATGACAGCAACCAAATCTTTCAAAGGATCGAAGCTTACTTTGAACACGTGCGGAGCGCTCGTCACCTGGTCGGGCGCGATGAGCACCGTGTAGCCGTCCGCTGCGCTCCTGGCCGCGGCTTCGAAGCCGATGTTCCCGCTGCCGCCGGACTTGTTCTCAACGACGATCTGCTGTCCGAGCACGCGCGACAGGTAGTCGGCGATAACGCGGGCCCCCATGTCGGTCGAGCCGCCCGGCGGGTACGGTACAACGAACCGCACAGGGCGACTCGGCCACGCTTGGCCCCAACTCGTCATCGGCGCAATGATGGCCACGAGCGCCGCGAGGACCCGCAAGGTCATCATCGAAAATGCCGCCCGTCCGCGTCTATCATCAGTTATCTTATCGAGCCTTCTCCCGCCCGGCTAGCAGCCGGGCCGCTATCGAGGTCCATTTCCGGTCATGCCGTTCTCGACTTATCTCCCCGAGCAGATGGGCTCGATCAAGCTCACGCCGTCGGGGCCTTTCGTGGCAGGCTCGCACGCCGAGCTCACATTGACCTATACCGCTGGCACGTTCGGCATCGACGACACCGGCATGGTGAAAATCTCTTGGCGGACCACCTCTGACATGAGCAAGCCGCAGTTCGACCGGCCGACCGCGCCGAATTTCACCACGGTCGAGGCGAGCAATGGCGCCATGCTCGAAGTCTGGTTCGACCGACTCAACATCCGGCCGTGGGCCAACACCCTGCTTATTCGCATCGGCCGCGGCTATCTGCGCGCCGGCGACACTCTCACCGTGCGAATGGGCGACCGCCGGCAGGGTTCGCCCGGCTTTCGGCTGCAGACCAATTGCGAAGAGCGCGTCGAGCTCAAGACCTCGATCGACGCCTTCGCGACCTACGAATTCACCGAGCTGCCGGAGCAGCCGGCCTTTGCGCTGGTGCCGGGGCCGGCAGCCCATTGGAAGGCAATCTGGCCCTCCCTCGCGCTCGCCGGCGAGCCGTTCCGCCTCGCGATCGTTGCCGAGGATGTGTGGGGCAACCCCACCGGGGAGGCCGAGGAGATTGTTACGCTCGTGCCGTCGCGGCCGGTGCGCGGATTGCCGCAAAGCATCGCCATCAAGCGCGGAAGCGGCCCGTGCGTGCTGGAAAATCTCGTTGCCGACGCAGCGGGCGATCTCGAACTGCGACTTATGGCGAACGGCCAGCAGCTCGCGCAGGCCAATGCCATGCGTGTCGTCACAAAGGCGCCGCTGCGACGCTATTGGGGCGATCTGCACGGACAGAGCGGAGAGACCATCGGCATGGGCTCAGCGGAGAGTTATTTCCGCTACGCGCGCGATGCTGCCTTCATCGATATCGTCGGCCACCAAGGCAACGATTTTCAAATCACCGACGCGTTCTGGGCCGAGCTCAACCGGCTGACCGCGCAATTCGA
>CAVRXD010000022.1:0-145834 GCA_963725065.1 uncultured Alphaproteobacteria bacterium
TCACCGCTGCCGAGTCGCAGAGCCGTTTGAATCGCCCGCTGTTGCGCACCGCATCGGGCACGTCGCCGGGCGCGCAGGCTGCGTAGCCGAGCCGCGCGAAGAAGTCCCGCTCCGACTCGGTCAGGAGATAGATCGCGCGGCATCTGTGCGCGCGCGCCTCGTCCTCGAGCGCCGCCACGATCGCGGCCCCCATGCCAAGCTCGCGCAGCGGCGGCAGCGTCACCACCGAATGCAGGAGCGCTTCATCGCCATGAACTTCAAGCCCGCCGAAGCCCACAGGAACGTCTTCGTGGCTTTCGAAGCGCCAGAACAACTGGCGCGGATCGCCCACGTCGTCGGCTGGCAGCCCTGCCTTGACCAGCGCGGATTTGAGCCCTTCGCGCTCCCAGGCCGCCAGCGGCAGCGCGAGCAGGCGGCGTTTCATGGTGGCGACTCCTTCGCCCACGCGGAAGGGCGGCGGCAACCCGTGCCGGTCAAGCGGCGCGGGGTGCGCACCGCACGAACACGCCGGTGCCGTAGCGGCCGTCGACCTCGGGATCGACGTATTTCATCACCAGCACGCGGCCGTCGAAAGACACGATTTCACGGTCCTGCACCCCCGGTGTCTCTCCGGCCGGGCCAATATAGTCCCGGCCGCCGGGCGTACCCTTGAGGCGAAGCTCCTGGAGCTGATTGGAATCGGCGAGATACATCATGACGCCGCCGTTGGCACCTTGGCCGATCACGAACGGCTGCTTGCATTGGCCGCGGGCATTGGCCTCGGTGCGCGCGCGATCCTCCGGCTTGTGATAGGCGGCATAGCCCCACCGGCCGATGATCTCGGAGGGCCGGACCTTGGCCGGCATTTCCGGCTGGGGCGGCGCCGCCCTCGTCTCCGGGCCGGGCGATGTCGTGCAGGCCGCCAGCGCCACCGCCGACAGCACAATCGCCGTCGCCGGCCAACCTAAATTGAGATTCCCCATCGGGCACCTCTCCTCAACTTCCGCCCGCAGCATCCGGGGCCAAATACGCCAAGCCTGCGGACAGACCGATCCACGTGTAACAGTCGCATGGTTAACGAGACGCCAATCCGGCCGTCAAAGCCCCGATCCGGCCGCCCGATCCCGGCAACTTTGGTGTCCGGATAGGGCGAGGGCAAGGCGGATATGAGGCAGCTCTATGCCCGACGGGGGAATCCGGACACGCCGAAGTTCGCGCTAGCGCTGGCGCGGGTCCCGCAGCGGCGGGTCGACCTTGATATTGAGGCGCTTCGCCGCCTCGGCGTCGAAGTCGGCGTCGGCGCGGAATCCGCCGGCGTGAATGCCGTCGATGGCGCAGAGGTCGTCGACCTCGTTCACGTCGCCGGTGACACCGAGCGCACCCACGACCTCTCCCGACGCATCGCGGATGAGCTGGCCGCCCGCTTCGAGGAAGAGCGGTCCGTCCGAGAGTTCGGACAGCGACTGCATGAACGCCGGCTTCTCCTTCGCCTTCTGCAGCACCTGCCGCGACGAGCGATTGAGCGCGAGCGCCCCGAAGGCCTTGCCGTAGGCGATCTCGAACCGCATCAGCGACGCGCCGTCCTGCTTCTGGAATGCCTTTACCCGCCCGCCGGCGTCGAGCACGATGGCTGCCAACGCATAGGCCTGACGTTTCTCGGCGGAGGCGAAGGTGCCGTCGATGATCTTGTTTGCCTCGGCCAGTGAAATTGCGCGCATTGCTTGTCTCTCCGTCCCTGCGGCCACGAACCCTTGCTGCTACCATCACAGAAGCGCGCCGTCATTCGCAGATCGCGCAAGGAGGAAACCATGTCCTATCTCGCCCAGTTGTCCGGCTCCATCGGCGGTCGCACCTTGCCAGGATGCCTCGTGCTGGCCTGCGCGTTCACTCTCGGCGCCGTGACGGCCGGGCGCGCGGATGAGCCCACGGTCCTGCGCGTCAATGCCTTTCCCCAGGCCAAGACGCTCCCGCTTCATGCCGGCATCGCCAAGGGGATTTTCGAGCGCCGCGGGTTCAAGATCGAGCTTCAGCTCACCGAGAATTCGCGCAGCCAGCGCGATGGCCTCGCCGGCGGAAAGTCGGACGTGGTGCATTCCGCGGTCGACAACGCGCTGGCGATGATCGAGATCGGCAAGCACGACGTGGTGATCGTGACCGGCGGCGACAGCGGCATGAACGAGTTCTTCGTCCAGAGCGAGGTCAAATCGTTCGCCGACATGCGCGGCCGTACCCTGGTGGTGGACGCGCCCGACACCGCCTATGCGCTGCAGGCGAAGAAGATCCTGGCGCAAAACGGTCTCAAGGATGGGACCGACTACAAGGTCAAGCCGGTCGGCGCCGGCGTCTACCGCTTCAAGGCGATGGTGGAGAGCAAGGACAATGCCGCGGCCATTCTCAACCTGCCCTTCACCGTGCAGGCCGAGCAGTTCGGCATGAAGAGCCTCGGACGCACCATCGATCTGCTCGGCCCCTATCAGGCCGGCGGCGTCTTCGTCATGCGCGGCTGGGCGCGCGACAACACGGCGGTGCTTGAGCGCTATATCGCGGCGTTTGTCGAGTCGCTGCGCTGGACCCGGGATCCGGCTAACCGCGCCGAAAATATCGCGCTGCTGGTGGAGAAGCTGAAGATTTCAGGCAAGGAGGCGGAGCGCACCTACGACCTCCTCATGGACCCCGGCTTCGGTTTCACGCCCGACGCCAGGTTCGACCTCGAGGGCTTCAACAACGCATTGGCGCTGCGCGCCGAGATCGAAGGTGGCAAGCCGGCCGCGCCGGAACGCTATATCGACCTCGGCTATTACGAGCGCGCGATGAAGCTGGTCGGGCGGTGAACGGCCGCGTCCACAGACAGCGGCGCGCCAGCAGGCCCCCGGCGACGCCGGCGAGCAGCGTTGCCCGCCAGGTCAGGCGCCGTTCTCACGCAGTGTTCCGCAGTGCCCCTCGCCGACCGGCCGTGTCCTAATCTGAATTCTACTGAACGCTTCGGACAGGCATCGGGGTTGACCAGGATACTTGGCAGACAGGGTGAGTAGGCGTGCCGCAGGCGTCGTTGTAACTCACCTGCGCAAGCGCCATTTGGACACCATTCTGCATCACCAATGCCACCAGGGATGCCGCGATGATGGTCAGTACGATCTTGGTATAGCGATCAATCATTTGTCTTCTCCTCGCTTGTTGCATCCGGCAGTTCCTTGGCCCTGATGATATCTTCTGACCGGGCCTTCCGCACGGCTGCTTGCTTCGACGTCGCTGACGGCGATGAGGGGTTGTGGGCGCATGCGTACCTCTGCACTCTGTTCTGGCGATGCGGCTCCATCGTCATCGGCCGCCGCGCGAGAACCGTCGTAGCCTAGGTTGAAATCTGCCTCCGACGCGAGCCTGACATGGTCGACTGGACCACGATAGCGATCGTGCTGCCTACGCTCGTCGTCGCCTACGTCATCTTCGGCATCGCCGGCTTCGGCACCGCGCTGGTGGCAGCGCCGGTGCTCGCCCATACGATGCCGATCGCCAGCGTCGTGCCGCTGCTGGCGCTGCTCGATTTCGCTGCGGCGGCGCTCAACGGCTTCAAGCTCAGCGACAAGATCGCGAAGGCCGAGCTCGTCTGGCTCGCGCCGCTGATGATCGCCGGCAGCATCGTCGGCGTGACCCTCCTGATCTCGCTGCCGGCCACGCTCATGATGTTTCTGCTCGGGGTCTTTGCCGCGGGCTACGGCATCCACAGCCTGTTCGCTCCACCGCCGGAACAGAAGATCGGCAAGGAATGGGTCGGCGTCTTCGGTCCGCTCGGCGGCATCTTCAGCGCGATGTTCGGCAGCGGGGGCTTCGTCTACGCGATCTATCTCAGCCGCCGGCTGGACGACAAGGACGCCATCCGCGCCACCCAGAGCACGCTGATCGGCATGAGCACGTTGACCCGCGTGCTGTTGTTCCTGGGCGTGGGCATCTACTCCGATTTCAGCTTGCTGCTCCTGGCCGTCGCTTCGATCCCCGCAATGGGCATCGGGATCTATGCCGCACAGTGGTTCACGGCGCGGCTCTCGCGGGAGCAATTCCTCCGCATTGTCTATCTCCTGCTGATCGGCACGGGAACGACGCTGATCGTCCGCGCGATCGGCAGCGGGGTGTGGTGACGAGTTGCCACGGAATGCGTGCGGCGCACGAGCAGCCTGGAGCCCGCGTCGCGGTCCGGCGCCTCCGCATCCAGGGCCCCGCCCCTTCCGCCGGTTCCGGCGGTCCGGCGCCGCACGACCGGCCCATTCGGCTCCCCGCCCTTCGCCCCGGAAAAACGCGGAATCCTTGACAGTTTTCGCGCCAGCGCCTATTTCCCCGCAAGCTCTTGGCACTCGCCAGCACAGAGTGCTAGCAGATCGCCAGATCGAGCTTATCGGTCAACTACTTAGCCGCATTAACCAGCGTCTGTAAGGACATCCAATATGGCCAAGACCAAGTTCCGTCCCCTGCACGACCGGGTGGTCGTGAAGCGTATCGATGCCGAGGAAAAGTCGAAGGGTGGCATCATCATCCCGGACACCGCCAAGGAGAAGCCGTCCCAGGGCCAGGTCATCGCCGTCGGCCCCGGCGGCCGCGACGAGTCCGGCAAGGTCATCACCCCTGACGTGAAGGCCGGCGACAAGGTTCTGTTCGGCAAGTGGTCGGGCACCGAGGTCGTGCTCGACGGCGAGGATCTCCTGATCATGAAGGAGTCCGACATCATGGGCGTCATCGCCTGATTTCGATCCCCGTCGGAAGAGCGGGCGAAGCCCGCGTCTCCAAGGACGGGGGGCACGGATAATACTGGCCTCATCCTTCGAGACGCGCCGTTCCGGCGCTCCCGGGATGAGGATCACATCAGACACCAACGGAGTGATTTGAAATGGCTGCGAAAGACGTACGATTTGGCGGCGAGGCGCGCGACAAGATGCTGCGCGGCGTCGACATCCTTGCCAACGCCGTGAAGGTGACGCTCGGCCCCAAGGGCCGCAACGTCGTGCTCGACAAGAGCTTCGGCGCACCGCGCATCACCAAGGACGGCGTGACGGTGGCGAAGGAGATCGAGCTCGAGGACAAGTTCGAGAACATGGGCGCCCAGATGGTGCGTGAGGTCGCCCAGAAGACCAACGACACCGCCGGCGACGGCACCACCACCGCCACCGTGCTCGCCCAGGCGATCGTGAAGGAAGGCGCCAAGTCGGTCGCCGCCGGCATGAACCCGATGGACCTCAAGCGCGGCATCGACATCGCGGTCGCGGCCGTGGTGAAGGACATCGAGAAGCGCGCGAAGAAGGTCGGCTCGTCCGCTGAAGTGGCCCAGGTCGGCACCATCTCGTCGAACGGCGACACCAAGATCGGCAAGATGATCGCCGAGGCGATGCAGAAGGTCGGCAATGAAGGCGTGATCACGGTCGAGGAAGCCAAGGCGCTCGACACCGAGGTCGAGATCGTCGAGGGCATGCAGTTCGACCGCGGCTATCTCTCGCCCTATTTCATCACCAACGCCGAGAAGATGGTGGCCGATCTCGAGGACGCCTACATCCTCCTGCACGAGAAGAAGCTCTCCGGCCTGCAGGCGATGCTGCCGGTGCTCGAGGCGATCGTCCAGTCCGGCAAGCCGCTGCTGATCGTGGCCGAGGACGTGGAAGGCGAGGCGCTTGCGACCCTCGTGGTCAACAAGCTGCGCGGCGGCCTCAAGGTCGCGGCGGTCAAGGCTCCCGGCTTCGGCGATCGCCGCAAGGCCATGCTCGAGGACATCGCGATCCTCACCGGCGGCCAGCTGATCTCCGAGGATCTCGGGATCAAGCTCGAGAACGTGACCACCGCTATGCTCGGGCGCGCCAAGAAGATCATCATCGAGAAGGAAAAGACCACGATCGTCGACGGCGCCGGCAAGAAGAAGGACATCGAAGCCCGCGTCGGCCAGATCAAGGCGCAGATCGAGGAGACCACCTCTGACTACGATCGCGAGAAGCTGCAGGAGCGGCTGGCCAAGCTCGCGGGCGGCGTCGCGGTGATCCGCGTCGGCGGCGCCACCGAGATCGAGGTGAAGGAGAAGAAGGACCGGGTCGAGGACGCACTCAATGCGACCCGCGCAGCGGTCGAGGAAGGCATCGTGCCGGGTGGCGGTGTCGCCCTGCTGCGCGCCAAGAAGGCGGTCGGCAGGATCACCGACAGCAATTCCGACGTGCAGGCCGGCATCAACATCGTGCTCAAGGCCCTGGAAGCGCCTCTGCGCCAGATCGCCGAGAACTCCGGTGTCGAGGGCTCGATCGTGGTCGGCAAGATCATGGAGAACAAGTCCGAGACCTACGGCTTCGACGCCCAGACCGAGGACTACGTCGACATGCTCGACAAGGGCATCATCGACCCGGCCAAGGTCGTGCGCGCCGCGCTGCAGGACGCGGCCTCGGTCGCGAGCCTGCTGGTGACCACGGAAGCCATGGTCGCCGAAGCGCCGAAGAAGCAGTCTCCGGCCCCGGCCATGCCGGGCGGCGGCGGCATGGGTGGAATGGACTTCTAAGCAGGTCCGTTCGTCCAAGCTTCCAAGCAACGCGACGTATAGGAGGGCGCGGCGCAAGCCGCGCCCTCCGCGTTTTCCGCGGCCGGCAGGCTTGCGGAAATCATCTGCAGCGCACGTCCCATGCCGGCGCCGAGCCCTGCTTGTCGTAGGCCGGCAGGGCGGACCGCAGGCGCTCGTAGAACCGCCGATGCAGAGCCGAGCCCGGGAAAACCGTATCTGGTGCATCGAACAGCAGGCACGGAGGATTCAACCGCACGAGCTGAGCCACCAGCGCGTCGAAATCCGTATGAGAAACGGTGAGCTCGAACGCGTCCCGCTGCTGCAGCGGCGGAAGCACGCCGGTCATCAGCGGCATGAAATAGGAATTCGAGGTCAAATATACTGCGCCGTCGTGGGCGCCCAGCAGGCTGACGAGCGAGCGGACCTTGCTCTCCAGGGCGTCACCCTGCGGTTGCGCCAGGCATATGCCCGACACCATCGTCCCCGGGCAGTCGCGCCCTTTCGCCCACACCCGAAGGGCGCCGAGTTCCGAGCGCACGGCGAGCGTGTTGGGGAACCAGATCGCGGGCAGGACGATGAGCGCGAGCGCCGCGGCGCCGAATGAGGTCAGCACCTTCCGCATCGGATAGGGCGTCGCTGATGTGGGCTGCGGTGGCAGCAGATCCCCGAGCAGGAACCCGTACAGGAACAGCAACGACCACACGTTCCAGAAGTGAGGTCCTTTGAAATAGTAGGCGGACCACAGCACGGCGAGCGTGGCCAGCGCGATCCGACATGCGCTGCGGCCGTCGAGGTCCTCCTGCTGCCATCGCACGATGCCGTAGACGACGACGAAGAGCGCATGGGCGAATATCAAGCACGCAAGCGGGTCGATCTGGGTCAGCTTGAGTCCGCCGTATCCGCCCGCGAATTGTCCAACGAGCGGAAACGATTCGAGCACCGCCACGGGGTCCGGCCAGTAGCCGAGGCCAATCCTGACAATGATCGCAAGCAGCAGGAACGCCGCCGCGAGCCCGCACGCAAACAGCAGACCCGCACGGAGCAGATCGAGACCGCTCGATCGTCCGGACGTTCGCAGGACGAGAAACGCAACGAAGGCCGCGGTCACGCAGGCGCCGGTTTCCAGGTTCCAGCCGAGCGCCAGACCCGCGACCAAGCCGAGATACGCCGCGCAATGCGCGGGCGGGCGCTCGTAGAGCGCGACCAGCGCGAAGACGGCCGCCGCAACACCGAGAAACCGCCATGCGGACTGGTTCGGGTACAGGACCGCCACGTGCAGGGGCTCGACCCAGGGGAAAATAAGAAGCAAGGCGAGGAGAACGGGGAGCCAGCGCGGGCGATACCAGTTCCACAATGCAGCCGCGGTCAGACCGAGGAACAGCACCTGCAGGGCCTGTACGATCCGGATATGGGTGCCGAAGCTGAAGAGTCCCATGACCCGCTCGGCGCTCGCAAGCAGCACGGCGGAGAGCAGACCCGCGTTGAGGGGAACGCGGCCAAGCGGCATGCCCGTCGCCAACTGGTCGCCCGCGCCCAGGTTGCCGCTGTAGTGCCACTCCACCGCCGACAAGCCATCGGAGGTAAATTCGCGCAGATCCGGCGGTATGGCGAACGTCGTCACGCACAGCGTGAACGCGTAGACCGCGAGCGCGAGCATGCTCGCGAGTTTCAGCGCTCCCGCCCGCGCGCCGATCCCGGGTTGGCGCATGGCCCAGCAATAGGCCATCATGGCGAGCGTGCCGCCAGCCATGGCTAATAACTGCGATAGGGCGGACGGCAGCAGCGCCAGCGGGTAATACGTGCCCTGAACGATGGCGTAGCTCGTCGCCGGCTGGGTGCCGCGATAGAGCATAAAGCATACGGCAACGCCGGCGAGCACGCCGATGCCGGCATTCTCGCGCACCAGGTGGATGCACGACACGACCGCGCTCGGCACTGTGAGCTTGACCCTGCGCCGGCGTGTGAGCAGCGCGGCGATGCCGAGTATGGCTAGCAAGACCACCAGCAGGCGATGCGCGCGTTGCTGCGCGCGGCTGTCGAACATGCCGAGCATCTCGATGTGCTCGGGCGTAAATGTCCGCAACATTTCGGCCTGATCTTGCGGGATGAGCAACGCGGCCGCGAGCGCGAGCAATAGCAACCCGGTCGCGACGATGGCGATACCGTCGCGGTCAAGGATCGCTTTGCCAGTGTTGAGGTCTGCGGTGAGCATGAGCCGATCGCGATGGGGCCAGGGTTATGGCCTCCGAGTCGCGCTTCGGGACCAAGCATAGGCCCGGCAAATGACATGAAAGCGGTGGCGGGAGCAACCTCAGGACGCGCAGAATCGTGCCCTCACGGCCGAATCAGGTGATCCGCTCTGCCCGGACGCGAAAGCTACGGCCTTCGCAACAAAGGCCGTCAATAAATCTTTCGCGAAGCTAAACCGGGAATACGAGATCCGTATCAATGATGGTGGAGTCGTAAACGCAATGTCGCTCCTTCAGGAGCAGCCCGTTCCGCGATCGGATGAAGCGATCGACATAGCGTCCCGACTGAAAGATGATCGTCGGTTCACCCAATTGCGTCTGCAAGACCAGATAGTTCGCTTCGCTTTCGATCGAGTGGTCGTCTCCGATCGAAACAATTCGTGTGTTGGTGATGTAGTGCCGCAAATACCGGGGCGAAAACACCAGCGTCTTGGCGATCGCGTAGGCCCGGTCCTTCATCATTCCGATGCTGTCGCAATACATCACGCCTAACGGAAACCCGCCGTCGAAATTCTCCCGGCCGGTAATGCGATAGAGCGGATCCTCGGCGAAGAAATTGGGCCACTCCTCGATCCGGCCTTCGTCCAGGACTCGACAATATTCCAGGTTGAATTCCTCGACCTCCTGGCGCGCTTCGCGCAGGAGGTTCAAGTCGACGTCTACCCGCGCTTTGACCGGACTCGACATGTCAGACTCCCATCACTTCACGCCAATGACGGTACATTGAACGTATTGCGCCCTCGGTCAGCATGGTCGTCGTCACACCGTCGGCGGCGGCGCCCATTTCCACCACCCCCGCGCGGGTATCGGGTTTTCGGACACTGGTCTGCACCCACTTGAGCACCTCGTGATCTTCCAAGCCGATGAGGCCCGCAGGACCGATGAGATTGGCCTGTCGCAATCGATGTCGGACCATCTCCTCGGTATCGTCGTCGTAGCCGAACAGCGTCCACTGGATGATGAACTCGTTCGGTCCATGCGGCACAACGTGCCGCATGCCGAGCGTGTTTAGCTCCTTCTGTACGATCAGCGTCGGCCAGATGGTCTCGAACGCGGCCGACCACGGAGAATTCATTTCCTTGATGTATTCGACGACGCGGCCGTCGTTGAGCTGCATGGAACTCTTGAACTGCCGCAGTTCCGCTTTCTTCTCGCTATCGAGATTGAGCTTCTCCGGTTTCGCCGATGCCATCGATCCGTGTCGGCCGACCGCGTCACGCGCCATTTTCGAACGGTTGCCGGCGACCATGAGGCCGAACGTCACCAGATACGAGTGCAGCAGGGTGGCGTGGTAGGGATCCTTGAGATTCTCGACGTACATTTTCCAGTTCGCCGGCACCGAATGGGTGTAGTAGCCGATCACCCGCAACTTGCGGCCGTCGAACGTGGCGTCGAAATCCTCGAGCACCTCGGGCCCGATATAGTCCTCGAGCGACTCGATATCCTGCGCGAATGACGCAAAGATGGTCCCGCCCCGCGTGGCGACTTTCAGCTTTCGCAATCCATGATCCTCGGTGCGGAAGGTCGACGGCATTCCGCCCTGTTTGTCCGAGCCCCGGCGGAAGGGAACACCGATCAGGGTGCCGTTCAGGTCGTAGGTCCATTGATGATAGGGGCAGACCAGATGCGGCGTGTTGCCTCGATGGACGCGGCAGAATTCGGCGCCGCGATGAGCGCAACGGTTCTCAACCACCGCGATCGAGCCGTCCTTGCAACGCGTGACCAGCACCGAAATCGGGCCGACATGGCTGCGCTTGAAGTCGCCCGGATTGGGAATCTCGACCTCGAGCGCCACGTAGTTCCAAGTCTTGCCGCGGAAGATGCGCTCGACCTCGAGTTCGTAGATCTCCTGGCTGGTATAGACCCAGTCGGGAATTCGGGTTGCCCCCTCCTCCGGCCAAACGTGGGTCTCCGAAATGTTCGTTGGTTGCGCCGTGGCCACGCTCATCGAAGCCTCCTTCCGGTGCTGAATTCATCCGTCGCTCGCGGGCTGGTTCCGAATAGCGCATCACGCGTCTTGCCGTAGGCGGTGGCTGCCAGCCGCGTGAGCGAGGGATACAGACCTTCTTGCAGGAACAGTGAAACGCCGATCAGCAGCAGGCCTACCACGATCTGCCAGTGAATGGTCACGGCGGACACCTGCCTTTCCAGACCAAGCAGGGCAAAGGCGCCGACGATCGAGCCGACCAGCGTTTGCATCCCGCCCAGCACGATCATGATGATGAGATCTCCGGACCGGGTCCAGTGCATGACGCTGGGGCTCACGAACTCGGTCGCATTGGCCAGGAGAATCCCGGCACCAGCGCAGATCACTCCCGCGATGACGAAGGCCGACAGCTGATAGCGAAACAGCGGGAATCCGAGGGCGACCATGCGGCGAGGGTTCGACTTTGCTCCCCGCAGCACCCAGCCGAAACGGGAGTCGAGAAACCGCCGGCAGAAGTAGAGCGCGCAAACCAGCCCCGCCAGCACAACGTAGTAGAAGACGATGCGGTTTTGCAGATCGATTACCCCGCCGAACGTGCTGCGCTGCGGTAAGACGAGGCCGTCGTCACCGCCGTAGGCGTAGAGGCCGACGGCGACATAGTAGAACATCTGCGCCAGCGCCAGCGTGATCATCAGGAAGAACAATCCGGTTGTTCTCAGGGCGACGGTGCCGACCAGTGCGGCCACGATCGCCGCGGCAAGCAGAGCGAGCGGCCATTGAATGAAGCCGGTCGTTACGCCGTGGAACGCGAGGATCCCGACCGCATAGGCGCCGACGCCGAGAAAGAGAGCATGGCCGAAGCTGACCAGTCCGGCATAACCCAGGATGAAATCGAGGCTCAGGGCCGCAATGCTGAAGATCAGGATGCGTATAACCACGTCGACCCAGAAAGGATTGCCCGACCAGGTCGCGATCATCGGAAACGCCAACAGAACTGCGCCGGCCACGGCGAGGAAGCCGGCCTGCCACGCCGCCGTCAGCCGGTCGGGTTGAATTTGAACGGGGGTTGTCGGGACGAGTTGCATGATGCGCGACGGGTTGATCCCCGGCGCGGGCAGCAATCCCGACGGCTTGAGGAACAGCACCAGCGCCATCAGGCCGTAGACCAGCATGGAGGTCAGCGCCGGCACGACGGCATCGGCGTCCGAGGGGGGCAGCACGGTCAACATCGCTTGGCGGAAATATGCCCGGCCGAGAGTATCGGCGACACCGACCAGCATCGCGCCGACAAAAGCCCCGCGCACGGAACCCAGGCCGCCGATGACGATGACCACGAGTGAAAGGATGAGGATTTCGTCGCCGACACCGGCATAGACGGTGAGGATCGGCGCCGCGGCGACTCCCGCGAGCCCCGCGAGCGCGGCGCCGAGCGCGAAGATAACGGCAAACAGCAGCTTGAGATTGATTCCAAGCGCCCCGGCAATGGTCGCATTGCTGGCACCGGCCCGGATCATCATTCCGAGGCGGGTATGGCCGATGAGAAGATAAAGTGAAAGAGCGACAACCAGGCCAAGCCCGATGATGACCAGCCGGTAGATGGGATAGGGCGCGCCCGGAATGATCTCCACCACACCCACGAGCCATGGAGGAATCGAAGAGCGGAGCGGCTGCGTCCCCCAGATCCATCGGGTGCTTTCGTTGAGAATCAGGATCACGCCGAACGTGCACAGGACCTGATAGAGGTGGTCGAGCTTGTACAGTCTCCGGATCAGCAGGAATTCGAGGACGAGGCCCAACAGGAAGCAACCGGCCACCGCGAGCACGACCGAGAGAGCGTATGACCCTGTCCAGACATGAAAGGTCACGACGAAATAGGCGCCGAGCATGAACAGGGAGCCGTGGGCGAGGTTGATGACGTTCATGATCCCGAGGACGAGCGTCAGCCCGGACGCCATCAGGAAGAGCAGCACGCCGAGCTGAACGCCGTTCAGCGTCTGCTCCAGAAGCAGCAGGCCACTCATCGCGTGCGGTCTCGTTCGAGCACTCGGGTCAGTGCTGAAGCTTGCAGTCCTTGGCATATGCATCGACGGCATCGGTCGCGAGCCGCGCCGTCGTCTGGGTGATCAACTCACCCTTTTCGTTCTTTACAACCTTCCGAAGATTGTAGTCCTGGATCGGGAAGTTGTTGACCCCGAACTTGAACTTTCCACGCACAGACTTGAAGTCCGCCGCATGGAGCGCCGCCGACAGCTTCGCCTTGTCCTCGACATTGGTGATCTTCTTCAGCGCGCTGTCGATCAGCATCAAAGCATCATACGAGGTCGCGGCGTAGTCGTTGGGAAGCACGCCGGTCTTGGCCTTGAAATCGGTGACGAATTTCTGGTTGACCGGATTGGGCAGGTCGACGCTCCAGACCCCGGCGCCTTCCACACCGATGGCGGCGTCTCCGATCGCCGGGAGGCTGAGCTGATCGACAGTCCAGACCGTGTATAACGGTATCTTATCGAGCAACCCCAGCTGGCTGTATTGCTTGACGAACTGCACGCCCATTTCGCCGGGATAGAAGGTGAATACCGCGTCGGGCGCCGCATCGCGCAATGACGACAGCTCCGCGGCAAAGTCCAACTGCCCGAAACGGGTATAGACCTCGCCCGCAAAGCCGCCGGGGTAGAACCGCTTCATCCCGGAAACCATGTCCTTGCCGGCTTGATAGTTCGCGGTAATGGCATAGAGCTTCTTGATCTGCTTCGCGGCCAGATGCATGCCCATCGCTTCGGCGACCTGGTCGTTCTGCGCCGATAGATTGAAAAAGAAA
This sequence comes from uncultured Alphaproteobacteria bacterium, assembly GCA_963725065.1. Taxonomy (GTDB): domain Bacteria; phylum Pseudomonadota; class Alphaproteobacteria; order Rhizobiales; family Xanthobacteraceae; genus VAZQ01. The sequence continues at coordinate 13,488 of CAVRXD010000022.1, forward strand.
TTCGAGCACCGCGCCCCAGCCAATGGTGCGGGGCCGCCGATCGGTTCAATGAAGAAGACCTCGGCCTGGGTGATGGGCGCGTGCAGCGCGACCACCAGATTGGAGAACAGCACACCGGTGATGAACTGCACTTTCTGGGACTTGATCAGCTCATCGGCCAGTTCGCGGGCGACCTCAGGTTTTGCCTGCGTGTCGACGTAGATCAGCTGAGCGTCCCTGCCACCAAGCTTTCCACCGAGGTGGGAGAGAGCAAGCTCGTATGCCGCTCGCATTTGCGTGGCCAGCGCCGCGCCGGGACCGGTGGTGGGAAGCATCACCCCCACCTTGACGGTTTGCGCGGAAGCGGTCTGTGCAGCGGCGGGCTGCGGCGAAGCCAAAACGGAGCCGAGCAGCAATCCGGCGACAACTCGTGACACGCTTCGCATTTGCCATTCTCCTCAAAGTTGACCTCTGCAAACATGCGGTGACCGCGTCGCCCGGTCGCGCTTCGCATTTGCTCAGTATGCCTCCTAATTAGCCAATGTCACTCCCATCCTGGTCTTCACCCTCGCAAGCTCAGCGCGAGACGACTGCGTGACCATTGGAAGTGACTGCCATCGTCAAGCAATCGTTGTGCCAAGGTGTGTCAGATATGCAGTAGGCTGCGTAATGCGGACAGGAGAACGAGGCGAACCGTCGTGCGGCGTTCATACCCTGGTTGCGATGCAGCAGAGAGCGGTTATGGTGCGACAATCCGGACCTGCACTCCGATCCAGTCACGGACTCCCTCACGTGCCGCTGTTCGACAAGACGCCCTATCATCAAACTCCTGGATTCTTGACTCGACGTCTGCATCAGATTCACGTGGCGATCTTCCTGGAAGAATGTGCCGCCTTCAATATCACCCCGGTCCAGTTCAGCCTGCTCAAGGCGCTCTCAGCCGGCGCGGAGATGGATCAGGCCACAATAGCCACGCAGATTGGCGTGGACCGCACAACGACCGCAGGGGTTCTTCGGCGCCTGCACGCGAGACGGCTGGTGAAATGGCGCAATGCTCCGCATGACCTGCGGGCGAAACTCTGGCGCCTGACGACGGCTGGCAACAAGCTCGTGAAGAAGATGGCGCCGCATGCCAGCCGCAGTCACGAGCGCCTCGTTGCAAGCCTGACCCAGTCCCAACTGGGGACGTACATCGGTGTTCTTCGGAGACTGGTCGATGCCAACAACGAGCTTGGACGAGCCCCGCTGCACCTCAAGTAGTATTCCGCGCGAGCCGGGCATGCTGAGCGTGCAAAACGTGAATGCAGGATATGGCGTGAGCCAGGTGCTGTTCGACGTCAGTATCGACGTCAATGCCGGAGAGGTTGTCACGCTCCTGGGCAGAAACGGCATGGGAAAGACCACCACGATCCTGTCGATCATGGGCATCCTTCCGCTGCGGTCGGGTGAGATCGTTTTCGATGGCAAGCGCGTGGACGGATGGCCGTCCTTTCGCGTGGCGCGTCTCGGGCTCGGGCTCGTCCCCGAGGGCCGTCAGGTCTTTCCCAACCTCACCGTGAAAGAGAACATTGCGGTGATGGCATCCCATGCCGGTCGATCCGAGCGGCGGTGGACATACGATTCGGTCCTGGAGCTCTTTCCGCCGCTTGCCGCGCGCGTGCGCAGCATGGCGGGCCTGCTCTCCGGAGGCGAACAGCAGATGCTCGCAATCGCACGCGCGCTCGTGACCAATCCTCGCTTGTTGATCCTGGACGAAGCAACGGAGGGGCTTTCACCGATGAATCGTGCGGTGATATGGAAGGTCTTGGCGCTACTGAAGGCGGCGGGCCAGTCGATTCTCATCGTCGACAAGCACATCCAGTCGCTGAGCCAGCTCGCGGACTATCACTATGTGCTGGAGAAGGGCCGCATCGCCTGGCGCGGCACATCCCAGTCGCTGCGATCGGACCCCGAACTGCTGAATCGTCATCTCAGCGTCTGAAAAGCCAGCCAAACCATCTCGGGAACAGTGATGTCATCGCCAGAGCGTCTGCTCGACGTGGTCGGATTGTCGAAACGGTTCGGCGGTCTTGCGGCGTCTGACAATGTCAGCCTTTCCGTGCATACAGGGGAGATTCACGCGGTCATCGGACCTAACGGCGCCGGCAAGACCACGCTCATCGCACAGCTCCAGGGCGAGGTCATGCCCGATTCGGGAGCGATCTGGTTTGACGGCCGCGAGATAACAAGGCTCGCGCCTCACCAGCGCGCGGCGATCGGCATCGCCCGATCTTTTCAGATTACCTCGGTCTTCATGGACATGACGGTGTTGGACAACGCTGCATTGGCCATTCAGGCGATCGCGGGTCACAGCTTTCATTTCTGGCGATCCGCTTCCAGCGATCCTCGATTGCGTGGGCCGGCCAGGGAAGCCATCGAGCGCGTCGGACTCGGCAGCAAAGCTGATTTTCTTGTCGCACATCTTTCGCACGGGCAGCGCCGCCAGCTCGAGCTGGCGATGGCCATCGCATCCCGGCCGAAGCTCCTCCTTCTTGACGAACCGCTGGCCGGAATGGGGGGAGACGAATCCAGGCTGATGGTCGAGCTCGTGCGAGACCTGAAGAGAACCCACACCATCCTGCTGGTCGAGCACGATATCCAGGCGGTGTTTTCGATCGCCGACAGGATCACCGTCTTGGTATCAGGCCGAACGGTCGTAACGGGTACGCCCGAGCAGGTCCGGACCAACGCTGGGGTACGCGAGGCATATCTCGGCGAAGAGTGACCGGTTCGCTCCTCAGTCTGACCCGGCCTTTTCGACGCCGCGCAGATCCTTTGCCGCGAACATGATCGGCGACTCCGGCCGCTCCCAGCTCTGCGCCTCCGTTCGGAACACCAGGGCTGAACGGATTGTCGCCGCCTGGATTTTTTCCCGCTTGGGACTGATATGATGATCCGGCACGGGGTTTCCTCTCAGTCAGGAGACGGCCATGAGCGAGCCATCGAAGCCGACCGGTCCGGACCTCGCGCAAGGCATCCCTCTCGATGATCTCGCTGACGGCGGCATGATCGGCGGACATGTCGGCGAGGAACCCGTGCTGCTCGCACGCCGCGGCGATGAATTCTTCGCGATCGGATCGAGCTGCTCGCACTATGGCGGGCCGCTCGCCGACGGGCTGGTCGTCGCGGACACCGTGCGGTGCCCATGGCACCATGCCCGCTTCAGCCTGCGCACCGGCGAGGCGGTCGCAGCGCCGGCGTTCAATCCGGTCTCGTGCTGGCGTGTGCAGACGCGCGACGGCAAGGCGTGGGTGAGGGAGAAGATCGAACCGACAGAGCAGCGCAGCGCGGACAAGGCGCGCAGCGCCAGCGAGAATTCCGAGCGCGTGGTGATCGTGGGCGGCGGAGCGGCGGCATTCGCGACGGCCGAGACGCTCCGGCGCGAAGGGTTTGCCGGCAGCGTCACGCTGCTGTCGGCCGACGACGCCGCTCCCTACGACCGACCGAATTGCTCCAAGGACTATCTCGCGGGCAACGCGCCGGAAGACTGGATCCCGCTCAAGCCGCCCGAATTCTACCGCGAGCATGCGATCGAAATCGTGCTCGGCACCGACGTGACCGGGATCGACATCAAGGCGCACCAGGTGGCGATTGCGGGCGGGCACAACGTGGCGTTCGACAAGCTGGTGCTCGCGACCGGCGCCGAGCCGATTCGTCTCGACATCCCCGGCGCGAACGAGCCGCACGTCCACACGCTGCGCTCGCTCGGCGACGCCCGCGCGATCATCGCGCACGCCAAGCAAGCGCAGCGCGTTGTCGTGGTGGGTGCGAGCTTCATCGGGCTCGAGGTCGCCGCCTCGCTGCGAGCGCGCGAGCTGGAGGTCCATGTCGTGGCCCCCGAACGACGGCCGATGGAACGCGTGCTCGGCCGTGAATTCGGCGACTTCATTCGCGCGCTGCACGAGGAGCACGGGGTCGTCTTCCACCTCGAAGAGACGGTCACCGCCATCGAAGGGAAGAACGTCAGGTTGAAAGGAGGAAAGACGCTGCCGGCCGACCTCGTCATCGTCGGCATCGGCGTGCGGCCGCGCGTCCAGCTTGCCGAGCAGGCCGGCCTCACGATCGACCGCGGTGTGGTCGTGAACGCATACCTGGAGACCAGCGCGGCGGGAATCTATGCCGCCGGCGATATCGCGCGATGGCCGGATCCGCACAGTGGGGAACCGCTCCGGATCGAACACTGGGTGGTTGCCGAACGCCAGGGCCAGACCGTCGCGCGCAATATCCTGGGGCGGCGCGAACGTTTCGCCGACGTCCCGTTCTTCTGGAGCCAGCATTACGACCTTCCAATCAACTATGTCGGTCATGCCGAGAAGTGGGACGCACTCGAGATCGAAGGTGACATCAAGGCGCGGGATTGTCTGGTGCGATATCGCCGCGACGGCAAGCTGCTCGCAGTCGCCTCGATCTATCGCGACGTCGACAGCCTCAAGGAGGAATGGGCGATGGAACGCCGCGCGACCTGAATCGAGGGCGCTCGTCGATCTGTCGGGGCGAGGTTCCGAGTTGTACTTCGTTGCCGCCCTTGAACCGGCTCCATGATGACGCCATCAATGGCGGGCACGCATGGCCGGAATCCGCTTTTGCCCGTCGCAAGCAGCGGCCGTAGGCCGGCACACCGCTCGAACCTTGTGCCCCGGGGTGACTGCGAATGCGTCGCTCCAGCCAGAGACCCATCATGACGCTTATCGAGACCCGCGGTCCCCAGATGTTTCCGGTGCTGGACGCGGCCCAGATCGAGACCGCGCGGCGTTTCGCCAGCGGCGAGGTCCGCAAATTCGCCCCAGGCGAGCTCATCTACGAGGTGGGCTCGCGCCACACGCCGAGCTGGCTGGTGCTCGAAGGTGCCGTCGACGTCGTGAGCCGCGACGGCCTGCACCATGAGGCGGCGATCACCAGGCTCGGCGTCGGCCAGTTCAGCGGCGAGGTGAACCAGCTCGCCGGCCGCGGAACGCTGACCGCGGGTCGCGCCGGCCCGCACGGCTGCACCGTGTTGCCGTTCGATGCCGCCCATGTGCGCGCGCTGGTGATCGGCGCCGCCGAGGTCGGCGAGATCGTCATGCGGGCGTTCATCCTGCGCCGCGTTGGATTGCTCCAGGCGGGCAACGCGGGCTCCATCCTCCTCGGCCGGCCGGAAGCGCCGGATCTCGTGCGACTGCAGGGTTTTCTGGCCCGCAACGGCTACCCCTGCACCGTGTTGGACGCTTTGGCTGACGAGGAAGGCCGCGCCGTGGCGGAGCGTTTCGGCGTCCGGCCGGAGGAACTGCCGCTGATGATCTGTCCCGACGGGACGGTCCTGAAGCGGCCCACCAACGCCGAGGCCGGCGCGTGCCTGGGCATCACGCCCGACCTCGACCCGCAGATCGTGTACGACGTGGCCGTGGTCGGGGCCGGCCCGGCCGGCCTCGCGACCGCGGTCTATGCCGCCTCCGAGGGCCTCTCGGTCATCGTGCTCGACCAGCGCGCGTACGGCGGACAGGCCGGAGCCTCCGCCCGGATCGAGAACTATCTCGGCTTTCCGACTGGCATCTCGGGCCAGGCCTTGGCTGGGCGCGCGTTCACCCAGGCGCAGAAATTCGGCGCCGAGATCGCCATTCCGCTCGAGGTGGCGCGGCTCGATTGCGGTGGCGGCGAGTTACCCGCCGGGACGCCGCCGCGTCTGGAACTGGTGGATGGACGCACCGTGCGGGCGCGCACCGTAGTGATCGCGTCAGGCGCGCGCTATCGCCGGCCGGACATCTCGAACCTGTCGACCTTCGAGGGTGCGGGCATCTCGTACTGGGCCTCCCCGGTCGAAGCCAAGCTGTGCGAGGGAGAAGAGGTGGCGCTGATCGGCGGCGGCAACTCGGCGGGGCAGGCCGTCGTGTACCTCGCGCCCAGGGTGAAGCACCTGCACCTGATCGTGCGCGGGACCGGGCTGGAGGCGACGATGTCGCGCTATCTCGTCGACCGCATCGCCGCTCTCCCCAATGTCGACTTGCATGTCGGCAAGGAGGTGGTGGCGCTGGAAGGCGACCGGGCCCAAGGGCTGACCGCCGCGGTGCTGCGCCAGCGCGCCAGCGGGGAAACCCACGCCTGCCCGCTGCGCCATCTCTTCCTGTTCATCGGCGCCGATCCGAACACCGGCTGGCTGCAGAACTGCGTTGCGACGGATCCGAAGGGCTTCGTCGTCACCGGCAACGGCTTCGCCCACGACGTCAGCCCGATCCAGCCGCCCGGCCCTGCTGCTCGAGACCACGCGGCCGGGCGTGTTCGCGATCGGCGACGTTCGCGCCGGCTCTACCAAACGGGTTGCGGCCGCCGTGGGAGAAGGCGCCGCCGTGGTGGCGCAAATCCACACCGTGCTCGCGTCTCGGGCGCAGCACGCCTGACGACGACGAGAACGCCGCGACACGGCTCGAGCGTAGCACGATCGGCGGCTCGACCTCGGCGACGGAGTACCGGTCCAGTAGCGGAGCGTCACTCCTTCTAGACCTCGACTGCCCGCCTGCGCCACGACCGCGGGTCCCGCCCCCTGCCCTCGAATCGCTCGTCTTGGATAGTCCTGGAGCAGCGGCTAAGAATATTCAGAATGTCCAAAAAACGCGCGACGGCGAAGAGTTGATAGGTCAACGGTTAGGCGTTACGGATGCCAGCTCTCGAGGCGGAGTATTTATCCCGGATCGTCGCCGGAAAGGTCCTCGTAAACAATATCAGCGTCCAGGTACAAGTTGGCGAAGTTCTTGCCATCGTCGGCCCCAGCGGGTCGGGGAAAACATCCTTCCTGCGCTTGCTGAACCGGCTCGACGAGCCGACGAGCGGCATCATTCGGTTCAATGGACAGGACTACCGCGAGCTGGCGCCGCAGAAGCTGCGGCAACGTATCGGCATGGTTATGCAGGCGGCGTATCTTTTTCCCGGCACCGTCGCCGACAACGTCGCGTACGGGCCGCTTCAACGCGGGCAAACGCTTCCGGCCGAGCAGATTGCCACTCTCCTTCAGCGCGTCGACCTGCCTGGATATCAGGAACGAGGCGTGAGCAATCTTTCCGGCGGAGAGGCTCAACGCGTGTCGATAGCCCGAACCCTCGCGAACGATCCGGAAATCCTTCTTCTGGATGAGCCAACCTCGGCACTCGACGAAGATTCAGCGCGAAAGGTCGAGGACCTCGTACTGGATATCATTCGCGAACGCCGGATGACCTGCGTGATCGTCACCCACAACGCGGCTCAGGCTCGCCGCGTTGCGCATCGTGCGATGATCCTGAAAGCCGGCAAGCTGGCCGCGATTGGCCCCCCGGCAGAGGTGCTTCAAGATGTCTGAACTGCTCGGCATATCGCATCATGAAGTTATCTTGGGGATCGCTCAAGCGGCGGCCGCTGTGGTGCTCTGCCTCGCCGTGGTCTTTCTATGTCGCCGGTTTGCGGTCCATGTCGAGAGGGAGACTGTTGTTTCGTTGGCCAGAGGCTTCGTACAGATGGTTGCCGTGGGCGCGCTCCTGGCAACGCTGCTGCACGGAAGTCTGGCCATAGCCATATGTATCTTGCTGGGTATGACCATTGCCGCCGGGGTCACGGCGGCGCGACGCGCGCCAGGCCTCATCCGGCCTCGTCTTCTCTCGTTTTTCGCGATCGCGGCCGGCGCAGGCATCACGATCGCCGTCATGCTTGCGACCGGCACACTCACATCCGATCTGATCGTTCTTGTGCCCGTGGGAAGCATGATCATCGCCAACGCAATGAATGCCTGCGCGCAGGCAATGGAACGCTTTCGAGCAGATGTGCTGGCACACGTTGGCCAGATCGAGACGGGCTTGTCGCTCGGCGCCGATCCTGCGACGACGGTCGCGCCCTATGTTCAAAGCGCCGTCTACGCCAGCCTTCTCCCGCGTCTTGACATGTTGAAGTCGCTTGGCCTCGTCTGGATACCGGGAGTGATGGCTGGCATGCTGGTGTCCGGGGCCAGTCCTGTTTACGCGGGCATTTTTCAGTTCATCATCGTTGCCATGATCTTATCCGCATCCGGCATCGCGGGACTCGTTGCCACTGTGCTCATGCGGGCGCAGGCCTTCTCGAGCGCCGCGCAATTGGAATTCCGTCCCGGTATTCCCGGCTCCGACACGCACGCGAAGCCAGCTCTGCTCCGGCACAACGACTGACGCTCGCGACCAGCCAAACAGCCCCGGACCGATGACGACCTCGACTCGAGTTCAAATGAACCCGGTTCTTTCTCTCGGTTTTCCGAGTTGCCAGGACGTCCGGGAGCTGGGCGGCGTCACGGGCCGCGACTCACGTAGCCGTCAGTAAGCGTCCTGAGGAAGGAGACAATGTCGTCCTCCTGTTGATCCGAAAGGCCGAGATTGCAGCAGTGCGCATTCAGGTTCTGTGGAGTCTCGGGTGCCGGCCAGCACGAAACCTTCTCGCCTGGATCGCCGGCCGCGCATTTCGGCAGCACGTCTCTTGTATTGTAGAAGTGAACGATCTCCTTGAGGCTCTTGAAATAGCCATTGTGGCCGTAGGCCTTCACAAAATCCGGTCTCGGCCGCTTATCGACATTGCGCAAGGTGGGAACACGGAAACGACCGTCGAACAGCGGCGCCAGAGCCTTCCAGGCCTCGTTTGCGTTTTCGGGGCTGCGCAGAAAGTTGCCGACGCCGAGATCGAGCGCGGCTTCACCGGCCGGATTCACGATGTAGCCAAACTCATCCGGCTGCGTTTCCTTGTAGTAGGCCAGAGCCGGATTGCGCGGCACGCCCAAATTGGCCGTCGTGTTGTCGGTGAGCAGCGGCGGCTTTCCGTCAACCACGTGACAATTTGTGCATTTGGCCTGACCTTTGAACAGATCGTAGCCGTGACGTTCGGTCGCCGTGAGCTCGGTCTTGCTCGCCAGAAAAGCGTCGAATTTGGAGGAGAATGGACTGACTTCGGGCGATGCCTCGAAGGCTGCGATCGACTCTCCCATCTGATCGAAGGTCGATTGAACTCTTGCCCGATCCGCCGGACCAAGTGGAACGGCCAACGGCATGGTGTTCGGGCCGGGTACCTCGGAGCCGATTGCAGATGACGGACTGCTGTTAGGTTTGCTGCAGATCGTATTGATGTTCTCCGGCCACGAGACGGCGAACGCCCTTGGCCCCCAAACGCTCTCGAACAACGCCCGGTACGGGCGTTGCGATATCCGGTGGACGACACAAGCCGGATCGGGGTTTGCCATTTCCAGCGGATTGAGGGGTGATCCATGCGCTTGCATGGCGGTCGGGCTGCGCAACCGCAGACCAGTCGCGCGCAGATCCCAGAAATTGCCCCCGATGAAGCATTGCGAGCATTTTCCCTCGCCAGGTTTGTCGGCATAGTAGAGCGGGGGCGAGAACGCGGCGTAAGCCGCGCTCGGGGGCTTCCGGAAGCTGAAGCGTGTTCGCACCGAGCCCGGCATTGCTACTTTACCCAGATTGAGACTTTCGATGGCTCCCTGGTAGCCCGTCTGCGGCATATGGCAGAACGCGCATGCCTCGTTGCGATTGACGGAAAGTTCTTGGTCGAAGAACAGCATCTTGCCCAAGGCCGGCAGGCGCTCCGGGCTTCCCGGCAGGAGTGACGGAATACCCGCAATGGCCGCTTCTTCGATCGCGTCGATCTCCGCTTGGATCGCGGCAATCTCCTGCTCGATCGTCTTGGGCAGCGTTGCTGGGGCGCTGTCGGCTTCGGTGCAAAACACCAGTTCGGCGGCGGCCGCCGCCAGGAAGCAAAGAGCCCGCACAAGGCCGGGCAACGCGATGAATGTCATCTTGCGCCTTATCCGGAAAGAAGAAGAAGCAAGATCAGGATGCCGTACGCCGCCATGGGCCATGATGCCATCCTTCCTGCTGAACTCAGAGGAAATCTGGTGGCGCCAATTATCGCACCTCTGCGCCATCACACGACAATGGTGTTTAGCTCAATTCGCCGGCCACGGCTCGAACGATCTTGCCGCGAAGGAGGCTTGTTTGCGGGACTGTCGCCGACCAGAGCGATTCCGTCTCCAACGAACGCCGCTGACTGACGCGCCCCGGTGTGCGATACGCCGCGCCGGTGCGCGTCGCCTTACTGCGGGGGCCGTGGCTGCGGCTGGTCCGCCCCGGGGGCCGCGCACGCCCGGTCCGGCAGGCGCGTGTCGCCCACGGTCACGTCCATGAGGTAGCGCATCCACTGGGTGATCTGTTCTTTCGATGGGCAAGCCTTGAACGCCACCTGGACGATGTAGAAGCTGTCATTGCCCTGGATCGCCTTGAACCAGGTGATCTCGGGCTTGCCGGTGGCCTTGTTGAGCGGACAATTCTGCAGCCACACCATGGACGGATAGCCGTTCTCCGCTCCCTGAGCGACGGGATGCGACTCGCTCTTCGGACATGCGGCCGCCAGCCCGCTTTCGATTCTTGCCTTGAACTGATCGGGCGTGGCCTTCAGGCCGTAAAAGACCTGGACCGTGACCATTTCAGTCCAGTTCTTCACGCTTTGCTTCCGGCACCATCTCGCTGATGAGCATGTCCTTGTTTCTTTGCTGGAAATCTATTTTGAAGCCGTCGGGCAACTTGGTCAGAATGTTCTCGTCCTGCAGTTGCGCAACGCATACGGACGCGGCCATGGCAGCGACGAGGCCCAGATAGATCGATGTGGCTTTCATGAGTTTGCCGTTCGTTGTCCCGCGCCAGGATTACCTGTCAAACCAGGCATGCGGGCGCCCTCAGGGTGCCGCACAGCGCGCCGGAGGACGATCGCCGTCGTCCCGCTAGTAGGAGAAAGACCCGAATTTTCCGTCAGTTTGATCGCGTCTTTCTCGCGGACGACCTGGTCGTCGCCCCAGATCTTCTCCCAGGCGAGAATGTTCGGGGCGCGGAACGCCCCCTTCGAGAAGTAGACTGATCCGTCCGGCGCGACCCGGCATTGCGTGGCAGAACCATCCGGCCGGACCACGATCCAGACCTGCTTCTCCCCAAAGGTCCACACGCCCACGACCGACTTCAGCGCGTCGGAATCGTCGTCGGCATCACTCACCTTGTCCAACGCCCGCATCACGCCGTGCGTGGGATTCTGTCCGCAATAGGTGCCGAGCTTTTTTCCGAGGTCCTCCATCTTGGAGAAATCGAGCTCCGCAGGTTCATCTTGGTCCTGCAGATAGCCCATCATCCAGGTCAGGATCACCCCGATTGTATCCTTGGGGCCATCGACGAACTGCTTGCACGTCATCGTCGCGAGCGGGATGGTTTGACCGGCAGCGAATGCAGGCGCCGAAATGGCCAAAGCAATCGCAGTCACAGCAACGCCGACGCTCTTCATTGCAACCTCTGCTTCCGAACGAGACGAAAGAAACTCTACACGCTCACTGCAATCCAACCAATCCGACGTCTGCAGATCCCATAGAGGGGAGTTGTGACAACGTCGGGCTGTCCGCGCTTTGGCGGCGGCATCCGTGGCATGTCACATCACCCCGTGAGCTCGCGCACCGCGCGCGCCGCCTGTTCGATCGCGAGATGAGCGTAGGCGTCGCCGCCGGCGTCGGAATTCGCGATGGCAACCCGGCCCACGCGCTGCCGCGCCTGCGCCAGCACGTTGTCGTAGTCGTCGCCGTCGAACAGCGAGTTGGCGACATAGCCGTAGCCGTGCGGCCAGCGGTTGACGGTGATCGCTGCGATATCACGCCCGCTCGAGAACCCGCCTGGTCCCAGCATGCGGTCGAGCTCGTCGCGGATCCGGACCTCGAAATCAGCAAACGTCGCTTCGAGCAGCTTCCTCTGGCCGATGCGGAACTGCGTCCGCGCATCGAGCCCTTGGTTGGGCGCGCCCGGAACGTGCACGAGGTGCAGACACATGGGTTCGGAAGGGTCGCCCGGGTGCCGATAGCCGCCGAGACTGACGGGAAAATCGAGCTTCACTCGCGTGTGAAACGACATCGGCGCGGAAATGTCGTGCACGCCCAGCCGTATCCACGGCTCCCAGTTGCGCGTCAGCACATTGGTGTAGACGAGCGGTGTCTTGACGTTACGTGCGAGCGCATCGCGCTGCGGCGCGGACAGCTCCGGCATGATGTGCGGGATCACCATGTGGAAGCAGGCGAGGACCGCGTGGCCGGCCGCGACGCGGCGCGTCATGCCGGCGCGCACATAGCTTACGAGCACGGTGTCGCCGTCGTTGCGGACATCGACGCAGGTCGACTCGAGGCGGATGCGGACATTCTGCCCGTCGTGGTCGAGCTTGCCGTAGTCGAACGGCGCCAGCACCACGTCCTCCATGGTGCGGCCGGGGGCCACGTCCGGCAGCAGCGAGCGCACCAGCAGCCGCGCAAGCGAGGCGTTGCCGTCGGGGAAGTGATAGATGTAGGGCTCCCGCGGGCTCGATCGCGCCGGCAGCCCGAGGCCGTCGAAGCCGGGATAGCCGAGGTCGCGCGCGTCGGCCGCCGGCACCGCGTCGCATCCGAGCCCGAAGAATCCCAGCGTGCGACCCTGAAAGCAATTCGCCGCTTCTTCGCTGCAGCCGCAGAACCTGGTCAGATAGTCGCGGTAGCTGGTGGACTTGAGGACGTCGCGTTTCTCCTCGGTCGTCCTGCCCGCGAGCGGATCGCGCGCGCCGTCATAGAGCGCGCGCAGTTGCGCCTTGCTCTCCGGCGCGATTGGAAACGCCGCGATGAACTCGTCAAGCGGCCTGGCGTTGGCCAGGGCTCGCGCGAGCTCGTCGGCTCCTCCCGACGCGGGCTCGCCCGGCACCAGCACGTCACGCCCGAAGGCTTCGCGCGGAAAGAACACGCCGCGGGCGAGGCCGCGCGACGCATAGAACTTGCGATCGAAGGCGCTCTCGAACCGATCGATCTCGACCCCTAGTTCGCGCAGAAGCGCTTTCGCCACGTCGCTGTAATGCGTGCGGGGTGAATCGATCGAACTCGCTGCCGCCGTACCCGAGCACGAGGCGGCCGTCGAGGGTGAATTCGTTGCGCCTGGCATGGCCGCCGAAATCATCGTGGTTGTCGAGGACGAGGATGCGGGCGGATGGCCCGGCGGCGCGGCGGTAGAACCAGGCGGCCGCAAGCCCGCTGATGCCGGCACCGACCACGACGAGATCGTAGCGCTCCTCGACCGGTGCGGCGCCGACCGGATAGCGCCCGCGCTCGTACGCCTGCGCGTGCGCGGCCTCGAACGAGCCGGGGTGCTGGCCGCGCAGCCCGGTGAGCGCGGGCGGATAGCGCACCGGCTGCGCCGCAGCCTGGGCCGCGGGGGTCAGGCCCGCGGCGATGGTGAGCGCCGCGCCGTTGAGGAAGTCGCGTCGCGAAATCGAGGACATGCGCGCGGATTCTGGCAGCAATCGAGCGCGGCCCGCAAGCCGCCGGGTTCCTGTCTTTGCGGCGCGCCCGGCCTATCCCGCCGCAAGCTCTCCTTGCGGCTGCGGGCTCGTCGCTGCCCGGCGCGGGACGATCAGCTTTGCCAGCAAGACCTGGACGACCTCGCCCCGCTGGTTGCGCGTTTCGCTGCGCACTTTCACCATCCCGCGGTCGGGGCGGGAGCGGGACGGAACGACCTCCTCGACCTCGCTCACCACCTGGAGGATATCGCCCGGCCGCGTCGGCTTCGGCCAGTTGATCTCGCCGCCGGCGCCGACGATCCCGCCGCGGAGCGGCAATCCGGACTCGACCAGCAGGCGCATGGTGATCGCCGCCGTATGCCAGCCGCTCGCCGCCAGCCCGCCAAACAGCGTCGCCTTTGCCGCGGCGTCGTCGAGATGAAAGGGTTGCGGATCGAACTGAGTGGCAAACGCCTTGATCTGCGCTTCATCGATGGCGTGCGTGGCGCTGGTGAAGCGCCTGCCGACCTCGAGGTCCTCGAGATAGAGCCGATGATCGTCGTTCTGAAACTTGCCTGGTTCCGCCATGGCCCGCCTCCGCCTCGGATCTAGTGACTTGCATCATGATAGTCACTGTCCTATATTGCGTCAATGCATCGCAAGAACCTCGACAGCATGCCGTGTCCGATCGCCCGCAGCCTGGAGCGGGTCGGCGAATGGTGGAGCATCCTCATCCTGCGGGACGCCCTGCACGGCCTGCGGCGCTTCGATGAATTTCAGAAAAGCCTCGACATCGCCCCCAACATGCTGACCCGGCGGCTCAATGCCCTGGTCGACGCCGGGCTGCTGGAGCGCCGCCGCTACAGCGAGCGGCCGCCGCGCGACGAATACGTGCCGACCGCGCGCGGGCGCGATTTCCGTCCGGTGCTGATCGCGCTGCTCGCCTGGGGCAACAAGCACTTCGCGCCCGAGGGCGCGAGCGTGCAACTGGTCGATACGGAGACCGGGGCAACGGTGGACCCGATCATGGTCGACTCCGCGACCGGACGTCCGATCAAAGCCCCCGAATATGCGTTTGCACCCGGACCTGCTGCCCCCGAGCGCACGCGCCGGAGATACGCATCGATCGAGTGGCAGAATGCGCGCGCAGAGGAGCTCCCCGTTCCGGCGAAAGCCGAACGCGCCGCGCGCAAGCGGAGCAACGCATGAGCGTCGCAACCCTCGACGGAAGTCTCCCCGTTGCCGTCGACGCCCGCGACGAGGTGCCGGCCCCCGCCATGACTCCGCGCACCCGGGCGCTGCTGCAGGGACCGATCGTGGCGACGTTGCTGCGGATGGCGTGGCCCAACGTGCTGGTGATGGTGGCGCAGGCGGCGACCGGCCTGATCGAAACCTGGTTCGTGGCGAAGCTCGGCACCGACGCACTCGCCGGCATGGCGCTGGTGTTCCCAGGGGTCATGCTGATGCAGATGATCTCGGCGGGCGCCATGGGCGGCGGCATCTCGTCCGCCATCGCGCGCGCACTGGGCGGAGGCCGGCGTGACCAGGCCGACGCGCTTGTCATGCATGCACTGATCATCAACATCGCGCTCGGCGTCACGTGCTCCGTCATCATGCTGGCGTTCGGGCGGCCGATCTATCGCGCGCTCGGCGGCGAGGGCGCCGCGCTGGAAGCGGCTTTGGCCTATTCGAACGTCGTGTTCGCCGGCAACGTCCTGCTGTGGTTGCTCAACGGCTTCGCCAGCGTCATCCGCGGCACCGGCAACATGCTGGTGCCGGCCTTGGTGATCTGCGCCGGCGTGGTCGTGCTGATACCGCTCTCGCCGGTGCTGATCTTCGGCCTCGGCCCGTTCCCCGCGCTCGGCATCGCCGGCGGCGGCGTGGCGCTGCTGGTGTTCTACGCCGCGGGCACCGCCGTCCTCACCTGGTACATCCTGTCCGGACGCAATATCGCGCGCTTGCGGCCGTCGCGCCTGAGCTGGCCGTTGTTCCGCGACATCCTCGGCGTCGGCGCCGTCGCGGCCGTCACCTCGGTGCAGACCAACGTCATCATCGCGCTCGCGACCGCGCTGGTCGCTGCCGCCGGCGGCGCCGCAGCGGCCGCGGGTTATGGCACGGCCGCGCGGCTGGAATATCTGCTGATACCGCTCGTGTTCGGGCTTGGCGCGCCGCTGGTGGCGATGGTGGGTACCAATATCGGAGCCGGCCAGCGCGAGCGGGCGCTTCGCATCGCCATGGCCGGCGGAGCAGTGGCGTTCGTGATCACCGGGGCGGTGGGCATTGCCGCAGCGGTTTGGCCGCACGCATGGATCTCGCTGTTCAGCGCCGACCCGCAAGTGCTCGCGGCCGGCGCCGACTATCTGCGCATCGTTGGGCCGACCTATGGATTCTTCGGCCTCGCGCTGGCGCTCTATTTTGCCTCGCAAGGCGCCGGGCGGCTGTTCTGGCCGCTGACTGCCGGATTCCTGCGCATGCTGGTCGCCATCGGCGGAGGCTGGCTTGCGTTGCGTGCGACCGGCTCGTTGTCATGGCTGTTCGCGGCGCTCGCGCTCGGGCTCTTTTTGCATGGCGTCACTCTCCTGGTCGCGATCGGCTCCGGCGCCTGGTTTCGCCGCCCTGCTCACGGGCCGTCCGCGGTCCCATCCTGATTTCCGACCCCTCGATTGATCGTGCAGGTGGGGCGCGGCCGGCGCGTGCGCCGTGCTATGCTGGCGCTCAGGACGAGGGAGGAACACCGTGGACCAGCAGATCATCAGCCTCTACGACCGCTTCACCCATGGCGGGATGAACCGGCGCGAATTTCTCGACCGCCTGGCCGAACTGGCGGGCTCGACCGCCGCGGCGGTCGCGCTCCTGCCGCTGCTGCAGAACGACTATGCGCAAGCCGCGATCATCGCGCCGGACGACGGCAGGCTGCTCACCGAGCGCGTGTCCTACGAGTCGCCCAAGGGCAGGATCAACGGCTATCTCGTGCGCGCCAAAGCGATGGGCAAACGCCCCGTGGTAATCGTCATCCACGAGAACCGCGGGCTCAATCCGCATATCGAGGATATCGCGCGTCGATTGGCGGCCGAGGGCTATCTCGCGCTGGCGCCCGATCTCCTGTCCGTCAACGGCGGCACGCCGCCCGATGAGGACAGGGCGCGCGAGCTGCACCAGAAGACCGAGCGCGAGGACATGATCGCGGCGGCGCTCGCGGCCATCCCGTTCATGCAGAAGCACGCGGAATCGACCGGCAAGGTCGGCGCGGTCGGCTTCTGCTTCGGCGGCGGCGTGGTCAACCGCATGGCCGCCGGCAGCCCCGATCTCGGCGCCGCCGTGCCCTATTACGGCGTGCAGATCCCGGTCGAGATGGTGCCGGCCATCAAGGCGCCGCTGCTGCTGCAATATGCGGAGAACGACGAGAACATCAATAAGGGCATCGGCGCCTACGAGACGGCGCTGGCCGCCAACAACAAGAAATACACCATCTACATCTATCCCGGCACGCAGCACGCCTTCAACAACGACACCGGCGCCGCACGTTACAACAAGGCGGCGGCCGAGCTTGCCTGGAGCCGCACGCTCGCCTTCTTCGCGGAGAATTTGGGCGCGCCGCCGAAGGCGGCGTAACAACTCCGCTAGTGCCGCTCAAGCGCGGGGGCGACGGGCGCGCTTCTTGGGCGGCGCCAGCATCGAGATGAGCGCGCTCGCCGTGCGCAACAGCCGCGCGTCGCGGCCGGGGCCGCCGACCAGCTGCACCCCGATGGGGAGCCCGCTCTCGCCCGCGAACAACGGCAGCGACAAGGCCGGCAGCCCGGTCAATGTCCACAAGGTGCAGAAGGCGGGGTCGCCGGTGGCGCTCAGCCCTTCCGGGGCGACGCCCGGCGCCGCCGGCGTGATGATGGCGTCGTACTGGTCGAAAATCTCGACAAGGCTCGCGGCGTAACGCGACGACTTGTCGAGCGCGTCGAGATACGCGACCGCGCTCGTCCGCCCGCCCTCGGCCAGCAGGCGCTGCATCACCTCGCTCGGCTTGCCGCGCGCGACAACAGGCGCAAGGTTGTGCGCCATCTCGGTCGCCATGATGGTGCGCTGGGTGTCCCAGGCTTCGGCGAACGGAGCGGAAAGCTCGACCATCGCGACGGCGGGGCCGAGCGCAGTCACCAGCTCCTCGAACGCTGCCTTGGTTTCGGCTTCAGCCTTGTTCCAGACCGGCGTCGGCACGAACGCGAAATGCGGGGATGCCGGCGGATTTTCACTCTGCACGGCGCGGAAATCGGCGCTGGCGAACGGCCGCGTGTCCGGGTCGGCCGGGTCATACCCGGCGAGGACGTCGAGGATGAGCGCGAGATCGGGAAGCGAACGGGCAAACGCCCCGATGTGGTCGAGCTTGCGCGAGAGCTGCAGGACGCCGGCACGCGACACCAGCCCGTGGGTCGGCTTGACGGCAAAGACGCCGCAGAAGGCGGCCGGACGGATCACCGACCCGTTGGTCTGCGTGCCCAGCGCGAGCGGCACCATATGGGCGGCGACCGCCGCCGCCGATCCGGACGATGAACCGCCGGGCGTGCGGGCGTGGTCGTGCGGGTTGCGCGTCGGCCCGGGATGGAAATAGGCGAACTCGGTGGTGACGGTCTTGCCGACGATGACCGCGCCGGCGGCGCGCAGCCTGGCGACAACGGTGGCGTCGTGCCGGGGCCGGCGTCCGGCGGCGAGCGGAGAACCGAGCTCGGTCGGATAGTCCGCGGTGTCGATGATGTCCTTGATCGCGACCGGAATGCCGTGCAGCGGACCGAGCGGGTGGCCCTGCATGCGGCGCTCGTCGAGCGCCCGCGCCTGCGCGAGCACATGCTCGCGATCGAGATGCGCGAACGCCTTGACCTCGCCGTCGAGCGCTTCGATGCGCGCGAGACAGGCGCGGGCATAGGTCTCGGCGGAAACCGCGCCGGAGGCGATTTCGGCGGCAGCCTCGCTCGCGGTCAACGTCACAAGTCCATCGTCGGCCATGGCTCTGCTCCTGCGCTCTCGCCCGGTCTACCTGCGGACCCGCGGCACGCAAGTCATGCCGCGCGCCCCCGGTACGGCTCCAAAGGCGCTTGGCATATTTGTGTGCTCAAGGGAATGCCAGGGGCTCGCGCGGCTTCGGACGCGGGCGGGCCCGGCGAGGGGAAGACGAAAGCCGAATTCCTTCCAGTTGGGAAGCATCCTACGCGTGCGAGCGCCGCCAAGGCCCACATGAGCGAAAAAGCAGGCCCGGTCAGGGCGTTGAGGCGATGGCGGCCGAAAATTGCTGTAAAGCAACGGTGAGGTTGAAGTATTCTTTTTCCATGCGTTCGAAAGCTGTTGCTACCTCCAAGCGCGTTCAATACGCGGCATCGCCTTACAGGCGGACAGGGGCCGCGGACCCTGAGGTCATGCTTGTGACCTCACGAGGTAGGCAACGCTGGATCATCCCGAAGGGATGGCCACATGGTGGCAGAGCACCCTGCGACTCGGCTGCCCGCGAAGCTTTCGAGGAGGCAGGGATACTTGGGGAGGTTGGACGACGCTCCGTGGGGTCATTTCGTTACAAGAAACGGCTCAAGAAAGGGCGGGTCGCAGTTTGTAACGTGCACGTCTTTCCGCTGAACGTCGCCCGTCAAAGGCCGCAATGGCCAGAGAAGAATCAACGAGACATCAAGTGGGTCTCGGTCAAAGAGGCCGCCGAAGCGGTGCAGAATGCTAGGCTTAGCGCGATCATACTTCGCTGGGCGCAGATCGCGGCCGCTCCGAAAAGGAGGGCTCGGCGGCTCCCGCTCGCCAAGCGACGCCTCGATACAAGAGATTGATCTGGTGCGCGCCGCGGTGAAAGAGAGATATTGGACCATCCCGCGGGCGCAGACCCTTCAATTTTCCAGCGTCTTTTTGATCAGCTCGAATGACGGATTGAAGTCTAGATCGTAAATCTTGCCATCGTTGCATCGAGCGTCGTCGACTTCATATTTCCCGTCGTCGAACTCCATCTTGCCGCCGGAACATCCTTGGGCAGAGACCGCTGACACCAGTTTTGCCCTCTCGTCGTCGGTGACCGCACGCCCGGCCAAGGCCGGAGCACCGCCCAGGACAAGCAAAGCTCCGAACGTCAACAGCGGATGGACTCGCATTCCGTTCCTCCTTGTTCGTTCCCAAATACGACGGTTCTCCAACATGAATACTTGCACAAACGTTCCGGGCGCCGACGGGGATAAACTGGCAATGTTTCTGTGCAGTTTAGGCAATGGAATCCTGTTTCTCCACCTGCTAGGTACGCCGCTACGCCCGGTTGATTGACAATCTCTTGGCATCAACGACACTCCAAAGAAAACCAAACAAAATCAGGCCCGGGAGGAAATCATGATGCTGAGCCATCGCGCTCTTCGCGCACTCAGCTTTGCTTGCCGGACTATCCCTGTCGTCGTCCGACTTTCGCCCAGAACACGGGCGCACCGGGCGGCAAGGCGCCCCCGAAGCTCGTGCTGTTCATGGTGGTCGACGGCTTCCCGCAGGAGCAGTTGGTCAAATATTACGATCTCTATGGCGATCGCGGCTTCAAGCTGTTTCTCGACAAGGGCGGTTGGTACGGCAACAACCATTACAGCCATGCCACGACCTATACCGGCGTCGGGCATGCGACACTGTTGTCATGCGCGCATCCCTACAAGCACGGGGTGGTCGGCAACGACTGGATCGACAAGAAGACCGGCAAGCGGCTCTACTCTACCGAGGATGCGAGGTTCAAATATCTCGATGAGGAAACCCCTGAACACGCCGGCACCTCTCCCTTCAACATGAAGGTCACGACGGTCGGCGACGAGCTGATCTATGCGAACTCGAAATCGAAGGTGATCACGATCGCCGGAAAGGACCGGTCAGCCATCGGATTGGCCGGGCAGTACGGCACCGCCTACATGCACAGCGCCACGACCGGACGCTTCATCACGTCCGACTATTACATGAAGGACTATCCCGGCTGGTGGAAGGCGTTCTATGAGCCGAAGCCGCAAAACAAGTATTTCGGGCAGACCTGGTCGCTGCTGCTGCCCGAGGAATCTTACGCCCGCTCGGTTTCTGACGACCGTCCCTGGACGACGAAATACAAGGACCTTGGCACGCGCTTTCCGCATCCGATCGTCGGCGGCGCGAAGGAGCCCAGCA
This sequence comes from uncultured Alphaproteobacteria bacterium, assembly GCA_963725065.1. GTDB lineage: Bacteria > Pseudomonadota > Alphaproteobacteria > Rhizobiales > Xanthobacteraceae > VAZQ01. Next base: position 33,945 of record CAVRXD010000022.1, read on the forward strand.
AAGCCTACTATGATGCAATGATGTGGTCGGCCTTTGGCGATCTGCTGACATTCGACTTCATCAAGGCGGCCATCGAGGGCGAAAATCTCGGCAGCAATCCCGCCGGCGTCCCGGACATCCTCGCCATCAGCTGGACCAGCCACGACTACGTCAACCACCTGTTCGGACCGGAAAGCCGCCAGTCGCAGGATCAGACCGTCCGTCTCGATCGCATCTTCGCGGATTTGTTCGATTACCTCGACAAGCGTATCGGCCTGCAAAACGTGCTGATCACGCTCTCCGCCGACCACGGCTTCATGAATATTCCGGAGTACAGCGCCAGCCGCAATCTCGATGCCGGCCGCATCGATCCCGACAAGATGATTGAGGGAACCAACGCCGCGCTTTCCGCCAAGTTCGGCGATGGCAAATACATCACGGCATGGTGGAACCCGAACCTCTACGTTGATTACAAGCTGATCGAGTCCCGCAAGCTCAACAAGGTCGAGGTTGAGAACGCGGCGCAGGATTTTCTGCGCGACTATCCGGGCGTGGAAGCAGTCTTCACCCGCACGCAGATGGAACAGGGCATGATGCCAAACACCAAGCTGGCGAAGCAGGTGATCCTGGCTTGGCACCAGAAGATCAGCGGCGATATCGTGATCATGAACAAGCCGAACTGGTATCTGTTCGCCAAGCCCAACACCTACGCCTCCACCCATGGATCGCCTTGGTCGTACGACACCAATGTGCCGTTGGCCATGTATGGTCCGAATTGGATCAAGCCTGGCAAGTACGGCGATTCCGAAGTGGTGGACCTCGGGCGCACCATTGCCTTCCTCCTGAATGTGCGGCCACCGAACGGCTGCGAGGGCCGCGTGTTGTCCGAGGCGCTGAACTAGTTACAATGGCCGAGGGTACGTGCCCCACCCGGGAGGGATAGTGAGCGGGCGAACCGCCCGCTCGGGAGGCATTGAAAATGCAACCGAGGTCATTTGCATCGCTGTGGATCGCTCTTCTGCTCTGCGCGCCCTCCGTCGTGTGGGCGGAGGCCGCGCCGCCGCAAGGGTCCAAGCCGCTGACGGAAATTCTGCGCCCGATCGAGGCTCGCTCTGACTTCGGCTATTTCGAGGAGATCGAGCTTGAGGATGGAAAATACAAAATCGAATATTTCACAAAAGATGGATCAAAGCAGAAGATTGAAGTCGATCCGCTGACTGGGGCGCCCGCACCTGCGGCTGCGCGCTAGTACTCCGCTGTATTCCAGTCCATGAGTTCGAGGACTGTCGCCAGATCGAAGCGCGTTCAATATGCAGCATTGCCTTACAGGCCGACTGGGTCCTCTGGCACTGAGGTCATGCTTGTGACCTCACGAGGTCGGCAACGCTGGATCATCCCGAAGGGATGGCCACACAGCGGCAGAGCACCTTGCGACTCGGCTGCCCGCGAAGCTTTTGAAGAAGCGGGGGTACTCGGACTGGTTGGAAGGCGCTCCCTGGGGTTATTTCGGTACAAAAAGCGGCTCAAGAAAGGGCGCGTCGCAGTTTGTGACGTGCATGTCTTCCCCCTGCATGTCGCCCGTCAAAGGCCGCAATGGCCAGAAAAGAATCAACGAGAAATCAAGTGGGTCTCAGTCCAAGAGGCTGCCAAAGCGGTGCAGAATGCTCGCCTCAGGGAGATCATACGTTGCTGGGCGCGGAAGATTGCCGCTCCTAAATGGAGGGTTCGGGTTGCAGCCCCTACGCGGAAGAGGCCTCGATACAGTAGACCAATCTGGCCTGTGCAGCCGCGAAAGAGGTAATGATTTCAGGTAGCCTTCGGCGCCTGGATCGATTGCCGTGATCTCGGCCAAGCCTTCGAGCACGAAGGCCCTTTGCCACATCCGCCCATGGCTCATTCAAATATTCTGTGGCTGACTGGAAGAGGTTGTTTGAAAGTCAAATGACAGCAAAACCTCGCTGCGAATGGCGACAAAACCGGGCGCGGCCGCAGCGAAGGCCGCGCTGATCTCGTTAGGGTGACTCTAGCGAACCACGCGGGCGGAGCTTCGCTTCCGTGGGCGGGAGACCAAGCCGAGTTCCTCCATCTTCGCTCGAACCTCATCTTCGTCCCGGCAGAGGAAGCTCGCGATCTCCGCCACCGTCCGGCCGTGGGCGATTTCGTTAGTTAGATCACTGATATCCATTTCCGACCGGCGTTGGCCTCGTGTTGGGCTCGCGGACGGATCGACGCGCGGCGGCGCGAGGCGATGGTTGCTTGGACGCCATCGTGGACCTCGCGCGCACCATTGCCTTCATTCTGAATGTGCGGCCACCGAAGGGCTGCGAGGGGCACGTACTGTCCGAGGCGCTGAACTGAGAGCGATGGCCGTGCCGTCGGCGCCCTTCCTGCGAAGGGCGCCGGCGCGCGTCAGCCGCCGTAAAGGTAGTTCGGCAGCCAGAGCGTCATTCCGGGCCAGATATACATGATGACCATGCAAATGATGACGATCAGCATGTAAGGCATCATGCCGGAGAAGATCTGGTTGAGCGTGACATGCGAGGGCGCGACGCCTTTGAGATAGAACGCCGACATCGCCACCGGCGGCGACAGGAACGCCGCCTGCAGGTTCACGAACACCAGCGTCCCCCACAGCACCGGGTCGATGTTGAAATGCTTGAGCAGCGGCAGGAAGATCGGAACGAAGATGATGATGATCTCGGTCCATTCGAGCGGCCATCCCAGCAGGAAGATGATGGCCTGCGACAGGATCATGAACTGCACGGGCGTCAGATTGAGCGACAGCACCCAGTGCTCGACCAGCGCCTGACCGCCGAGGATGGCGAACACGCCGGAGAACAGTGCCGAGCCCACGAACAGCCAGCACACCATGGCGGTGGTCTTCGCGGTCAGGAACACCGCTTCCTTGGTGCGCTTCCAGTCGAGCGTGCGGGCGTGGAAGGCCAGCAGGAAAGCGCCGGCGGCGCCGACGCCGGCGGACTCGGTCGCGGTGGTGATGCCGAACAGGATGACGGCGAGCACAATCACGGTGAGGATGCCGAGCGGCATGACCGACGAGGTCAGGAGCTTCACGACCTCGAGGCGGTCGCCGTCCATTCGCGAGTAGTAGCGCGCGATCACCAGTCCCAAGAGGGCGGCGATCGCCCAGTACCAGACGTAGAAGGTTGACGGCGGTCCCGCTTCACTGGGCGCGGCCGGGGCCGGGGTCAATCCCGGGCTGCCCAGTTGCTGCAAGGCTTCCGGCGCTGCCTCGACCGTGACCTGCTGATGGATGACGACGTACCACCAGACGGCCCACAGCGTGAGCGCGATCAGCGCGAACGGCACCAGCGCGATGCACAGGTTCTTGAGCAGCGTCCAGTAGCCGATCGGCTTTCCGTCCTCGCCTTTGATCGCCATCGCCCGCCCCGGCGAGAACAATGCCGACACCAGCGCCAGCGGCATATTGCGCGAATACGCCGCCTGGAATTGCCGGACCCACGCCGGTACCGGCACCCGCGTCTGCTCCTCCGGCAGCCGCGGCGCGATCTTCGGATTGATCATCGCCCAGCCGACGATATAGACGAGATAAAGCAGCGCCAGAAAGAAGCCGGGGAACATCGCCGCCGCGTAGAGCTTGACGACCGACTGGCCCGCGACCGCCGCGTAGACGATGATCATCACCGAGGGCGGGATCAGGATCCCGAGCGTGCCGCCGGCCGTGATCACGCCGGAGGCGAGTTTCACGTCATAGCCCGCGCGCAGCATCGGGTTGAACGCGATGACGCCCATCAGCACGACGACCGCGCCCACGAGACCGCTGGCAATGCCCCAGAACGTGCATACGATCAGCGTCGCAACGGCAAGCGACGCTGGAACGCGCCGGAACGCGAGCTGGATGCTGTAGAACATCTTGTCCACCAGCGCGCCGCGCTCCATCACGTAACCCATGAGCACGAACAACGGGATGGAGATCAGGACGTCGTTGGTCATGGCGCCATAGGTGCGCTGGACCATCAAGTCAAAGACACGATTGTGCACCCAGGATTCGCCCGGGACGTAGAACGCGATGAAGCCGAAGAAAATTCCGAGCCCCATCAGCGTGAAAGCTGTCGGGAAACCCATCATGATCACGACGACGATGAGCCCCAACATCAGAAGCCCGAGGGCCGGATCGCTCATGTGTTCAGCTCTCCCCCCATCCCGCGCTGGCGCGCGGTTTCGTCGATACGGTGCGCGCGTTCGATCGCGATCTTGCGCGCATCCTCATCGACGTATTCGCTGTGTGCGAGTTGCTCTTCGATGACGTCGGTCTCGGCGACGTCCTTAAGGCGGCTCGGCCACACCCCGGTCTTGAGGCAGACGACGCAGCGCACGATTTCGGCAATGCCCTGCAGCATCACCAGTGCCCCGGCAATCGGGATGACCGTCTTGAAGTGATAGACCGGCGGGCCTTCCGCGGTCACATTCGAGTGCTCCGCGATGCGCCATGAATCCGCGGCATAGTCGTAGCCGGCGTAGATGAGCGCGGCGATGCCGGGCACGAAAAAGACCAGATACAGCACCAGATCGAGCGAGGCCTGCGTGCGCGGCCGCATCGAGCTGTAGAGGAAGTCGCCGCGGACGTGGGCGTTCTGCGCGAGCGTGTAGGCTCCGCAGAGCATGAACAGCGAGCCGTAGAGCATGTTGTCGAGGTCGAAGATCCACGCCGTCGGCGCGTTCATGATGTAGCGCTTGAAGACTTCGACGCACACGACGGTCATCAGCGCGATGATCAGCCAGGCCGCGGCCTTGCCGACCCACGTGCTGATGCCGTCGATCGCGTGCACAAACCCCTGGACGCTCATGCGTTGCGGCCATTCGGCGCGGAGCCGACCCTCGTAGTACAAAGCACCATCCGGTTATGCCGGATGGTGCTTTGCCGCTTTCAGTGTGACGTCAGAGCTTCTTCGCCGCCGCGTTGGCGCCGAAATAGTGATCGAACGCCATGCGGCGGTTCACCACCGTGTCCTGCTCCCATTGCGTCGCGCGCTTGGCGAACGCGAGCTGCGAATCGAGGATCTCCTTGAACAGGGGATTCTCGCCGGCCTTTTTCTTCACGACCTCGTCGTAGATCTCGAGCTGCCGCTTCAGTATCGCATCCGGCGTCTTGTAGAACTTGACGTTGTCCTTGGTCTGCAGCTCGATGTAGTCCTGCGAGTAGCGGTCGATCGCCTTCAGCGACATCTCCTGCGAGGCCGCCTCGACCGCATTGGCGATGATCGCCTTCATCTTTTCCGGCAGTCCATCGTATTTCGTCTTGTTGAACGTGATCTCGAACTGCTCGGCATTCTGGTGATAGCTCTGCAGCATGCAGATCTTCGAGACGTCGGCAAAGCCAAGCGCGCGGTCCGACGAGGCGTTGTTGAACTCGGCCGCTTCGAGCAGGCCGCGGTCCATGGCCGACACGATCTCGCCGCCCGGCAGCGCGTTCACCGCCGAGCCCAGACCCTGGAACACGTCGATGGAGATGCCGACGGTGCGGAACTTGAGTCCCTTGAAGTCGTCGACCTTGGTGACCGGGCGCTTGAACCAGCCGAGCGGCTGGGTCGGCATCGGTCCGTACGGGAACGAGACGACGTTCGCGCCGATCGAGGCATAGAGCTTGGCGAGCAGCTCCTTGCCGCCGCCGTATTTGTGCCAGGCCAGCAGCATGTTGGCGTCCATCGCGAAGGCCGGGCCCGATCCCCACAGCGCGAGCGCGGTCTGCTTGCCGTAGTGGTAGACGAGCACGCCATGGCCGCCGTCGAGCGTTCCTTTCGAGACCGCGTCGAGCAGGCCGAACGCAGGCACGACGGCACCCGCAGGCAGCACCTCGATCTTGAGGTCGCCGCCGGTCATGTCGTTGACCTTCTTGGCGTAATCGAGCGCGAATTCGTGAAAGATATCCTTCGACGGCCAGGTGCTCTGCCAGCGCATGCTGATGGGACCCTGCGCCGACACGACGCTGGGCGCGGCCACGGCCGCCGTCGCCAGGGCAGCTCCGCCCAGAAACTTGCGACGGGTTGTCGGCGAGGACTCGGACTTCTTCGACATGCATTCCCTCCATTGCTTTGGGATGACGTTCTTCGTCATCTTCTGCGAGTTAAACCATCCGAAAACGTGACTATTCCGGTATGGGCGTAGGTTTTAGGGGCTGATATCGCTCCACACAAGGCTCGAATTGTCTCGCCCCCCGATCTCGCCGCAGATGGATGAAACTTAATGATATCGCCGTGACGCCGCACATGAGCTTGCTGCCAGAGGGCAACCGGCAACGAGTGGGCGGGCTTTTCGGGCGCCTCATTATGCTAAAGTCGAACATGGCGGGCGCGACCAAATCAGAGGCACGGCTCCGGTGCCGTGAAAGCGACCAGCTGCCCAAATCGAGCCAAGCCCGTCCGCTTCGCCCACTTGGCCCACCATCCATGAATTTTCCGAGCCATCACCGGCCGGCAGGAGAAACCCGTGTCACGCCTTCTTTCCACGCTCGCCCTCATCTGGCGGCTTGCCCGTCCCTATTTCGTCTCCGAGGACCGCTGGGCCGGCCGCATCCTGCTTGGCGCAATCATCGCCATCGAACTGTCGACCGTGGCGATCAACGTCATGCTCAATCAGTGGAATAACCGGTTCTACAACGCGCTGCAGGAGCGCAACTGGGACAACTTCGTCTGGGAGCTGCTGTTCTTCTGCGCGCTGGCGGCGGCGTTCATCGTGCTCGCGGTCTATCAGCTCTACCTGAACCAATGGCTGCAGATCCGCTGGCGGCGCTGGCTGACGGCACAGTATCTCGACCGTTGGCTTGCCAACGCCAATCACTACCGCATGCAGCTTCTCGGCGATGCCGCCGACAACCCGGACCAGCGAATCTCCGAGGACATCAACCTCTTCATCGAGCGCACGTTGACGATCACCGTGGGCCTGCTCAGCGCCATCGTCACGCTGTTCTCCTTCGTCATCATCCTGTGGACCCTCTCGGCGGCTGCCCCGCTCCATTTGTTCGGCACGAGCGTCGCCATTCCAGGGTATCTGGTGTGGGCCGCTTTGCTCTATGCGATCGTAGGGACCACGTTGACGCACCTCGTCGGCTGGCCGCTGGTCGGGCTCAATTTCCGCCAGCAGCGGTTTGAAGCGGACTTCCGCTTCAACCTCGTTCGGGTGCGGGAGAATTCCGAGCAAATCGCCCTCCTGCGCGGCGAGACCGATGAGCGCGAGCAACTGCTCGACCGGTTCGGACGGTTGGTCAGTAACTTCATGCAGATCATGCTCCGCACCAAGCAGCTCACCTTCCTCACCGCGAGCTATACCCAGGTATCGACCATCTTTCCCTTCATCGTCATCGGTCCAGCGTATTTTGCCGGCACGATCCAGCTCGGCGGCCTGATGCAGACGGCGTCCGCCTTCAGCAGCGTGCAAACCGCGCTGTCGTTTTTCGTCAATGCCTATCGGCAGCTCGCGGAATGGCGGGCGGTGATTGCGCGGCTCGACGGTTTCAATATCGCGGTCGAGAGCGCGCAGGCCGCGGCGACCGCGACGCCGGGGATCGACGTCGCACCGCACGCCGGCAAGGATGCCATCCGGATCGAGGACCTGGTGGTGCGCCTGCCGCAAGGCGGCGCGCTGGTTGCCGCCGACGACATCGTTATTTCGGCGGGCGAGCGCGTGCTGGTCACCGGCGCATCGGGCGCGGGCAAATCGACGCTGTTCAGGGCGATCGCGGGCACCTGGCCGTTCGGCGCAGGGACGATCCATATCCCCAAAGGCGCCAAGGTGATGACAGTGCCGCAGCGGCCCTACTTTTCGATCGGCACGCTCGGCGCCGCGATCACCTACCCGGCGGAGCCGGGAACGTTCGGCGCCGAAGCGCTGGCCGAGGTGATCACCGCGGTCGGGCTGCCGGCGCTCGCCACGCGGCTCACGGAGGAGGCGCACTGGAACCGAATGCTGTCGCTCGGAGAGCAGCAGCGCCTGGGCATCGCGCGCGCCATCCTGCAGGCGCCGGATTATCTTTTCCTCGACGAGGCCACGGCTTCACTCGACGAAGCCGGGGAAGCCGCAATCTACCGGCTGCTCGATGAGCGGCTCAAGCACACCACCATCGTGTCGATCGGCCACCGCTCCACGCTGTCCGCTTTCCATGGCCGCGGGGTTGCGCTGGTCCGCGATGGGGACGTTCACCGCCTACGGGAGGTCGGGCTCGCCGCTGCCGGCGGATGAAAGCTGCCCGTCAGGTGCATCGGCAGGCTGCCTCTTCCTTGGCGTCAGGCCAAAAGAAAGGCGGCGGCCCCGCAGGGAGCCGCCGCCCGTTGATCGTGTCGATGTCGCTTTATTTCAGGCTGGACATCGCCGTCAGGTCGAACTTGCCGGCGACGACGAAGGCCGAGCCGCACCAGCTCGAGCCGAACCCGCCCGGGTTGATTGCAGTGACGGAGTTCGTGAACCGTGCGTTCTGATCGCTGGTGAAGGCGTTGCAGTCGCCCTGGTTCAGGTCGGTATCATAGTAGCGGAAGTCAAGCGTGAACACGCTCTTGGTGATGCCGATGCCGACGTTCCAGGTGGTGTAGCTCTTGTAGGAAATGCCGTTCGGGAATGCCGGTACGGCATAAAACGTGTCGCTCGTGCCGAGGAACCAGTGGCCGGCCTCGCCGGACAGGTACAGTCCCCAGCCCTCAGGCATCGCGGCGCTCGGTGCGGAGAACTTCGCACCGCCGGTCACGTAGGTGCCCTTGGCGCCCGAATTGAGCACCGACGGCGAGTAAGAGACCGAGCCGGAGAATCCAACCTGATCATTCACGGTGTACGTGCCCTTTGCGTACGCTTCCCAGAAGCTCAGGTCTTTCTTGATGACGTTGCCGTTGACCGGCAGGAAGCCGTTCTCGAGGCAGTCGACGCCGAAAACCGGGTTGGTGCTGCCGTTGAAGCAGCTCCCGCCTGGATACCAATAGTAAACGCCGCCGAAATCGAGGGCGAGCGGACCGAAGGTCGGCCGGATACCGGCGAAGCCGTCAACCTCGGCCGCGGCTCGGTTCGGGAACGAGATGCTCGAGGCCGCGGTTCCGGCGTAGAGCTGCAGGTACGGCGAGACGTTGTAGCGCGGCTCGAAGTACGCGTTGACGGATGGCTTATGATTGGACTGCGAGACACCGCGGAAGATGTAGTCGCTTTGAATGCCGGCGCCGAAGGCGACATCCCACGGATTCGGCGGCGGCGGCGGTGCCGGCGGTGCCTTGAACTTGAGATCGGCCGCGAGCGCCGGCGTCGCGAGCGCGACGGCGGCCACTACTGATAAGATCAACTTTTTCATCTGGTGCCCCTTTCAAAAATTAACGCCACCCCGGCGCCCATACTCTCGAAGGCATTTGCGACTGTGTTTCCCCCGCAGTCGCATCCCCTGCGCTTCAAGCGCGAGCTAACAACACGTCATAAAACGTGAGAAGGGAAAGACTCGGGCAACTGCCGTATTTTTGGGCAAATCGGGGGGTTGGGAGTTTGAAAGTATTCAAGTGTTGCGATTCCAACACAAGATCAGTCGCGCCCGGCAGACGAAAAGTCACTTTTTCCCCAATCCAGTCGTTCGACGGCCTCCGCGCACCTCGGCATTATGCGCGAGGCGGGCGCTCATGCCGGCCGGGGGACCGGCCGAAAGGCGCGCTGCCGATCCAGGCTGCAATTATGCGGCAAAACGGCCTTGCCGACCTCGCGGCAAGGCCGTCGGGAGGGCACGGACGTCGCTCGCCCGCGGCTGACCGGCCAAAGGCGCGAATTGGCGCGGGCGGGTCGGCGTCAGGCGGCGGCCTTCTTCCGGTTGGCCTCGAGCCGCGCGTCGACCAGTGCGACGGTTGCATCAATGACGGGGTTGCGCAGGCCCTTCTGCGCCGCGATGGCCTGCACCAGCTTGTCCGCGCGTTCGATGTTGGGCGCGCCATTGTTGAGCGCGCGGGCGGCTGAAGACGGGCGCGTGAGCCCGTCGGCGGCGGCGGCGTACTTCTCGAACGGCACCAGATCGCCCGGCGCGGCGCCCAGCTTGATGCAGAGGTCGCGCACGAAATTGTAGACCGAACGCGACGCCTCGAGATCGGAATGCACCGCTTCCTTGATGGTGATGGCGCTGTCCTTGGTGACGCAGCGGTAATTGCCGGTCAGCAGCATCGCCCACTTGGCGAGCGGGACGAAGATGGAATCGTGGACCTTGAGCTTCACCGGCAGTTCGATCTTGCCATCGCCGGTATCGAAACGGATCGCCTCGATGTCGTCCTGCAGCTGCCGCAGGAGGGCGGTGTGCTTGTCGGAATCGAAGCGGGCAACCTTGAAATTGGTCGGCAGCGTAACCTGCAGCACGTTGACCTTTTCGTCCGGAGGCCGGATCGCCTGCGGGTCCGGACTGCACAGCGTCAAGAGCGCGGGATCGAAACTGTCCCATACGGTCGGATCGGTATAGGCCGCTTTCAGCGGGTCGGTATTGAGGTTCGGAATCCGCTTCACGTACGGCAGCGGCGGCATGTTCATGATCGACATGCAGGGCACTTTGGACTTGGCCACCGCGTCCAGCAGCTGGCGCACCCCGGGGGAGCGGTATTGCGGCTCCTGCATGGCAAGTCCCACGAGATCATAGTCCGCCGGATTGACGTCGCCAGGACCCGCAGCCGACACCTTGCCGGGCAGCTTGCGCGAGTTGATCTCGACCGGGTCTTTCCGGCCCTTGACCGGCATACGCACACGAAACCCCTCGGCGTTGATCAGATCCGCCTCCGCTGGAAGGCAGACCAGCTTCACCTGATGGCCGCTGAATAGCAGCTTGGAGGCGAGCAGCGATCCGTAGGACGCGCCCATGATCAAGATGTTGTAAGTCGCCGGCATCGGTGAATCTCCTCCGTGTTGGGGGGAAGAAGGACACAGTTCCGGCCCGGGGCCATCCTTCTCGCCCGGCAATGCTATTCGGCGTGCCATCCCTATGCAATCCGGATTGCCCAGGCATGCGCCGACATGCCGACGCACTCCCGGCCGCCCGGCGCCGTGGTCCTCCCACGCGGCGGCACCGGTCCCCGCAGGAATACGCATCCCGATCACCGAGATTTCTGCTGGTGCGGTGGTTTTGAAGTTCCTACTATTGCAGCCTGCGAACTCGTTCAGAACGTGAGCTCCGAAGACCGCACTGGAATCATTACGTTGCGGTGTCCCCGTTGGTTGCGAAGTTCGCGTCGGACCGGTCGTCGCGACATCCGTTGTCGCCGCATGCGGGAGAGTTTGATCCATGAAGAAGCTGGTTCTGGAAACGACCGCGCCGTTTCAGGGATTGCCGGAGCTGGTGGCCTACGACGAAGGACTGTTCGAGAAAGAGGGGCTGATCGTCGAGTGGGCCGACCGCGAGAAGGACGTGGAGAAGAGCACCGATATCAACGTGGTCAGCCCGCAGGGGCTCGATCCGTTTTCCAGCCACGGCAAGCTGCTCGAGCAGGGCCAGGCCGACATGTACAACGCCTGCGAATGGGGCAACTACTGCCGCGTCCAGGATACCCGCACCGGCAGCCGCCAGGTCGGCCGTCGCGGCATCGTAACCTATGCCGCGCTCGCAGTTCGAGCGGACTCACCGGTCTACACCGCACAGCAACTCGCCGGCCGCACCGTCGGCGTGCCGTTCTATTTCGGCACCCATTACCTCGCGCTTCATATGCTGGAAGGGTTCTTGCCGCGCGATCAGATCAAGGTCTGCCGCGCGCCCAATGGCTCGCGCTACCGCTTCGATGCGATGATGAAAGGCGAGATCGAGGCCACCACGTTGACCGAGCCCTACGCCACACTCGCGGAGAAGAAAGGCTGCCGCCTGATCTGCGAGGCGTTCTACCACGGCACCGAAGTCGCCTCCGACAAGGTCGACGCCGCGACTTACGGCGCCTTCAACCGCGCCGTCCGGGAGGCAGTACGCCGCATCAACGCCAACAAGGCGGCGTACCTGCACTACTTCATCGACTATCACAAAGCGAAGGATCCGGAGATCGCGTTGCTGCGGCCGCAGGACATTCGCGCGAGCCGCCTCGTTGTCTGCGACCCCACTCCGATCCCGCACGACGAAATGCAGCGGACCTACGACTGGCTGAAGGGCTGGGACATGCTGCAGGAAACCGCTTCGCCCCTGCATCTCGTCAACATGGGCGTGCAGGCGCAGGCACATGCGCCGGCGGTCTGAGCGCGATCGTTGGGGCGCGAGCTGGCTGGCATATGTAGCGCTGGCGGTGCTGGGGACCGCGCCGGCGGCCGCGGCCGAGACTGATTTTTACTCCGGCAAGACCGTTCAGGTGTTGATCGGCTTTAGCTCCGGCGGCGGCTATGACATCTACGCGCGTACGCTCGCGCGCCATATGGGCCGTCACATCCCGGGCAATCCGAGGCTCATCCCGCAGAACATGCCGGGAGCCGGCAGCCTCAAGGCGGTCAACTATCTCTACAACGTCGCCCCCAAGGACGGCACCGCCATTGCCGGTTTCGCACCGGGCGTGGTGGTCGAGCCCCTGCTCGGCCGCAGCGAGGGCACGCAGTTCGACGCCCCGAAATTCACCTGGCTCGGCAGCATCTCTCAGGAGGTGAGCGTCTGCGCCTTCATCAAGGCCGCCGGCATCAAGACGTGGCAGGACATGCAGACGAAGCGATCCGTCATCGGCGCCTCCGGCGGCGGCGCGGAAAGCGATGTCTTCCCCAATGTGCTGCGCAAATTGTTCAATCTGCCCTTGAGCATCGTCACCGGCTATCCCGGCGGCACCGAAATCATCCTTGCGATGGAGCGCCACGAGGTCGACGGCCGTTGCGGCTGGTCTTGGACGAGCCTTCTGAGCCGCAGCAAGGCCCTGCTGGACAACCAGCGCATCGACATCACGCTTCAGATCGGCCTGCAGAAGGACAAGGCTTTGCCGGACGTCCCTTTGATTATGGACCTGACCAGTGATGCGCTGAAGAAAGCCGCTCTCAAACTGATCGTTTCCCGCCAGAATATTGCCCGACCGTTCGCGGCGCCGCCGGGCATCCCGGCGGAACGGGCGCGTCTGCTGCGCGCGGCCTTCGACGCCACCATGAACGATCCCGAGTTCCGCGCCGAAGCGAGCAAACTCAATCTTGACGTGGAGCCAGTCAGCGGCGCCGAGGTCGAGGCTCTGCTCAAGGAGATTTACGCGGCGCCACCCGACGTCGTAAGGCTCGCAACCGAGCTGGTGCGCGAAGGGCCTTGAAGCGGAAGGCGAGAGGGCGGCCCTGACCGGAAGCGTGAGCGGCTCTGCCGCACGCGAGCCAGCCGTCCGCCCTAGTGTGGCGGTTCAGAAGTCCGCATCATTTGCGCGGCAAGTCCGAAATGCGGACTTCTGAACCAAAGCCACACTAGGTCAATAAGTTGCTAGTGTCCTTCGATTCCGAAGTTCGCAATCGCGCGCGCCGCATAATGATGCGAACTTCGGAATCGGGACACTGGCCCAAAAACGCGGAAACCCGGGCAAGCCCGGGTTCCCGAGAACGGCAGCACACCGAGGAGCGGTGCGCCCGCGCCCGGAGTCCGCCATGCACCTTGCGAGTTCCTAAGAGGAACTTCCGCCGTCCGTACCGCCGCCGCTCGACGATGGCGACGACGAAGGCTCAGAACCATAAGACGGCATGCTCGGCGCGGGTGCCGGAACCGGCCTCGGTGCCGGCGGCTTTTTCGGAGCGGCAGCTTTCGGAGCGGCAGCTTTCGGAGCAGCGGCCTTCGGAGCAGCGGCTTTCCGGGCAGCCTTCGCCTTCGGCTTTGCCTTCTTGGCTGACTTCTTGGCCGCGCTCTTTTTCTTCGCGACGACGCGCTTCTTCTTGCGGGCCGGGGCGGCCTTCACCCGCTTCTTCGCTTTCTTGGTCTTCGACTTTGCCTTCTTCGCTTTCTTCGCCATGATCGCCTCCCGATCTTTGCGCCTCAGGATACGGTTCGCCAACACTACTCACCTCGCCAACACGGCGGCTTCTCCCGCCGCGTTGGAAACCCGCCTCCCGGCAAACGCTTCGGGCGCGGGGCCTCCGGTCGCCCAGTCCACCAGCTCGACCGTATGAACGACCGGGATCGCCGTGCCCGCAGCGATCTGCGTCATACAGCCGATGTTACCGGCAGCGATCACGTCGGGCTTGAGCTTTTCGATATTGCCGACTTTACGCTCGCGCAACCTCCTCGCAAGCTCCGGCTGGAGAATGTTGTACGTGCCGGCCGAACCACAACACAAATGTGCTTCCGCTACATCTTTCACCACGAATCCAATCTTGGAAAGCAATTCTTTCGGAGCGCGCGCGATTTTCTGGCCGTGCTGCAGCGAGCACGCAGAGTGATAAGCAACGACGAGGCCAATCGGGTCGGGCGCCGACGATAATTTGAGACGGCTCAGGTATTCGCTGATGTCCAGCGTGAGCCGGGAAACCCGCGCGGCCTTGTCGGCATAGACAGAATCAGTACGCAGGACGTAGCCATAATCCTTGACCATCGTGCCGCAGCCGGAGGCCGTCACCACGATCGCGTCGAGGCCCTCGCCCTCGAGCTCGGCTGTCCACGCATCAATCCGGCGGCGGGCATCGGTGAGCGCCTCCTGCTCGCGCCCCATGTGGTGGACGAGCGCGCCGCAGCAGCCATCCTCGGCCACGATCACCTCGATGCCGTGCCGGGTGAGAAGGCGGATAGCCGCCGCATTAATCGAAGGGGCAAGCACCGGCCCGACGCAGCCGTCCAACAATGCGATGCGTCCGCGCCGGGGGCCCGCCGGCGAAAACCGGCGCCGGCCCCGCCCGGTCGTATTCACCGGCAGCCGGTCTGGCGCCAATCGAAGCATGGCGGCGAGCGGGTTGAGCCCGAGCGCCGCGAACAGGCGGGCAAACGGCTTGCCGAGCCGGGCGGCGCCGAGCGCCCGGCGGAAGCGACTGTTGTGCGGCAGCACCCAGGCAAGGATCGCACGGAGCAGGCGATCGCCAAGAGGGCGCGTATAAGTCCGTTCGATGTGGTCGCGGGCGTGATCGACAAGGTGCATGTAATGCACGCCCGAGGGGCAGGTGGTCATGCAGGCCAGGCACGACAGGCAACGGTCGATATGCTTCACGACCTCGGCCGTCGCCGGCCGGTCGTTCTCCAGCATGTCCTTGATCAGGTAGATGCGGCCGCGCGGGGAATCCAGTTCGTCGCCGAGCAGCACGTAGGTCGGGCAGGTCGCAGTGCAAAACCCGCAATGCACGCAGGTGCGCAATATCCGATCCGCTTCCGCGGTATCCGGGTCGGCGAGTTGCGCGAGGGTGAAGGACGTTTGCATGCTTACACGGACGCCACCGTCACCACGGCCGTCATGTGCGGCCCGCCCCCGCGTATCGATCTGATTGCGCTGTAAGTCGAGTAAACCCGACATGCGCTGTCAAGCCCGGCCATGACGGGAAGCCCTCGCATCACACGCCCGCCCACATGCGCCCAGGATTGAGCACGCCCTTGGGATCGAAGCCCTCCTTCACCCGCTTCGTCAATGCCGCAAGCCCCGCCTCCTGTGGCGCGAAGACGTCGATCGCCGCGCGCACCGCAGCCGGCGCGCGAATAAGGGTCGCATGCCCGCCGGTGGCGGCCACAGCGGGACCGATGCGGGCCGCCCCGGCATCATCGGATGCGGCAAGCGCAAGCCAGATGAGGCCGCCGGCCCAGTCATAAAGCACCTGCGCCCCGGCGCGCTTTGCGAGCGCCGCGCCCAGCTCCGCTCCGCATTTTGGCGCCGTCGAGATGCGCCAGAGCGGCCGCTCAATGCCGTTGCGGCTGCAGGCAAAGGGGGTGACGTCGCGCACCGCCTGCCAGAACGCGCGCGAGGCCGTTGCATCAATTATCCCGAGGTCGCCGAACGGTTTCATCAGGCCCTGGAGCGCGCCCCGGCGGTGAGCGACCGAGGGCGAGAAGCCTTCGAGCCGCAGCGCCGTGACGCCGCCGCCCGCGCCGGCGACCGCCGGCACCGACGCGGCCACGTCGGACGGCAGATGCGCCGCGCCCGAGACGTCGCAGGCCGAACCCATGGCGCTTGTCATCGCCTCGACCGCCCTCGCCGGTTCGAGGCCGCGGATCAGGAGAGTCTCTTCCGTCTCCGCCGCCGGCAGCACCTTGATCGTGACCTCGGTCATGGCGGCGAGCGTTCCCCAGGAGCCCGCGATCAGCTTGCAGAGATCGTATCCGGTCACGTTCTTCACGACCCGGCCGCCGGATTTGAAGGTTTCACCGCGGCCGGACACCGCCGAGAAGCCGAGGAAATGGTCGCGCGCGGCACCGGCCTTGATACGGCGCGGGCCGGAGAGGTTTGCCGCCAGGGCGCCCCCGATGGTCCCGTGCCCGGCGACGCCGCCCAGCACGCTTGCGTAGTCCATGGGTTCGAACGCGAGTTGCTGGCCCTTGGCCGCGACCAGGGCTTCGATCTCGGCCAAGGGCGTCGCGGCGTTTGCCGAGAGCACGAGCTCCTCGGGCTCGTAGAGCGTGACGCCGGTGAGCGCCGAGAGGTCGAGTGTGAGGTCGGTCTGGGCCGGCCGGCCGATCGGGCGCTTCGAGCCGTGCCCCACGATCTCCGCGGCCTTGCCCTCGGCCAGCAACCATTGCACCGCCGCCTCGACCTCTTTGGCATTACGGGGTTGCAAGGTGTCGGCCATCGGCAGCCCGTTCACCGCTTTCCGCCGGCAGGGCGAGATCGCAGACGAGGAGCCCACTTAGCGTTCGGTGCATCCGGCATCGAGGCTTCAGAACCTGGGAATATCGGGGAACGCGACCTTCCCGGCATGGACGTGCATGCGCCCGAGCTCGGCGCAGCGGTGCAGCGTGGGAAACACCTTGCCCGGGTTGAGCAGGCCGCGGTCGTCGAAGGCGCATTTGAGCCGCTGCTGCTGGGCGAGATCGGCCTCGGTGAACATCGCGGGCATCAGGTCGCGCTTCTCCACGCCGACGCCGTGCTCGCCCGTGAGCACGCCGCCGACCTCCACGCAGAGCTTGAGAATTTCCGCGCCGAACGCTTCCGTTCGTTCAAGCTCGCCTGGCTTGTTGGCGTCGTAGAGAATGAGCGGGTGCAGATTGCCGTCGCCGGCGTGAAAGACGTTGGCGACGCGCAACCCGTAGGCCTGCGACAGCTCGCGCATGCGGTTGAGGACCTGCGGCAGCCGCGCCCGTGGAATGGTGCCGTCCATGCAGTAATAGTCGGGCGAGATGCGGCCGACCGCCGGAAACGCTGCCTTGCGGCCGGCCCAGAACAGGAGCCGCTCCTCTTCGGAGCTGGAGACGCGGCAGGTCACGGCACGGCAGGCCTTGGCGATGGTCTCGACGCGCGCGACCAGATGGTCGGCCTCGGCTTGCGGCCCGTCGACTTCGACGATCAGCAGGGCCTCGACGTCGAGCGGATATCCGGCATGGACGAATTGCTCGACCGCGTGGATCGCCGGGGCGTCCATCATCTCCATGCCGGCGGGGATGATGCCCGCGCCGATGATCTTGCTCACGCATTCGCCGGCATCTTCGGACGAGCAAAAGCCGACCAGCACGGCGCGCGCGCATTCCGGCTTCTTCAGGATGCGCACCGTAATCTCGGTGACGACGCCCAACAGGCCCTCCGAGCCGGTAATGACGCCGAGGAGATCGTAGCCGCCGGCATCGAGATGCTTGCCGCCGATACGGACGATCTCGCCCGTCATCAGCACCAGTTCGCATCCGAGCAGGTTGTTGGTTGTCATGCCGTATTTGAGGCAGTGCACGCCGCCAGAATTCTCCGCCACGTTGCCGCCGATGGTGCAGGCGATCTGCGAGGACGGATCAGGCGCGTAGTAGAAGCCGGCTTGCTCGACCGCCTGGGTCACCGCCAGGTTGGTCACGCCGGGCTCGACCACGGCGACGCGGTTGGCGAAGTCGATCTCGCGGATGCGATTGAACTTCGCCATGCCGAGCAGGACGCCGTCCTCCAGCGGCAGCGCGCCGCCTGAGAGCGAGGTGCCGGCCCCGCGCGGCACCACCTTGATGCGCTCGGCGTGGCAGAAGGCGAGCACGCGGCTCACTTGCTCCGTGGTCTCGGGCAGCACGACGACCATGGGAAGCTGGCGATACGCGGTCAGTCCGTCGGACTCGTACGGCCGCATCTCCCGCTCGGCCGCGATCACGCCCTCGCCCGGCACGATGGCACGCAGTCCCGCCACGATGCGGTCGCGGCGGGCAAGCACGCTCTGATCGGGCGCCGGCATTGCGACTGTCACCTGCGCGCTCCTTATGAGCCAACCGGGACGTGCTCGTTACGCCGTATTTATAGCGGCAACGCGGCACGAAATCGCGCCATTCCGCGAAATACGCCTGGCGCCGCGGCGGCGAAACAAATTGTCCCCTTGGGCGGTTGACCTGCAAGCAGTTTGACGCCATTCCGAACAAGGGATCGCTGCAGATCAGCCGATGCCATTGGCGGATATGCCGTCCGGTCTCCGGTCGGCCGGCGCCGGAACCGGGCGCGGTAGTGTCGGGAAAAGGAGAAAATGATGAGGACGTGGGTGATTGCTGGGATTGCTCTTGCAGCTTCGACAGGCACGACCTTGGCGCAGGATGCCGCTGCCGGCGAGCAGGTGTTCAAGCGTTTTTGCTCCCCCTGCCACGACATCGGCGAAGCGGCCAAAGTCAAGCTTGGGCCTCCGCTCAATGCCGTCGACGGCCGCAAGGCCGGCAGTTTCGAGGGCTTCAATTACTCCCCCGCGAACAAGGGGTCCGGGATCACCTGGAGCGACGAAACGTTCCCGAAATACATCCGTGCACCGATGCAGGAGATGCCCGGCACGCGAATGGCCTTCGTCGGCGTAAAGAACGACAAGGACATCGCCGACCTTTGGGCCTACCTCAAGCAATTCGGGCCGGACGGCAACAAGAAGTAAGAGGCGCGAGGCAGGCGTCACCGCCAGCGTCGCCTGCCCTTCCTCACCTCCGATCTGCAACGCAGAAGGTTCAAGCCGGGCGATCGCGTCAAATCGGTTGCATGCGACCTCAACTATCTCCGCCGCATGGCAGTGCCTCCCGTTAGCGCCGGAGAGACGCCCCTCGGCGAGGGAGCGGCTCACGCGCAGGGACAGATCGCGGATCGATGGCGTAAACTCGTCTGCAATTTCGCTGCCGACGGGTTATCGCGCCCCCGCAAGTCACGAGGAGATCGAGCATGCTGAAGGATGTCGTCGTCAATCTGTCGGGCCGCGCCTCGCTGGATTTCGCGGCCGACTATGCGATCTCGATCGCCGCGACCTTTGGCGCCCACGTCACCGGTATTGCCTTCCTGTACGAGCCGGTCATTCCCGACGGCACGCTCGGCGGCGTCCCGGTCGACCTGATCGAGCTGCAGCGCGAGGAAAACAGCAAGATTGCCCGTGACGCCATCAGCCGATTCGAAGCCGGGGTGAAGAAAAGCGGGGTTGCGGCGGAAACGCGCCAGCTCGATGCCACGTTCGGCGGCGCCGCCACGCTGTTCGCCCAGGTCGCGCGGCGCTTCGACATCTCCGTTGTCGGTCAGGCGCAACGCGAGCAGGGAGCGACCGACGAACTCATCATCGAAGGCGCACTGTTCGAATCCGGGCGTCCCGTCATCGTCGTGCCGTACATCCAGAAGAGCGGCCTCACGCTCGAGCGCGCGCTCGTCTGTTGGGACGGCGGGCGCACGGCCGCGCGCGCCGTCGCCGATGCCATGCCGTTCCTCACGCGCGCCAAGGCGGTCGACCTGGTGATCGTCGCGGAAGAACGGAAGAACGACGAGGTCACGGGCGTTCGTATGAGCGAGCACCTCGCCCGGCACGGCGCCGCGGTCAGTGTCAAGCGCATCGCCAAGGGCGATCTTTCGGTCCAGGACGCCATCCTGTCCTACGCGGCCGATAGCAGCGCGGACTTCATGGTGATGGGCGGGTACGGACATTCGCGCTTGCGCGAATTCATCCTCGGCGGCGTGACCCGCAGCATTCTCAATTCGATGACGGTGCCCGTGCTGATGTCGCATTGAGCGATTGCTACCGACCAAGTCTTTGCCAGCACGTTGATTTTTTCGGGGCGGAACTCCATTTCCGCTGAAGCGTTGTCTCGCCAACTTCCCCCCGGTTTCGATCGACCCGATCGGGTCAGCCGCTGCTACATTCGTTGGTCAGCTCAATGGACTACGCCTTCGCAACCAAACCGAAGAAGCAGGGTCCACGCATGGCCGGCGCGTTCACGTTCGGTATGGAAGAAGAGTACTTCCTGGTCGATGCGGAGACCAAGGTGGTCGCCCGCGAGGTGCCGGCGGAATTCTTCGACGAAGCCAAGAAGGCAAGCGAGGGCCGAATCTCGACCGAGTTTCTGCAGCCGCAGATCGAGGTTATCTCCTCGCCCCATGTCAACATGGCGGACGCGCGCGCCGAGTTGCGCATGCTGCGTCGCACCGTTTCAAACGTCGCGGCCCGATATGGCCTTGCCATACTGGCTGCCGGCACGCACCCGACGGCGCTCTGGCGCGAGGCCCAGCAGACCGACAAGCAGCGCTACGACACCGTGATGGACGACCTGCAGATGATCGGCCAGCGCGATCTGCTGTGCGGGCTGCACGTGCATGTCGAACTGCCCGATCCCGACCTTCGCATCGACGTGATGTATCGAATGCTGCCCTTTCTGCCGCTGCTGCTCGCGCTCTCGACTTCTTCGCCGTTCTGGCAAGCGCGGCGGACCGGGCTCAAGGGCTACCGGCTCGCGGCCTATGACGAACTGCCACGTACCGGCGTACCCGAGCTTTTTCGCACTCAGCAGGAGTTCGACGCCTACATCGCGGCGTTGGTGCGTGCCGGTGTCATCAAGGATTCGAGCTATGTCTGGTGGGCCATCAGACCCTCGCTCAACAACCCGACACTGGAGCTGCGCGCACCCGACTCCTGCACACTCGTCGAGGATTCGCTCGCCATCGCCGCGCTCTATCGCACGCTGGCCCGCCACCTCCATGTCAACCGCAGTCGCAACAGGGATCTCGATGCGGTCGGGCGGGCGATTGTCATCGAAAACAAATGGCGCGCGCAGCGCTACGGAGTGCACGGGACCTTCGTCACAGAGGATGGCGCGGCCACGGTCGCTGACATGCTCGAACAAGTGATTTCCGACACTGCGCCCGATGCCGCAGCGCTCGGTTGCACCGCCGAGATCAACCGCTGCCGGGCAATCGTCGGGGCCGGCACGTCGTCCGACGCGCAGCTTGCCGTGTTCGATGCGCACGCGAAGATCGGGAGCCGGGACGCCGCGTTGCGCGCGGTGACCGAGTGGATCGCCGCCGCGACGCTGCAATGAGCCGCCGACGCTGAACGATTACGTGTCGGTGCTCGGCAATACCGTCTGCACCACCAAGCCGCGGGCGCGCGCATCCACGACCCCGAGCCCGCGCAAAGCAAACAATGTCAGCGTCTGCACCCGCGCCCGCGCCTTGGCCGGATCGTCCGCAACCGGGGGTGCAAGCGAGCCGATCAGGCCCTCGATCAGGGCCCCGACCAGCGCGGCGGCGGCGAGCGCGGCGTCCTGCTCGGGCAGGCGTCCGCCTGCCTGGGCATTGTGGATGAGCCGTTTGATCTCGTTGACCAGCGCCTGCCGATACGCGGCGCGCGCGGCGTCAACCTCCGGTTCAACTGGCTCGGCAATCAGCGCGAACGCCAGCCGCCGGCTGGCGAGGGCGCGCGCAGCGAACGTGGTGATGGCCGCGGCCAGCGCCGAAAGCGGGCCGGGCGCCGCCTTGGCCGCACGCCCCAGCGCGGCGAGCTCCCGCGCGGAAAAAGCCGCCACCAGCGCGGCGACAAGATCGGTCTTGGCGGGAAAATAGCGATAGACCGTGCCGGCCGCGATCCCGGCCCGGGCGGCGACCGGCGCCATCTGCACCGCGGCCATGCCACCTTCGGCCGCCGCATCGGCGGCGGCGGCCAGGATCGCATCCCGGCGGGCGGCTAGCCGACGGACGACATTTTCGGTCTGGCGGTAGGGCATGCGAATCAGCCTCGCCTCAAACAAATGAAGCATGATTCACATTCAGGCAATCACATTCGGGCATACCCAGGCCAAGGCGCGCGCCGCGGCGCGATGGCCCTGCTTGAACCGCGATGATATCGTCGCATGCAACAACGATAAGCGATGGGAGGAAAGATGCGCGCCTTGCGATGGATGGTGACCTGCACCGTCTTGCTTGCCGCCGGAACGGCCTATGGCGCCGAACCGGTGAAGATCCGGGCCAGCTGGATCGTCGCGCCCTCCGACTGGACGCCGCTGCTGCTGGAAAAGCCCGACCTGATGAAGAGCAACGGCAAGACCTACACGTTCGAGCCGCAGCGCTTCCAGGGCACGCCCGCCGTCATCACCGCGCTGGCGAACAACGAGATCGAGCTCGGCAACCTCGCCTTCTCCTCACTCGCGCTGGCAATCCAGAACGCCGGCCTGGACGATCTGCGTATCGTCGGCGACCAGTTCAAGGACGGCACCGACGGCAACTACAGCAACCAGTTCTTCGTGCTCAAAGACAGCCCGGTGCAGAAGGTCGAGGATCTGAAAGGCAAGATCGTCGCGACCAATGCGGCCGGCAGCGCGGTCGACATCGCGATGCGCGCCATGCTGCGCAAGCACGGACTCGAGGACAAGCGCGACTACACCCTGGTCGAGGCGCCCTTTCCCACCATGAAGGCCATGCTGGCGCAGAAAAAAGCCGACCTCGCGTCGTTCGTGGCGCCGTTCTCGTTCGATCCCGAGCTCAAGCAGATCGCCCGGCCATTGTTCAGCCAGCGCGACGCGCTCGGCCCCACGCAGATGATCGTGTGGGTGGCGCGCGCCGGCTTCCTGCAGAAAAACCGCGCCGCCATGGTCGATTTCATGGAGGATTCCGTGCGGGTCGTGCGCTGGTATCTCGATCCCAGGAATCACGACGAAGCCGTGCAGATCGCGGCCAAGATCACCAAGCTGCGGCCGGAACTGTTCGCGGGCTGGCTGTTCACCAACAAGGAATATTCGCGCAGCCCCGATCTCCTGCCCGACCTGGCGGCGCTGCAGTCCAATATCGACGTGCAGCGCGACCTCGGATTTCTCAAGGGCCCGATCGACGTACAGAAATACACCGATCTGAGCATCGTGCGAGAGGCGGCGCAGCGGTTGAAGTGACCGGGCGTCACGGAGCGGAGGATCATCCGCCTGCGCGGATGATGACCGCGGAGCAAGTCGAGCAGGAGACGGGAATGCCACCTACCGCTGCGATCACCCGAACCGCCAAATCCAACATCGCTCCCGCCGAATGGGAACAGCGCGTCCAGCTCGCGGCATGTTACCGTCTGGTCGAGCATTTCGGCTGGACCGATCTGATCTACACGCACATTTCGGCGCGCGTCCCGGACGAACCCGGCCACTTTCTGCTCAACCGCTTCGGGCTGCTCTTCGACGAGGTGACCGCCTCCAACCTCATCAAGGTCGATCTCGACGGCAACCTGGTCGATGAGCCCGATGCCCCCATGCACCGGGCCGGGTTCGTCATTCACAGCGCAATCCATGGCGGCCGCGACGATGTCGACTGCGTCATCCACACCCATTCCAAGGCCGGGGTCGCGGTAGCGGCCATGAAGGACGGGCTGCTCCCGCTGAGCCAGCATGCCCAGCTGTTCTACGGGCGGGTGAGCTATCACGACTATGAGGGGCTCGCGATCGACATCGACGAGCGGCAGCGGCTGGTGCGCGACCTCGGCGACAACCCGGTGATGATCCTGCGCAACCACGGCCTGCTGGCCGTGGGCACCAGCATCCCGCTCGCCTTCAGCAACCTGTTCAATCTTCAATTCGCTTGCGAGACACAGGTCCTGGCGATGGCGGGACATGCCGCTCTGAACCTGCCCACCGAGGCGGTGTCGGCGCACACGGCCAAGCTCGCCGTCGCCCCGGAGGCACCCTTTGGCACGGAATGGGCCGGACTGCTGCGCAAGCTCGACCGCCAGGATCCGTCCTACCGAACGTGACGACGGCGCTCCTGTCCGCGGCGACTGGCGTCGCCCTCACCCGCCCGCTTGCGCTTTCTCGCGGGTGGCCGTGAGCGACATCGTCGGCGTGAGCGCCTCGGGATCCACCTTGAGATGGAGGATCGCCGGCTTGCCGGACTTCTGCGCAGCCTCGAACGCCGGAAGGAAATCGGCGGTCTTTTCCACCGTCGCGCCGTAGCCGCCGAACGCGCGCGCATAGGCGGCAAAATCAGGATTCTTCAAACCTGTTCCCACCACGCGGCCGGGATAATGGCGCTCCTGATGCATGCGAATGGTGCCGTACATGCCGTTGTCGGCCACGATGACGATGACCGGCAGGTCGTATTGGACGGCGGTTGCGAACTCCTGCCCGGTCATGAGGAAATCGCCGTCGCCGGCAAAGGCGACGACCGTGCGATCCGGCGCCAGCCGCTTCATGCCGATGGCCGCCGGTATCCCGTAGCCCATGGAGCCCGAGATCGGCGCGAGCTCGGTGCCGTATCGGCGGTAGCGCCAATAGCGGTGCACCCAGATGGAGAAATTGCCGGCGCCGTTGCAGATCACCGCGTCGGCGGGAAGCCGGTCGCGCAATGCCACGACAATCTCGCCGAGATTGACCTGCCCCGGCACGTTGGTCGGCTTGTCCGTCCAGGCGAGGAAGTCGGCATGGGCGACCGGCGTTTCCCCCTGCCAGCGCAACTCGGCCGGCGGCTGCAGGCCTTCGAGCGCCGCGGCAAAAGCGGTCGGCGCGGCATTGATGGGCAGATGCGCGCGGTAGACGCGGCCGAGTTCCTCGACGCCGGGAAATACATGGACGAGAGTTTGGCGCGGCCCCGGAATGTCGAGCAGCGTGTAGCTCTGCGAGGGCATCTCGCCCAGCCGGCCGCCGACGAGCAGGATGAGATCGGCGCCCTTCACGCGCGCCAGGAGCTTGGGATTGGGCCCGATGCCGAGATCGCCGGCGTAGCAGGGATGGTCCGGATCGAACAGATGCGCGCGCCGGAATGTGGTCGCGACCGGCAGCGCAAAGCGCTGCGCGAAGCGCGCGACCGCGGCGCAGGCCGGCTCCGACCAGCGGCTGCCGCCGAGCAGCAAGATCGGCCGCTCAGCCGCCCACAGCAGCTTCTGCAGCCGGCTCATGTCGGTCGCGCCGGGCCAGGTCTCCACCGGCTCGAAGGCGGGCGCGTCGGGCACGGCGATGCGCTCGACCAGCATGTCTTCCGGCAGCGCGATGACGACCGGCCCGGGCCGGCCGCTGGTCGCGGCGTAGAAGGCGCGCGAGATCAATTCGGGAATGCGGGTGGGATCGTCGATCTCGGTCGCCCATTTGGCCATCGTTCCGAACACCGCGCGATAGTCCAGCTCCTGGAAAGCCTCGCGCTCGCGCATCTCGCGTGCGATCTGGCCGACGAACAGGATCATCGGGGTGGAATCCTGACGCGCAATATGCACGCCCGCCGCCGCATTGGTTGCGCCGGGGCCGCGGGTCACGAAGCAGATGCCGGGCCGGCCGGTCGCCTTGCCCTGCGCTTCCGCCATGATCGCCGCCCCGCTTTCCTGCCGGCAGATGGTGACGGCGATATCCCGGTCATGGCAGGCGTCGAGGGCGGCGATATAGCTCTCGCCCGGCACGCAGAACATTTGACGCACGCCATGGATGACGAGCTGATCGATCAGAACTTCGGCGGCCGTCCTGGTGCCGTCATTGGCGCGCATTGCTGGAGTCTCCGGATGAACTCGCACCGTTATAGCAAGCGGTGCGGGATCCCGTCATGCCCAGGGCTGCTCGCCTCCATCCCGATTTCGCCCAACGGCGTCGGGTGCCGTGAACGCGCCGCGCAGCGCACGGTGAACGGTTCCGGGCGCGCCGGCGTTGACATGGCTCGATGCCGGCAGAACCGACGCCGCGAGATTCTGTTGCTGGAGTTCCGACACGGATGAACGAGAGCGAAGCGCAGGAACCGGTTTTCGCCTTGCTGGCCGAACCCGCGACCCATGGCGGAGCGGCGGTCAAGCGCATCGACACCCATGCCGCCTCGGTATTCCTGGCCGGCCCCCGCACCTTCAAGGTCAAACGCGCGGTGCGCTTTCCTTTCCTCGACTATTCGACCCTCGACCGGCGCAAGCAGGCCTGCGAGGCCGAGCTCGAGGTCAACCGCCCGTTCGCGCCTGAAATCTATCGCCGCGTCGTGCCGATCACGCGCGAACCGGACGGCCGGCTCGCGCTCGACGGCGCCGGCACGCCGGTGGAATGGGCTGTCGAGATGCGCCGTTTCGACGAGGGAGCGACCCTCGACCACCTGGCTGAGGCGGGCCGGATCGACGCGGCACTGGCCGATGCGCTCGGCCGCACCGTGGCAGCGGCGCACGCGACCGCGCCCGCAGTCGATGCCGGTCCCTGGGTGAAAGCGCTGGCCGACTACATCGACGAGCACGTCGCGGCCTTCGGCGAGACGCCCGATCTGTTTCCGCCCGAAGGCGTCGATGCCCTCGCGCGTGCGAGCCGCGCCGCCTATGCCCGCATTCATCCGCTTCTGCTCGAGCGCGCGCGCGGAGGCCTCGTCCGCCGTATCCACGGCGATCTCCATCTCGGCAATATCGTCCTGCTCGAGGGCCGGCCGGTGCTGTTCGATGCCATCGAATTCAGCCCGCTGATCGCGTCGGGCGACGTGCTCTACGATCTGGCATTTCTGCTGATGGATTTGACCGAGCGCGGGCTGAGGCCCGCCGCGAACATCGTGCTCAACCGCTATCTCGTTACCACCGGGCGCGTTGAGGACTTCGATGGGCTCGCAACCCTCCCGTTCTACTTGTCGATGCGCGCGGCGATCCGCGCCAAGGTCACGGCGGCGCGGCTGCAGTCCTCGACGACCGAGAAGAAGGACGCGATCGCAGGCATCGCGCGCAAGTATTTCGACGTTGCACGGCAATTGATCGAACCTCCACCGCCGCGCCTGATCGCCGTCGGCGGGCTCTCCGGCACCGGCAAATCGGCCCTGGCGCGCGCGCTGGCGCCCGACCTCGGGGCCGCGCCGGGCGCCGTGGTGCTGCGCTCGGACATCGAGCGCAAGACGCTGTTCGGCAAGGACGAACAGGAAAAGCTGCCCGCGGACGCCTATGCACCTGAGGTCACGGCGCGCGTCTATGCCAGCATCGCCGACAAGGCCCGCCGCGCGGCCGCCGCCGGGCACTGCGCCATCGTCGACGGCGTGTTTGCAAAACCGCAGGAGCGGGCGGTGATGCAGCGCTCGGCCAGCGCCCTGGGCGTGCCCTTCCACGGACTCTTCCTCGACACCGATCTCGCCACGCGGGTCGCGCGCGTGGGCGCGCGCAGCGGCGATGCCTCCGATGCCGACGCCGCGGTCGCCCGTGCCCAGGAGAGCTACGATCTCGGCGCGCTGGACTGGGCGCGCGTCGATGCCTCCGGCACGCCGGACCAGACACTCGCCCGCGCCCACGCTGCGCTCGAGCGGCTCACGCGCTAAGCCCGCGCTGCGAGATGATCCGATATGCGCGACGCGAAGCGATGCGGCGTTCATCGTGATCGCGCTCTAGACTGCACCGCATGCGCCTCGATCCCCGCAAGGTCGCCATCGCCACCGCCGGCTTCTGCGCCTTCCTCAACCTGTACTCGCCGCAGGCGCTGCTGCCCGCGCTGGCGCGCGAATTCGGCGTCGGCGCGGCCGAAATCAGCACCATCATGACGGCAAGCGCGCTGGCCATCGCCCTGACCGCTCCGTTCACCGGCGCGGTCGCCGACGTGTTGGGGAGGAAGCGCGTTATCACCGCCGCAATGCTGGCGGTGGCGGTTCCGATGGCGGGCGCGGCGCTCGCGCCCGATGTGCCCGCGCTCATCATCTGGCGCTTCCTTCAGGGCCTGTTGCTGCCGGCGATCTTTGCCGTAACCGTCGCCTATATCGGCGACGAGTGGCCGCCGGCGCAGGTGCCGGGTGTCGCCGGCATCTACATCGCCGGATCAAGCCTCGGCGGATTCTGCGGCCGCTTCATTCCAGGCGCGTTGCACGATCTTATCGGCTGGCGCGGGGGCTTCCTGGCGCTCGCCGGCCTGTCGCTGGCGGGCGCCGTCATCGTTGCATTGCTGCTGCCCAAGGAAACCGGTTTCGTGCGTTCGCAGGGGCTTGGTGCCTCGGTGCGGCAGATGCTGCGGCACCTGAAGAACCCGCAGCTCCTTGCGACCTATGCCATCGGCTTCGGGGTCCTGTTCAACTTCATCGCCGTGTTCACCTATGTGAGCTTCCATCTCGCCGCTCCGCCTTATGACTTCTCCGCGACGCTGCTCGGCGCGATTTTCGTGACCTACCTCGTCGGCACCGTCATTGCGCCCATGACCGGCTGGATGGTCGCGCGGCTCGGACGCCGCTGGTTCATCCTCACCGTGATCGCCGCGTGGGTTTTGGGCGCGCTGCTCATGCTGGCGCCGCCTCTCCCGCTCATCATCGCCGGGCTGATTCTTTGCGCCGCCTGCGGCATGCTGTGCCAGACCATTGCGACCGGCTATGTGACCTCGATCGCGAAGGAAGGACGCTCGTCCGCCGTCGGCCTCTACGTGACGTCGTTCTACATCGGCGGCAGCATGGGCGCCTTCCTGCCCGGCCTCGCGTGGAACGCGGGCGGATGGACAGCCTGCATCGCCATGGTCGTCGCGATGCTCGCGACCATGGCCTTGATCGCGGCTCTCGCCTATCGCGGCGCCACGGCTTAGTGTCTGGGCGGTTCGCCAAGCTCCAAAGGGGAAACGAATGACGGCGCCGACCCAAAGCCATTTCGAATTCTTGCAGTCGATCGATACGCCCACCGTGTGCAACCTGGTGGAGATCGTCGTGCCCGAGCGTCGCGGCTCCGGCTACACGGTCAGGCACCTGCATTGTCCATTCCCCGAACTTCCGCCAATGGTCGGATTCGCCAAGACGGTGACGTTCAAGGCGAAGGACGCGGTGCCGCTCGGTCAGGGCGGCTATATGCAGAAGCGGCTCGATTACCTCGATTACGTCGCGGGCGCGCCACGGCCCAGCATCATGATCATGGAAGACCTCGACGGCGAGCACGTCGGCTACGGTGCGTTCTGGGGCGAGGTGCAGTCGAACGTGCACAAGGCGCTCGGCTGCCTCGGCGTCGTGACCAGCGGCTCGGTCCGCGATATCCCGATGATCGCACCGGGCTTCCAGATGCTGGCCGGCTCGATCGTGCCGTCGCACGCCTATGTCCACGTCGTCGATTTCGGCATCGACGTGACGGTGCACGGCATGGCGGTGCGCAGCGGCGATCTCATCCATGCCGACCGCCACGGCGCCATCGTCGTTCCCATCGACAAGATCGATGCCATGAAAGCCGCGCTCGACGGCCTGTCCGCGCGCGAAGCCAAGATCATCGCCGCGGCCAAGGCGGGCGGCGACGTCGCGGCCATCAAGGCGGCGATGACGGGCTAGTGTGGCGGATTTGATGCGCACCGGCAGCCGGCGACTGGATCGGCGCGAAACCAATCCCGCCTTCAGCAGCCGCAAGCTGAAGCTCGGAACGTTTCAGACCAATCTCGACAGCGGCTGCGTGATGTCGGATCTCGACGGCCGCCTCGACATCACCTGGCCCAACACCATCGCGCTGGCCAGGCTGGCCGAAGAGATGGAGTTCGAGGCACTGGTGCCGGTGGCGCGCTGGCACGGTTTCGGCGGCGCCACCAATCCGCAAGGGCCCGGATTCGAGGCGTACACCTGGGCCGCCGGGATTGCGGCCTCGACCAGCAAGCCCGGCGTGTTCGCCACCTCGCATATTTCGCTCAATCATCCGATCGTGGCGGCCAAGCAGTCGGCGGTGATCGATCACATTTCCGGCGGCCGCTATGCGCTCAACATCGTGACCGGGTGGAACCAGCCGGAGATCGACATGTTCGGCAACCCGATGATGGGGCACGCCGAACGTTACGCCTGCGCGGAAGAGTGGTTCGGCATCGTCAAGCGGCTGTGGACCGAGGACGATGCGTTCGATCACGAGGGCAAGTTCTACAAGATCGCCAAAGGTTACCTGCAGCCCAAGCCGATCCAGTATCCCTACCCCGCGGTCATGAGCGCCGGCGCGTCCGAACGCGGGCGGGAGTTTGCGGCGAAATATGCCGACCTGGTCTTTACCGTGATCCGCACCGGCGGTCTCGATGAATGCCGGGCCCACGTGCAGGCCTACCACACGCTCGCGCGCGAGACCTACGGCCGCGAGGTCCGGGTCTGGACGCTCGTCAATATCGTGCAGGGCGAGACCGAAAAAGAAGCGCGCGACTTCTACCGGTACTACGTCCACGAGAAAGGCGACTGGGAGGCCGCCAAGAATATGATCGACACGTTCTCGCTCGAGATCAACGCCCGCGCTATTGCGCCGGAACGCATAAAGGCCCTGCAGGAGGCATTCCTTGCGGGATGGGGCGGCCTGCCCTTGATCGGCACGCGCGAGCAGATCGTCGATGGATTGCAGGGCTTGTCGCGTGCAGGCCTCGACGGCGTTCTGCTGTGCTGGCCGCGGTTCGAGCAAGGGATGCGCGAATTCCGCGATGTGACCTATCCGCTCGTCAAGCAGGCGGGACTACGGGACCTCGGTTAGAGCGTTCCCAAGAATTCCGGAGGATTCGTCCAATCGGCAACAAGAGGTGAGATATGAACACTCACGAGGAGGTCATGCTCTGGCACGCGCTCTATCAACTCGAGACGCGATACTGGCATGAGGTCGACGCCAATGGCGGACGCAACGCGCACGAGTTCTACCTGCCCGATGGCCTGATGGTGGTGGGTCACAACCGCTTTCAGGGTCGCGACAAGATCAAGGAATTCTACACATGGCGCGAGCGTCAGGCGGTCACGGCGATCAGCAGCGTGAAGACCACGCGCCATCTGATCAACAATCTGTTCGTCGAATCGAGCGGCGACAGCGCGGCCCGGGTGCTGGGCATCGTGAGCTTCTACGGCGCCGTCGTCCGGGCCCCGGCGCCGCAATCCAAGCCGCCGATGCTGATCGCGGACCTGGTGAACGACTGCGTGCTGGACCGGGACAAGGGATGGCAGTTCAAATCACATACGCTCCTACCCGTGTTCATGAGCCACGAGGCGCCGCCGTCCATAGCGATTGATACGCGCCGGTAGGGCGCCGATCGCCGATACCCGCATGCCAAAACTCCCGGCAGGCCTACTGGCTGTCGAGATAAGATACGGGCTCCAGGTCGGATGACCGCGTGTCCGCCGATTGCAGCACGAAGCCGGAGGCGCGCGCCGCGCTCGCGACCTGCGCGCGCGCATCTGCAACCAGCGTCGGCTTATCGTCGTGGCCATAAACGTCATCGCGGAAATGGATGACATTGTCACGCGTGGCCCAGCCGGTGAGATAGATCCAGGCCACCGGCACCTTGTGGGTCAGGCGAATGTCGGTGCGGTCGCCCTTGGCGATCGCGGCATCGATTTCACGCCGACCCCAGCCCGGATTGTCCGCAAGCAGCCAGGCGGCGAGTGCGCGCGGATCTTCCACGCGGGTACAGCCCGAGGACTGGAAACGATAGTCCGCGCTGAAGAACTCCTTGTGGCTGGTGTCGTGCATGTAGACGGAATACGGATTGGGCATGTCGATGCGCACGGCCCCGAGCGCGTTCCAGTTTCCGGAATCCTGGCGGATGGTGAAGTTCGGCGCGCGATCGGAGCTCCAGTCGATGGACCTCGGATCGATCTCGTGGCCCTGCCCGTCCAGCACGCGCATGTGCATGCGCTCGACATAGCTCGGGTCCTTGCGCATCTTGGTAATGACGTCCTTCTTCATGATCGACAGCGGCACCGTCCAGGTCGGGTTGAGATTGACCGCCGTGACAGATGTCGTCAGCGTCGGCGAGGGACGGTCCGGCTTGCCCACCACCACGACGTAGCGGCGCACGACCTTGTCGCCATCGACGGCCTCGGCGAATGCGGCGGGAAGATTCACCACCACGTAGCGCTGGCCGAAAGTGAAATCCATGGCGGCGAGACGGTCGAGCGAAGCGCCAAGCTGGCGCAGCCGTTTGCCCACCGGCACGTTGAGCGCGCTCAGCGTCTTCGGTCCGATGCTGCCGGTCTCCGTGAGGCCGTGACGCGCCTGGAAGCGCCTCACCCCGGCGGCGAGCGCGTCGTCGTAGACCTCGCCATTGGCCTGATCGGCCGGGAGATCGTCCGTGATGGAGAGCCGATGGCGCAGCGCCACCACGTCCGGACCGGTCGAGCCCGGAGCGAGCTTGCTGCTGCTCGGCGGCAGCATCGGCCAGCCGCCCTGCACCTCGAGCACGGTGTAGCTGAGCATGGCGGCGGCCATGCGCTGGATGGTGCCTTCGTCGAAGGTCGGATCCGGCGACTGCGACATCCGGAGCACGGGCGCCTGTGCCGGCACACGCGTCGGCGCGGGCTTGGGTCCGCCCTGCGCGAGCGCGGGAGCGGCGAGAGCGGCCGCAAGCAGAAGCGTGACAGGAGCGAGCCTTGCTGTCGTGATCAAGCTGTTACCCCCTCTTCGGACATGCCTTTGCGCCGCCTGCATCCCGGTCCCGGCGAGACGCGCGACCATGTCCACGATTCCAACGAGTCGATTGCTGCCCGAGCCCCTCGTTTCCCAATCCTTGGCCGGGCGCGACGTTGCGTGGAAAGTGTGGCCGGCTGATGGAGAACGCGATGCAACCAGCCGCTGCTACGCAACTCAGCGCGAACGGATTCCAAACGCGCCGCATGCCAGCGTGACCTATCGTCGGCTAGAGCGACTGCGCATCCGCGCTCGGGTGCCAGCGTGGTCGATAGCCGCTCGCCAGCGCGGCCAAGGTGCCGGGCGGTGTGAGAACGTTAACCATAAGATTGCGCGGACGCGCATGCGCCTCGGTGTATCCGCCGGATGTCCATTGCAGCAGCGCAGAGCCGCGGACGGCCCAGGCGCTGCCAGGCTCGTCCGCCAAGGTGAGAACGCTGCCGTCGGGCAAACCGTCGAGCGCGCGCCGGTGCCCGCGCTTGGCCCGCCCATCAAGCCGTTCCGCGTGCAGCACGCGATCGATCTCGTCCGCGGACATGGCAGGCCCGCGGGCGAACGCCGCCGCGAAAGCCCGCGCATCGGCGCGCCGGCACTCGAAGCAGGGCCGGTGACCGGCCGCCAGCGCGGTCGGCTCATCGAGGAAGAACAGCTCGGTGTAGCCCCTGCCCCAAACGTCTCGATGCCGTCCCTTGAAGTCGAGGCGGCAACAAATCCATCTGCGCGAGACCCAGCGTCGAGCGCCGAGGGTCTGCCCGTCGCGATGGAAACGCCCGCCGCGATTGCCGAACAGCAGGCCGCGCGAAGCATCGGCAAACAGATTGCCGAACGGATCGACGCGGTTGGGCAACGGCATTGCGACAGCTCGTGCGGTCGGCCAATTTCGAACGCGGAGAATCTAGCGCTGCGCCCTGTGAAAGACCACGCTCCTGCCGCAGATCGTTCGCCGCCTTGGCGCTGGCGGCGAGCATTTTGCATCCAGCGCGCCGCCAATTAATAGTACGCGGATGAAGGACGCGCGCGGGCTCGACGTCACCACGGATGATGCAGCCGCCGTAACGGCGGCTGACGACTTCGCCGCGCGGCTGCTGCGACTCGATCAGGGTGTCGAGGCCATCCTCGAGGCCGCGAAGCGCTGGCCCGCGACGCCCATCATTCAACTCTACGCCGCCGCGTTCTGGCTCTATGGTCAGACCGAGGACGCACGCGCGAACGCCGCCACGCATCTGCGCGCGTGTGAAACGCTGGCCGTGAACGCGCGCGAGCGCGCGCTCCACCGGGCGCTCACGCTGTGGCATGCGAATGACAACCTGCGGGCGCTCGAGACCCTGGAGGCGATCACCGTCGAGTGGCCGCGCGACCTCTTCAGCGCGAAGCTCGCGGAGTTTCTCTATTACGTGCTCGGCCAGCAATTCATGGGCGCACGTTTCCGCGCGCAGATGAACCGTCTCCGGCCCATGCACGCGGACGATCCGGATTTCCTTGCGATGGCGGCGTTCGCCAGCGAGCTGTGCGACGACTTCGGCGACGCCGAGTCCGGTGCCGGACGCGCGCTCGCCATCGAACCGCGAAATCCGTGGGCGCAGCATGCCCTCACCCACGTCCTGATCCGGCAAGGCCGGGTCAAGGAAGGCCTTGCGCATATGGAGGCATTCCTTCCGCTGCTCGCCACGTGCGGGCGGCCGATCCATTCGCACGACGCGTGGCACCTCGCGCTACTGCACCTCGAGCACCTCGATGTCGCCGCCGCGATGGGCGTCTTTCATTCGCACATCTGGGGCATCACCCCGGATTTCGTGGTCGAGCAGCTCGACGCCATCGCGTTGCTCTGGCGCATCGAGATGGCGGGCACGGCCATGGATGCGCAGTGGCCGTCGATCGCCGATCACGTGGCGGCCCGCGCGACCGAGACGTTCATCCCGTTCATGAATGCGCACTACCTCTATGCGCTGGCGCGCGCCGGCCGGCGCGACGCGGTGGAAGCGGGCCTGGCCAGCGTGCGCGCCCGCAGCGCCGCGGACGACGAGGAAGCCCGGCGCGTGTGGACCCCGGTGGGCCGCCCCGTCGTCGAAGCGGCCGCGGCGTTCGGCGCGGGAGATCGCGCCCGCGCCGCCCAACTGCTCGATCCGGTCATGCCGCTGATGACAGCGATCGGCGGCAGCGATGCCCAGGACGACCTGTTTCGCCAGACCTATTTGCGCAGCCTGCAGGCCGCCGGCCGATACGCCGATGCCGCGGCGTACGCCGCGCGCATGACCGGCGCCAAAACGCGCACGCCGCTCGATCGCGTGCTGGCGGGATGAGCGCGGGCGCGGCCGCGTGCGTCGGTCTCGTGTCCCGGTCGAGTGCAGAGAGGCGAAGCCGAACGGAACGAGACCCGGGACACCGAGCGTGCGACATCGCGGCGCGCAAAGCGAACCGTTGGCCTTATCCGCGATTCACGATGTCAAACAGCGCAGTGTTGTTCGTTCCCGCGGCGCGTTGCTGCGCCCGGGTTTGTGCGTCTCTTTCGCAGGTGCCTTCGCTTTCGCGTCCGCCGGCGAGCCCACGGGCTTTGGCGGCGGCCGTCGCGACAGCAGCAATTCCGTCCCCCCGATGAGGGGTGGATGGAGCGCCGACAGGCGCACTCTTTAACCTCGGTCGCGCCTGCGACGCGCGACCACCCTGTCCCGGGGCGACCGGGACCTCTCTCGGCGCTCCACCGTGGCGGTTTTCGGATGCGGACCCACGAAGCCGGCTCCCGGCAGTGGAACCGGAGCCGCTGCGACGTCCCGCGCCAGGCCCTATGACTGGCGGTCGGGGTCCGGACCTCCCGCGTTGCGGTTCGCGCCGCAAGCGCGGGACGCCACTCCTTGCTCCGTCTTTCAGGATCGTTTCTAGAAAACGCCCCTCTGAGCCAGGATACGAATCCTTGTACTACAAACTCGATACGTAGTCAACATCAAAGTCACAATGTAGCTGTAATTGGGAAATGGACGGCCCAAATCACAATGCCCGCCTCGCGGCGGGCATTGCTGGTCGGCTGAAAATATCGGGGCGGCTTACGCCTGCGGCTGCGGCTCCAGGCCACCGGGTTCGGGGCGCGGGCGCGGCTTGCCGGCCGGCGGAACAGCAGAGCCGCGCGGCGTGGTCGGCTCGATCACCGATTCGCGTGTCGGACGCTTGCCGGCCAGCAGGTCCTTGATCTCGTCACCGCTCAAGGTCTCGAACTCGAGCAGGCCCTTGGCCAGGGTCTCGAGATCGGGACGCTTCTCCTCGAGGATGTGCTGGGCTTCGGCATAGCCGGCCTCGACCAGGCGCTTGATCTCGCCGTCGATCTTGCGGCTCGTTTCCTCGGAGACGTTCTGCTGACGCGCCACCTGATAGCCCAGGAACACTTCATCCTGGTTCTCGCCATAGGCGACCGTGCCGAGCGCCTCGGACAGCCCCCAGCGCGTCACCATCATGCGCGCGAGCTTGGTGGCCTGCTCGATGTCGGACGCGGCGCCGGAGGTGACCTTGTCCTTGCCGAACACCAGTTCCTCGGCCACGCGCCCGCCCATCATGATGGCGAGGCGCGACGTCATCTGCTCCAGGCTCATGGAGAGCTTGTCGCGCTCGGGCAACTGCATGACCATGCCGAGCGCGCGGCCGCGCGGGATGATGGTGGCCTTGTGCACGGGGTCGGTGGCCTTGACGTTGAGCGCGACGATCGCGTGGCCGCCCTCGTGGTAGGCGGTGAGGAGCTTCTCCTCCTCGGTCATGACCAGCGACTTGCGCTCGGCGCCCATCATCACCTTGTCCTTGGCATCCTCGAACTCGCTCTGCGTCACCATGCGCTTGTTGCGTCTTGCCGCCATCAAGGCGGCCTCGTTGATGAGATTGGCGAGATCGGCTCCGGAGAAGCCGGGCGTGCCGCGCGCGATCGTCCGCAGGTTCACGTCGGGCGCCAGCGGCACCTTGCGCACGTGCACCTTCAGGATCTGCTCGCGGCCGACCACATCCGGATTCGGCACCACGACCTGGCGGTCGAAGCGGCCGGGACGCAGCAGCGCCGGGTCGAGCACGTCGGGGCGGTTGGTGGCGGCGATCAGGATGATGCCCTCGTTCGCCTCGAACCCGTCCATCTCGACCAGCAACTGATTGAGCGTCTGCTCGCGCTCGTCATTGCCGCCGCCGAGGCCGGCGCCGCGGTGACGACCGACGGCATCGATCTCGTCGATGAAGATGATGCAGGGCGCGTTCTTCTTGGCCTGCTCGAACATGTCGCGCACGCGCGACGCGCCGACGCCGACGAACATCTCGACGAAGTCGGAGCCCGAAATGGTGAAGAACGGCACGTTGGCCTCACCGGCGACGGCGCGCGCGATCAAGGTCTTGCCGGTGCCGGGCGGGCCGACCAGCAGCACGCCGCGCGGAATCTTCCCGCCGAGCCGCTGGAATTTTCCGGGATCGCGCAGGAACTCGACGATCTCCTGCAGATCCTGCTTGGCTTCGTCGACGCCGGCGACGTCCTCGAACGTGACGCGGCCGTGGGCTTCCGTCAGCAGCTTGGCGCGGCTCTTGCCGAAGCCGAGCGCTTTGCCGCCGGCTCCCTGCATTTGCCGCGACAGGAATATCCATACGCCGATGAGCGCGATGAACGGCAGCCAGGAGACCAGGAGCGACACGAACCACGGCACGTCGTTCTGCTGCGGGCGGGCGGTGATCGACACGCCCTTGCCGTAGAGCCGCTGGATCAGGCTGGGGTCGTTCGGCGCATAGGTCTGGAAGCTGCGCCCGTCGGTGAAGGTGCCGTGAATTTCCGGTCCCTGGATCAAAACGTCGCGTACGCGGCCCTGGTCGACCTCATTCAGCAGCTGGGAGAAGGAAATGTCCTGGGAGGTGGTGCGCTGTCCCGGATTCTGGAACAGGGTGAAGAGCGCGAGCAGCAACAGAACGATGATCACCCAAAGGGCGAAATTGCGCAAATTGGCGTTCATCCCGTGTCCTTCTTGGCTGCCGCAGGCACCGCAGCCGGTCCATACGGCAACTTACGGGCCGATTCAGGGCCGGCACCGCTACAATCTAGGTGCCGGGGGGGCTCCTGCCAAGGGAACCCGGGTCAATTCCTTTTACCATCCTGCCGCCCCTGCGTGGCGGATTTCGCCAGCTTTTTCAGCTTCCAAACAGCGCGTGCGGCCGCCGGCCCGGCGGGCCGGGGCACGCTCGATCGCCAGCCTGGTACCGCCCAGGGTGACCAGCGCTCCCGGCCAGGGTGCGCCGCCAGTGCGACGCGTCGTCGGCATTGGCGCGCTTCAGCGCCTCGTAGAGGGTCTCGAGCTTGCCGAGCTGGAGCGATCCCTCGTCGCCGGTGCGAGCGATCGCGCGGCCGAGCAACCGCAGGGCCACCTCCGCGGGCAGGCGGTTGAAGTGGCCGGCATCGAACACGATCGGTCCGCGGTCCGACCACGGTGCCGGTGACAGCGCGGCCATCGCGCCATCGACCGCGGTCTCGATCGCGGCCTCCGCGCGCCGCAGCCGCCGCGCCAGCAACGACAGCCGGCGCGCATCGAGCCCCTCGCGGGCGAGCGCGCACATCACCTCGCGCAGGCGCGCGCGGGTGAAGCGCGGATCGCGGTTCGAGGGGTCGTCGGCGAATGCAATCCGGGCGCGCCGGAGCGTGGCGATGAGGCGCGCTTTCGGAATCTCGAGCAGCGGCCGCACCAGCATCGCTTCGCCACCGACCGGCAGCGGCGCCTCGCGCGCCATGGCGCCAAGCCCGCCGAGGCCGCTGCCGCGGCTCATGCGGATGAGCACGGTCTCGGCTTGATCGTCGAGCGTGTGTGCCGTGACGATGGCACCGGCCTTCGCACGCACGGCGGCCTTGGCCAGCAGCCGATAGCGCGCGCCGCGCGCGCTCTGCTGCAATCCGGTCGCCGGCTTCTTGCCGGTCCAGCGCACGATGCGATGGGGCACGCCAAGTGCGTGCGCCAATCGCGCTACCGCGCGCGCTTCGCCGGCGGATTCGCGCCGAAGGCCGTGGTCGATGGTGACGGCGAGCAGCCTTGGGCCGGTCTTGCGCGCCTGACGCCAGCGCGCCGCCATGAGCAGCAGCGCGGTGGAATCGGGACCGCCGGAGACTGCGAGGACAAGAGCGGTAGCACTTGCGAGCGGATCAAACAGCGTCTTCGCCTCGGCGGCGGAGACCGGCGCCGCATCGTCAGCAGCGGACACGCTTCTGTTCTCGCTCGACACCCTGCTTTACACCGGCCGATGCACGGGGAAACTTGCGCACGACCTCGCCGAGCGACGCGCAGGCGGCTTCCTTCTCGCCGAGCGCGGCAAGCGACTGTCCAAGCCGCAGCAGCGCGTCCGGCGCCTTGGGGGTCGCCTCATATTTGGTCGAGACGTTGAGGAAAGCTTCGGCCGCGTCGCGGTAGCGCTGACGCTGGAACAGGCTTTCGCCCAGCCAATAGGTGGCGTCCCCGGTCATGCGGTCGCCGGGATATCTGCTCAGGAAGCTGCGAAAGCCCTCCTCGGCGAGTGCATAGTCCTTGCGCAGCACGTAGCCATAGGCGAGGTCGTACTCGTCACGCGGGGTCTGCGAGGGCGGCAGCGTGGCGACCACCGCGCCGCCGGCGTTGGGATTGCGAAGCGCGGGTCCGGGCGCACCGCCCGGCGGACCCATGGTCGCCAGATCGAGCGGAGCGCCTGCCCCACGTCCACCGGGGGCGCCGATCGGCTCGCCGGCGCCATCCGCGGACATCGGTGGCAGCATCGGCGACGACGGCATAGGTGACGGACCGCCGGGAGCGTTGACCGAGCCCAATGTGTGCGGCGCGCCGGGCGCGTTCGGATTTTGCGTCGGATCAAACGCATCGCCCCGCCGGCCGGGCGCGCCGGTCGTGGCCGGACCCGGTGGTTGCGGCGGCGGATTCTGCGGACGTGATTGCAATGCCGGGCGCGCCGCACCCTTCGCGTTCAATTCCTGGAAACGGTAGTCGGTGTCTTCCTGCAGGCGGCGGAGTTGGCCTTCGAGCTGCTGATTGCGGAACTGCAACTGCTCGATCACGCCTGTGAGCTGCCTGATCTGGGTTTCGAGACGGTCGAGGCGCAGCATGAGGTCGGAGTCGGACATCTGCGCCGTGCGGTCGGCAGACGGCGCGCGCTCGCTGCCGCCACCGAAGCGCTCGCTACCGCTGAAGATGCGGTCGAACAGTCCGGCCGGGCGTTCGGCCTCCTGCGCGTGTGCGGAAACGACAATCGTCCCCGTCGCCGCGATCGCCACAAAGGCGAGCAGAGATGCCGTCGTCACACGGGGCGCGAAGCGTGCCATGGGTGTCTTGGTGTGGTTGAAACCCCTGAATACCATACGAATCCCTGCGTCCAAATTGTGACTGGCGTCCCGTCCCGACGTTCAAATCCGCCGCACTCATGTTTCGTTAACAGTGTCACAAGCGCTCTGGCGAGGGCGTCACACCCCCGGGCGGCCGGCTATTCCGCCGGCGCGCTCGCCGAGGTGGGCGCCTTGCGGCGTGCGCGCCATTCCTCGAAGCCCTGCACCAGCACGAAGAACGGCGGCACGAACAGCACGGCGAGGCAGGTCGACGCGATCATGCCGGTGAATACCGTGACGCCGATCGAGGCGCGCGCGCTGGCGCCGGCGCCGGTCGCGAACACGAGCGGCACCACGCCGAGAATGAAGGCGAGCGACGTCATCACGATCGGCCGGAACCGCGCGCGGGCCGCCCCGACCGCGGATTCCAGAATGGTCATGCCGCGCTCACGCAACTCGCGCGCAAATTCCACGATCAGGATCGCGTTCTTCGCCGACAACGCCATCAGCAGAACGAGCCCGATCTGGACGTAGAGGTTGTTGTTGAGCCCGCTCTTGCCCAGCGCCAAGAGCGCCGCCACCGGCCCGATGAACGACAGCGGCACCGCCAGGATCACAGAGACCGGCGCGTACCAGCTTTCGTACTGGCCGGCGAGCACGAGATAGACCAGCAGCAGCGCCAGTCCGAACACCATGTACATCTGATGGCCGACCAGCTTCTCCTGAAAGGACATCGAGCTCCATTCGAAGCCGGTGCCCGGCGGGAGCGTGCGCCGGGCAATCTCCTCCATCAGCGTCAGCACCTCGCCCGACGAGAAACCGTCCGCCGGCAGGCCGATGATGGTCGCGGTCGGGTAGAGGTTGAACAGGCTGATGAGCGAGGGGCCGACGGTCGGCGTGATCGTCACCAGCGTGCCGAGCGGCACCATCTGCCCGTCCCTGTTGCGGACGAACATGTTCTCGATGTCCTCGAGCCGCAGCCGGGACTGCGCGTCACCCTGCACGTAGATCTGGAACACGCGGCCGAATTTGTTGAACTGGTCGACGTAGCTCGATCCGAGATAGCTCCCGAGCGCGGCGAAGACCTGGTCGAGGGAGACGTGCATGGCCTGCGTCTTCACCCGGTCGACCTCGACCGAATATTGCGGAATGTTCGAACGGAACGACGCCAGCACCAGCTGGATGGCGGTCTGGGTCTTGGCATTGGCCACGATCGCATTGGTCACGCTTTGCAGCTTGGCCATGTCGAAGCTGCCGTCGCGCAACTGCACCTGCATGGTGAAGCCGGCATCGTTGCCGACGCCCTGGATCGGAGGCGGCGGCATGACCAGGATATCGGCTTCGGGGTTGGCGCTGAGCGACGCGTTCAGACTCGTGAACAGCGCCCGCAGGTCCTCGCCTTTGCCGCGCTCGCTCCAATCCTTCAGGATGATGTAGGCCACGCCGGCGCTCGACAGCGTCGCGCTGTTGTCGAGCGGCGAGACGCCGGCGATGGTGACCACCTGCGCGACGCCCGGCGTCTTGCGGCTGACATCGCTGACCTGGTCGAGCACCTTCTGGGTGCGCTCGAGCGAGGCGCCGTCGGGCAACTGCACCAGAGCGATCATGTAGCCCTGGTCTTCGATCGGCAGGAAGCCGGTGGGAACGCGCGAGAACCCGAAACCGGTGACACCGATGAGGACCAGCGCCAGGAGCACCATCGGCACGCTGTGGTTGACCATGCCCGAGATCAACCTCGTGTAGCCATGCTCGGTCGCGCCGTAAGCCCGGTTGAACCCGCGATAGAAGATGTTGCGCCGCTCCGGCGGCACCGGGGGCCGCAGCCACATCGCGGCCTGGGTCGGCTTCAGGGTGGCGGCGTTGATCGCGCTGATCAGCGCGGTGGCGGCAATCACCAACGCGAACTGCGCATACATGCGCCCGGTCAGACCCGGCAGGAAGGCGGCCGGCAGGAACACCGACATCAGCACCAGCGTGATGCCGATGATCGGCCCGAACAGCTCGCGCATGGCGGCGCTCGCCGCCTCGCGTCCGGACATGCCCTTCTCGATATTGTGGACCGCGCCCTCGACCACCACGATGGCATCGTCCACCACGATGCCGATCGCCAGCACGATCGCGAACAGGGTGGAGAAGTTGACGGTGAAACCGAGCGCGGCCATGGCGGCGAAGGCGCCGATGATGGTGACCGGCACCGTCGTTGCCGGTATCAGCATCGCCCGCCAGTCCTGCAGGAACACCAGAATCACGATGAGGACGAGGATCGCCGCCTCGTACAGGGTCTTGTAGACCTCGTGAATGGACTGCTGCACGAATTTGGTGGTGTCGAAGGGAATGGAGGACACGAGCCCGGGCGGAAACTCCGGCGTGAGCGCCGCCATCTTCTTGTTCACCGCGCCGGCCACCTCGAGCGCATTCGCGCCGGGCGCCTGGAAGATCGCCAGGCCGGCCGCCGGCTTGCCGTCGAGCGAGAAGACCTGACCATAGGTCTGCGCCCCGAGCTCGACGGTGGCGACGTCGCGCACCCGCGTGATCTCCCCGGCCTGGCCGGTCTTCACGATCACCGCCGCGAATTCGGCCGGATCGCTGAGCTTGCCTGCGACATTGAGTGTGTACTGGAACGATTGGCCCGAGGGCGCAGGCGGCGCGCCGATCTGGCCGGCGGTGACCTGCTCGCTCTGCTGCTGCAGCGCCTGGATCACGTCCTGCGGCACGAGCCCGCGCGCCCGCATCTTGTCGGGATCGAGCCAGATGCGCATCGAGTACTGGCCGGCCCCGAACACGACGACATTGCCGACGCCCGGCAGCCGGGCGATCTCGTCCTTGAGCTTGATGGTCGCGAAATTGGCGAGATAGAGACTGTCGTAGCGCTGGTCCGGCGAGGTCAACGTCACGATCTGCAGGATCGCCGTCGAATTCTTCTGCACGACCACGCCCTGCGCCTGCACCGCCTGCGGCAGCGAGGACAGCGCGCTCGAGACCCGGTTCTGCACCAGGATTTGCGCGACGTTGAGATCGACGCCGATCTTGAACGTCACCGTCAGCGTGTAGGTGCCGTCGGCGGCGCTGTAGGACTGCATGTAGATCATGCCCTCGACGCCGTTCACCTGCTGCTCGATCGGCAAGGCGACGGCGTCGATGACGGTGCGGGCGCTGGCGCCGGGATAACGCGTGGTGACCTGCACGGTCGGGGGCACGACGTCGGGATATTGCGCGACCGGCAGGGCAAACAGCGCCACGATTCCGATCACCACCATCAGGATGGCGAGCACGTTGGCGAGAACGGGCCGCCGGATGAAGAAATCCGAGATCATGATCGCCGGCCGCTACTTGGCGGCGCCGGCGGCGGGCGCGGGCGGCGCTGCGATGGTCTGCATCTGCGGGTCGACCTTCTGGCCCGGTATCGCCCGCAGGATACCGGCGACGACGACGCGATCCCCGCTTTCGATCCCGCTTTCGATCGCCCGCAGGTCGCCGACCTTGGGGCCGATCGTGACCTTGCGCTGCTCCACCACGTTGTCCTTGTTGACGATCAGGAGGTAGCGCCCGCCCTGGTCGCTGCCGAGCGCGGCATCCGGCACCAGCAATGAATTCTGCTCGTCCGACGCGGCGCGCACGCGCACGAAATAGCCGGGCACCAGCACGTCGGTCTTGTTCTGCATGATGGCGCGCACGGCGAGCGTCCCGGTCGCCGAGTCGACGCTGGGTGACACATAGTCGAGCGTGCCCTGATACGGATAGCCGGTGTCGTTCTGCAGCCCGACCTCGATCGGAACCGAGGCCACTTCCTGCTTGCTGACGCCGAGCCGGCGCATCTCCGCGCGGATCTTGAGAACTTCCTGCTCGCTGATGGTGAAGTTCACGTAGACCGGGTTGGTCTGCACGATGGTGGCGAGTTGGGTCGGGCCATTGGCTCCCACCAGCTCGCCCAGCGACACCTTGCGCGCCGTCACGATTCCATCGAAGGGCGCCTTCACCTCGGTGTAGCCGAGGTTGAGCGCGGCCTCCTTGGTCTCGACCTCGGCCTGCTTCAACTTCGCCGCCGCCGTATCCTTGTTGGCCGTCGCATTGTCGAGCGCAACCTTGGTGGAGACTTGGCGGCTCGACAGGTCGGTCTGGCGCTCGTAGTCGGCCTCCGTCTGTCTCACCGTGGCCTGCGCACCGGCCTCGGCGGCCTGCGCCTGCTCGAGCTTGAGCTTGTACGGAGCCGGCTCGATGGTGAAGAGCGTCTGACCTTCCTTGACCTCTTCTCCGTCCTTGTAATTGATCGCCTGCAGGAAGCCCTGCACGCGCGCGACCAGATTGGTGGTGTTGACCGCGGCGACGTAACCCGTCGCCTCGAGATAGCGGGTGACCTTCTGCTGCACCGGTAGCGCCACGGTCACCTTCGGGGGCGGCGGGGCGACATAGTGGTTTTCCTGCCCGCAGGCGGCAAGCGTCGCGATCAGTGCGGCGACGGTGCAAACGACAATGCGTCGACGTGGCGCCGGCGGTGGACCTATCGTCATCGCGCGACCTCAGGCCTCATGGTCAATATACTGGCTTGAAAACACATACTTGCTTGAAAACACGCCGGCGGGTGCGGCGCGCAACCCTCACAAAAATCGAAACTACGATCCTGTGAGCGAAAGTGGAAGCGGGGCGGCGCCCCAAAACACAACCGGCGCCCGAAGGCGCCGGTTGTCCCCTTCCCCCGTGTTCCCCTGCTCAGGAGCTCGTATTGAGGACCGTCACCGAGCGGCGGTTCTGCGACCAGCACGAAATGTCGTTGCACACCGCAACCGGACGTTCCTTGCCGTATGAGATCGTGCGCATGCGCTGGGTCTGGACGCCGCGCGAAGCAAGATAGTCGCGCACCGTCTGTGCCCGCTTGGCGCCGAGCGCGATGTTGTACTCGCGCGTGCCGCGCTCGT
This sequence comes from uncultured Alphaproteobacteria bacterium, assembly GCA_963725065.1. Taxonomy (GTDB): domain Bacteria; phylum Pseudomonadota; class Alphaproteobacteria; order Rhizobiales; family Xanthobacteraceae; genus VAZQ01. Next base: position 78,636 of record CAVRXD010000022.1, read on the forward strand.
CGGCGTGCCCTTCAATGGTGAAGGTGTATTGATTGTAGATCTGCAACCATTGGGCCTGCTTCTCCAAGGTCCCGACCGATTGCGGCGTCAGCTCCGCGGAGTCGTTCTCGAAGAAGACCCGATCGCCGACATTGACCACGAAATCCTGCTGGCTGCCGGGCGCCGCGCTGCCCGCGCCCGCCCCCACATCGTTCTGCCTGTTCGCGCAGCCGGCCGCGGCAAGCGCCAACGCCAAGAAGCCGGCGAACTTCGCGGCGCGGATGACGTTCCCTACAACATTCGTCATTCCGGTGCCCCCCATCGTCTCATCCTTACTCCACATGCCGCAGGTCTAGCAGGTGCGTGGTTAAGCGAACGTTCTCGCGAACCTCGCGCGCCTGTTGCCCGGAACACTCAAGTCGAGGAAAAAGCCGAAACCCCTTGCGGTGGTTAATGGCCGGTGAATGCGGCGCCTTATGGGCTTCCGCAAAGTTCCATCTCAAATTGCGATTGAGTGTCGTCTTATTGCAACAGCGGCGACCAGGCCGGGTCGGACGCGTAGCTCGGCGTCTTCAGCAGTTGCTCGTTGCGGCCGGTCACGTCGACGGTATAGAGCGCCGGCCCGCCGCTCCCGCCGGGATCGCGGAAGAACATGATCACGCGTCCGTTCGGCGCCCAGGTCGGTCCTTCGTTGTGATAGCCCTCGGTCAGGATCCGCTCGCCGGTTCCATCCGCCTTCATGATGCCGATGGCGAACCTGCCCGGCATCTGTTTGGTGAAGGCGATGTAGTCGCCGCGCGGCGACCATACCGGCGTCGAGTAGGCGCCGTCGCCGAAGCTGATGCGTTGCGCCTGGCCGCCGTTCGCGCCCATGACGTAGATCTGCTGCTTTCCGCCGCGGTCCGACTCGAAGCTGATGCGCATGCCGTCGGGCGAATAGGAGGGCGCGGTGTCGATCACCTGCGTGTCGGTCAAGCGGGTCGTGGCCTTCGAGCGCAAGTCCATCACGAACAGATTGGAATTGCCGCCGCGCTGCAGACTGAAGATCACGCGCTGGCCGTCGGGCGAGAAGCGCGGGCTGAAGCTCATGCCGGGAAAGTTGCTGACGATCTCGCGCTGTCCGGTCTCGATGTTCATGAGATAGACTTTGGGATCGCCCTGACTGTAGGACATGTAGGTGATGGTGTCGGCGGCCGACGAGAAGCGCGGCGTGAGCACGAGATCGTCGCCGCGCGTGAGATAGCGCACATTGGCGCCGTCCTGGTCCATCAGCGCGAGCCGCTTGATGCGGCGCTCCTTCGGGCCGGATTCGTCGACGAACACGATGCGGCTGTCGAAGTACCCTTTCTCGCCGGTGATCCGCTCGTAGACCGCATCCGAAATGATGTGCGAGATGCGCCGCCAGTTGTCGGCCGTGGTGTTGTACTGCTCGCCGCGCAGCTGCTGGCCGGCGAACACATCCCACAGCCGGAACTCGACCTTGAGCCGGCCGTCGGCCTGCGTCACGCGACCGGTGACCAGCGCCTGGGCGTTGATCGCCCGCCAGTCGGCAAACCGCGGCAAGGTGTCGATGGTTGAGATTTTCTCGAGATAGGCGGCGGGGTCGATCGGCGCGAACAGGCCGGAACGCTGCAGGTTCGAGGCGATGATCTGGCTGACATTGCGCCCGCCGTTGGGATCCTGCAGCCCGACCCCGACGAAATCCGGGATCGCAATCGGCACCGGCTGGATGGTGCCCTGGGTGACGTCGAGCTTGAGCACGGCGCCCGCGCGCCGCGGCGACAAGCCCGCGAGCACGCCGACCGCCGCTCCCGCCCCCACGGTGATCAGCCGGCGGCGGCTCAATGCGTGGCGGTTCGGCAGAGAAACGCGCTCAATCATGGCTTGGTCGTCTCCGCACGTTGGCGGCAATGACTAACGGAACATGTCGCGTGGATCGAAAGTGATCTCGATGTCTTTCCATTGCTCATAGTGTTCGGGCTTGAGCATGTCGAAAGGTTGGCCGCGGTTGAGCGCACGTGCGGCGCTTTCGCGGGCGGCGATCGCGAGCGGGGTGTTGCCGCTCGCCACCAGTTGCGGCCACGGCCCGGGGGCCATCCGGCCATCGGGCTTAAGCTTGATCCTGAACACGACCACGAGCTCCTGCGGATCCTTGGCCCCCGCCGGCGGGGTCCAAAGCTGCGCAAGGCGCTGCCGCAACGCGTCAAGCTCGCTCAACGAGATTTGCGACGACGCTCCGCTCGAGGCCCCCAGCGAGGTCGCGCTGTTGAGGGTGTCGCCGGCGGCCGCAAGCCGCGTCGAATCGCGCTTGTCCAGCAGCGCTTCGACCTTCTTGGGATCGAACTTGGGCGCAGGTGGGGCAGGCTTCTTGGTCGGGGTTGGCGGCTTGGCTTCCGCTTTTTTCGGCTCGGGCGGCGTTGGCTTGGCTTCGTCCTTGGCCAGCGCCTCCGCGACCTGGTCGGGCTTGACCTCGGCCACCTTCTTCTCGGGTTCGGCCGGCTTGGTTTCGGGCACCGGCGGCGGCGCCTCGCGCGCAGCCTTGACCTCTTTCTTCTCCACCACCTTTGCGGTCGGGTCCTCGACCGCCTTCGCCTCTGCGACCTTTTCGACCAGCGGCTTCTGCGCTTCGACCTTGGGGGCGTCCTTGTTGCCCGCGGTCATCTGCGTGAATTCAGACACGCTCACGATGTCGACCGGCAGCGCCTCGCTCGGCGGCGTCGGAAGCGGCTTGGCCGCAAACGACAGCACGCTCCACAACAACACCACGCCGTGCCCGACCGCCGAGATGGCGTAGGCCTTATTGATTCCCCGTATCACGTGTCAGCGCCCCGACCCCTGCTCGACCTCAGTCACCAAAGCCACCCGGCGGAAGCCGGCGGCCGATATTCGCCCCATCACCTTCATGACCGTCCCGTAGTCGACCTGCCGGTCGCCCCGCACGAAGATGCGCTCCTCAGCCCCCCCGCGCGCCTCCGTGATGGCCTTGAGCTTGGGGACCAGTTCGTCCAACGGAATTTCGGTATTTTGGAGGTAGACCTCGCCCTTGGTGTTCACCGAGACCGTGAGCGGCTCCTTGTCCTGATCCAGGGTCTTGGCCTGGGTCTGCGGCAAATCGAGCGGAACGCCCACCGTCAGCAGCGGCGCCGACACCATGAAAATGATGAGCAGCACCAACATGACGTCGACCATGGGCGTCACGTTGATTTCGGACATGACCGGACGGCGGCGATGTCGCCGCCTGCCGGCGACCGCGGCCGTGCCGCCGTTCATCGCCATCCCGATCTACCCCCGTTCGTCGATCTGCCGCGACAGGATCGCGGCGAATTCGTCGGCGAACCCCTCCAGGCGCTGCGCCTGCTTGTTCACGTCGGAGATAAATTTGTTATAGAAAATGGTCGCCGGTATGGCGGCCACGAGGCCAATTGCGGTCGCGAACAGCGCTTCGGCGATGCCCGGAGCGACCACCGCCAGCGAGGTGGTCTGCTGGCCCGCGATCGCCCGGAAGCTGGTCATGATGCCCCAGACGGTCCCGAACAGGCCGATGAAGGGGCCGGCCGAGCCGACTGTCGCAAGAACGAGCAGATGACGCTCCAGCCGCGCGACCTCGCGCTGGATGGTGACGTCCATGACCTTCTCGATGCGCATCTGCAGGCCGGCAAAGGAGCGCGGCTGGCTCTCCACGCTGCGCTTCCATTCCCGCATCGCCGCCACGAACAGCGCCGCCAGCGAGTGCGTCGGCCGCGACGCCAGCGAACGGTAGAGCTCGTCGAGCGATTGACCCGACCAGAACGCCTGCTCGAATCCGTCCATGGCCCGGCGGGTGCGCGAATAGAGAATCAGCTTGTCGATCGCGATCGCCCACACCGCGACGGAGGTGATCAGAAGCCCGACCATCACGAACTTGACGATCCAGTCCGCATGCAGGAACAGCTCCCACATCGAAAGCGGTGCGCGGCGGACGGCATGGCATCTCCCTCCGGGTATCCAGTTCTTCCGGCGTCCCGGTTCCGCGTCCACGACCGGAGTGATGGGCCATCCCAGCGACAAGACCGGCACGCCAAGCGGCATCGCCTGCGCCGCTGAAGACCCGAAATTGCGAGAAAAGCCGGCCCCCACCGGTAACGGTATCGATACCCCGCCAAAGGTGACCAAACTAGGGCGCGAAACCAGCCGCCCCGAGCGTTGCTGCGCCGATTGGGTTAATGCCCGGTTATCGCCGCGGCCGCGCGCACGGCTTCACCGCCAAAAACCCGGGACCGCGTCGATCTGTCCCAAATGCCCGCACACGGTTGCCGCGCCCGCAATGCAAATCGGGCCGCCCACCCGGAGGGGGACGGCCCGCAACTGTCTCTCGTGTCGAAAGGGCTTCAGCCCTGCGGCGAGGTCCCGGAGCTCGGGCCGCCGGTGTGGTTGCGACGTTCGGCCATGAACTGATCGAACTCGGCCTTGTCCTTCGCCATCCGCAGGCGAGCGAGGAAGTCGTGGAACTCCCGCTGCTCCTCTTCGAGGCGCTGCAGGGTGTCCTGGCGATACTCGTCAAACGCGCGGTTGCCGCTCGACCGCGAGGGCGGCCACCACGTTCCGGCCTGACGCATCTGGTCCGCCGCACCGTGCCAGCGGGTCATGCCGCCGCCTTTCCAACAAGACATCCGTCCGCTCCCGATGATGAAGGCCAAGGTGGCAAGGCCGATCGGCCACCAGACCACAAAGCCCAGGATCATAAGGGCGATCCAGGCCGGTTTTCCCAACTCGTCGAGCTTTGCAACCATAGGCATGTGGGCCTCGTCCGTGAATGTTAAGTACATTTACATAGCTACAGCCGACCCGCCGGCTTGTCAAGCGCGGGCCGACGAGGAGATGGGGGCTATCTGGTCCCAGGCAAGTCCAGGCCCAGGCCGCGCAGATAGACCAGCACCGCAGCCTCGAGCAGGTCTTCCGGCGACATCGGGAGCGCACGCTTGGCGGCATCGCCGCGACCGAACAGCGAGGCGATTCCATGCGACATCGCCCAGATGTGGAGCGCCATCATCAGGACCGGCGGCCGTTTCTGCGCCGGCATGGTGGCGACGAGCCGCTCGGCGGCGGTGCGCAGCACCGCAAAGGCGCGCTCCCCGGCCTCGCGCAATTCAGGATTCGCCTCCGGTGGGATGCCGGCCTCGAACATCGCCGAATAATAGGCCGGTTCGGTCTTGGCGAAGTGCAGATAGGCCTTGCCGACACGATCGAAGGCGGTGAACACGTCCGGACGCCCGCCATCCCACGCCGCCGCCAGCACCGTCGCGAAGGCATCGAAGCCGCGTCGCGCCACGTCGGCCAGCAACTCGTCGCGGTCGCGGAAATGCCGATAGGGGGCGGCCGGGCTGACCCCCGCCCAGCGCGCCGCTTCCGCGAAGGTAAAGCCCGCCGGGCCCTTCTCCGCGATCAATTCCAGCGCGGCGCGGATCAACGCTTCCTTGAGGTTGCCGTGGTGATAGCCGCGGGGACCCGAACGTCCGCCTTGCCTGGACCAGCTCATGTGAAGGGCCTTTACATGACTCGGGCAGGGGCGTCGAATCCGCGCGCTTGCCCGCGGCTACGACGGTCAACTCCCGATCAGACCCTGACCAGCCCGCATGGCGACGCGCAACGCCTTGGGGATGGGCCGCGCCCGCCCGCCACAGACGAAAGCCACCCGCACATGCGCCTCCACCAGGAGGTCCTCGCCTCTGGCGATGCGCTGATGAAGCGTGATCGAAGCGCCCTTCACCTCTTCCGGCGCGGTCGTCACCTCCAGCACATCGTCCATGCGCGCGGGCTTGAGAAACTCGACCTGCATCGAGCGCACCACGAAGGCGAAGCCCGGCGCTTCCTGCTGCGCTTCCTCGAACAGGCTGCGATGACCGGCACCGAGCAGGCGCAGATGATTGGTGCGTCCGCGCTCCATGAAGCGCAGATAATTGGCGTGATAGACGATGCCGGAAAAATCGGTGTCCTCGTAATAGACCCGGATGGACATGATGTGCCGGCCGGAGTGGATTTCGCCGTCAAGAAGGGGCGAGAACGCGCTCATTCGAATCTAACTCTTCGCTTCACGTTGTTCGCGGCGCCGCAACTTCGATCGCGCGCCGATGACGCGCGCCGACATGTGATGGCGGCCGCGGCGATTTTCGCCATCGAGTGCATTCATCGCCCGGACGCGCGCTGCTCGGCCGCCGCCTCCCAGTTTTTCCCGTCGAACGGCGTCGGCGCGAGCTCGGCGACGTCGATATCGTCGAGGCAGCGGGCGTTGACGTCGATCTTGCCGGGGTCCGAGCGCGGCACGTAGAAGGGATGAATGCCGCAATGCTTGCAGAACGTGTGCTTCGCCGTCTTGGTGTTGAATTCGTAGGTCGTGAGGTCGTCCTTGCCGCTGATGAGCTCGAAGCGCTCCGGCGGGACAATCAGGTGCAGAATTCCTTTCTTGATGCAGATCGAGCAATTGCAATCGATCACCGCAAGATCGGCCGTGACGCGGAAGCGCACGCGACCGCAGTGGCACCCGCCTTCCATGGTCAGCATGGCATGATCGCCTTTCACATCATCCGCGCGTCCGATTGTCGCTTTAAGAGCGGGATGTTTCTCCTTGGTCATCATCCCGCTCTAAATTTGTTTTGCGCGTGATCTTCTCCGAAAAACCGGTTCCCACTTTTCGGGATCACGCGCTAATCCTCGGTTCCCTCACCGAACAGGCCGAATTGCGCGGGATCGCGCGCGGGCTCGGCGAGGCCGAGATGGCGGAAGGCGTTCGAGGTCAGAAGCCGCCCGCGCGGCGTGCGCTGGATGAAGCCTTTCTGGATCAGGAACGGCTCGATGATTTCCTCGATGGCGTCGCGCGGCTCCGACAGCGCCGCCGCGATGGTCTCGATCCCGACCGGCCCGCCGCCGTAGTTCTCCGCGATATTGACGAGGTAGCGCCGGTCCATGGCGTCGAGCCCGGCGGCATCGACCTCGAGCTGGACGAGCGCGCGATCGGCGGCGGCGCGGTCGACCGAGGTCGCGCCGGCGACCAGCGCGAAGTCGCGCACCCGGCGCAACAAGCGGCCGGCGATGCGCGGCGTGCCGCGGGCGCGGCGCGCGATCTCGTTGGCGCCGTCGGCGGTCATCCCGATGCCGAGCACGCGCGCGCCGCGATTGACGATCTGCTCGAGCTCGGCCTCGGAATAGAAATTGAGCCGCACCGGAATGCCGAAGCGGTCGCGCAGCGGATTGGTGAGCAGCCCCGCGCGGGTGGTGGCGCCGACCAGCGTGAACTTGGCGAGATCGATCTTGACCGAGCGCGCCGCCGGCCCCTCGCCGATGATCAGGTCGAGCTGGAAATCCTCCATGGCGGGATAGAGAATTTCCTCCACCGCCGGATTGAGCCGGTGGATCTCGTCGATGAAGAGGACGTCGCGCTCTTCGAGATTGGTGAGCAGCGCCGCCAGGTCGCCGGCCTTGGCGATGACCGGCCCTGATGTCGCGCGGAAATTCACCCCGAGCTCGCGCGCCAGGATCTGCGCGAGCGTGGTCTTGCCGAGGCCCGGCGGCCCGACGAACAGCACGTGATCGAGCGCTTCCTTGCGCGTCTTGGCCGCCTCGATGAAGACGGCCAGGTTCGAGCGCGCCTGCTGCTGGCCGACGAACTCGGCGAGCCGCTGCGGGCGCAGCGAGCTGTCCGCGGCGTCCTCCTCGCTGCGTTCGGCCGTTACCAGGCGGCGCGGGGTGGTGGTCACCGAACCATCCTCACAGCGTGCGCTCCCGGCTGTACTTGTTCGGCAGCAACTCGCCGATGGCGGCGATCGCCGGTCCGTTCGCCCCGGGCACGATGACGCGGGCGTTGCGGTCATAATCCCAGATCAGCTCACGGCAACTCCCGCACGGCGACACCACCACGATGGTCTGGTCCTTGTCGGCGGGCTCGGGATGGCGCACCGCCACGATGGTCTCGATCCCGGTCTCGCCGACCTCGGTCACGGCCTGGCCGAGCGCCACCGCCTCGGCGCACACCGCCATGCGGCCGAGATAGGCATCGAGATTGACGCCGGCATAGATGCGTCCGTCGCGCGTGCGAAGCGCCGCACCGACCTCCTGCCAGTCGTTGCGATAGCGCCGCTTGATCGCTTCGGTCGCCGCGTTGATCAGTTCCTGGTCGCGCGCGTTCAGCATCAGGCAAGGTCCGCCGTGGTCATGTCGCAAGCTCCATCAGTCCGAGTCTAATCTGTGCATGGCGCGAACCGGGCAGGCCCGCAGCGCGCGGGTCATTTCGCCAGCTCCTTCAATCCGAGCCGGATCAGCCGCGCCGTGTCGGCGCCCTCACCGGCGTTGCGCGTGGCCGCCGCGATGGCGGCCGCCGCCTGCGGCTGACCGTAGCCGAGATTGACCAGCGCCGAGACCGCGTCCGCGATCGGCTGCGGCGCACGCCTGTCCTCGACCGCGCCGGAGAGCCGGATCACCGCCGGATCGACGTCCGCATAGGCCGGGGCCTTGTCCTTCAATTCGGTGACGATGCGCTCGGCCACCTTCGGTCCGACGCCGGGCGTGCGCGCGACCATGGCCTTGTCGCGCAACGCGATGGCGGAGGCGAGATCGCCGGGCTTGAGCGTGCTGAGCACGGAGAGCGCCACCTTCGCTCCCACCCCTTGCACCGTCTGCAGCAGGCGAAACCATTCGCGCTCCACGTCGGAGAGGAACCCGAACAGCCTGATCTGATCCTCGCGCACATGCGTCTCGATCGACAGCGTGGCGCCCTGGCCGGTGCCGGGCAATTCCTGCAGCGTGCGCGCGGAGCAGTGCACGAGATAGCCGACGCCGTTGACGTCGAGGACGATGAAGTCTTCGCCGTAGCTGTCGATGATGCCCTTGAGCTTGCCGATCATGTCGCGCCTGTCCGGCCTACTTCGCCGCCACCGCCACGGCTGCGCCTGCCATCATCGTGCCGCCGGCGCGGTTGAGCAGACGCATGGCGCGGGTGCTGCGAAACAGGGTGCGCGCACGCGCCGCCGCCAGGACGTAGGCGCCGAAAACGGCCGTCAGAATGACCACACTGATGCCGGCAAGCTCGACGTAGCCGAACAGGCCGACGCGCGGAAGGTCGATGAGGGTCGGCAGCAGCGCGAGATAGAACGCCACGACCTTCGGGTTGCCCAGCGTGACCGCGAGGCCGGCGAAGAACAGGCGCACATAGCCGTCGCGGCGGGTATCGCCCGCGACGTCACGCGGCCGGACCGGCGCCGTCCACATGCGGTAGGCGAGATAAGCGAGATAGCCGGCGCCGGCGTATTTGATGACGAGAAAAACCTCGTGGAAGGTCTGCGCCACCACGGCAAGGCCGAGAATTGCCACGGCGAGCCACACCAGGTCGCCCAGGATGAGACCGGCGGCGAACGCACCCGCCCCGCGGGCGCCTCGACCCACCACCCGCGCGACCAGGGCGGCGACGCCCGGACCGGGCGACGCCGCAGCCAGCAGCAACGTACTAGCGAACAGGACAAGCGCGGCAACATCCATGGCCGACATCCTCGAGCGAACAGGGCCGCAATCTAATCATCGATCGCCGACCGCAACAGCCACCGCCGAAATCAACGCTCTTCCAGGGCAACCAGACGCGATCAAGGCGCCGCCACCCTCAGCGCCGCGCTCTGGCGATGATGCGCATGGCACACCGCGATGGCGAGGGCGTCGGCGGCATCGTCGGATGCCGGGTCCGCCTTCGGCAGCAACACGCCGATCATCATGCGGATTTGCGCCTTCTCGCAGTGACCGGCGCCCACGATGGTTTTTTTCACCAGGTTGGGCGCGTATTCGGCGACCCGCAGCCCGGCAATGGCCGGCACCAGCATCGCGATGCCGCGCGCCTGGCCGAGCTTGAGCGTGGCGGTGGCGTCCTTGTTGACGAAGGTCGCCTCGACGGCCGCTTCGTCGGGTACATGCTCGGCAACCACGCGCTGCAAGCCGTCGTGGATCGACAGCAGCCGTACGGCGAGATCGGCGCGCTCGTCGCTGGCAAGCGAGCCGCACGCGACGAAGCTCAGGCGGTTGCCTTCGATCGTCACCACGCCCCAGCCGGTGCGGCGGAGCCCCGGATCGATGCCAAGGATGCGAATCGGGCGACGCATGATCGTCCGTTCATAGCCCCGGCCGCGATGCGCGCCTAGTGCGGTGAATTTGAAGTTCCTATCAGTTGCTGCGGCACGATCGTCATAGGATCACGGGCCGCTGGCTGTGCCGAGACGGGACGGCTAACTTGTGAGGCATTATCGTGCGGGTGGTCCATGGCAGCCTCGTCCCGCCGGCGCGGCCGGCGCGCCGTCATCGTCGGCGGCTCCATGTCGGGCCTGTTCACCGCGGCGTTCCTGCGCCGGATCGGCTGGGATGTCGACGTGTTCGAGCGCTCGCCGGTCGAGCTCGTGGGCCGCGGCGCCGGCATCACCACCCACCCGGAATTGCTGGACGCGCTGGAACAAAGCGGCGCCGGCACGCGCGATCTCGGCATCGAGGTGCCGAAACGCATCACCATCGACCGTCAAGGCCGCGTCGTCGGCGAACGACCGTTGCGGCAAATCCTGACCTCCTGGGACCGGTTGCAACGGTTGCTGCGCGAGACGATCGATCCCGCGCACTACCACCTCGGTCACGCGTTCCAGCGCGTCGAGCCGGAGCGCGAAGGGGTCCGCGTCCATTTCGCCGATGGCCGCGTCGAGCGCGCCGATCTGCTGGTGGGCGGCGACGGCATCCGTTCCGCCGTCCGCGCACAAGTCGCGCCCGAGGTGCAACCGATCTATTCGGGCTATTACATCTGGCGCGGCGCGCCGGCCGAGGCCGCCCTCGCCCCGGCGACGCTCGAGAGCATATTTCCCTACTTCGTGTTCTTCCTGCCCGAGCGCCAGCAGGTCATCGGCTACCCGATCTCGGGGTTCAACAACGACCTGCGGCCCGGGCACCGACGCTACAATTTCATCTGGTACCGGGTCGGCGATGCCCAGACGCTCAAGGACATGTGCATCGATGAAAACGGCCATCAGCACGAATACTCGGTGCCGCCGCCGCTCATCCGCAAGGGCCTGATCGCGCAGATGCGCGCCGAGGCCGAAAGCATCATGCCGCCCGCCTTCGTCGATTGTCTGCGCAACATCGAGCGGCCATTCTTCACCCCGATCTACGACTTCTCCGCGCCCCGTATCGTGTTCGAACGGATCGCGCTGGTCGGCGACGCCGGATCGTCCTCGCGCCCGCATATGGGTTTCGGCGTCGCCAAGGCCGGCGGCGATGCGCAGGCGCTCGCGGAAGCGCTCGACGCCCATGACGACATCGATACGGCGCTCGCCGCCTACAATGCCGCGCGCCAGCCCATCGGCGAGCGCATCATGCTGCACGGCCGCAGGCTCGGCACCCATCTCGGCGTCGATCTCAAGACCGACGAGGACCGCAGGATGTGGAAGGTGTTGCAGGAAGACGACGCCATGATGGACTGGATCGCCGTGCCGAACTTCCTCGCTGCCTATCGATGAGCGTCGATCGACCCCAGCCCGACTACGCGCGCAACATGCGCCTCGTCGGCCATTGCGATCAGGGCGGCCGGCCTGACGGCGTCCAGATCATGGTGCATCGCGGCTACGCCTATATCGGCCACATGTTCTCGAAAGGGTTCAGCGTGATCGACGTGCGCGATCCCAAGAATCCGCGCGCGGTGAATTATCTCGCGGCGCCGCCCGGGACCTGGAACATCCACCTCCAGGCCCATGACGATCTGCTCCTGGTCGTCAATGCCAAGGACATGTTCGCCGCAGCCGAGTTCGCCGACGAGCGCGCCTATTACCGCGGCCAGCTCGGCAGCGTCGTCGGCACGGCGCAGGCGACGGCCGCCAGGCGCGACTGGACCGCGGGGCTCGCGGTCTACGACATCTCGCGGCCGGCGGCACCGCGACGCATCGGCTTCATGCCGGTGGACGGCGGCGGCATTCACCGCATCTGGTACGTCGGCGGACGCTGGGCCTATGTGTCGGCGCTGCTCGACGGCTTCACCGACTATATCTTCATGACCGTCGACATGGCGGACCCGGCGAAGCCGCGGGCGGCCGGACGCTACTGGATCCCCGGAATGAATCTCGCGGCCGGCGAGACGCCGGCCTGGCCCGCCGCCAGCCGATACGGGCTGCATCATGCCATCGTCAACGGCGACACCGCCTATGCCGCCTGGCGCGATGCCGGCATGGTCGTGCTCGACATCGCCGACCGTGAAAACCCGAAGCTCATTGTCCACCGCAACTGGTGCCCGCCGTTCGGCGGCGGAACGCACAATTGCCTGCCGCTGCCGGATCGCCAATTGCTGGTGGTACTCGACGAGGCGGTGCTCGATCATCAGGAGGACGGACTCAAGCTGATCTGGATTTTCGACAACCGCGTTCCCGCCAATCCGGTGAGCATTTCGACCTTCCCGACACCGGCGGAAGCCGATTACGCCGCCAAGGGCGGCCACTTCGGGCCGCACAATCTGCACGAAAATCGACCCGGCAGCTTCGTGAGCTCCGAGCTGATCTTCACGACCTATCAGAACGCCGGGGTAAGGGTGTTCGACATTCGCGACCAGTATCGGCCGAGCGAGGTCGGAGCCTGGGTACCACCAGCGCCGGCGCGCATGATGGATCACCGGCCGAAGCGCGACCGCGTCATCCAGTCGGCGGACGTGTTCGTGGATAGCGGCGGCCTGATCTACAGCACCGACTACAATGCCGGACTGTTCATCCTGGAATATGGCGGTTGACGCCCGTCATGCGCTCAGCTTCTGCATCAGCGCGTCCGACACTTCGAAATTGGCATAGACGTTCTGCACGTCGTCGTGCTCGGTGAGCGTTTCGATCAGCTTGAACAGCTTCTCGCCCTGCTCGTCGTTCACCGGCACCGTGTTCTGCGGCTTCCACACCAGCGCCGCCTTGCGCGGCTCGCCGAATTTCGCCTCCAGCGCCTTGGCGACGTCGCGCAGCGAATCCTGCGCGGTATAGATTTCGTGCCCGCCCTCGCTCGACACCACGTCCTCGGCGCCGGCATCGATGGCGGCTTCCAGCACGGCATCGGCGCTGGCGACGCCGGCGTCGTATTCGACCACGCCGACATGGTCGAACATGAAGGAGACCGCGCCGGTCTCGGCGAGGTTGCCGCCCGACTTGGTGAAGGCTGCGCGCACCTCGCCGGCGGTGCGGTTGCGGTTGTCGGTCAGGACCTCGACCACGACGGCGACGCCGCCGGGGCCATAGCCCTCATAGCGGATTTCATCGTAATTCTCGGCATCGCCGCCGAGGGCCTTCTTGATGGCGCGGTCGATATTGTCCTTCGGCATGTTCTCCGCGCGCGCCGCCAGCATGGCCGCGCGCAGGCGCGGATTCATGGCGGGGTCGGGCAGGCCGAGCTTGGCCGAAACGGTGATTTCGCGCGCCAGCTTTCCGAACAGCTTGGACTTGACCTTATCCTGCCGCCCCTTGCGGTGCATGATGTTCTTGAACTGGGAATGTCCGGCCATGCCTCGCTCCTCGATGGCTCGCGCCGCGCAGGATAAGCGCGATCGGCGAAGCCACGGATCATGGATTATGCGCGCCTTATAGGATGCGCCCTGCAGAAAATCCAGAACCGGATGCGGGCGCAGGCCGGGTCAGCGAACACCGCCGACGTTGCGGATCGGGCCGACCGCGGCCTCGAACCGCTGGCGCAGATCGGCGAGCAGACGCTCGTTGGTGACGAAACCGCGGTAGTCGTTCGCCACGGTGTAGGAGAACAGCGGCTTGAGCCCCGCCGGCGGCGGCACGTCGTTGCGCGAAGAAAACGTTCCGATCCGGCTCTGTTGCTCGGGCGCCAGCACCCAGGTCAGATACAGCTTGGCGACGTTGGGATGCGGCGCATCCTTGAAGATGCCGGCGGTGGAGTAATAGACCGGAAGGGGATCGACGTCGGAGAATACGAAATCGATCGGTTGCCCGGCCTTCTTGAGATTGAGCACGGTCGAGGTCGTGGCATCGAGCGTGACCAGGTTCGTGCCGGCGGCAACCGAGCGCGAGACGCTGAGATGGCCCTGCACCCAGTTGGGCCCATTCGCCAGGTATTTGTCGATGTAGTCGGCGCCGTATTTCTGGGCGAGGGTGTGAAACAGATAGAGCGTGGCGTCGTCGTCATGCGGGTAGCAGGCGATCATCTTGCCGCGGAATTCCGGCTTGAGGAAATCGAGCGCCGACTTCGGCGCCGTCTCCGGCTTGAGCTGTTGCGTATTGTAGGCATAGGACAGCAGGCCGACATACCAGACGATGAAGGCCCCGTCGGGATCCTTGAACGACTTGTCGATGGCGTCGAAGCCGTCCGGCTTGAAAGCGAGCATCTTTCCCTGCTGCTTCCAGCGCACGAAGTCCTGCGCGGTCTGGAACAGCACCATGTCGGCTTCCAGCCTGCCATCCTTGAACTGCTGCTCGATCTTTTGATTGAGCACATTGCTGAAGCCGCCTTCGATGGACACCGTCAGGCCCGGAAACCGGCGCTCGAAGTCGCGCGCCAGCGGCTCGTAGTTCGAGATCGGGCCGCCGGCATAGATCACGAGCGACTTTTCGTTCTTGGCCTTGGCGTAGAGCTCGTCGAGGGTCTCGGCATAGCCCGGTGCGCAGAGCAGCGTAATCGCGGCGGCCATCGGCGGCAGCGTGCGCAGAATCGTCGGTCGCGTCGCGGCAAGCATCCGTTTCCTCCCCAGGAAGATTTTTGCCGATTGTGACGCAACGAAGCTGTTAGTCAATCGACGACGACCGCGGGCACGACGCGCCCGCGGCCGTCACGATCGCCGAGACGACGATGCTACAGCACGAGTTGCATCGGCTCCGGGACGTAGTGGAAGCCGTCGCCCCGCTTGGTCAGGTGGCCGATGCCGGGCCACGGCAGATGGTAGACCAGCGTCGCCATCCGCTGCGCCGCCAGCATGTCCATCACCTTGATGCGCGTCTCCACCCCCTGCTTGGGATCGGTGTCGAACACGACCTCCATGCGCGGCTTCTCGATCAGGATGACGTGGTGCATGAGGTCGCCGACGAGGAACAGCGACTTGCCGCCGGAATTGATCACGAAGCTGGTGTGTCCGACCGTATGTCCGGGCGTGAGCATCGCCTGTACGCCGGGAATGACGTCCTGGCCGTCCTTGTAGAACACGATGCGGTCGCGATTGGGCAGCAGGTTTTTCTTTGCCGTGAGCCCAGAACCTTCCCCCGGGGTACCCAGTCGCTTGTCGTCGGTCCAGAATTCGAAGTCGGACTGGGCGATATAGATCTGCGCGTTGGGGAAGTTGCGGCTGCCGTCCGCGGCCATGATACCGCCGACATGGTCGATATGCGCATGCGTGGGAATGACCGCGTCGATGTCGTTGGGATCGATGCCGGACTTTTTGAGATTGGCCGTCAGCTGGCCCATCGCATCGGTGCGTTTCACCGAGCTCATGCCGGTCTCGAACAGCGCGAGCTTGTCGCCGGTGTTGATCACCAGGACGTTCTGGTCGAGCACCACATTGTTGGTTGGCAGGAAATGATCGCTCATCATCTTGCCGATCTCTTCGGCGGTCGGACCGCGGAAGGTATTCTTCGGATCGCCGATCGACAGCGGCCCGTCCGACACGACCGTCGCCTCGATGCTGCCGAGCTTGAAACGATAGAACGCGGGGGCCGGTGTGTTGAGCGGCGGCGCCTTGGCCTGCGCCACCGACGCGCTGCCCAGAGCGCCCAATGCGGCGGTCGCCGACGCTCCTGTCAGCAGACGACGCCGCGATAACGACATGTTTCCCATGACGCCCACTCCCTATGTCCTTATGGCTTTTGGGGGCGGACGGTTGTCCGCCCGCCACAAGACTAGTCCAAAGCGCAGGGGAGTTCACGCTGCTGCGGTCGCGGCAAGCGCAGGCCAGGGTCTCATTCCCAGAATGTCGGCCGCGCTTCTTCCAACCGGCCGCCCAGGCGCACGGCCGCGATGCGCCGCGCCAGGCCGGTGGCGTCATCGGTCTCGACCGCAAGCCCGCACAATGTCGCCGGGCCGCTCGCCGGCTCGAAGCGCGCGCCTGAAATCTTGCGCAGGAACCGCATCATCGGCTCCTCCTTGTCCATCCCGATCACGGAATTGTAGTCGCCGCTCATGCCGACGTCGGACATGAAAGCGGTGCCGAGCGGCAGGATCTGGTGATCGGCCGTCGGCACGTGGGTGTGGGTGCCGATCACGAGGCTGGCGCGGCCATCGCAGAAATGTCCCATCGCCTGCTTCTCGCTGGTCGCCTCGGCGTGGATGTCGACGATGATCGCATCGGCCGACTGCTTGAGCGGACATGTCGCCAATTCGCGCTCGACGGCGGGAAACGGATCATCGAGCGGGTCCATGAAGATGCGGCCCATGGCGTTGACGATCAACACGCGGGCGCCGTTCTTGGCCTCGAGCAGCGCCACGCCGCGGCCCGGCGTTCCGGGAGGGAAATTGATCGGGCGAAGCAGCTTGGGTGCGCGCTCGATGAAGACCAGCGCCTCCTTCTGGTCCCAGGAGTGGTTGCCGCCGGTCACCGCATCGGCGCCGGCGTCGAGGAACTCCTGGTAGATCGCCTCGGTGATGCCGAAGCCGCCGGCGGCATTCTCGCCATTCACCGCGACGAAATCGAGCCGCCAGTCGCGCACCAGCCGGGGCAGACGCTCGAGCAGGACGGCGCGGCCGCTGCGGCCCACGATGTCGCCGATGAAGAGAATGCGCATGCGTTACGTCGCCCGGCAGTCGATGATCTCGTGCTCGGTTAGCACGAGATCGAGGGGAGCGTCGCGGGCGGTCGTCGGCACGCGGGCGATTTCCTGCGCCGCGAAGGCAATGCCGACGGCGACAACCGGCTTGCGCGCGCGCAGGCCCATGATCGTCATGTCGTAGTAGCCGGCGCCGTAACCGACGCGATGGCCGCTGCGGTCGAAGGCCAGCAGCGGCGCGATCACGATATCGGGGAAGACCTCGCGCGCATCGGGCCCCGGTTCGCGGATGCCCCAGACTCCGGACGCCAGCGGCTGCCCGAAGGAATAGGCGCGCATGGTGAGCGGCTGCCCGCGTCCG
Organism: uncultured Alphaproteobacteria bacterium; assembly: GCA_963725065.1. Taxonomy (GTDB): domain Bacteria; phylum Pseudomonadota; class Alphaproteobacteria; order Rhizobiales; family Xanthobacteraceae; genus VAZQ01. The sequence continues at coordinate 95,697 of CAVRXD010000022.1, forward strand.
GCGATCGCGGGCAGCGCCAGTTGCGCGCCGGCATCCGCGAGTCTGCGCATCAGCGGGATGGGATTGATCTCGCTCTTCAGCGGCATGAAGCCGGAGACGATCGCATCCGCCGCCATGGCGATCGGAAACGGGCGCTCCGCGATCGCCTGGGCGGCGGCGGCACGCATGTCGGCCGGCAGGCCATCGCGGCGGGCGAGCGCTTCCCGGCGGATGGCGGCTTTGGCATCTGCAATGGCGCTGGAGTCGTGATCCATCGAACGGAAGGAGAGAATCGAAGTGCGGAGCCGCGATGGCCGTTAGAGCGTCGATCCCGGGTTCCCTACGAAAGTAGGTGGGCGCCATGTGACCGAGCCCACGAGCCCGGTCAGGGACAGCTCCCTTGAGGATCGATAAGGCCCCAGGAATATGGCTCCTTACGCACCTCGCAGCCCCGCCCGACCAATGTAATGCGTAAGCCCCCGTACCGCCACCCATCATACGCGATCGTCATCCCATCGGGACGCCGCTCTCGGGAACCGTCTCGTTCAGGCGCTTGGTGATGTTCTCGATGCGCTCGGCCGCCGCATTGAGCGCGGCGACAACCGCGGTCTGCGTCGCCTGGCTATGATCGGCCGAGGCGACGCTCGCATTCCGCAGCGTCGCCAGCTCCGGCTCGAGCCGCTGCAATTTTTCCTTCGTCTCCGAGAGCTGGTCGGCGAGCGTGAGCGCCGCCATGACCGTGAGCCGGGTGTCGCCGATCTCGCCGAAGCGGGTGCGCAGCGTGGCGATGCTCGCGTCCAGCTCCTCCGCCAGCCGCGACAGACGCGCCTCTTCGCCGTCCTCGCAGGCCATGCGGAACTGGCGACCGTTGATGGTGACATTGACCTGCGACATTGACGTTCCCCGCCTGACGTTGACGTTTCTCAGCGTTCGTTCGCTGCGAGCACGGAGCGGATGGTGTCGATTGCGGCGTCGAGCCGCTGCGCGACCTCGCGATTGGTGGCTTCCAGCGTTCGCGCGCGGGCGGCGGCGGCGTCAAGCTCCGAGGCGAGGCGCGAACGGTCGGTGCCAAGCGCGTGCAACTGGGCGTCCAGCGTCTGCTCGCCGCGGTCTGCGTCGTGCCGACGCTCGACCGCGGCCGCCAGCGCGTCGAGCGCAAGCGCAAGACGTCTGCTGGCCGCGTCAATCGCGCTGGGCTCGCTCATTTCTCGCCCCCTGATCGGCCAATACCCCCCGGATTCGTCAGCCTTGTGGCCGCGAAAATCTTTCGGCTCGGCAAGCGGTTAGAGTGAGAACCCTACGTTGCGTCACAGCGTGCCGTCAACGTGCGACCGGAACTTGTCCCCCCTCCTGTGAATGGCGAGCGCGACGGCGGCTGGCATTCTTTGACTCCCCTCGCCCGCGTGCTAGAGCCTCGAAACAACAACCGCTTGGCCCCGCCATGACCAGCCCGAAATCCTCTCTCGCCGTCGCCGCGACGTCCACGCAAGACACGGCCGCCCGTGGCGACGGCCCCGCGCCAGTCACGCGCGCCCAGCATGACCGCATGGCGAACGCCATCCGCGCGCTGGCGATGGACGCGGTCGAGCAGGCGAAATCCGGCCATCCCGGCCTGCCCATGGGCGCGGCCGACATTGCAACGGTGCTGTTCACGCGGTTCCTGAAGTTCGACCCCGCCGATCCCGCCTGGCCCGACCGCGACCGCTTCGTGCTTTCGGCCGGCCACGGCTCGATGCTGGTCTATGCCTTGCTCCATCTCCTCGGCTACGAGGCCATGACCATCGAGGAGATCAAGCGCTTCCGTCAGCTCGGCTCGCTCACGCCCGGCCATCCCGAGAACTTCATCACGGCGGGCGTGGAGACCACCACCGGCCCGCTCGGCCAGGGCCTGGGCAATGCCGTCGGCATGGCGATCGCCGAGCGGCACCTGGCCACCGTCTTCGGGCAAGAGGTCGTCGATCATCACACCTATGTGCTCGCCTCCGACGGCGATCTGATGGAGGGCATCAGCCAGGAGGCGATCGCGCTCGCCGGGCACCTCAAGCTCAACAAGCTGGTGGTGCTGTTCGACGACAACGGCATCTCCATCGACGGGCCGCTGTCGCTGTCCGATTCGGTGGACCAGGTGAAGCGTTTCGAGGCTGCCGGCTGGGCGGCGACCCGCGTCGACGGGCACGACCCCGAGGCGATCGCCAAGGCCATCGCCGCGGCACAAGCCTCCGCGCGGCCGTCGCTGATCGCCTGCCGCACCACCATCGGCTTTGGCGCCCCCAGCAAGGCCGGCACCGAGAAGAGCCACGGCTCGCCGCTCGGCGCCGACGAGATCAAAGGCGCGCGCGAACGACTGGGCTGGCCGGAGCCCGCCTTCGTCATTCCCGCGGATGTCCTTGCGCTGTGGCGCAACGCCGGCAAGGCGGGCAAGGCCGCTCATCAAAGCTGGAACGATCGTTTCGCGGCGATCCCGTCTGCCCGCCGCGCCGAATTCGAGCGCCGCCTGCGCGGCGAGCTGCCGACGGAACAACTCGCCGCGGCGGTGCGCTCGGCGAAGGAGAAGCTCGCCGCAACCCCGAAAGAGACCGCGACCCGCGCCGCATCGGAAACCGCGCTTGAAACCCTGACCGTTGCGGTGCCCGAAATGATCGGGGGGTCGGCGGACCTCACCGGCTCCAACAACACCAGGCCGAAAGGCATGGCGGTGCTCTCCGCCGCCGATTATTCCGGCCGGTTCATCCATTACGGCGTGCGCGAGCACGGCATGGCATCGGCCATGAACGGCATGTCGCTGCACGGGGGAATCATCCCCTATTCCGGGACGTTCCTCGTGTTCTCCGACTACTGCCGGCCGGCCATCCGGCTGGCCGCGCTCGCGGGCCTGCGCGTCATTCACGTGATGACGCATGATTCGATCGGGCTCGGCGAGGACGGCCCGACCCACCAGCCGGTCGAGCACCTCGCTGCGTTGCGTGCGATCCCGAACCTGTTCGTCTTCCGCCCGTGCGACACGGTCGAGACGGTGGAATGCTGGCAGCTCGCGCTGCGGAATGCACATGCCCCCAGCGTGCTCGCCCTGACCCGCCAGAACCTGCCGCAGTTGCGGCTCGGATTCGACAACGCCAACCGCTGCGCCGCCGGCGCCTATGAGATCGCGCCCGCCGAGAAGAAAGATCCCGAAGTCTCGCTGTTCGCGACCGGATCGGAGGTCGCAATCGCGGTCGAGGCGCGCAAGCTGCTGCAGGAGCGCGGGGTGGCCGCGCGCGTCGTTTCGGTGCCCTGCTTCGAGCTCTTCAGCGCCCTGCCTGCAGCCGAGCGGCAGAAAGTCGTCGGCACCGCCAAGGTCAAGGTCGCGGTCGAGGCCGCGGTGCGGCAGGGCTGGGACGAGATCATCGGCTCGGATGGCGCCTTTGTCGGCATGACCTCGTTCGGCGCCAGCGCGCCGGCCAAGGACCTCTACAAGCATTTCGGGATCACGCCGCAAAAAGTCGCCGAGGCCGCGCTCGCCAAGCTGGGGAGGGCTTAAAGCCGCCGCCGGCGCGACTATCTATTAAGGTGCATTCCGCCAGGGAGAGCGGGCGGTAAAGGGGAGTGAAGGAGTCGGGAATGTCAGTTCGTGTCGCCATCAACGGGTTCGGGCGTATCGGCCGCAACGTGCTCCGCGCCATCGCCGAAGCAGACCGCGGGGACATCGAGGTCGTCGCCATCAACGATCTCGCGCCGGTCGAAACCAATGCGCATCTGTTGCGGTTCGATTCCGTGCACGGCCGATTTCCCCGCGAGGTCAAGGTCGTCGGCGACTCGATCAGCGTCGGCAACGGCATGATCAAGGTGACCGCCATCAAGGACCCGGCGACGCTGCCGTGGAAGGAACTCGGCATCGATATCGCGCTCGAATGCACAGGCATCTTCACGTCGAGGGAAAAGGCCGCCGCGCACCTCACGGCCGGTGCCAAACGCGTCATCATCTCCGCGCCCGCCGACGGCGCGGACCTCACGGTGGTCTACGGCGTCAATCACGACAAGCTCACCAAGGAGCACAAGGTCATCTCCAACGCCTCGTGCACGACCAACTGCCTCGCGCCCGTCGCCAAGGTGCTCAACGACGCCGTCGGCATCGACAAGGGCTTCATGACCACGGTGCATTCCTACACCAACGACCAGCCTTCGCTCGACCAGGTGCACAAGGACCTCTACCGGGCGCGCGCCGCCGCTCTCAACATGATCCCGACATCTACGGGTGCCGCCAAGGCCGTCGGCCTGGTGCTGCCGGAGCTCGCCGGCAAGCTCGACGGCGTCGCCATCCGCGTGCCCACCCCGAACGTCTCGGTCGTCGACTTCAAGTTCGTCGCCAAGCGCGCGACCTCGAAGGACGAGATCAACAACGCCGTCAAGCGCGCCGCCGACCAGCAGCTCAAGGGCGTCCTCGGCTACACCGAGGCACCCAATGTCTCCAGCGATTTCAACCACGATCCGCACTCGTCCATCTTCGCCATCGACCAGACCAAGGTGTTGGACGGCACGCTGGTGCGGGTGATGTCGTGGTACGACAATGAGTGGGGCTTCTCCAACCGCATGGTCGATACCGCGGTTGCGATGGGCAAGCTGATCTGACGCCAGCCCCGCGATGACTGATCTTACCGTCGCGATTGTGTCGGTGCTGACCGCACATCCAGGCCGATAGTCATGTTCCGCACGCTCGATCAGGCCGACCTCCGGGGCAAACGCGTGCTCGTGCGCGTCGATCTCAACGTCCCGGTCGAGAACGGCAAGGTCGCGGACGCCACCCGCATCGAGCGCGTCGCTCCGACCATCGGCGAGATCGCCGACAAGGGCGGCAAGGTGATCCTGCTGTCCCATTTCGGACGTCCCAAGGGACGCGATCCGACCCAATCGCTGAAGCCGTTGGCGCCGGCGATTGCGCACGTGCTCAAACGGCCGGTGGCATTCGCCGACGATTGCGTGGGCGCAACGGCCATGGCGGCGATCGATGCGATGAAACCGGGCGATATCCTGTGCCTGGAGAACACGCGCTTCTACGCCGGGGAAGAAAGCGACGACCCCGCCTTCGTCGATCAGCTCGCCGCGCTCGGCGACATCTTCGTGAACGACGCGTTCTCGGTGTCGCATCGCGCGCATGCTTCGGTCGAGGGCCTCGGCCGCAAGCTGCCGAGCTATGCCGGCCGCACCATGCAGGAAGAGCTCGACGCACTCACGAAGGTGCTGGAGACGCCGACCCGTCCGGTGGCCGCGATTGTGGGGGGCGCCAAGATATCGACCAAGCTCGATCTGCTCGGCAACCTGCTCGCCAAGGTCGATCTCCTCGTCATCGGCGGCGCCATGGCCAATACCTTCCTGGCGGCGCTCGGGCATGCCGTCGGCAAGTCCTTGTGCGAGCACGATCTCTTGCCGACCGCGCGCGAGATCATGGCCAAGGCGAAGGCCAATGGCCGTGAGATCGTGCTGCCGGTCGATGCCGTGGTGGCCAAGGCAGTTCGCAGCGAACGCGCCCTCGCGCGTGGTCGCGGTCGACAGCGTGGCCGCCGACGAGATGATCCTGGATATCGGTCCGCGCAGCATCGAGCATGTCTGCTCCGTGCTGGCGCGGGTGAAGACGCTGGTCTGGAACGGGCCGTTCGGGGCGTTCGAGCTCGAGCCGTTCGACACCGGCACGGTCGAGGTGGCCGAAGCCGCCGCGGAACTCACCGCCGCCGGGAAGCTGGTAACGGTCGCGGGTGGCGGGGATACGGTCGCAGCGCTCAACCGCGCCGGTGTGACCGGCCGGTTCACCTACGTCTCGACCGCCGGCGGCGCCTTCCTCGAATGGCTGGAGGGCAAATCCTTGCCCGGGGTCGAGGTGCTGCGGGCAAAATGATGGCAGGTATTTCGGGCGTCATCCCCCTTTGCCAACGTCGCGAAGAGGCGGCAAAATCGGCCAGAATTCCAAACCCGTGGGAGAAGACGATGAACCTCGCAGAGCTTAACAAGGTGGCCGAGGCCATGGTCGCGCCCGGCCGCGGCATCCTGGCGGCCGACGAGTTGTCCGGCACCATCAAGAAGCGGTTCGATGCGATCGGAGCGGAATCGACGGCGGACAGCCGCCGCGATTACCGCGAGTTTCTGTTTCGCTCGTCCGAAGCGATGTCGAAATACATTTCCGGCGTCATCCTCTACGACGAGACCATCCGCCAGAACGCCAAGGACGGTACTCCGCTGGTCAAGGTGATCGAGGCAGCGGGTGCGATCCCCGGCATCAAGGTCGACAAGGGCACGACGCCACTGCCGTTCTGTCCCGGCGAGCTGATCACCGAGGGCCTGGATGGATTGGGGCAGCGCCTCGCGGAGTATCGCGGGCTCGGCGCCAGGTTCGCCAAATGGCGCGCGGTGATCGACATCGGCGCCGGCATCCCGAGCTACACCGCGATCATCACCAACGCGAATGCGCTCGCACGCTACGCCGCGCTCTGCCAGGAGGGCGACATCGTGCCGATCGTCGAGCCCGAGGTCCTGATGGACGGCGATCACGACATCGAGCGCTGCTACATGATCACCGAGTGGGTGCTCAAGACCGTGTTCGAGCAGCTCTACTACCAGAAGGTCGCGCTCGAAGGCATGGTGCTCAAGCCCAACATGGTGATCTCCGGCAAGAAGGCGAAGAACCGCGCCGGCGTGGAGGAGGTGGCGGAGAAGACCGTTAAGGTGCTCAAGGCGTGCGTGCCCGCCGCCGTCCCCGGCATCGCCTTCCTCTCCGGCGGCCAGTCGGACGAAGAGGCGACCGCCCATCTCGACGCCATGAACCGGATCGGTGACCTGCCCTGGCCGCTCACCTTCAGCTATGGCCGCGCGCTGCAGCACGCGCCGCAGCAGGCGTGGTCCGGCAAGAGCGAGAATGTCGCCGCCGCGCAGCGCGCCTTCATCCACCGCGCCATGATGAACAGCCTCGCCGCGCGCGGCCAGTGGAAGCAGGATATGGAGAAGAAGGCGGCGTAACGGGCACGCGCGCCCCGATCGGCATCCGGACGCTCGCGAGTTCCAGCGCGAGGATGCCGCCGTCGCAGCGGGAGATGAGTCCGCAAGCGGCGGCGGTGCGCGGCAGCCTTGAAATCATCGACCAACGGCGGCGCCATGCGCGAGCACGCCGGCTACCGAGACGGTCGCCCGCCGGCAACGAGACATCGCGCGCGCACCGCGTTGATTGATCGGAGCGGATAGAGGCAAGATGGCCGGCGCGCATCCCGGTTTACCGGTCGGCTGCGCGCGCACGACAACAACGCCGCCTCGGCGCGAAAAAAGAACCCGGGAGAAACGCCATGTCACGGTCGTTCGCACGCGGCCCCGCCGTTGCCTGCGCGCTGGCGCTGGCCGCGCTCCAGCTTTGCGGGCGCGCGCAAGCCGACGAGTACCCGACCCGGCCCGTCACCATCATCGTGTCGCTGGCGCCCGGCACCGGAATGGATACCGCGGTGCGCCTTTATGGCGAGAAGCTCGCACAGCGCCTCGGGCAGCCCGTCGTCATCGAAAATCGGCCCGGCGGCGCGGGCGTCGTCGCCGGTGAGACCATCGCGAAGGGCACCCCCGACGGCTATACGCTCGCAGTCGCGACCAGCGCCGTCATGGCGATCCGGCCGACCCTGTTCAAGCAGCGGCCGTTCGACCCGCTCACCGACTTCGTGCCGATCTCGCACTACGTAAAATCGCCGTTCGTTTTCATCGTCAACCCGTCGCTACCGGTCCGCTCCGTCCCCGAGTTCATCGCCTACGCCAAGGAGCGCCCGGGCCAGCTCAGCTACAGTTCCTCCGGCATCGGAGGGGCGCCCCATTTGACCGCGGAGCTACTGAAACAGAAGTTCGGGTTCGACATGGCCCACGTGCCCTATCGAAACAGTCCGCAGTCGATCGCAGACGTCGCCGCCGGTCACGTGGTCGCATCGGTCGCGGAGGCAGGAGCGTCGTTGCCGCTGATCAGGGACGGAAAGTTGCGCGCGCTTGCCGTCACCTCCGCCACGCGCTTCCCCACGCTGCCGGAGGTCCCGCCGATCGGGGAAGCGGTCGGCATGCCGGAGCTGGAGGCGGTGTCCTGGCACGTGATCTTTGCTCGCCATGACACCCCGCGGGACATCGTCAACAGGCTGCACGACGAGATGAAGAGCATCATGGCCGCCCCCGACATGCAGGAGAAGATCATGCGGATCGGCCTCATCCCGCACGACACCCCGTCGGTCGAAGGGGTCCAGCGCTACATCAAGGCAGAGACGGAGAAGTGGGGCACGTTGGTGCGGCAATTGGGGCTGGAGGGCTCGCAGTAAGAACGGCAAGTGGCCAGCACAAATCGGCCGGCCATGCCCGCCGCCGGGCGGCTGCACCGCGCGGGGAGCCTTTACCCTCTCGTAGGGTTGACGGTGTATAAACGCCCCCAAACCGCCCGATTGCAGAGGCAATCGACTTCCATGGCTTCACAGAGACCGGCCGAAACGAGGCGCCCCGCCCCGCGCCTTTATCTCGTGGTCCCGCAGGATGCGGCGGGGCTCGCGAATCAGCTTGCGGACGCGCTCGGCGCGGCCGACATCGCCGCTGTCCTGCTGCGCCTCCCCGCAACCGACGAGCGCGGGCAGGTCAATCACGTCAAGGCGCTTGCGCCGACGGTGCAGAACAGGGGCGCAGCGCTGCTGCTCGACGGGCATCCCGATCTCGCCGCCCGCGCGGGAGCCGACGGGTCGCATCTGAGCGGAATCGAAGCGCTCGGGAGCGCCATCTCGACGCTCAAGCCGGCTCGCATCGCCGGCTGCGGCGGGCTTGAGACCCGGCACGAGGCCATGGTCGCCGCCGAAGCCGGCGCCGACTACGTCATGTTCGGCGAGCCGGACACGAGCGGCGGCCGTCCCGCCTTCGAGGCGATCGCGCAACGCGTGGCGTGGTGGGCGGAAGTATTCGAAATTCCCTGCGTCGGATTTGCCGCCACGCTTGACGAGGTCGAGCCGCTCGCCGCTGCCGGCGCCGATTTCATTGCGATGGGCGACTGTGTATTCGGTGCCGGGCACGGCGCCGCTGCGGCGGTCGCGGACGCGGCACGACGGCTGGCGATTGCTGAGACGGTGGCATGAATACTGTGGGGCGCGCTGCGGTTGGCTTTGCGGGCTTGGTTCTGTGGGCAGGATTGACGTCGTCCGCCCCCGCGCAGACGCCGACCCAACTCAGCCCGCCGGCATCGACACCGACACCGCCCGCGAGCAAACCGGCAGCCAAGCCTGCCCCCAGCAAACCGGCCGCGACGCCGTCGAGCAAGCCCGCGCCGACCCAGGCGACGCCGGCACCGGCCAATCCGGGCCCCGGGCTCGACATGGCTTATGGCGCGTTCCAGCGCGGCCACTATGTCACGGCGTTTTCGATCGCGACCCAGCGGGTAAGCGAGCAGAAGGACGTCAAAGCCATGGCGCTGCTCGGCGAGCTCTATGCCAACGGGCTGGGAGTCGAGCGCGACGACAAGAAGGCCGCGGAATGGTACGGGCAGGCGGTCGAGCGGGGCGACCGCGAGGCGATGTTCGCCCTCGCCATGTTGCAGTTGGCGGGCCGCGACGGCGGCAGCAATAGCGAACAAGGGGCAAAGTTGCTCGCCACCGCGGCGAAACTCGGTCACGCCACCGCCGCCTACAATCTCGGCCTGCTGTACCTCGAGGGCCGAATGTTTCCGCAAGATTTTGGCCGCGCGGCCGAACTGTTCCGCGGCGCGGCGCAGGCCGGCCTCCCCGAAGCCCAATACGCGCTCGCGACCCTGTACAAAGAAGGGCGCGGCGTAAACAAGGATTTGACCGAGGCCGTCCGCCTTCTCGCCGCGTCGTCCCGTGCCGACAACACCGATGCGCAAGTCGAATATGCCATCGCGCTGTTCAACGGAACGGGAGGCGCGGAACGAAATGAGCGGCTGGCGGCGACGCTGCTGGCGAAAGCGGCACGCAAGGGCAACCCCATCGCGCAAAACCGTCTCGCCAATATTCTTGCGGTCGGCCGCGGTGTGCAGGCCAATGCGGTGGAGGCGGTCAAGTGGCACATCATCGCCAAAGCCGGCGGCGTCAGCGACATTCCGCTTGACACTTTCATGCAGAAGCAGACGCCGGAGACCCGTGACGCCGGCGAGAAGGCGGCAAAGCCCTGGCTCGACGCGCTCAAGGAGCAGCGCGAGTCACGCTCTTGACGTGGCCGCGCTCCGCAGGCAGACCCTCGCTTCATCCCGCGGCAATGCGCGGGCATCCAGGAAACCTTTGTCAGGCCAGCGCCTCCGTCGCGCACCCCTATGCTCCGCTCCGCCCTCCTCAACGTGATGATCAAGGCCGCGCGCAAGGCGAGCCGCACGCTCAAGCGTGATTTCGGCGAGCTCGAGCACCTGCAGGTCTCGCTCAAGGGGCCGGCCAATTTCGTCACCGCGGCGGACCGACGCGCCGAGGAGATCGTGCGCGAGGAGCTTGAACAGGCGCGCCCAGGCTACACCTTCGTCGGCGAGGAAGGCGGCGTGCGGGAGGGCAGCGACAAGACCCACCGCTGGATCGTCGATCCGATCGACGGCACGATGAACTTTCTACACGGCATCCCGCACTTTGCAATTTCGATCGCACTCGAGCGCGACGGCACGATCGTTGCCGGACTTGTCTATAATCCCGCGACCGATGAGATGTTCACCGCCGAACGCGGCAAGGGCGCCTTCCTGAACGATCAACGGCTACGGGTGGCGGGGCGCAGACGGATCGGGGACGCGGTGGTCGCCTGCGCCCTCCCTCACCCCAGCCGTGGTGACGTGGAGCTCGCACGCAACGAGCACATCGCGGTGCAGAACAAGGTCGCCGGACTGCGTCGCTTCGGAGCCGCCGCGCTCGACCTCGCCTGGGTCGCGGCGGGGCGCGTGGACGCCTATTGGGAGCGCGGCCTCTCCCCGTGGGATATGGCCGGCGGGATTGCGTTGGTGCGGGAAGCCGGCGGCTTCGTCACCGATCTCGACGGGCGCGAAGACATGATCAAGACCGGCGGCATCCTCGCGGCCAACGAGGACATCCACCGCGAGCTGCTGCGCACGCTGAAGGACGCCCACAAGACGACGTCGACGGCTTCGCCCACTCCGGCGTGAGGCCGAGAGGTTAGCGGCACGCTTGCGTCCATACCCGGGTGCCGCTCGCGCCACGAGATCGTGCAAGACCCAACCATGCAAGACCCATGAGCGATGCGGCAAGCCGGCACACCATAATGTTCGGACTGACGGATGCGCGGCGCCTGGTCGGGCTGGCGCGGCGGTGCCCGTACGGGGACGAGCGCCGGCCTGAACGTGGGCTGGCGGCGGGGTTCCGCACCCGGCGGCGGCCGTGGTTCTTCCTTCCGCCGCGTCCGTGCCTTATTGTCAGGCGAACTAGGGGGCGCTGATCCCATCACCATGGCGCAAGACATCGACCCATTTAAGCTTTCGTCGCCCCGGATCTTTCTCGTCCGGATGGTGGTGTTTCTGACACTGTGCGCGCTCGTCGTGATCGTGCTGTACCGGCAGATCTGGGCTGCTTTTCTCGCCAATCCCGGGCTCAATGCGTTGATCATCGCGGTGCTCGCCATCGGCATCGCGCTCGCCTTCCGGCAGGTCATTCGTCTGTTCCCCGAGATCGATTGGGTCAACGGCTTCCGGTTGGCCGACCCCGGACTCGCGGTCGAACGTCCGCCGGTATTGCTCGCGCCCATGGCCGTGCTGCTGCGGGATCGCATCGGCCGCATGGCGATTTCCTCGCAGATGATGCGGGGCATCCTCAATTCGATCGCGGCCCGGCTGGACGAGGCGCGCGACATGTCGCGCTACATGACCGGCCTGCTCGTGTTTCTCGGACTGCTGGGCACGTTCTGGGGCCTGATCGAGACCGTCGGCTCGGTCGGCAATGTCATCAACACCCTCAAGCCTGGCGGCGACGCGGGCGCGATCTTCGAGTCGCTCAAAGAGGGCCTCGCCGCGCCGCTCAGCGGTATGGGCATATCGTTTTCGTCGTCGCTGTTCGGACTGGCCGGCTCGCTCGTGCTGGGATTCCTCGACCTGCAGACCAGCCAGGCGCAGAACCGCTTCTATACCGAGCTGGAGGACTGGCTCTCCACCACCGTGCGCGATCTCGGCGTCGGCGGCGAGCCGGCGTCGGGCGCGCTGCCAGCCGCGTTCCCGGGCGACTTGAGAGTGGCGATCGAGCGTCTGCGGGAGGCGATCACCGACAGCGGGTCGAACCGGGCGACCACCACCGCCATGGCCAATCTCGCCGAAGCGATACAGGGGCTGGTCCACCACATGCGCACCGAGCAGCAGATGATCCGCGACTGGGTCGATTCCCAAGCCCAGCAGCATCGGGACGTTCGCCGTCTGCTCGAAATTCTGGTGCGCGAAGACGTGAACAAGTAAGGCACGCCAAGCCTGCAGTAGGACCCAATGGCTCTCGCACGCGCGCGCCGCGACAGCGGCATGAATTATTGGCCGGGTTTCGTCGACGCGCTGTCGACGCTGGTGCTCGGCATCATCTTTCTGCTGACGATATTCGTGGTCGTGCAGTTCTACCTGACCCAGGAAGTGACGGGCAAAGACACCGCGCTCAGCCGCCTCACGGCCCAGATCGCGCAGCTCACGGAGCTGCTTTCGCTGGAGAAGACCGGCAAGATGAGCCTCGAGGAACAACTGGCCTCGCTGCGATCGAGCCTGTCCGGCGCCGAAGGCGAGCGCGACCGTTACAAAGGTCTCTATGAAGGCGTCGGCAGCGGCGCCGCCGACGCGCAGAGCAAGGCCAACGAGCTCAGCGGTCAACTCGATTCGGAGAAACGGCTCACCGCGCGCGCGCTGGCGCAGGTCGAGGTGCTCAACCAGCAGATCGCCGCCTTGCGGCGCCAGCTCTCGGCGCTCGAGGAGGCGCTCGACGCGACCGAGAAGAAGGACAAGGACTCGCAAGCGCGCATCGCTGACCTCGGCCAACGCCTCAACGTGGCGCTCGCCCAGCGGGTGCAGGAGCTGTCGCGATACCGGTCCGACTTCTTCGGACGGCTGCGCGCGATCCTCGGCAACCGGCCCGATATCCGCATCGTCGGGGACCGCTTCGTATTCCAGTCGGAAGTATTTTTCGATACCGGCAAGTCCACCCTCGACAAGCCCGAGGGTCGCGCCGAGCTCGACGCGCTCGCCAGCGCGCTGCTTGAACTGGAAAAGAAGATACCGGGCGAGATCGCCTGGGTGCTGCGTGTCGACGGCCATACCGACGTCCGGCCGATCAACAGCCCACAGTTCAAGAACAACTGGGAGCTATCGGCCGCGCGCGCGATCTCGGTCGTGCAATATCTCGTCGCCAAGGGCGTGTCTCCGCAGCGGCTGGTCGCCGCGGGCTTTGGTGAATTTCAGCCGATCGATCCCGATAAGACCGACGAAGCCTTCAACCGCAATCGCCGCATCGAGCTGAAGCTGACGGAGCGGTGAGCGGTCCCGCCTTCACGTTGCGGCCCTATACGTCCGCCGATGAGGACGCGGCAATCGCGCTGTGGCTGCGCACCTGGCAGCTCGCCTATCCGCGGATCAATTTTGCCACGCGGGTAGACTGGTGGCGCGAGCGGTGGCGGCTCGAGCTCGTACCGGTCGCGACCATCACGGTGGCCGAAGCCGAGGGAAAAATGGTCGGCTTCGTCACCGTGGATCCAAGCACCTTCGACCTCGATCAGATCGTCGTGGCCCCCGAAGCCTGGGGGGGAGGCGTGGCGGCAGCGCTGATGGCGGAGGCCAAGCGCATCTCTCCCGACGGCCTCGATCTCTACGTCAACATCGACAATACCCGCGCTATCCAATTCTATGAGAAGCAGGGCTTCGGCATCTCCGGGGAGGCGATCAATTGGCGCTCGGGCGCACCGGTACACAAGATGAGCTGGCGACCGCCGTCGTCCTGATCAGGCCGGTGTCGCCGCGACCAGCGCGCCGGTGGCTAGTGTCCCGATTCCGAAGTTCGCATCATTATGCGGCGCGCTCGTTTGCGAACTTCGGAATCAAAGGGACACTAGCAATCTATGATTCTAGTGCGGGTTTTGGATTTGAAGTTCCTACACAAACGCGCGGCTATAATGATAGGAACTTCAAATCCACCGCACTAGCGGCAAATGACGTCAGGTCTGGAACTGCAACCGCGCCAGGCGCGCATACAGGCCTCCGGCGGCGGCGAGCGTCTCGTGCGTGCCCTGCTCGACGATACGTCCCGCCTCCATCACCAGAATACGGTCGCAGGAGAGAACGGTCGCAAGCCGGTGCGCGATGACCAGCGTGGTCCGATCCTGCATCAGGCGCTCGAGCGCGGCCTTCACCAACGTTTCGCTCTCGGCATCGAGCGAGGACGTAGCCTCGTCGAGCAGCAGAAGCGGCGCCTCGCGCAGGATGGCGCGGGCGATGGCGATGCGCTGACGCTGGCCGCCCGAAAGCGTCACCCCGTGCTCGCCCACCGGGGTGTCAAATTTTTGCGGTAGCCGCGCGATGAATTCAACGGCGTGCGCAAGCTCGGCCGCACGCTGCACGTCGGCATCGCTTGCACCCGGGCGACCGAAGCGGATGTTTTCGCCGATCGAGGCGGCAAAGATCGCGGTGTCCTGCGGCACCAGCGCGATGCGCCGGCGCAATGCAAACGGATCGACATCGACGAGCGGCATCCCGTCGAACGCAATCACGCCCGACGCGGGATCGTAGAACCGCAGCATGAGGTGAAAGATCGTACTTTTTCCGGCACCCGACGGACCAACAATCGCGACCTTTTCACCCGGCCGGACCCGAAACGATACGCCGTCGAGCACGAGGCTTTCCGGTTGGGTCGGATAGGAAAAGCGGACATCCGCGAAGGCGATCTCCCCTCGCGGCGGTTCCGGCAGGGCGATGGGCCGCGCCGGCGCCACAATCACCGGCCGCACGCGCAAGATCTCGAACAGCCGTTCGGCCGCGCCGGACGCCTGCGAGATCTCGCCCCACACCTCCGCAAGCTGACCCAGTCCGGCGGCGGCGAACACGGCGTAGAGCACGAATTGGGATAGGCGTCCCGCGCTCATGCGGGCGGCGAGCACGTCCTGCGCACCGACCCAGAGCACAACGACCACGCTGGCGAACACGAGAAAGATGGCAAACGCGGTGAGGATTGCCCGGGCTCGGATCGAGTCCCGCGCGGCGACGAAGGCGCGCTCGACGGCGGCCCCGAAGCGGCTCTTCGCCAGCGCTTCATTGGTGAAGGCTTGCAGTACGCGCACTGCGCCGAGCAACTCGGATGCGTAGGCGGTGGCGTCGGCCAGCGTGTCCTGTGCCGCGCGCGAGCGCCGGCGCACCGCACGGCCGAAGCCGTAGAGCGGCAGGACGATCACCGGGATCGCCGCAAGTACAAAGGCGGAAAGCCTGGGGCTCGTCACCACCATCATGGCGGTCGCGCCCACGAAGAGAACGACGTTGCGCAGAGCAACGGAAATCGAGGCGCCCACCGCGGCCTTGATCTGCGTGGTGTCGGCAGTGAGCCGCGAGATCAGTTCACCGGTCTTGGCCGCGTCGAAGTAGGCGGGCGAGAGCGAGATCAGATGACCGAACACGCCTTCGCGCAGGTCGGCCACGATCCGTTCGCCCAGCGTGGTGACGAGATAAAAACGCGCCGCGCTCGAAAGGGCGAGCACGGCCACGATCCCGATCAGAACGGCGAAATAGCTGTCGATCAGGCTCGCACCCTCATGCGCGAACCCGAAATCGATCATGCGCCGGACCGCGATCGGCACCACCAAGGTGGTGATCGCCGCGATGACGAGGACCACCAATGCCGCTATCGCTCGCCAGCGATAGCGCGCGAGGTAGGGCATGAGCGACAGCAGCGGCCGCAGCTTGCGGCGCGGCGCCGGTTCGGGCGCGGCGGGCTTGTCCGGCGGCTCGATCGGAGTGCCGGCCGCCCGCGCGGCGTCTCGCTCGATGACGTTCATCTCACCCGGCCTCTACCACTTCGGTCGCAACCGGACCAAAGCGGCGCGACATTGCCCCGCCGGGCCGCAGGTGGCAATCGGCTGCGGGGCAAATCTGCGTTCCTCAGCGCGCCCAGGCCGACAGAGATTTTCCGCACGGATCCGCTGGGACAACCGGAGCCCGGTTCCGTCGGGAGAGGATCGAGCAGCAGGCACTGATGTGACAACGTGTCCGCCGTTCGCTGCGAGCCGGCGCGACGTCGTCCTCGCCATATCGGTATGCGTTGCGGGGCGCCCAGCAATCCGGACCAAACTGTTTCTACGGCCATCGCATGACGCAACACGGCCAGATGACTGTTGCCCGTCGCGCGCGGGCCTTGCCGGGTTCCCCCCGGGGCGCGACGTGGGCCAGGGCAACGCCGGGCTTATGCCTTGTTTCGCCGGGCGGCCCGCGTTATAGAGCCGCGACTTTTGATCGACCTGGAGCACGCGCGTGCGAGACGCGCAGGACGAGTGCCATGAAACCTGACCTGCATCCGGACTATCACACCATCAAAGTGGTGATGACCGACGGCACCGAATTCACCACCCGCACGACCTGGGGCAAGGAAGGCGACACGCTGCGCCTCGACATTGATCCCAAGTCGCATCCGGCCTGGACCGGCGGCCAACAGCAGCTGCTCGATCGCGGCGGCCGGCTTTCGCGCTTCCAGAAGAAGTTCGCGGGCATCGGCGCCAAGAAATAGCACTTTCGGCTTATTCGAGCAGGCGCGAGCGCACAGCCACCGCGCCGACTTCATTCGTGTTCGAAGGCGGCCCTCAGCAGTCCGAGCTGCCGCTCCACCGGGTTGCCGCGGTCGGCCCGGGCCGGGGACGAGTGGATCGTGGTATCGAGGCGGCGAACCGCGCTTTGCAGCGCCTTGGAGCGCTGGATCAACGCCCGCAGGCGCTCCGGCAGAAGCGTTATGTTTTGCTCATCGGCGTGCTCCACACCCGAGAGCTTGACCTTGGCCTTCTCCTTATTGGCCTGGGCCAGCGACACCTCGCCCTCCTTGACCGCGCGATGGAGCAGAAGCCAGGACGCCAGTTGCATCAGCCGCGTGGTGAGCCGCATGCTTTCGGTGGCATACGCGAGCGCGCCATTGCGCGAGAGCTTTTTGGACTCCTGACGTCCCGGCCCGTCGAGATAGGCCGCAGTCTCCTCCACCAGTGCCATGCCGTCGCGGAACAAGTCGGCAAAGGCTTGTGACCCCGCCAATCTCGCGCCGAACCACACGGCCCCGTTGACCGATTTTTCGGACATCGTTTACGCCTCACACTACGCACGGATTTTTTTACTTTTGCGCCAGCCCCTGGCGAGACCGGAAGCATGACGCAGGCGAGGACCCGCTGTCCAGCACGCGCAAAACAAAGGTTCAGATATAGTTGCCGAGGTATTATAATATGGCAAACTTGGAGCGCTAAGCGGCCGAAGTTCGCGTCTGGCGAGGGCAGAAGGTGAACAGGCGGCAGCAGAGCGCGCGTGGTCAAAAAAAGGAGCCGCCATTGCCGGCGGCTCAAAGTCTAAACAGGGAGGCGTCAAACAGAGTGGACAGGAGCCACTCGATGTCCAGAAGATGGACGTATTAGTAATGGTCGCGAAAGCTTAACAGGGCCTTAAGCGGTGCAACAATTCAACCGCTCCATTCCGATGGCAGCCGCGCGCGACGGTTAGCGCTGTCCCGGCCCGCCGACGACGCGCGCGAACCGCGACCGCTTCGACCCGCCTTCCCTACTTCTTGAAGAACTGATCCGCCACGCTGCGCGAGCCTTGCTTGCTTGCGATCGCGGCCGCAAGTCGGCTGATTTCCGCGTTCAAGAGCGCGATGCGCTCCTCGAGTTCGCGGATTGAAAGCAGCGCCAGATCCTGACCGATCTCGTGGACGATCTTCTTCTTCGGGCGGTCGTCATCCTCGCTGGCCGGCATCGCTCGTCTCCGGATGGAATGTCCGAAAATAGCGGCGGACAGGCCAGTTGTCACACGCCGAGCGCCCGACTGGACAGAACGCGATCGAGCCGCTGGGGTCAGGAAGGCGTGCTCGTCACCGACGACTTCAGCATGGGTGCGGTCTACGGCAGCAGGCCGGCATCGCCGCAGCCGGCGTCGCGGCGCTCAATGCCGGGGTCGACCTGATCCTGGTCTCCTATGATCCCACCCAGTATTTCACCATGATGAACGCGCTCATCACGGCCAACCGCGCCGGTGGGCTGACGCCCGCCACCCTTGCCCGCAGCGCCCGGCGGCTGGCTGGTACGGCACGATAATTGATTGAAATTCTTGCACTTATGCCGCCAGCCCGCTACTCAAAGCGGGGGGCTTTGGCGCCCCTTTCCGGTCGCGCGGGTCGCGAAATCGACGTAAAGTTGGCTAGCGTCAGCCGGCGCGGGAACTGCGTCAGTCCGGCGAAGCTGGGGTCGACAGGGGTAAAGCTGGGAGGACGTCGGTTGCATTTGGTCCGCGCCTGCCTAGCGGCCATGCTGGCCATGATTGTGGTCGGCCTCTCTCCCGTACACGCGGTCGAGGCGGTCAATGTGCGCACCGACGCGCGCGCCATTGATCTCACCGACGCCGCCGAACGCCATCGCACCGAGGCCGATCGTCTGCTCGTTTCGGCCGCGCCCGGGCCCGATGGGATCATCCGGCGCATGGACGTGCGCGCCCGCGAGGGCAACACCAATTGGGCGGTGTTCGCACTCGCCAATCCCGGCGACGAACAGATCGAGCGCCTGATCGTCGTGCCGCATTACCGCATGGTGGGATCGGGCGTGTTTTGGCCCGACCTCGGACGCTCGCGCGTTGCCAGCATCACCTCGAGCGGCGAACGCCCCGACCGTCAGGACAGCGCCACCGCCGATATCTTCCGCATCACCCTCGATCCCGGCAGCGTCATGACCTACGTGCTGGAGATGCGCGGGGACAAGCTCAACCAGCTCTATTTGTGGGAGCCCGAAGCCTACAAGGACAAGGTCAACAGCATCACGCTCTACCACGGCATCGTGATCGGGATTGCCGGGCTGCTGGCGCTGTTCCTGACCATCCTGTTCGTTGTAAAGGGCAGCATCATGTTCCCGGCGGCCGCCGCGCTCGGCTGGGCGGTGCTCGTCTATATCGGCATCGACTTCGGCTTCTGGGGCAAGGTGTTCGCGCTGTCACCGGACTCCGAGCAAATCTGGCGTGCATCGGGCGAGGCGATACTCGCGGCCACGCTGGTCGTGTTCCTGTTCGCCTATCTCAACCTCAATCGCTGGCACGTGCGCTACGCCCATATCACGCTGGCCTGGCTTGCCTTCCTGGCGGCGCTGGTTGCGCTGGCGCTGTACGAGCCGCCGGTCGCCTCGGGGATCGCACGGGTCTCGCTCGTCGCGGTCGCGGTGCTCGGCTTCGGCCTAGTGGTCTACCTTTCGTTCCACGGCTTCGATCGCGCCGTGCTGCTGATTCCGACCTGGTTCCTGCTGGTGGTATGGGTCTTTGCGGCGGCGCTGGCGGTGATGGCGGTCATCACCAACGACATCGTCGGTCCCGCGCTGCTCGGCGGCCTGGTCCTGATCGTGATGCTGATCGGCTTTACGGTCATGCAGCATGCCTTTGCCGGCGGCGTGACCACCGGCATCGTGTCGGACATGGAGCGCCGGGCGCTGGCGCTGACCGGCGCCGGCGACATGATCTGGGACTGGGATGTGTCCGCCGACAAGGTCTTCACCAGCCCGGAGACCGAGGCGCTGCTCGGGCTCAAGCGCGGCTCGCTCGAAGGCCCTGCGGCCGGCTGGCTGGAGGTGTTGCACCCGCTGGATCGCGACCGCTTCCGCGCCGTGCTCGACAGCGTGCTGGAGCAGCGGCGCGGCCGGCTGAGCCAGGACTTCCGGCTGCGCACGCCCGACGGCCATTATCTCTGGTTCGCGCTCAAGGCACGACCAGTGGTCGGGTCGGACGGCGAGGTGGTCAGGCTGGTGGGCACGCTCACCGACGTCACCGAGTTCAAGAACGCCGAGGAGCGGCTTCTGCACGACGCGGTCCACGACAATCTGACCGGGCTTCCCAACCGCGAACTCTTCCTCGACCGCCTGGAGAGCGTGCTCGCGTTCGCCAAGGCCGATCCGGCGATCAAGCCCACGGTGATCGTGATCGACCTCGATCGCTTCAAGCAGGTCAACGATTCCGTCGGCATCGCGGTCGGCAACTCGATCCTGCTGACCTTGGCGCGCCGGCTGGGACGGCTCTTGAAGCCGCAGGATACGCTGGCGCGGCTCTCGGGCGACCAGTTCGCGCTCATCCTGCTGTCGGAACAGGAATCCGAGCGCATCATTGCCTTCGCCGAGACGCTCCGCAAGGGACTGCGCGCGCCCATCACCTTCAATGATCGCGAGCTCGCGCTGGCGGCTTCGATGGGCATCGCACTCAGCGATGGCCAGCCGCACCGCGCCGACGAGGTGCTCAAGGACGCCGAGCTTGCGATGTATCACGCCAAGCGCATCGGCGGTGATCGCATCGAGATTTTCAAGCCGTCGATGCGGGCACGCAAAAACGATCGCGTGTCACTCGAAACCGAACTGCGGCAGGCGATCGAGCGCGACGAGATCACGATGGTCTATCAACCGATCGTGCGGCTCGAAGACCGCTCGGTCGCCGGCTTCGAGGCCATGCCGCGCTGGGATCATCCCAAGATGAGGCGCTGTTCGCCGTCCGAGTTCATCGCGGCGGCCGAAGAAGTCGGCCTCGTCGTCGATCTCGGCATGTTTATGCTGGAGCACACCGCGCACCAGTTGAGCAGCTGGCAACGGGGCCCGCGCCAGCGCGATCCGGTGTTCGCCAGCGTTAACGTGTCGTCGCGGCAACTACTCCGCCAGGACCTCATCCATGACCTGCGCACCGTGATCACGCGCGCGGGTCTCGCCCGCGGCACGCTGAAGCTGGAGCTCACGGAATCGCTCATCATGGAAAATCCCGAGCATGCCGCGCAGATGCTGCAGCGGATCCGCGACCTCGGCGCCGGCCTGGCCCTCGACGATTTCGGCACCGGTCATTCCTCGCTCGCCTATCTGCAGCGGTTCCCGTTCGACACCCTCAAGATCGATCAGTCGTTCGTGCGCGCAAACGGCAAGGGCACGCGGCCGGTGATCCTGCGCTCGATCGTCTCGCTCGCGCACGATCTCGGGATGGAAGTGGTGGCCGAGGGCGCTGAAACCGACTCGGATGCCGTCGAGCTCTATCAGCTCGGCTGCGAGTATGCGCAGGGGTTCCACTTCGGCGAACCGTTGAGCGCGGAGGACGCCAAGGCATTGTTGCAGGCGGAGGCTCCGATCGAGCAAAGCGAACCTGCCCCGCGCAAACGCGTCGTCCAGTAGCGCGCGTCGCAAGCTCAGGCGTGCCCGGCCTCGCTCGAGAGCATGCCGAGATCGATGCCGATCTTCTTCAGCGCCTTGTCGTATTTGCCGCCGGTGTCCTGCCCGAAGATCAGCTCGGCGTCGGCAGAGCAATGCAGCCAGCCGTTATGCTGGATCTCGTTCTCGAGCTGACCCGGCGCCCAGCCGGCATAACCGAGCGCCAAGATCGCACTCTGCGGGCCGTCGCCGCGCGCAATCGCCTTGAGAATGTCGAGGGTCGCGGTGAGACAGACGCCTTCGTCGATCGGCAGGGTAGAGTTCTCGATGAAGAAATCGCTCGAGTGCAGCACAAAACCGCGTTGGGTATCGACCGGACCGCCCTTGAGAACCTTCACCCCTTCCACAGCGCCCGGAAGCTGGATCAGATCCGCGGCCGGGATGACGTCGAGCTGCACCAGGAGATCGGAAAAGCTGATATGGGCCGCCGGCTGGTTGACGATGATTCCCATCGCGCCTTCAGTCGAATGGGCGCAGACATAAATCACGCTCCGCGCGAAGCGATCGTCTCCCATGGACGGCATCGCGATCAGCATCTGCCCGTCCAGATATCCGCGCTTCGCGGTCTTGCGCTGCTTGGATTTGGTCGACTTGCCGCCAATGGCGACAGACTGCCCCTCAGGCACGCCAGCATCCGCGCCGGGCGCCGGCGTCCCGCTGTCATCTCGCGTGCCGGTCTTGCGACTAAACTTCATGCCGAAATGCTACCTGATTGGATACCGATTGCAACAACGCGTGGTCGACCGGGTATGCATCGTTCGTGCCACAATCAGCCATGCAACCCGGACCCGATATGTGTAGCGTTCACATCTGTGTCCAGTGGCCGGGCGGGTTCCGCCATATGCCTGCTCACGATGAATTCAGTGGTACGCCAAAAGTTTCCCTCCTAGATCGGACTGTCATGATCACCGGACTTGATCGGCTGCGACGGACGGCCGCGCCTTGGGCGATCGCGTTTTGCGCCACGCTGCTGACCGCCGCCGGCCCTGCGACCGCAGCCGACGAGGCTTCGCGCTGGGATGGCGACGCGCGCAGCGCCATCCGCCTGATCGCGGGGTCGCCAGCGGCCGGCAAGACCGCGCCCCCGCGGGCCGGCATCCAAATCAGGCTCAAGCCGGGCTGGCACACCTATTGGAGGTACCCGGGGGACGCCGGCGTGCCGCCGCGCTTCGACTTTGCGGGATCGCAGAACGTCAAGGCGGTCGAGGTCGTGTGGCCCGCGCCGCAGCGCATCCCGGAGGAGAGCCTGGTGGCGATCGGATATACCGGCGACGTCACCCTGCCGCTTGTGATCGTGCCGCAGAACGCCGCGAAGCCGGTGGTGCTGCGTCTCAAGCTCGATTATGCGGTGTGCGAGAAGCTGTGCGTGCCCGCCGAAGGCAGGAGCGAATTGGTGCTCGCCGGCGGCCCCTCATCCCTGGATGCTGCGCTCGCCGCAGCTACGGCGCGGGTGCCGCACAAGGTCGCCCTCGGCCAAGGTCCGGCGCTCGCCGTCAAATCGGTGCGGCGCGAGGATGGCGCGGCCAAGCCGCGCATCATCGTCGACGTCGCCGCGCCGCCCGGCACGGACGCGGTCCTGTTTGCCGAGGGGCCGACGCCGGAATGGGCGCTGCCGGTGCCTGCGCGGATCGAAGGCGCGCCGGCCGGCTTGCAACGCTTCGCGTTCGAACTCGACGGTGCGCCGCCCGGAGTCAAATACGAGGGTGCCGCCATCACCCTCACCGCGGTCGCGGGCGATGCCGCGATCGAGGTCGCGACCCATCTCGACTAATTCGCCGGGCGCGGTAATTTGCTTCGGTGTGCCGTGCGCCCGGGCCGCCAGCTAGTGCCGCACTGGTCGGACAGGCTTAGAACAAGCGTTCAACTGTAAAAGAGAGGATGAAATCATGCCCATCAAAGTTGGCGATCAATTGCCCGAGGCGAAGTTTCGCGTGATGACGGCGGAGGGGCCGGGCTGGAAGACCACCGCCGACATCTTCAAGGGCAAGAAGGTCGCGCTGTTCGCAGTGCCCGGCGCCTTCACCGGCACCTGCCACAAGATGCACGTTCCGTCGATCACGCAGAACGCCGATGCGATCAAGGCCAAGGGCGTCGACACCATTGCGGTCACATCCGTCAACGACATCTTCGTCATGGACGCCTGGAAGAAGGCGACCGCCGCCGAGAAGGTGGAGTTCCTGGCCGACGGCAACGGTGAATTCGCCAAGGCCATCGACCTCACCTTCGATGGTTCGGGCAACGGCCTGGGCACGCGTTCGAAGCGCTATGCCATGCTGGTCGAGGATGGCGTGGTGAAAAAACTCAATATCGAGGAAGCGCCGGGTAAGGTCGAAGTCTCCGGCGGCGACGCCCTGCTCAAGCAGCTCTGATACTTATGCTGCCGCTGTCGTCCTCGCGAGGGGGACGACAGCCGACCCCCCCAGCAACGGCGGGGGGGTCACCCCGCCGCAGCGTGGGTGAGCTCGTCGATCTTCTTCTGATGCGCCACGGCGGCCCGCCCGCCCTCGGTCTTGGTGAGGAGATCGAGCGTCTCCTCATCGTCGTCACGCACCGGCGTGAGCGCCTGGTCCATGTAGCGGAGCCGGTCCGGGTCGCGCTCGATCCGGCGTTTGAGCTTGAGCATCCACCAGATGGTCGACACCAGCTTGAGATTGTTGGCGACCAGCGACCACAGAAAGCGCGGATAGAAGGCAAGCACGGACTCCGGCGGCAATCCGGGCCGGCGTTCCGCGATGTGCTTGAGCCGGAACAGCCCGCTCTGCAGCGGATGCACCTTCTCGACCTGCATCATGGTGGTGAACTGCACCAGCACCTTGATGAAGCTCATCAACGGAATTTTGGTCACGATCGCGCGCCGTAGCAGCGTCTCGATGTGCTCTGGCGTGTAGTAGATCGACCACGCCTCCTGATAGATCGCCTCGAGCTCGTCCCGGCTCATCGTCGGATGGTCGGTGACCGCGTGCTCGAGGTCGTATTTGTTGAGATCGGCATCCATGTCGATGCCCTTCCCCCACAGCACCTTGTGGTCCTCGGAGCCGGGAAGCGGGGTGAGGATGTTGAACTCGAGCATGTCGAGCGGGAGCTCGCGCTTGATGATGGAGATGTCGCGCCGGATCGATGCCGGCGTGTCGCCGGGGAAACCCAGGATATAGCCGGCATAGACGAAGATGCTCTGCGCCTTCCAGGCCAGCAGCATCTTGCGATACTCGGTGATCTTGTTCTGCCGCTTCTTGGCGGCGATGAGGTTGTCCGGGTTGACGTTCTCGAGCCCGATGAACACCCGCGTGACGCCCGCGCGCCGCGACTTCTCGATGAAGTTCGGGATCTTGTGGCACATCGTGTCCACTTGGATCATCAGGCCGAGCGGAATCTTGTCGACCTCACGCAGCTTCGCGAGCCGGTCGTAGATCGCTTCCCACTCCTTGTTGCGGGCGAAATTGTCATCGGTGATGAAGAAGCGCGAGATGCCCTGGGCCCAGTTCTCGCGCACGACCTTCTCGATGTCGTCGGGCGAGCGGAAGCGCGACTTGCGGCCCTGCACGTTGATGATGGTGCAGAACGAGCACTGGAATGGGCAGCCGCGGCCGGCATCGAAGCTGGTATTGGTGCCGGCGGTGCGCTTGACGAATTGATGCGGGAGAAACGGGGTCGGTGTCCCACCGATCGAGGGCAGGTCCTTCATGAAGTTGTAGAGCGGCTTCATGCGGCCTTGCGCGGCGTCCTGGAGGACGACCTCGAGCCGCTCCTCGGCCTCGCCGGCAAAGATGGAAATGCCGAGATCGCTCGCGAGTTCGAGATCGATGGCCTTGCCGTCGAGCATCGAAAGGCAGCCGGAGACGTGAAATCCGCCGAGCGCCATCGGAATGCCGGCCGCACGGAAGTGCCGCGCGAGATCCAGGGCGCGCGGATACTGGTTCGACTGCACCCCCACCATTGCCAGCAGGCCGAAATTGTCGTGGCGGCGGAAGCGGCGGATCAGCTTGGGGATGTTGACGCGGGTATTGGTCTCGTCGATCAGGTCGATATCGATCTCGACGTCCTCGCCGAGCACATGCCGCTTGGCGCAATCGAGGGCGAGACCGTAGACCGAGGCGAGCGAATTCGATGGGATCAGGGCCCGCCACCAGCGAATGACGTAGCCGTCATCGTGGTAATGGGACGGCTTGATCAAGACGAGCTGAAAGCGGCGCTTCACAATTTCTCAGCCCCGATATTCGCGGCCCGATGCCACGCTAAGGGCATCCCGGCGGATCGCCTCGGCGCACCATAGCACCCTGGCGGGATCAAACAAAATCGCCCCCGCTGGGGCTTCCTGTGCCACGGACCGCCTTCCCTGTCCAATCGGTGGCGGTTCTAGCCGACCTTGCGACCTCGGATGGAACTGTCATCCATCTCGCGAAAGGATATGAGGCGCCGCTTTCTTTCGTCCCACAGCACGAGCCGTACGCAACGCAGGCTCTCGATGAGGGTGAGCCGGCCCGTGGCCACGAGCTCGGGGTGCTCGCGCAGCACGTCGGGCAGGCGATAGTAGGGAATTCGGCTGCAGAGGTGGTGGACGTGGTGGACGCCGATATTGGCCGAGAACCAACGCAATACCGCCGGCAGATCGTAATGCGAGCTGCCGTGAAGCGCGGCGGTATGCACGTTCCAGGTCCGGTCCTCGGCCCAGAACGTATCCTCGAACTGGTGCTGGACGTAGAACAGCCAGACCCCGACGGACGCCGCCAGCAGCATGATCGGCAGGTGCACCAGCAGGAACGAGCCGATGCCGATGAACCATATCAAGGTACCGATGACAGCCGCGATGGCGGCGTTGGTCGCCATGGTGCTGAGCCAGGGCTGCCAGCCGCGGCGCATCAAGCCCACTGGCAGCCGATGCTGCAGAATGAACAAATAGGCCGGCCCGATGCCGAACATGACGATCGGATGCCGGTACAGGCGATACCGCAGCCGCCCCCATCGCGACAGCGCCAGATATTCGCGCACGGTGAGGGTGTCGATGTCGCCGATGCCGCGTTGATCGAGATTGCCTGAGCTCGCGTGATGGATCGCGTGCGTGCGGCGCCAGAAATCGTACGGTGTCAATGTCAGGACACCCAGGACGCGGCCCACCCAGTCATTCGCCAATCGATGGCGGAAGAAGGCGCCATGGCCGCAATCATGCTGAATCATGAACAGGCGCACGAGCAAGCCCGCAGCCGGAACCGCCAACAGCAGGCCGAACCAGTAGCCGAAGTCCAGCGCCGCCCAGATCAAGACCCATAGCAGAACCAAAGGGACGATCGTGATGACGAGCTCGGTCACGCTGCGAATGCGGCTGGGTTCGCGGTAGCGCGCAAGAATTTTCGTCCAGGCCAGCACGTCGGAGGAGGCGGCGACAGCGCCGACCTGATGTTGCATATTTCCCAATGTTGGATCCATTTGTCCTGTGAATTGCTCGAGGCGTTGAGAGCTTCGTATCGCGGTCGTACGCGTGGACCTGGGTAACCTGAAGCCAAAGCCGTCGCTGGGACGTCTTTCGCTCAGGCATCGCACCCCGTCGCGCGCCCGGCAGAGCATCGATGTTGACGAGTACGCAGAACGTCTTGCCGACAATCAGCGTTGCGGTCGCAATCGGAACGGCGACAAGCGGCGAACCCAGAAGCCCCGTCCGCATCTCTGACTGCCCCGACAGTCCGTGCGGGCTTGATATGTTGCTGGGTCAATCTTGCCGGGTGATAGAATATTTTGCCGGCGCCGTCCATAGACGACGACAGTAGTTTTCGTGGGTGCGACAACATATTACTACGCCGAGACTTGTTTCTTGGTGTTTCGGTCTCACGTCCGCTCGATAGTTTGGATGAGCTCCATAGGAGACAAGAATTCATCTTATTTTCGAGCCACTTAATTAGGAGCGTTGCTTCCGGATACGTCATGACAGTGGTGCGTTCCGTCCGGGCGCGCAGCATGCGTCACGCATCGGTGATGCGCAGGAACCGGAAAGTACCGGCGAGGGATTGATCGATGGCCCCTCAGGGAGCATCGGTCGTCGCGCGCATGCAACGTTGACTGCCGATGCGGGTTCGCGGGCGAGACATGTCGACGGGATCTTGTCCGCTATGTTCTTTTCCTCTGGCGAGCGAATGTCTGCACACGCGGGAGCGCATTCTTGACTGTTCTCAACGTTCGGCACACGACCGTCTATCGCTACCGGCGCCCGGTCTCGCTCGGGGACCATCGACTGATGTTGCGTCCGCGGGACAGCCACGATCTCCGACTCATTCGAACCAATTTGACGTTGGCGCCGCCCGCGACATTGCGCTGGATCCACGACGTGTTTGGCAATTCGATCGCCATCGCGTCATTCGCCGAGCCGGCAACCGAATTGCGAATTGAAAGCAACTTGCTGCTGGAGACGTATGTCGTGGAGCAACCGGCCTTCCAGATCGCTTCGGAGGCGGTGAGCTATCCCTTCATCTATTCCGCTGACGACCGCATCGATCTCGGGCGCATGCTCGAGCCTCATTATCCCGACCCCGCCGACCGTCTCGGCTCATGGGCACGAGGCTTCGTCCGCAGCAATCCGACCAATACACTGGCGCTTTTGGCCGACCTCAACAGCGGCGTCAGGGCGTGGATCGCATATCAGAGCCGCGAAACCGAGGGGACGCAGACTCCGATCGAGACGCTCAACCGGGGTTGGGGCTCGTGCCGCGACCTCGCCGTCCTGCTGATCGAAGCGGCCCGCAGCCTCGGCTTCGGCGCTCGTGTCGTGACGGGCTATCTGTACAATGCTTCCGCCGATGGCTTCGCCGCGTCCGCGATCGGCGCCGGAACAACACACGCCTGGGCCGACATCTATCTGCCGGGCGCCGGCTGGATTGCCTATGACCCCACAAACGGGACGATCGGCGGCCGTGATTTGATACGCGTGGCCGTCACCCGCGATATCAGCCAGGCAGTTCCCGTGGCCGGCAGTTTTGTCGGCATGCCCGACGACTATCTCGGACTGACGGTTGACGTAGCCGTGGTTTCGGAAAGCCCTGGACACGCCATCGCCGGGAGCCGCGCCTGACGGCAGATCCGCGGGTAAGACGTCGTATCCTCGAACTTCATCGTGCTCCGGTTCAAGAGCTTGAACAGGGGGCGGGGGATAATTATCTATGTCTGGGGGTACAAGAGGTGTATGCTTTCTGGATCATTGGCATACCCAACGTCGCTAAGACGGATCCAGGCGCCGATGGCCGAGAGACACTTGCGCTCCCGCCTGAAAACGAAGGAGAGCGCGATGTCTGCCGGACTGGAAACATCGCTAGAAACATTACCGGAAACATCCAAGGCTTTGAAGCATCGCCGTGAGGCGGCTGCATGCGGCGCTTTCGCGGTCAATGCCAAATCGGCAACGGATCGCGAACTGCTGCTGCGCATGCAGCGGTCGCTGCTCACGCGCGCGTACCACCAAGACTGGCTTGATGGGTTGCCGCCCGCCCCACCGGCGGGATGCAATTCGCTTGCCTTACCTGCACGTTCCTGACCGTCACGTCCCGCGCCGCAGAGCATTCTTCGGCGGCCTGGCGACGTGACGCAACATTCGAGGCATTGGACATGGATGGATTTGACTATAGCGCCCCGGCGGAGTTGTTTCCGACACGCAGCCGAAAGGGAAGCCGGCCGATGGCCTATCGGCGTTTCGCCAAGGCCGCGGAAGCGATCCGCTTTGCGATCGAGGAACTGTCGCCCACGCATCTGCTCGGCGCGCATCTCGAAGTCGAGGAAGCAAGATTCGACCGCGACGGAATTCGCCGGCTGTACGATAGCGAGGACTATCCGTTGGCGCGACGCGACCCGCCCGCCGATGAGTGCGCCCCCAGCACGTCCGCGGACGAAGCGGATCGCAGCCGCGTGCGATGACCTCCGCCGAAGCCTGCAAACGGCGTGAAGCATGGCAGCGGCATCAAGCATCGCGGCGGCTTCAAACATGGCGGCTACTTGAAACATGGCAGCGGCTTGGCGGCTTCAGGGAAGCATGCCGGTCATGTCGCTGAACTTCCCAAATCAGAGCCGCTCCTACGACGCTACTCGGCGCGCCGTGCGCTTTTGGGGGCACGACAGCGCAATGGAGGCGTCGTTTTTCGTCACCGAAGATGCACTGAAGCGGGTTCAGCCCGACATGCGGTTCGATGAGCCTGGGCTGCTTGGCGCCTTTGACGCGAACCGCGCCCTGATCTACGCGGCGGCGGCCAAGGTCTATGCGCGCGGCCGCAGAGGCTCCTACGACCTGGTCGACGCCGACTTCTGAACGTTGCGGCTGACGCTCACGACCGCGCTCGACAACGCTTCAGGCGCTCAAGAAATGGCGGCGCTCAGAAGAAGGTCGTGAAGTTGAACACCCAAAGAAATGCGACGAAGAGAGCAAGCATCACCCCGATGAATGCATGCAGTCCGTAAGGACCGATCAGAAGTCTTGAAAGAGCTGCTTGTGCCATGGCTCACATGCCCCTCTGAATTTTTATAGGCCATACCTGACTCGCAGAATATCGGATCCGGCACAACCTGAATCCGGGGGTGATGGCGTCGCATCGAGCGAGCGGCCTCTCCCGGTTCGATCACCGTCACCGCCGGCCGGGATCGGCGATTTCGCCCTAGTGTCCCGATTCCGAAGTTCGCATCATGTGATGCACGCTCATTGGCGAACTTCGGAATCGAAGGACACTAGCAACTTATTGATCTAGTGTGGCTTTGGTTCAGAAGTCCGCATTTCGGACTCGCCGGGAGAATGATGCGGACTTCTGAACCGCCACACTAGTGCGGTGGATTTGAAGTTCCTATCATTATAGCCGCGCGTTCGTGTAGGAACTTCAAATCCAAAAACCGCACTAGAATCATAGATTGCTAGTGTCCCTTTGATTCCGAAGTTCGCAAACGAGTGTGCCGCGCAATGATGCGAACTTCGGAATCGGACACTAGTCGCCCGCGGAGGCCGCCGGTCGCTTCGTGCCGGCGCTCGCGCGCACCTCCTCGAGGCCGTCGCGCGCCAGTTGATCCGCCCGCTCGTTGAGGACGTGGCCGGCGTGACCCTTGACCCAATGCCAGTGCACGCGATGTTGCGCCAGGGCTGCATCGAGCCGCTGCCAGAGATCGATATTCTTGACCGGTTTCTTGTCGGCGGTGCGCCAGCCGTTGCGCTTCCATTGATTGATCCATGACATCACGCCGTTGCGCAGGTACTGGCTGTCGGTGTGAATGTCGACCAGACAAGGCCGCTTGAGGGCTTCGAGCGCCGCGATCGCCGCCATCAACTCCATCCGGTTGTTGGTGGTGTGGGCCTCGCCGCCCTTCAACTCCTTCTCGCGATCGCCGAAGGCGAGGATCGCGCCCCAGCCGCCCGGACCCGGATTGCCCGAACAGGCCCCGTCGGTATGCACCACGACGTGCGGCTCGCTCATGCCTCGATCCCGTAGTCGCGCACGTTCTTGACGGCCTGGTGGAAGCGCAGCTTGCGGTAATATTCGAGCGGATCTTTCGGTCGCACCAGCGCGCCCGCCGGCACGTGAAACCAGTCGACCAGCCGGGTCAGAAGAAAGCGCAAGGCCGCGCCGCGTGCGAGCAACGGCAAGGCTTGGCGCTCCTGCTCCGACAGCGGTCGCACCTGCGCATAGGCCTGCAGCAGACTCCGGCCCTTGGTCACGTTGTAGGAGTGGTCGGTCTCGAAGCACCACGCATTGAGACAAATCGCGACGTCGTAGGCGAGCGCATCGGTGCAGGCGAAATAGAAGTCGATCAAGCCGGAGAGCTTGTTGCCGAGGAAGAACACGTTGTCGGGAAACAGATCGGCGTGGATGACACCCTCCGGCAGCTTGCGCGGCCACGTCTGCTCCAGATGGGAAAGTTCAGCGGCGAGAAACCGTTTCAAGTCGGGCTGCACCTCGTTCGCCCGTTCGCTGCAGCTCTCGTACAGCCGCCGCCAGCCATCGACCGACAGCGCGTTGCGCCGGCCGCCGTTGAAATCGACGCCGGCGAGATGCAGCCGCGCCAGCGCGTCGCCCAGCGCCGCGCAATGACCGGACGACGGCCGCCGAATCCACATGCCATCGAGGAACGTGATCATCGCGGCCGGCCGGCCGGCGACCTGGCCCAGCACCTCGCCGCGTTTGTTCTTGACCGGCTGCGGGCAGGTGATGCCGCGCGCGTGCAGGTGCTCCATCAAGCCGAGAAAGAACGGCAGATCCTCGGCCGCGACGCGCTTCTCGTAGAGCGTGAGGATGAAATAGCCGCGGCTGGTATGGACGAGAAAATTCGAGTTCTCGACGCCCTCCGCGATGCCCTTGTAGGCGAGCAGCTCCCCGATGTCGTAACCGGCGAGAAAGGCCCCAAGGTCTTCCGCCACCACATCGGTGTAGACGGCCACTGCGATCCCTCTTGCGTGTTCCGGTTTCCAGGTGACCGCATTCAGCAATGAGCGATCGAGACACTATGCGTAGGCCGCGAGCCGATGGCTGACGTCCGGTCACCGGGACACGGCGTCATTCCGCGGCCTCGGTGCCTCGCAGCGCCCGCGGCAAAGGGAAGAACATGTCTTCGTCGGCGGTGGTGACCGTGTCCACGTTCACCGCATAGCGCTCGGCAAAGGCGCCGATCACCTCCTCGACCAGGACCTCGGGGGCCGAAGCACCGGCGGTGATGCCGAGACTTGCGATCGAACCGAACAGCGTCCAGTCGATCTCGCTGGCGCGCTGGACCAGAGCCGCGCGCGGGCAGCCGGCGCGCTCGGCCACCTCCTTGAGACGCTGCGTGTTGGAGGAGTTCGGCGAGCCGACCACGATCATGGCTTCGACCATGGGCGCCACCTTCTTGACCACCTCCTGGCGGTTGGTGGTGGCGTAGCAGATGTCCTCCTTGTGCGGACCATGAATGTCCGGGAAGCGCGCCTTGAGCGCCGCGACGATGCCGGCGGTATCGTCGACCGAGAGCGTCGTCTGCGTCACGTAGGCGAGCCGGCTGGCGTCGCGCGGCTCGAAACGCGCGACCTCCTCGACCGACTGCAGCAGCGTGATCGCGCCCAGCGGCAGTTGCCCGACGGTTCCGACCACCTCGGGATGGTCGGCATGGCCGATCAGGACGATCTCGCGGCCGCGCTTGTGGTGGATCTCGGCCTCGCGGTGAACCTTGGTGACCAGCGGGCAGGTGGCGTCGAGGGCGAAGAAGTTACGCCTCTGCGCCTCTGCCGGGATCGATTTCGGCACGCCGTGCGCGGAAAAGATGACCGGCGCGTTGGTCTCGGGGACCTCGTCGAGCTCCTCGACGAACACCGCGCCTTTGGACCTCAGGCTGTCGACCACATAGCGGTTGTGCACGATCTCGTGCCGGACATAGACCGGCGCACCGTAACGGGCGAGCGCCTGCTCCACCGTATCGATGGCGCGAACGACCCCCGCACAGAACCCGCGCGGCGAGCACAGCAGCACCTTGAGCGGGGGTTTTTGCATGGTTTCAGGGGCTTGGGAGCCGGTCATGCGGACCTCGGTTCGGCACGGTCATTACGTCTCCGACATGGGCTGACGCCCTCGTTCTGTCAAGCGAAGGCAGTTACCATGGCGCCGCGTCCACTCTCGGCCGTACCGCCGGGCGCTCGCGCACCATCGTCACCCGCCGGAACCCACCCCATGCAGCTCTCGACCCTTCGCTTCCGCCCCGCGCTTGCCTGCGCCCTTGCCATGACGGCGCTGGCGGCCGCCTTCGGGGCGCCGGCTGCGTCGGCGCAGGACCCCAGAGTCGTCACCATCATCGTACCCTATCCCGCCGGCGGCATCGGAGACATTCTGCCACGTGCCATGGCGGACGTGCTGGCGCAGCAGACCGGCCAGACCTTCGTGGTCGACAACAAGCCGGGCGCCACGCAGATGATCGGCGCCCGCCTCGCCGCCAACGCCAAGCCCGACGGCGCGACGATCTTTTTCGGCAGCGTGACCAGCCTCGCCATCAATCCGAGCGTCAAGAAAGAGCTGCCCTACGATCCGGTGCGGGACTTCGAGCCGATTGCACTGACATTCGTGTCGCCGCAATACCTAATCACGCGGCGCGGCCTCGCGCCCAACTCCATGCGCGAGCTGGTCGATCTCGCCAAGCGCGAGCCGGGCAAGCTCAACTATGCCTCGATCGGACCCGGCTCGTCGGTGCATCTGGCCGCGGAGCTGCTCAAGATTGTCGCCGGCATCGACATGACCCATGTGCCCTATAGCGGGTCGGGCCCGGCGGTGCGCGACACCATCGCCGGACATGTCGACCTGACCTTCACCGCCGGCGGGATGACCTATGCCGACCAGGCCAAGGTCCTGGGCGTGACCAGCGCCAAGCGCACGTCGGCTGCGCCGCAGGTGCCGGCGATCGCGGAAACCGTGCCCGGCTACGAGGCCACGATCTGGTTCGGCTTCCTCGCGCCCGCCGGCACCCCGAAAGAGATCGTGGACCGGCTGGCCCGGGAGATGAACAAGGCGGTGGAATCAGGCGCGTTGCGCGAGCGGCTCAAAGCCGCCGCCACCGAGATCGAGCTTCTGACCGGCACGCCCGAGGCGTTCCGCGCCCACATCCAGAAGGAAATCCCGCACTGGCGCGGCGTGATCAGGGCCGCCAATATCCCGCTCGAATAAGAGCGGGGCATCGTCCGTGGGAAATCCCGTGCGTTCCATCACCATCATCGGCGCCGGCATCGGCGGCCTTGCGGCGGCGGCGGCGTTGCGCCGCCGCGGCATCGCTGTGGACGTCTACGAGCAGGCCGACACGTTCGCGCGCGTGGGCGCGGGCATCCAGCAAAGTCCCAACGCCGTGCGCGTGCTGCGTGGATTAGGGATCGAGGATCGCCTGCGCCAGGTCGCGTTTCACCCAGCATCCTCGCTCAACCGCGACGCCGTCTCCGGTGAGGTGACCAACGATCATCCGCTCGGGCACGAGCTCGAGCAGCGTTACGGCGCGCCCTATCTCACGCTCCATCGCGGCGACCTGCACGAGGCGCTGGCCTCCATCGTGCCCGGCGACTGCGTGCACCTCGGCAAGAAGCTTGTCGCCATCAAGGCGCGCGGAGCCCGCACCGAGCTCAGCTTCGCCGACGGCAGCGAGGTCGAGGCCGAGGCGGTGATCGGCGCCGACGGCGTGCACTCGCTCATCCGCGACACCGTCGCGGGGCCGGAGCAGCCGCGCTTCGTCGGGCGGCTCGCCTATCGCACCACGTTTCCCGCCGCGCTGCTGCGCGGGGTCGAGGTCGGATCCTCGCGCACCAAATGGTGGGGAGCGGACCGGCACATCGTCATCTACTTCGTCACCGCGGCGCGCGACGAGGTCTATTTCACCACCAGCCAGCCCGAGCAAGCGGATTGGATCACCAAGGAATCCTGGTCCGCGAAAGGGGACCTCGGCGAGATGCGCGCGGCGTTTGCGGATTTCCATCCCGACGTCCGGGCGGTGTTGAACGCGGCGCCGGAGGTCTACAAGTGGGGCATCTTCGAGCGTGATCCGCTTGCGACCTGGCGCAAGGGCCGCATCGTCCTGCTCGGCGATGCTTGTCATCCGATGACCCCCTACATGGCGTCCGGCGCCGCGATGGCGCTCGAAGACGCCGCCGTGCTCGCGCGCTGCGTCGCCGAGCTCGACGACGTCGCGGACGCGTTCCGGCTCTACGAGACGACGCGCAAGCCGCGCGCGTCCATGGTGCAGACCGGGTCCAGCGCCAACACCTGGATGCGCAACGCCACCAACCCCGATTGGCTCTACGGCTACGACGCCTGGACCGCGCCGCTGACGGCGCCGGTTGCAGCGTAGAGATTTGGCTTCCGGCGCCCTAGGCGTGCTGCGCCAGCCAGTCCTCGTAGCGCGCGTACAGCTGCGCGGTGTGGGGCGAGCCGTCGCTGTAGACCACCGGTGCCAGCGCACGGCCGGCGGCGACGAGACGCGCGGCCATGTAGCGGTAGGGCTCCGGATAGACCGTAAGGTCGGTCGCCGTGAACAACCGGCTGAATCCCTCCGAGGGTTCGACCGGATCCAGCCGGTCGCGCTCGTAGATGGCGGCGCGCTCCACGATGGCCCAGCGCCCGCTCGCTCTTTCCAGCCGATCGAGGAACCGCGCATAGGACGTCATGTCCGCGAGCACGTCTCCGATCTTCTGGCGCACCAGGATCACGATATTGGTCTCGGCCACGGCACGTTCGCCCGCGACGCGCACGAGCGACGGAAAAATGTGGTGCTTGGAGCGCTGTCCGGCGTTGAAGCTGCGCGTGCAGCGGTCGACGAATTCGCGGAAGCTGCCGCTGAACCAGGACACGGCGATCTGGCCGTCGGGCGTAAAGGTTGCGAGCAGCTCCGGCCACTTCCCCTGATCGCGGTAAAGGCCCCAGGCTTGGATCACCTCGGCGCAGGCGTGTTTGTCGTGCAATTCTTTGTCGTCCACGTCGCTATCGTTCACGCTCATTTCCGTCCGACCTCGTTATGCGAGACGCATCAGCATGAGGCCGGTCACCACGCCGCGCAATTGGTCTTTGCCGGGGACGCTTGCCAAGGTCGCCACGGATTTGCAAAGAGATACCGATGAACGTGATCCGCGCCCTGGCGATCCTGGCCCTTGCCTGCCTCACCACCGTTTCCGCAGTCGCCGACAGCTACCCGTCGAAGCCGATCAAGATCGTCGTCTCGACCTCGGCCGGCGGCGTGACCGATCTCGCCGCGCGCATTCTCGGCGCCTACATCACCGGCAAGACCGGCCAGCCGGTGGTGATCGACAATCGTCCGGGCGCGAGCGGCAACATCGCCATGGACGCGGTCGCCAAGGCGCCGCCCGACGGCTACACGCTCGGCGTCGCCAACACCGGCAATATCGTCATCAATCCCTTCCTGATGCGGCACATGCCGTACGATCCGCTCACCGAGCTGGTGCCGGTCGGCCCGATCGGGACAGTGCCGCTGTTTCTCGTCATGAACAGCAATGTTCCGGCCACCACGCTGCAGGAGTTCATCGCCTATGCCAAGGCGCAGCCGGACAAGGTGAGCTACGCCTCGGCCGGCGTGGGCACCACGCCCGATCTCGCGGCGCATGAATTCAACCACCGGGCCGGATTGAAGCTCGTGTTCGTGCCGTTCCGCGGAACCGCGCCCGCGGTCGCCGCCGTGCTGGGCGGCGACGTGCAGGTGACGTTCGTGTCGATGGGCCCGCACATCGAGTTCGTGCGCCAGGGCAAGCTGCGCATCCTGGGCGCCGCAACGCCGAAGCGTGCGCCCTATCTGCCCGACGTGCCCACGTTCGCCGAACAGGGATTTCCCGGCTTCGAGACCTCGACCTGGTTTTCGCTGTTTGCGCCCCGCGGGACGCCGAACGACATCGTCGAGCAGCTCAACGGCTATGTGCGCGCGCTCGGCCGCGATCCCGACGCCAGGAAGCGGCTGGAAGCCAACTTCATCGACCCCGCCGACATGACCGCGTCCGAGTTCGGCGACCTGGTCAAGGCCGACGCCGTCAAATGGGAGCGCATCGTGCGCGACGCCGGCGTGAAGATCGATTGACGTCCTTGGACGCGGTTCGAACATGCGTTCGGACGCAACGAACGGACCGCTGGGTTCACGTGGTGTAGACAAAGGAAGCGAATGAAAGCGATCGTCATCCACGAATTTGGCCCGCCCGACGTGCTCAAATACGAGAGCGTGCCGGACCCCGAGCCGCGCGCGGGCGAGGTCCGCATTCGGATTCATGCCGCCACCGTCAATCGCGTGCTCGACGTGAGTCTACGCGCGGGCAAGGAAGGTGCACGCGGGCCGAAGCTCCCGCTCATCCCCGGCGTCGATTGCGCCGGCGTGGTCGACGCGGTCGGAGCGGGTGTCACGCGCTGGAAGAAGGGCATGCGGGTGGCGGCGGCCGGCGTCATGCCGCTCGACGTCTGCGGCGAGGACGACAGCGACTACCGCGGACCGGAAGGCATGATGGGAATCAAGCGGCCGGGCGGCTTCGCCGAAATGGTCGCGGTGCCGGCCTGCGCCGTGGTCGCGCTGCCCGACGGGCTCGACTTCCACCAAGCCGCGGTGGTGATGCGCCACGTGCCCACCGCCTGGAACCTTCTGTTCAACGTCGCCGAGCTCAAGGCCGGCGAGACCGTGCTGATCATGGGTGCGGGCGGCAATCTCGGCAGCATCGGCATCCAGATCGCCAAGAACGTGATCGGCGCCAAGGTGATCGCGACCGCCGGCTCCGACGACCGCGTACAGACCGGGCTCGCGCTCGGCGCCGATTGCGGCATCAACTACAACAAGCAGGACCTCGCCGCCGAGGTGATGGCGTTCACCGGCGGCAAGGGCGTCAACGTGCTCTACGACAACGTCGCCAACCCGAAGGTGCTGCCGGGCGCCTTCCGCGCCATCGGCTTCGACGGCCGGCTGGTGACCGCCGGCGCCCATGCCGGCCCCAACGTCACGATCGACTTCTCGCACCTCTACCACAAGCGCATCACCATCAAGGGCCGGCCCGGCTATCACCCGCCCGACGTGGCGAAATGCTTCCTCGCCGCCGCCGAGGGCAAGGTTCGCGCGCAGATCGAGCGGGTTCTGCCGCTGTCGCGCGCCCCCGAGGCGCACCGGCTGATCGAATCCGGCGAGGCGACCGGCAAGCTCGTGCTCGACCCCACGCAGGGGTAAAGCCTGCCTGCACAAGGTGGAATCACGCCCGGCGCGGGCGCCGGAGCCGCCGACCTGCCCCATTGCGCCGGGCCGGGTTGAGTGCCTATATTCCCGCCACTTCCGTCATCGCCGATGACACCCAGGCTTCGCCTCCAAGGGCGGGCGGAGCGCAGAGGAGATTTAGCCATGGTTGCACCGCTGATGCCCAAGGCGACCGCCGTATGGCTCGTCGAGAACACCGCGCTCTCGTTCGATCAGGTCGCCGATTTCTGCAAGCTTCACCCGCTCGAGGTGAAGGCGATCGCCGACGGCGACTCGGCGCAGGGCATCAAGGGCCTCGACCCCGTCCTCACCGGCCAGCTCAGCCGCGAGGAGATCGAGAAGGCGGTGGCCGACCCGGCCCGCCGGCTCAAGCTCCTCGACCCCAAGGTCCGCCTGCCCGAGGCCAAGAAGAAGAAGGGACCGCGCTACACGCCGGTCTCACGCCGCCAGGACCGGCCGAATGCGATCCTCTGGCTCGTGCGCAACCATCCCGAGCTCAAGGACAGCCAGGTGATGCGGCTGGTCGGCACCACCAAGTCGACCATCCAGGCGATCCGCGAGCGCACCCACTGGAACGCCTCGAACCTGCAGCCGATGGATCCGGTCACGCTCGGCCTGTGCTCGCAGATCGATCTCGACCTCGAGGTCCATCGCGCCGCCAAGGAGAAGCCGGTCGACGCCGAGTCCCAGGGCGCGACCCTGCTGCCGGCATCGGAGACCACCATCCGGCGCGAGCCCGAGCCGGAAGAGAAGAAGCCCGCCGACGAGCTCAACGTCGATGCCGTCTTCGCCAAGCTCAAGCAGATCGGCGGCAAGAACGAGTAGCTACGCGGCGGCGTTCGCGCGCATCCTGCTCGCGTCAAACCAACCCTCCCGTCATTCCGGGGCGCGCCGAAGGCGCGAGCCCGGAATCCATAATCACAGGCGGTGGTTATGGATTCCGGGCTCCCTCGCTGCGCTCGGTCCCCGGAATGACACTGGACGTGAAGGTCAGCGCAGGCACGTCCGATAACATTACCCCAGTTCGAACGTCGTGACGCCGAACACGCGCTCGAGACGAAGCGGACGGATCGGGCCGGTATACATCCGCGCGGTTTCGAACACCGGCGAAAGTCCGTGATCCCCGGCGAGCGCGACCGCATCGCGGTTGACGCTGGGCACGTCGAGGAAAATTTCTCCGCCATCGGCGGCCGCGACCAGCGCCGCGAACACGGCCTCCGCCGCCGCACGATCGTCGGCCACCAGCGGGCCGATCTTGCAGCCCGTGCGGGACGGGCGGATCACGCCCCAGGCCACGAGACGACCGTCGCGGACCAGCGCGCGGCCGACATGTCCTGATGTGTCGATCCAGGTACGCAGGAATGCCGTACGCGGCGCGGGAAAGACCGTGGCGTCGTCCGCCTCCACGGCGGCGAACGGCACGTCCGCCAGCGCGATGATCCCCGGCGGCGCGGCGCCGGTAGCGACACGCCCGCCGTAACGGACATTCGGATAGGCCAGCCGGAATCCGGACTTCTTGTAGTTGTCCTGCTGCGCCACCACGCCGTCGAGCCCGATGATGCGGTCACCTGCATGTTCGACCGCGGCATTCCAGATGCGCAGGCCATAGCCGCGGCCGCGCAGGTCGGGCCGCACGATGTAGAAGCCGAGAAACGCGAATCGACCGTCGTAGTTGACGCAGGAAATCGTCGCTGCCGGCGCGCCGTCGAGCTCACCGATCAGAAAGCCACCGGCGTCGACGGTGGCAAAGCACGCGGCGTCGCCGAGGCCGGGATTCCAGCCCTCGGCCGCCGCCCAGTCGGCGGCGACGGCGATCTCCTCCGGCGCCATCGCGCGGATGCGCAGATCTGCTTGCTCGTTCACGGCATCCAATTCCAGGGCATGGCTATACGGAACAGCGTGATTGACGGCGTCAGCGATGTCATCAAGCGCCCACGCCCTTGGCCTTCAGCGCGCGGCCGATCTCGTCGAGGACGGCGGGATCGTCGATCGTCGCCGGCATGGTCCAGGACTCCCCGTCGGCGATCTTCTTCATGGTGCCGCGCAGGATCTTGCCCGAGCGGGTCTTGGGCAGCCGCGCGATCGTGATCGTCAGCTTGAACGCCGCCACCGGCCCGATCCGCTCGCGCACCAGCGCAACGCATTCCTGCTCGATCTCGGCCACGGGCCGGTTGACGCCGGCCTTGAGCACGACGAAGCCGCAGGGCACTTCGCCCTTGAGCGCGTCCGCGATTCCGATGACCGCGCATTCGGCCACGTCCTGGTGCCCACTGAGCACCTCCTCCATGCCGCCGGTCGAGAGCCGATGGCCCGCGACGTTGATGATGTCGTCGGTGCGGCCCATGATGTAGAGGTAGCCGTCCTCGTCCTTGAAGCCGGCGTCCGAGGTCTTGTAGTAGCCGGGAAACTCGGCGAGGTAGCTCTCCCGGAAGCGTTCGTCCGCCTGCCACAGCGTCGGCAGGCACGCCGGCGGCAGCGGCAGCTTGATCACGATCGAACCCATCGTGCCGGCCGGCAATTCCTTGCTTTGCTCGTCGACCACGCGCACGTCGTAGCCCGGCATCGCCACCGTCGGCGAGCCGTATTTGATCGGCAATTGCCCGAGCCCGACCGGATTGCCGGCGATGCACCAGCCGGTCTCGGTCTGCCACCAGTGATCGATGACAGGTTTTTTCAGGAGCCGCTCGGCCCACTGGAGGGTGTCGGGGTCGGCGCGCTCGCCGGCGAGAAACAGCGTGCGGAATTTCGACAGGTCGTGGGACGTGAACAGCTTGCCCTGCGGGTCTTCCTTCTTGATCGCGCGGAACGCGGTCGGCGCAGTGAAGAAGGCGACGGCGCCATGCTCGGAAATCACCCGCCAGAACGCGCCGGCGTCGGGCGTGCCGACGGGCTTGCCTTCGTACAGGACCGAGGTGGCGCCGTGCAGCAGCGGCCCGTAGACGATATAGCTGTGGCCGACCACCCAGCCGATGTCGGAGCCGCACCACCAGACCTCGCCCGGCTCGACGCCGTAGAGGTTATGCATCGACCATTTGAGCGCGACCATGTGGCCGCCGTTGTCGCGCACGACACCCTTGGGCCGGCCGGTCGTTCCTGACGTGTAGAGGATGTAGAGCGGATCGGTGGCGGCCACCGGTACGCAATCGTAGACCGAGCGCGCGAACACGATCGCCTCGTCGCGCACCTTGGCCCAATCGTGATCGCGGCCGGGGACGAGGGTCGCCTCCTCCTGGGGCCGCTGCAGGATGAGACAGGCGTCGGGCTTGTGGCCGGCGAGCCGGATCGCTTCGTCGAGCAGCGGCTTGTACTTGACGATACGGCCGGGCTCGAGGCCGCAGCTCGCGGACAGGATCACTTTCGGCTTGGCGTCGTCGATGCGGGTGGCGAGCTCGTTCGCCGCGAACCCGCCGAACACCACGGAATGCACCGCGCCCAGGCGCGCGCAGGCGAGCATGGCCACGACCGCTTCGGGCACCATCGGCATGTAGAGGACGACGCGATCGCCCTTTCCGACGCCGAAGTTGCGCAGGATGGCGGCGAGCACCTGGGTCTCGACCTGCAGACGGTAGTAGCTGATCGTGCGCTTCTGTCCGGCGAGTGGAGAATCGTAGATGATCGCCGGCTGCTCGCCGCGCCCCTGCATCACATGGCGGTCGACCGCGTTCCAGCAGGTGTTGCAGACACCGCCGGCGAACCAGCGCCCGTACACGCCGGCATCAGGATCGAACACCTGCCTGGGCGGCTCCATCCAGTCGATGGCCTGCGCCGCCTCGCCCCAGAAGCCCTGCGGGTCGCGCTGCCAGCGGGCATAGACCTCGTGATAACGGCTCGCGCGCGCATCCATGGCGCTGCTCCCTCGTCGATCGTATTGCCGCCTCCGTCCGGATGCACCGCGATCCGGCACTCGAGGGCGTGGCAGGCGGTTTGTGCTCGTTTCGCCGCCATTGTGAAGCCGCGCCGGCGGTTTGCAAGTCGCGCGGGCGCCACAACGCCGCCATGCGGCAACAGGCTGGCGCGGCTCTCCCGCCTGCGCTTTGATCCCGCCCCCGCGGGCGCGTCGCCCCCTTCTTCCAGAGCGTCGTCGCAACGTGATCACCGATCCGCTGTTCTATCTCCTCGCCACCGTCGCGGTGATCCTGCTCGGGCTCTCCAAGGGCGGCTTCTTCGGCCTGGGCGTGATGGCGCTGCCGTTGCTGTCGCTGCAGGTCCCGCCGCTGCAGGCGGCCGCGATCATCCTGCCCACCGTGCTGGCCCAGGACGCGCTCACGGTGTGGACCTATCGCCATGACTGGAGCGCCTGGAACCTGAAGATCATGATCCCGAGCATGGCAGTGGGCATCGCGGTGGCGGGGCTGTTCGCGGCCTCCTTGACCGCCGCGCATATCCGGCTGGCGATCGGGCTCATCGCCGGCATCTTCGTGCTGCGGCACTGGCTCGGCACCCGCTTCGAGCGGCTGGCGCCGCAACCCGGCGTCGTCACCGGCGTCCTGTTCGGCATCGTGGGCGGTTTCACCACCATGCTGGCCAATGCCGGCGGGCCGGCCTGGCAGATGCACCTGCTTCCGCAGCGGCTCGACAAGCTCACCTATGTCGGCACCTTCACCCTGCTGTTTGCCGCCAGCAACCTGATGAAGATCCCGGCCTATGGCGCGCTCGGCCAGTTGACCGGCGAGAATCTCGCCATCGGCGCGGTGCTCTTGCCGGCGGCGATCATCGCGAATTATGGCGGCATCTGGCTGGTCCGGCGCACGCCGACCGAGCTGTTCTACCGCGTCGCCTACGTGCTGATGTTCCTGATCTCGGTCGAGCTCATCCGCAGCGCGCTGGTCGAAATGTCGCGCACCTGAAGGCGCGCCGCCGCCATGCGCAAACGCGGGTGGTGTCGCGACGCTTCTCCGCTCAATGAGAAGACATCGATGCGAGCGGCAGGCTCGGTCTGCTCCCTCTCCCATAGCGAGAGGGGTGGGGTGAGGGGTTAGGGTCTGACGAGAGGTCTGTGACCCCCTCACCCCCACCCTCCCCCGTCGGGAGAGGGAGCGCACCGGGCTCGTGGCACCGTTGTGCATCAACCCACAAGGATTGCGCGTTCGTCCCCCCTTCGCATGACCATCATCACCGATCCCCTGTTCTACCTGCTCGCCATCCCGGCGATCACCGCGCTCGGACTGGGCAAGGGCGGTTTCGCCGGGGTGGGCATGATCTCGACGCCGCTGCTCGCGCTCACCATGCCGCCGCTGCAGGCGGCGGCGATCTTGCTGCCGATCCTGCTGTGCCAGGACGCGATCTCGGTCTGGGTCTACCGCCGCCAATGGAGCCGATGGAATCTCAAGGTGCTGCTCCCCGGCGCCCTCGTCGGCGTCGCCATCGCCTGGCTGTTCGCGGCCTATGTGCCCAACGCCTATGTGGAGATCGCGGTCGGCCTCACCGGCGTGTGCTTCGCCCTCTACACCTGGTTCGGCAAGGTGCCGATGCATCCGCACCGGCCGAGCGTGCCGATGGCCATGTTCTGGGGCTCGCTTGCGGGCTTCACCTCGACCATCATCCAGGTCGGCGCCCCGCCCTACCAGATCCACATCCTGCCGCAGCGGCTGGACAAGCTCACCCTGATCGGCACCACCATCATCTTCTTCGCGCTGGTGAACGTGATGAAGCTCGTGCCCTATATCGCGCTCGGCCAGTTCTCGACCCGCACGCTCGGCACCTCCCTGGTGCTGCTGCCGTTCGCGGTGGCGTGCAACTTCCTCGGGCTGTGGCTCGCGCGCCGGACGCCGACCGAGCTGTTCTACAAGATCGCCTATGTGCTGATGTTTCTCATCTCGCTCGGGCTGATCTGGCAGGGCATCGCCGCCCTGCCCGGCTGACAGCCGTCTTCGACCGCGGCCGATCGCCACTGCGCGACGCCGTCGTGCGATCGTCGCGGTCGCCGGATTGATCGCAACGCTCACCATTCGTAAGCTTGCGGCGGCAGGCTGGTGGTGGACATGACGCCCTACGACATCGATCTCGATCGCAATCCGGCAAACTTCCAGCCGCTCACCCCGCTGTCGTTCCTGGAGCGGAGCGCTGCGATCTTCCCCGATCGCACCGCCATCATCCATGGCGGGCTGCATCGCAGCTACGCCGAATTCTACGCCCGCGCCCGCCGCCTCGCGGGCGCGCTCGCCGGCCGCGGCATCAAGCGCGGCGACACCGTCTCCGCCGTGCTCGCCAATACGCCCGCCATGCTCGAATGCCACTACGGCGTGCCCATGGCCGGCGCCGTGCTCAACACCATCAACACCCGGCTCGACGCCGCCGTCGTCGCGTTCCAGCTCGATCATGCCGAAGCCAAGGTGCTGATCGTCGACCGCGAATTCTCCAAGCTGGTGAAGGAGGCACTCGCGCTCGCCAAGGTGAGACCGCTGGTGATCGATTACGACGATCCCGAATTCACCGGCGCCGGCGAGCGACTGGGGACGACCGAGTACGAGGATTTCATCGCCACCGGCGACGCCGACTTTGCGTGGAGCCTGCCGCGC
This sequence comes from uncultured Alphaproteobacteria bacterium, assembly GCA_963725065.1. GTDB lineage: Bacteria > Pseudomonadota > Alphaproteobacteria > Rhizobiales > Xanthobacteraceae > VAZQ01. The sequence continues at coordinate 140,213 of CAVRXD010000022.1, forward strand.
GACGAATGGGACGCGATCTCGCTCAACTACACCTCGGGCACCACGGGCGATCCCAAGGGCGTGGTCTATCACCATCGCGGCGCGTCGCTGCTCGCGGTCGGCAACGTGCTGACCGGCAGCATGGGCAAGCACTGCGTCTATCTCTGGACGCTGCCGATGTTTCACTGCAACGGCTGGTGCTTTCCGTGGACGATCTCGGTCGTCGCCGGCACCCATGTGTGCCTGCGCCAGGTCCGCGCCCCCGCCATGTACGACGCCATCGCCGAGCACAAGGTGACGCATCTGTGCGGCGCGCCGATCGTGATGGCGACCCTGCTCGAGGCGCCGGCCGCGGAGAAGAAGCCGTTGCCGCACGTGGTCGAATTCTTCACCGCGGCGGCGCCGCCGCCCGAGGCCGTGCTGGCGGCGATGAAGGCCGCGGGCTTCAACGTCACCCATCTCTACGGGCTGACCGAGACCTACGGCCCCGCCACCGTCAACGAATGGCAGATGGGCTGGGACGCGCTGCCCGCCGCCGAGCAGGCGGCGAAGAAGGCGCGCCAGGGCGTGCGCTACGTGCCGCTCGAGGCGCTCGACGTGCGCAATCCCGACACCATGGCGCCGGTGCCGCGCGACGGCGAAAGCATGGGCGAGGTGATGTTCCGCGGCAATGTGGTGATGAAAGGCTACCTCAAGAACAAGGCGGCGACCGAGAAGGCGTTCGCCGGCGGCTGGTTTCATTCCGGCGACCTCGGCGTCATCCACCCCGACGGCTACATCCAGCTCAAGGATCGCTCCAAGGACATCATCATCTCGGGCGGCGAGAACATCTCCTCGATCGAGGTCGAGGACGCGCTCTACAAGCATCCGGCGGTGCATGCCGCCGCCGTGGTGGCCAAGCCCGACGACAAATGGGGCGAGACCCCGTGCGCCTTCGTCGAGCTCAAGCCGGGCGAGAGCGCCAGCAAGGACGATCTCATCGCCTGGTGCCGCAAGAATCTCGCCAGCTACAAATGCCCGCGCTACGTGGTGTTCGCCGAGCTGCCCAAGACCTCCACCGGCAAGGTGCAGAAGTTCAAGCTGCGCGAGATGGCGAAGGAGGTTTGAGGGGCTTCGCGCCCGAAGCTGGAAGGCGCGCACGCAGTCAATGCGCCTGATCCGTGTCATGCGCGCGAAGTGCCTCAGGAAAAATTCGCTGGCGCGTTGGCGTTCTGGGCCGCCGCTGCAGCCGGGGTGACGCGTGTCACTCCCGCCATGCGGATTGGCGGGTCACGCATGCGTTTGCCTTTCTGGCCCGCCGCTCCACATCAACCAGCCGGTGACATCGGAAGGCGAAATGATGCAGGGTGGCGTCTCCCTGCTGTCGGGAGAGCCTTGATGCCTGGTCGCGACACGTGTCTCGGTTGGCCGGCCGCCATTGGTGCGCTGGCGCTGTTCGTCTGCTGTGGCGCGGCCATGGCCCAGGGTACTCCGCCGCCGCCCGCGGTCTCGGTGATCCCCGTGGCGAGCCGCCAGGTGACGGAAACCGGCGAGTTCCTTGGGCGCGTGACGGCGATCAACAAGGTCGACATCGTCGCGCGGGTCGCGGGCTTCATCGAGGAGCGAAATTTCACCGAAGGGCAGAAGGTCAAGACCGGCGATCTCCTGTTCCGGCTCGAGCAGGCAACCTACAAGGCGGCGGTCGAGCAGCAGCGCGCCAATCTCGCCAAGGCAAAGGCGACGGCGGTCAACACCGCGCTCCAATTGCAGCGCGGCCAGGAGCTCGTGCGCAATCAGAACATCCCGCAATCAACGCTCGACCAGCGCGCGGCAGACGACGCCGCGGCGCAAGCCGAGGTGATGCAGGCGCAGGCCCTGCTCGACCAGGCGCAAATCAATCTCGACTACACCGAGATCCGCTCACCCATCGATGGACGGATCGGACTTGCCGTCTTCACCGTCGGCAACCTGGTCAGTCCCTCGTCCGGGACCCTGGCGACGATCGTCAGCCAGGACCCGATCTACGTGATCTTTCAGGCGAGCGAGCGCGATGTTCTCGAGTACAGCCGCAGGATCGCCGAGTCCGCCGACAAGAGCCCGCATGTGGTCATTCACGTCAAGCTGCCCAACGGCAGCACCTATCCGCTATCCCGGCCTCAGCAACTTCCTCGACGTCCAGGTCGACGCCACGACGGATACCGTGGCGGTGCGGGCGCAACTGCCGAACCCGGACGGTGTTCTGATCCCGGGCGGCATTGTCGGGGTCACGGTGGAACGGGGCGCGCCGCGCTCGGCCCTGACCGTTCCGCAATCCGCCGTCCTGCTCGATCAGGCTGGCCGATACGTGCTCGTCGTCGACTCAGCGAAGAAGGTCGAGTTGCGGCGCATCACGGCCGGCGTCGAGCAAGGCCGCGACATCGTCGTCACGAGCGGACTCAAGGAAGGCGAGCTGGTCATCGTCGAGGGCATCCAGAAGGTGCACCCTGGACAGATCGTGGCGGCGACCGTCGTGCCGGGAAACTGAAACGGATGTTTTCCGGCATCTTCATCGACCGGCCGCGGCTCGCCTTCGTCATCGCCATCGTCATCACGCTGGCCGGCATCATCGCCATTACGGCGATCCCGATCGCGCAGTTTCCGGATATCGTGCCGCCACAGGTCACGCTGACCGCGAGCTACCCAGGCGCGGACGCCGAAGTGGTCGAGACCACGGTCGCGCAGCCGATCGAGCAGCAGGTCAACGGCATCGACAACGCGCTGTATTATCAGTCCGCGAGCGGCTCCGACGGCAGCTATACCCTCAACGTCACGTTCGCGCTGGGGACCGATCCGGACATCAACACCGTCAACGTGCAGAACCGCGCCAGCCTCGCAACGCCGCAGCTTCCCCAGGAGGTCTCGCACACAGGCCTGACCATCCGCAAAAAATCCGCGGCGCTGCTACAGGTCATCACCGTTTTCTCCCCGAAGAATACCTACGACGCCGTTTTCCTCAGCAACTATGCGACCATCAACATCATCGACACGCTGGCGCGGATCAAGGGCGTCGGACAGGTCTCACTGTTCGGGCCGCTCGACTATTCGTTGCGGATCTGGCTCGACCCCGACCGGCTGACCGAGCTCAACCTGACGCCGAACGACATCATCGCGGCGGTGCAGAGCCAGAACGTCCAGGCGGCGCTCGGCCGGGTGGGCGCGGCGCCGACCTCGCCGGACCAGCAGGTTCAGATCACGATCAAGACCAAGGGCCGGCTGTCGCGCCCCGAGGAATTCGAGGCCCTGGTCGTGCGCGCCAAGCCGGACGGCTCCGTGGTCCGGCTGAAGGACGTCGCCCGTATCGAGATGGGCGCAAAATCGCAGGACCGCTACAGCCGTTTCAACGGCGCGCCGGCCGCCGCGCTCGGCATCTATCAGACGCCGGGCTCCAACGCCGTCGACGTGACCCGCCTTGTGCGCGAAGCCTTGGACACGTTGGCGACGCGTTTCCCCGAGGATCTCTCCTATAACGTGTTCTTCGATTCCACGGTGTTCGTCACCTCGACCATCGAGGAGGTCGTTCGCACGCTGGCCGAGGCCATCGTCCTGGTGGCGCTGGTGGTATTCCTGTTTCTCGGCAAGCTGCGCACGACGCTCATTCCCCTTGTCGCCGTGCCGGTCTCGATCATCGGCACCTTCGCGGTGATGCTGGCGATCGGATACTCGGCCAATACCGTCTCCCTGCTGGCACTCGTGCTCGCGATCGGCATCGTGGTCGATGATGCCATCGTCGTGGTCGAGAACGTCGAGCGCGTCATCGAGGAGGAGCCCGAGCTGTCGGTGCCGGACGCCTGCAAGAAGGCGATGGCCGAAATCACCGGCCCCATCATCGCCATCACGCTGGTCCTGTTGTCGGTCTTCGTCCCCGTTGCCTTCATCCCCGGCATCAGCGGCCAGCTGTTCCGCCAATTCGCGGTGGCGGTCTCGGTATCGATGCTGATCTCGGCGCTCAACGCCTTGACCCTGAGCCCCGCGCTGTGCGCGGTGCTGCTCAAGCGCGGACAAACAAGCCGCGGGCCGATGCGCTACGTGCTGGGCGCGATCGACCATGTCCGCGACGGCTACGTCGCGGTGGTGCGCCGCCTGATGCGCGTCGCGATCGTCGGCGTCGTCGTCGTGGCCGGCGTGCTGGCGGCCTCGGCGTGGCTGTTCAGCAAGACGCCGCAGAGCTTTTTGCCGGACGAGGACCAGGGCGCCATCTTCGCCGCATTGCGCCTGCCCGAAGGCGTCTCGCTCAACCGCACCGAGACCGTGGTCAAGGAGGTCGAGGACATGGTGCGGCCGATTCCGGGTGTCGAGGGCATCCTGTCGGTGGTTGGGCTGAACTTCATCGACTACGTTGCCTCGTCGAACCAGGCCTTCTTCGTCATCAGGCTCAAGCCGTACGAGGTCCGCACCGACCGCGCGCAGAGCGCCGGCGCCATCATTGCGCGGCTGCGCCCGCAAATGGCGGCGATCAAGGGCGCCGTCGCATTCCCGTTCAACCTCCCTCCTATTCTCGGCCTCGGAAGCACCGGCGGTTTCCAATATGCGCTGGAGGCGTTGCAGGGCCAGTCGCCGACCGATGTCGCGGCGACGCTGCGCGGCCTGATCGTCGCCGCCAACGGACAGCCCGAGCTTGCCGGCGTTTTCAGCACCTATGCCGCCGATACGCCCCAGATCTACCTCGACATCAACCGCGACAAGGCGCAGGTGCTCGGCGTCAAGATCAGCGACATCTTCAACGCCCTGCAGTCGACGCTCGGGACGTTCTACGTCAACGACTTCAACGTCTACGGGCGCACGTGGCAGGTCAACATCCAGGGCGAGACAGCGTTTCGCGACAATATCGACGACGTCTACCGGATCTATGTGCGCAACGCCCAAGGCGGCATGGTGCCGATCCGGGCGGTGGCGGAAGCGAAGCTGGTGCAGGGGCCGCAGACGGTGATCCGTTACAACGGATATCGCGGCGCGATCGTGAATGGCGCACCCAAGCCCGGCTACAGCTCCGGCCAGGCGCTCGCCGCCATGGAGCGCATCTCGGCCTCGACCCTGCCCGCCGGCTACAGCTACGAATGGACCGGCACGGCGCTGCAGGAAAAGGCGGCGAGCGGCCGCACCGGTATCGTGCTCGGAGTGGCCATCCTCTTCGCCTATCTGTTTCTCGTCGCGCTCTACGAGAGCTGGAACATTCCGGTCCCGGCCCTCTTGTCGGTCAGTGTCGCGGCGCTCGGCGCGCTCGGCGCGCTCGCGTTGGCCGGACTGAGCTTCGACGTCTACGCGCAGATCGGGCTCGTGGTGCTGATCGCGCTCGCCGCGAAGAACGGCATTCTGATCGTCGCCTTCGCGGTGGAGCGGCGCAACCTCGGGCAGGACATCGAGACGTCCGCGCTCGAAGCGGCCGGCCTGCGCTTCCGCCCGGTCATGATGACCAGCTTTGCCTTCATCTTCGGCCTAGTGCCCCTGGTCTTTGCAGGTGGAGCCGGGGCGTTGACGCGCCATGCGGTCGGCACGCCGGTGTTCGGCGGCATGATCGCCGCGTCGGTATTCGGCATCTTCATCATTCCGCTTCTCTACATCACCGCGGAACGTCTGCGCCGACGGACGCCGGCAAAGCGGGCCCCGTGAGTTCCGGCAGTTGGAATG
>CAVRXD010000023.1:0-180524 GCA_963725065.1 uncultured Alphaproteobacteria bacterium
GACCTCCCGAGTCCGCGGTTACGAGCCGCGGCCGCAGGACGCCGCTCCCCGCTCCGCCTTCTCTGTGCACATCTAATTGTGATATGGAGATATTTCAGACAAGTGAGATTTCCGTCCACACTAACGTACACACTTCTGTTGCTTCAGCCGCTAAGGAAACCCCATGCGATAAGACGCTGTTGGGTACCGCCCGGAGTCGCGCAAGAACGGACCCATTTTCCTGGTGGACTGCACTCGGGATGCACTCCAGTGGCCGACAGCGGCGGGCGGTCCGGGACACCGCCAGACTTCATTGAGAATTAGCGCTTTTTTGCCTTTTTTAGGGCGCGACCCCCGACGCAAGCCCGGCGCATCATTCGTGTTGAGATGACGTCAGCTTCCATCTCAAGGAAGAAATTCCTCGAGAACCATAAGGGGGGCTGCACCGACATTCGCAAGTTCGAGTCCTGCCCGCCCAGCCAGCCAGTCCGGTCTTTCAACGCCTCACATGTGAACGTCGCTCAAAATGGCGCAGAACAGCGTGGCGCGGCTGCGACGCCGCCGCCACGGATTTCTCAGGCGCGGAAGCCGAAGCCTTCGTCAAATGGCACGCCGGCCAGCTCACCTGGGCCCAAGCCACCAACGAGGGCCGCATCCAACTCGACGGCCCGCCGTCGCTGGTAAGAGCCTTCCCAACCTGGAACGCCCGCAGCATGTTCGCGCACATCAGGCCGGTCTCCCACGCCGCCACGGGGCCCGCAGGCTGACACTGCGAGTAACGGAATGGGAGTCAAAGTCAGTTGCGCAGCAACAATAAGTCTCGAAGTGAGCAAATGTTTTCCGGTTTGCCCCGAAAGCGGACCTCAGATCTTACGCGCGTTACGCCCTCGTCGCAGCCCGGCCGGCAGAAGATAACCGACGACAAAATGAAAAGGCCACGCTGAATGCATCGTCTCGATGCCGAGTCTCGCAGCAAGAGGCGATCGTCTCGAGCCACACGACGACGACCGCCGCTCGTCATTTCTGTGATGCGAGCTGAGGCACCGGCGATCGGGCTCCTGTTAGTGCGCCCGCGATGGCCAAGCCGATCGTGACGACGGCAGCGACCAGCATGCACAGCGTGATTAACTGGCGAATGCGGCTTAGAGGGCGGTCGCTCATTGTTCGCACAGTTTAGCATGGGGTCCGCGCCAGAGCGATCCCGGACGCGCCCGAGAGGAGAGCGGGCAAGGGCCGATCACCCACGAATCAACGAGCCCGCAGTTGGTCGTGGTGCTTTGTGTGGGTCAATTTTCCATCAAGTCTTCCTCGTCTTCTTTTTGGTCGGGTCTCGGCTTGCGTAGGCCGCCTCGCCAATTGGTTTGTTCGGCGCCCTCTCATCACCCTTGGAATGCGGCTCGTCCTGTTGCGGGGCGTAGGCCGCACCCCCAATATTGGCGGTGTTCTTCCGTGAGCGTCCCTTCTGATGATCTTTCTTCATGGCTGTCTCCTGTGAGGAAACAAGCCGGTACAGGCGCCACGGTTCCGTTCCGCAAGGGAGCACGCCGTGCGACCGGCACACAAGCGACCCCCTCGCTCAGCGCAGCCCCCGGGCGCCGGCCCGTCGGGGTCGGTCGTCTTCGTGTCCGCGGCTTCCCTTTTGTAGAACGCTGCGGCGTGCCGCTGCTTCCAAGTATTGCCGCTCGCTGCTCGAGGACGTCCCGATCGAGGCGAATAGCTGGAGCGGGTCCGAGGGTACTGCCCGTTTGAGCGCCGCGGCCGGGGGGGTCGATATAGCCCGGGCAGCCACCGAGCTTACGAAGAACCGCTCCGGACGGCAGGAGACGGACCTCGGCGGTCCAGCGAGGTCGGCTCGGCGGCCGCTCGCGCGCCGAACAGCAGCCGCCTCTATTCAGTACAATTCAGGTCTGGCCCAAGGACCGGCTGACCCGCGTGCCGCCAGGCTGGAGGTGCGGCAAACCGACTGCGCCAATGGCGGTCGCGGCTGGTATGATCGGCGGCGGCACCCGTGGGAGGGAGCCCCAATGTCCGTCATTAGACGACGCGAATTCGTCACGTTGCTCGGTGGCGTAGCAGCCGCGTGGCCGCTCGCGGTGAGCGCGCAGCAGGGCGACCGCGTGCGGCGAATCGGCATACTCCTGCCCGTAGCCGCAGACGATGCGGAATTTCAGAATCCGCGTCGGTGCATTCCTGCAGGGCTTGGCCCATGGGATCGACAGCAGCCAATCGAGGTAGTTGCGCCCGACGGTGGCTTCCGCGGACATCGACGATATCTGCCGCAGCTTCTTGAGCTCGTGGTTTGCCTTCTCGCGCGCCTCTTTCGAGAGCTTGGTCTTCTTGATCTTGTCCTCGATCTCGGCGAACTCGTCGCGGCCTTCCTCGTCGCCGATCTCTTTCTGAAATCGCCTTCATCTGCTCGTTGAGAAAATACTCGCGCTGGGACTTCTCCATCTGCCGCTTGACGCGGGTGCGGATACGCTTCTCGACCTGAAGCACGGAGATTTCACGCTCCATCAGGCCGAACACCTTCTCCAGCCGCTCGGTGACCGCCGTGGTTTCCAGGATCGCCTGCCGGTCGGGAATCTTGAGGGCCACGTGCGAGGCGATTGTGTCGGCGAGTTCGGCATAGTCCTCGATCTGTTGGACGCCGCCGACTACCTGCCAGCACCTTCTTGTTGAGCTTCGCTGAGCTGACGGCCGGCGGCTGCGCCAAGTCCACGGGGAAAAAGTCTCCGGCGCCAGGACGGACCGGGCCGAGCTGGCTAGGGCTACGGCCTGGTCGACGCGCTGGTGCTGGTGCAAGGCGCGCAGCAGCGCGTGCCGGCAAAGTCGATCGCGGCCTATTACCAGACGACACCTATTGTGCTGATCAGCCCGCAGGCGAAGCCGGTCACCAACCCGCGGCAGCTGCTCGATGGCATCAAGCTCGTTCGAAAAAGGGCAGCGCGACCTTCCAGGGTCTCGTCGCCTTGCTCGCCGCGAACAACATGCAGCTGGAGCAGATCAAGCTCGTGGACATCGGCTTCGGCGTGCAGCCGCTGCTGGTGAAGCAGGTCGACGCCATCATGGGTTTCTCGATGAACGAGCCGATCGAGGCCGAGAGCGGAGGGATGGCGGTCTCGCTCATGCCGATCTCGGACTATGGGGTGAATACCTATGGTCTGACGATCGTATCGAATCCGGGTTTCATGCAGCAGAAGCCCGAGGGGGATCGGGCCTACGGCGCTGCCTTCACCTACCGATTACGGGCCATCGGCATCCGCGACAAGCCAATTGCCCCAGGCTCGCCTTGGCAGAACGGCTTCGCCGAAAGACTGATCGGATCGATCCGACGCGAGTGTGTCGACCATATTGTCGTCCTGGGCGTACGATCAATCTCACCGTGCGTAGACTTTTGGTGGCGCAGAAGGCGGATGTGCGCGTTCCGTTGCGGCGGCACTGGACACGCGCTAAAGTCCAATACGCACTTGCAGTCCTTTGCCTGCACAGGGGGCGACGATGCCGCGATCCTTCCTTTATCTGTTCGTCCTTTTGGCTGCCGCACTTGCGGCGGGCGCAGCAACAGCTGCCGATATCAAGGTGATGATCTCGGCGGGGTTTTTCAATGTTTACGCGGATCTTGGTCCCGCGTTCGAAAAGTTGACCGGACACAAGCTTATCACGACGCGCGGACCCTCAGTTGGCGATTCACCGGAGGCGATACCGACGCGCCTCACGCGCGGCGAGGGAGCCGACGTAGTGATCATGGATGGGACTGGCGTCGATCTCCTGGACCAGCGCGGCATGACTCGCCCCGGCAGCCGCATGCCGCTCGCGGAGTCGTTCATCGGCATGGTGGTTCGAGCGGGTCAGCCCAAGCCCGACATCAGCACGGTCGAGGCGATGCGAAAGACACTCCTCGCCGCGAAATCCATCGCCTATTCGGATAGTTCAAGCGGCACATACTTGTCGACCATCGGGTTCAAAAAGCTCGGCGTCGCCGACGAGATCGTCGGCAAGACGCGCAAGGTGCGTGGACCGCCTTCGGGGGAACCGGTGGCTGCAGTCGTTGCTCGCGGCGAGGCGGAGGTCGGCTTCCAGCAGGTCTCCGAGCTAATTCATGTCCCGGGCGTCGATTTCGTCGGCACGGTGCCGTCCGACATTCAACCTCCGACCTTATTCGTCGGCGCGCTGCCGAAAAATTCACAGCAACCCGATTTAGCAGTTGCGCTACTTCGTTTCCTGTCCTCCGCGGAGGCGGCAGGCGTCATCACGAAAGCTGGACTGAAGCCGTTGGCGGCACGGTAAATGGGCGCTTTCATACTGCCAGTCCGTCGGAGCGGGGAGTTCGCGCGCGGTTTTTGATAGTCCAATTTGATCGAGCCTTATAATCCGATTATCGCGACCCTCCGCTACCCGCTACTGCGCGGTAAGTCACAGCATTCGGCGCTGTCGAGACCACTCGGCGGAGGTCCGCGAGACGCATTACTCTTTGCGCCAAGAACGAGTAGCAGGCGCGGACGCAGTTCTTCCTTACAAGCGATCTCAGCCCGCTTGTATTCAACGCAATGGGGGAGTTGAATCCCCGCAATCTCCCGCGCTCCGGCGCGAAACCCGACGAGGACTTCATGGCGGAATACCTCCTGGTGAGCTTTAAAACCTGCCCGTGGGTGCAGCGGTCGGCGATCTCGCTGCGCGAGAAGAACACCCCGTTTGAGTTCCGCCACATCGAACGGGACAACAGGCCCGACTGGTTCCTCGCCCTCTCGCCGCACAGAAAGGTTCCGGTGCTGCGTGTCGACGACTCAGTGTCGCTGTTCGAATCGAGCGCGATCAACGAATACCTCGACGAGACCATTGCGCCGCGGCTGCACCCGGAGGATCCCGTGCAGCGCGCCATCAACCGCGCCTGGACCGACTACGTGCCGACCTTTGCCGAGCACGTGACCGGCGTGGCCTATGCCGACGACGAGGCCGCCGGCAAGAGTTGCCTCGACAAAATCCCGGTAGCTTTCGAGCGGCTGGAGCGTGCGCTCGAGAAGCAGGGTGCGGGTCCGCTATTCAACGGCGCGAAATATTCGCTAGTCGATGCCGCCTATGCGCCGTTCCTACAGCGCTATTTTTTCCTCGATCGCATCCGGCCGATCGGCCAGATCGCAAAATACCCTCGGCTGAAGGCCTGGGCCGACACGCTGATGAAACGGCCGTCGACGCATTCGTTCCCGGAGGCCGAGTTCGAACAGCTCTACCGGGAGAACGTTAAGCGCCGGAAGAAGTGGCTGTCGCAGTTCATCGCCGACGTGGCGGTCGCGGCGGAGTAGCGCGGCGCTCGGTGCGCGTTGCGAGCATGGAGCGCATCGATTCTGCAGACGGCCACGGGGCTGAGCGTCAGCTCGTCCGAGGGAATGCGGGGAACGTGATGTAGCGGCCTAGCTGCTGCGCTGAGCAATCTGCACGACGAACAGCGGACGAGACAAGAGTTACAACGGAGCCGCTAGTGCGGCTTATCGGGCCGGTGGTTTTGCCGTGCCGAGCAATCTAGGCTCGGCTCCTATGACTCGGGTCAAATCAAGGGACTTTGCGTAATGGCTCGCTTTGCGCGCATCTTCGTCATCGCATTGGTATCGGCTGCCGGAAGTTGTTCCAGTGAACAGCTTTCGCAAAAGGAAGTGAAGAGGAAGGAGGACATTCGTGAGCAACTGGCCACCGCTTACGACTCTTGTGTACGGACCTCATTCGCGTCGCAGCTACCAACAATGGTCGATCGCAATATGGCGATAGATCAGGCTTTTATGGTCTGCCAAACCGAGGAAAAGAAACTTCAAGATGTCAGCGATGCAGCCATCTCGGCCCACCGCAATACGCTGAAAGAAGAACTCTTGAGACGATAGTTCTGGAGCGATCCGCAATGCTGTTCGCAGAAGGCTTCACATTCAGAAATTTCTTGATCGACGTCTTCGGGATCGGCGTTCTGGTCCCGAGCAAGGTCACCTCGAAATCGCACCTGCGCGTCATTGCTGCATTCCTCAAGTCGCGCGACCAGCGCAAACGCGTCGAGATGCGCTTTGCCCACTTGAAGATTCACCACGGCTTCGAGCGCATGCGGCTGCGAGGTCTTTCCGGTGCGCGCGATGAGTTCCTTCTCGCCGCCACCGTGCAGAACCTCAAGACGTTGGCGCTCCGATTGTTCTTCTCCCCATAGCCCGCTCCGGTCACACCCTCGACTTCCACCTCTTCTCGATCAGCGCCCGCAGGTTCATCATCTCGTCGGTCATCGGTGGTTCCTCGGTCAGGTTTGGTGTTCGCAACCCGATCCTACCGGCGAATCGCCGGTGACCACCGCAAAGCCGCTCGCTCGCTATAGCGCTATCTGGGGGCGCGCGAGCGATCGGCTTTGCCATCGCCGAGCTACACCATCATCGGGGACACGACCCCTTCTTGCCTCTAGAGGTCGGGAGTACACACGCCGGCTCTTGCTGCCGCGCGCGTCCATGCGGGAAGTTTGGGCAACTCTTAAGAAGTCCAGGAGGTCACGAGCTGGCAGATATGGCCAGAAGTCCATTCGCTCGATTTCGCCAAGTCGCATGCATGCCCGAGAACCCGCGGCGCTTCTCTCTCGATCAGGCGCTAAGTTCCTTTGGCGGCGCCCTCGCTTTTTGTGCCACCAATTCTCCTAGGAAAGCCGCTGCCCACCATGAGACGTCATGATCCTGGAGCGGTCCGATCATCCCTTGCCAGCGGGTGACGCGCTCGTCATGACTCATTTGGAGGGCATCACGGATCGCTTCCGCGACCTCAAGTTTGTCATTTGGATTGACTATAAGTGCGCCCGTCAGCTGCTGAGCTGCACCCGCAAACTTGGAAAGGATCAAGACCCCCGGGTCTGTAGGATCCTGAGCCGCGACGTATTCCTTCGCGACCAGGTTCATGCCATCGCGCATCGGCGTGACAAGTCCAGCGAGTGCAAGCCGGTAAAGGCCGGCGAGTACAGATCGAGGATAAGTACTGGTGACGTATTGGATCGGCACCCAGCCGGGCTCGCCCAACGAGCCGTTTATCCGTCCGAGAGTTTCATTGACGGCCCGGCTTAGCGCCCCATACTCCGGGACTTCGCTGCGGCTTGTTGGTGCGATCTGAAGATAGGTGACGCGTCCCCGCTGATCGGGGTTGTTGATGAGAAAGCGCTCATACGCTTCCATTCTTTCTGGAATGCCTTTTGAGTAGTCGAGACGATCGACTCCGATAATCAATTTGCGGGAGCCAAGGCCAGCGATCGTCTGACTGACAATCCGATTTGAGCGTGAGCGCGCGGCGACTTGCTCAAAGCTGCTCACGTCGATGCCGATCGGAAAGCTTTTCACGCAGGTGCTCTTTCTGTCCACGTCCAGCACATCCGACTTTTGAGGGACGGCGCCCAATTCCTGTATGAGCCCATGCCTGAGGTTGTCGGCGTCCCGTTCGGTCTGCACCCCAACGAGAGTGAAATCCATGATCGAGCGCAGAAGATCTGTGCTTCCTGGAAGCGTTCCGAGCACCTCAGGAGCCGGCCAAGGGATATGATGAAAGTACCCGATCGGATTGGTGAGGCCGAGAGCTCTCAATTCCGCCGCTAGGGGGATCAGATGATAGTCGTGCACCCACACGAGGTCGCTTGGACAGACAAGTTTGGCAAGGGCACTTGCAAATGTGCGGTTAACTCGCAAGTAGCCAGCATAGTCGGCTCGCGAGAAATCGGACAGGCCCACCCGGTAGTGCATCGTTGGCCAGAGCGCCCGATTGGCGAAACCATTATAGTACTCTTGACGATCGAGCGACGTCAGGTCCATCAGGGCATACTGAACCCGCCCTTTGTCGACCATTCTGGGCTGGGATGCAGGCTGGGACGCTACCTTGCCGCTCCAACCGAACCAGAGACCTTGATAGGCTCGAAATGCCTCTCGCAATGCAACCGCCAAGCCCCCCGCGGTTCCTTTGCCCGCGGCATCGGGAACCGATACCCGGTTAGAAACGACGACGAGTCGAGGCAAAGAAGCGCTCCAAGACGTCTCTTCTCGTACAATGTACAGCAGCCGTGGCCGCCCAGCAAATAAACCGCGAGCAGATACCGCCGCCATGCTGTTCTGGGCGTTGCTTGCCTCAGGCCAGATCAACAAGCGCAAAGTCGATGGCTGGCGGACGCTCGCCACAAGCTCAATCGATCAGCCAATTGTCATGTAACCGGAGATCGCGTCGCGCCAAATTCCACCACATCGCGGGGGGCACCAACGCCGTCGGCAGGCAATTCACGCGCGATCTGGGGCTGCTCGGATATATCGACCCGGATAAGATCGAGTATTATCGTACACCGCACCGGCGCCACACCGCGAAAAGCGAGTTCAGCCTGGAGGGGATGCAGAGTCTCCCATACGTCGATGTTCTCTACATCCACACCGGAACGCGCCCCGGGCTTGCCAACGCTTTGATTGCACTCGGTGCCAAAGGGATTGTCGTCGCAAGCGTTGGTGCTGGTTCGCCAGGAAATCTCGACAAGGAAATTGGAGAAATTCTCAAGAACGGGAGCGCCGTCGTAGTGCAGAGCTCGCGAGTCGGCGAAGGGCGTATAGTTCGCGGGACACCTTGTCTGCTCTGTTGAGACAGCTTCCTCGCCTGTTCATTGAGAGCCTGCGCCACCGCAAGACATTCGTTCTTGTAGCGGGGTGTCAGGTCAGTGCGGACAGGTCCTTGTTTCGGTGTCGGGACCACGACGTTCCAACAGACTCGGTTCGAAGCCGACAGGCCGTCGTGGGGCGAGCGCGCCACGCCGTAGCAATGGTACAGGGTGTGGGAGCGATAGAATCCGAGCACCGGGATGCCGTAACGGAAACCCCGCAGGGCGGGCAGGGCCAAGCGGGGCTTCACGCAGACCCAGGCATCGCAGAGAGGAGAGGACACGGGCCTAAATCTGACTCGCCAACTCGACGCCCTCGTAGATCATGAAGTTGGAAGCGGCTGCTGCGGAACAGATGTTGCTACCGGTTCTACCCAGACGCGGCGCCAAAGATACAGGCGAACGGGATAGTCTTCAGCTTCTGACAGCGATGGGAAGCCGCGCTCCAGGGTCACCACGTCGCCTTCTTTCGTTTCAGCTCTGACTGCGTATTCCATCTTCTCTCACTGTTGCCTAAAGTTCCCAGACGGCTCCCGTACGCTTACGGTGTGCAGGATGGGGCGTATATAGGCGATCGGATTGTGGAGTCCACGAGGTCGGGGCGGGTTCGCGCAGATTCAGCGCGTAGTCTTCACGTTGCTGCGAATATCTCGGAACTCTTTCGGTCCCTTGAGGAGTCTTCGCTTGCGGAGTTGCCGTTCCTCGTCGGTTGCGGACGGATCACCCAGACGATCAATTTCCTGGCCTGCAGTTCTGACGCTTTCGCAGCTTTGTTAGTTCTGGCCCCAGTCCGTTGAGCACTCGCGAGCCCCAACTCCACAAGCCGACGGATGGCTTCGGAGCGGCCCGGCTCATCGGATTGTCTTGCCGACCAGGCGTCCACATTTTCACGCATTTCGGACGAAAGTCGAATGGCCGTTACTGGGTCTTGGCCCGTTGCCGGCCGCCCCCTCTGTTTTCGTACTACGTGTTTCCTTGAGCTCTTCATTATTTTCGTACTACGCTAATTGGGGCTTATATTCCATTGCGCCTGCAAATAGGGGCCGCGCGCACAAACGTACCTTGAACTTGATAGTCTGTGGAACCCATCTCCAATCGCGCCCAACCGCCCCGGTCGAAGGCATTTTGGTTGGCGAGTCGCGGATATCCGGCGTGAAACGTTCGCGAACCGAGTGCGGCACCACTCGGCCGGATTGCCAAAGGCGGCGAGATCGCGCGCACGATGATCCCTTTAGTAGCCCCGGTATGGTTTGCAGAGACCGTCTTGTACGGTGTAGCCGTTTTGGCATCCGTTAAACGTCTTAAATCGCGCAGCGTTGGGGCGATAGAATCCGCCGTCCCCCCGGCCTCCGCGATCCCCGTACCGATCCCTATCCCTATCCCGGTAACGCGGACGGTCGTCGTCCCTGTCGCGCCGGCCATCATCGCGATAGCGACGAGGTCCATCACCCCCTAGGTCCAAATAGATTCCTTGTGCGAATGCCGGTACCGCCACGCTGATGATGGCTGCTGTGAATGCGATCAGCCTGATCTTTTTCATGAGTCCCTCAAACGAATGAATTCACATTGACCTTCACATTCGCTCTCAGGTGGGTCAAGCGGCAGGAGTCGTCGGCCAACCAAGCCTGTCGTGCGATCCACTGGCGCTTTAAACTCCGTGGACGCCAGGGCCGGTGCAGGGCCGAATTTGATATGTGCAACGGCTTTAGACTCGCGGCACCGATTTATCGTCAGACTCGCGGCACCGATTTATCGTCGCATTCGTGACTATTCTGTTGAAGGTTAGCCAGGATGAACTATCCAGCGTTTTCAAGTTGCTTGCATGGAGGTGAGTGATTTCTCGATGTCGAGGAGCGAATGAATCCGAGAGGCCTGGATGCCCAAAATTTTTTCCGTGAGGGCCGTAGCCGCTCCAAGTCAGCGTCGCTCCGCGTCTTTTTGCCGATCAACAATCAGCAGACGGTGCCCCTCGAAGGCACGCAGACTTGCCTCCAAGGCTCGAAGCATCGACACAGGGACATCGGTAGCGTGACCTTTCTGAAACGCGCTTGCAATGACATCGCGTTGGTGGACGATACGCTTCGTGCATTCGGCGATGAACCGATCAGCCTGGGCTAAATGCTCGCGTTCTCTCATCGGCTCCTCGGCTTCCCCGCTTGCTCTGCCAGCACACTTCGTCACTTTAGCCTTGTGACGGCCATCGGGGCGGCGGCGGTGGCGTAATTGGCTCTCAGCGCAGGTCGCGGCCTTCAACAGGCCAGCAGGTCGAAGGCAAGGGAAAGACGTGTTTGCGATCATCCGGGAATTAGATGACCGAGCCTGCTGCAGGCGGCCGCCAGCGGCCCATCGCAGGCGGTTAGCACAGCAAGGATGAACGTTGCTGCGGCAAGACAGATAGTGCCCCATCCAGTCAGCCTCAGAGGCAAAGCTGCAGCCTTTTGGGCTTCTGCTAAAGCCTTTTGGGCTTCGATTGTACCCTTTTGGGCTTCGGCCACAGTTTTTTGGGCTTCAAGTGCTTCTACGTGGACCATGACCTCTCGTCGCCTGAACTCAATCTCTGCGGCTTTGCTGTAGTTCGAACCTGGCCTCGAGACCGCCGCAACCGCAATCTCACCTAACGAGAAATCGCCGAACTGTTTCAAATCCTGCTTGGATTCCGGCTGGACGTCATCGGTAGTGATGTCAGCTTGTACCGCTGCTAGTTTGAGATCGTGATTTGGCATGGGTAACTCCCAGTCGCTGCCGTCATCAGCGGCGCACGTCGTCGAGCATCGCGCCACGATGGGGCCGACATGGTTGACGTTCCGTTAAACCTCGCGCGCCTCGCTCTGCCGCGGGTGTTGCGCTAACTAAGTGCAGTCGCTACACCGCTAGAAAAAATGTACGGGCGCATCTGTAGAGCTTCGTCATTTTTCGAAATAATTTCGTCATGCATTTATCCACTCCAACGACCTGAGAATGTTAAACAATCTTTTTGCCATCGTACGTCGGGACTGGAAATCAAGCGCGCAAACGCTCACCCAAGGTGGCCTGCACTTCGTCAAAGGGCTGACGAAGCTCTCTCCCGTCAAAGCCATCTAAAACTGTCTGTTAGGGGAGCGCGGGATGGCGTGCACACGTTGCTGCTGCAATGCGAATCGTTTCTGAATAGAACTCCTCACCTGCATGATACCACACGGAATCGTAAAACGTTGATCGTCGCTACATTTGCCGGGTTGGCGCTGATGATCGTCCTGTTTTTAGAAATGGGCATGAGTGATCAAGCTGGCATCGAACACGCTGGTTCGGTGAAGGAAAGCCATTCGAGTCTGACCCAAATCCCGGATTGGACAATCTTCGATGACGCATTCGCTAATGATCCTACTCGCCTCGCTACATCGGAATTTGTGGATCGGGTAAGGACATCCAGCGCGGCATTGACGTCGGATCGCGCCGAAACGACTGGCCAAGTGATGAGGGAACCGGTACCTCTCCCACGTCCGCGTCCGAAACGTCGCTGATTTGCCGCCAGATCGTCGCTGTAGCTGACGCAGATGATCTTCTTGGTCAGGTGCCCAAGCAGGAATGCGGGCGGCGCGACGGAAGAGCAGATGGATTTAAGATTCCGAGGGAGACTGACTGGCCGGTTGGGGCGGCGGGATTCGAACCTCTGCATCTCGAAAATCAGATCTGCTGAACTTCATCCCGCCTGAACAGGATCTAGGCGTCGATCGTGCGCCTGAGCTCTTTGCAAGAAGTGCGCTCGAGCATCTTTAATTCGAGATGCACAAGTTCGAGTTCTGCCCCCTGGGCTGAGAGTCTTGGCAAATTCCGATTTTATATGCAGAGGTTCGAATCCCGCCGCCCCAGCCAGCCAGTCCGTCTCCAACGCGACACATATGAAGATCGCTCAAAAACCGCGCGGCACCGCGAGGTTTCGCAGATATGCCTCGGTCTCCGTGTGCGAAATTCGGCCATGGAAGCGTCATGTCGCCCCCCTGTCTCCGAGGACCATTTTTGGTGTCTCGTTTTCACGGAACGTCCGTTGCCGCACATCCACGATCCCGATCGCTTTTTATTGAATTGGCGGCGAGGCGCTGAGACCGCTCCTCCAGGGAGCGGTTCCAACTCGAGAGTTGCTCGGTTTGCCTCTGCAACTGAGCCGCCTTCAGTTGCGCGGTATCGTGAAGTTCTTTTATGCGGAGCAACGAGCGGACGCGGGCCAGCAACGCCGCTTGCGCGAATGGCTTGGTGAGATAGTCATCGCCCCCTGCCTCGAGACCACGGACGATGTCGCGGGTGTCGGGCTAATCGTCGACCTTGATAAAACGGCGCGCTTTCATTAAAGCCGTCTTTATCTGCAGCTCTACGATCCCGGATTTTATGTTTGCAATAGTATCCTTGCGTCGTTCGATCCAACTAGCTTCCAACCTAGCCAGCCGTTCCGCGCGTAGACGCGCGGTTTTATCGCGATGGGCTCTGATTTGTGCCTCAAATTTCGCCTTCGCCATCTCATCACTCGCGGATATGGTTTCAGCTCGCTCCGTTTTTGCTTCGTCCATGATCCACCACCGTGCAGAATGGCTTGCCGCGCGAGGGATTGTCCCACCGTAGGGGTTTAACGGCGAGTGATTTTCGGTGACATGCTCAACGGGGCGTTAAGAGGCAACTCCACACACACACTACCGCCAAGCCGCCGCGCCGGGCATAGCCAGTGACAGAGAGTACGGCGCGGTTCCATGGAGAGGGTTTGATGGCTCCTCGGTATCGCCCAGCGTGATAACGACTGGTGGTCCAAGGCAGGCGATGGGCAATGGACAATACGGCTTACTTCGAGGTGCGGATCGCGTCGCCTCAGGACGCCGAGGCAGTCAGCGCGCTGCTCGCAGCCTCGTATCCGTTGTTGATGGCGTTTGGCTACGATCCAATTCTCTTCGCTCGTGCCCTCCCAGTGTTGACCAAGGCAAACCCAGCGCTCCTCTCCACCCGCACTTGGTATGTGGTTGAGGCGCTGGGCGCCGACGACAGGCTTGTGGGCTGCGGCGGTTGGGCACGTCAACGCCCGGACATGCCAAATGAAAGAGTTGATCCGATACTCGGACATATACGGCACTTCGCTACTCACCCGAATTGGACGCGCCGGGGTATTGGTCGCGCCCTGTTCGATCGCTGCGTAACCGATGCTCGCGCGGCCGGCGTGTGCAGCTTCGAGTGTTACTCAAGCATTGGAGCGGAGGGTTTCTACCGGGCGCTTGGCTTCAGCACGGTCGAGCCCATGAAGTTAGTCCTGGCTGAAAACCTCACTATCCCAGGCGTACGAATGCTCTGCCACTTCGCTCAGCCAAGCCCCTGAAACCCGCGGTCGCGGCTCGGACTCAAGAACTTCCCGGATCGGCTCTTACCTGTCAGGTTTGAGTGCAAACTCACGAAGAACGATTATTCAGCTTTGATGTTGGCCGCCCTGATGATTGGCCACCACTTCTCAATCTCGGCCCGTTGAAACGCTGCTAGGGCTTCTGGAGTCTGACGATCGTGCTCTGGAATCTCTTGGCCAAGCTCGGTCAGACGCTGCCGCAGCTTGGTATCAGCCAAGGCCGCGACGGCCGCCGCATTGAGCTTGATGACTACTTCGCTGGGCACACCTCGCGGAGCCCAGAACGCATGCCAGAATGGAATGTAAAGGCCCGGCAGACCCGCCTCATCGATGGTCGGCACATCAGGGGCCGCCGGCCACCTGTTCTTCGACAAGACCGCATAAGCCTTGACCTTGCCTCCGCGCATCAGGGGCAGGGAATTAGACGCCTCGGGACAAAACAGATCAATCTGCCCCGCGATCAAGTCTTGGTTGGCTGGCGCGGCGCCACGATACGGCACGAACGAAAACCGAGTTCCGGTGTGGTTCTGGAAGTAAAGCCCGCAAAGATGTGACGCGCTGCCCATCCCGACCGCGGCAGCGGTGGCGGTGTCGCCATTCACTCTTAGCCACGTGATTAGCTCCTTGATGTTGTTCGGAGGCAGAGTACCCCTCCCGAGCAGCCACATTGGCGCGGTAGTAAGCAGCGCAATTGGTGCGAAATCCTCCAGCAAATCATAAGACAACTTATACACGGCACCATTAAAGCCGTTCGAGCTAACTTGGCCGATGCCAAATGTGTAGCCATCAGGAATGGCGCGTGCCACACGGCCAACGCCAATAGAACCTCCCGCTCCCGTGACGTTCTCGATCACGATGGATTGGCCCAGCGACAACCTCATGTGATCGATTAGGATGCGCGCAAGAGAATCTGTCGGCCCGCCGGGGGAGTACGGCACAATCAACGTGATCGGGCGCGACGGATAACTTTGGGAACTTGCCGTAGTCAGCCCCACGAGAACGAACGCCCCTATTGTCAGGGCGAGCGTTGCGAATCTTTTTATGATCATCGTCCTGCCCTCCATCCATCACGAGTGCTGCATAGCGACGAGACGAAACGCGATGCGGACGCCAACTTCCGCAATGCATCGGTTCAAATGCCCCCGTGCCGGCGGCATGAAAGCCGCCACTTAAAGAGCAGGCTGGCCCGCTGGCGGCTCTCGGACGCGTCGACTGCAGATCGGCGCGTTACTCCTCCGCCTTAATCCCCGCGTCATCGATGACTTTGGCCCATTTGACAATATCGGATTTGATGATGACGGCGAGTTCCTCGGGAGAACCAACAATCGTATCGAGACCCAGTTGGGCAAATTTTTCGCGTATATCGGATAGTGCGGCGATCTTCGTAATCTCCCGATGCAGCTTGATCAGAATCGGTGCGGGCGTTCCCCGAGGGCCAAGCAACGCGAACCACGAGACCGCCTCGAAACCCGGATAGCCTGATTCAGCAACGGTCGGCAGCTCGGGGATGACCGACGAACGTTTAAGCGATGTGACTGCCAGGCCGCGCAATTTGTTCTCGCGAACTGTCGGCAAGATCGCTGCCATATTTTGAAAGGTCATCGGTACTCGTCCGCCGATCACGTCGGCAAGCAGTGCGCCACGGTAGGGGACGTGAGTGATATCGACACTGGCCAAACTCTTGAGTAATTCGCCGCCAATGTGCTGAGGCGTCCCGACACCCGGAGTGGCGTATAATAGCTTTCCAGGCTGCGCCTTGGCGAACGCGACCAGCTCCTGCAAACTTTTCACCGGCACGTCGTTGTTGACAGCCACGATACTCGACATGACAAGCACCTGCGAAATCGGTGCGAAGTCGCGCGCAGAGTCATATGGCAGCTTGCCTTGCAGTGCAGGCGCGATCGTCAGGGCGCCATTGGCGATCCAGCCGAGGGTGTAGCCATCAGGTGTGGCTTTTGCGATTCTATCAGCCCCAACGACACCACCGGAGCCCGGAATATTCTCGATTGTGACCGCAACGCCCCATGCCACGCTGAGCTTCTGTGCGATAACTCGCGCGGTGATATCGGTGGCACTACCGGGCGCGAAAGTAACAATGATGCGAACCGGTCTATCGGGATAAGCCGACTGCGCGGCAACCGGAACGCCTGACAGCCAAATGATAACCGCAGTAAAGAATGTTGCGGCGATGATCTGCATGACGCCTCACTTCATCGCGTGATCGTCACTCTTATTGCACTTCACGCTGCAGAAGCCTTAACCGGGGTAAATGTAGCGGTTTTTGCAATTCTTTGAAAGATGCCCCACCAGAAGTCTACGGACGCGCACATCGGCAAAGGTCCAACCATCGCGGTTATGGTTCATGGCCCATCAAACCAGCGTCGGGGCAATTTCTTGCGAAACCCGTACCGTGCGACCGCGAGGCGCCGCGGCCGAGGCCGAACGCATGGCAATCCCGTCCCGTTCACCCACCTCCGGCCCGCATTGCCGCGTCGTATTGGGAGATCAAGGAGTTGAGCCACGTGGAGAGCCGTCGAGACACCCCGGTCACGGAACGGGGTCGGCACTGCCGCAGGCGGTGCTCGGCGTCCGTATTGCGGAGCGTGGCTCGCGCGCGGCATGAGGCCACGCCACAATCTCCGGCGCTAAAAACTCGCAAGCCCGGGCGGTCCCACTCGGCAGGTGGACCGCGATCAACAGCCGAGAGCCCGCGGACCGAACTCATTTCCGGTCGCGGCGGGCGTCCAGCGGGTGCCTTGCTGATAGGATGTCCGCTTTCGCCAACACCGGATATGCCGTCGCATACGGTCGTGGCAGCTATGTGCCGATTTTGTTGCAGAAATCGGCGATCATGACAGCGAAGCGGCTGACGCGATTTTTTGAGGTGCTCGTTGCCGTATCCACGCCAGGCGATCGAGTTCCAACGGTGCCAGATGTTCTAATCGGCCGATGAAAACCCGTCAGATATGTTCTGCAATTCTTGAACCCTTTCCCCGTGGATAGAATTTTTGAGCAGGGACAGGGTTTGCGGAGTTGGGGCAGCGTGACTCGGGATGGACACAGGTACTCGCAACGATCGGCGCCGCTCTTTTCGCGTTATGGCTTTTGAGGTCTAGTCGTAGTCCCAGGATGATGAGGCGCGCGGATGGAGGACGATCAGGGCACCGAAGACCTCTTCGGAGAGGACTGGCGTTCCAAAGTACAGGCCAAAGGCGGGCGTCAGTACGAGGATCCCCTCGCAGTGTCGCTGGAACGGTCGCGGGAACGCGGGCGAGGCCGCGAGGCAACCGCGCCCGAGACGATTCCGCCGCTTGGCTGGCGCGACATTCTCTGGCGCGTGCTAGAGGGGATACTCGCGGACCGCATCCTGTACACGTCCGGCGGCGTTGCCTTTTTTACGCTACTCGCCTTCTTCCCGGCTGTCGCGACCATTGTCTCCCTATATGGTCTCGTGACTGACGTGAGCACGATTCGTGAGCATCTGACGCTCCTTGAGAGCATCCTGCCGGACGGCGCCATCAAACTCATCGGCGATCAGATGGCTCACATCGCCGCAAGGCACGCATAGGCAACACCCGGCGAATAGGCGAGCGCCAGGTCGCGCTGATTCATTAGGCTTTTGGTCGGTGTGACGGATATTTTTCCGAACGTCGGAACCCGATGATATTCCAGCGCGTCGCGACGGAGCTGCTCTTCCATCATGTCCTCCCCTTCCCGGCACGTCGGGCCGGCCGCCCGCTATTTTCTTTTGGTAGGCGGCAGGTCGGTACACACTCCTTCGAATACCTCTGCGGCCATGCCGATCGATTCGCTCAAAGTCGGATGCGGGTGAATCGTCTTGCCGATGTCCACCGGATCGCAACCCATTTCGACCGCCAGGCAAATCTCCCCGATCAGATCGCCCGCATGGGTGCCGACAATGCCGCCGCCGATCAATCGGTGGTTCGATTCATCGAATAGAAGCTTCGTGAAGCCCTCGTCGCGGCCATTGGCGATGGCCCGGCCGGACGCCGCCCAAGGAAACACCGCCTTGCCGTACTTGAGCCCTTGTACCTTGCATTGGTCCTCGGTTAGACCGGCCCAGGCGACCTCCGGATCGGTATAAGCAACCGAGGGGATCTGCCGCGCCTCCAAGACGCTGTTCTTTCCCGCCGCCGTTTCCGCCGCCACGTGCGCCTCGTGCACTGCCTTGTGCGCCAGCATCGGCTGGCCGACGACATCGCCGATCGCGAAGATGTGCGGCATGTTGGTGCGCATCTGATTGTCGACCGGAATAAAACCACGGTCGCTCACCGCGATGCCGGCCTTTTCGGCGTCGATACGTTTGCCGTTCGGGCTGCGCCCCACTGCCACGAGCACCATCTCATAGGTTTGTGGCTCGGCCGGCGCTTTCTCGCCTTCAAATCTGACCTGGATGCCGGCCGGAGTCGCCTCAGCCGATACAGTCTTGGTCTTCAGCATCACCTTGTCAAAACGGCCGGCATTCTTCTTTTCCCACACCTTGACCAGGTCGCGATCGGCCCCGGTCATCAGCCCGTCGAGCATTTCGACTACATCGATGCGGGCGCCGAGCGTCGAGTAGACGGTCGCCATTTCAAGCCCGATGATGCCACCGCCAATTACCAGCATGGATTTGGGAACTTGGCGCAGCTCAAGCGCATCGGTGGAATCAACTACCCGCGGATCATCCGGCATGAACGGTAACTTGATTGCCTGTGAACCGGCCGCGATGATCACCTTATCGAACTTTATTATCTTGCGGCCGCCGCCATTCCTGGGCGTGACTTCCAGGTGGTAAGGATCGAGAAATTTTCCCACCCCCTCGACAACCGTGACCTTGCGCGCCTTCGCCATGCTGGCAAGGCCGCTGGTCAACTTGCCGACCACCTTCTCCTTGTGGGTGCGCAACTTAGCGAGATCAATTTGCGGCTCAGCAAACGTGATGCCATGCGCCGCCATCGCTTTCGCCTCTTCCATCACCGCAGCAGTATGAAGCAGCGCCTTTGACGGAATGCAGCCGACATTGAGGCAGACGCCGCCGAGTGTCGGATAGCGTTCCACCAGCACGGTCGTCAGACCGAGGTCGGCAGCGCGAAATGCCGCCGAGTAGCCGCCCGGGCCAGCGCCCAGTACGAGCATGTCGCATTCAATATCGAAGTTACCGGAATGCTTGGCTACTACGGGCGCCGCCAGAGGTGTCGTTGCGTTCTCGGGCTTGGCTGGAGCCGCCCCGGTGACTCCAGTCTCCAGGGATAGGATCAGGCTTCCGGCACTGACCTTGTCGCCGATCCTAACGTTCATCGCCTTGACGATTCCGGAGGCAGGCGAAGGCACCTCCATCGACGCCTTATCGGACTCCAGCGTGATCAGTGGGTCCTCGGGCTTAACCTTGTCCCCGGCCTTCACCGCCACCTCGATGATCGGCACGTCCTTGAAGTCGCCGATATCGGGGACATGCACCTCGATCACTTCGTAAACACCAGCTGCTGCCCCATAATCGGCAACGGGGGCACCTTCACCCGAGGAGGTGCCACCGCCCTTGACCTTTTCCTTGGGCGTGACGCCAGCAGGCGCGGCTTCAGCTTCGGCGATGACAATGAGCGAGCCTTCTGAGACCTTGTCGCCTACCTTGACCTTGAGTTCCTTCACGACGCCATCGACTGGCGACGGCACACCCATCGAAGCCTTGTCGGACTCAAGTGTGATCAATGATTGTTCGGTTTTGATCGGGTCGCCCGGTTGCACGAGCACCTCGATCACTGGCACATCTTCGAAATCGCCGATGTCGGGGACCTTGACCTCGATGAGGTTGGCCATCGTTCAATTCCCCTATACGAGGGCGCGCCGCAGATCGGTAAGGAGGCTTCCGAAGTAAGAATTGAAGCGTGCCGCAGCTGCGCCATCGATCACGCGATGATCCCACGACAATGACAGCGGCTGCATCAGGCGAGGCACGAACTGCTTGCCATCCCACACCGGCTTCTGGAACGATCGGCAGGCGCCCATGATCGCGACTTCCGGCGCGTTGATAATCGGCGTGAAATAAGTGCCGCCAATCCCGCCGAGACTCGAGATGGTAAACGTGCCGCCCTGCATTTGATCGGGCTTGAGCTTGCCGTCACGAGCGAGCTTCGCGAGATCGCCCATCTCTTTCGCGATTTCGATCACGCCCTTCTTGTCGGCGTCGCGGATGACGGGCACGACCAAGCCCTGCGGCGTGTCCGCCGCAAAACCAATGTGGTAGTACTTTTTGAGGATTAGATTGTCGCCGTCGAGCGAGGCGTTGAATTCCGGGAATTTCTTCAGCGATGTCGCTGCCGCCTTGATCATGAAGGCGAGCATGCTCACGCGCGCTCCCGACTTCTCGTTCTCTTTGTTGAGCTGTTTGCGGAATTCCTCGATATCGGTGATGTCGCACTCGTCGTGATTGGTGACGTGCGGGATCATCACCCAGTTGCGATGCAGGGTCGGGCCGGAGATTTTCTTGATCCGCGAGAGCGGTTTGGTCTCGATCGGCCCGAACTTGGCGAAATCGACCTTTGGCCAAGGCAACAGGCCGAGCTCCGCTCCATCCGGAGCGCTTCGTGCAGGCGTATCGACAGCCGGCGCCTTGGTGAAGTTCGCGACGTCTTCCGGCAGGATTCGCCCGCGGCGTCCCGTGCCCTTGACTTCGTGCAGGTCGATGCCGAGTTCGCGCGCGCGTTTGCGCACTGACGGGCCGGCATAGGGAACCTCGAGGGCGGGCACAGGAGGTGAGGGCGCGACCGAGGGAGCAGCAACAAAGCCAGGTGCGGAGGATGGCCTGGGTGGAGCGGTTTCGGCAGGTACCCTGGCTGCTACCTGCGGCGCTTCCGCTGCATTGGTCGTCAAGACGAGGAGTACCGTGCCCTCACTCACGCGATCGCCAAGCTTGATCTTCAACTCCTGCACAACGCCGCCGAGCGGAGAGGGAACCTCCATCGAGGCCTTGTCGGATTCGAGAGTGACGATTGGCTGCTCCGCCTTGATCGTGTCGCCCGCCTTGACCATGACCTCAATGATTGGCACTCCCTTGAACTCTCCGATGTCCGGCACTCGGACTTCGGCAACACCGGCCGGCGCGCTGGTTGGTGCTGGCGGTGGGGAAACCGCGGGCTTTACGGGCTCCGCGGCCGGGCCGGCGCCGTCGAGTTCGAGGCTTAAGATCGGCGTTCCCTGGCTCACTCTGTCGCCAATTTTAATTGCGACGCTCTTCACAACACCCGCATACGGGGATGGCACCTCCATCGATGCCTTGTCGGATTCAAGCGTGAGGAGCGGCGCTTCCGCCTCGACCCAGTCCCCCGGCTTCACTTGAAGTTCGATAACAGGGACATCCTTGAAGTCGCCGATATCGGGAACGAGGACTTGCCTGACATCTCCCATTACATGCCTCGCTCGGTACGTGCTGTCGGAACGACGCGTAAGCGTTATCAAACCGTCCAGGGTGGTGGACTATCCGGATCGATGCCGTATTTCGTGATCGCCTCGCTCACTTTGGCCTTAGGCACGGCACCCTCATCGGCAAGCAACTTCAGGGCTGCGATCGCGACGTAATGACGGTTCACCTCGAAGAACTTGCGTAGCGCTACCCGATAGTCGCTGCGGCCGAAGCCATCGGTGCCAAGACACAGGTAGCGACACGGCACATAAGGCCTAATCTGTTCTGCAAAGGCGCGCATATAGTCGGTCGCGGCCACCACGGGGCCAGTATGAGTGGCAAGGCATTCCTCGACATAGCTGCGTCGCGGCGGTTCGGTTGGATGCAGGAGGTTCCAGCGTTCCGCGGCAAGACCATCGCGACGCAACTCATTGAAGCTGGGGCAGCTCCAAATGTCGGCCGCGACGCCGAAATCCTTCTGCAAAAGGTCCGCGGCAGCGATCACTTCGCGCAGGATCGTGCCGCTTCCGAGGAGCTGGACGCGCGGGCCTTTATTCTTCGTTATGTCAGCGTGGAACAGATACATGCCGCGTCGGATGCCGTCTTCCACGCCCTTCGGCATTGCCGGGTGCGGATAGTTTTCATTCATCAAGGTAATGTAGTAGTAAACGTCTTCCTGATCTTTGAACATGCGGCGCAGGCCATCCTGGATGATGACCGCGACTTCGTACGCAAAGGTCGGGTCGTAGGAGACACAGTTCGGGATCGTGGCCGCTAGCAGATGGCTATGGCCGTCCTCGTGCTGAAGTCCTTCGCCGTTAAGCGTAGTCCGGCCGGCCGTCCCGCCGAGCAGAAAGCCACGCGCCCGCATGTCGCCGGCCGCCCACGCGAGGTCCCCGACGCGTTGAAGTCCGAACATCGAGTAATAAATATAAAATGGGATCATGGGGACGTTGCTGGTGCTATACGATGTCGCGGCCGCAATCCAGGACGACATGGCTCCAGCTTCGTTAATACCCTCTTGGAGCATCTGACCGGACTTATCTTCGCGGTAATACATCAGCTGGTCGGCGTCTTGCGGCTTATAGAGCTGGCCGATCTGAGAGAAGATGCCGAGCTGTCGGAACATCCCCTCCATGCCGAAGGTGCGGGATTCATCTGGAACGATCGGCACGACGAACCGGCCAATTGTTTTGTCGCGCAACAGCGTATTGAGAATACGGACGAACGCCATGGTGGTGGAAATTTCGCGTTCGTCGGTACTGGCAAGCTGTGCCGAGAATGCCGAAAGCTCCGGTATCGCAATCGATGTCGATTTCCGCCGTCGCTGGGGCAGGCTCCCGCCAAGCTGTTTGCGCCGCTCCTGCAGATACCTCTGCTCCGGGCTACCTTCCGCAAGAGTCAGAAACGGAATCTGTTCAAGATTCGCATCGGTCACCGGAATTGAAAATCGATCTCGGAACTTTCGCAGCGCCTCCAGACCCATCTTCTTCTGCTGATGAGTAATCATCTGTCCTTCGCCGGCCTCACCCATGCCGTATCCTTTGACGGTCTTGGCAAGGATGACGGTCGGTTCGCCAGAATGCTTCGCTGCTGATGCGTAAGCCGCATAAACTTTAACCGGATCGCTACCACCACGCCGCAGAGCCCAGATTTCATCATCAGTCCAATCCTGCACCAAAGCGGCAGTCTCAGGATACTTGCCGAAGAATTGCTGACGCACATAAGCGCCGTTTTTCGACTTGAAATCCTGATATTCTCCGTCGACGCATTCCTCCATGCGCTTGCGCAGCAGTCCGGAAGTATCCTTCGCTAGCAATCGGTCCCAGCCCGATCCCCACAACACTTTAATGACGTTCCAGCCGGCGCCTCGGAAGTTACCTTCGAGCTCCTGCACGATTTTCCCGTTGCCGCGTACTGGTCCGTCAAGGCGCTGGAGATTGCAGTTGATGACGAAGATTAGATTGTCGAGTCCTTCACGGCCGGCCAGCGATATCGCTCCGAGCGACTCCGGCTCATCCATCTCGCCGTCGCCCATGAAGGCCCACACCTTACGGCGCGACGTGTCGGCAATGCCGCGGCCGTGGAGATATTTGAGGAACCGAGCTTGGTAAATCGCCATCAACGGCCCAAGCCCCATGGACACCGTAGGGAATTGCCAGAATTCCGGCATCAACCACGGATGGGGATAGGACGAGAGGCCTTTGCCCTTTGCTTCTTGCCTGAAGCCCAGCAATTGCTCCTCGGTCAGCCTGCCTTCGATAAATGCGCGGGCATAAATACCGGGCGCCGAGTGGCCCTGCATGTAAATGAGATCGCCGCCATGCGTGTCAGTCGGCGCATGCCAGAAATGTCCAAAGCCGATATCGTAAAGCGTCGCAGCCGACTGGAAGCTTGCGATGTGGCCGCCGAGCTCAGAGGATTCCTTGTTGGCGCGCAGAATGATTGCAACGGCATTCCATCGAATGACCGAACGGATGCGGTGTTCAATGTCTCGGTCCCAGTCGGCACGCGCCTCGCGCTGCGGCGGGATCGTATTAATGTACGGGGTATTCGAAACAGACGGTACAGGAACGCCGACGCGATACGCTTCGTCTGTCAGCCGTGCCAGCAGATAGGCCGCGCGAGCTGGACCCTGATGATGCAGCACGGCACGGAGCGAATCGAGCCATTCGTTCGTTTCTGACGTATCAAGATCTGTGCTTCCGCTCATCGCACGCTCCTTCGAGCAGCGTTAGAAACGTTTGCCACCGGCGCGGCCAAAACTTCCGATCATGATGCAGCGGTGGAACTATTTTCGAGCGTTCGGAGCGAATAAGACACATCTCTCGAATGCCTAGCCCGGGATCACCTCAAAAGACTCTTCTTCAAATCGAACCGACGTTTTGGCTTTCCTACGTATTTGAGTAGCGACGACGTCCACATCTCCCTTGGTGGTGAGGACGACCCCATAGATATTGAGAGCGACAGCCGAGCTGACATAACCTTCGCGCACGTCCTCAGCGACGAGCTCAGGGTCGCGCTCCATTGGATCACCGAAGCCACCTCCGCCACCGGACTGCATCATGTAGGCATCTCCCCTATTGAGGCGAACGTTGAAGATCTTGGCGTTCGGGAGATCCTTTTCCCACCTGCCATCTCGGCGAATCCCAATACTGTTGCCAGCAGCCTCGCCTCCGCCTTCCAGACCCCACGGCTTGCAGTGCATCCGATCTATGCGCGTGGTGAGAGAAAACGGCGACAACGCTTGAACCACCATTTCCGCGCCGAGCCCGCCGCGAGTGCGGCCCGCACCGCTGCTGTCTTCCCGAATGGAGTAACGCTCTACTAAGACCGGATATTTCGCTTCAAGCTGTTCCGACGGACTGTTGTGCGTGTCACCGTCATTGATGCAGACGGTAACAGAGACCCCGTCCTCATTCTTTTTCGCACCCCAGCCCCCGCCCAGTGGGCCAATTCCGACGATAAACAATTTGCCATCGGCAGGAGAGATGCCGTGAATGTTTGGGAAGACCAGGTCCGCATGATGTCCGGCAATGGTGCGGTCTGGAATGGCCTTGGCGAACGCCTTGAAGACAGTGTCAATGACTGTCATCGGATAGGTCATCCACACCCGCATGGGGAATGGCCGCTCGGCGCTGATCACCCGCCCCATTGGCATGATCACCTTCAAGTTGCGGAAGCTGCCGTCGTTGACCGGATAATCAGTAGCGGTAGTCAGGCATTTGAAAGCAACCTGCGCGCAGGCAACGCCAGTGGTCACTCCGGAATTGTAGAAGCCCCTGACCTGACGACTCACTTCTGAGAGGTCAATGGTCATCTCGTCGCCTCGCTTCTCCACACGAACTTTGATCGGAACTTTCTTTCCTATTTCCAGACCATCGTCGTCCATGAATGATTCAGCTTCATAGATTCCGTCTGGGATCGAGCGCGTGTTTGCACGCGCAACCGCTTCGGAATGGTCCATGATCTGCGCGATTGACCCCAAGACCGCGTCCTTGCCGTAGCGCTCCACGAGTTCCAAGAACCGGCGCTCGCCTGTGGTAACGGCGGTAATCTGCGCACGAAGATCGCCCATCGCGCGTTCCGATAAGCGGACGTTCATAGCGATAATATCCACGAGTTCCTGGTTGACCACTCCTTCTCGCCGGTACTTAACGATTGGGATCTGGATACCCTCGGAGTAAATGTCGGTTGTCACTTGACCTAAAGTGCCTCCAACATCGAGCCAATGCGCCATGCAGCAAGTGAACGCGACCAACTCGCCCTGATGGAAAACTGGCATTGTAAAAGTAAAGTGGTTTAAGTGACTCCCCGTGGTGTATGCATCGTTCGTCACCAAGATATCGCCGGGTTTAATCTCAGACAGGCCATAGCGTTTAATCTTTGCCTTGACCGTCTCCGACATTCCGCGGATGAACATCGGAAGCCCGAGGCCGATCGAGACGGTGTCGCCGTTGGTCGTGAACAAGCCGACCGTGAAATCGAGCGCTTCGTAAATGATTAAGTTATACGCGGTTCGCGTCAAATTGGTCTTCATCTCCTCCGTAACTGCCAGGAGGCCATTCCGGATTATTTCCACTGTCACCGGATCGACGGTCTGAGCCTTTGAAGTGGACGTGCTCATTTGCGCTCACTCCCAATGAGAATTTGTAGATTTCCAAATCCATCCACGGTCAATTCGTCACCCGGCTGAACCACTGTGGTCGAGGCATGTTCCTCTATCAATGCCGGTCCATTCACGCGATTGCCGCTCCGCAAGCTTGCTCGCTTGAAAACGGGCGTGGAGACAAAGCCTTGATTGCGAAAGTACACGTCCTTGCTCGTCCGCAAGGCTTCCTTTAACGGTTCCGCTTGCCCTTCATCGACAGTGTGCCGGGGTGGCTTCCGCATAGTGCCCAGCACCGTGGTACGCAAACTGACGAGGTCTGCCGGCTCGAGCGGGGCAGACGTGCCATAGCGAATGGCGTGGACCTCATCAAACCGCCGCTTGATCGCGTTTCGATCCTTGCTTGCAAAGAATTCGCCCGGCAATTCGACTGTAACGGCGTGCTCCTGACCGACGTATCGCATATCGGCCGCGCGCTCTATTACGATGCCTTCCGGGCGGATGGCCGACATAGCGACAGCATCGCGCCCCTCCTCTTCCATCGAAGAGTAGAGGCCCTCGATCTCCTCGAAGGACACCTCTTCGAGTTTGCGAAAGCAGGATCTCACATAATCATATCGCAGATCGCTGAAAAGCATCCCATAGGCGGAAAAATAACCGGGCGCGAACGGGATGAGGACGTTCTTGATGCCGATCTCGCGAGCAATAGCAGAGGCATGTAGCGGCCCCGCGCCGCCGTAAACCACCATCAGGAAACTGCCCGCATCGAGGCCACGCTCGGTGGTAACCGCTTTGACCGCATAGGACATCGCCGTTACTGCGATGCGCAGAATCCCGTCTGCCGCTTGAGTAATATCGAGTCCGAGCGGCATAGCCAGTTTTTGATCCATAGCCCGCTTTGCCGCAGCGACGTCAAGCTTCATTTCGCCGCCCAAAAAGTTATCTGCGTCCAACCTTCCCAAAAGAACATTGGCGTCGGTCACTGTCGGTTCCGTTCCACCTCGCCCATAACAGGCGGGTCCCGGAATGGAGCCTGCGCTTTGCGGGCCAACCCGCAACGAATTGCCCTCGCCGACACGAGCGATGCTGCCGCCACCGGTCCCGACTTCAAAGATATCCATCATGGGGATTTGTATAGGCAGCGCTTTCTCGTATCCGCCAATCAGGGCGCTCCCGGTTGTCAGCGGTTTGCTGTCGCTGATCACGCCAGCTTTTGCGGTCGTGCCCCCCATATCGAACGCAATGGCGTCCTTAAGGCCAAGTTGCGCACAAATGGCTTGGGCGCCGATCACACCAGCCGCTGGGCCGGACTCAAGCATTCGGACGCAATCCCGGCGCGCATGCTCGATTGGAAAGAGTCCTCCGGTAGATTGGACGACAAAAAAATCGCCGCCGAAGCCTTGTTGTTTAAGGTGCTGCTCCAGCTGTGCCAGATACTGCGCTACGCGAGGCCCAACATACGCATTGGCGACAACCGTGGAGGCCCGCTCAAATTCCCTATACTCCTGCGAAAGTTCGTGTGAAGCCGAAACAAACGCGTCTGGTAGCTCCTCGCGGACCAGTTCCTTCACTCTGCTCTCGTGAGCTGGATTTCGATAGGAATGAAGGAGCAAGATTGCGACCGACTCGATGCCGCGCTCCTTAAGCGATCTTGCAAGCGCGCGGACGGCATTTTCGTCAAGCTTCTTGTAAACTTTACCATCCGCAAGAAGCCGCTCACTTACTTCGAAACGGGACGACCGTTTGACAAGCGGTTCGTGCTTGGAAAAGAAAAGGTTGTATGCATCCGGGCGGTTTACACGCCCAATCTCGTAGATGTCGCGAAAACCTTCGGTGATGAGCAAAGCGGTATTTGCTCCATTCCGTTCTAGCAGCGTGTTGATGGCGATCGTCGACCCGTGCAGAAACAAGTATGCGTCGGCAGAATTTACGCCTGCACCGTCCATCGTGTTTTGAATGCCATCGACCAGCGCGCCGTGCGTGGACAGCGCCTTTCCAAACATCAGTCTGCCCTCAGCTTCGTCGAAAGCAGCCAGATCGGTGAATGTGCCACCGATATCTACTGCGATCCGAAGACGGCCTTTGGTCCCAGATTGTTCAGTGACTGCCATAATTCCCACCTTTGCCGTACAGAGTATTTCTTGTGAGAGTTGCTCACTTGACCTCAAGAACCTGCGTGGGCCTCGGACTGCACGACGTTCCGAAGAATTCCGATGCGGTCGATCTCGACTTCGACGATGTCTCCATCCTTCATGTAAACCGGAGGGTCTCGACGATCCCCCACTCCGCCCGGTGTTCCTGTTGCGATGACGTCGCCGGGGTATAACGGCGTGAATTTCGAGATGTAGGAAACAATTACGGGAACAGAGAAGATCAGATCGGAGATCGGAGCCTCCTGCATGACTTCACCATTGAGGCGCGTTGTTAAAGTAAGAGCGCCGAGGTCTGGGATCTCGTCCGGCGTGACCAGCGATGGACCGAATGCACCCGTGCTTGGGAAGTTCTTACCCGGCGTCCACTGCGCGGTGTGACGTTGCCAATCGCGCACGCTCACGTCGTTGTAGCAGGAGTATCCGGCAATATGTGCGCTCACATCTTGTTCGCTGATGTGACGCCCCCGACGACCTATCACAACTGCCAGCTCCCCCTCATAGTCGAACGCTGTCGAGAAGCTTGGGCGCAGTACTGGGGTCTCATGCCCGACCTGAGTGTCAGCAAAGCGGGTAAAAATTGAAGGATACTTAGTCTCCGGTCGTTTCGTTTCGGTCCGATGGCTTATATAATTTAGCCCGACACATAAAATCTTCTGCGGATTTGGAATTACTGGCTCAAAATTAACTTCTTCCACCTGAAAGGTTTGCGGGCCCTGCGTACTCGCAATCAGAAGCTCTTGGAGCGCACCAGCTGCTAGCACCGCCCGCAGGTCGGCATAGCGAGAAGCAAGACGGTTGCCGACGTCTAAAACGCGATCATTCTCGAGGATCCCATAGCTCCGGACGCCGTTTCGCTCAAACGTGACGACTTTCATTCGTCAACACTCCCGAGATGATAATTGTTGCTATGAGGAGGCACCATTACTTGGCTTTTGCACAATCACGGGGACAATTCCTCCAGAACGCGGCCCTTGGTCTCAATCGCAAACAAAAGGCAGATGACGCCCCCAATCGCGAGGACAGCGCCGAAAACAACGAATACGTAGTTGATGCTATAATTTCCAACCACCCATCCGACCAGCAAGGGTCCGATAGACGACGCGATGCGCAGCCACGCGCTTCCGAAGCCCGCACCAACAGCGCGCAAGCGGGTGGGGTAGAGTTCTGCCGAATAGAGGTAGAGTGAGAACGTCACGGTTTGGATTATGGCATATGCCGCCGTGGCGAAGATGAGCACTTCCAGGGCAGATGTCGCTCCCAAAATTGCTAGGATCACCATTGGGACAGCGGCGAGGAAGAATGCCGACGTGTACCAAACCTTTCGGCCTACCTTGTCTATATAGAGAGCACAAAATAGCGCTGCGAGACATCCGAAGGCGCTTGTGGTGAAACCATAGGCAAGGCTCGTTTGAAGAGGTAGCTGAAAGATCTGGCGGTACAGGGTCGGCAACCAAGTGATCAAACCATTGGCGATCATGTATGAGCAGACCCATAACGCGACGAGCATGATGGTGCGTGGACGATAAATTCCTCTAAAGAGTTCGCGTATGTCCGATC
Organism: uncultured Alphaproteobacteria bacterium; assembly: GCA_963725065.1. Classification (GTDB taxonomy): domain Bacteria; phylum Pseudomonadota; class Alphaproteobacteria; order Rhizobiales; family Xanthobacteraceae; genus VAZQ01. The sequence continues at coordinate 29,677 of CAVRXD010000023.1, forward strand.
TTGTTTTGTCGAGGGGGCGGATGGCGGTACTTGGAGGCTCGAGTGTAGTTCCACGCCGGATAAGGCCATTTTCCATCCGAGCGACGATATCGCTCGCCTGCTGGGCACGACCGACCGTCAGCAACCAACGCGGCGATTCCACCATGAACCATCGCATCGGAATTGTGAGAATGGCCGGCGCGAGGCCAACGATAAACATGGCCTGCCAGCCGTAGATAGGCACGAGAAAATAACCGATGAGCCCAGCTGAGAGCAGGCCAAATAGAAAGAGAACCTCGTAAAGGAGGAAGAAACGGCCGCGACGCTTGGCGCTTACGAATTCGTTCATGTAGGCGCTAGCGACTGGCACCTCCCCGCCGGTCCCAATTCCCTGAACGAATCGGAATGCCATCATCGAGGTTGCGTCCCACGCAAAGAGGCACGCCAGATCCATTGATGTAAAGACAACAACGGTGATTAGTAATACATTGAGCCGTCCGATACGTTCTGCGAGCCATCCGAAGAAAAGCGCCCCGAAGAATTGGCCCAGATACCCCGCAGAGAGAATTGCCCCGATCTGGCCTGGGGTAAGGTTCCATTCGCGCGCTAACACGGGCATCGCATAAGCAATGGCCAAGACCGTGTAGGCATCAAAAAACGTCGCGCTTCCGATAACGATGCGAGCGACAGTGAGTTCTCGAGAAATCGGCAGCCGTTCGAGTCTGGCAATGACGGATTCGACGCTAGGCACCGTATCAACGGTGACGGCATGCGCTACCATTGGGGGTACTCCGTTTCCGTGTCCCTATCGCAGACCTTTCGTGAGGTCTGCATTTTTTAAGCTTTGAGAGTGTCTCTAGTCGGTCTTGAGCTCTGCTGTCTGCATTTGTGTGAAAGGGCGGGCGGGATCTCCGCTTTTCTACTTATTTGATTATCGCGCGGACTGGGTCACTGTATTTCCGGCGGCCGACAATGCATGCGCGATTTTTGCCGCTGATGTGGTCACCGGCCCGGCAGTGAGAGCTACAAATTCCTTGATCGACATGCGGGGGGACGGTGCGGCAACGCTCAGGGCAGCGATGGCGTAGCCCTCCGCGCCTAAAATGGGAGCGGCCAACACGCGTAGCCCGGCGATGTATTCGGAGTCTGAAATTGCATACCCCGCCGCACGGGCTTCTCCGAGCTTCTCTTCAATTTCCTCCAGCGTAACAGGCGTATGATCGTTGACCTTAACTCGGCGGGTCAAACCGAGAATTCTCCGTGTTTCAGCACGTGGGAGAAAGGCGAGAATGCTGTGACCGATAGCAGTACAATAAGCAGGGAGGCGGCTGCCCACCCTTATGTCCACTCCTAAGCGAGCCTGCCCCTCTTGATAGCGCTCGATATAGACGACCTCGTCGCGATCCAGAATGCCTACGCTCGCGGCTTCACGCACCTCGCCGACGAGGGTACGCAGCTCCGGCTGCGCGATCGTCCGAAGGTCCATGCGGGCGATCGCGTTAAAGCCTAGGTCGAGGGGCTTCAGAGTTAGACGGTATTGTTTCGTTTCTAGAAAGCGCTCTAGATAGCCCAGCATGACGAGCGTTTCGAGCAGACGAAACGCCGTACCATTGTCTAAGCCGGCGCGGCGAGCAACCTCGCTGAGTTTCAGCTCAGGCTCTTCGGCAGTAAATGCTTGAAGGACGCGGAACCCCTTCGCCAGGGACTGGACCGTGTTCTTTGGATTGAGGTCGCCAGGCCGCGACTTCGGCTCGTTTAACTTTTCAGGCATTGATCACTTCATTTTATCGAGACGTTCGGTAAGCGAACAATTGTTCTCAAATAGTTCGGATAGCGAACATCTATTCAGCTCCTGCGGACCGTTGTCAATCCCACCACGGAAAGAAAACGACTCCGGGTTCTGCGTAATTGCGTGGAACCCTAGTTCTAGCGGCTTAAGCGTCAGTCGGAACTGTTTGCTCTGCGGGATTCTCTCGATGTAGCCGAGCACTACCAGCGTCTGAACAAGGTGGAAGGCAGTAGCACTGTCGATGTCCGCTCGGTTAGCGATTTGCCCTAACGTTAGGGCGCATTCTGATGCCGTAAACGCATGCAGGACGCGGAAGCCGTGCACTAACGCCTCGGAGATGGGTCGCGAACTAGGCTTCATTTGTTCGGAATGCGAATAATTATTCGTGATCCGAACTCTACTCGAAGATTTATCGGTGTCAATGCATTTTTTGCGGTGCAAAAGGAGTTGGCGCGCGTGCGCGATAGCTCACGTGCCTATGCGAAGAGCTTGAGGAACTAGCGCGTCGCTTGACTTAGGTTCGCTCAGGGAGTTTGCCACTGACAGCCAATCGACTTCTGACCCGTGGCAACCTGTGGCAGATCACGTCGATTATGAAGTCTTTCAGAGTTCCGCTCCGATCCTCGCGCCGTCCAGCACGTATGCCCTCATCGCATCGGAGCCGGTCGTCTGCGGACTTCATTGGGCGCTCGTCGTCTGGCGCAAGAGGGCATGGCGGTTGCGCATCGTGAGGCGTTCCGATGCTGTCGGCCTCGAGGTCTTGCCCAAACACTGGATCGTGGAAACAAACGTTAGCGTGGCTCAGCCGCAATCGCGCTTTGCTCGTGACTTGGAACGCTACCCCACACCGTCGAAGGATTTGTTCGCCTCGAAACGATCCGCATCAAGCTCAGGCGGCTCGCTGCAAACACCTCGTCACGAATCTGCACTTCCCGGATGGGCAGCTTTTTACACTCAAATATGTAAGCGATCAAAAGATTCGATGATCGGCCGCAACTTCGCGACCAACGCAGCCCGAATATCCGGTGTTAAGCCAAGTTCAGGTTCCGCACTCGCCAGAAGGCGCAGAAGCCTGTCGATATTCCACAGGCCTGTCTCCGCATCGCGCCCATACGCGCGAAGGAAGGCGTTGATATCCTGCCGTTGTGCCCGCGCGGCATCATCGTAAAGGTATTCGCCAATGTCTTCTTCAAAATCGGTAAGCCTCAACGTGACATGCTGGCGGCCGCAAGAGCATCGTCCGCCTTCCAAAGATACGTGCCTCAGCGAAAGCGAGCACCAGAGGTCTTGCAGCTGCTCAGCCTCAAGCAAATCACGCTTACTCGCCAGCATCATACTATCCCGTTTCCTTGATGGCCCATCTAATGGCAACCAAGCAGCTCCTCCTCGTCGCTCAACTCCTTGCGGAGGGCCAGCACACTATTAATGCCTTGGCTGCTTGTCTGTCTAGCTAAAGGTCCGGTTGCTCTCGTACCCCATTTAAAGTTCGGCGGATCATTGTGCTGATTGCCCATGTACGAGATTTCGCGTGATGCTGCTGGTGCGTTCCCTTAGGTAGCGCTGCTGATGATCCTCGAGACGGAATTCCTTTTCCGTAATCGTCCCCTTCTCCCCCGCGGACGCAACCGGGGGCGCGGTCGGACAGTCCGACCTCAACGCGCTTAGGACCCCACTTCTCCAACGCCTGTGTCCAGCGCCGCTTCTCCGCGGGCTCATGGCTCCACTTGTCGTATTGCTTGTACGGAAAGCGACGCTTCCACATGTGGCTCTCTAACTGTCGCCGCCAATGACATAGAACGGCCTAGGACACCAAGCGTGGCTATCCTTTCCGATATTTAATTCGCTCGCCACTTCGTCGTAATGAGATGGAAGCCATTCTGACAATCGTTGGGTCTGCACGAAGCCGGCACATGTCGACGTGCATCGCGGCTGATAGAGATTGGATAACGAAGAAAAATTAGAAGGCGACGCATTCTATCTGATCGCCCCGCTCGGCGACTAAATTGCTGGGCGGGGTTTTTTTGGAGAAGCGGAAGATACCACTCTACAGGCGGAGTGTTTTGGGACGCGAATTCCGCATCACTCAGTGAGCAAGTCAGCCATGATTTACAAGGGCATTGAGTTTGCTATTCGCGCTCAAGGAGCTGCCGCCTGCCCTCCAATTGCTGCAGAAGCACGCGGACGCTGCGCGGCAGATCGCTAGCAATTGGCTTTCCGATGTGGATACGGGAAAGCGCAAAGATGACTGGGACCAATTGACCGACGGTATCGTGGACGCAGTCAGCGAGCTAACGCTAGACGGGGAGGCCAGCTCGTCGTTCGTTTATGGTAGCGATCAGGTTGAGATGACGTTGGCATGGAAATCGGACATGCCGCAGAGAACAAGGAGGTGGACTTCTAGATCGCGCGGATCGGGCAAGACAAGATCGTCTTCCCGGCCTGCGTACCAAACCGTCATCGCTCGTCCTGCCGTCTCCAATGGCCGGCCGCAGCCGGTCTTGCGCTACCCTCGGACCCTTCCATCCCGCGGCAAAGGCATCCCAGAACGTGTAGTATTTTTGGTTGGGGATCGGACCGCGCTCTATCGTCTTGCCCAAATACAGCACGGAGCTGGTCTTCGGATCGAACGCCGGCCATTCCGGCAGGCCGGCGCCGTTTGGGTCGCCGGTGGTAGCGAAATTCACCCAGTAGCGGGACAGGGTGCGGGCAAAGTCGCGATCCTCTTGGGTCCACGCCCATTCATGCGGAACGAAATTGCCGAACACGTAAGCGAGCTCGGCTCCATGATAGGAGCCTAGGTCCTTGCCGAGATTTTCGACATAGTGTTCTTCCGGCGGCGTCGGCGGCGAATGCTGGAAGTAATAGAAGAACAGCTTGGATTGACCGGTGCGGGCCTGCGCTTTCGCCCACTGCAGATTGGGCCAGCTGATCCGCATGTCGCGCACGGCCGCCGCACTGGCCTTGGCGGCCTGAGCATCGTCATTCGCGGCGTAAACGCGTAGGAATTCATCGGCAAACGGCCCGAGCGTCTGGCGCGCATCGTCGCGAAACGACTGCAGCGTCTTCATGGTCGGAAAGTTTGAGCCCTCGTCGGAATTCGAGCCGAGCAGCAGCGGCACGTCGTTCTGCCGATGTTCGGCAAAGATCTGATCCGTCGTACCAGGCATCACATAGCCGTCGTTGATCGGCACGGACGACTGGAACCGATTGGAAGATGGGATTGCGAGAATCTCCCATGGGGTCTTCTGCCGCATCTCTGCGAGGCTGGTCACTTTGAGCGCCGCCATCAGCTTGGTGCCAGAAGCTTCCGCCTCTGGAAGCGTCTGCAACGTGCGGCCAAGCGGTGAGCCCGCGACTGGCGCGGCAAATGCGCCGCCGCTTTCCCCGATCGCGCGCTGAAAAAGCCCCTTTGCCAGTGGCGACGCCATCAGGAATGTTGTGCTGCTCGATCCCGCGGACTGGCCGAAGATGGTGACATTGCCGGGATCGCCGCCGAAAGCGGCGATGTTCTGCTTCACCCATTGCAGGGCCGCGATCTGATCGAGCAAGCCATAGTTGCCTGAGACGTGATGGTCCGATTCTTTCGACAAATCTGGTGAAGCCAGGAAACCGAACTTCCACACCCGATAGTTGATCGAGACCAGCACGACGCCTTTCTTAGCGAACTCAGCGCCGTCGTAGATTTCGCCAGCAGCCGAGCCGCCGACAAACCCGCCGCCGGGAATCCACACCATCACTGGCCGCTTGTCGCCGGCTGGGGCCGTGGTCCAGACGTTGAGATACAGGCAATCCTCGCTGCGCGGCTCGATCGGGTTGAAGAACAGCCGCGTGAAGAAAGAATGGCCGCCGAGCGGGTCGGGCTGTACGCAGATCGGGCTGAAATGGTCCGCAACCAGTATGCCGCTCCAGGGCGCCACAGACTGCGGTGCGCGCCAGCGCAGATCACCGACCGGCGGCTTCGCGTAGGGAATGCCCTTGTAGGTTTGAACGCCGCCGCCCGCCACGCCGGAGACAAGTCCACCGGAGACCTGGATCGGATCGGCTTGCGCGGGAAGGTCCCCCGCGTTCAGGCCTATCACCAGACTGGAGAGCAGAAGCGCGCGGGGCCACAGTGCCATTCGTATCCTCCCCTTTTATCGGCTCTGAATGAATGTTCATCGCTCAACGATAGCACACGGGCGCTTGCATCCGATACCGCGGCTGCGGCCCGGCCGCTGGAGGTAACACCGAGCGCATCCACCGGCTTGCTTTCCGCCGGCGATGCCGGTCATTTAGAAGCCGTAGCCGGTGCGTCGCTCGCCGAGGATCGTGCCGTTCAGCCAAAACCGCGCGGTTGAACAGCTCCGATTAGGAAAAAGGCGGCCGAATCCATCCGAAGGATGAAGACATGAAGATTGGCATCATCGGCGCAGGCCAAATTGGCGGCACGCTGGCGCGTCGCCTTACAGAACTGGGACACAAGGTTTCTGTAGCAAACTCGCGAGGTCCCGAAACGCTATCCGATTTGGCCGCCCAAACCGGCGCGACCGCTGTCTCGGCCCCCGAAGCCGTTCGCGGAGTGGATCTTATCGTGGTTACCATTCCTCAAAACAATGTTCCCAACCTCCCCGCCGGTTTATTCGCCGATACGTCGGACCGGGTCGTCATCGTCGATACCGGCAACTACTACCCACGCCAGCGCGACGGCCGCATCGAGGCGATCGAAGCGGGCATCCCGGAGAGCCGGTGGGTCGAGCAGCAGCTTGGCCGGCCAGTGATCAAAGCGTTCAATAACATTTACGCCCGACATCTTCTCGAATTGGGCCGGCCTGCAGGCGCGCCCGGGCGTATCGCCTTGCCGGTTGCAGGCGATGACGACGTAGCCAAGGCCGTCGTTCTGAAGCTCGTGGAAGAATTGGGCTTTGATGGCGTCGACGCCGGCGGACTAGACGAGTCCTGGCGGCAGCAGCCCGGTACGCCGGTTTACACCAAGGACTTCGACGTCGACGGTGTGCGGCGCGGCCTGAACGAAGCGAACGAAGACCGCACTCCGGAATGGAGTGGCACCTCGAACAGCCCCGGTAGCTTCACCGCTCCTGCTTGAACGAGGCAGTGCGGCATCGGCGGGGTCCCCAAGTTGCGTCGGGAACGGGCTTGCGGCTCGTTCAGCCGCCTTCCCGAAACGTCTTTCGATCGACTACGATGCCTAGGTTCGGAAGATTTTTGCTGGAGCGTAACGTTGACACCCTCCGTTCGCTACCATTCCTGCGACGGATAATCCCGCTGTCATCGGTGTCGCCTGACGACCTGACCGCACCGCACAACGTCCCGCCGCGGAATGACCGTTGTGGGTCTATGGTGTTGAAAAAGGGCTCGTGATTTTCGGCGAACAGTGATTCCGTCTGCTGGAGGCATTTCAGACGCGTCGTTTCTCCGATGTCCGAGTGACGTCCGCTTATGCTCCAAGACCGTCAACAAAGATGGGGTAATCGGCCGGCAGCTTGTGGATAGCTGAAGATTTTGGGTGCTGCGCTTCAGGCTGATGGTGAAACAAGGTCCGTGAACACGGCCTCAAGCATCAGAAGGAGAAGCGCAGCATGGACCATTTTGCGGGACTGGACGTTTCGGTCAAGGAGACGAGCATCTGCATTGTGGATGACGCAGGCAAGATCGTTCGGGAAGTAAAGGTGGCGAGCGAACCTGAAGCGTTGTTGGCGGTGCTGAAGAACCCCGCCTACCACTTCAAGCGAATTGGGGAAGCGCAAGCAGGAGCAACAGGAGCGGGTTCATGACCACATCCCAAAGGTATGCCCTCTCCAAATCCTAAGCGCCAACGGACCGGCCAGGCAACGCGACGATTTCTCGTTAATTAAATGCCCACGAGGGGTGAACCCCGCGCCGCCCCGTCGCCCGGCGCCTCTGCCAGGGCATCAGATGATAAATTGGAACGCCTCGGAGCATTCCGGCAGAATGCCGCGGTCGCATAGTGCGACAGCAAGCAACTTGGCGCCCGTCTTTCGCGTTCGGTGGGCGCCATTTTTTACGACGTCCGCTGCGGCCCCAGGTCGTCTTGGCTCCGTCGTCAACGCGTCGCACAATGGCGGCTATGGTCGACTTACTACTCCGACGCGCACCCGCTGCTTCCGGTGAGGTCTACGACGTCCTCCGGGGAAGGACGATCGTCGGGTGGATTATGCTCTCCATTGGCTCGGCGGCATCGCAGTGGGTCTGGACCATATCCTATCACCACCACGAGGACCGCACGCCGACACATGGCTACGAGCCCACCCGAGACGCTGCCATGAAGGCGTTCTTCCGCAGCTGGCATCGGGAATGAAGCGGACGCGCCACAAGCGTGTCCCGAGCCCTCGCCGTCGGGCGCTCGAATTCATCGCTGCTCACCTCGATGGCTGTACTGAGGCTCTCCTCGCTGCCGAGAACATCCCCGCCGACATTTTAATTGAGCTAGTACAGGGCGGCCTGGTGATCGCAAGGAACCAGCGTCTCGAGGACGAAGATGGAGCTGTCGAGACGACGCGGGTGTGGATCACCGAGGCGGGAGAGCGGGTGCTGGCGGCGCGGGGGTAGGCGCCGACGGGCATGAAGAAAAGCCCGCCGAAGCGAGGGCTGAGGTCTCCTAGTTTCCCGGCCTTGTGCGGTCAATCTCTTGTTCGGCCGCGTAAATCCAACGGCGCTCTAGTTGTGAGCTTTCAGTAGGTTGTCCATCCGGTTCTGACCGAGGAAGCTGAGGTTGCTGAGACTTCAGATTCCAAGGGAGAACCGGATGAACGTGCACAAGAATGCCCGTCTGACGCCGCACGGTCGAGAGCGAATTGTACGGCAGGTTGAGAGCGGGCAGACGCTGAAGGCCGTCGGCGAAGCCGCAGGCGTCTGCCCGCGGACCGTTCGCAAATGGGTTTCCCGATATCGCAGCGAGGGTCTGGCTGGATTACGCGATCGCAGTTCGCGGCCCCATCGGCTGCATCGGCCGACGCCTCAGGCGGTGGTCGCCGAGGTCGCGTGTCTCCGCCGCCAGCGCTACACTGGCCAGCAGATCGCTGCCGGGTTGCGCATCTCGCCAGCGACCGTCAGCCGCATTCTGCGGCGCCTGGGGCTCAATAGGCTGGCAGCGCTGGAGCCTGCCGAGCCGGTGCGCCGTTACGAGCGTGAACATCCTGGCGAACTAATCCACATCGACATCAAAAAACTCGGAAGGTTCAACCGCGTAGGACATCGCATCACCGGTGATCGCAGGGGACAGAGCAACAGCCGGGGCGTGGGTTGGGAATACGTCCACGTCTGCATCGACGACGCCTCTCGCATCGCCTATGCCGAGATCAAGAAAAGTGAGCGCAAGGCGAGCGCTATCGCCTTCCTGAAAGCCGCGGTGATCTACTACGCAAAGCTCGGCATCAGCATTCAGCGCGTCATGACCGACAACGGATCTTGCTACAAATCTCGCGCCTTCGGCCGAGCCTGCAAGCGGCTCGGTCTCAAGCACATCCGAACCAGGCCCTATACCCCGAAAACCAATGGCAAGGCCGAGCGCTTCATCCAAACTGCACTCCGCGAATGGGCCTATGCCAAAGCCTATCAGCGCTCAGATCATCGTGGCGCAGAGCTTCCGCTCTGGCTGCACCGCTACAATTGGCACCGTCCCCATGGCAGTATCGGTGCCAAACCGCCCATCAGCAGACTCGGTCTAACCGGGAACAACCTGTTGAGGCTCCACATCTAGTTCGAGAAACTTTATCTTGGCCTCAAGCGAAAGAGCGCGTGTTCGGCTAACCGCGCGCATTCCGCAGCATGGTCCCGGCAGGACTGCGGTTGGTTGCTTCGTGAAAGCCGCGCTGGAGAAGACGGCCGAGACCTTCGGCCGCCTCGACTTCGCCCTAAACAATGCTGGCATTGAACAGCCGATCATGCCTGCGGCGGATATCGAGGAAGAGGATTGGGACCGGATCGTCGATATCGATTTCGGCGGCGTATTCCTCTGCATGAAATACGAGATCCCCTTATGCTGAAACAAGGAGGCGGCGCCATGATGGACCGTTTCAGCGGAGGCACGCCCGAGGGACGCGCAAGGGTGATCGCGCAGGAGCCTGTCGGGAGGATGGGCAAGCCCGAGGAGATTGCCGCGGCCGTCGTTTGGCTGTGCTCGGACGCAGCCGCCTTCGTCGTCGGGCATGCCATGGTTATCGACGGCGGCCATACAGTATAATGGCGCTGTACCCACCATCAGACACAGTAGTACCCCGGCGCGGCGACAATGGTTGCAAGCCAGCCGCGTCTGGTAGATGCGGCTACTTGGAACTCTGGCGGCGCATCTTGAGTTGTGCCCGCGCTATCGAGTTGTTCGGAGTAAAATTCATGTCCCACGGCTGGCCTTTTACGTGCCGATAAGCGCGATTAGGGCACTAGCGCCTATTCGCCAAGGTCTTCTGGCGGCGATCCCGACTTTGTTTGCGCTCGCCCCGAGCCCCGTTACGGCCGGACCCGAAGGCGGGACGGTGGTCGGCGGCGCCGCCACCATCCAGGGCCAGGGCGGCCCGGCGGTGATCGTCAACCAATCGACCAGCAGCGCGGTCATCAACTGGAACACGTTCAACATCCGCGCCAACGAGAGCGTGCGCTTCAATCAGCCGAGCGCCTCGTCGGTCGCGCTCAACCGCGTGACCGGCGGCCTCGGGCCGTCGGAGATCATGGGCTCGCTGACCGCCAACGGCCGCGTCTTCATCATCAACCGCGACGGCATCCTGTTCGGGCCCGGCAGCGTGGTGAACACGGCGGGCTTCCTCGCCACCACCAACGACATCAAGAACGCCGACTTCATGGCGGGGCGGTACAATTTCAACATCCCGGGCCGGCCGGATGCCTCGATCGTCAACCAGGGGCGGATCACGGCGACGAGCGGCGGCTTTGCCGCGCTGGTCGCGCCCGGCGTGCGCAACTCCGGGACCATCACCGCGACGCTCGGCACGGTCGCGCTGGCATCCGGCAACAGCTTCACGCTCGACATGTACGGCGACAAGCTGATCACGCTCGCGGTCGGCGACAGCATCGCCAACAAAGTCATCGACGTCGCCACCGGCCGGCCGCTCAAGTCGCTGGTCAGCAACACCAAGAGCGGCACGCTCAGCGCCAACGGTGGGCGGGTCGAGCTCACGGCAGCGGCGGCGCGTGCGGTGGTCGATTCCGTCATCAACACCAAGGGCGTGATCCGTGCCGACTCGATCGGCCGCCACAACGGCATGATCGTGCTCAACGCCGCCACCGGCGGCAGCAAGCCCGCGGGCGCACCGGCGCAGACCATCAAGCTCGCCGGCACGATCTCGGCGGCGGGCAGGCACCGCGGCACGACAGGCGGCACGATCGTGGTGAGCGGCGAGCACATCAAGGTCGCCAATGCCAAGATCGACGCGTCCGGCCGCCGCGGCGGCGGCAAGATCCTGATCGGCGGCGACTGGGGCGGCGGCCATCCCGACCTGAGCCTCGTCACCAATCAGAGCGCCAAGCTGGAAAACTTCACCATCGCCACCGCGACCACGGTGAGCGTCGACGCGAAGAGCACGATCAACGCCTCGGCGACCGGGCACGGCCACGGCGGCAAGGTGGTGCTGTGGTCCGACAACCAGACCACCTTCGCCGGAACCATCCTCGCCAAGGGCGGCGCCAAGAGCGGCGACGGCGGGTTCGTCGAGGTGTCGAGTCACGGTTTGCTGAACTACAGAGGCATGACCGATACACGGGCGCCGAACGGCGCGACGGGAACGCTGCTGTTGGATCCGTTTGATGTGCGCATCAGCAACCAAGAGACCACGGACGGCAGCATCAACAGCGGCATCTTCAGCCCAACTGGCAACGAGTCCAACCTGAACGCCAACGAGCTCGCTGCGGCCCTCCAAACCAGCAACATTATTGTGACGACCGGTGGAGCCGGCAGTCCCGGCTCTCAGACGGGCGACATCACAATCGGCTCAGGTACACAACTTAACTGGAACGCCTCAACCACGCTAACGCTGAGCGCCTTTCATGACATCGTATTCGAGCCGGGTAGCTCGATCTCAAATGGCGGCACGAACCCGAACCCAAGTGCGGGCAATCTCATCCTGCGAGCCGATAATAGTGGCACTGGATCAGGAACCGTAATTTTCCCGCAAGCCGCGAGCGGTAACGTCAACTTTTCCAACAGCACCGGCACGGTCTCGATCTATTTCAATCCATCAGTGAATTTGGACTCCCCGGGGGTCAATCCCAACAGTTATGTGAATCCGACAGAGAACTATGCGTCTCGAATCACTGGCAGCTATCGCGCTTACATGTTGGTAAATAACGCCGACGATCTTCAGAACATTCAGAACAATCTCAGCGCTACGACCAACGCAAGCTCCACCATTCTCGGTTACGCGATCGGCAAAGACATAGATGCGACCGCGTTTAGCGGCTACGCACCCGGCGCTACACTCAATACTGTACTCGATGGCAGTGGCGGCCTGGGTGCCAACTATACCATCAGCAACCTCAACCTCTCCTCGTCGGGCTCGCCGGTCGCGCTGTTCCCGTTCGTCGAGAGCGGCGCGACCGTCCGCAATCTCAACCTGGCCAACATCAACATCACCGGCACCGGAAGCTCCGCAATTCTCGGCGTAGTCGCCGGCGAGAACCGTGGCACGATCAGCAACGTTCATATCCTCAGCGGCAGCGTCAGCAGCGGCTCGCAGACGGGCGTGATCGCCGGCGGTCTGGTCGGACAAAACAAGGGCGTCATCGCCAGCTCCAGCTCGGCCGCCACTGTCAGCGTCGGAGATTCCAATTCCACGACCGCCTCGAATACTGCGGGCGGACTGGTTGCCACCAATCTCGGGACCATCACGGACTCGTCGGCGAGCGGCAACGTGAGCGGCGGCGCATTCAGCACGGTCGGCGGGCTGGTGGGCCAGAACGTCTTCAACCTCGGCGCGGGATCGATCACATCGTCGTTCGCGAGCGGCAGCGTCACCGTCGGTGACTCGAGTGTCGCGGGGGGCTTGGCCGGAACGAGCAACGGCACAATCGTGGCCAGCTCGGCGATCGGTGCTGTCACCGGCGGCGGCAACAGCGTGCTCGGGGGATTCATCGGCGCGCTCAGCTTCCAAAACGGCCCCGGCGAGATCACAAATTCCAGTGCCCAAGGCGCGGTCACCAGCACCGGGCCGAACAGCGTCGTGGGCGGCTTCGTCGGCCTGACGAGCGGCACCATCTCGAGCTCGACCGCATCTGGTCCGGTCAGCGGCACCAGCAGCAGCTATCTCGGCGGCTTCGTCGGCACCAATCTCGGATTGATCGAGCAATCGACCGCCAGCGGCAGCGTCACCGGCAGCGGCGGCAACAACATCGTCGGCGGCTTCGTCGGCGCCAATTTCGGCAGCATCGATGGCTCGAGCGCGTCGGGCAACGCCGCGAGCGGCGCCGACAGCGCGGTCGGCGGTTTCGCCGGCTCCAACGCCCAGTTCGTCAATTTCCAGCCAGGGTCGATCCCGGGCTCGAGCTTCCCGGTCGGGACCATCACCAATTCCTCCGCCAGCGGCACGGCGAGCGGCGGCACGGGCAGTACGGTCGATCCGTTCATCGCGCTCAACAATCCGAACTCGTCGTCGAACCTGCCGGCATTCCCCTCGATCGTTGCCGGCTGCACCGATCCCACCTGCGTATTCGTGAATACTGGCGTGCTGCCGTCGGCGCCCTTCCCGCCCTTCCCGCCATCTCCTCCGTCGTCCGACAGGCTACTCGCCTCGCTGCTGCTGTTGTCCCCCGAACTCCGGGCCTCATTGTCGGCGCAGCAGGCGCAGGTGATCCTCAACCTCACCAGCACGCTCCAGCTCGCCGCGCTCAGCACCGCGCCGGTGGTGAGCACGACCCAAGGCGGCATCCGGCTGCCGCCGCAGCAGGCGCCCGGGACTGCGCCCGGGACTGGAACCGGACCCGCGGCGGGCAATCCGTTTCTGCCGCCCGGCATCGACCAGCGCATCATCGACATCCCGCCACCGAACGAGACGCGCCTGAAGACCGACGAGGTGATGGTGCAAATCCGCACCGACATCGGCGTCGAGCGCCTGCGCGCTGCGGTGGCGAACCTCGGGGTGAGCATCCTGGCGACGGAAGATCTCACGATCCTCGGCTCGACCGCGGTGCGACTGCACATCGACGACGGCCGCACCCCCGCTGAGGTCATCCGCGCGCTGGCGGCAGTGCAAATGGTCGCGGTGGCGCAGCCGCAATACGTCTACAACCTCGACCAGGCCGGCGCCGAGCAGGCGCCGGCGACGCGGGGCGATCCGCCCCAGCAGCAGGGCGACGCCGCGCAGTACATCCTGCAGAAGCTCAGCCTCGGCGACGTGCACCGCATGATCAGAGGCACCAACGTGCCGATTGCGGTGATCGACTCCGAGATCGACGCCGCCCACCCTGATCTCGAGGGCGCGGTGACACAGCGCTACGACGCGGTGGGCGCGCCGGACAAGCCGCACCTGCACGGCACCGGCATGGCCGGCGCCATTGCCGCGCGCCAGCGTCTGCTCGGGACCGCGCCGGCCGCGCGGCTTCTGGCCGTGCACGCCTTCTCTACCAGCGTAGCCACACCCGAGAGCACGACCTTCAACATCCTCAAGGGCATCAACTGGGCGGTGGGCCAGGGCGCGCGCGTCATCAACATGAGCTTCGCCGGGCCGAAGGACCCTTCGCTCGAACGCGCGCTCAAGCTCGCCTACGACAAGGGCATCGTGCTGATCGCCGCCGCCGGCAATGCCGGCGCGAAGTCTCCCCCGCTGTTCCCCGGCGCCGATCCCCTGGTGATCGCGGTGACGGCGACCGACGTGGACGACAAGCTGTTCACCGGCGCCAACCGCGGAAAGTACATCTCGGTGGCGGCGCCCGGGGTCGACATCCTGGTGCCGGCGCCGGAGAACACTTACCAGATCACCACCGGCACCTCGGTCGCCGCCGCCGAGGTCAGTGGGATCGTGGCACTCCTGCTCGAGCGCAATCCCAAGCTCACGCCCGCCGACGTTCGCCGCATCCTGCAAGCGAGCGCCAGGCGGCTCGGCGCCGGCGAGCGCGACGACAATTTCGGCTCCGGCCTCATCGACCCGCTCAAGGCGCTGCAGATGGCCGATCCCCGCACCGCGGCCACGACGCCCACGCCTACGCCTACGCTGCGGCAGCGCTGAGCCACCAGGGTTTGCCGCCCCCGGCGCCCAATGGCGCGTTCGCCCTTGTCTTCCGGCCCAGGGGCGCGGCCTTCCTTTTTCGCCCGGATACGCCCACAAGCCTCATCTTGCGGACGGCCACTCGGGATCATCGCTAGGTCGTGCGGCCTTGACCTGGCGCAATGCTCTCGCCATCTCGAAGCGGTAAAAAGTCCGTGGGAGAAATTGCCTGCCATGACCACCATTGATGAAACCCGGCCCGAGAGCCGGCCGTTCGAGGCCGACGTCGCCAAGCTGCTGAGCCTGATGGTGCACTCGGTCTATGCCAACAAGGACGTGTTTCTGCGCGAGCTGATATCGAACGCCGCGGATGCCTGCGAGAAGCTGCGCTACGAAGCGATCGCCAACCCCGCCCTGCTCGGCGACGACCCCAAGCCCCGCATCACGCTCGTGATCGATGCCGACAACCGCACCCTCACCGTCGAGGACAACGGCATCGGCATGGACCGCGGCGAGATCGCCGAGGCGCTGGGAACGATCGCGCGCTCCGGCACCAAGGCGTTCATGGACCGGATCGAGGCCGCACAAGGCGGCGAGGGCGCGACGCTGATCGGCCAGTTCGGCGTGGGGTTCTATTCCGCCTTCATGGTGTCGGACCGCGTCGACGTGGTCTCCCGCCGTGCCGGCACCGAGGAGGCCTGGCTGTGGTCATCGGACGGCAAGGGCACCTTTACGGTCTCGCCCGCAGCACTCGCGGACGCGCCGCAGCGCGGCACCCGCGTCACCCTGCACCTGATGGAGGACGCCAAGACCTACACCGAGCGCTCCACCCTCGAGCGCATGGTCAAGGCGCAATCGGGCCACGTGCCGGTGCCGATCGTGATCGTCGACAAGCCCGGCGCGGAAGGCGCCGAGATCGCCGACGGCGCGGCGCTGTGGACCAAGGCCAAGTCCGATATCTCAGCCGCGGATTACACCGACTTCTACCGCAGCATGGCGGGGCAATTCGACGAGCCGGCGCTGACAATTCATTTCCGCGCGGAGGGGCGCCACGAATACACCGCCCTCGCCTTCATTCCGGGCTCGCGGCCGTTCGACCTGTTCGATCCCGACCGCAAGGGGCGCATCAAGCTGTACGTCAAGCGCGTCTTCATCACCGACGAGGCGGAGATCCTGCCGCGCTATCTGCGCTTCGTGCGCGGGCTGGTGGATTCCACCGATCTGCCGATGAACGTATCGCGCGAGAAGATCCAGGAGAGCCCGATCCTCGCCGCGATCAAGAAGGGCGTGACCAGCCGGGTGCTCGGCGATCTCGAGAAGCTCGCGGAGAAGGAGCCGGACGCCTACACCAAGATCTGGGACACCTTCGGCACCGTGCTGAAGGAAGGGCTGTATGAGGATTTCGAGCGCCGCGACGCGCTCCTCGCCCTGGCGCGCTTCAAGACCACCGCCGGCAACGATACGTGGCGGAGCCTGAAGGACTATGTCGCCGCTCTCAAGGAGAACCAGACCGCGATCTACTACATCGTGGGCGACGACATCGATCGCCTCCGCGCCTCGCCCCACCTGGAAGGATTCCGCGCGCGCGGCGTCGAGGTTCTGCTGCTTGCGGACCCGATCGACAGCTTCTGGGTCACGTCCGGCGTGGCGTTCGAGGGCAAGCCGTTCAAGTCGGTGACGCAGGGAGCCGCCGACCTGGCGCTGATCGCGCGTGTCGATGCCGTGCCGGAGGCGGCGGCGGAGACCGAGGATGCGGTCAAGAACTTTCTGACGTTCATCAAGGACACGCTCAGCGAAGAGGTGGCGGAGGTGCGCGCCTCGGACCGGCTGACCGACAGCGCGGTCTGCCTGGTCGCGCCCGAGTTCGGTCCCGACCGCCAGCTCGAGAAGCTCCTGGCCGGCGCCGGACGGCTGGCATCGGTGTCGAAGCCGATCCTGGAGGTCAATCCGCGGCACGAGCTCGTGGTCGCGCTTGCCGCGCTGGGCGAGGACGAGCGCGCGTTCAAGGAAGACGCCGCGCGACTGCTGTTCGACGAGGCGCGCGTGCTCGACGGCGATCGTCCGACGGATGCGCGCACGTTCTCGGAGCGGCTGGCCCGGGTGCTCACGCGCGGCCTTCGCAAGCACGACGCTTGAGACTCTGGCGAACGCAGACCGCCGTCGCGGCGTCATGGCGCCGCGGCGGCTCCCGCCGTCGCCACTTGCGCATCCTCATGGCCCGCCGCGCCCGAAACGCCGATCGCGCCGATGATCCTGCCGCCGACAATGATCGGAACGCCGCCATCCGCGAGGCAGGCCCCGAAGGTGAGCACGCGCAGCCCCATGCCCCCACCGGCGACCGCATCTTCGAGCGCCTTGGTCGGCCGGCGAAACTCGACCGCGGTGCGAGCCTTGGCTTCGGCAAGCCGGACCGAGGCGAGTTGCGCGTTGTCGAGCCGGTGCAGCATCAGGAGGTTGGCGCCGGAATCGACGATCGCGATCGATACGCCCCATTTGTTCGTGGTGGCTTCGGCTTCGGCCGCCGCCATGATCTTCTTCGCCGCCGCGATCGAGATGGGTTCGCCGTAAGGCGTGGTGGGCGGCGCCACCTGCTGCTGGGTCATTGAAACCTCGCGTGGGAAAAGCGGCGCTCAAACGGCCGCGGGGACCGAACACCGGTCGGCAAGCGCGGTCGTGCGCAGAAAGGCGGCGAGCGCGCGCATCTCGTCGCTGCTGAGCGACGCATAGGGCGGATACGGATCGCCGACCGGCACACCGATGAGATTGAGCGCGGCCTTCATCACCGGGGCGAGGCCCCGATGCATCCACTTCGACGGGAACAGCGCGAACTGAAGCTGCAGCTCGACCGCGCGCTCGTAGTCCTTGGCCATGAACGCGTCGATGATGTGCCGCGCGATCTCCGATCCCGGCGGCGGCATGGTCGCGCCGGAGCCGCCCAGTTGCAGCGTCGCCAGCAACATCTGCATGGTGGTGAAATAGCGGGCGTGACCGGCGCGATCGATCTCGACGATGAGCCGCGACACCCGCGCCAGATCGCGCGAACTCTCCTTGATGAGCTGCACGCCGGGAAGCTTGGCGAGCGCGATGGTGTCGGGAATGGACACGTCGGCGCCGGGGCCGGGATTGAGATAGAGCGTGATGGGAAGATCGGTCTCGCGCCCGATCGCCTCGAAATAGGCGATGAGATCGGCCTGCGTCGGCGCCCCGGCGAACGGACGCATCGGCGCCAGCACCTGCACCGCCGCCGCGCCGAGCTCTTGCGCCAGGTTCGCCAGCTCGACCGCGGTCCTGAAGGACGGGTGCGAGATCCCCACCATGACAGGCACGCGGCCGTCGACGAACTCGATCGTGTGCCGGATCAGGGCCTTGCGCTGTTCGAGGCTGAGGTAGGTGTATTCCTGGGTCTCGACACCGGCGGCGACGACCATGGTGGCGCCGCAGTCGCCGACGACGTAATCGATCTGCCGCCGAAGCGCGGGCCGGTCGACCTCGAGATCGGCCGTGAACGGCGTGAGCGGCGCAACGATCAGTCCGGGGTTCATCATCTCGAATGTCCTCGCGCCAAAGAGCCCGCCGTTTTGCATCGGGCCCTTCCCGTCCGCTCTCATGCCCAAGATCCCGGCGAGATCAGCGTCGATTGATGCAACGTTAAGCAGCTTACGGCCAGACCGATTTTCATTAAACTGCGATTTTGCCCCCAGCCGGGTTTGGTCGATTGGCACAGGCGCTGCATGCGTCAAGCAGGACCATCGACCGACCAACCGTCGACGTTCCAGACCCAATCAAGGGAGGCTTTCCATGTGTGCAGGCGATGATCGCAATTGCCCGGACTTCGAGCTTCACCGCCAGCGGCTGCTCGACGATCTCGATGCCGAACGGCGCAGCTTCCTCAAGAGCGCGTTTGCCGCCACCGGAGGCGCGGCCGCGCTGACCGCCGGCGGCATGTCGCTGGTCTCGCCCGCGGCCGCCCAGACGGTCGCGCCGCGGCAGGGCCAGCCCAAGCATCACTACGTGCCGGCGACGGCCGATACCGTCCACTGGGGCTATTTCAGCAAGCTGCTCAAACCCGTGGTCGAGATCGATCCCGGCGACTACGTGACCATCGAGACGCTGACCCATCACGCCAACGACGACGCCGAGCGCATGGTCAAGGGCGATCCCGGCGCCGAGAGCGTCTATCTCTGGACCAAGGACAAGAAGGGCGTGAACCGGCGCGGCGCCGGCCCGATCGACGGCAAGCTGCTGGGGCGCGGCGCCGGCGAGGGATTCGGCGTGCACATCTGCACCGGCCCGGTCTACGTGCGCAATGCCGAGCCCGGCGACGTCATCGAATTGCGGATCATGGACGTGAAGCCGCGCCCGTGCGCCAACCCGGCCCATGCCGGAAAGACATTCGGCAGCAACGCGGCCGCGTGGTGGGGCTTCCACTACAAGGAGCTGATGACCGAGCCGAAGCCGCGCGAGGTCATCACCATCTACGAGATCGACGCGACCGGACAGCGCAACTGGGCGAAGGCGGTCTACAATTTTCAATGGACGCCGCAAACCGACCCGTTCGGCGTGGTGCACAAGACCATCGACTATCCCGGTGTCCCGGTCGACCACAGCACGATCAAGGAGAACCACGGCGTCCTCAAGAACGTGCAAATTCCCATCCGGCCGCATTTCGGGGTCATCGGCCTGGCGCCGAAGGAGGCCGACATCGTCGACTCCATCCCGCCCGGCTATTTCGGCGGCAATATCGACAATTGGCGGATCGGCAAGGGCGCGACCATGTACTATCCGGTGGCGGTGCCCGGAGCCCTGCTGTCGGCGGGCGATCCGCACGCGTCGCAGGGCGACTCGGAAATGTGCGGCACGGCGATCGAATGCTCGCTGACCGGGACGTTCCAGGTCATCCTGCACAAGAAGGCCACCCTCGAAGGAACCTCGCTCGCCAGTCTCGATTACCCGCTGCTCGAGACCCAGGACGAATGGCTGATGCATGGATTCAGCTACGCGAATTATCTGCAGGAGCTCGGCGAGAAGGCGCAGTCGACGATCTACGAGAAATCATCGGTCGATCTTGCGTTGAAGGACGCCTTCCGCAAGATGCGGGCGTTCCTGATGAACACGAAGGGATTGACCGAAGACGAGGCGATCTCGCTGATGTCGATCGCGGTCGACTTCGGCATTACCCAGGTGGTCGACGGGAACTGGGGCGTTCACGCCATCCTCAAGAAGAGCCTGTTCTCCGGCGGCGTCGCCTGATCGCGGCATTGCGGGGAAAATTCGCGCCTTTCACGGCGGAACCGGTTCCCGTTTCGCCGTGAAGCCTCCCGGAACCGGCAGCCCGCGCCCACCATAAGCTCAACATGGGGCCCGTGGCGCACTTCGCACGCGCGCCCGAAACTCCGATATACTGGCCATCCATATTCGGCTCGCAATGGAGAACCAGAATGGACGTGTGTCGGGCACTCGCTGGCAGATCATCCAAGTTCGTCAAACCCGCGATGACATTGCTAATCGTCAGCGCTGCGGCATGCGGCATGGCCTTGGCCCAGGAAAAGCCAACGGGCGGGCCGACGCCGTCGGCGCCGGGGGCCGAGGTCTATTTCTCCGACCTCAAGGACGGCGCGACCATCCCGCCCAAGGCAACCATCCGGTTCGGACTGCGCGAAATGGGCGTCGCCCCCGCCGGCTCGGATCGCGCCAATTCGGGACATCACCACCTGCTGATCGACACCGAGCTGCCGCCGCTCGACAAGCCGATTCCCAACGACTTCAATCACCTCCACTTCGGCACTGGCCAGACCGAGGCCGAGGTCACGCTCAAGCCGGGACCGCACACGCTGCAGCTGTTGCTGGGGGACAAGGATCACATCCCGCATAACCCGCCGGTCATGTCGCCGCGTATCAAGGTGGTGGTGGCGGAGGGAGCCGGCGCGACGGCCGCGGCCGCGACCACGATGCGCCGGCGCAAGCGGGTGCAGACCCATACCGCGCCGCCAAAGCGCGTGGTGGTCGAGCAGCGGCGCAGCCGTCCCGCCTACCGCTCTTATTATCCCGGCTATCGCTCCTATTACGGCTATCAGCGCTACCGGTCCTACTGACGCGCCGCCGAAAGCAGACCACACGATACCTCGGGCGGACGGCCGCGCCGCCTCCCCGGTTTCGTGTCAGCGCCCCGCCTGCGCTGCGCGCAGGCGCTGGCGATCCAGCCACTGCGCGATCACGCCGGCGATGGCGGCGCTGTTCTTCTCGATCATCATCATGTGGCCGTTGCCGAGCACGCCGACATCGGCAAGGCGGATGAGCGTGTTGGGCACGCCCGCCTGGGTCAGATAGGCCGCGGTGCAGTGATCGTAGGGCGCGTGATAGGACGCCTCCGACACGATGATCACCACCGGGATGCGCTTGAGATTCGGCAACTGCCGCGCCGGCTCCTTCTGCCGCCAGCAGCGCACCAGGTCGGGCCTGTCCGGCTTATCCTGGCGCACGAACTCGAGCGCGCCGCCGGCGGGCACCGGCGGATCGTAGGCAAGCGGCACGTCGGCCAGCCCGGACACCTTGGTGCGCTCGGCATCCTTGAACCAGTCCGGCGCCCCGGTGTTCTCGATGTCGTGGACGGGCGGGCCGCTCGGCTCGACCGCGACCATCGCCTTGATCAGGTTCGGCCGCGCGTCGGCCACCGGCCAGTTGAACGAGCCCGATTGCGAATGGGTGAGCAGGATCGCCGGCCCGATCTTGTCGAGCAGCGCCACCAGTGCGTCGCGGTTGATCTCCTGCTGCTTCGGAAAGCTCACGATCGAGGGAAACTGCGAGGCGTAGAACTGGTCGAAGGCGGGATCGCCCGGCTTGCCGGCGCCCGGCCACTGCGTGTGCAGATGCGCCTGCGGCCATTGCCGATAACGCTCCGGCGCGACGAAGCGCTGCTCGGTGAAGGTGAGGCGCGACGGCTGCACCGGCCCGTACACCTGCGGCGACCAGTACGCGGCGCGGCCGCGCGCCACCTGATCGACCACGTAGACGGCGTAGCCGCGGCGCACGAAATACTGCGCCCAGCCCTCGCGGCCATCGGGCGTGCCGGTGAAGTTGGTGCCGGTCTGGCTGCCGCCATGCACCATCACGATCGGATATGGATGACGGCGCCGCGCCGGAATCATGTACTCGACATACATATGTCCGACCATGGGGCTGCCTTCGACCGAGGTGTCGATCTTCCCTCCGACGAAGAAGTAGCTGGCGCTCGCCAGCGCGAGCGGCCCGCGCTCCTGCGCACGGGCGAGCGGCGCCGCGAGCAGCACGGCCGCGGATATCACCGTCGCGCAGATGATGGTCTTGCTGCGAAATCCGCCCATGCATTCCTCCGCCATTGTTCTGTCATTGCGATGCGTCGCCGCATTCGTGTTTCGACTTCGATCCTCACCCATCCGGCTCGAAGGCGTAGCCCGGGCCGTTGCGCACGATGGTGCCGAAGCCGGGAAACCCCAGGTGCGCGCCGGCGACCGTGAGCTTGTCGGCGGCCGCATGATCGAACAGGCGTCGGCGCGTCGCAGACGCCGCCTGTGGATCGACGTCGAAGACCAGCGCGGCGTCGGGCCGCGGCACCTGGATCGACGCGAGGTGAATGATATCGCCCCAGACCAGCAGGCTCTGATTGCGCGACTGGATGAGCCATCCGGTATGGCCCGGGGTATGGCCGGCCAGCAGCATCGCCGACACGCCGGGCAACGCCTCGCCATCGCGCACCGTGCGCATGCGCTCACGATAGGGTCCGGTCGTCACGCGCGCCTTTGCGATATTGCGGCGGATGCGCTCGTCGGCGCCGCTCGCTTCGTCGCGATCGAGCCAGAATGCCGCCTCCGCCTCGTGCATCACGAGTTGCGCGTTGGGATAGATGGCGCGCCCGTCGTCGTCGACCAATCCGTTGGAATGGTCGGAATGGAGATGGGTGAGCAGGATGGTGTCGATGCGTTCCGGCGGAGTGCCGGCGGCGCGCAGGTTGTCGGCGAGCTTGCCGAGCGTCGGCCCCATGGTGTTGCCGGCGCCGGTATCGATCAGCGCCCGCACCCCGTCGAGCTCGAGCAGGAAGGCGTTCACCGCAATTTCCACGGGCTCGCCAGCCTTCTTGCCCGCAAGCCGCTCGGCCTCGGCCCGCTCGAGTCCGATCACCACGTCGAGCGAGGTCGAGAGCACGCCGTCGCTGACCGCGGTCACCGCGATGTCGCCGATTCTCTTTCGTGTTGCGGTCATGGCGGACTCGGCGCCGTCAGTGAACGGTTACGACCCGGGGACGATCTGGATCAGCTCCTTGAGCTGACCCTCGTTGAGGGGCGCCGACAGGAACTTGAACTGGACGGCGTCCTTCATGCTCTCGTCGAGGCCCGAAATCGTCGCGGTCTGCAGGCTCTCCTTCGGGATGAAGTCTTTGAGCATCAGCCGGACCGCCGGCTCCGACAGCCCGGAAAACGCGATGTAGCGCGGCACCGCCTCGGGACTGGAATACATCCAGTCGACGGTCTCGTTGTAGGCCTTCATGTAGCGGGCGAACGCGTCCTTCTTTGCCGCCAGATTCTGCGCATTGGTGATCTGCACGCGGATGGTCTGGCCGCGGATGGCGGCGATGTCGCTGGCGCGCGCGATCATGCGCGCCTCGCCCTTGTTGAGCAGGTCGAGCACGAACGGCGCCACCGCCCAGCCGACGTCGACCTGGCCCGACATCACCTGGGTGATCGTCCCCGCGCTGTCTCCGGTCGCGACCGGCCGCGCCTTGAGCCCGTATTCGCTGATGAAGCGCAGCACCGCGAGCTGGGAGGAGGCGCCGGTGGTGGAATAGGCGATGGACTGGCCGTTGACATCGCGCATGGAGTGCAACGGCGATCGGGCGACGACCCACCAGAAGACCTCTCTCGATCCGGTGGAGCTCGCCCCGATGATGCGTATGGGCGCGCCCTTGCCGTAGGCGCCCAGGCTGCCGAGCAAT
Source organism: uncultured Alphaproteobacteria bacterium (assembly GCA_963725065.1). GTDB lineage: Bacteria > Pseudomonadota > Alphaproteobacteria > Rhizobiales > Xanthobacteraceae > VAZQ01. Next base: position 53,573 of record CAVRXD010000023.1, read on the forward strand.
CCCGCGCTGAGCCCGATGTCGACCGCGCCGGAGACGACCACCTGCAGCGTCTCGCCGCCGCCCTGGGTGTAGAGGATGTCGAGGTCGAGGCCATGCTTCTGGAAGATGCCGGCCTGCTTGCCGAGCTCGGGGATCGCGCCCTCCCAGCTGCCGCGGATGGGTGAGGCGATCTTGAGTGTGTCGGCGGCAAGCGCAGGCGAGACGGCGCACCCAGCGATCGCCGCCAATAAGACAAGCAATCCGCGTTGGACCATCGCCTCCCTCCTCCTTTTGTTATTACGCGGTCGAGTGCGCCCGATCCTAGTCATGCCCGCGTAAGCGGGCATCCAGTAATCACCGATATCGAGAGGCACCGCCGTGCCAATCGTCGATTTCGGCGATTACTAGATCATCCGCTTGCGCGGATGATGACAACCACAAACTCTCCTGCTCATGGCACCGCTGCCTCGGCGACCGGGCGGGTCGGCGCGCGCGTACCCTGCTCGCGCAGATACGGCATCACGTCCTTGGCGAACAGGCGCAGGTTCTTCTCGGTCAGGTCGGCGGGAAGAGTCGCGATCTGCAGCATGGCGATCAGGTTGCCGACACCGAGCTCGCGTGCATAGGCGGCGAGACGCTCGCGCACGGTCGCGGCGCTGCCGGCAACCACCATGCCGAGCTCGATGAGATTCTCCGCCGTCATCTCCATCATGCGGAAAGCGAACTTGCTTTCGAGCAGCGACTTGGTCGAAGCGATCGACGAATAGCCGGGCGGCATCCGCATCTCCAGCGGATAGTGCAGGAACTTGTTGAAGAACGCCTCGATATGGGGCTTGAGCTCGCGCCGGGCGATCTCGTCCGTCTCGGCGACATAGGTGGGTACCGCCCACCCCAGCTGCGACGGCTGCGATTCATAACCCTCGCGTTCCGCCACCTGGCGATAGAGATCGAACGCCTTCTTCGCCGATTTCACCGGGCTGAAGGTTTGGAGGTAGGTGTACTTGCGCTTGGCGGACGCGCACCATTCCACCGTCTCCGAGCTGCCCTGCGAAGGGATCCACACCGGCGGGTGCGGCTGCTGCAACGGCCGCGGCCAGAGATTGACGTAGTCGAACTGGTAATGGCGGCCGTGATAGCGGAACGGCCCCGTCTCGGTCCACGCCCGCAGGATCAGCTCGTGCGCCTCGTAGTAGCGTCCGTGCGAATGGGTCGGGTTGACGCCGCTGGCGAAATATTCGGTCCCGATGCCGCGCACGAAGCCGGTGATGATGCGTCCCCCGCTCATCTGGTCGAGCATGGCGAACTCTTCCGCCACCGCCACCGGATTGCTCACCAGCGGAAGCGCGCGACCGAGGATCGCGATCTTCGCCTGCTTGGTCGATCGTGCCAGCGCGGCCGCGATCAGGTTGGGCGCGGGCATCAGCCCGTAGGCGGTCTGATGATGCTCGTTCACGCAGATGCCGTCGAAGCCGAGTTGATCGGCAAGCTCCAGCTCGCCGATATAGCGGGCATAGAGCTTTTGCCCGACTGCGGGATCGAAATAGGAATTGGGCAACGTGACCCACGCCGAATTGTGATGCTCGGTATAGCTGAGATCGAGATCCGCATAGGGCATGAGGTGGAAAAAGAACGTCTTCATCCCTGTGCTCCTTGAAAGAAGGGCGCGAGCCGCGCGCCGACTTCGTGCGCGCGCTCGATCGGCAGCGCGTGTCCGGACTTCGGCAGGGCGAGCAGCTCGGCGTTCCGGATTTCGCGCTTGAACGGCTTGTGGCACGCGAACGGGACCACCTGATCGTCCTCGCCCCAGACCAGCAATGTTGGAACATCGATGCGGTGCAGCCAATAGGGCAATTGCGGATTGTGCATGCGCGGGTTCCAGCCGAGCCGCGCCAGCGCGGTGCGGTTCTGCAGCGCGATGTCGATGTCGAGCTTGGCCTGCGCCTGCTGCCACTGCTGCGCCGGCTTGGGATCGTGGAATTGCCGGCGCGCGAACTCCTCCGTCGTCCAGGCGAAGATGTCGTCGAACATGGCTTCGCGGGTCTCGACGCCGGCGGGCGCGAGCAGCGCCAGCGATGCCAGCCGGGCCGTGCTGCGGATCGCGATCTCCGCCGCGATCCAGCCGCCGAGGCCGTGCCCCACGAGATGAACATTGCGCAGGTCCAGCGCCTGCATCAGGTCGAGATAGAAGAACGCCACGTCGCCGACGCTCATCATCCAGTCCGGAACCTGCCCGCGTCCGAAACCCGGATGCTCCGGCGCCAGCACGCGGTATCCGCCGCTGAGGCGGTCGAGCAGCGGATCCCATGCCGCGCCCGCGGCGCCGTGCAGGAACAGCACGGTCGCCCCGGCGCCGGCCTCGCGGTAGCCGAGCTTGGTGCCCGCGACGTCGATCACTGAATCTCGCATCGGCCTCCCCCTGCGCAGTGCACATTAAGGCGCATTATCTTGTTCGCGCCAAATCTTATCTGCGCCAAATCGCACCGCCGGAACGCGCACCAGCGTCGCGAATATAGGGCACGTCGCCGCGTTCAAGTCTGCCGACCGGAAGTTGCTTCGTGTTGCCGAGCGGCGCGCGCAAGCGGTATCGTCGTCCCCTCGAACGGCATCGGGCGCGGGCGCAACAACGTCCGGACAAACAACAACGCCCAGCCACCAGCGAGCCCGGGGAGGCGATGCAGCCGAACTCACATTGGGCCGCCATCATTGGCGTGGCCGTGCTGGCGACGCTGCCGGCGTCACCGGCGCGCGCGCAGGACTATCCCACGCGCACCGTCACCATCGTGGCACCATCGGCGCCGGGCGGCATGTACAGCATCCTTGCCCGGCTGATCGGCGGGAAGCTCGAGCGGCTGTACGGAAAATCGTTCGTGGTCGAGAACCGGCCCGGCGCGAGCTCGGTGACGGGCGCCGTCGCGGTGATGCGCGCGCCGCCTGACGGCTACACGCTCATGGTCGCGACCAGCTCGACGCTCGCGACCAACGTCAGCTTGCACAAGAACCTGCCCTACGATCCGCTCACCGACTTCGTTCCGATCACGCTCATTGCGCTTTCCCCCGAAGTCTTGCTGATCAATGCGTCGCTTCCGGTCCGCTCGATCGCGGACCTGGTCAAGCTTGCGCGCACCACCCCGGGCGGCCTCTCCTTCGGCTCGGCCGGCCCGGGAACCGCGCAGCACCTCAATGGCGAATTGCTCAAGACCGCGCTGGGCGTCGAGATGCACCATATCCCGTACAAGGGCATCCAGCCCGCGCTCAACGACCTTGCCGGCGGTCACATCGCCCTGATGTCGGCACCCATTCCGGTCGCGTTGCCGCTGGTGCAAGGCGCAAGGGTGCGCATGCTCGGCGTCACCACGAAGGAACGAGTCGAGGCCATTCCCGACGTGCCGCCGCTCGCCGAAATCGGCGTGCCCGGCTACAACGCGCCGTCCTGGTTCATGCTGGTGGCGCCGGCCAAGACGCCCCGCGCGATCGTCGACAAGCTCCACGGCGACCTGGGCACGGTGCTGGACGAGGCCGACGTGCGCGAGGAATTCATCATGCGCCAGGGCCTCATTCCGGTGCGCTCGCCGCCGCCCGACGAGCTCAGGCGTTTCGTCGCCGGCGAGATCGTCCGCCTCGGCGACATCGTCAGGAAAACCGGGCTCGCGGGTTCGGAGTAGGGATTTGATGTATAACGGCGCGACGATCTGTTCCCTTCGTGGGACGCAGGGCATTGAGGGACACTGACGATGACATTGCTGCCGCGTAACGTTGCGCTGGTCCTGATGCTGAGCCTGGCCGCCTCCGGCGCCACGCAGCGCGCGGCGGCGCAATCGGCCGACTACCCCAACCGGCCGGTCAGCTTCATCGTGCCGTTTGCGCCAGGTGGTGTCACCAGCCTGTTCGCCCGCATCCTCGGTCAAAAACTCGAGCAACGCCTCGGCAAGCCATTCGTGGTGGAGAACCGGCCGGGCGGCGGCGGGATCACAGCGGCGGCGGCGGTCGCCAATGCCACACCCGACGGCTACACCATCATGATGGCATCGAGCACGGTGCTGGCGATCAACGTCACGGTGCGCAAGAGCCTGCCCTACGACCCCCGCACCGCGCTGACCCCGATCGCGCTGCTGGCACGCGTGCCGTTCGTGCTGGTGGTCAATCCCGAATTGCCGATCCACTCGGTGGCCGACCTGGTCAAGCTGGCCAAGGAAAAGCCCGGACAGATCGCGTTCGGAACGCCCGGCCCCGGCACGTTCCATCATCTCAATGCCGAAATGTTCAAGAGCATCTTCGGCCTCGACCTGGTGCACGTTCCCTACAAGGGTTCGGCGCCGGCGCTCAACGATCTGGTCGGCGGCCACATCCAGATGATGTTCTGCGACGTGCCGCCGGCGATGTCGCTGATCCAGGCCGGGAAAATTCGCGCGCTCGGCGTCACCACCGCGCAGCGGGTGCCGGCGGTGGCGGATATCCCGCCGCTCGCGGACGTCGGCGTTCCCGGCTACGACACCGCCTCGTGGCATACGGTCACCACCACGGGGAATGTTCCGGCGCCGATCGTCGACAAGCTCTACGCCAACATCCGCGACATCATGAGCGACGCCTCGGTGACGGAAGCGCTGGTCAAGGACGGCGCCATTCCGCAGGTGAGCCCGCCGCCGAAGGAGTTGAAAGGCTTCGTCGAGAGCGAGATCGTGCGTTGGGGCAAGGTCATCGATCAGGCCGGGCTCGCGGGCTCGGAATAGCGGCCGCCATCGGTCACAACGTTAGTCAAAAAGAAACGCGCCCGGCCCCAGCGGGCCGGACGCGCTCGCACTATGAGCTCTGGCGGAGCGCGCTGAACGAGCGCGCTCCAGGGTCGGTCAGATGCGACGGAACGTATCCACGCCGCGCACCGTCCGGCCGCCGTAGGTCATGACCCACTTCACCACGACCGTGGTCGGGTTGATCATGCGGCCGCGCCAAACCGTGGTCGCCCTGCAATCGGGCGACCAGGCCTTCCAGGTCTGGAAGCCGATGAGCGGGCCTCGGATGGCTCCGGCGGCGTCAAACACGGCGCCCGGGCAGGGCGGGCCGTAATTGATGAAAACGCCCCTGAAGTTTCCCGCAGGGTCAGTCGCCAGAACCTTCAGGAGCGAACCGTTCTGGTTCTGCCAGACCGACGGAAACAGCGCGGGCTGTGCCCACGACGTTGCGACGGAGGCAACCAACAGAAAGAAAGCGGTTATGATGCGGTACATATCTATCTTCCCTCGTCGTGGTGGTTCATGGAGGTCGGGGTGGTGCCTGGATAATGGTTCTTGCCCCGCGGCAATGTCCAAAGCTCTCTACACCACATTTCTGCCTTTCTGCAACTATGGTAACTCGGTAAGGTTGAAGTGTTCAGTTCGCGGGGCAGCGCGGAAGGGCGAGTCACGTACCTCTGCCAAGTGGCTGGAATCGCTCCTCTGGCGAGCGGATGTGGTCACCTGAGATTCCGATCCTGCACCATTATGCTGCTTCGGCCGATAACGACCAACGCCCACCGCTCTGCGGCCGGGATCGCGTGCCGTGGGCGGTCAGGGGATTTTCTTCACCGGTTTGGGATCGAGCCCGAACACCTTCGCCGCGGTGCCGCCGAGGATATTGCGCCGGCCGGTCTCGCTCAGGAACGGCAGATCGTAGACCACGCTCGGCAGATCGAAATCCCAATGCGGGTAGTCCGACGACCACATCAATTGGGTTTCGGCGTTGATCATCTTGAACGTCGCCTCGAGAATTGAGCGGTCGCGCGGCTTTTCCATCGGCTGCGAGGAATAGAACATCTCCCGCATGTATTCGCTGGGCTTGCGCTTGAGCGAGGGGCAATCCGACGTGCGCATCATGTAGGAGTGGTCGAGCCGCTGCATCAGGCAATAGGCCCAGGTGAGGCCGCTCTCGATCCACATCACCTTGAGCTTGGGAAAGCGCTCGGGCAGTCCGTTGACCACCCAGTTGGTCATGTGGACCATGTTGAACCACATGAAGCCGAGCGCGTGCACCGAGATGAAACGGTTGGCCAGCGACAGCGACTGGTCGTTCCAATTGTACGCCGCATGGAAGGCGATGGGTTTGCCCATCTCCTCGAGCAGCGCGTAGGTCTTGACGTAGGCGTTGTCGTGCACCGGCTTGTAGCGCGGCGAGGTCACCATGAATCCGACCACGCCCTTCTTGTCGCCGAAATCCTTCACGGTCTTGTAGGCGGCGTCCGGATCGTTGAACGGAAGATAGAGCATCGAGATGATGCGCGGCTCGACGGCGAGAACACGCTCGCAGAGCCAGGCGTTGTAGGCCCGGCACATCGCCACCTCGACCTCGACCTGGGGATGCAGGCCGAGGAACAGCATCGGCGTCGGGAACAGACAGGAATAATCGACGCCCATGGCATCCATCCATTCCAGCGTCATGCCGACGTCGCGGTGATGGGGAGCGCCGAGCTTGTCGTGCCGGCGGATGTCGTGCCGGCGCAGCTCGTGGCGCGTGATGCGCCCGCCGATGTCCTGGTAGCCGATCTGGCCGCCGAGCATGGAGGCGCGGCCGCCGCGTTTCGCCAATTCCACCGCCTGGCGGCGGATCACCGGACTTTCGATGTATTCGAACACGTCCTTGTAGGATTCGCTTTCATAGTGGTGCGCGTCCACGTCGACGATGAGAAAGTCCTGGTAATTGCGTTCGCGCGCCTGCTGGGACGCATGCTCGAGATGCTGCACGGTCGAGTAGTCTTCGGCGGCGAGCTTGCGGACTTCGCTGCGGACCATATCCATGAGAGCGCTCTCCTTCTCAAGCAACGACGAAGATGTCGTCTCCACGCCGGACCACGTCGAACTTCTTCAATCGCAGTCGCCGGTCACCGACGCATTCGCCGGTTCTCAGCTCGAATTCATAGCCGTGCCACGGACAGACGAAATGCACGTCGTCCGAGAACGTCTGGCCCTGGTAGGTGCGGTCGGGCGCGATCACGTCGACCACACGGTTGATCATGAGCCCCTCGCATGCCGGACCGCCGGAATGGACGCAGTAGTTGCTGTAGGCGAAATAGTCGCCGTCCTTGTAGAACACGCCAATTTCGGCGCTTCCGGCAACGACGATCCGTCGATCCCCGTCCTGCATCTCGGACGCCTTGGCAACAAAGCATTCGGGCATGGTTCGCTCCCTCCCGATCATCCTAGAGTGGAATTGCCTTCTGTTGAATTGCGATTTTGCGGAGCAGCCGCGCGCCGGATCCGAGGGCGGGCGGCGACGGATGTGGGATACGGATGTGAAGGGGGCGGGAGCGTAGCGGCCCGGATGTCGCGAATGCTCCATCCGGGCCACCGACGGGCCGTTACGCGGGTCGCTACAGCAGCGATCCCGGGCTCTTCTTGTAGCGATTGGCGATCGCGTCGGCGCTCATATAGGCGAGCGCCTGGATCGTGAGCGTCGGATTGAAGCCGCTCATGCTGGGGAAGGTCGAGCTGCCAATGACGAAGAGGTTCGGAATATCCCAGCTCTGGCCGTAGCGGTTCACCACCGAGGTTTTCGGGTCGTTCCCCATCCGCGTGCCACCCTCGTGATGCGCGCCCGGTGCGCCGGCCGGGCTGACCGGCGCTCGCCAGACCTGGTGCGCACCCATGGCGCGTCCGATCTCCTCCATCTTCTTCTGCATGAACTCGACGCGCGCGCGCTCGTTGGGACGCCGCCAGTCGTAGGTCACGCGTGGCGCCGGCAGGCCCCACGCATCTTGCACGTTCGGATCCAGGTCGATGGTCTGGTCGGCATAGGGCAGGTTCTCGGTCTGCGCCACCATGACGGCGTGGCGGGAGAAGTATGTCGCGAGGAAGTCGCGATACGCCGCCCCCCAGCGCGGCACGCCGGGCGGCGTGGCGGTGGTGGTCAGTGCGATCGGGCCGCCCTGCAGATTGCCGGTGCCGATCGAGATCTGCGAGCCGCGGATGAAGCCCAAATCCTTGTGGTCGAAATTGTCCGCGTTGAAGTCATCGAGCGTATGCTTCTGCGCGCTCGGCCCCATATAGACGTTGAGGTGCCGGTCGTCGAAGCCGACGAACACGTTGGCCATCATGTGCGCCATCACGTGCTTGCCCAGGTGGCCGCTCGAATTGGCGAGACCGTTGGGGAACTTCTCTGTCTTCGACAGCAGCAGGAGACGGGTATTGTCGTAGATGAACGTCGTCACGATGACCAGTTCGGCCTCGATCGCGTTGTCCGAGCCGTCAGGTCCCCAATAGGAGACGCCGGTCACCCGGCCGCTGTTGTCGCTGTTGATGCGATAGCAGGTGGCTCCGGTGAGGAGCTTGAAATTACCGGTGGCATCGGCCTCGGGCAGCTTGGTGACGAGGATCGACGACTTCGCGCCGACATGACAGCCGAAGGCTTGGCAGAAGCCGCAATAGGTGCAGCCCGGCCGGCCCTGATACGGCTGCGAGATGATGGCACGCGGGGTCGAGAACGGGTGATAGCCGAGCTTGCGCCCGGCGGCGTCGAACAGGATCTCGGCCTGGTCCTGAAGCAACGGCGGCAGCGGATATTCGCGACGGCGCGGTGCTTCGAACACGTTGCCGCCGTCGATCTTCCTGCCTTGCAGGTTGCCGGCCTTACCCGACACGCCGAGCTCGTATTCGGCGCGGTCGTAGAACGGCTCGAGATCGGCGTAGCTCAAAGGCCAGTCGGCGAGCGAGGAGTCCGTCGGAATCGCGGACGCGCCGTAGCGCTCGATGGTGTGCGAGCGCGCACGGAAATCGTCCTCGTGCATGCGCCATGAGACGGCGCCGTAATGCACGGTGCCCCCGCCGGCCTGGTTGCCGTTGTTGAGCACCGGCATCGGGTTCGCGCGCGCATCCTTGTTCGGCCGCCAGGTCACGGGCTGGCGTTTGATGTTCGGGCGCAGATCCTGGCGCTGGAAGTAGCGCAACTCGTCATGCGGGTTGAAGTCCTGGGTGGTCAGGCGTGGGCCGCGCTCGAGCCCGATCACCTTCATGCCGGCTTTGCCGAGTTCGGCCGCGAGTATGCCGCCCGCCGCGCCGACCCCAATGATGACGACATCGGTCTTTTCGGTTGCCATGGCTCATGTCCTCCGGGTCGCGGCTTTGGACTGAGCCTGCAGGCCGATGATCGGCGCGCCTGCGAACGCGTCCCTGCTCTGCAGATCGGCCGGCGAGAACAGGGGTTGCGCGCCGGGAAAACCGACCAGCACCCAGCCCGCGAAGTCCTTGTTGCCGCCATAGACAGGGTCGGCGAACATGCCTTCCATCGTGTGCGTGCGCACCGTGTTGAAGAACGCCTGCGCGCTCGGCCAGGTGAAGCCGGTCGCCTTGCCGCCTTCGAGCGCGGTGATGACTTCGTCCTGTTGCGCGGCGGTGAGTTGCGCGAACGGTTTGCCGTAGGTCGTGCGGCTATGCGCATCGAGCGCAGCGAGCCCGCGGCGGTAGAAGTCCTGCAGATCGGAATAGGCGCCGGCGAGCGCGAGATCGATGTAGTTGAGCACGCCGGCGTCGCGCGCGCCGGGCTTGCCCGGTGCGCCCGGCATGATCCGCTCGGCGAATGCGGTGACCGTGACCGCATCGTCGTCGTTGAGGAACGCGCCGTGCCCGCCGGCATGCGCGTGTCCTTGCGCCGTCGTGGCCGGAACGTCGGCCGCGTTGTGCTGCTCGTGGGTTTGCGCGAGCGCGTTGGGCACGAGCCCAGCCCCGGCGACGGCGCTCGCCCCGACCGCCGTGCCGATCAGAAATGCACGGCGAGATTCCTCATGCTTCTTCATGTGGTCGCCTCCCTGCGTTTTGAATTGGTCTTGTTCTTAACGGCAAGGATGCGCCGCGCTGATTCGGCCAGCAACCGATCGGCCAGCCGCACTGACCTATCCAGCGGTTGCGCTGACGCGAATGGGCTCGCGCCAGGAGCGCACTCATCCCGCGGCGGCCCGGCTTATGTCGGCAATCGCAGGAAACGCTGCGATCAGCCCTCGGGGCCCTGCATGGCTCCGTTGCGCGCATCGCGGATCGCGCGCCAGACCCGCTGCGGCGTCGCCGGCATGTCGATGTGCTCGATGCCGAAGCCGGACAGCGCATCCATCACGGCATTCATGAGCACCGCGGAGCTCGGGGTAATGCCGGCCTCTCCTCCCCCTTTGACGCGCAGCGCATTGCCCTTGGTCGGGTCTTCGGTCAGCGCGACCTCCATGTGCGGGAAGTGATCCGCGCGCGGCATGCCATAGTCGAGGAAGCTGGCCGACAGCAGTTGGCCCGATCCCGGCTCGTAGACCGCCGCTTCCATCATCGCCTGGCCCATGCCCTGCGCCACCCCGCCGTGGACCTGGCCGTGCAGGATGAGCGGATTGATCGGCTGACCGCCGTCGTCGATCGAGGTGTAGCGGCGGATTTCGATCGTGCCGGTTTCGGGATCGACCTCGGCCTCGCACACTGCGGCGCCGGTCGGATAGGCAGGAATGCGACCGGTGAAGGTCGCCTCCGCCCGCAGCGGCCCGCGCAGGTCGTCCGGCAGCGTCGGCAGATCATCGATGGCACGGGCAATATCGAACAAGGTGAGACGCCGGTTGCTGTTGGGCGCCATGAACAGTCCGTCGGCGAACGAAATGTCGCGTTCGGCAACATCGAGCATGGCGGCTGCGATCCGGCGCGCCTTGTCGATCACGGTACGCGACGTCTCCACCATCAGCGAACCGGCAAGACGCATGGAGCGATCGGAATGAGTCCCGCCGCCTGAGGCGAGCGTCGCACTGTCGCCGCTGACGAAATTGATCGCGTCCGGTTGGACGCCGAGCTGATCGGCCATGACCTGCCGGAAGCTTGTCTCGTGGCCCTGCCCGCTCGACTGCGTTCCGACGACGAGATCGACGCTGCCTGCGGACGACACGTTGACCGCCACGCGCTCGTGCGGCATCCCCACGGGTGTCTCGACATAATTGGCGACTCCGATGCCGAGCAGCCGGCCGCGCTTCTTTGCCGCCTTACGGCGGGCCGGAAAGCCTTTCCAGTCCGCGCATTCGAGCGCGCGCGCCAGGTTGCCGGCGAAATCGCCGCTGTCATAGGTCAATCCGGTCGCGGTGCGATGAGGAAGCTTGTCGTGCCGGATCAGATTGCGCTGCCGCAGCTTCACCCGGTCGATCTTCAGCCGTTGCGCCGCGATGTCGATGAGCCGTTCCATAACCGCGGTCGCTTCCGGCCGGCCGGCGCCACGAAACGGGCGCGGTCGGCACCGTATTGGTCATCACGCCGCGCAGCCGCACCGCCGCGACCGGTACGTCGTAGACGGTCGGCGCCACGCGGTAGCCGTTGCTCAGCGGAACATACGACACGGTATGCGCGCCGATATTGGCGGTGAGCTCGAGGTCGAGCGCCAGCATGCGACCGTTGCGGTCGAACGCGAGCCGCGCCGCGGTCACCACGTCGCGCGCGGTGTAATCGGTGAGGAATGCCTCGTGGCGATCGCCGGTCCATTTCACCGGACGTCCCAGCCGGCGCGCCGCCCACACCACCGCGACCTGCTCGGGATAGAGATTGGTGCGCGAGCCGAAGCCGCCGCCAACATCGGGGCAGATCACCCGCACGCGTTCCTGCGGCACCTTGAGGCAGTCCGCCAGCGGATGGCGGACGCGATGCACGCCCTGGCATCCCGAAATCAAAATGTACTGGCCCGCGGCCTCGTCGTAGCGGCCGATGGCCGAGCGCGGCTCCATGAAGGCGCTCGCGGTGCGCTGGCAGCGGATGGTCTGCTCGATCACGACGTGGGCGCGGGCGATGGCGGCTTCGACCGCGGCGCGGTCGCCGAACGCGTTGTCGAGCGCAAGATTGCCGGGTGCGTTCGGCCAGATCGTCGGCGCGTCGTGCGACAGCGCTTCCGCGACATCGCTGACCGCCGGGAGGGTCTCGTATTCGACGACGACCTTTTCGGCGGCGTCGCGGGCGGCGACGAGGCTCTCCGCCACGACGATCGCGACCGCTTCGCCCACAAAGCGAACGCGGCCGGCCGCGAGCGGCAGTTGCAGCTCGTCGAGAATTTTCCGCTCCGGCATGGGCACGAAGGTCGGAATCTTGATGTCGTTGGCATCGGCGGGATTGGGAAAATGCGCCATGCCGAGATGACCATCGGCGACGTAATCGTCGCCGGTGAGGACCGCGAGCACGCCGGGATGCGCGCGCGCGGCCGAGGTGTCGATCGCTACGATCGATGCATGGGCATGGGGCGTACGCACGAACACGGCCGATGTCTGCTCCGCGACCGAGACGTCGTCGGTGTAGCGACCACCGCCGCGCACGAGCCGCAGATCTTCGAACCGCGGCATCGGGCGGCCGATGAACGGCCCGCGCTGCGGGTTCGCCGACACGCCGTCGCTGGAGTCCATTCCGTGCGCTCTCCCTGTTCGTCGCCTATCCGCCCGGACTCTTTTCGCGGCCGGATGCCCTGGTCAAGCCCGGGACATGACGCGGGAGCCGTGCCGCCCCTTGGGCGACGCCATTGCCAATTGGCCGCGGGCATCGTTTATGGTTGCAACCTCTCGTTTGGCTATAATCCACCGCACCGAAGACAGCCACCGGGCATCGCAGAAATGGGCATCGTTGAAAAGGCACAGGCCGCAGCGCCGTCGAGGCTGGCCGATGTCGACCGCTTCCGCCTGCGCCGCTTCGTCGAAGGGCTGGGCGATGACCTGGAGACCGTAAGCGCGGCGACGGACCTCGCCGACGTCGCGGCCATCCTCGAAGGCAATCCCAAGGCGGTGCTGTTCGGCGCGGTCGGCCCCGAACGTCAGGAACTGGTCGGAAATGTCACCGGCAGCCGCGCGCGGATCGCCCGCGCCTTCGGGGTCAAGCCGAACGAACTCCTGCCCGAGTTGCTGCGGCGGCTGCGCAACAAGGCGGACGTGATCGATGTCTCGCGCGCCGAGGCGCCGGCGCAGCAGGTCGTGCTCACCGGCGACGACGCCGATCTCACCACGCTTCCTGTCCATCTCGGGCACGGCGCCGACGGCGCCCCCTACATCTCCTCCTCGATCGACTTCGTGGTCGATCCGAAGAGCGGCTGGACCAATGTGGGCGTGCGCCGCCTTATGCTCCGTGGCCGCCGCGAAGCCGGCATCGACCTGGTCTCGCCCAGCGATCTGCGCGCGATCTACGAAGCGAGCGCCGCCGCCGGAAAGCCGCTGCCCGTGAGCTTCGTCGTCGGCGCGCATCCGATCGATCATATCGCCGCGGTCATGCGCCTGCCGGTCGACGAGCTCGGGCTGGTGGCGGCGCTACGCGACGCGCCGCTCCCGGTGGTGAAATGCGTCAGCAACGATATCCGCGTCCCCGCCGACGCCGAATGGGTGCTGGAGGGCTACCTCGATCCGCGCGGCCATGTGGAGGCGGAAGGCCCCTACGGCGAGTTTCTCGGCTATTACGGCGCGCTCAAACGCAACCCGGTCTTCCACCTGACCGCGATCACGCGCCGCCACGATGCGCTGTTTCAGACCTCGACCATCGGCGGCTGGTCGCTCGCGCGCACCGATACCGCGCTGCTCAACGCGTTGCGCACCGAGGTCATGATCTGGCGCGCGCTCGAGACCGCGGTGCGGGAACCGCTCGCCGTGCATGCCACCGCCTCCAGCGGCGGCATGTTCAACCTGCGCGTGGCGCTGCGCCAGCGCGTTCCCGGCGAGGCGCGCAACGCGATCGCCGCGTGCTTCGGCGCGCTGGTCAACGTCAAGAACGTGTTCATCGTCGATCCGGACGTGGACATCTTCTCGGACGAGCAGATGGACTGGGCACTGGCGACCAGGTTCCAGCCCGACCGCGACCTTATGGTGGTGGACGGCATGCGTACCTTGCCGCTCGACCCCTCGCTCACGGGCGCGCGTACCGGTGCGAAGGCCGGCTTCGACCTGACCTGGCCGTTCGGCACCGGCGCCCGGATCGAAACCCGCGTGCCGGAGCCGCCGCGGTTTCAAGGCGCGCGCTTCCCGTCGGTGGCGGCCGCGCTCGCGCACGGGCCAAAGTTCTTCGAGGAACTGATGGCGGCGGTGGGCAGCCGCGACGGGCGCGAGATCGTGCGCGCGCTCGACGCGTTGCGGCAGAAAGGCCTCGATCGGGACGGCGAGGGACGCTATTTCATCCAATCCAAATAGCGCGGTCACGCGCAAGCGGAAGAAGAGGGAGAAACGTATGAGCTTCGTGCTTCGGCGGAGCGTGCTGGCGTGCCTTGCCACGCTCGGCGCCGTTCTGGCGCCGGCGGCGGACGCCCAGGAGGTGACCGTCAAGGTCGGCGCCGTGCGCTCGATCTCCACGGTCGCGATCCTGTGGGCGTCCGAGAAGGGCTACTTCAAGGAGTACGGCATCAAGGTCTCGATGGACACGCTCGATACCGCCGCCAACTCGATCGCCCTGCTGGCGCAGAACCAGTTGCAGCTGGTCGAGGGCGGAATTTCCGCCGGCTACTTCAACGCCCTGGAAAAGAACCTGCCGGTCACCATGGTGGTGGACCGGGTGTCGAGCCCGCTCGGGCACAATCTGATGCTGCGCCCCGATCTCAAAGGGCAGATCACGCAGCTGCGGCAGCTCAAGGGCAAGACCATTGCCACCAACGGCCAGGGCGCGGTGTCGACCTATGAAGTCGGCAAGCTCCTGGAATCGGATGGGCTGACCATCAACGACGTGGACATCAAGGTGATCCCGTTCACGCAATACGCCGTCGCCTTCAACAACAAGGCGATCGACGCGGCGATCACGATCCCGCCCTTCACCGCGCAATTGCTCGACGGCGGCCACGCCGTCAACTTCAAGGACCCCGACGACACGGTCAAGCCGCACCCGCTCACCATCGCGGTCAGCATGGTCAACACTGATTTCGCCAAGGCCAACCGCGAGCTCATGCGCAACTATTACGTCGCCTATCTGCGCGGCATTCGCGACTACTGCCAGGCCTATCACGGCGGCGCGATCCGGCCGGCGATGATCGAGCTCGCCATGCGCACCGGTACCGAGACCCGCTCCGAGCTGCTGCACAAATATCCCTGGCCGGCGCGCAGTCCGAACGGCCGCATCAATATCGACAGCATGCTCGACATGCAGGCCTGGTTCGTGAAGAACAAGATGAGCAACAGCGAGTTCCCGGCCGACCGCGTCGTGGACAAGAGCTACGTGGATCATGCCGTCAGCAAGCTCGGACCGTTCGAGCTTGAGAACAAGGCCAGCACGCTCGCCGGCTGCCGCTGATACCGTCAGCCGCGGAGGACGACACGAATGGCCGTTGAGCGGCGCGGCGCGGCGATCGACATCGTCGGCCTGGGCAAGGAGTATGTGAGCGGCCAGGGTCGCGTGGTGGCGCTCGACGACATCAACCTGCGGATCGCGCCGGGCGAATTCGTCTGCATCGTCGGTCCATCGGGCTGCGGAAAATCCACGTTGCTGCGCATCCTCGCCGGACTGGCGAAGGAGACCAGCGGCACCATCAAGGTCGAAGCGCCGGGCTGGGCGATCGAGAACGCGATGGTGTTCCAGGAGAGCGGCCTTTTTCCCTGGATGAGCGTGGAGACCAATGTCGGCTTCGGCCTGATGACGCGGGGGGTGCCGGCGGCCGAGATGGCGACGCGGGTCGACGCCGCCTTGAAACTGGTGGGACTGACGAAATTCCGCCGACACTATCCGCATCAGCTTTCCGGCGGCATGCGCCAACGCAGCGCGATCGCGCGCGCCTTCGTGACCGACCCCGGCATGCTGCTGATGGACGAGCCGCTGGCCGCGCTCGACGCCCAGAACCGGGTCATCCTGCAGGCCGAGCTGGTGCGGATCTGGGAACAGACCCGCAAGACCGTGATCTACATCACCCATTCGATCGAGGAAGCATTGCTGCTCGGCGACCGCACCGTGGTGATGACCGCGCAGCCCGGCCGCATCAAGGAGATCATCGACGTGCCGTTCCCGCGCCCGCGCGATTTGATCACGCTGTCGGCGTCGCCCGAATTCGGCCGGCTCAAGCTCGCCATCTGGCAGGTGCTGGAGGACGAGGTGATGCGCGCGCGCGGCGAGGAGGAAGCATGAAGGTATTGTCCGGCAAGACGCGCGAGCGGCTGCTCTACCTGATCTCGCCGATCGCCCTGATCGCCCTCTGGCAGGTGCTGTTGATGCTGGGGATCGGTGACCGCCGCTTCATTCCGGCACCGAGCGACATTGCGCAACGCTTCGTCAAACTGGTCGCCAGCGGCGAGCTCGCCTGGCACGTCGGCGTCACGCTCTACCGCGTCGCGCTCGGCTACGTCATCGGCGCGGTGCCCGCGGTCGCGGTCGGGCTCCTCATGGCGATGTTCAAGCCGGTGCGCATCTTCTTCGACCCGCTGATCGCGGCGCTGTTCCCGATCCCGAAGATCGCGCTGATGCCGCTGTTGCTGCTCGCGTTCGGGTTCGGCGACGCCTCGAAGGTCGCCCTGGTCGCGATCGCGGTGTTCTTTCCCGTGATCGTGAACACCTATGTCGGCGCCTCCAACATCGACAAGATCTACTGGGACGTGGCGAAGAACTACGGCGCGAGCCAGATGGTGATGTTCACCCGCGTCGTGTTCTTCGGCGCGCTTCCGATGATCTTCGCCGGCCTGCGCATCGCGCTCGCGGTATCGTTCATCGTGCTGGTGGCGTCCGAGTTCGTCGCCACCAAGAGCGGCATCGGCTACCTGATCTGGAATTCGTGGGAACTGCTGCAGGTCGACATCATGTTCGTCGGGATCGTCACCATCGGTATCCTCGGGCTGATCACCTCGGCGATTTTCCAGGAGATCGAGCGCAAGGCGGTACCCTGGAAGGCGGAGTGAAGGGACCATGCAGGGCGTAATAGCGAGCGTGTTGCGCCGTCTCGCCCACGAGCCGACGCGGCGGGTTACGGCGAAGACGCCTGGACCGCCCTACGATTACAACCCCGCGAGCGGATAGCGCGAGAAGTCGTAGCCCTGCTTGGCGACGATCTCCAGCAGGAACGGCGCGCCCGATTGCGTGACCGCGACGGCATCCTTGATCGCCGGCACGATGTCGGCCGGCTTCTTCACCCGCGTCGCGGCGACGTTGAGCCCCTCCGCCACCTTGGCGTAGTTGCCGCCGACGGTCAGCGCGCCGTACTTCCTGGTCGAGAGCTCGAGCACATCGCGCTCGGCCGCCATGACGCCGTTGTTGAACACCACGGTGAGGATGGCGATGCGATTGCGCGCGGCGGTCTCGATGTCCATGCCGGTCATGCCGATGGCGGCGTCGCCCATGACGTTGACGCAGAGCTTGTCCGGCGCAGCGAGCTTGGCGCCCATGATGATGCCGAGCCCGTAGCCGAGCTGGGTCGACTTGCCCCAGCCCATATAGGAGCCGGGCGCCGTCGTCTCCCAGAACGGAAGAAGCTGTTCGCGCGGGCTGCCGGAATCATGCGTGATGATGACGTTGTCGCGGTCCACGGTGCGCATGAGGTCCCGGATCACACGATACTGGTTGAGCGGCATCTCGTCGGACTCGAGCTGCTTGCCCCATTCCGCCATCCAGGCCGTCTTGACCGCGGCCACCTCCTCCTTGAGCGCGGCGAGCGCATTGCCGCCGCCGCCGCGTTTTTGCCGCCCGGTTTCCGCGATCAGCGCATCGAGCACGAGCCCGGCGTCGCCGATCACGGCCTGGGCAACCCGATAGTCTTTATTGATGTCGTCGGCTTCGTTGGTGGAATGGATGATCGCCTTGCCGGGCGGCACGCCCGGCCCGAACGGCGTGCGCGTGAGGCTCGAGCCAACGGCCAATATGAGATCGGCCTTCGTCATGAACTCGGTGAACATCTTCGGTCGCGAGCGCGTGGAGGCGCCGAGTGCCAGCGGGTGGCTTTCGGGGATCGCGCTCTTGCCCGGGTTGGTGGTGACCACCGGCGCCGGGATCAGCTCGGCGAGCGCCGCGAGCCGGTCGCTCGCCTCCGCATACAGCACGCCCTGCCCGGCCCACAGCAGCGGGCTTTTCGCCGCGAGCAGCATCTTGACGGCCGCCTTGACCGCGTCGGGATCCGGCGCTGAACGCTGCGCCGGCACCGGCGTGTAGTCGAGCTCGCCGCGGTATTCGGCTTCCCATACCTCGGCCGGAATTTCGATCAGGACTGGCCCGCCCTTGCCGCTGCGCATGGCGTGATAGGCGCGACGCAGCAACTCAGGCAGTTCCTCGACGGTATGCGCAAGTGCCGACCACTTGGTGACCGGCCGATAGACATCGGCGGCGCGGAACGTCGGCCGCACGTATTGCCGTGCCAGCGGCAACCCGGCCGGAATGACCAGCAGCGGCACGTTCTCGGAATAGGCCTGGGCGATGCCGGGAAAGGCATTCTCGATCCCCGGACCCGCCTGCGCCGCGAACACGCCGTTGCGCTTGCCGCGCTTGATGCGGGTATAGCCGTCGGCCATGCCGACACCGACTCGCTCCTGCCGGCACAGGATGGGACGGATGTCGAGCGCCGCGCACGCTTCGATCAGCGGGTTGCGCGGGTAGCAGGCGAGGAACTCGGTCCCCTCGCGCTTGAGAATTTCGGCAACGAGCGCGGCGCCGTTCATCGGTCTTCCCTCCCGTGTGCAACGGTTTCGTGCGTACGGCGACAGCAATCCGCAGCGCGTTCGACGCTTAGCTCAGCCACACTTGCCCACGCGCCGCGTCCTTACGAGACATAATTCTTATAGACGTCCACACACGCAGTGACCAAGGAGACAATCCCCGTGACCAGCGATACGCAGCGGCTGTTCGTCGTGACCGGCGGCCCCGGGTCGGGAAAGACCACGCTGATCGACGCCCTGGCGCAGGGCGGCTGCGCGCGATCGATCGAGGCCGGGCGCGGCGTCATTCAGGATCAGGTCGCGATCCGCGGACCTGCGCTGCCCTGGCGCGACCCGCAGGCGTTCGCCGAACTGATGCTGTGCTGGGAGATGCGCTCCTACCATCTGGCGCAGGAGCAGGCGGGGCCGGTCTTCTTCGACCGCGGGGTGCCTGACGTGATCGGTTATCTGCGGATGCTGGGATTGCCGGTGCCGCTCCATATGGAGGAGGCTGCCGCCACGTTCCGCTATCACCGCCGGGTCTTCATCGCGCCGCCATGGCCCGACATCTTCCGGCAGGACAGGGAACGCAAACAGAGCCTCGAGGAGGCGGTGCGGACCTACGAAGCGATGGTCGATGTCTACGGCGCTTACGGCTACGAGCTGGTCGAGCTTCCGCGCAGCACGGTCGAGCAACGGGTCCGATTCGTGCTCGAGACAACAGGGATCGCCGGAACGGCTCGCTAAATCAGGACGCGGACGATCCGGGCCTATCGGCCCGCCGCGTAGGCCTGCATGCCGCGCGGATTGGCGGCGGCGCGGCGGCGACGGCCGTCGCGCGAAGCGGCGGTGAGCCGTCCCTCGCACCAGTCGGCGTCGACCTCGACGATGTGACCGCGGCGATCGAGCTCCGTCACCGTGCTCTCCGGCAGGCGACGCTCGACCACGAGCACGCCCGGCCGCGCCGTGCGCGGCCAGAACGAGATCGGGAAATGCTCGGAGTGCCAGGCTGGCGCGTCGATCGCCTCCTGCAGGTTCATCTCGGCGTGGACGTGGCGCATGAACAGCTGGGTGGTCCATTGATCCTGCTGATCGCCGCCGGGCGAGCCCCAGGCGAGGTACGATTCTCCGTCGCGGAGCGCGAGCGTGGGCGAGAGCGTGGTGCGCGGCCGCTTGCCCGGCGCCAACGCGGCGGGATGGCCTTCCTCCAGCCAGAACATCTGCGCACGCGTGCCGAGGCAGAAGCCGAGCTCGGGGATCACCGGCGAGGATTGCAACCAGCCGCCGGACGGCGTCGCCGACACCATGTTGCCGGCCTGGTCGACGATGTCGAAATGCACGGTATCGCCGCGAACCTCGCCGATGCGGCCGACCGTCGGCTCGCCCGCGCCCATGCCGCCGACGGCGCGGCGCTGGCCTTCCTCGCGGCGCAGCTTCACCACCGCGCCGAATCCCTCCACCGAGCCCGGACACAATTCGAGCGACGCCTTGTCGCCGACCAGCTTGCGCCGCTCGTCGTTGTAGGCATCCGACAACAACGTCGCCATCGGCACCTGGACGAAATCGGGATCGCCGTAGAATTTCTCGCGGTCGGCATAGGCGAGCTTGGAGCACTCCACCAGGATATGGACGAAATCCGCACTGGCCGGGTCGAGGCTGTCCAGATCGAACCCTTTCAACAGCGCAAGCTGTTGCAGCATCACCGGCCCCTGCGCCCACGGCCCGGGCTTGCACACGGTGTAGCGGCCGTAGTCGTAGGTGAGCGGCGCCTCGATATGGGCGTGCCAGCGCGCCATGTCGTCGCCGGTGAGCACGCCGTGGTGCGCCGTCCCGCTGGTGTCCATCACCGCCTGCGTGCGGCAGAAGCGGTCGATCGCCTCGGCGACGAAACCTTGGGACCAGACCTTGCGCGCGGCCTCGATCTCCCGCACGCGGTCTCCGCCCACGCTCTTCGCCTCGCGCAGCACGCGCGTGTAGGTCTCGGCCAGCGTCGTGTTGGTGAACAACGTGCCCGTCTCCGGCACCGCGCCGCCGGGAACATAGACCGCCGCCGATGTCGGCCAGTATTTGCGGAACAGTTCCTCGACCGTTGCGATGGTGGCATGCGCGCGCTCGACCAGGGGATGACCCTGGCCGGCGTAATAGATCGCCGGCGCCAACACGTCGGCGAGCCGCATGGTGCCGTAGTCGCGCAGCAGCAGCATCCAGGTGTCGAACATGCCGGGCACGCAAGCCGCGAGCAGCCCCGTGCCGGGCACCATGTCGAGGCCGAGGCTGCGGTAATGCGCGATGGTCGCCTTGGCCGGTGCCGGACCCTGGCCGCAGATCACCTCGGTCTTGCCGGTGCGGACATCGTTGATGATGACGGGCACATCGCCGCCCGGACCGTTGAGGTGGGGCTCGACCACCTGCAGCGTGAAGGCGGTGGCGACGGCGGCATCGAAGGCGTTGCCGCCTTTCTCGAGCATCGCCATTCCTACCGCGGTCGCGATCCAGTGGGTCGACGTCACCACGCCGAAGGTGCCCTCGATCTCGGGGCGGGTGGTGAACGGGTTCGGATTGATGTTTTTCATCGACGACCTTAGGCGGTGGTGGAATGCCAATTAATCACAGCTCGCCCGCGCAACCAACCCGAGGAAAACGCTTTTCGGGTGATCAGCCCGGACTTCCGCGGATGCGACAAGTGAGGTCCGGCCGAGGCCCGGAGGCGATAAGAATCGAATAGGCTCAACCCTCCTGGCTCACGCCATTCGTGCACACGCCCAAACCATGACGTTGCGCATCAAGAGCCCGCAAGATGTCGGGGCGGCGATCATCCTGATCGCCATCGGCCTCGCCGGGCTTTGGTTCGGCCGCGACTACGACATCGGCAGCGTCTCGCGCATGGGACCGGGCTACATGCCCGTGCTGCTGAGCATCGGCCTCCTCGTCTTCGGCGCCGCGATCGGGCTGCGGGCGGTCACGGTCGACGGTCCGCCGATCGCGACCGGCCGATGGTACTCGAGCCTCATGGTTCTTGTCGCCGTGCTTATGTTCGCGCTGCTGATCGAGCGCGCCGGCCTCGCCCCCACCACTTTCATTGTGGCTGTCATCTGCGCCTTCGCGACGAGCGACGCGAAATGGAAGCAGGCGGTCGCGCTCGCCATCGCGCTCGCGCTGTTCTGTGTCGTGGTCTTCGTCTACGGCCTGCGGCAGCCGATCC
The DNA here is from genome assembly GCA_963725065.1 of uncultured Alphaproteobacteria bacterium. Lineage (GTDB taxonomy): Bacteria > Pseudomonadota > Alphaproteobacteria > Rhizobiales > Xanthobacteraceae > VAZQ01. The sequence continues at coordinate 75,265 of CAVRXD010000023.1, forward strand.
CGGTGTTCGGGAGCGGCTGACATGGACATCGTCAGTAACCTGATGGTCGGGTTTGCCGCCGCGGCGACGGCGCAGAACCTGTTTTTCTGCCTGGCGGGATGCCTGCTGGGCACTCTCATCGGCGTGCTGCCCGGCATCGGTCCGGTCGCCACCATCGCGATGCTGCTGCCGGCCACCTACGGGCTCGCGCCTCTGACGTCGCTGATCATGCTCGCTGGCATCTATTACGGCGCGCAATATGGCGGCTCGACCACGGCCATCTTGGTCAACATGCCGGGCGAGACGTCGTCAGTCATCACCTGCCTCGACGGCTACCAGATGGCGCGCCAGGGCCGCGCCGGCGCCGCGCTCACCATCGCCGCGCTCGGCTCGTTCTTCGCCGGCTGCGTCGGGACGCTGACGCTCGCCGCCTTCGCGCCGATCCTCGCCGCATTCTCGGAGAAGTTCACCTCGGTCGAATATTTCTCGCTGATGGTGCTCGGCCTGCTGTCGGCGGTGGTGATGGCGCAGGGCTCGCTGCTCAAGGCCGTCGCCATGATCTTCGTCGGCCTGCTGTTCGGCCTGTGCGGCACCGACGTGAATTCAGGAACCGCGCGCTACACCTTCGGCGTCTCCGAGCTGTTCGACGGCATCGGCTTTCTGCCGCTGGTCATGGGGCTGTTCGGGATCAACGAGGTGATGCGCAACGTGGAAAAGCCGCAGCAACGCGAGGCGCTGACGTCGCCGATCCGAAACCTGTGGCTCACGCGGGACGACTTCCGCGCGGCCTGGCCCGCGGTCCTGCGCGGGACCGGCCTGGGCTCGCTGCTCGGCATCCTTCCGGGCGGCGGCGTCGTGCTGGCATCGTTCGCGAGCTACACCTTCGAGAAGAAGCTCGCGCGCGAACCGTCGCGCTTCGGACGCGGTGCGATCGAGGGCGTCGCCGGGCCGGAATCGGCGAACAACGCGGCGGCGCAGACCTCGTTCATTCCGCTGCTCACGCTAGGCCTTCCGTCCAACGTGGTGATGGCGCTGATGATGGGCGCCATGATCATCCAGGGTATCGCGCCCGGCGCTGCGGTCATGGACAAGCGGCCGGACCTGTTCTGGGGCATGGTCGCCAGCATGTGGATCGGCAACCTGATGCTGGTCATCATCAACCTGCCGCTGATCGGAATCTGGGTTCGCCTGCTCAAGGTTCCCTACCGGCTGCTGTTTCCCTGCATCGTGGTGTTCTCGCTGATCGGCATCTACACCGTCAACAACAGTACCACCGACGTCGTGCTCACGGCGCTGTTCGCGCTGTTCGGTTTTCTCCTGGTCAAGTTCGGCCTCGAGCCGGCGCCGCTGGTGCTCGGATTCATTCTGGGGCCGCTGATGGAGGAGAATCTGCGCCGCTCCATGGTGCTCTCGCGCGGCGATCCCATGATCTTCGTGACACGGCCGCTCTCGTTGACGCTGCTCACGATGGCGCTCGCGGTGGTCCTGCTGATCGCATTGCCGCAATTCCGCAAGACGCGCGAGACCGCCTTCCAGGAATGAGCGTGAGGCCTTCGCGAGCGTCAACGTTGTGAGCGTGGACCTTCCCTCGTTGCGCTGATAGCTTGGCGCGGGTGTCATCGTGAAAAAACAAAACAGACGATGTTCAAGGGAGGGATAATGCGGGCGAATGTCCTGGTCGTATTCGGCGCGGCGCTGCTGGTCAGCGGGAGCGCGGCGGCGCAAACCACCGCTCTCACCCATGCGACCGTGATCGACGGCACCGGCGCGGCGCCACAGCACGATGTCACGATCGTGATGGAGAACGGCCGCATCCGGCAAATGGCAGCGGGCCTCGCGGCGCCGCCGAACGCGACGGTGGTCGACCTCACCGGCAAATTCGTCGTGCCGGGCATCATCAACGGCCACGGCCACGTCGGCCCGCCACCGCGCGATCCGCAACTGCGCCAATACGCGCTCTACGGCGTGACCACCACGACCAGCATGTATTTCGACCAGGACGACGTGCAGGAGTTCAAGCAGCGGCAGAAGGCGGGCGACCTCAAGGGCGCGCGCATCATGACGGTGATGTACCGTTTCATGTCGGAGCCGTTCAAGCCGGGCTCGGAGGCGAAGACCCCGGACGAGGGCCGCGCCAAGGTCGACGAGATCGTCGCCAAGGGCACCGACTTCGTGAAGGTGTGGATCGACGCCCAGGGCGGCCGCCATCCCAAGCTCACGCCCGAATTCACCGCCGCCGTGATGGATCAGGCGCGCAAGCACGGCAAGATCCGGATGGCCCATATCGTCGAGCTCGCCGATGCGCGCAGGATCGTCGACCAGGGCGTCAACATCCTCGCCCACAACGTGCGCGACCAGGAAATCCCCGACGATTTCATCGCTACGCTGAAGCAGGGCGACGTGTCTGTTATCTCCACGCTGGCGCGCGAGGAGGCGCTGTTCGTATTCGGCGACGGCCCCGGCTTCACCGACAATCCGTTCTTCCAAAAGGGATTGACGCCGGAGCGTCTCGCCATGCTCAAGACCAAGGTGCGGGCGGACCAGGCGAACGATCCCGACCGGCCGCGCTGGCTGCGGATGTTCGACACCGACAAGAAGAACCTCAAGAAGCTCGCCGATGCCGGCATCCGCTTCGGCTTCGGAACCGATTCCGGCGGCGCGCCGGACCGCTACTTCATCCAGGGATTCTTCGAGCATCGCCAAATGGAGCTCATGCGCGACGCTGGGCTCACCCCGATGCAGATCATTCAGTCGTTCTCGAAGAACAACGCGGAGATGCTCGGCATCGACCGTGACTTCGGAACGCTCGCCGCCGGCAAGGCCGCCGACCTCCTGGTGCTGGCGAAAAACCCGCTCGACGACATCACCAATATGCGCACGATGGAAGCGGTCTATCTCGGCGGCAAGAAATTCGAGTAGGGAGCGAACAATGAAGTTCATCGGTTACCTGATTGCCGGCGTTGCGTTCGCGCTCAGCGCGTCCAACCTGCAGGCCCAGAACGCTCCGAAGTTCTCGGTGGACGCCACCTGGCCGAAGGACCTGCCGGAGGGCTGGATCACCGGCCAGCTCGGCGGCGTCTGCACCAGCGCGCAGGACCACATCTATGTGGTCAACCGGCGCAACATCACCGACGAGGAAAAGGAGACGTCGATCTCCGCGCCCTCGATCATCAAGTTCGATCCCGACGGCAACGTGGTCGGATCGTGGGGCGACCAGACGACCGTTCCCGGCTCGATCCACGGCTGTTTCGTCGATCAGGAAGGAAACGTCTGGGTTGCCGGCAACGGCGACGGCGCCATCCAGAAATACGGACCGGACGGAAAGCTGCTGCTGCAGATCGGCACGCGCGGCAAGTTCGACTCCGTGGACGGGACCCGGCGCGGCAAAGGCCTCAACGCAGCGCGCGACCAGCTCCACATGCCCTCTGGCATGGTCGTCGATCCCGGCAACGGCGACATCTACGTCGCCGATGGCTACGGCAACCGGCGCATCGCCGTGTTCGACAAGGACGGCAAGTTCCTGCGGCAGTGGGGACGGCAGGCCACGGACGAGGAAACCCAGGCCGGCGCACCCGGCGTGTTCGCCGAGGTCGTACACTGCATCGCCATGAGCAATGCCGGGCTGATCTATGCCTGCGACCGTCAGGGCAACCGGGTTCAGGTTTACCAGAAGGACGGGACGTTCGTGCGCAACATCCCGATCCCGAACGCGACCGGCAAGCTTCCCGACAAGCGCGGCACGGCATGGTGGGTGGCATTCTCGCCCGATCGCGAGCAGAAGTTCATGTACATGATGAATGGCGGCACCGAGCAGGTGCATATCCTCGACCACGCCAGCGGAAAGATCCTGTCGAGCTTCGGCCGTCCGGGCCACCAGATCGGCAACTTTACGCACGGCCACACGATCGCGGTCGATTCCAAGGGCAACATCTACGTGGCGGAAACCGACTGGGGCCGGCGGGTGCAGAAGTTCAAGATCGTGAGCGGACCATAAGGCTAGCGTCCATAACGCCGGTGTCATTGCCGGGCTTGACCTCTCGCTACGCTCGCTCGTCCGGGACCCGAAAGCGCATAAAGGGAGCACTCTCGTGTCCCGGGCGAGTGCAGCGAGGGCTTCTTCAGCCCGAGCAGAACGAGACCCGGGACCCAGCGGAAGAAGCGCGGAGCGCAACATCGAGGGACCATGCCGGGAACTCCTAGGTCCCGGATCTCGCTCGCTACGCTCGCTCGTCCGGGACACGAGAGCCGTGCAAACGGCCCCACGGCCGACATATTGGCGTGGTGTTGCCTTTGCACGCATCCGACGCAGCAACGCGTTGCGCCTGCGGCCAAGCGAGAAACCGCCGTGAAGCCTCGCTCACCTGACGTTTTCGCACCGGGCCGCCCATGACGCTGGCCCAGCCCTCGCCGCCCCGTTTCGCTCTCGACCTCAAGCCGACGACCGGGCTCTATCTCGCCGTCGGCCTCGAAGCCGGCGCGGTGATCGCGCTGCAGATCTGCATCATGCGCATCTTCTCGGTCGGAAGCTGGGCGCATTTCGGGTCGCTGGTGGTGAGCCTCGCCATGCTGGGCTTCGGTCTTACCAGCGCGGTCATGTGCATCGGCAAAGGCTGGTTCGACCGCCACTGGCGCGGCGTGGCGACCGCTTCGCTGATGCTGTTCGGCCCGTTGACGGTCGCGGCGAATCTCCTGGCGCAGCAGATCCCGTTCAACGCCATCTTCCTGATCTCCGACCCGATGCAGAAGTGGCGGCTGGCGGGAAACTTCCTGCTCTACATGCTGCCGTTCCTCGCCGGCGCACTCTATCTGGGTACCGTATTCCTCAAGGCCAACAAGATTTTCGGCCGCGTCTACTTCGCCGATCTCTCCGGCGCCGGCCTGTGCGGCCTTGCTTTCCTGGTGGCGATGTACCTTTCGACGCCGGAGAACCTCATCGTCGTGCCGCTGATCCTCTGGTTCCTCGGCAGCATGCTGTGGTTCACGGCGCTCGCCAATCGCCGCGGCGCGCTCTTGCTGTTGGCAGTGGCGGTCGCGTCAATCGCCGGTCACTTCGCGTTGCCGCCGCTCCTCGACATTCCGAAGCTCGCGGTGTCCGACTACAAGGGCGTCGCCTATGCGCGCAAGTTTCCCGACAGCCAGCGCGTCTATGAGCGCGCCTCGCCGTTCGGATATCTCGAAGTCTATTCCAGCTCGTACCTGCACTTCGCGCCCGGACTCTCCGACAACGCGGCATTCAGCCTGCCGAAGATGCCGGAGAACGCCTATCTCGGGATGTATATCGACGGCGAGGGCCCGAGCGGCATCATTCGCGACCTGCCGGCGGAACAGACGGTCTATTACCGCTTCCTGCCGATGGTCTATCCCTATCTGATCAAGCAGGCGCCCGACACGTTCGTGGTGCAGTTCGGCGGCGGCATCTCGACCTCGGTCGCGCTCCGCAGCAACTCCAAGTCGGTCACCGTGGCGGAGGGAAATCCCGCGGTGCTCGACGCCTTCCGCACCGACAAGGGATTGCGCGATTTCACCGGCGACGTGCTCCACAATCCGAAAGTGCACGTCGTCGATTACGACGGCCGGCTCTATCTTGCGCACACCGCGGAGCGTTACGACGTCATCGACCTGAGCCTCGCGGATTCCGCCGGCCTGTCGAGCCCCGGCGGCTTCGCCATCGTCGAGAAGTATTCCTATACGCGCGAGGCGATGACCAGCTACATGCGCGCGCTCAGGGATGGTGGCGTTCTTTCGGTGACGATGTGGAACAAGGAGGAGCCGCCGAAGTCGGTGCTCAAGCTCTACACGACAATGGCAGCGGCCGCGCGCGAGGTCGATGACGGCGATATCGCCAATCGCTTCTTCGTGGTGTCGAGCTATCTCTCGACCGCGACCGTGCTCTACAAGCGCGGCGGCTTCGACGCCGATGACATCGCCAAGCTGCGCGAGCATACGCGGGCGATGTCGTTCGACGAAATCTATTATCCCGGCTTCGAATACGACACATCGCAGACCGCCAAGGTGTTGGAGGACTACCGGCATCAGATCTTCTTCGAAGGCGCTTCGCAGTCCGGTCCCATGGACGAGTCCATGCCGGAAGGCACACCGCCGGCGGACGGAGCCGCGGCGGACGCGCCGCCCGACCCCGACGCTTCGCCGGAAAAGCCGGGGGCGGCGGTACCCGCGACGGTCATGGGTCAACTGGCCTGGCACCACCTCGTCCACGGCGGGTGGGATGACATCGCCGAGCGCTACGTGTTCGATACCCGCCCTCTCACCAACAAGCGGCCGTACTTCGCGGCCTACGTCAAACCGGGCGACCTTGCGCGCGTCTCCGACCGGCTCGAATTGCTGCAGGACGAATGGGGCTACCTGCTGCTGTGGGCAACGCTCGCCATTGCCTGCATGGCTGCGCTGTCGCTCGTGCTCATTCCGCTCATCTTCGGCTGGCGCACCATCTTCAGCCACAACCCCGGCAAGTTCCGCACCATCATCTATTTCGCCTGCCTGGGCGCCGGCTACATCATGGTTGAGGTGGGCCTGATTTCCGATTTCATGCTGGCGCTCAGCAACGCCACCGTGTCTGCGTCGGTGCTGATCACCGGCATGCTGGTGTTCTCCGGTCTCGGCGCCTTCGTGTCGGAGCGCTACCTCGATCGCGCGCGCTACATGATGCCGAAGATCTTCATCGCGATCGGCGTGCTCCTGGTCGGATACGGCCTGTTCCTCGACCGCGTGCTCGACCTGATCGGCACCCTGCCCTATGCCCAGCGGCTGCTGCTCTGCTTCGCGCTGATCTTTCCGCCCGCGTTCCTGATGGGATTTCCGATGCCGACCGCGATGACGTCGCTGGCGCGGCTCGGCAAGGATCACATGTTCCTGTGGGCCTGGGGCATCAACGGCTGCTTCTCCGTCATCGGCGCGGCCGCCGTTCCCATCATCGCGACCTCGTTCGGGCTCAACGCCGTGCTGGTGATCGCCGGCGTCGCCTATGTGTTGGCCATGCCGGCCTTCTTCGCCGTGTTGCTGCCGCTGCAACCGTCAGCGACGCCTTCGCCGGCGCCGGCGGCGACACCGGCGTGACCGCGGCGATGCTTCGGTCGCTCACCCGGCTCGGCGCCGCGCTTGCTCTTGCCGGCCTGCTGCTGCCGCAGGACGCCGTCTCCGCGCCCGCGCCCAAACGCGAGCTCGCGCCGTTGCCGTCGTCAAAGACGGCGCTGGTCCCGTTCGAGGTGACGCCGTTCCCCTATCGCGGCGAGGTGCCGGACAAGAACCGGCCGTTCCTCGATGTTGCGGACGGTGAGCGGCACGGTCACTCCACGGTCCGCGGCGGGACCTACTGGGAGGACCAGACCTACAGCGACCAGCGCGTCCTGCTGCACATCCCCAAGGGATTTGATCCCCGCCGCCCGGCGCTCATGGTCGTGTTCTTCCACGGCAACGAAGCGACGCTCGAACGCGACGTGCGCAATCGCCAGGCGGTGCCGAGGCAGATCACCGAATCCGGGCTCAACGCGGTGCTGGTGGCGCCGCAATTCGCGGTGAACGCGCTCGATTCCAGCGCCGGCCGGTTCTGGGAGCCGGGCGTGTTCGCCCAATTCCTGCGCGAAGCCGGTGACCGCCTGACCGAGCTTTACGGCGATGCACGCGCCCGCGGCGCGTTCCACAACGCGCCGGTCGTGGTCGCGGCCTATAGCGGCGGTTACAACCCGGCCGCGTTCGTCCTCCACGCCGGTCGTGCCGACGATCGCCTGCGCGGCGTCGTGCTGTTCGACGCGCTCTATGGCGAACACGACAAGTTCCTGGGCTGGCTGGAGAAGCGGCCCCCGGCCTTCTTCGTCAGCACGTTCGGAAAATCGTCGCGCGAGGAGAACACAACGCTGCAACGCATGCTGACGGCGCGCGGCATATCCTTTCAAAACGCGCTACCCGCCAATCTTGCGCGCGGCAGCGTGACGTTCATCGCCGCCACCGACGACGTCAAACACATGGACTTCATGACCGAAGCCTGGGTCGACGACCCCTTGAAGGTGGTGCTGCGCAGGATCCCCGGCTTCGCGCGCGCGCCGTCAGCCCCCGCCGGGGCGACGCCGAAGCAGAAATAGCTTCTCAAGCTGCTGTCGCTGAGACGAGTCTCGCGCGTCGCCAAGAAATACTGCATTCTTGCATTGATCCGTCCACCATGGGCCGCCCGCCGGCAGCGGTTCGACTTTTTGGTGAAGCAAGATGACGACAGGCCCTGTGGCGTCGAGCCGCGCTCCCATCCTGGTGGACTTCGCGCTGCAAGGCGGCGGCGCGCATGGCGCGTTCACCTGGGGCGTGCTCGATCGCCTGCTCGAGGAACCCTGGCTCGGCATCGACGGCATCTCCGGCACCTCCGCCGGCGCCATGAATGCAGCCGTGCTGGTCGACGGCTTTGCCCACAACGGCGCCGAAGGTGCGCGCGCCGCGCTGGAGAATTTCTGGCGGCGCGTCTCCCAGGCAGCGGTGCTCAGCCCGTTCCGGCGCAGCCCGCTGGACGTGCTGCTGGGCCGCTGGACGCTCGACTATTCGCCCATGTTCGTCGCCATGGACATGATGGCGCGGGTGTTCTCGCCCTACGACCTGAGCCCCAGCGGCGCCAATCCCCTGCGCAACATCCTGGCCGAGGTCGTCGATTTCGACCGGCTGACCCAAGCGCCGATCAAGCTGTTCGTCACCGCCACCAATGTCCACACCGGACGCGGCCGGGTGTTCCGCAACGGCGAGATCACGCCGGATGTGCTGCTGGCGTCGGCCTGCCTGCCGACCATGTTCCAGGCGATCGAGATCGACGGCGAAAGCTATTGGGACGGCGGCTACTCCGGCAATCCCACCATCACCCCGCTGGTACGCGAATGCCGCTCGCAGGATACGATCCTGGTGCAGATCAACCCGATCGAACGATCGGGCTCGCCGCGCTCGGCCCGCGATATCCTCAACCGGCTCAACGAGGTCTCGTTCAACGCCGTGCTGCTGAAGGAGTTGCGGATGATCGCCTTGCTGCGCCAGGTCGCTCACAGCGGCGACTCCGAGGGCGCCAAATGGGCGCACATGCGGATTCATCGCGTCTCCAGCGAGGTCATGGTAGGACTTGGCTATTCTTCCAAGCTCAACGCCGAGTGGGAATTCCTGTCCATGCTGCGCGACGAGGGGCGGCGCGCGGCGCAAGCATTCCTCAGCGACCACCACGAGGACCTGGGCCGGCGCTCGACCCTCGATCTCGACGAACTGCTGGAAGGCGTCTGACATCATGGGCCTGATCGGGATCCTGCTCGGCCTGGCGCTGCTGATCTGGCTGGCGCTGCGCGGCTGGAGCGTGCTGCTGCTCGCTCCCGCGGCGGCCCTGCTCGCCGCCGCATTCGCCGGCGAGCCGCTGCTGGCGAGCTGGACCCAGACCTTCATGTTCAGCGCGGCAACCTTCCTCGCGCAATTCTTCCCGTTGTTTCTGCTCGGTGCCTTGTTCGGCAAGCTCATGGACGACAGCGGCTCGGTCTCGGCGATCGCCGACTTCCTGCGCGAGCGGCTGGGTGAGCGCCGCGCCATGCTGGCGGTGGTCCTGGCCGGTGCTGTCGTCACGTATGGCGGCGTCAGCCTGTTCGTCGCTTTCTTTGTGCTCGTCCCGATGGCGCAGGAGGTGTTTCGCGCCGCCGCCATTCCGCGCCGGCTGATGCCCGCAGCGATCGTGCTCGGGACCTCGACCTTCACCATGTCGGCGCTGCCCGGCACGCCGGCGATCCAGAATGCGATCCCGATGCCGTTCTTCGGCACCACGCCGTTTGCCGCCCCCGGTCTCGGGATCATCGCGTCCGCCATCATGCTGGGTTTCGGTTTGTGGTGGCTGGCCAAGGCGGAGCGCGCCGCGCGCCGTCGCCGCGAAGGTTATGGCGCCGGCGCGGCTGCGCTGGCCGCGGCCGACGACTTGCGCGTGCGCGAGCTCGCCACCACGGCGCGCGAGTTCGATCCCGCGGAAATCCATCACGGCGGTCACAGCGAAACCTCGCCCACCATTGCCCGAGCGGCGCTGCCGCTGGTGGTGGTGATCGGGGTCAACCTGGTGATGTCGCTCCTCATCCTGCCGCACCTCGACTTTGCGTTCCTGGCCGAGGAACGCTGGGGCGCGACCTCGCTGGGTGCGGTCGGCGGCGTTTGGTCGGTGGTGATCGCGCTCGCTTGCGCGATCGCAACCGTTGTTGCCGTCAACTGGCGCCACCTTCCGGCATTGCGCGCGAGCATGGATGCCGGCGCCAATGCCTCGGTATTGCCGGCCGTCACCGTCGCCAGCCTGGTGGGCTTCGGCGCGGTCGTGGCGGCGCTGCCGTCGTTCGACGCGGTCCGCGATTGGGTGCTGTCGATCGAGGGTGGACCGCTGGTCTCGCTGGCCGTCGCCACCAATGTGCTGGCGGCGCTCACCGGCTCGGCGTCGGGCGGCCTCACCATCGCGCTCGACGCGCTCGGCACGACCTACATGCAGATCGCGGCACAGACCGGGATCAATCCCGCGCTGATGCACCGCGTCGCCGTGATCGGCGCGGGAACGCTCGACAGCCTCCCGCACAACGGCGCGGTGGTGACGCTGCTCGCCTTGTGCGGCCTGTCACACCGCGAGAGCTATTTCGATATCGTCATGGTCGCTATCGTCGGCGCCATCATTGCCCTCGTCGTCGTGATCGCAATGGGCTCGGTTTTCGGGTCATTCTAGCGCATGACAACCCGCCGACGGCACACATCGAGCCGGACGAGGCCGGCATGACCAGCCGCCCCGCCCTGGTCATGCTCGGGCTCTGCACCACGGTGCTGGTTCTTGCGGCGCTGTACTTCGCCCGCTCGATCCTGGCGCCGGTCGCGTTCTCGCTCTTTGTCATCGCCATCGTATGGCCGCTGCAGCGGGTCCTGCAGGCCAGAATGCCGGCGCTGCTGGCGCTGCTCGCGACCCTCGTCGTCACGCTGGTCGTGATGACCGTGCTCGGCGGCCTGATCGCCTGGAGCTTCGGGACGGTCGGTCGCTGGCTCATCGACAACGCCGCCAGATTCCAGCTGCTGTACATGCAGCTGACGGAGTGGCTCGAGGGCCACGGCATCCTGCTCACCAGCCTGTTGGTGGACAATTTCAACGCCAGCTGGCTCATTCGCGCGGTGCAGGAGATCGGCGCGCGGATCCACGGCCTGCTCTCCTTTACGATCATCACGTTCGTGTTCACGGTGCTCGGCCTGCTCGAGGTCGACGTCGCCCGCACCAACATCGAAAGCCTGCGCAACCGGGAGACGGCGCACACGATCCTGCAATCGAGCGAACGGATCGCGGACAAGTTCCAGAAATACATGCTGGTCCGCAGCATCATGAGCGTGCTGACCGGCGCGGTGGTCTGGGGCTTCGCGCTGCTGGCCGGTCTCGAACTGGCGACGGCGTGGGGCGTGATCGCGTTCGTGCTGAACTACATCCCGTTCATCGGCCCGCTGGTCGCGACGGTGTTTCCAACGCTTTTTGCCCTGGCGCAGTTCGAGTCCTGGCGACTGGCGATCACGGTGTTCCTGTGCCTGAACCTGATCCAGTTTCTGATCGGCAGCTACCTCGAACCCCGGATCGCGGGCGCCGCGCTCGCCGTGTCGCCGTTCCTGGTGCTGTTCGCGGTGTTCTTCTGGGCCTTCCTCTGGGGCATCCCGGGCGCGTTCATCGGCGTGCCGATCGTGATCGCGATCCTCACCGTCTGCGAGCAGCGCGAATCCACGCGCTGGGTCGCGACGCTGCTGTCGGGCAGCAAGGGCAAGGCGGCGTAGCGCTCCGGCAACACTTACGTGGCGCGCGTTTGGTCTTGTTGCGTTTCTGCAACGTGGGTTCGTTTCACCAAAACGTCGAGGTCTCGTGTCCCGGCCGCGTGCAGAGACGCGAAGCCGCACGGAACGAGAGCCGGGATCCAGCGCGACGACTCGCGCAGCGCGAAATGGTTGCCGCTGCGATCGGTCGTGTCGCCCCTAGGTCCCGGGTCTCGCTGCGCTCGCCCGGGACATCGAGACGTGCGAAGTCGCGGCGCGCGAAGCGAACCGTTGCCCGTAGCCGCATTCACGATGTCAAACAGCGCAGTGTTAGTCGTTCCCGCGGCGCGTTGTTGCGCCCGGGTTGAGCAAGAATGCGAATCCTATAGCATAAACCCGTTACGTAGTCAATAATAAAGTCATGAAGTAGCTATAGCCGGGCCGCTTGAACCTCCGAGCCAGCATCGAGCTCCTGCGCCGGTTTCAAAGCTGCCCTCACATTAAAGGACGTTGTGGCCGGCGGCAGGACGGTCGCACAATCGGGTGGCAAGGCGGCGTCGCCGAATGAACGCCGTCACAGGGAGCTTCAGGGAGAGCGATCCATGCCGACCCGACGCGATTTCGTCACCAGCACTCTTGTCACCAGTACCGTACTTGGCGCCGGCGCACTGCTGGCGATGGGTCCGCGCAAGGCGGCGGCCCAGGCCGACCGGCGCCAGATCGTCGATGCGCAGGTCCACCTGTGGAAGGCGGAGTCGCCGGACTGGAAGTGGGTCCCCGGCCTCGCACCGCAACTGCCGGAGCCGTTCACCATCGAGCGGCTCGTATCGATGATGGATGAAGCCGGCGTGGATCGCGCGGTGATCGTCCCGCCGTCGTGGCCGGGCGACCGCAACGACTATGCGCTCGAGGCGGTCAAGCGCTATCCCAATCGCTTCCGCGTCATGGGCCGCATCCCGCTGCAGGACCCGAAGTCCGCCGATCTGCTGCCGAAATGGAAGGAGCAGCAGGGAATGGTGGGGGTTCGCGTGACCTTCAACAACGCCCAGAACATTCCGTGGCTCACCGACGGCACCGCGAACTGGTTCTGGCCAGCAGCCGAAAAGGCCGGCCTTCCCGTCATGTGTTTCGCGCCCGGCCGGGTGTCGCTGCTCGCCCCGATCGCGGAGAAACATCCTCAGCTCGCCTTGATTCTCGACCATATGGGCCTGACGGCGGCGATGCTGAAGGACAACAGGGTCGAGGAGGCGGTCGGGCAGGCCGTTGCGTTGGCCAAATACCCCAATGTCAGCGTCAAGATGTCGGCCTCGCCCGGCATCTCGCGCGAGCCCTATCCGTTCCGCGACGTCGCCGGTCACCTCAAGCGCGTGTTCGACGCCTACGGCCCGCAGCGCAGCTATTGGGGCACCGACCTTACGAATTCGTACGCCAAGGCGAGCTACCGCCAGCGCATCACCCATTTCACCGAGGAGCTGAATTTCCTCAACGACAGCGACAAGGACTGGGTGATGGGCCGCGCGATCATGCAGCGCCTGCAGTGGACGTGAGCGAGGCTCGCATCGCGGGTCTGGCCGGTGCAACTCGGCTTGACGCCGGCGAACCTGACCACCTGGCTCACTTATCGGTTTCGTCGCGATGAGCTTACCGAATTTGGCGGGCGAGGCAGATTCAGGTGGTCACGGAGCGTGCGTCCCGCGTACTCCATGCGGAACAGCCCACGCCGCTGCAAGATCGGCACAACCTGGTCGACAAAATCATCGAAAGCTCCGGGAAACCAGGGAGGCATCAGGTTGAACCCGTCGGCCGCGCCTGCCGCAAACCATTCCTCCAGGCCATCGGCAACGAATTCTGGCGTGCCGCACAACAGTCGATGCCCCATGGCAGCAGCGGTGAAGTCGCGGAGTTCACGTAACGACATGTCGTGCTTTTTGGCGAGCGCCGATAGCGTTACGGCGTGGCCCTGCATGACTCCTGATGGAGGCAGGGTCGGAACGGGCCCATCCAGCGGAAATGGCGACAGGTCATGCCCGAGGCGCTCGGACAGGATCTTCAAAGCGGCGACCGGATCGCTGACTTCACCCAGTGCCGTCAGTTTGCGCTTGGCGTCTGCTTCGGTCTCGCCGATGATCGGGCAGACGCCCGGCAGGATTTTGATATGATTAGGGTCGCGCCCGAACTTGGCCGCGCGAGCCCGCAAGTCCTCGGCGAATGCTTTGGCTGGCTCAAGCTCCTGTTGGACGGCGTACACGATCTCCGCGATTGATGCTGCGAGGTCGCGGCCGGTTTCAGATGCGCCGGCCTGGATGATAACGGGGTGGCCTTGCGGGGGTCGTGAGATGTTGAGCGGACCTCTGACGGAAAAAAATTCTCCTTTGTGATCGAGGTAATGCATCTTCTCGATCTCGGCGAAGCGACCGCCAGCTTTGTCCATTATGATTGCACCGTCCTCCCAACTATCCCATAGCCCTCTGACGACATCGACAAACTCGGCGGCAATGGCGTAGCGCGTTGAATGTGAGGGATGACTCTCGCGACCGAAGTTGGCCGCAGCCTCGGCAAAGGCTCCTGTCACGACATTCCAAGCAGCGCGTCCGCCGCTGATGTGATCGATGGATGCAAACGCACGCGCGAGATTGTATGGCTCACTGTAGGTCGTCGACGCGGTGGCGGCGAGGCCGATACGGGACGTACACGAGGCGAGCGCCGCGAGCAGGGTCAACGGTTCAAGGCGAACCATGATCGAAGGATGTACGGTGGGTCCGGTGTTGAGCGCATCCGCGAGAAAGAACAGGTCGAATTTGCCGCGCTCCGCCGTCTGCGCAATACGCAGCAGCAGTGGAAAATTCTCCGCTCCCGCCTGCGCCTCCGGCAGGCGCCAGCCAGCCACATGATGCCCAGTGCCCATGACGTAGACGCCGAGATGCATTTGACGGGTCGTTTGAACCATCGCGCCGGCCCCATTTGAGAATTGGAAGGTACCTACGACGACAACATCGCGCAGGCGACTGCAGTGTATTTTCGGGTGCATCGCTCAAACAGCGCCAACAAAGCCGCACGCCGAGGGCGTTCGAGCTTAACGTCCCATAACAGGTTGCAATATGTGCGTCCGTGGGTGAACCGACTCGATCGGGGCATCGATGAGCACCTTGATTGACAACGAACTACATCTATCATCAGCAGGGAACATTGTAGTTCGATGCGCTCGTGGAGCCCGTAGCCATGTTGAGCAGACGCCGCTTTAGCATGCTTGCTGTTGGAACAGCGCTATGCAGCCCGGCCTCCGTGAACGCGCAAACATACCCTGATCGCCCGATTCGTATAATGATTGGATTTCCACCAGGTGGCACGGCCGACACGATCGGCCGCATCATAGCGCCCGCGCTATCAGAACGTTTGAGTCAGCCCGTCATTATCGAGAACCGTGGCGGCGCAGCAGGCACTTTGGCGGTCGAAGCGGTGGCTCGCGCGCAACCGGACGGCTACACGATCGTATTTGCGTCGGCCGGAGCGCTGGTCATCGTCCCTCATATGCAATCGAATCTTAGATACGATCCGTTCAAGGATCTGTCGCCAATCTGTCGCGTGGTAGGCACGCCGATGGTTCTGGTCGTCGGCAAGCACGTGCAGGCCAGCACCGCGAAAGAGCTTCAGGAGTTTGCCAAGGCGCATCCGGGCCGCATGACGTTCGGTTCAACCGGCAGCGGCAGCTCGGTTCATCTTGCGGGCGAGTTGTTCAAAATGCGGGCTGGGATCGACGTTCTGCACGTGCCCTATCGTGGAGGAGCGCCGGCCGTGACCGCGCTACTGGCTGGCGAGATCGATATGCTTCTCGTTGATATTCCGGTTGTCGTCTCGCACATCCAGTCGGGTGCCTTCAAGGCGCTGGGAGTTGCAAGTGAGGAGCGGAGTCAAATTCTTCCGGATGTGCCAACCGTCAACGAGGCGGGTATCGCGGGGGTGATCTCGGAGGGATGGTATGCGATGTACGCTCCGGCGACGACGCCTGCTGGGATCATCGATGCATTGCAGCGTGCGATCGCGGACGTCTTGGCTCAGCCACCCATTGTCCAAGCCGTAGCGAAAGTCGGCGGCCTTGTTCAGACAGGCGCGGCTGATGTACTCGCGGCGTATCAACGCGCTGAATTCGCCAAGTGGGGCGAGGTCGTGCGCGTTTCAGGAGCCAATCTGAATTGACTGCGGTCGCATCGCAACCCGTCGCATGCGACCTGCGGCGATGTACGATGCTTCCCCCGGGGTCAAACGAACTCCGGCGTACGTACAGTGGACGGCAAACTCCGTGGGATCCCCCCTTGTACAAAGGGATGGGAATACACCCAATGCGCCCGCAACTGTCTTGCGTCGAATCGAGCCGGCTGGCTCTAAACCTCGGGACCCGGCTCGCCCGCCACGTTGATCCGTTGCGGGCGCAGCAGCTTGAGATGCCCGTCCTCCCCCACCGCGAAGTTGTGAATGTAGAAATACGTTTGCATCTCGTCGGTCGCCTCCATGACCGGCGACGGCGCCGAGATGATCGGCATGCCGCCGCATTCGCCGATCCAGTCGATGTGGCGGTGGCCGTGCATCAGCACGATGCGGTGGGCGAGCGGCTTGAGCCGCCGCACGAACCAGTTGCCGTTGACCAGCGCCGTGCCGATCCGGATCGACAGCAGCTTCGCCGGACGCGGATACTCCACCACGTGGTGATGCAGCGCGACGACCCAGCACGCCCGCGGGTATTGCGCGCAGGCGCTCTCCAGGGCGCGGACCTGATCGGTGGTGATCAATCCCAGCGCGTTGGTGAAGGAAAAATGGGTGTCGGCGTTCGAGTCGAGCAGGATGATGCCGAGCCCGTCGTCGCGCTCGGGCGCGAGCACCATCGGGAATACGTTGGGCCACAGATCCGTCAGCTCCTTCGACCATATCGGCTTGCCGGTATCGGCGAACCTGGCCATCGCGCCGAGGTGCGGCGTCAGCGCCTGCGCGAGCGTCCCGCCCAGGCGGCCGCGCGTGCGATCGACCACATGTACGCGCTCGCCTTGAACCATGCCCATCGCCGAAAGCACCCGCAGCTTGCGCAGCCGCTTGTTCGGGCTGGTCGGCAGATCGAGCCGGGCCGGGTTGGCGCGATCGACGATGTTGAGATCGTGGTTGCCGGGAATCATCAGGGTGCGCGCGGCGAGATCGGGGTAGCGCGAGACCGCGTCCAGAAACTCGGCCCACTCGCTGGAGCGGCCGGCGTCGGTCATGTCGCCGGAGACCAGCACCACGTCGAGCGGCTCCTCGGCATGGATCCGATCCAGTTGGGCGAGCGAGCGGTGCAGGCGCTCGTTGCCGCTCGCGCCCGACCTCCCGCTTTCGATCCGGCGGCCGTAGAATTCGCCGACGGTGTGCACATCCGACAGATGCGCGATGCGCCAGGTGCGGCCCGTACTCGGACGCGGCGCGAATTCATCGAGGTCCTGCGGCTGCGCCATGGTCGCATCGGCGATCGCCCAGACCAGGGCGGCAACCGCAAGATACGCGGCGACCAGCACGACGGTGTTGGCGAGCGCGACCACCGCGAGATGGCCCGCCGTGCCCACGCCCGACGCGCCGCGCAGCAGATCGGCGCTCGGCAGCACCGCCGCCACCACCGCCAGCGCGACGGCGCAGATCACGGCGCCGGAAACAATCGCTGCGATGCGGCGCAGCCGCGAACGCTGGGCCTTGGTTGCCCGTGCCGGCAGCCGGTCCTCGGCCAGCTGGCGCACCGCCTCGCGGCACATGGTGTAGGCGGGCTGGACGGCCAGCGAGTTGAGCGACCAGAAGCTGTTCTCGGCCAGCCGGAAGAGCGTGCGCCCGCCGAACCATCCCACCCCGACCAGGACCGCGAGGATGACGAGCGGCCAGATCCCCGCGATCGGATATTCGAGCCTGCTCGACAGCTTGCTGACCCAGATCGCGGCGACGACCGGTGCGACCCCGAGCACCAGACCCGGGCCGACGATCAGCAGAAACCACGCCACCGCCAGCTTCGGCAGGCTGATCTCCGCGAGCAGGCTGCCGGCGAGCGACAGCAGCGAGCGGCGCTTGGAGCTCGATGCGTCATCCTCGACGTCGCCGCGGCGCGGATCGATGACCGGCTTCAAGCAGTGCCTCCAAAGCCCTGCAGCGGTTCTGACGTACCGCGCGCGGGAAGTCTAACGCACTCGGCGAAGGTACGCACGCCGGAGCGACGCTGACCGACCATCATTTCACGTCGAGCGCAAGCTCGCTCTGTTCAAGCTGGAAACACTGTAGCCCGCGCGGTACGCTTCGCGTCTCGCGCACGGTCACGGAGCGAGGCCATGAACGATTCCAGTGGCGCCGCCGGCAGCGCAGCAGTCCGTGCATGCGCGCGCGCGGCAGGCTTCCTGGTGCTCTGGCTGGTGCTTGCCGGCGCCGATCTCGCCGATCTTCCGGCGGCGGCCGTGGCGGTGGTCGCGGCGACCTGGACGAGCCTGCGCCTGCTGCCGCCGGGGTCCTCGCGCCTGTCTCCAAGCGCCCTCGCCAAGCTGACATTGCGCTTCGCGTACCAGTCCGTGGCCGCCGGCGTGGACGTGGCGTGGCGCGCGCTCGATCCACGGCTGCCGTTGCGCCCCGGCTTCGTGCGCTATCCGGTTCGCTTTCCACCCGGCGCGGCCCGCAACGCGTTCACCACGCTCACGAGCCTGCTGCCCGGCACGGTGCCGGCCGGAGCAGAGCGTGGACACATCGTCTATCACTGCCTCGACGTCGAGCAGCCGGTCATGTCGCAACTGGCCGCGGAGGAAGCGGCGCTGGCGCGGGCGCTCGGCCATGACTGAGTTCCTGACCGCCGCCCTCGGCGTCATCCTGGCGATGCTGGCGCTGGGGCTGGTCCGCATCCTGCGCGGGCCGGGAGAGGCCGACCGCATGATGGCGGCGCAACTGATCGGAACGGGCGGGATCGCGGCATTGCTGCTGCTCGGCGCGGTGACCGGCGTGCCCGCAGCGGTCGACGTCGCGCTGACCGTCGCGCTGCTCGCCACCTTCGCCTCCATCGCCTTCGTCAAGAAGGGAAGCGCCATCCTCGGGGAGAGCCTCGAGCCGAAGGAGGGCGGATGAGCTTTGCGCTCGACATCGTGACGATCACCGCCGTGTCGGCGGGCGCCTTCTTCTTTCTCGCGGGCACCGTCGGGCTGCTCCGTTTCCCCGATCCGCTGACGCGACTGCACGCACTCACCAAGGCGGACAACCTCGGCCTGGGTCTCGTGGTGCTTGGGCTGCTGCCGCAGGCAGGAAGTCTGCGCGGCGGGCTCAAGCTGGTCTGCGTCTGGCTGCTCGTGCTGCTGGCCGGCGCAACGGTGTCCCAGCTCATCGCACGCGCCGCGCTGGCGAGCGAGCCAGCGCGGCAAGGCTAATGATGCGCGCGGCGGATACTCGCCCTGAACCGGGCTCGCCCACATGACCATCGCGGCGGCGCTCGAGATCGCGCTTGCCGTGCTGGTGCTGGGCATGGCGGCGTGGACGATCGCCGCGCGCGAGACCTTCGCCGCGGTGGTGGGCTTCGTCGCTTACGGGCTGTTGCTCGCGCTCGTGTGGGTGCGTCTTGACGCCGTCGACGTGGCGTTGACCGAGGCCGCGATCGGCGGCCTGAGCGGCATCCTGCTGGTGGGCGCGGCCGCCCGCCTGCGCGCCAGCGAGACGCCGGCGGTGGCGGAGTCGCCAGATGGAATGCTGCGTGTCGGCGCCGCGGTGCTCGCAACGATAGTGGCGGCGGCGCTCGCGGCCGGCGTGCTCGCCCTGCCCGATCCTGCGCCCACGCTCGCGCCGGCGGTTGCAGCAAACATCGCCGCGACCGGCCTCGGCAACCCGGTCACGAGCGTGCTGATGGCCTTTCGCGCCATGGACACCCTGCTCGAAAAGGTCGTGCTCCTGCTCGCCCTGGTCGGCGTGTGGTCGCTGGCGCCCGACCGCGTCTGGGGCGGACGTCCGGGACCGCGCCACCAGGCCGACCCGCTCGGCGTGCTCGCCTTCCTCGCGCGGCTGCTGCCCCCGGTCGGCATCGTCGTGGGCATCTACATCTTCTGGGTCGGGGCCGACCATCCCGGCGGCGCGTTCCAGGGCGGCACGATCCTCGCCGCCATGTGGCTGCTGGTCATGACGGCGGGGCTCACGGATGCGCCGCCCGTGCGCCTGCGATGGCTGCGGCTGGTGCTGATCGCCGGCCCGGCCGTTTTCCTCGTCGTCGGCCTCGCGGGACTCTGGCTGGGCGACGGCTTCCTCTCCTATCCCATTGCGTACGCCAAGCCGCTGATCGTGACGATCGAGGTCGCGATGACGCTGACGATCGCGGTGACGCTCGGCCTGCTGCTCGCCGGTGCGCCGGAACGGAGCGCTTGATGATGAGCGCCGCGACGGTGTTCGGGCTGTGCGCAGCGGTGGCGGTGGGGCTCGGGCTCTACGGCCTGATCGCGAATCCCCAGCCGCTGCGCAAGATTCTCGCTTTCAATCTGCTCGGCAGCGGCGTGTTCCTGTTCTTCGGCGTCGTCGCACGCAGGGGTGCGGCGGCAGGCTTCGGCGGCGATCCGGTGCCGCAGGCGCTGGTCATCACGGGTATCGTCGTGGCCTTTTCCGCGACGGCGCTGGCGGTCGCGCTGCTGCTGCGGCTGTTCGAGGCCACCGGCTCGGCGACGTTGCGCGACTCTGTGAAGCGCGCGTCGACGGGCGCGGGCACCGACCCCACCGACCCCTGATGCCGTATCCAGCGGAAACGGTGACGACGACGGGCGCATTCCTGCTGGTGCTGGCGCTCGTCGTGCCGGTGGTGAGCGTGCTCTCGCCTTCGTCGCCGGCGGGCGCCACGCCGAACGCATCGCACTGGCGACCATGCCGCTCGGCCTGGCGATCGCGGTCGCCATCGCCGTCATGCTGCGGCGAACGGGCGGCCCGCTGGTCTATCTGCTCGGCGGCTGGGCTCCGCCGCTCGGGGTGGCGCTGCGCGCGGACGGACTGTCGGTGGTCATGCTGACGATCGCGGCCGTCGTGATCGCGATCATCGGCGTGTTCGCGCGCGCCGATTTCCCCACGCCCGCGGGGTCGGCCGAAGCGCGCGCGCCGTTCGCGTTCTGGATCCTGCTGCTGGCGATCTGGGCCGCGCTCAACGCCGTCTTCCTGGCGGCGGATCTGTTCACGTTGTACGTCGCGCTGGAGCTCCTGACCTTCGCCGCGGTGCCGCTGGTCTGCCTGGACGGCCGCGCGGAGACGCTCCAGGCCGCGCTGCGCTATCTGCTGTTCGCGCTGCTCGGCTCCGTTCTTTATCTCGCCGGCACGGCGCTGCTCTATGGCAGCTACGGCACGCTCGACATCGTCCTGCTCTCCCAGCGGGTCCAGGCCGAGCCCGCGGTCCTCGTCGCGGCCGCGCTGATGACGGTGGGCCTGCTCGCCAAGACCGCGCTCTTCCCGTTGCATCTCTGGCTGCCGCCTGCCCATGCCGGCGCGCCGGCCGCCGCCAGCGCGGTGCTGTCGGCGCTGGTGGTGAAGGGATCCTTCTTCATCGTCGTGCGGCTTTGGTTCGACGTGATGCCGGCGCTGCCCGGCCTTGCGGCCGCGCAGCTGCTCGCCGCGCTGGGAGCGGCGGCGATCGTGTTCGGCAGCGTGGTCGCGCTGCGACAGCAGCGGCTGAAGCTGTTGATCGCCTATTCGACGCTGGCGCAGATCGGCTACCTCTTCCTGATGTTTCCGCTCGCCTTCAGCGCCGACCTCGGCGCAACTCGAGAGCGGCGGCGCGCTGGCCGGCGGTCTGCTGCAGACGATCTCCCACGCCAGCGCGAAGGCCGCCATGTTCCTGTCGGCGGGATTGATCTACGCCGCGCTCGGCCACGATCGCATCGCCGGGCTGGCCGGCATCGGACGCGCGCTGCCGATGAGCGTCATCGCCTTCGCGCTGGCGGGCGTAGCGCTGATCGGCGTGCCGCCGAGCGGCGCCTATCTCGCGAAGGAGCTGCTGCTGCAGGCGGCGAGCGGGACGGGACAATGGTGGTGGGCGGTCGCGATCCAGGCGGGCGGGATTCTCACCAGCAGCTACGTGGTGCTGGTGCTGGCGCACGCGCTGGCGCCCGCGGATGAGCCGGTCACGCCGCGGGCGCGGATCGCGCGCATGGGCGAAGCGGCAGCGCTGGCGCTCGCACTGTGCTCGCTGCTGCTCGGACTCGTTCCCTGGCAGGCGTATCTTCCCGTTCCACCGGGCGTCGCCTCGACGCCAACGGTCCTGCAGGCACTTTCGTCGACCCTGTGGCCGCTCCTCGCCGGCGGCGCGCTCGCGATCCTGCTCGGACGCTGGGATGAGCGGTTCGCACTTATTTCCTCGGGAAAAGTCGTCACCGCGACGGTGAGCGCGGTCCGATGCGCGGCACTTGTCTTTGGCAGCGGGATCGAGCGCATCGACGGCGTGCTGCGGCAATGGCCGGCGGCTGGCCTGTGCATGCTGGTGCTGGCGATCGCGTTCGCCGCGGCGATGCTGGCGGCGCGCTGACCGCCCGTTTGATTCCGGGCAACATGCTCAACAGTCCCGGTTCTCCGAGCGGCAAGCGCAAACCTGCAACGCTTGCGGAGCGCTCTGGATTCGCTTGACCAATCCGTGAAATGGGGCGTCTATTACCTCAACCCTGAATAGCAACAGCCAGGGAGCGATAAGATGCGCGCGCAGGGCGACAGCGACGCAGGGACCGGATCGTCTTACGTCTCAACTGGTCATCTGCCGGACGCCGACCTGGTGACGGCGTTGGTGGCCGAAGCGCACGCGCGCTACAAATCCAACAGCGAAGGCGCGAATTCGCAGGTCTACCCGGCCCTGGCCGCGGTGCCGTCCGAGCTGTTCGGCGTGTGCGTGGTCGGCACCAGCGGCAGCGTCTACGCCGCCGGCGACACCGACTACCCCTTCTCGATCATGAGCGTGTCGAAGCCGTTCGTGTTCGCGATGGTCTGTCAGTCGATAGGCGCGGAGCAGGCGCGCGAGAAGCTCGGGGCGAACAGCACCGGGCTACCGTTCAATTCCCTCGCCGCGGTTGAACGGAGCACGGACGGACGGACGAACCCGATGGTGAATGCGGGGGCGATCGCAACGACCAGCCTCGTCCCCGGCGCGACCGCGGATGCCAAGTGGCAGTTCATCCATGACGGCCTGTCCCGGTTCGCCGGCCGAAAGCTTCCGCTGAACGAAGAGGTGTACGCGTCCGCCTCCGAGACCAACTTTCGCAACCAGAGCATCGCCCGCCTGCTGCAGAGCTACGGCCGGATCTACTGCGATCCGGCCGAGGCCACCGACCTGTACACCAGGCAGTGCTCGCTGAACGTGAGCGCCAAGGACCTGGCGGTGATGGGCGCGACCTTGGCCGATGGCGGCGTCAACCCGCTCACCAGGGAGCGGGTCGTGGACGCCGCGTGTCTGCCATTACGCGCTCGCCGTGATGACGACCGCCGGTTTGTACGAGACCTCGGGCGATTGGCTCTACGACATCGGGCTGCCGGGCAAGAGCGGGATCGGCGGCGGCATCGTGACCGTCTCTCCCGGCAAGGGCGGACTGGGCACCTTTGCGCCGCCGCTCGACGCCGCCGGGAACAGCGTGAAGGGACAATTCGTCGCCAAGTTCCTCTCCCAGCGGCTGGGAATGGATCTCTTCGTCTCGCAACCCAACGATTGAGCAGCCGTGCACGTTCGACGACCGCCTGCTTCGCAGGCCAATGCATTTGAAAAGCTTAGGGAGAGAACGCCATGACAACACAAACGATCTCGACCCTGCACACGGAATCCGAAGCGCAGGACTCCTGGGTGCCGATGGTCGCCATCGCATTCGGCCAGGTGCTGATGTCGTTCAACGTCGCGTCCCTGCCGGTCGCCATCGGCGGGATGGTCGCCACGTTCAACGTGCCGCCGACAACGGTGGCGACGGGGATCGTCATGTATTCGCTCGCGGTCGCCGGTCTGGTCATGCTCGGTGCGAAGCTGTGCCAGCGCTTCGGCGCGTTGCGCGTGTTTCGCGCGGTGGTCCTGATCTTCGGCGCCGCGATGGTGCTGATGACGTTCAGCCCGACCGCGACCGTGATGATCGCGGCGCAAGGCTTGGCCGGGGCGGCGGGAGCGGCGCTCGTTCCCTCGCTGGTGGCGCTCATCGCCGACAACTACAAGGGGCGGCAGCAGGCCACGGCGCTGGGCGCGCTCGGCTCGGCGCGCGCCGGCGCCGGCGTGGCGGCGTTCCTGATCGGCGGCATACTCGGCACCTTCATCGGCTGGCGCCCGGCATTCGGCATTCTGATCGTGCTGGCGGGGATCGTGTTCTGGCTGAGCTTCCGTCTGAAAGGCGAGGCGGCCCGACCCGACGTGCAGATCGACGTGGTGGGCGTGGTGCTGGCGGCGGTGGCCATCCTCCTGATCAGCCTGGGCTTCAACAATCTGAATGGCTGGGGGCTGGGGCTGGCGCGCCCCGGCGCGCCGTTCGACATCCTCGGCCTGTCACCCGCGCCGGTCATGATCGTCATCGGCATCGTGCTCGGCCAGGCTTTCCTGAGCTGGACGCACCGGCGGCAGGCGGCGGGCAAAACGCCGCTGCTCGCCCTGGACGTGATCGATTCGCCCGAGGAGCGCGCCGCGGTCTACGCCATGTTCACCATCGTGGCGCTGGAAGCCGCGCTCAATTTCACTGTGCCGCTCTATATCCAGATCGTGCAGGGCCGCTCGCCGCTCGATACCGCCATCGCCATGATGCCCTTCAATCTGTCGGTGTTCTTCGCGGCTATGCTGATCGTGCGCATGTACGACAAGATGCCACCGCGGCAGATCGGCCGGCTGGCGTTCGCGGTCTCCGCGGTCGCGCTGGTCTGGCTCGCCTTCGTCGTGCGCAACAACTGGAGCACGCTGCCGGTGCTGATCGGCCTCGTCGTGTTCGGCATCGCGCAGGGATCGCTGGTGACGCTGTTGTTCAACGTCCTGGTCACGGCGTCGCCAAAGGAGCTGGCGGGCGACGTCGGCTCGCTGCGCGGCACGACCAACAACCTGGCCGCGGCGGTCGGCACGGCGGTCGCCGGCGCGCTCGTCGTCGGGCTGCTCAGCGCCAGCGTGATGCGCTATGTCGTGGAGAATCCCATCATCCCGCCGGCGTTGAAGACGCAGGTCGATCTCGACAACATCAATTTCGTCAGCAACGACCGGCTGCTCGAGATCATGCAGCGCACGACCGCGACACCCCAGCAGGTGGCCGAGGCGATGCGCATCAACGAGGATGCGCGGCTGCGCGCGCTCAAGATCGGCCTCCTCATCATGGCGGGCGCGGCCTTGCTGGCGCTGATTCCGGCGGGGCGGCTGCCTCCGTACCGGCCGGGCGAATTGCCGGCCGGACCACCCGAGACCCCGGCGCAAGGCGAGAAACGGTAGCGCGCCCGACCGTCAGGTCGCCGCGGCAACCTGCGTGTCTCTTTCACGCCCGTCGTCGGCCGGCTCCTTGACGCGGAACCAGGCGACGTAGAGCGCGGGAAGAAACAGCAACGTCAACAGCGTCGCCACCAGGAGGCCGCCCATGATCGCGTAGGCCATCGGCCCCCAGAAGATGGTGGGCGCGATCGGGATCATGCCGAGCACCGTCGATATCGCGGTCAGCATGATCGGGCGGAAGCGCGACATCGCCGCCTCGACAACAGCGTCCCATATGGCCGCGCCCTCGGCGCGCACGGCCTCGATCTGGTCGATGAGGATCACGGCGTTGCGCGCGATCATTCCGAGCAACGCCAGGATTCCGAGAATGGCCACGAAGCCGAGCGGCTTGTTGAACAGCAGAAGCGCCGCGACGATACCGATCAGGCCCATCGGAACGACGCTCAGGACCATGAACAGGAGGTTGAAGCTCTGGAGCTGAATCATCAGCACGGTGATGATGATGATCAGCATCAGCGGAACGACCGCAAACACGGAGGCTTGCGAGCTGGCGCTCTCCTCGACCGTGCCGCCCACGGCAATATGATAGGCTTGGGGCACACTCGCAGTCAGCTTCGCAACCGCGGGAGCGAGCGCACCGATCACCGCTTCGGGCGAGGCGCCCTGCGCTACGTCGGCCTGGACGGTCAGGGTCGGAACGCCCTCGCGGCGCCAGATCAACGGAAACTCCTGCTCGAAATCCAAGGTCGCGAATACTCCGAGCGGGACCGTGCGGCCATTCGGAAGCGGAAACTGCAGGTTGCGCAATGTCGAGAGGGAGACGCGCTGTTCGTCGGTCGCCCGCATCACCACGTCGATCAGGTAGATTCCGTCCCGCACCTGGGTGACGGCGGCGCCCGACATCACGGTGTTCATGACCGCCGCAACCGTTTCCGAGCTCAGGCCCAACAGCCGCGCCTGATCCTGGTCGATGCGGATGCGAACCTTCCTGCCCGGCTCGATCCAATCGAAATTGACCTGCCTGCTGCGCGCATCCGAGGCAACGATCTCGGCCAAGCGGAAAGCGATATCGCGCACCTCGTTCACATCCGGACCGCTGACGCGATATTGCACCGGCCAGCCCACCGGCGGCCCGAGCTCCAGCGGAACGGTTCTGGTCACCGCGCTCGGGAAATCGTCCCGCAGCACGCGCTCGAGCTTCACGCGCAGCCGCTCGCGGGCGGCGATGTCCTTGGCGATGATCACGAACTGGCTGAAGAAATCGTTGGGGAGCTCGACGCTGAGCGGCAGGTAGAACCGGATCGCGCCGCGTCCGACATACGCGCTCCAGCGCTCGACATCGGGATCCTTTCCGAGGATCGCATCAAGCCTGGCCGCCAGATCGCTGCTGGCGTAGATCGACGCATTCTGCGGCAGCCGCAGATCGACCAGGAGCTCCGGGCGGTCCGATGACGGGAAGAACTGTCGCGGCACATAGGGAAGGGCGAGGAGCGAGACGACGAACAGGGCCAGCGTCGTCAGGATGGTGATCCACCGCATCCGCATGGCGGTGAGAAGTATTCCGCGGAAGATGCGCACGGCCAGGCCGGGTTCGGCTGGTTGCGCCGTCTTCGGGGCGCCAACAGCGCCACGCCCAGAAGCGGAATGAAGAGAACCGCGACGAGCCACGATGCCAGCAGCGCGATGCTGACCACCGCGAAGATCGAGAACGTGTATTCGCCGGCGGCGCTCGCGCGCAAATCCGATCGGCACGAAACCGGCCATCGTCACGAACGTCCCGGTCAGCATCGGAAACGCCAACGTCTTGTAGGCGAACGTGGCGGCCTGTTCCTTTGCATCGCCCTGCGCCAGACGCGCCGTCATGGCATCGATCGTGCTCATGGCGTCGTCGACCAGCAAGGTCAGCGCGATGATGAGCGCGCCGAGGGAAATGCGCTGCAGATCGATGCTGACGAATTCCATGACCGGAAACACGATCGCGAGCGTCAGCGGAATCGAAAGCGCGACAATCGCGCCGGCCCGAACGCCGAGGCTGATGACGCTCACCGCCATGATGATCGCGATCGCCTGCCACAGCGACGTCATGAACTCGCCGATCGCGCTGCGGACGACGGACGACTGATCCGCCACCAGGACGGCTCGATGCCGAGCGGCAGGTCGGCGGTGATGTCGTCCATGGTCCGTTGCAGATTGCGGCCGAGCGTCAGGATGTCGCCGCCGTCGCGCATGGCGATGGCGACGCCGATGGCCGTCTTGCCATTCACCCGGAACATGGGTTGCGGGGGATCGACGTAGGCCCGCCTGACGTCGGCAATGTCGCCCAGACGGATCAGGCGGCCGTTCGAGGCGATGTTGATCGCCAGAATGTCCAGTTCGGATTCGAAGGCGCCGGAGACGCGAAGCGCGATCCTTTCGTCGCCGGTCTGCAGCGATGCCGGCCGGATTGACGGCGTTCTGTGCCTGCAGCGCGGCGATCAGGTCGCCGCGATCGATGCCCAATCCTGCGAGCTTGTCGGTGGAGAACTCGATGATGATCTTTTCGTCCTGGGCGCCGATGATATCGACTTTCGACACATCGGCACGCGCAGCAGCCGTGCGCGGATCGTCCTCGACATAGTCGCGAAGCTCGCGGTGGGTGAAACCGTCGGCGGTGAAGCCGTAGATGATTCCGAAGGTGTCGCCGAACTCGTCGTTGAAGCCGGGCCCGACGACGCCCGACGGCAGCGTGTGGCGGATATCGCCGACGCTCTTGCGGACGTGATACCAGATGTCCGGGACCTCATTGGCCGGCGTGCTGCCCTGCAGTGTCACGAAGATGGTGGTCGACACCGGCGCTGGTGAAGCTGCGCAGGAAATCGAGATGCGGCGTTTCCTGGAGCGTGCGCTCGATCCGCTCCGTCACCTG
The DNA here is from genome assembly GCA_963725065.1 of uncultured Alphaproteobacteria bacterium. Lineage (GTDB taxonomy): Bacteria > Pseudomonadota > Alphaproteobacteria > Rhizobiales > Xanthobacteraceae > VAZQ01. The sequence continues at coordinate 103,317 of CAVRXD010000023.1, forward strand.
GTCGATCGTCTCTTGCAGGGTCGCGCCCGGCCATGCCGCCTGCACGACCATCGTCCTGAAGGTGAATGCCGGATCCTCGTTGCGGCCGAGGCGGTAGTAGGACATCGTCGCCGACGACGGTCAGCGCGAGCATGCAATACACGACGAAGGAGCGATGGCCGAGCGCCCATTCGGAGAGATTGAATTGCGTCACCGCGCGGATTCCAGCAGGCGGGTCTTCTGGCCGGGATGCAGCGCCTGGGTGCCGGCGGTCACGACGATCTCGCCGGTATCGAGCCCTTGCGAGATGGCGACGTGGCGGGATCGTTGCGGGCCACCTCGACGTTTCGCAGCGACACGGTCAGGCTGGTCGGATCGACCACCCAGACCGCGGGCCGGCGATCGAACTCGGTGAGAGCGGTCGCGGGAATTTCGATGACCGGAGCCGTGTCCAGTTGCATGCGCCCCACGATCGTCGAGCACCAAGCCGCATCGCCGCGGGCGGATCGGTCAAGCCGACCTTGACCTCGAAGGTCCGGGTCACCGGGTCGGCCTGGGGGGAGACCTCCCGCACGCGTCCGGTCGCCGTCACCGTGGGATCGTCGGTCAGGCTGACGGTGATCAAGGGATCGCTCGGCGCCGACCGCAACACCTGCGCCGGCACATCGAACACGGCGTCGCGCCCGTCCTTGCGGGCGACGCGCACGATCATTTGCCCGGCCTGCACCACTTCGCCGGCCTCCGCGCCGGTCGCGACGACGGTGCCGGCCGCATCCACCCGCAATTCGGTGTAGCTGACCCGGTCCTTGGCGGCCTTCAACTGCGCCTCGGCGGTATCGAGCTGCGCCCGCGCGGTCTTCAGCGTCGCCTCGGCCTGTTCGAACTGCGCACGCGAGGCGATATCTCTGGCCAGAAGCGTTTGTCTGACGCTCGAAGATGTTCTGCGTCTCGTTCAGCCGCGCCTGGGCCGCGGCCACGCCCGCCTGCGCGGTGCGCAGGGCATTGAGCTCATCGTGCGGTTCGAGCTTGGCCACGACCTGTCCGGGCTCGACGTGATCGCCGACATTGACGGAGCGTTCGATCATCCGGTCCGGATATGCGAAATCCCAGACGTGCCTCGTTCTCCGCCTGGATGCGGCCGGTAAAGGAGACGGTTTCGCCGACGTCGCGCTTCACGACGGTCACCGTCCGCACCGGACGAACCTGCGGCGGGGCGGTGTCGGCTTCGGGCTGGCAGGCTGACAGCAAAGCCAGGGCGAGCCCGGCCAGCAGGAGTCGCGGAGCGGTCCCAGGAGCGCCGAACAGGCAGCGTGCGGCTGATGGACAGTCGGCATGCGACGCGAACGCCTGAATTCGGCGTGCGCAAACCAACGAATACGCTCTGCATGTCACTCTCCGCGAGCATGCATCATGCAACGCAATCAAGCCTCAAAGCATCAGACCGTCAAGCACCACGCCGGCGCGGACATCTCGTCACACACACCATGGCAAGCGAGGCCCGACCGCGCGCCATCTGCAAGCCCCCGCGTTGCGACACTGCTCCAGCCGCATCGGCGCGAAATTGCTAGGCCAGATGCACGACCTGCACCGATATCTCCATGCGATCGAACGCATTCGCATCCCCCGACCAACTGCCGGACAGCGGCGAGGCCTTGTCCTGCTCGCGCGCCACCGCGACCGAAATATGCTCGCTGCCGGCACGCTTGTTGTTGGTGGGATCGAAGCCGTGCCAGCCCGCGCCGGGGATGTAGATTTCGGTCCAGGCATGGGTGGCGCCATGCTGGCCCTCGCCCATCTGGATGTAGCCGGTGACGAAGCGCGCGCCGAAGCCCCAATATCGCGCGGCCTCCATCATCAGCACCGCGAAGTCGCGGCACGATCCGCTGCCGAGCGCCAGCGTGTCATGCGGGAGCTGAACCCCGGCTCGTCGCGATGAGCGTATTTGAGCGATCGGTAGATATGGGTGTTCAGGTTGTTGAGAAGGTCGAAGGTCGCGATCACCTGACCGGGATGATGCAGATCGTTGAGCCACGCCTGCAACGCCGGAGTGTCATAGGGATAGCTGGTGAGGCGGTACGCAATCAGCTCGATCTGCTCGTCCGGCGCATAGTGGAACGGGAACAGGCGCGCGGTCGGTTCGATCAGGCATTCGATCGGATTGTCGTCGTAGAGATCGACCTCCACTTCGCTCAGGATGCTGAGCGTCTTTGCGGCTTCCTGGAAATCGATGACCGCGATGGAATTGCCATAGATGTCGCGCAGCCAGCGCAGGGTCGCCGGGGGCCCGATGTCGAGGCGCGATTTGACGATGTGAACGTCATGGCCCTCGCGCGGCCGCAGCATGGCGCGATGAGTGCCGAACGTGACGGGCTGCCGGTAATGGTACTGCGTGTTGTGGATGATGCGGATGCGCTTCATGGTGCGGTCGCCTCCGGCATGATGACGACATCGTCGCCCCCATGGGCGAGACGCGTCCAACGCACTATCGCATGAGCAGCGCCGGGTTTGGCGAGCGGCCGGTGACGCTTACGCAGAATATTGCCTGCAGTCGGTCAGCTCCCCTCCCCCTTGTGGTTCGTGGGCCGTGCCTTTCTGAAACGTGATTTAGCGAGACGTTATGATGGGCGTGCACGCCGCTCTCGATGACGAGTTCGGCGAAACCGCGCACCAGGCGCCGACCTTAGGCGCTCTTTGATGCCCTGTGATGAAGCGTCACCCCGGGCGGTTGACCCCTGGCCTATCTGCGCGGCGGTTGCAAAGATGGACGGGAATGCGAGGATGCGCCCGCGCGGGCGCGGCGGACGAGACCCATGGAGATGTTGACGATGCGCAGGATGACCAGCCTGCTCGCCGTGTTCGGCGTGCTTGCGGCAGCGGGGCCCGCGGTTGCGCAGAGCTATCCGACCCGGCCGATCACGCTCGTCGTTCCGTTCGCGCCGGGCGGCAGCGCCAGCACCGCGGCGCGCAGCGTCGCCGACAAGATGAGCGAGACGCTCGGCCAGCAGATCGTGATCGACAATCGCGGCGGCGCCGGCGGCACGGTGGCGACGCGCGCGGTCGCCAAGAGCCCGCCCGACGGCTACACGCTGCTGGTGATCACCAGCGCGACGGTGGGGACCTCGCCCAGCCTGTTTCAGAACCTGGGCTACGACCCGCGCAAGGACTTCGCGCCGATCGGCCTGATCGCGGCGACGCCGAACCTGATCGCGGTGCATCCGAGCTTTCCCGTCCGCTCGCTGGCCGATCTGATCAAGGCCGGGAAGGAGGCCACGACGCCGATTCCATACGGCTCGCCCGGCACCGGCACGCTCAATCACCTCACGGTCGAGCTGCTCGCCTACCGGACCGGCATGAAAGTCTCGCACGTCCCGTACAAGGGCGCGGGGCCGGCGCTGAACGACCTGCTCGGCGGGCACATCGGCGTGCTGATCAGCGCGATCCCGAACGCGCACAGCCATATCGTCGCCGGCACCATTCACGGGCTCGCGGTGACGGGCGCGAAGCGCTCCGCGCTGATCCCCGACGTGCCGACATTCGCGGAGGCCGGGTTCGCCGGCTACGACGTGCCGCTGCGATGGGGCATGGCCGCGCCCGCGGGCACGCCGCGCCCGATCATCGACAAGCTCAACGCCGCGCTCAATGCCGCGCTCGCGACCGACGAGGTGCGCCAGCGGCTGGCGATCGAGGGCGCCGAGCCGCAGCCGACCACGCCCGAAGAGTATGGCGCGATCATCGACCGCGAGGTGACGATGTGGTCGGACCTGGTGAAGGCCGCGGGGATCAAGCCGGAATGAAAGCGAGCTCAAGGGGCAAGCGCAGGACCGATCAAGCAGGCTGAACGACGACACTGACCATAAAGACCAGTCATAAGGTCGACCATGAGGAAACACCCGAATGCGCAAGCTGATCGCTTTACGTAGCGGCGTTGTTGCGGCGGCGCTGCTGGCCGTGCTCGCACTGGCGGCAGCGCCCGTGCGCGCGCAGGACTATCCCAACCGGCCGATCACGCTGATCGTGCCGTTCCCGCCCGGCGGCAGCACCACCATCGTCGGGCGGATCATCGCCGACAAGATGAGCGAGGTGCTCGGCCAGTCGATCGTGGTCGACAACCGCGGCGGCGCCGGCGGCACCATCGGCAGCCGCACGGTCGCCAAGAGCGCGGGCGACGGCTACACCATCCTGCTGGGATATACCGGCACGCTGGCGATCGGACCGAGCCTCTACGGCAATGTCGGCTACGATCCCCGCACCGATTTCGAGCCGATCGGACGGATCGGCACCGCGCCGAATACCCTGGTGGTGCACCCCTCAATGCCGGTGCGTTCGGTGCCCGAGCTGATCGCCTATGCCAAGGCCAATCCGGGCAAGGTCAATTACGGCTCGGCCGGCATCGGCACGGTCAGCCACGTCTGCGGGGAATACTTTGCGACCGCCGCGGGCGTGAAGATCACCCACGTTCCCTACAAGGGGACCGGACCGGCGATCATCGATCTTCTCGGCGGCCATATCCCGATGGCGTTCGCTCCGGTCCCGGCGACGCACGAAAATGCCAAGACCGGCATGCTGCGCATGCTCGCCGTGACCAGCGCGGTGCGCTCGACCTTGCTGCCCGAGGTCCCGACCATCGCGGAAGCCGCGCTGCCCGGGTTCGAAGCGGTGCTGCGCTATGGCCTGGTCGCGCCTCCCGGCACGCCGCGCCCGGTCATCGAAAAACTGAACGCCGCACTCAACACCGTGCTGACCAGCCCGGACGTGCGCGCGCGCCTCGCCATCGAAGGCGCCGAGCCGCTGCCGTCGACGCCGGCGGAATACGCCGCCGACATCGACCGCGAGGAAACCCAGTGGTCCAAGGTCGTGAAGGCTTCCGGCGCCAAGGCGGAGTAGCAGGCAACCGCGCAGAAAGACGGAGCGGGACCAGACGGAGCGGATATGGGCGCCAGATCCTATCGGTGCGCGGTATTGACGGCGCTCATCGCCGCGGTGAGCGCCGGCGCAGCACCCGCCGCCGCGCAGACCTATCCCAGCCGTCCCATCACGCTGGTGGTGCCGTTCCCGCCCGGCGGCAGCGCCACCATCATCGCGCGGATCATCGCCGACAAGATGAGCGAAGGGCTCGGCCAGCAGATCGTGGTCGACAACCGCGGCGGCGCCGGCGGCTCGATCGCCGCGCGTCAGGTCGCGAAGAGCGCACCCGACGGCGCCACGCTCCTGCTCGCCTTCACCGGCACGCTCGCCGTCAGTCCGCTGATCTTTGCCAATGTCGGTTACGATCCGCGCAAGGATTTCGCCGGGATCGGCCTCATCGGAATGGCGCCGAGCGTGCTTGCCGTACATCCTTCGGTGCCGGCCCGTTCGGTCGCCGACCTGATCGGGATCGCCAAGGCGGAGCCGGGGAAAATCCAATACGGCTCGCCCGGCATCGGAACCACCAATCATCTCGCCGGCGAGCTGCTCGCCGCCATGACCGGCATCAAGATCACGCACATTCCCTATAAAGGCACCGGGCCGGCGATCACCGATCTTCTCGGCGGTCATATCGCCATGATGTTCGCGCCGATCCCCGCCGCGCACGGCAACGTCTCGGCCGGAGCGCTGCGGGCGCTCGGTGTCACCAGCCTGAAGCGCTCGAGCCTCTGGCCCGATATCCCGACCGTCGCCGAAACGGGCCTGCCCGGCTTCGAGGTGGTGCAGCGGTCGACCTTGCTCGCGCCCGCCGGCACGCCGCGCACGATCATCGAGCGGCTCAACAAGGAGCTCAACGCCGTGCTCGCCACCGACGAGGTGAGGAGACGGCTCGCGGTCGAAGGCGGCGAACCGGTGCCGGGCGCGCCGGAGGAGTACGCGGCCGATATCGACCGCGAGGAGATGCGATGGTCGAAGCTCGTCGCAACCATCGGCCTCAAGGGTGAATGAAAGGCAGTTGGCAATGTCGAACCGCACCAGGAGCATTGCGATCTTCGCGGCGCTGCTCGCGCTCGGCGCCATGCCGGTCTCGGCGCGGGCGCAGGCCTATCCGAACCGGCCGATCACGCTGGTCATCCCGCTGCCGCCGGGCGGCACCAACGACATCATGGCGCGTGCGGTCGCCGACAAGCTCAGCACCGCGCTCGGCCAGCAGATCGTGATCGAGAACCGCGCCGCCGGCGGCAGCGGCACCGTCGGCACCCGCCAGGTCGCGAAAAGCGCGCCCGACGGCTACACGCTGCTGCTGGGCTATACGTCGACACTGGCCACCGGCCCGAGCATGTATCGCAACGTGGGCTACGATCCGCGCAAGGATTTCGCGCCGATCGGCCTGATCGCGATCGCGCCGGCCTTGCTGCTGGTGCATCCGAGCGTGCCGGTCCGCAACGTGGGCGAGCTGATCGCGATGATGAAAACCGCAAGCCCGGCGTTCCAGGTCGGCACCCCCGGCATCGGCACCGTCAACTACCTGGCCTCGGTGCTGTTCGCCCAGCAGGCGGGCGTGGACGTGCAGCAGATTCCGTACAAGGGTTCCAATCCGTTGATCACCGATCTCGCCGGCGGTCACGTCAAGGTCGGCTTCAATCCGATCCCGGTGTCGCGTGCCGCGCTGGAGGGCGGCTTGATCCGGGCGCTGGCCGGAACCTCGCTCAAACGCTCCACGTTGTTTCCGGACCTGCCGACCGTCGCCGAATCGGCGCTGCCCGGCTTCGACGCGGTGCTGAGCTACGGGCTGGTGGCGCCGGCCGGCACGCCGCAGCCGATCATCGAGCGGCTGAACAAGGAGCTGCGGGCGGCGCTCGCGACCGACGAGGTCAAGAGACGACTGCACCAGGAAGGCGCCGAGCCGACGCCGACCACGCCGGCGGAGCACGCCGCCGTGATCGAGCGCGAGGAAAGCAAATGGTCTGTTCTGATCAAGTCGATCGGCCTGAAGCCGGAATGAGTGCTATGAGGCTGTCCATGAAACACGATGTTCCCTTTCGGGCGCGCGTCCTGCTGCCGTTCGCCGCTCTCCGCCGTCATTCCGGGACGCGCCGAAGGCGCGGGCCCGGAATCCATAACCACAGCCGCGGATTATGGATTCCGGGCTTCCTCGCTACGCTCGGAACCCGGAATGACGGCGGCGTAACCGGTGCAGGCCGATCGCGACCTGCGCTGGCGGCGTTCGTCGTCGCCCTCCTGCTCCCGGCCGCGGCCGCTCGCGCAGGATTATCCGAGCCGGCCGATCACGCTGATCGTTCCCTACTCGGCCGGCGGCGGCAACGACCTCATGGCGCGGACCGCCGCCGAAAAGATGAGCAAGACGCTGGGCCAGCAGATCGTGATCGAGAACCGCGGCGGCGCCGGCGGCAGCATCGCCACCCGCCAGATCGCCAAGAGCGCGCCCGACGGCTATACGCTGGGGCTGGGCGGCACCGGCACGCTCGCCATCAACCCGACGCTCTACGGCAATGTCGGCTACGACCCGCGCAAGGATTTCGCCCCGATCGGGCTGATCGCCACCAGCGCGCTGGTGGTGTGCGTGAACCCGTCGCTGCCGGTGCGCACGATCCCCGAGCTGATCGCGCTCGCAAAGAAAACGCCGGGAACGCTGACCTATGCCTCGGCCGGGACCGGCAGCGGCATCCATCTCGGCAGCGAGTATTTCGCTTCCGTCGCCGGCATCAAGCTGACCCATGTTCCCTACAAGGGCAGCTCGCCGGCGTTGACCGATCTGATCGGCGGCCATGTCGGGATTTATTTCAGCTCGCTGCCGCCGGCGGTCGCCCTGGTGAAGGAGGGCAAGGTGCGGGCGCTCGCGGTGACCAGCGCCAAGCGCTCGCCGATCTTCCCGGATCTGCCGACGGTCGCGGAAGCGGCGCTGCCGGGCTACGAGGCGGTGCTGCACTACGGCATCGTCGCGCCGGCGGGCACGCCGCAGCCGATCATCGACAAGCTCGGCGCCGCGCTGCGCGCCGCGGTGACGTCCGACGAGCTGAGATCGCGCCTGGCCGACGATGGCGCCGAGCCGCTGGTGTCGACACCCGAGGAATACGCCGCCGACATCGACCGCGAGGAGACGAAGTGGTCGGCGATCGTCAAGGCCTCGGGCGCGAAGGTGGATTGAGTCATATCTCGTGTCCCGGACGAGCGAGCGCACGCGAGCGAAGATCCGGGACCCAGGGGCGACGCGCTGCGCTATAAGATGACAATGGACGCATCAACCGAGACACAAACACGCACCGGCTGGCAGCACGATCTCTACGATCTGCTCCGCCGCCACGACATCACCCAGTTCGCCTACGTGCCCGACGCCGGCCACAGCATTCTCATCGACCGCTCGATCGCGGACCCCGGGGTGCATTCGATTCCGTTGACCACCGAAGAGGAAGGCGTGGCACTCATCGCCGGCGCCGATCTCGGCGGCGCGCGTGCCGTGCTGCTGATGCAGTCGAGCGGCGTCGGCAACTGCATCAACATGCTCTCGCTGATCAAGGGCGCGCGCTTTCCGTTCCTCACGCTGGTCAGCATGCGCGGCGATTTCGGCGAGGGAAATCCGTGGCAGTTTCCCATGGGCCAGGCGACCCAGCCGGTGCTGGAGGCCATGGGCGTCATCTGCGTGCGCATCGAGCAGCCGCAGGACGTGATCCCCACCGCCGGCGCGGCGCTGACCATGGCGTTCAAGAGCGGCCAGGCCGTGGCCGTGCTGCTCTCGCAGCGGCTGATCGGCGCCAAGCCGTTTTGAGGGAAGCGCGATGCCGCCAGCCAGCGTGACATCCAGATTGGCCGCGGCCGCCGCACCCGGCTTCGTGCTCGAGCGCAGCGAAGCGGTGCCGGCGCTGATCGGCCGCCACCAGGATTTTCTGTTCATCGCGGGACTGGGCGGAACCGCCTGCGACGTCGGGGCTGTGACCGGCGATGGTGCTCACGTCTATTCCCTCGGCGGCGCCATGGGCGCGGCCTGCATGATGGGTCTGGGCCTTGCGCTCGCCCGCCCGGACAAGCGCGTCCTGGTCGTCACCGGCGACGGCGAGCTCCTGATGAACCTCGGTGCGCTCGCCGCCATCGCCGTCATCGACCCGCCGAACCTCGCCATCCTCTGCGTCGACAACGGACACTACGGCGAGACCGGCTGGCAGAAGAGCCATACCAGCCTCGGCGTCGACCTCGAAAAGATCGCGATCGGCTCCGGCCTCAAACGCACGCACACCGTTGCCGTCGACGCGGATATCGCCGCCGGAGCGCGCCTGTTGCGCGAAGGCAACGGCACCGCCTTCGTGCTGCTGCGGGTCAAACCCACCGAGCCGGCCGAGTTCAAGCGCAATTTCGATGCGTCGCTCTTGCGCGATCGCTTCCGCGCAGCGCTGCAATCGAGGTAGTAATATGCTCAAACCATCATTCCGGGGCGACGCGAAGCGTCGAGCCCGGAATCCATAGTTACCGCTTGTGAGTATGGATTCCGGGCTCCCTCGCTACGCACCCAAGTCGGCTATAGCCGACTTGGGCACTAAAATGCCGATCTCGGGTAAACCCGAGATCGGTGGCCCCGGAATGACAGCAATCGATTAGTCATCGATCCCAAGACAAGACCAAGGAAAGCACGCGAATGCAGTTCACCTTTCCAGAAGAGCAGCAGGCGTTCGCCAACTCGGTGCGCCGCTTCGCGCTCGCCAAGCTCGCGCCCGATGCGCTCAAGCGCGCGCACGATCCGCGCTATCCGTTCGACGTCGCCAAGCTGATGAGCGCGCAGGGGCTCATGGGCATCAGCCTGCCGGAGGCCGACGGCGGCCAGGGCGGAACGCTGATGGACGCCGTCATCGCCATCGAGCAGGTCGCCGCCGTCTGCCCGCGCAGCGCCGACGTGGTGCAGTTCGGCAATTTCGGGCCGATCCGCACCTTCGCCGAATACGGCACCGCGCCGCAGAAGGCGCGCTGGCTGCCCGACCTCCTGCAGGGCCGCATGGTGATGAGCCTCGGCATCACCGAGCCCGATGCCGGCTCCGCCGCCACCGACCTCACGACCAGTGCGAAGCCGGACGGCTCGCATTACATCATCAACGGCAGCAAGGTGTTCTCCACCTTCAGCCCGGATGCCGCGATCTTCCTGGTCTATGTGCGCTACGGGCCCGGGCTCGGCGGCATCGGCTCGGTGATCGTCGAGCGCGATGCGCCTGGGTTCAACATCGGGCAGCCGTCGAGCTTCATGAGCGGCGAGGAGTGGTGCGAGCTGCATTTCGACAATTGCCGCATCCCGGCGGCGAACGTGCTGCTCGGCCCCGGCGGCTTCAAGAAGCAGATGGCCGGCTTCAACATCGAGCGGCTCGGCAACACCGCGCGCTCGCTCGCGTTCGGGCGCTATGCCTTCAACCAGGCGCGCGAGCACGCGCTGACCCGGCAGCAGTTCGGCCGGCCGCTGTGCGAGTTTCAGGGCCTGCAGTGGAAATTCGCCGAGATGGCGATCAAGCTCGAAGGCGCGCAGCTTCTGCTCTATCGCGCGGCCGCCAATGCCGATCGCGGACTGCCCTCCGCCTACGAGACCGCCATCGCCAAGGCCGCGTGCAACCAGGCCGGGTTCGAGGTGGCGAGCGAAGCGGTCCAGATCATGGGCGCGATGGGCTATAGCCAGGACAGCCTGGTGGAATGGTGCATGCGGCGATGCCGCGGCTGGATGATCGCGGGCGGCTCGATCGAGATTTTGAAGAACCGCATCGCCGAGTCCATCTTCGACCGCCGGTTCGACCAGCGCCGGCCCAAGCCGGCCGAAGCGGCGGAGTGACTGCGAGCGTTTTCGCTGAGGCCACTCTCACGAAGAGACTTTTCCAACGCCGAGAACAAAGGCGACGTCGATGACGACCCATTGCCAACGAAACCGGCCGTAGATGAATGACACGCTGGATCGTCTTTTGGCGGCTGACGAGCCGCCGCCATTCACCGTAGACAACGAAGCCGGCACATCGCCGCTCCTCATCGTCGCCGACCACGCGGGAAAGCACTTCCCGCGCCGGCTCGAACGGTTGGGCGTTTCCGATGCCGAATGCGAGCGCCATATTGCCTGGGACATCGGCATCGGTGCGGTTTGCCGCCTGCTCGGACAGGCGCTCGATGCCGTTGTCATCAGGCAGAACTATTCCCGTCTGGTCATCGACTGCAACCGCACGCCGGGGTCGGAGACCTCAATCGCCGACCTGAGCGAGTTGACAGCCGTGCCGGGAAACATCGGCCTGAGCGAATGCGACAAGCTCGCGCGCGTCCGGGAGATATTCCAGCCCTATCACGATCGCATCGCCGACGAGCTCAATCGGCGCCGGAAAGCCGCCCGCCCGACCGCGCTGATTTCGGTGCACAGCTTCACGCCCGTTTACGAGACGGTGACCCGGCCCTGGCATGTCGGCGTGCTCTATAACCGTGACCGGCGGTTCGCCCAGATTTTGATGGAGCTGCTGCATCGCGAGGACGGCCTCGTCGTCGGCGACAATGAGCCGTACAGCGTCACAGACGCATCGGACTATACGATCCCGGTCCATGGCGAGCAGCGGGACCTGCACCACGTGGCGATTGAAATTCGCCAGGATCTCATCACGGACGATGCGGGTCAGCGGACGTGGGCGGCGCTGTTTGCGCGCCTGCTGCCGCCCGCCTATCAGCAGATCACGAGCCTGCAGGTCGCCAAGTAAACGGAGTCTCTGATCGACGTTCGTCGCGCCTCTCCGGCGCTTCTTGCCGGAGACTATGTTGCGCTGGCGCAAGCGGAATTATTTCGGCGCAACCGGCATGCGCACGAGTTCCGCAATCTGCTCCTTGGTGAGCGGCGCGGACATGAATTTGGTGGCGATCGCTTCCGCCATGATGGCGTCCATCCCGACGACCTGATCGGGCGAGAGCGCGGTCTTGGGCACGATACCAGGAATCTTCTGCGCCACGTTGAGCGGAACGCCGGCGATCTCGGCAAAGAACACCACCGCGTCCGGTGACGCATACATGTAGTCGATCGTTTCCCGGTACGCCGCCATGTAGCGGTCGAGCACGGCCTTGCGCGACTCCATCGTCGCGGCGTTGGTGATATTCACGCGCACCGTGCGGTCGCGCAGGCTGACGACGTCGGAAGCGCGGGCCACGATGCGAATCTTGCCTTCGTCGGCCTCCTTGAGCCCGATCGGAATGGTGCTCCAGGCAACGTCGACCTGGCCGGTCATCCCCGATGTAAAGCTTGGCGTGACGCCGCCGGTGCTGGTCGGCTTGGCGGTGATCTTCTCCTGGGCGAGCAGGGCCAGCAGCGCGGCGTGGCTCGACGACCCGCTGACCGAATAGCCGATGGTCTTGTCCTTGAAGTCGGCGACGCTGCGAATGGGAGACTGCGACGGCACGAACCAGTAGATGTCGGGCTGTCCGGTGGTTTCCGCGCTGAACACGCGGACCGGCGCGCCCTTGGAAAAGCTGCCGAGCACGGTCGATATCCCGACCGACACGGCGGCGTCGATCGATCCGCCGATGATCGCGCCGAGCGCTTCCGCGCCCCCGCCGGTGAACAGCAGCTCGGCATTGACGCCGTGCTTCTTGAAGATGCCGGCGCGATTGCCGATCTCGGTGATGGAGGTGTCCCAGGCGCCGCGTTGCGGCACCGCGATCTTCAACGTGTCCTGCGCCGAGGCGGCGCTGGCGGCGAGCAGGACTGCGGCGGCGGCAAACAGGCGCGAAACGGTCTTCATGACAACCACGGAAATCCCCTTGCATCAGACGGAGCGGACCGGCGAACGCGCATCATAGAGCAGACTTACGTTTCGGGCAGCGCATCTTCTTTGTTCGCCCTGCGCGCCGCCCGGATACAATATGTGTGATATTGGACGCGGAGTCCTGCATTCCTGGCCTTTGCGAGCCGTCGATACGAAGGGTGATATGGCCGCGGACAATTTGACACGCGATGCCGGTGCGCAGCGGTCCACGCCGACGGGCGCAGCGGCACATGCCGATCTGCGCCGATCGCTGTTCGCGCCTGTATCGGTCGCCATCGTCGGGCAGTCCGACGACCCCAGCAAGACCGCCGGGCGGCCGCTGAAATTCCTGCGCCAGATGGGCTATGCGGGCCGCGTCTATCCCATCAATTCCCGGCGCGAGCAGGTGCTGGGCGAGCGCGCATGGCCCTCGCTCGCGGCGCTGCCGGAGATCCCCGACCACGCCTACATCGTGACGCCGACGGAGGCCGCGGTCGAGGCGGTCGAGGAATGCGGCCGCCTCGGGGTCAAGGTGGCGACCGTGCTCGCCGACGGCTTCGCGGAAACCGGCCGTGAGGGACTGGCACGCGAAAGCCGCCTGCGCGAGACCTGCGCGCGCACCGGCATCCGCCTCGTCGGCCCTTCGAGCCTCGGCGTGGTCGACCTGCGCAGCAAGGCCATGCTGACGGCGAACGCCGCCTTCGACGAGCCGGACTTGCCGGCCGGGCGCATCTTCGCCGCCTCCCACAGCGGCAGCCTGATCGGTGCGCTGCTCTCGCGTGGCAAGGCTCGCGGCGTCGGTTTCGCCGGGCTGGTGTCGGTCGGCAACGAGGTCGACCTCTCGCTCGGCGAAATCTGCGCAACGACGCTCGATGATCCCGGCATCGACGGCTACATGCTGTTTCTCGAAACCATGCGGCATGCGGAGACGTTGCGCCGGTTTGCGCTGGCGGCGGCGCAGCGCGGCAAACCGATCATCGCCTACAAGCTCGGCCGCTCGGCCGCGGCGCGCGAGCTCGCGGTCTCCCATACCGGCGCGCTCGCCGGCGAGGACGACGTCGCCGATGTTTTCCTCAAGGCTTGCGGCATCGCGCGGGTCGACACGCTCGACGCCCTGATCGAAGGCCTGCCGCTGCTGGCGCGGGTGCCGGTTGCGACCCGCGGCGGGCGCAGACGCGTCGGCGTCGTCACGACCACCGCGGGCGGCGCCACCATGGTGATCGATCCGCTGGCGAGCCGCGGCGTGACCATCGAGCCCGCGAGCGCGGCGACATTGGCGCGGCTCGCCGGCGCCGGGATCGAGGTCAAGCCCGCGCGGCTGGTCGATCTCACCATCGCCGGCGCGCGCTACCAGACCATGAAGGCGACGCTCGACATTCTGCTGGCGGCGCCGGAATTCGATCTCGTGCTTGCGGTCGTCGGCTCGTCCGCGCGGGCGCAGCCGGAGATGACCGTGCGGCCGATCATCGACAGCGCCGGCGCGGGAAAACCGCTGGCGGCATTTCTCGCGCCCGATGCGCCGGAGGCACTGGCGGCGCTGAGCCGCGCGGGCGTGCCGAATTTCCGCACGCCCGAGGCCTGCGCCGACGCGATCGCCGCCGCGCTGGCGCGGCGCACGCCACAACCATATTCGCCGTCCTCGTCGCACGACGCGGATGCCTCGCTCCGGGCCGGGCGTGACGGAACCATGCTCGACGAGCTCGCGGCCGGGGCGCGGCTCGAGCGCCTCGGCATCGCGCGAGCACCTTCGGTCGCGCTCGATGCCGACATCGCCCAGGCACCGCCCCTGCCCTTTCCCTTTCCGGTCGCGGTCAAGCTCCTCTCCGCCGAAGTCGCGCACAAGAGCGACATCGGCGGCGTCGTGCTCGGGGTCGCCGATGGCGGCGCGCTGCTCGCCGCCATCGGAGCGATCCGTACCAACGTGGCCGAACGAACGCCCGGGGCGCGCGTTGCACGCGTGCTGGTGCAGCCCATGGTCGCGGGGCTCGGCGAGGTTCTCCTGGGCTATCGCGTCGACCGCGATGTCGGCCCGCTGGTCATGCTGGCGGCGGGCGGCGTGCTGACCGAGATCGAGCGCGACCGCAGCCTGCGACTGGCGCCGGTCGATCTCGCCGGCGCGCGCGACATGATCGCCGAGGTACGCGGCCTCACCGCGCTCACCGGCTACCGCGGCAAGCCCAAGGGCGATCTCGAGGCCCTGGCGCACGCCGTTGTCGCGATTTCGCGGCTGGCGGAGGACGCTGTCGTCGCCGAGGCGGAGATCAATCCGCTGATCGTGCGGCCCGCGGGCGAAGGCGTCGTCGCTGTCGATGCCCTGGTGCGGCTTATGGTGTGACGCTTATGGTGTAATGTCCCGTCAGTGAGCCATCCGGAGACACGCATGTCCCACGCCGAAGCCCTGCAAACGCTTCATCCCGCCGTCGGTGCGACCGAGGCCATCGTCGAGTTCGTCAACGAGCTCCGCCATGCCGCGCTCACCGACGAGGTGCGCCATTACGCGCGGCGGCATCTGCTCGACACCGTGGGCGTCATGATCGCCGGTGCGGGCGGCGAGGTCGCGACCCGCGCCGAGGCCGTGCTGGCGGCGGTGCGGCCGGCCGGCCGCATCCCGGTGCCCGGCCGCGCGCGGCGGGCCGATCTGATCGATGCCGCCTTCCTCGGCGGCACCGCGGCGCACGGCATCGAGCTCGATGACGGCTTCCGCCAGGGCTCGGTGCATCCGGGCTGTGTGGTGGTGCCGGCGGTGCTCGCGCTCGGCTACGACCGGCGGATCACCGGCGCGGCGCTGATCGAGGCGCTGGTCGCCGGCTACGAGGCCGAGATCGCGATCGGGCGCGCGTGCCATCCCGACCTGCGCCAGCGCGGATTCCATCCGGCGGCCGCGGTCGGCGTGTTTGGTTCGGTCATGGCGGCCGGCAAGCTGCGCCGGCTCTCGGTCGGGCAACTTGCCAACGCACTCGGGATCGCCGCCTCGAGCGCGGCCGGACTGTTCGCGTTCGTCAACGGCGGCGCGGACATCAAGCGTCTGCACGCCGGCCACGCCTCGCGCGAAGGCCTGCAGGCCGCGCTGCTGGCAGAGCAAGGGGTCGAAGGCCCGCCCGATGTGATCGAGGCGCGCGACGGCTTCATGCAGGCTTTCGCCTTCGGCCGCGCCGATAAAGCCCGTGCCATCGTACTCCCGCCCACCGTACCGTTCGGCATCACCGACTGCTACATCAAGCCCTATCCGTGCTGCCGGCACATCCAGCCCGCGGTCGAGGCGCTGATCGGCCTGCTCAACGATGAGGGCATCGCGACCGAGGAGGTGCAGCGCGTCGACGTCGCCACCTATCGCATCGCCGCCGAGCACGCCGAGACCGGCTGGGATGATTTCGCCAGCGCGCAGCTCAGCTTCGCCTACCTGATCGGACTCGCGGTGCGATTCCGCGCCATCAAGGTCGAGCACTTCACCGAGCAGATGCGAGGCGATCCGGCCTTCGCCGCGATCGCCCGCAAGCTCACGGTGACGGCGCCGCCCGACATCGACCGGCTCTATCCGCAACTGCGACCGGCGCGGGTGACGGTCACGACCGCGCGCGGCAGCTTCACCCGTCAGGCCGACGAAGCGCTCGGCTCGCGCATCGTGCCGCTCGACGACACCGGGCTGCAGGCGAAGTTCCTGGATCTCGTAGGACCGGTGTTCGGTCCGGCGCGGGCGAAGGAGCTGATGGAGCAGGTGTGGTCGGTGGAGAAGATCGGCGACGTGGCGCCGCTGGTCGAGTCGATGGCCAAGCCCGCGTAGAGCGCGTCTCACCCATATTTCGGAAACAGCGCGAGCGCATTGGCGCGGTCGATCTCGGCGCGGCGCGCGTCGGAGAGAAATCCGGATTCGTGGGTCTTGATCATCTCGGCGATCACGCGCGGATTGGCGAACGGAAAATCGGTTCCGAACACCACCCGCTCCGGCGCGGCGACGTGATCGAGCGAACCGAAGGTCTGCTCCCCGGGCGAGAGCGCGTTGTCGTACCAGAAGTGCCGCAGCCCGGCGAAGACCTGCTCGCGCGACAGCTGCGGCAGCCGCTTGTCGATCATCGGGGAGACCGAAAGCCGCCATGCGAAATAGGGCACCAGCCCGCCGGCATGGGGCAGAATGAATTGCACGCGCGGAAAGCGCTCGATCGCCCTCGAAAATATCAGGTTCACCACCGCGCGCGTGGTGTCGAACAGATATTCCATCATGAAGGCCGGCCAGGGCAGCGCGAGATCCTTGCTCGATGGGTGCAGACCGGGATGGACGAACACGACCGCGCCGCGCTCGTTCAGCATCGCCAGCACGGGATCGAAGCGTGGATCGCCGAGAAAATTCTCACCGTAGCTCGCAAACAGCGAGACGCCGTCGAGCTTCAGCACGTCGAACGCATATGCGATCTCGTCGAGGGCGCCTTGCACGGTTCCCATCGAGACGGTGGCGAATGCGCCGAAGCGCCGGGGCCAGCGCACCGCGAGCTCAGCCGCGTAGTCGTTGCAGCGCCGCGCCAGCGCCTGCGCCTCGGCCTCGCTGCAGAAGCCGACGCCGGGCTGCGCCAGCGAGGTGAGCGCGACCTCGATGCCGCAGGCATCCATCAGGTCCAGTGCAAGTTGCGGGGTCCAGTCCGGGTACTTGCCGATGGCGGGGCCCCTGCCCGCCGCATAGACCGCCTCACTGTAGAATGGCGGAATGAGGTGGAAATGAACGTCGATCCTGCGCGGCGATACCATCCGAGATCCCAATCAACGGTTGTCATGCCCGTGAAGCCGGGCAGCCGGAACATATTTGCGTGCACGATTGTGCATCACGTCTGGTTCAGTGACCACTGCATCGCGCCGGCGCGGGCGATGACAGCCGGGTCTGGGCGGTAGCGGCCGCCATGTTGAAGTTTGCAGGCATCCATGTCTCTATGCCGCGCAACCAAGGAGGCAAACC
Source organism: uncultured Alphaproteobacteria bacterium (assembly GCA_963725065.1). Classification (GTDB taxonomy): domain Bacteria; phylum Pseudomonadota; class Alphaproteobacteria; order Rhizobiales; family Xanthobacteraceae; genus VAZQ01. The sequence continues at coordinate 120,894 of CAVRXD010000023.1, forward strand.
GTGCCCTGGATGGACGCCAACGGCATCAGCATTCACTTCGAGCTTGGCGGCAAGGGGCCATCGGTCGTGCTGCTGCACGAGATGGGCGGCACGCTCGACAGCTGGGACGGCATCTTTCCCGCCCTGAGCGAGCGCTTCCGCACGCTGCGCTACGACCAGCGCGGCTCGGGACTGTCCGAAAAGGTGCGCGAGCCGATCACCACGGAAATCCTGGAGGAAGATCTCGAGGCCGTGCTGCAGGAAAGCGGGCTCCCGCCGCCCTACCATTTCGTTACGGTCGCCGCCGCCACGATGCAGTCGCTCATCTACATGACCAAATATCCCGATCGCGTTGCGAGTTTCGTGTTCTGCAATCCGTTCACCGGCGCCGATCCGACCCGCGTGGCTGCGCTCGAGCAGCGCGCCGGTCTCGCCGAGCGCGAGGGCCTGCGCAAGGCCATTCCGACGACGCTCGACAACTCGTGGCCGCCCGACATCGGCGACCGCGCGGCCTACGCGACCTATCGCGGGCGCTATCTTGCGCACGATCCGGTCTGCTTCGCCTCCATGAACCGGGCGATCGCGCGGCCCAACGTGACGCATCTGGCCAAGGAGATCCGGCGGCCAACCATGGTGGTGGCCGGCCGTTTCGACAAGGTCCGGCCGCCCGCCGCCAGCGAGCAGTTCGCGCAGACGATCCCCGATGCGCGCTTCGAGCTGATCGACGCCGTGCACATGATGCCGGCGCAGGCGGCCGGTCCGCTGCTCGCGCTGCTCAACGACTTCCTGGGCAAGCAAGCGGCATCCACCGCCAAGCAGCGCGCGAGCTGAGGAGATCTGACGCAATGAAGGTCAAGGCCAACGGCATAGCGATGAACTACCAGGTGGACGGGCCCGAGGCTGCGCCCTGGCTCATCTTCAGCAATTCGCTCGCGACCAATCTGACGATGTGGGACGACCAGGCGCGCGAGCTCAAGCACGCGTATCGCGTGCTGCGCTACGACCAGCGTGGGCATGGCGGCACCGAGGCAACCGCCGGGCGCTACAGCTTCGACCTGCTGCTGGCCGACGTGATCGCGCTGATGGACGCGCTCGCAATCAAGAAGGCGCATTTCGCCGGCCTGTCCATGGGCGGCGCGACCGCGCTCGGCCTGGCGCAGAAGCATCCCGACCGGCTCGACCGGGTCATCGTCTGCGATACGCCGTGCCAGTCGACATCCGCGAGCGCGCAGCAATGGGAGGAGCGCATCGTGGTTGCCGAGAAGCAAGGCATGGAGGCGCTGGTCGAGCCCACGATCGGACGCTGGTTTCCGCCGGACGTGCTCAAGGCCAACCCGCCGCACCTCGACAAGGTCCGCCGGATGATCCGCAACACGCCGGTGAACGGTTTCATCGGCTGCGCCGCGGCCCTGGCCGATCACGATTACGCCTCGGCGGTCACAACGGTGAAGCGGCCGGTCCTGTTCATGGCCGGCGAGAAGGACGGCGTCACGCCGGTCGCCATGCGCAAGCTCAGCACGGCATTGCCGGGCTCGCGCTACGTCGAATTTCCCGGCGCCGGGCATATCTCCAACATGGACCAGCCCGACGGTTTCACCCGCACCATCGAGCAATTCCTGGCCGCCAAATGAGAGCGGCGCAGTCCCGGCATGCCGTTGCGCCAATTGCAAAGCTTCCGCCAGGGGCTATACGGTAGGGCAACGGCCGTCTCCGGATCAGGCGCCGCCCAGCCGGCTGCCATCCGAGGAAAACGCCGAACGATCGCTTCGACATCGCAGGAGAGAACGTCATGACCGCCGCCGCAGCCAAAGCCACGCCCAAACCCGCCCATCCGGCACTCTCCAGCAAGGCCCGCGAACTGATGGAGGCGATCAACGCCGAAGCCGGCAAGCATAATGTGTGGGTGCGCACGCAGGCGAATGCGCCGGCCCAGCGACCCTGGTTCAGCGAGACCAGCGGCGAGGGCAGCGGACAGCTCGCGTCCGGCCGCGTCGCCGCCGGCCAGATGAAGACCGCTCCCTATCTCTGGCGCTGGAAGGAATTCAGTCCGTATCTCCACCAGATTTCCGAGATCGCTCGCAAGGCCGACGTTTCACCGATCGAATTCGCCGATCGGCAGAGCATCCTGTTGCTCAACCCGGGCCTGAACGGACGGCTGCAGGTCACCAACACCATCCGTTGCGCGATCTCGATCTACAATCCCGGCGACGTCGCGCCGGTGCATCTGCACTCACCCAATGCCAGCCGCACCATTCTCTCGGACAAGGGCGGCTATACGGTGGTCGAAGGCGAGCGCTGCTCCGCGTCACGCGGCGATCTCATCCTGACGCCGAACGGCACGTGGCACGATCACGGCAACGATGACAGCGAGCCGGTGATCTGGATCGACACGCTGGACTGGCCGCTGATGGAGTTCCTCGACGCCGCCTGGGTCGATCACGACATGCCGGGCGCCCAGGGCAACGCGCATGTGCAGGCCGTCACCCTCAGCGAAGGCTATTCGCGCAAGCTCTACGGCCAAGGCGGCATCAAGCCGGCCTTCGTCAATCACCAGCGCGGCGTCGGTCACGCGCCTGCGCCGCTGTTCCACTACCGCGGCGCGGACGTGCTCGAGACGCTGCAGAGCCTGCGCAAGGAAAAAGGCGATCCGCACGAGGGCATCAAGGTCGACTTCGTCAACCCCGTCACCGGCGAGCCGGTGTTCAAGACCCTGAACTATTCCGCCCAGCTGCTGCGCCCGGGCGAGGAGACCGAGCTCAAGCGCGAAACCGCCGGTACATATTATGTGGTGATCGAAGGCACCGGCGCGACCGAGGTTGGCGGCAAACGCTTCGAGTGGAGTCACAACGACCTGTTCGTCGTGCCGAACTTCCTGTGGCGGCGCCACATCAATACCGGCAAGACCGACGCGGTGATCTACTCGGTGTCGGACGCGGCGCTCATGCGCAATATCGGCCAATACTATGCGCAGGGCCGCTCGAAGGACGGCAAGGTGACCGAGCTGGTGCACTGAGCCGCGCGCCATCGCGCCGCAAGCTTACGGCCGGAGCGCCCCACGCTCCGGCCGTTTTGTTTATGGATGCGCTTACGTCTCGTCCGCGACCTTGTTCCGCAGCACGCCGATCTGCGGCAATTCGACCTCGACCACGTCGCCGGGCTTGAGCCATACGGGCGGATTGCGGTGAACGCCGGCGCCGGTCGGCGTTCCGGTCCAGATCAGATCGCCCGGCTTGAGCGTCGCGAACGTGCTGATGTAGTTGATCAGCCAGGCGAAGCCCCAGGTCAGGCGGTCGGTGGTGTCGTCCTGCCGGACCTCGCCGTTCACGCGTGTCATCACGCGCAGCGGCTTTGCCGGATCGAGCTCGTCGGCGGTGACCATCCACGGACCGACACTGCCGGACTTGTCGAAATTCTTGCCTTGCGTGACGTTCAGGCTGCCGTGTCGCAGCCAGTCGCGCACGCTGCCTTCGTTGCCGAGCGTGAAACCGCCGATCATCGACAACGCGCTTTCGCGCGGAACGTGACGGCCTTCCTTGCCGATCACGAGCACGATCTCGCCCTCGTAATCGAACTTGTCGGACACCTTCGGCCGCACGATCGCCTGGTCGGCCCCCACCAGCGAGGTCGGAAAACGGCAGAACAGGTTGGGATATTTCGGCGCCTCCCGACCATCCTTGTACTCGGCGCTGCGCTCGGGATAGTTGATGCCGACGCAGATGTTCTTGTCGGGCGTGGGTATCGGCGGCAGCATCTCCACGTCCTTGACCTGGTAGTCTGCCGGCCCCTTCGCCGCCGCACCAGCTTCCGCGATCGCCTGCGCGCGCAGCAGGTCGAGCAGCGTCGGATATTTCGCGAGCTTACGGCCGAGATCGATGATGCCGCCGTCGGTGACCGCGCCATAGCTGGTGCGGCCGTTCGCCTTGAAAGTTGCAAGTTTCATGAGATCGCTCTGCCAATGATCTTTGAGGGTGGCCGGCTTGGGCGGGCCACCGGGTGACGCGCGCGTTGGGTTATAAAGGCGTAGAGGCCCGGCACAAGGCCGGGCCCGACGCCCCGATCAGGCCGCCTGCGGCGCGCCGGGCTGGCGCATGGGATGCGCGCGCGCAAAGGCGTCGTTCTGCATGCACGCGTCGACGATCCGGCGTACGGTCGGAAACGGCGTGAGATCGTATTTATAGAAGTTTGCGCCCGCGGCCTGGCTCGCCAGACAGATGTCGGCGATGGTGATGGCGTCGCCCTGGCAATAACGGCCGGTCTCCTTGGAGCCGGCGAGATTGGTTTCCAACGCCTTTACCGCCGCGCCGATCCAGTTCTGGATCCATTTCAGCCGCGCGGCCTCGTCTAGCTTGAGCTCGTGCTCGAGATATTCGCGCACGCGCGGCACCAGCAGCGGATGGGAATCGCAAGCGACGATCTGCGCCAGGCCGCGCACGCGAGCGCGCGCCCGCGGCTCCTTCGGCAGCAGCGGCGGCTGCGGATGGGTCTCGTCGAGATATTCCATGATCGCCAGCGACTGGAACAGCACCGGGCCGTCGCCGTCGACCAGCGCCGGCAGCACCATCTGCGGATTGACGTAGCGGAATGCGTCCTCGCGCTGCTTGCCTTTGATCAAGTCGATGTCGACGATCTCGTCCGGGACGATACCCTTGAGGTTGAGCGCGATGCGTACCCGATAGGTCGCGAGCGAACGCCAGAACGAAAACAGTTTCACGGGCTTCCCCCCTTGGTAAACTTTATGATTCTAGTGCGGTCGTTGGATTTGAAGCTCCTGACCGAGCCTGCGGCCACAATGATAGGAACTTCAAATCGGCCGCACTAGCATACTATATTGCTGCACGAAAAAACGTAACCGCGTCGTTGCCCCGCCCGGGCGGGGCATGACAGCCAAGAGACGGTTGATACGGGAGGACGGCAATGACTTCGGTCGAGGATGCGCGCACCAAGGCACCGGCAGGCAAGACCCATCGGCATCGCAGCGAAGTGCGCGACGGCATGCGCATCGACTGGGACGTCCCGATCGAGATGGACGATGGCCTCGTGCTGCGTGCCGACGTCTTTCGGCCGGTAAAGGAAGGCCGCTACCCCGTGATCCTGAGCTACGGCCCTTACGCGAAAGGCCTCGCTTTCCAGGACGGCTATCCGAGCGCGTGGCAGCGCATGGCGGAGAAACACCCCGACGTCACCGCCGGGTCCAGCAACCTCTACCAGAGCTGGGAAGTGGTCGATCCGGAGAAATGGGTGCCGCACGATTACGCCTGCGTCCGTGTGGATTCCCGCGGCTGCGGTTGCTCGCCAGGCATCATCGATCATTTCTCGCCGCGCGAGACCAAGGACTTCCACGATTGCATCGAATGGGCCGGCGTGCAGCCGTGGTCAAACGGCAAGGTGGGGCTCAACGGCATCTCCTATTACGGCATCAACCAGTGGCACGTGGCGACGCTGCAGCCGCCGCACCTTGCCGCCATGTGTATCTGGGAGGGGGCCGCCGACTGGTACCGCGACATGACCCATCACGGCGGCATCGTCTGCACGTTCTGGGAAAACTGGTACGACATGCAGGTCAAGACCGTGCAATACGGCGCGGGCGAGCGCGGCAAGCGTTCACGCGTCCATGGTGAGCTCGTCTGCGGGCCCGAAAGCCTGTCCGAGGCCGAACTCGCCAGGAATCGCAGCGCCTTCGGCGACGACATCCGCGCCCATCCGCTCGACGACGACTACCACCGGGCGCGCTCGCCGGTCTGGTCGAAGGTCAAGACGCCGTTGCTCTCGACCGCCAACTGGGGCGGCCAGCCCTTGCATCCGCGCGGCAATTTCGAAGGCTTCGTACGGGCGGCCGCCAAGGACAAGTGGCTCGAAGTACACGGCATCGAGCACTGGACGCATTTCTACACCGACTACGGGCGCGAGTTGCAGCTGCGGTTCTTCGATTATTTTCTTCACGGCAAGAAGAACGGCTGGGACAAGCAGCCGAAAGTCCAGCTGCAGGTTCGCCATCCCGGCGAAAAATTCGTGGAGCGCGCCGAGAACGAATGGCCGCTCAAGCGCACCAAATGGACGAAGCTCTATCTCGACCCTGCAAGCGGCGCACTCACGAGCAAACGCGCGGCGGCAAAGGCGGTGAAAACATTCGAAGCCATGGGCGACGGTGTCACGTTCCTCACCGAGCCGCTGGAAAAGTACACCGAGATCACCGGGCCGTCGGCGCTCAAACTGTTCGTTTCGTCGTCCACGAATGATGCCGACCTGTTCGCCGTGCTGCGCGTGTTCACCGGCGACCTCAAGGAGGTGGTGTTCCAGGGCGCCATCGATCCGCACACCCCGATCGGCCAGGGTTGGCTGCGGGCGTCGCATCGCAAGCTCGACAAGAAGCTCTCCACCCCCTACCGGCCCTACCATAGCCACGACAAGGAGCAGCCGCTCCGGAAGGGCGACGTGGTCGAGCTCGATATCGAGATCTGGCCGACCTCGATCGTGGTCCCGGCGGGTTGCCGCATCGGCCTGACCATCCGCGGCAAGGATTACGTCTACGGCGGCCCGAGCGGGGGCAAGCTCTCGAACTTCAAGAACGAGCTGACGGGCTGCGGGCCGTTCCTGCACGACGATCCGCGCGACCGGCCCGCCGACGTGTTTGCCGGGACCACCAGCCTGCATTTCGGCCGCGACAAACAGCCCTACCTGCTGCTCCCAGTCATCCCTCCGAAGAAGGGGTAATTCTTACGGTAAATTAATCACCTACGGCACGGCGGCGGCGCCGGAGTCGCGGGACAAGTTTGGCGCGATATGCAAAGATGATGCTCGGCCATGCGCAGAAGAGTGATGGGAGAAACTCATCCCACGGGCCGGACCAAGGGAGGAAGTCAACGCATGAACGTCCATCGCCGAACCGTCCTGACCGGCATGCTCGGGGCCAGCGCCCTCGTTGCCGCGCCGGCGATCCTGCGCGCCCAGGGCGCACCGATGAAGATCGGTTTTCTCATCGTGAAGACCGGTCCACTCGCATCCGGCGGCATCCAGATGGAGCAGGGCCTCACGCTTTATCTCAAGGAGCGCAACAATGTGCTGGCCGGCCGGCCGGTGCAGCTCTTTACCGGAGATTCCGGCGGCGCACCGGCGGTGGCGCGCACCAAGATGCAGGAGTTCGTCGAGAAGGAGAACATCGCCTGCCTGATCGGCCCGCTGGCGACGGCGGAAGCGCTCGCCATCGACGACTACATCCGCGACAAGCAGGTGCCCACGCTCAGCGTCGCGGCCGCCGAAGACATGACCCAGCGCAAGGCCAATCCCTGGTTCTGCCGCGCCACGTCGTCCTCGGCGCAGTGCAGCTATCCGATGGGCGACTATGCCGCGAAGGAACTCGGCTACAAGCGCGCCGCCATGATCGCCGACGATCTTGCCTATGGCCACGAGCTCAATGCCGGCTTCCAGCGCGCCTTCGAGGACGCCGGCGGCAAGGTGGTACAGAAGCTGTGGCCGCCGCTCAACGCGCCCGACTACGGCAGCTACATTGCTCAGATCAAATCGAATATCGATTGCCTGTTCATCGGGTTCGCCGGCTCGAACGGCTTCAAGTTCTTGAAGCAATATCGGGAGTATGGCGGCAAGCTCCCGATCCTCGGGGGCATGACCGCCATCGACGAATCGCTGCTGCAGCAGATGGGTGATGACGGACTGGGCTGTTACTCGACCTGCTTCTATTCCGCGCAGATCGACACGCCGACCAACAAGAAGTTCGTTGACGGCATGCAGCGCGATTACAAGGTCGACCCCGGCATGTACGCCTCGTCGACCTATACCAACGGCGCGGTGCTGGAGGCCGCGCTCAAGACGATCGACGCCCGGATCGAAGACAAGCACGCGCTGATCAAGGCGCTGCGCGAAAACAAGGTCGGGGATACCGCGCGCGGCCCGGTGCGGTTCGACAAGTACGGCAACGTGATCGGCAACGTCTACATCCGCCGGGTCGAGAAGAAAGGCGGCCGCTACGTGAATGCCGTGGCGAAGATCTATCCCGATGTCAGCCAGTTTTGGACCTACGACCCCGAGGAATTCCTCAAGCACCCCGTCTACAATCGCGAGACTTGGCCGGGCAGCAAGAATATCGAGCCGTGAGGCGCAAGCCGATCGGCGGCGCCTTGCCCGCGCGCCAAGCCAAGCCGTCTGATCAAGAACAATCCTTCGAGAGGGAGAATGCCATGACTGTCGATCGTCGTACCGTCATCAAGGGAGCGCTCGCCGCGGGCGTCGCCTCGCAGGTGCTCAAGGTGCCCGCCGCCCCGGCGCAAGCAGCGCCGATCCGGGTCGGATTCCTGACCGTCAAGACCGGCCCGCTCGCCTCCGGCGGCCTGCAGATGGAGCAGGGCCTCACGGTGTTCTTCAAGGAACGCAACAATATGCTGGCGGGCCGGCCGGTCGAGCTGCACACCGCCGACACCGCCGGCAATCCAGCCCAGGCCCGCACCAAGACGCAGGAGCTGGTGGAACGCCTGAACGTCGCGGTCCTGATCGGGCCGCTCGCCGCCTTCGAGGCCCTGGCGATCGATGACTACGTCCGCTCATCGCGCACGCCGATTCTGTCGGTTGCCGGCGCGGAGGACATGACCCAGCGCAAGCCCAATCCGTGGTTCGTGCGCGCGAGCTGCACCTCGGCGCAACCGAGCCATCCGCTCGGCGAATACGCGGCGAAAGACCTCGGCTACAAGCGCGCCGCGGTGATCGCCGACGACTTCGCGTTCGGCCACGAGAACGTGGCCGGGTTCCAGCGCGTGTTCGAGGATAACGGCGGCAAGGTGGTGCAGAAGCTGTTTACCCCGCTCAATGCGCCGGATTACGGCAGCTACATCTCACAGCTCAAGCCCAATCTCGATGCGGTGTATACAGGACATGCCGGCTCGAACGGCTTCAAGTTCATCCGTCAGCTCAGGGAATACGGCAACAAGGTGCAAATCCTTGGCGGCTTCACGCCAGTCGATGAGTCGCTGCTGCAACAGATGGGCGACGATGCGCTCGGCGCTATGACCGGCAACTGGTATTCGGCCGAGCTCGATTTCCCCATCAACAAGAAGTTCGTCGAGGCCATCAGGCGGGACTACAAGACCGACCCCGGTGTGTACGCGGCCGAGACCTATGTCTCCGCCGAGGTGCTCGAGCACGCCCTCAAGACGATCAACGGCAAGGTCGAGGACAAGGACGCCTTCATGAAGGCGCTGCGGGAGGCGAAAGTGCCCAATACCTTGCGCGGGCCGGTGCGCTTCGACGAGCTCGGGAACGTGGTCGGCAACATCTATATCCGCAAGGTCGAGAAGAAGGACGGCAAGTACGTCAACGCCGTGATCAAGACCTATCCGGATGTCAGCCAGTTCTGGACTTACAAGCAAGACGAATTCCTCAAGAACCCGGTCTATTCACGCGACTACCCGCCGGCACGAAATCTCGAGCCATAGAGCATGATCCCGAAACGTGGATACCGTTTCTGAAAGGATCATGCTTCGGCCATAAGGGACACCGATCGCCCGCGCCGGGAGGCGCAAGCGGCGCGGGGCGACGGCGGCGCAGTCCGGCGCGTGACCGGGCGAGACGGTCACACCGCGTGGGCGGATCCGACATTCCTGCGAGCAGGTACAAATCCAACCACACGCGAACGAGAATCAGAGAGTCGCTAGTCCCTGTGGTTCCGACCTTTTGTACGCGGGCGTGCAGCAAGGGGTACGAACGTCGAAACCGGGACACCAACTGGGGACGGTGGAACGAGAATGCTTCGCGCGACTGCCGACATCAAACTGCCGACCGCGATCGTCGGTTCGCTGCCGCGGCCGAGCTGGTATACCGAAAACCTCGGCTCGCGGAGCTTCCTCGCGGCCATGGTCAATGCCAGATACCGCGAGCAGTACGTCGACGCGCTCGGCGTCTACCTGCTCGAACAGCAGCTTGCCGGTCTCGATATCCTGACCGACGGCGACTGTCGCTTCGACACCGACGTTGGCGGCCAGAGCTGGACGACCTATCCGCCGTCCCACATGCAGGGATTCGACCGCCACAATCCCCGTCCGGTTCCGTCGAGTCCGGGCAAAAGCCTGGTCTGGTTTCCGGCGGGACACATTCTTCATGACTATCTCGAATCACGCCTGCTGCCCCCGATCATCGGCCCGGTCGAGCGCGGCGACCTGCAGTACGCCGCATTGTGGCGCACCGCGCAGCGGCTGACCGCGAAGCCGGTCAAGTTCGGCACGATCACCGCGGAGATCATCGGCTTGCTGTGCGCGGATCATTACTACAAGGACGTCCGCAGCCGCATTCTCGCCATCAGCGACGCGCTGCGTGCGGAATTGCACGAGCTCGCGGATGCTGGTTGCCCCGTGATCCAGATCGAGGAGCCGCAAATCCACTTGCTGGCGGCACGCGGCTTCGTCAACGAGGTGATCAACCCAGACTTCATGGTGGAAGTCTACAACAACACCGTGAAAGGCTTGCGCGACAAGACCGAGGTCTGGTGCCACAGCTGCTGGGGCAATCCTTCGCAGCAGCGCATGTTCGCCGATATTCAGAGCTACAAGCCGGCGATCGAATATTTCAACCGATGCGAAGCCGACGTGATTACCTTCGAATCCTGCAGCTCCGGCGGCATCGATCTCGAAGTCATCGGCAAAGGCATCGTTGACAAGAAGATCGCGATCGGCGTCATCGACCATCATACCCTGCAGGTCGAACGGCCCGAAGAGGTGGCCGACCACATCCGCCGCGCCTTGAAGTTCATCCCCCCCGAGCGTCTCGTCATCTGCACCGACTGCGGAATGGGTCGCGAAGGCATGAGCCGACGCCACGCGTTCTACAAGATGGTTGCGCTCGTGCTTGGAACCAACATCGTCCGCCGCGAACTCGGCCTGCCGGAAGCCGCGTGTCCGGCGGCCGATGGTCGCTATTCGCTGGTCGTCCCGGTACAATGACCGTCCTTGAGACCCCTCCCGAGAGCGATTGACCGATGCAGTGGCAGTTCTGGATCATCCAGACGCTGAACAGCGTGGCCTTCGGCGGCCTGCTGTTCCTGTTGTCGTCGGGCTTCTCGCTGATCTTCGGCCTGATGCGGATACCGAACCTGGCGCACGGCGCGTTCTTCATGCTCGGGGCGTATTTCGGCTACACCCTGCTGCGGCTCAACCTGCACTTCTGGCTGGCAGCGATCGCCGGCGGGCTTGGGGTCGGGCTGCTCGGCATCCTGATGGAGCGGTTCATCCTTCGCCGGCTCGCCGGCAACGAGCAGGGCCAGGTGTTGGTCACGCTCGGCGTCTCCTTCATCATCGCCGACATCTGCCTGCTGGTCTGGACCGGCGATCCGATGCCGCTGGCTGCGCCGCAGGCGCTGCGCCCACCGCTACGCGTCTGGGGCTTCGCCTTTCCGACCTACCGGCTGGTCGTGCTGGCGATCGCGCTCGTCGCCGCGCTGGCGCTCTACCTCTTGATGGAGCGCACCCGGCTGGGGGCGATGATCCGCGCAGGAGTCGACGACATGGAGATGGCGCGCGGCGTCGGCATCCCGGTGTCGCGGCTGTTCACCACCGTCTTCCTGCTCGGGGCCACGCTCGCGGGGATCGGCGGCGTCCTGGGCGGGCCGATCCTCAACGCCTATCCCGGCCTCGACAACGACATGCTTCCGCTGGCGCTGATCGTCGTGATCCTGGGGGGCGCGGGAAGCCTGCTCGGCGCCTTCGTCGGCAGCTTCATCGTCGGCTTCATCTATAATTTCGGCATCGCGCTGGTGCCCGATCTCGCCTATTTCGTGCTCTTCCTGCCGATGGTGCTGGTGCTCGTGTTCCTGCCGCAGGGATTGTTCGGGCGGATGCAGATATGACGCTGCGCACCGTCGCCGCGCTTGTCGTCTGCGCGCTGGCGCTCTTGGTCCTGCCGTGGATCATCGGCAACGAATTCTATGTCAACATGGCGACCCAGGTGCTGATCTATGCGCTGTTTGCGCTGTCGATCAACATGATGCTCGGCTATGGCGGCATGGTCTCGCTCGGTCACGCCGGCTACCTCGGCATCGCCGGCTACGCCTGCATCCTCGCCGTCACCGCGGGTTACGACCACCTAACGTCGGCGATCTTCGCGATCGCGGTGTCGACCGCGGCGGCGGCGTTCTTCGGGCTGCTGTCGCTGCGCGCGCCGGGTCTCGGCTTCATCATGATCACGCTCGCGCTCGGCCAGATCGTCTGGGGCATCGCCTATCGGGCCAACGACCTCACCGGCGGCGACAACGGCATCCGCTACCCTGCACGGCCGATGCCGTTCGGTTTCGACCTCCGCGACGCACCTAGTTTCTATTATTTCACGCTCGCCGTCTTTGTCGTCGCCCTGTTCTGCATCTGGCGGTTCTCGCGCTCCCCGTTCGGCGCGAGCCTGATGGGGGCGCGCGACCAGCCACGGCGCATGCGCATGCTCGGTTACAATGTCTGGCTGATCCAATGGCTCACGTTCGTCATGGCCGGGTTCTGGGCGTCGATCGCGGGCGTCCTCTACGTCTATTACAATCTGTTCCTCAGCCCGCATGCGATCTCGCTGCAACAGTCAGCCGAGATCCTGCTGATGGCGATCCTCGGCGGCGCCAGCACGCTCACCGGCCCGATCGTCGGCGCCGCCATCATCACGCTGGTGAAGAACGTGATCTCGACCTATGTCGAGCGTTGGAACACGCTGCTCGGCCTGATCTTCGTGGTCGTGATCATGTTCATGCCCTACGGGTTGGTCCCCGGCTGCGCGCAGCTGTGGCGGCGATTGCGAAATCCGGGGCAAGACGCCAAAGGCGGCGAGCAGCCCGGCTGCGATGCGCGCGCATGGCGCGTCGGAAGACGCGCGTGACCGCGCTGGTGACACTCGCCCTGAAGCGGGCTCGTTGGCGCGCGACACCGCCTCGGAGCCCGCGCCATGACGTTCCCCGCGCTCGAAGTCTCGCATCTCAAGAAGCGCTTCGGCGGACTGCCCGCCACCAGGGACGTGTCGCTGTCGGTCATGCCGGGCGAGCGGCGCCTGATCATCGGCCCGAACGGCGCCGGCAAGACCACGCTGTTCAACCTGATCACCGGCGATCTCGCCGCCGATGCCGGTTCGATCCGGCTGTTCGGCCAGGAGCTGCGGGGGATGCCGACCCAGCGGCGCGTACACCTCGGCTTGGCGCGCACCTATCAGATTCTCACGCTGTTTCCGCGCGAGCGGCTCATCCACAACGTGGTGCTGGCGCTGCTCGGGCTCGACCGGCGGCGCTGGAACCCGTGGTCGATCCTGACCGGCAACCGCGATCTCTACAAGAACGCCCACGAAGCGCTGGAGCGCGTCGGACTAGGCGACAGTGCCGAACGCATCGTGGTCGAGACCTCCTACGGCGAGCGGCGCCGGCTCGAACTGGCCATGGCGCTGGCGCAGAAGCCGAAGCTGCTCCTGCTCGATGAACCGCTCGCCGGGCTCTCCCAGGGCGAGCGCCAGACCGTTCGCACCCTGCTCGGCACCATCCCGCGCGACGTGACCATCGTGATGATCGAGCACGACATGGACACGGCGCTGGGCTTTGCCGAGCGCATCACCGTGCTGCATTACGGCGAGGTCATCGTCGAGGGTACGCGCGCCGAGGTGGTCGCGGATCCGCGCACCCGGGAGGTGTATCTTGGCGACTGAGGCGCTCACGATCTCGGACATCGATACCTATTACGGCGACAGCCACGTGCTGCACGGCGTGTCGTTCTCGCTGCAGCCGGGCCGGCTGCTCGGCCTGCTCGGACGCAACGGCGCCGGCAAGAGCACCTGCATGTCGACGATCATGGGCTTTCTCAAGCCGCGGCGTGGCTCGATCAGCCTGTACGGCGACCCCGTTGCCGGTCTCGCGCCCGACGTGATCGCGCGCAAGGGCATCTGCCTGGTCCCGCAGGGGCGGCGCATGTTCCGCACGCTCACGGTGCGCGAGAACCTGATGGTGGCGGCGCAGTCGCAGAAGAAGGACAACGGCGCGGGCTGGTCGATCGGCCGCGTGTTCCAGACGTTTCCCCGGCTCGCCGAGCGCCACGCCCAGGTCGCCGGCTCGCTGTCCGGCGGCGAGCAGCAGATGCTCGCAATCGGGCGCGCGCTCATGGGCAACCCCCGCGTGCTGCTGATGGACGAGCCGTCCGAGGGGCTTGCACCACAGTTGGTGGCCGAGGTCGGACGCACCATCGCGCAGCTCAAGGCCGAAGGACAGTCGATCGTGCTGGTCGAGCAGAATATCAAGCTGACGCTCGACCTCGCCGACGATGTCGTCATCATCAATACCGGCCGGGTGGTGTTTCGCGGACCCGCCAGCGGCATCAAGCTCGACGATGCCATTGTCTCCCAGCACCTGGGCGTGTTCTAGAGCATGATCCCGAAAAGTTGCAGACTTTTCGGATAAGATCATGCGACCGAAACGCAGACAGCAGACGCGACACCCGGACCATTCACGAGGCGATAGAAGGAACGAAGCGGAAATGGCGACGCAATGGAGCAGGTACGAGGCGACCGCGGCCCGCAAGCACGGCAAGCCGGGACGCGAGGTCAGGCCGAAGAGCACCACCATCGACATCCATTCCCATGTCGCCATCCCGCAGGCCGCCGCCTACGTCAAACCGCACCTCGACATGTCGACGATCGCGCTTGCGCACTTCGCCTCGCCCGAAACCAAGGCGCTGAGCCAGAAGCAGGAAGAGGATATCCGCGCGCGCATTACCGGCTACGACGAGCGCCTCGCCGATCTCGACACCATGGGCATCGACCTTCAGCTCGTCATGCCGCCGCCGAACCAGTGCTTCTACACCGTGCCGCTCGACATCTCGGTCCAGGCCTCGCGCTTGGTGAACGATGGGCTGGCGGAATACGTCTCCCGCAAGCCCGACCGCTTTGTCGCGCTCGGCACCGTCCCGCTCATCCATGGCGGGGAAGCGGCGAACGAGCTCGAACGCTGCGTGAAGTCGCTCGGCATGAAGGGCGTGGAAATCCTGACCAATGTCGCGGGCCGAGAGCTTTCGGAGCCAGATTTCGCGCCGTTCTGGCAGAAGGCCGAAGAGCTCGACGCGCTCGTCGTCATCCATCCCAACGGTTTCACCGACGCCAAACGGTTCACGCGGTTCTATTTCAACAACGTGATCGGCAATCCGCTCGAAACCACCATCGCCCTGCACTACCTGATCTTCGACGGCGTACTGGAGCGGCACCCCAGGCTGAAGATACTCGCGGTGCACGGCGGCGGCTATCTTCCGGCCTATTCCGGCCGCATCGATCACGCCTGGGGCGCACGCTCGGATTCACACGGCGACCTGCCGCAGCCGCCGACCAGCTATCTCAAGAAGATCTATTTCGACACCGTGGTGTTCACGCCCCACCAGCTTGCGGAGCTCGTGCGCCAGTTCGGGACCGATCACATCATCATGGGAACGGACTATCCGTTCGACATGGCCGACTTCGACCCAATCGGCCACGTCGCGTCGGTCGAACATTTCGACCCCTCGACCATCGCCGCCATCGCCGGGGGCAACGCGCGACGACTGCTGGGGCTTTAGCTAAGGCATTGTTGAGATGCAGCTGAATCGTCAACTGCCCCTCCCTTGGCGATCGCGGCGTTGTAGACTTGAATTTCATCCGCGGCATGCACCGATACCGCGCTCGTGATGAGCAGTATCACCGCAAACAGCAAGTGCCGGAAACCGAAGCGCATTTGAGATACATCAATACGAGAGGCGTGACCGCATATTGCCTCTAAAAAAATGGCTGATGCTTGCGCAAGAGCAACACTTGCTTAGAATTGTTCCAAACCTGCAGCGGAACGCGAGACCGGGGCATGACATTCAACACCGCGACGACATGGGGCTGGCCCGCCAAGACGCTGCACTGGGTTTGCGCCGCGATCATTCTGCTGCTGCTCGGACATGGCTGGTGGATGACGCATCTGACGCCGCGGCCCGATCGGCTCGCCAATTACGCGGGGCATTCGGCGCTTGGCTATGATCTGTTGGCGCTGATCACCGTGCGGCTGTTGTGGCGATGGCTCAATCCGGTGCCGGAGTTGCCCGCCGATCTCAAGCCGTGGGAACGGGCCGCCGCGCATGCCGGGCACGTTTCCCTCTACCTCCTCATGTTCATCGTCTCAGTGACCGGCTGGATGGTCGCAACGACATTCCGCGTCCCGATGACCAAGGATGTGTTCGGGATCAACATTCCGACGATCGTGACGACGGTTGATCGCCCGGTGCGCCAGTGGATCGAGGAATCACATATGGTCCTCGCCTATCTACTCGCGGCAGTGGTGCTCATTCACGTCATCGGTGCGCTCCGCCATCATATCTTCAAGCGTAACCAGATCCTGCGACGCATGACGTGGGGCATGCGCGCCTAATTCAAGCGCATCTGTGAAGAGAGACGAATCCACACGATCTGCGACGGCGGCTTCATCAACAGAGCGAAAATCGGCGGTCAGATTCAGCAGAAGCTGACCCGACATTCCAAGCCCGCACAATCCTTGGTGACGGAGCCCCGCTCAGGTCACTCCCCCTTGACCTTCGCGTCCTGGATCACCTTGCGCCACTTCGGCTCGTCGGCCTTGATGTAGCTGGTGAGCTCTTCCGGCGAGCCGGCGATCAATTCGAAATACTGCCGTTCGAGAAAGTTCTTCTTGATATCGGGATCGGCGAAAACCTTTCGCACTTCGGCGTTGATCTTGGTCACGATGTCGGCCGGCATTCCCGGCGGCCCGAACAGCCCGAACCAGGAGACCGCTTCGTAGCCGGGCAACCCGCTCTCCGCGACGGTGGGAGCCTCAGGCAGCAGCGCCATGCGCTTTCCGGCGCCCACCGCGATGAGCTTGACCTTGTCCGACTTCCATTGCGGCACCGCGCTCCCCACGCTGATGAACATCATCTGGATGTGCCCGGCGACCACGTCGGTCAGCGCCGGCGTCGCGCCCTTGTAGTGGACGGCCTGCAGCTTCGCTCCCGAAAGCGCCTGGAATAATTCCATGTTGAGGTGGCCGCTCGACCCCACGCCGAAGGTCCCGTAGTTGATCTCGCCCGGCTTCTGCTTGGCGAGCGCGATCAGATCCTTGACGCTCTGCACCGGCAGCGCCGGATTGGCGATCAGCGCATGGTTGATGGTGACCAGGCCCGAGATCGGGGTGAATCCCTTGACCGGATCATAGGACAGCTTGGGGTAGAGGCTGGGATTGACCACGAACGTCACTTCCGGCCCGATCAGCAGCGTATAGCCGTCGGGTGCGGCCTTGGTGACGTATTCCGCCGCGATCTGGTTGTTGGCGCCGGGCTTGTTCTCCACGATCACCTGCTGGCCCCAGGCTTCGGTGAAGCGCTGCGCCAGCGTGCGGCCGAGCGCGTCGGTGACCCCGCCCGGCGCGGCCGGTACGACGATCGTCACCGGTTTGGTCGGGTAGCTCATCCCTTGTGCGGCCGCCATCGCGGGCAGACAACTCACCACCACAGCCGCAAGCCATGTTCGCATCCGCCAGTCTCCTTGAGGTCCCTTGCCTTTTGGCCAAGTATCGCTGATTTTCTGGTGCCTGCCTATGGTCGGCACGATGCGGCAATCCCGCACAATCCGCACGTCATGTCCTAACGGCGCGCAAGGCGCCGAAGGCCGGGGGGGTTTGGTAGCGTGATTGTTGTTGCGATCGATATCGGCGGCACCTTTACCGATCTGATCGGGTTCGACCAAGCGAGCGGGCAGTTCGTGCAGGCCAAGAGCCTCACCACGCCCGCGCAGCTCGAGCAGGGCGTCATCGACTGCATCCGCAAGAGCGGGCTGGTCGCCGCCGCGATCGACGAGCTGATCCACGGCTCGACCATCGCCATCAATACGCTGATCGAACGCAAGGGTGCCAAGACCGGGCTGGTCGTCACCCGCGGCACGCGCGACGTGTACATCATCGGCCGCGGCAACCGGCCGGAGGCGTATAACCTGCTGTTTCACCGCCACCGGCCGCTGGTGCCGCGGCATCTCACGCGCGAAGTCGACGAGCGGCTGCTGAGCTCGGGCGAGGTGCACGGCCCGCTCGATCGCGAAGGCATTGCGCAGGCCTGCCGCGCGCTCGCCGCCGAGGGCGTCGAGGCGGTCGCGGTCTGTTTCCTGCACTCCTACATCAATCCCGCGCACGAGCGCATCGCCGGCGAGATGATCCGCGCCGCCATGCCCGACGCCTATCTGTCGCTGTCGCACGAGATCCTGCGCGAGTACCGCGAGTTCGAACGGATGTCGACCACGGTGGTGAACGCCTATATCGGTCCGAAGGTGGGCGGCTACGTGAAGGGCCTGAACGCGAGCCTGGGCAATATCGGGTTTCGCGGCGCGCTCTCGATCATGCGATCGAACGGCGGCGTGATGACGCCGGAGATCGCGACCGAGCGGCCGGCGGCGATGATGGAGTCCGGGCCGGTCGGCGGCATCATCGCCTCGGCGCAGGTCGGACAGGCGCTCGGCTCCGCCAACGTCATTTCCTTCGACATGGGCGGCACCACCGCCAAGGCGAGCCTAGTGCGCGACGGCGAGCCGACCATGGCGCCGGGCTACTATGTCGGCGGCTATGCCAGCGGCCATCCGGTGATGCTGCCGATGATCGACGTGGTCGAGGTCGGCGCGGGCGGCGGCTCGATCGCCTGGCTCGACGACGTCGGCGCGCTGAAGGTAGGGCCACAAAGCGCCGGCGCCGATCCCGGCCCGATCTGCTATCGCGGCGGCGGCAGCGCGCCGACCATCACCGACGCCAACGTGGTGCTCGGACGGCTCGATCCCGACCATTTTCTCGGCGGACAGATGAAGCTCGATGCCGAAGGCGCTCGCCGCGGCATCAAGGAGACGATCGCCGATCCGTTGAAGCTCCGCCCGGTCGCCGCCGCGCAGGCCATCGTCGAGATCGCCATCGCCAAGATGTCGCTCGCCGTGCGCGAAGTCTCCGTCGCGAAGGGCTACGATCCCCGCGATTTCACGCTCGTGGCATCGGGTGGAGCGGGGCCGTTGCACGTGGTTGCGATCGCGCGCGAGCTCTTCATTCCCAAGGTCGTGGTGCCGCTGTTCCCATCACATTTCTCCGCGCTGGGGATGCTGCTGGCAGACGAACGACATGATTTCATCCGCACGTTCTATTCCGATCTCGCCACCGTCGACTTCGCCGCGCTGGCGAAGATCCATCACGAGATGGTCGCGGAAGCCACCGCGAGCCTCCGCCACGCAGCGGGCGCGGAGCGTCAAATCCATCTCGACCTGCGTTATGTCGGCCAGGAATTCACGCTGCAGGTGCCGGTCAGCGTGGGCCAGATCGAGCGCGCGGACCGCGCCGGCATCCGGACCGCGTTCGACGCGCTCTATGAGCATCGCTACGCTCACCATTCGCCCGACGAGCCGGTCGAGATGGTCAATATCCGGCTCGCCATGATCGGCAAGCGCCCGAAGCTGAGCTTTCCACGCTTCGCCAAGGGCGAACGCGCGCAGCCGTCCCGGGAGCGCGAGGTGTATTTCAGCGACACACGCAAGGCGCTGCCCTGCCCGGTCTATCAGCGCGAGACGCTCGGCGCCGGCAGCGAGATCGCCGGCCCCGCGCTCATTCAGGAACACGGCACCACCACGGTCCTGTTCGAGCGAGACGCCTGCACTGTCGCGCCGTCGGGCGAACTCATGATCGCGGTGGGAGCGGCGTGATGAGAATGCAGCAAAGACCGGGCGCAGCGGTTCCGGCGCCCCTCCCCCACTTACGGCGAGAGCCGGCCGCAGCAAGAACCGATACGGGCCTGCACTCTGGGAAGAACCAACCGAACGCACAAGGAATGCGCTAAGATCAACTCTGGGAAACGCGAAGCAAGGGGCGACGGAATGATCGCCGCGATCACCGGGCGCGGCCTGCGGCCGCTCGCAGCAAATGGATGCGCGCGCCGCAAAGCCGGTGCGTTACTTGTCGTCTCCGCGATCTTATCGGCAGTTGCCGTCTCCGCCTCGGCCGAGACGCTGCGCGTGGGGAAGGCCGGACGCGACGCCTTCTCCTTCGTGCCCGCCGACGTCGGCGCGCGCACCGGCATCTTCAGGCAGCACGGCGTCGACATCGAGATTAGCAGTTTCGGCGGCGATGCCCGGCTGCAGCAGGCGATGGCGGCCGACGGCATCGATGTCGGGCTCGGCTCCGGACCGGGGCTGGCCTTCATCGTGAAGGGATCGCCGGTGAAAGGCATTGCCGCCATGGCCGGGCCGCCGCTGCTGTTCGCGCTGGTCGTGCGCAATGACGCCGCGGTGGCAACGGTCGATGACCTGAGGGGCCGCAAGGTCGGCGTATCGACGGTTGGCTCGGTCACGAGCTGGATCATCAGCGAAGTGTCGCGGCAGAAGGGATGGGGTTACGACGGGATGGCGCAGGTCCCGATCGGCGACGACGCCAACCGGATCGCCGCGCTCAAGACCAGGTCGATCGACGGCGCCATCGTCAATCTCGCGCAGGCGCTCAATTTCGTTCAGCGCGGCGAAGGCAAGGTGCTGCTGCGCTTCGGCGAGCTGGTCAAGGACTTCCATATCCACGTGATCTTCGCGACCGACAAGGCCATCGCCGGCAAGCCGGAGGCGCTGCGCGGTTTTCTCAAGGGCTGGTTTCAGACCATCTCCTTCATGCGCACGCACCGCAACGAGACCGTCGAGATCGCCAAGGACGTCATGGGCACCGACGTCCAAACCACGAACGGCATCTATGACGAGCTCATGCCGATGTTCTCGGACACCGGCCGGTTCGATCCCAAGGCGCTTGCGGTGTTGCGCAAGTCGTTCGTGGAGATGAAGACGCTTCCGGAAGAGCCAGATATGGGCAAGCTCTACACCGAAGCGTTTCTGCCAGCGACCGGGGGATCGAACCGATGACAACCCGCTCCGGGGCAATCCCGCCCGCTTGCGAAGAAGATGGATGCGCGGGCCAAGCCCGCGCATGACGATCCCGGGGGGAGATCGCATGACCGCTGGCACCGTCGCGATCCGGATCCGGGGCGTCTCGCATCAATTCGGCGAGGAAGGCGACGCCCGCCACGTGCGGGCGCTACGCGACACCTCGCTCGACATCACGCGCGGCGAGTTGCTCTGCCTGATCGGGCCGAGCGGCTGCGGCAAGTCGACCTTGCTCAACGTCGTCGGCGGACTGATGGCGCCAACCACGGGCACGGTGGAGGTCTTCGACAAGAAGGTGGCAGGGCCGATGCCCCGCGACATCGCCTTTGTGTTCCAGGAGAACGCGCTGTTCCCATGGAATACGGTGTTCGAGAACGTCAACCTCGGCATGGTGTTCCAGGGCGTGCCGCGCGCTGAACGCGAGGCGCGCGCGCACCGCTCGCTCGAAGCCGTCGGGCTCAAGGATTTCGCGCAGCACTATCCCGGCCAGCTCTCCGGCGGCATGCGCCAGCGCGCGGCCCTGGCCCGCGCGCTCAGTCTCGAGACCGGCATTCTGCTCATGGACGAGCCGTTCGGCGCGCTCGACGAGCAGACCCGGATGATCCTCGGCGAGGACCTCTCGGTGCTGCTGTCCCGGACCGACAAGACCATCGTCTTCGTCACCCACAGCCTGGGCGAGGCCACCTTCCTCGCCGATCGGGTGGCGGTGTTCTCCGCGCGCCCCGGCACGATCAAGCAGATCATCCACGTCGACGAGCCGCATCCGCGCAAGCCCGATTTCGTGACCTCGCCGAAGTTCACCGCCATCCGCAACGAGCTCTACAGCCTTCTGCACGACGAGATCCGCAAGACCATTGCAGATACCGGCGTGGCCGCGGCAGGGCCGGCACGATGACGCCGTCGCGCAAGGAGCGTCAGGGGCGTCTCGCCAGCCGCGCCGTTCAGGCGACGTTCCTGATCGTGCTCATCGTGCTGTGGTATCTCGCCACGACGCGCTGGCGCGTGAGCCCGCTGCTGCTGCCCAACCCGGTCACGGTGCTGCACGATTTTTGGGACATCCTCAGCACCGGCGAATTCATCGGCGATCTGCGCGTCACGCTGACCGAGCTCGCGGCCGCTTTTGCGATCGCCGCAACATCCGGGGTGATCGTCGGCTACCTGATCAGCCGCACGCAGTATCGCATCCGGGTGTTCGAACCGCTGTTCGCCGGGATCTATTCGATCCCGATCATCCTGTTCCTGCCGCTCTACGTCCTGTTCTTCGGGCTCGGTCCCGCTTCCAAGATTGCGCTCGGGGCGACCATCAGCTTCTTTCCGATCGCGCTCAACACCATCGCCGGCTTCGGCTATGTCGACAAGACGTTCGTGGTCGCCGCCCGCTCCATGGGGGCTTCGGACTACCAGCTCTTCCGCCACGTGCTCATGCCCGCCGCCTTGCCGATCATTCTCAGCGGCATGCGCATCGGCTTCACCGTCGCGCTGCTCTCCATCATCGGCAGCGAGACCATCGCGTCGCTCGCCGGGCTCGGCCACCGCATCGTGCATCTCGCCGAAGGCATGGAGATCGCACGCATGTTCGCCTACATCGTCTTCGTCGTCGCCATCGCGATGATTCTCAATACGTGCGTGTCCGTGCTCGAAGCGCGGGGAAAGCGCTTCTGATGGCGATTCCCGCGATGGCATTGCGGCGCGCGATGCGACGACCGTGGGTCGCGCGTGTCGCGGTCATCGTACTCCTGTTCTGCCTCTGGGAGATCGCCGCGCGCTGGTTCGTGGACCCGATGTTTCTCAGCCCGCCCTCGCGCGTGTTCATGTCATTGCCGGCGGTGTTCGAGACCCGCGGGGTGCCGGCGGCCCTGCGTCTCACGTTCTGGGAGCTCGCCGTCGCCTTCGCGCTTTCGGTCGTGATCGGGCTGGTGGTCGGGCTTGCGGTCGGGCTGCAGCCGTTCGCGCGCAAGAGCTTCATGCCGATCATCCTGCTGCTCTACGGTACGCCGCAAGTCACCATCCTGCCGCTGTTCATCCTCTATTTCGGCATCGGTCCGGCCTCCAAGATCGCGTTCGGCGTCAGCCATGGCTTTTTTCCTATCATCGTGGTCATCGTCGCGGGCGTGCAGAACATCAAGCCGATCCTGCTCACGAGCGCGCGCTCGATGGGCGCGAGCCGATGGCAGGTGCTGCGCCACGTCATCTTTCCGCACATGATCCCGAGCTTCTTCGCGGGCATGCGGCTCGGCATGACCGGCGTCCTGCTCGGCGTGTTGCTGGCCGAACTTTATGTCTCGACCGCCGGCATCGGTCATTTCACCACGCTGTTCACGCAGAATTTCGATCCCACCCGGCTGCTCGGCCTGATTTCCGTGCTTGCCGCCATGGCCATCGTGCTCAATGAGATCGTGCGGCGGGCTGAGGTCCATTTTGGCCGCTGGCACGCCGACTGAAAGGAATTCGTCGATGGCTGAAAGACTGCGGCTGACGGTCGCGTGCGGCGACTACGAGATCGTGCGTGCGCTCAAGGAAGGCGCGGTCAAGGCCGACGGCCTCGATCTCGTCATGCTCACCGGCATGGGTCCGCGCGAGCGTCATTGGCGCATGGCGCGCAAGGCCGAGTTCGACGTCTGCGAGGCCAATGTCGGCGCCTATTTCATGGAGCGCGACCACGGAATCCCATTGACCGCCATTCCCGTGTTTCTCCACCGGCGTTTCCGGCACGGCTTCCTGTTCGTCAATGCTGCCGCCGGCATTCGTGAGCCGAAGGACCTGATCGGCAAGAAGGTGGGGGGCACCAATTTCCAGCCTGCGTCCAACATCTGGATGCGTGGCATTCTGGAGGAGGAGTACGGGCTGCCGCACCGCCAGGTGACATGGATGGTCGAGCGCAGCGAGGACGTCGCCTTCACGCCGCCCAAGGATCTGCGCATCGAGATGATCCCGCCCGGAAAGCAGCTCGACGTCATGCTGGCGGAGGGCGAGATCCCGGCCATGCTGTCCCCCGAGCTGCCGCCTCTGTTCCTCAAGGGCGACAAGCGGATTGTGCGGTTGTTTCCGAACTACAAGGACGTCGAGCTCGCCTATTTCCGCCGCACCGGGATCTTCCCGATCATGCATGTCACCACCATCCGGCAGGAGATCGTCGACAAATATCCCTGGGTGCCGACCAACCTGGTGAAGGCGTTCGAGGCCGCGAAGAACATCGCCTATCGCCGCATTGCCAATCCGCGCATGGTCCCGATCGCGTGGGTGCGCACCGCACTGGAGGAGCAGGAGGAGGTGCTCGGTCCCGACCCCTGGGCGTACGGTCTGACCCCAGCCAACCGCAAGAACCTCGAGACCGTGCTGCGTTACACCCATCAGCAGGGCATGATCAGCCGGACGCTGCCGCTCGATGCCCTGTTCGCGGATACCGATCTCGGCGATGCCGGCGGCCCGGACGGGATTTGAACGCGATGGAACCGCGAGCCTGCGTATGAGGCCGGGAAAGACCCCATGACCTTCGACGAACGCCTTGCCGCCATCCGCGCCGGCATGACCGAGCACGGGCTCGACCTCATCGTCGCCGTACACGACGGCGCGCATTTCATCGAGACCCCCAATCCGGTGTTGGTGCTGAGCGGCTTCAAATCCCTGGGACCCACGGCCTTCGTCCTGCCGCGCGACGGCGAAGCGAGCCTGATCGTGACGCCGGCATGGGATGCGGAGCGCGCGACCGACTGTTGTCCGAAGCTGCGGGTCGTTGCCGCCGACGACGTGGTCGATGCGCTGGAGGGGACTTGCAGCCGTCATCTCTCCCGTAGCGGCAAGATCGGCTTGGCCGGACTCGCGGCGACGCGTTGGGACATCGCCGGCCGCCTGGCGCAGATGCTGCCGCAGGTGAGCGCCGCCGACGATATCGTGTTCGATGCCGCCGCAGCCAAGACGGTGGAAGAGATCGCGCAGGCGCGCGAGGCCACGCGCATCGCCGAGCTCGGCTATGCCCGGCTCATCGAGATCGCGCGTCCCGGCATGAGCGAGGACGAGCTTGCGGCCGAGCTCAGGTGGTACACCAAGACCCTCGGCGCCGAGGACAATTTCCTGCTGCTCTGCGCCGGGCCGCGCAATGCGGCGGTGGCGCCGTCGAACGGGCGCGTGATGCAGCACGGCGACATCCTGGTGGCCGAGATCACGCCGAGCTACCGCGGACAGCTCGCGCAGATTTGCCGCACCGCCACGCTTGGTCCGGCGGACGCCGAGCTCAAGCACAAATACGGCTTGCTCGTGCACGCCATGGATGCCGGCATAGCGGCCGCCCGACCCGGGGTTCCGATGGCTTCCGTCTGCGGCGCCATCAATACGGTGCTGGAGACGGAGGGCTATGGCGAATATTGCCACCCGCCGCACATCCGCCGGCGCGGTCATGGACTGGGCTTCGGCTCGATCCGGCCGGGTGACGTGAGCCTCGACAACGATACCCTGCTCGCGGAGGGCATGGTGTTCATGATCCATCCGAACCAGCACCTGCCGGAGACCGGCTATCTGCTCTGCGGCGAGCCGGTACTGCTGACCGCGCGCGGCGCCGAACCGCTGACGAAGTCGCGATCCGCGCTGTTCGAGATCGGTCTCTGAGGCTTGCGTGGAGAGCGTGCATGCTGGCGATGAATTCGACGCTGCTGGTGGGGCCATCCGATTGGGATGCCGACAGGATGCCGAAGGCCGAGTTCGTCGCGCGCGCCGGCGCGTTCTGGCGCGACAATCCGCCGGCATCAGGCGCCATCGTCTACGGCGACCGGGTGAACCACGCCGAGCTCGCCTATCTCACCAATTTCACGCCCAAGCTCGAAGCGGCGCTGGCGCTGATCCCGCGGGATGGCGCCCCGCAGCTCCTCGTGGGCGGCGGTGTCAACATGTTGCCCGCGGCGAGGCCGCTCACCTTCGTCGAGGACCTGCGACCGCTGCGCAATGTGGGGAGCACGGTTGCAAAATGGTCGCATGAGCAAGGCGGCGGCGCACCCGTGCTGATCGGCGGCGGGTTCATGCCTTACGCGCTGCACCAGGAAATCGCCGCCGCGTTGAGCGGCGAGATGGACGACAAGACCGCGGAGCTTCGGCGGCTCATGGGGCGCAAGAGCGCGCGCGAGCTCGCGGCACAACGTGAGACCTGTGCCGCGCTCGATGCGGCGGTGGCGGCGATGCGCGCGGCGCAAGGCTCCGGCGCCGATGTGACCGCCGCGGTTCTCGCCGGCGAGCAGGCTGCGAACCGCCGCGGCGTCGCAGGAGGTCCGCACGCTGTTCAGCCTCGACGGCGGGCGCACGCTGCGTCCGTTCGACACCTTGGTCGAACGCGCGGTCGATCCGCTGCAGGTCTATGTCGCGGTCCGCAAGCTTGGCTATTGGGCGGAAGGGTTCGCCGTTCTCACCGCCTCGCCCCATCCGTGCGCGGAACGCGCACACGCGGTCCTGCGATCCGCCGTCGCGCGGATGCAAGCCGGCGAACATTGCGCCGAGCTTGCGCGCAGTATTGCGCAGGAGGGCCTGCCGCTTCATCCCATCACGACAGAGGTGGTGGGAAACGCGATCGGTCTGGCGCTCGAGGAGCATCCGGTCATCTCCACCGGATGCGATGACGCAATCGAACCCGGCGGCGTCTACAGTCTGCGGGTCGGCCTGTCGGACCCGCGCGGCCACGCCATCGTGTCGGCCATGGTTGCGGTCCACGATTGGGGCAACGAGGTGCTCTGGTTTTCCCCGGAGCCGGCACGATGACCGCGCTGGAGCAACTCGGCAGCGCCATCGCAAGCAGCGCAGCGCCGTCCACCGCCGGACGCGAGCTGGTCGGCCTTCATCTCATCGATACCGTCGGCGCCTGGATCGCAGGCGCGCACACGACCGAGGGCTCGGCGCTGCTTCGGTTTCGCGCCGCGATGTCCGAGGACGGACCAGCCGGCGATGCACTCGCGCTCGACCTCGCGACCCGTTGCGCGCTCGCACGCCTGAGCGAGATCGACAACATCCATCTTGCGTCCATGACGACGCCGGGCGGGATTGTGATACCAGCCGCGCTCACCCTGGCGGCCGCGACGCCGGCGGCCACGGCGGACGATGTGACCGCGGCGATCCTGGCAGGCACCGAAGCCATGATCCGGCTGGGCCGCGCCGTCGACGGACCGGCAATTCTCTATCGCGGCATCTGGCCGACCTATTTTGCCGCGCCGTTCGCGGTCGCCGCCGTCGCCGCGCGGCTCCGCAAGCTCGACGATCGCGCCGCCGCCAATGCGCTGGCGCTCGCGCTCATGCTCGCGGCGCCCGGCGTGGGGCATCACAACGCGCCGACGACCTCGCGCTGGTTTGCGGTGGGCCAGGCCGCCGGCCATGGATTGACCGCCGCGCTGGCGGCGCAACGGGGGTTCACCTCCGATC
Source organism: uncultured Alphaproteobacteria bacterium (assembly GCA_963725065.1). Classification (GTDB taxonomy): domain Bacteria; phylum Pseudomonadota; class Alphaproteobacteria; order Rhizobiales; family Xanthobacteraceae; genus VAZQ01. Next base: position 148,167 of record CAVRXD010000023.1, read on the forward strand.
TTGCGCTGGGCGAGGGTGCTTTCTTCTCCGGCATCTACGGCGTGAAGCCGGACCTCGCAGCATTCACCGACGCGCTTGGTGAAGGCGCTGCCCTGGCGGAGGTGTCGTTCAAGCCATGGTGCGCAGCGCGTCAGACCATGGCCGCGACCCAGGCGCTGCGGGAGATCATCGAGAGCGGCGTCGCGCCCGCGGCGATGGATGAGATCAGGGTGTCGGTGCTGCCCCCTCACCTCAAAATGATCGATCATGGCGTCGTCGACGGCGATCGCGCGTCGTATCTCACCAGCCTGCCCTACTGCATGGCGGCGGCGGCGATCGCGCCGGAGACGGCATTCGAGGTGCAGCAGGCTCCGCCGCAACTGCCGGCGGCTGTTCGCGCCTTCATGGAGAAGATCAAGCTGCAGGCGGACGAGGGCCTGCTCTCGAATTATCCCCGCACGTGGCAAGCGCGGGTGAGCGTCCTCGCCGGCACGGCGCAGCACGCGCGCACCGTCACCCACGTGCCCGGCGATCCCGCCCGGCCCTTCGGTCGCGCGCAGGTACTGCGACAAGTTCATGCGTTTCGCCGGGCCGCTGCTCGGGACCGAGAAAGCGGAGCACGTCCTGGCGCGCTGCACCGACGCCCTGACGACCGGTTCATTCGCGGCTTTGGTGACGGCGATCGAGAACATTTGCGGCGACGCGGGCGCTCGATCAGCGCGCGCTAAGAGCTAAGCACAAGCGCGACCACAGCGAACGCGTTTACGCCGACTTGGCGTCTTCGGTTGCCGGCCGTGCAGCGCGCAGCTTCGCGGTCGCCGCCATGTCCACCTCGAAGCTCTCGGGATCGAGCACGACGCCGTAGAGTTCCGCCGCTGCCTCGACCGTGACGTAGCCCTGGCGGACATCCTCGCGGACCCGGTCGACCGGCCGCTCGAACGGACTGCCATAACCACCGCCGCCGCCCGAGCGGATCTTGAAAGCGTCGCCCGGCTTGAGCTGCGCCACCAACACCTTGGCATTGGGAAAATCGGTCTTCCATTGCCCGCCGATGCGCAGCTCCACCGCGTTGCCGTCTCCGTCGAGGCCGCCGTTCAGGCCCCACGGCCGGCAATGGGCGCGATCGCTCTGATTGTTGACCATCATATGGGTGCGCGCGCGCACCACGCGCTCGACGCCCAGTCCGCCGCGGTGGCGGCCGGCGCCGCCGGAATCCGACACCAGCGCATAACGCTCCACCACGATCGGAAACTTGAACTCGGCCTGCTCGTTCGGGCTGTTGTGGGTATCGCCGTCATTGATGCAGACCGTGCCGGAGACGCCATCCTCGGTCATCTTGGCGCCCCAGCCGCCGCCCAGCGGCCCGAAGCTGCCGATGAAGAATTCGGACGTCCGGTTGTTGATGCCGTGAAACGACGATGCCAGCAGATCGGCGTGATGGCCGGCGATCACGCGGCCGGGGATGGCCGGCGCCAACGCCTTGAAGATCGTATCGACGATCGTCATCGGGTAGGTCATCCACCAGCGCATCGGCGCCGGCCGTACCGCGCTGATCACCCGGCCCGGCGGCACGATGATCTTGAGGCTGCGGAACGAGCCGTCGTTGATCGGATAGTCCGTGGGCGAGGTCAGGCATTTGTAGGCGACCTGTGCGCAGGCATAGCCGGTGGTGATGCCGGAATTGTAGAAGCCGCGCACCTGTTTCGACACCTCGCTCAGGTCGACCGTCATTTCGTCGCCCTTGACCACGACGCGCACGCGGATCGGCACCTTCTTGCCGATATCGATGCCGTCGTCGTCCATGTAGGATTCCGCCTCGTACACGCCGTCCGGGATCGTGCGCGTGCGCACGCGCGCCATCGCCTCGGCGTGATCCATGATCGCCGTGATCGAAGTGAGCACCGCGTCGCGTCCGTAGCGTTCGATGAGCTGCAGGAAACGCCGCTCGCCGGTCTTCACTGCGGTGACCTGCGCCCGCAGGTCGCCCATGGCCCGGCTCGGCAGCCGGACATTCTGCCGGATGATGTCGACCACCGTCTCATTGACCACGCCGCGGTCGTGATATCTGAGGATCGGGATCTGCAGCCCTTCGGAAAAGATATCGGTGCTCATGCCGCCGAGAATGCCGCCGATATCGAGCCAATGTGCCATGCAGCAGGAGAACGCGACCAGCTTGCCCTGATGAAAGATCGGCAGGGTCAGCGTGACGTGGTTGAGGTGGCTGCCGGTGAGATAGGAATCGTTGGTGACGTAGATGTCGCCGGGACGGATGTTGTCGGCGCCGAAATGCTTGATCTTGGCCTTCACCGTCTCGGCCATGCCGCGGATGAACATCGGCAGCCCGATGCCGATGGAGATGGTCTCGCCCCGTGGCGTGAACAGACCGGTGGTGAAATCGAGCGCCTCGTAGATGATGATGTTGTAGGCGGTGCGCATGAGGTTGGTTTTCATTTCCTCGGTCACCGCAATGACGCCGTTGCGCACGATCTCCGTGACGACGGGGTCGACTTTGCGCCTGTTGCCCTGCCTGCTCCTGTTTCGCTGCGGGCGTTTGGCGCTCGACTTGCGCGCGGCGGTCTTGGTCTGCTTTGCCATGGCTGTCACCGGCCTCCCGCCACCTTGATCACCAGATTTCCATAGGCATCGACCGCCAGCCGGTCGCCGGGCAGCAGCACCGTCGTCGAGGCATGTTCCTCGATCAGCGCCGGCCCGTTGATGCGGTTGCCGGCCGCCAGCGCGGCGCGCGCATAGGTCGGCGTCGACTGGTATTTGCCCTGAAGATAGACCGAGCGCTTGCCGGTGGACGCGGTCTTGTCGGGCGCGCTTCTGCCCCGCCGGATCTTTTCCTGCGGTGGCTTGCGCATGACGCCGGTGACGGTGCTGCGCAGGCTCACGATCTCGGCGCGCTCGTCCGGCGCCGAGGTGCCGTAACGCAGCTCGTGCATGGCGTCGAAGGCGCGCTTGATCGCAACGCGGTCCGCCCGTTCAAACACCTTGAGCGGCAGGTCCACGGTGACCGCATGCTCCTGGCCCACATAGCGCATGTCGACCGCCCGTTTCAGCGTGATCTTCTGCGGCTCGACCGAGCTGCTGGCGATCGCGGCACGGCCCTGGTTCTCGAGGTCGCGGTAGATGCGTTCGATCCGGTCGAACGGCGCGTCTTCGAGGCTCGTGAACCAGGTGCGCACGAAATCGTACCGCAGATCCGAGAACAGCATGCCGAAGGCCGAGAATACTCCGGGCGCGGTCGGGATGATCACGGTCGTGATCCCGATCTCGCGCGCGACCTCCACCGCGTGCAGCGGTCCGGCGCCGCCATAGGCGACCAGCGCAAAGTCCCCGGCATCGAGGCCGCGCTCGGTGGTGACGCCCTTCACGGCATAGGACATCGCGGTCGCGGCGATCCGCAGGATTCCGTCGGCCGCCGCGGTCGCGTCCATGCCGAGCGGCTTCGCCACGCGTTCGAGCAGCGCGCGCCTGGCGGCCTCGACGTCGAGCCGCATTTCGCCGCCGAGGAACCGGTCGGCACCGAGGCGTCCGAGCACGAGGTTCGCATCCGTCACCGTCGGCTCGCGGCCGCCGAGGCCATAGCAGGCCGGGCCCGGCGCGGCGCCGGCGCTTTGCGGTCCGACCCGAAGGCCGCCCTCCTCCACCCGCGCAATCGACCCGCCGCCGGTGCCGACCTCGAAAATGTCCATCATCGCGATCTGCACCGGCAAGGCCCGATCGTAGCCGCCGATCAACGCAGCACCCGTGGTGAGCGCTTCGCCCTTGTGGATGACACCGGCCTTCGCGGTGGTGCCGCCCATGTCGAAGGCGATCGCGTTCTCGAGGCCGAGCGCGTGACAGAGCGCCTGCGTGCCGATCACGCCGGCGGCGGGCCCCGATTCCAGCATGCGCACGCAGTGGCTCTTCGCCTGCTGCGCGTCGTAGAGGCCCCCGGTCGACTGCACGATCAGGAGCGAGCCGGCAAAGCCTTCGCTGCGAATGTGGTCCTCGATCTCGCCGATATATCCGCGGACGATGGGCCCGACATAGGCGTTGGCCACCACCGTGGAGCAACGCTCGAACTCGCGATATTCCTCGGACAGTTCATGCGAGGCGGAGACGAACATGTTCGGATGGTTCTTCTCCAGGATCGCCTTCGCGCGTGCTTCGTGGTCGTGCCGAGCATAGCAGTTGAGGAAAAGGATCGCAGTCGCCTCCACGCCAAGCCCGTCCAGCATGCGGCCGAAGCTCGCGATCTCTGCGTCGTCGAGCGCTGTCTCGATTTCGCCGTCGGACAGCACCCGCTCCTTGACCTCGAACCGCAGCGCCCGCTCGACCAACGGCTCGTGCTTGCGGAAGTACAGATTGTACGCATCCGGCCTGTTGATGCGCCCGATCTCGTAGATGTCGCGGAAACCCTCGGTAATAAGGAGCGCGGTCTTGGCGCCTTTGCGCTCCAGAATGGTATTGATGGCGATGGTCGAGCCATGGAGAAACAGGCCGGCGGATTGGTAGCCGCTGCCGGCCTTTTCGACCCCGGCATTGATGCCTTCGACCAGACGGTCCGGTGTCGACAGCGCCTTGCCGAATGTCAGCTTGCCGGTTCGCTCGTCGAAGACCGCGATGTCGGTGAAGGTGCCGCCGATATCGGCCGCAAGACGAAGGTTCGAGCCGTCGGCTCGGGAGCGAATGCGCTGCTTCATGTTCGGTTTCGGAACGCTGACGGGGTGGGCGAGACGGGCTTGAATGGGTTCCCTCTCGCCGAGCGGAAAGGGACCAGATCTGTGCCCGGGAAACGGCGGCGGGAACCGTTCAGCATTAGCAAGCCGGGCCGCCGGTGGCGAGACGATGCTCGAAGCCTCATCCCGGCGAACGCCCGTCGCACGCGAGGAGGGGCCATCGAAACCAGCTCGGACGCGCCCGCCGCCAGAGGCCGCGGCTGGTCTCCGTCTGGCCGTTAACCATGTTCCTATGAGGGGCTCGGGCGCCGCAGCCCGGGGCTGTCCCCATCATCTTATTTTTGCATAAGCATTTGAAATATATACGTTTTCATTCGGAAGAAAATTTTACCGTCGAACGGAACCATCGAAATCGTCGGGCGTTGACGGCGTTAGGTGGGGGTCCGACCCGGACTCAGTAAGGGGTTTTCAACTCATGACCGGATCTTCCCGGTCGCGCGTCTGTCAGCTCATCCGTTTTTGGGTTCTCTCAGCGCGCGGGAGAGCGCTCCCTATTGGCGCCGGTTCCGTCCCTTGGCCGGACGCCGGCCCGCACATCCCGAGTTCCCAACAGCAACATCCCTGGCTTACGAGTCGAAGTCCGCGACGGCGTCATGGGGTGCCCATGACAACACCCCCGCGACCGTGACATTGTGCCGGTTCACCCGCTCCGGAGGAGACACCATGCAACCGAACCGTGAACCGGTTGGCGAACTTAAGACGAATGGTGCGTCTCCCAACGCCGTCCCCGCCGAAGGGCAACTCGCGGGCGGCGCGCCGGCCGAATTGCACGAGCTCCTGAATGCGCTGCAGTCGATGCGCGTGGGTGATTTCTCGGTACGCATGCCGGGCAGCGAGACCGGCATCCTCGGCAAGATCGCGGACACCTTCAACGAGATCGTCGCCGCCAACGAGCGCATGGCGCAACAGCTCGACCGCGTCGGCCATGTCGTCGGCCGCGAGGGCAAAACCCGCCAGCGCGTCAAGTTCGGCCTGTCGAATGGCGCCTGGGGCGAGATGGAAACCTCGGTCAATACGCTGATCGACGATCTGCTCTGGCCGACCACCGAGGTCACGCGTGTCATCTCGGCGGTGGCGCAAGGCGACCTGCTGCAGACGGTACGTCTCGAGGTGGACGGGCGGCCGCTCGAGGGCGAATTCCTCCGGGCAGCTACCATCGTCAACACCATGATCAAGCAGCTCAGCGTGTTCACCTCGGAGGTGACACGCGTGGCGCGCGAGGTCGGCACCGAGGGCAAGCTTGGCGGCCAGGCCCAGGTGAGCGAAGTGACCGGCGTCTGGAAGGACCTGACCGAGAACGTCAACTCCATGGCGTCGAATCTCACGGCGCAGGTCCGCAACATCGCCGAGGTCACCATTGCCGTGGCCATGGGCGACCTGTCGAAGAAGATCACCGTCGACGTGCGCGGCGAGATTCTGCAGCTCAAGGAAGCCATCAACACGATGGTGGATCAGCTGCGCTCGTTCGCGTCGGAAGTGACGCGCGTGGCGCGCGAGGTCGGCACCGACGGCAAGCTCGGCGGCCAGGCCATCGTCCCGGGCGTCGCCGGCACGTGGAAGGACCTGACCAACTCGGTGAACGCCATGTGCGGCAACCTCACCGACCAGGTGCGCAACATCGCCCAGGTGACCACGGCCGTGGCGCGCGGCGATCTCTCGCGCAAGATTACGGTCGATGTGCGCGGCGAAATCCTTGAGCTCAAGGACACCATCAACACGATGGTGGATCAGCTCAACGCCTTTGCGTCGGAAGTGACGCGCGTGGCGCGCGAGGTCGGCACCGAAGGCAAGCTCGGCGGCCAGGCCCAGGTGCCCGGCGTCGCCGGCACCTGGAAGGACCTGACCGACAGCGTCAACTTCATGGCGTCGAATCTGACCGCGCAGGTCCGCAACATCGCCGACGTCGCCACCGCGATTGCCGGCGGCGACCTGTCCAAGAAGATCACGGTGAACGTCAGCGGGGAAATCCTGCAGCTCAAGGAGACCATCAATACGATGGTCGATCAGCTCAATGCCTTCGCCGGCGAGGTGACGCGCGTGGCGCGCGAGGTCGGAACGGAAGGGCGGCTGGGCGGCCAGGCCAACGTGCTCGGCGTCGCCGGCACCTGGAAGGACCTGACCGACAGCGTCAATTCGATGGCGTCGAACCTGACCGCGCAGGTCCGCAACATCGCCGAAGTGTCGACCGCGATTGCGAGCGGCGACCTGTCCAAAAAGATCACGGTCGACGTGCGCGGCGAAATTCTTGAGCTCAAGGACACCATCAACACCATGGTGGACCAGCTCAACGCCTTTGCCTCGGAAGTGACGCGCGTGGCGCGCGAGGTCGGCACCGAAGGCAAGCTCGGCGGCCAGGCCATGGTGCGCGGCGTCGCCGGCACCTGGAAGGACCTGACCGACAGCGTCAACTCCATGGCGTCGAACCTGACCGGCCAGGTCCGCAACATCGCCGAGGTCGCGACCGCGGTCGCGCAGGGCGACCTGTCGAAGAAGATCACCGTCAATGTGAGCGGCGAAATCCTGCAGCTCAAAGAGACGCTGAACACGATGGTGGATCAGCTCAATGCCTTCGCGGCGGAAGTGACCCGCGTTGCCCGTGAAGTCGGCACCGAAGGCAAGCTCGGCGGTCAGGCGCAGGTGCCGGGCGTCGCCGGGACCTGGAAGGACCTGACCGACAGCGTGAACTCGATGGCGGGCAACCTCACCGCCCAGGTCCGCAACATCGCCGAGGTGGCGACCGCCATCGCCGGCGGCGACCTGTCGCGCAAGATTACGGTCGACGTGCGCGGCGAAATCCTTCAGCTGAAGGAAACGCTCAATACCATGGTGGACCAGCTCAACCGCTTCGCGGGCGAGGTGACGCGCGTGGCGCGCGAGGTCGGCACCGAAGGACGTCTCGGCGGACAGGCGAACGTTCCTGGTGTCGCCGGCACCTGGAAGGATCTGACGGACAGCGTGAACTCCATGGCGGGCAACCTCACCGCCCAGGTCCGCAACATCGCCGAGGTCACCACGGCGGTCGCGCGCGGCGATCTTTCGCGCAAGATTACCGTCGACGTGAAGGGCGAAATTCTCGAGCTCAAGAACACCATCAACACCATGGTGGACCAGCTCAACGCCTTCGCCTCGGAAGTCACGCGCGTGGCGCGCGAGGTCGGCACCGAAGGCAAGCTCGGCGGCCAGGCGCAAGTGCCCGAGGTCGCGGGCACCTGGAAGGACCTGACCGACAACGTCAACTTCATGGCGTCGAACCTCACGGCCCAGGTCCGCAACATCGCCGAGGTCGCGACCGCGATCGCCGGCGGCGACCTCTCCAAGAAGATCACCGTCGACGTGCGCGGCGAGATCCTCTTGCTGAAGGAAACCCTCAATACGATGGTCGAGCAGTTGCGCTCGTTCGCCGCCGAGGTGACGCGCGTCGCGCGTGAGGTCGGCACCGACGGGCGTCTCGGCGGCCAGGCCGTGGTGCCGGGTGTCGCCGGTACGTGGAAGGACCTCACCGACAACGTCAACCTGCTCGCCGCCAACCTCACGACCCAGGTCCGCAACATCGCCGAGGTCACCACGGCGGTGGCGCGCGGCGACCTTTCACGCAAGATCACGGTGGACGTGAAGGGCGAAATTCTCGAGCTCAAGAACACCATCAATACCATGGTGGATCAGCTCAACGCCTTTGCCTCGGAAGTGACGCGCGTGGCGCGCGAGGTCGGCACCGAGGGCAAGCTCGGCGGTCAGGCCGCGGTGCCGGGCGTCGCCGGCACCTGGAAGGACCTCACTGATACCGTCAACGTGATGGCCGCGAACCTGACCGAGCAGGTGCGCGGCATCGTCAAGGTCGTGACCGCCGTCGCCAACGGCGACCTGAAGCAGAATCTGACGGTGAAATCGAAGGGCGAGGTGGCGGCGCTCGCCGAGACCATCAACAATATGACGGACACACTCGCGATCTTCGCCGATCAGGTCACCAGCGTGGCGCGCGAGGTGGGCGTGGAAGGCCGCCTGGGCGGGCAGGCGAACGTGCCCGGCGCCGCCGGGACCTGGAAGGACCTCACCGGCAACGTCAACCTGCTGGCGGCCAACCTGACCACCCAGGTGCGCGCGATCGCCGAGGTCGCCACCGCGGTGACGAAGGGCGACCTCACCCGTTCGATTCAGGTCGATGCGCGCGGCGAGGTGGCCGAGCTCAAAGACAACATCAACACGATGATCGACAATTTGCGGCTCACCACCGACCGCAACACCGAGCAGGACTGGCTCAAGACCAACCTCGCCAAATTCACCAACATGCTGCAGGGCCAGCGCGACCTGGTCACGCTCGGCCAGTTGCTGCTGTCGGAGCTCACGACGCTGGTGAACGCGCAGCTCGGCGTGATCTACCAGGTGACCAGCGACGGCACCCCGAGCCTGCAGTTGCTTTCGGCCTATGCCGACGACGGTCTCAACGGACATCCCGAGCGGCTCAGCATCGGCCAGGGACTGGTCGGCCAATGCGCCGCCGACAAGCGCCGCATGCTGATCAGCGAAATGCCTACGCACGCGATTCCGATCGGATCGGCGCTGTTCAAGGCCGTTCCACGCAATATCGTCGTGCTGCCGGTGCTGTTCGAAACTCAGGTCAAGGCGGTCATCGAGCTGGCCTCGCTCAGCGAGTTCACCGCGCTGCAGATGACGTTCCTCGAACAGCTCACCACCAGTATCGGCATCGTGCTCAACAGCATCGAGGCCACCATGCAGACGGAGGGGCTGCTCAAGCAGTCGCAGCAGCTCGCCGGCGAATTGCAGGCGCAGCAGCGCGAGCTGCAGCAGACCAACGACCAGCTCGAGCAGAAGGCGCAGCAGCTTGCCGAGCGAAACGTCGAGGTGGAACGCAAGAACCAGGAAATCGAGCAGGCACGCCGCGCCCTGGAGGAGAAGGCGACCGAGCTCGCGCTGACCTCAAAGTACAAGTCGGAATTCCTCGCCAACATGTCGCACGAGCTGCGCACGCCGCTCAACAGCATCCTGATCCTGGGCCAGCAGCTCACGGACAACCCCGACGGCAACCTCACGGCCAGGCAGGTCGAGTTCGCCCGCACCATTCACGGCGCCGGCACCGACCTCTTGAACCTGATCAGCGACATTCTCGACCTGTCGAAGATCGAGTCCGGAACCGTGACCGTGGACGCCGAGGAGATTGCGTTCGCAAATCTTCTCGACATGGTCGCACGGCCCTTCCGCCACGAGGCGGAGACCCGGCAACTGGCGTTCGAGGTGAACTTCGATGCCAATCTCGGCCGCACCATCACCACCAACTCCAAGCGGTTGCAGCAGGTGCTCAAGAACCTGCTCTCAAACGCGTTCAAGTTCACCGCGCAAGGCGGCGTGCGCCTGACCGTCTCGTCCGTCCAGGGCGGCTGGAGCAAGGAGCATCCGGTGCTCAGGCAGGCCCCGACGGTGGTGGCGTTCGAGGTCACCGACACCGGCATCGGCATCCCGTCGGAGAAGCAGAAGGTCATTTTCGAGGCCTTCATGCAGGCCGACGCCAGCACCAGCCGCAAATACGGCGGCACCGGCCTGGGTCTCGCGATCAGCCGCGAGCTGTCGAACCTCCTCGGCGGCGAAATCCATCTCCGCAGCTCGCCGAATGTGGGCAGCACCTTCACGCTCTACCTGCCGCTGAAATATGTCGGCCCCACCCTCGCGCCGAGATCGATGCCGGCCTCATCGGCACAGATGATGACGCAGATTCCCACCATCCACGTGACGCCGGAGCGGCCGATCGAGCAGATTCCGGACGACCGGCTCGAAATCCAGCCGGGCGATTCGATTCTGCTCATCGTCGAGGACGATCCGCACTATGCCCGCATCATGGTGGACCTCGCGCGCGAAAAAGGCTTCAGGGTCCTGGTCGCGGTGCGGGGCGCCGACGCGCTCGATCTTGCCAAGCAGTACCAGCCGACGGCGGTGTCGCTCGACGTGTTCCTGCCCGACATGCTCGGCTGGACCGTGCTCAGCCAGCTCAAGCAGAACCCGCTGACGCGGCACATCCCGGTGCAGATCATTACGCTGGACGAGGACCGCCAGCATGGCCTGGCGCGCGGCGCATTCTCCTTCGTCACCAAGCCCACGTCCCCGGCCGGCGTGGAAGCCGCCTTGACGCGTATCAAGGAATACGCCCAGCCGCGCCGCAAGCGGCTGCTGGTGGTTGAGGATGATCGGGCCGAGCAGATGAGCATTGCAGAGCTGCTCGGCCACGACGACATCGAGATCGTTCCCGCCGGCACCGGCGCCGAAGCGTTAAGCGTTCTCCGGCAGGACCCGTGCGACTGCGTCGTGCTCGACCTGCGGCTTCCCGACATGACGGGATTCGAAGTCCTGGAGGAGCTGCGCGCCGACTCCAACCTCTCCGACGTGCCGGTGGTTGTGTTCACCGGCCGCGAATTGTCGGCGGAGGAAGACGCCCAGTTGCACACCATGGCGCGCAGCATCGTGGTAAAAGGGGTCGAATCGCCTGAGCGCCTGCTCGACGAAACCGCACTGTTCCTGCATCGCATCGTCACCGACCTGCCAGCCGAGAAGCAGCGCATGCTCGAGCGGCTCAACAGCTCTGACGAGGATCTCGTCGGTCGCACCGTGCTGCTGGTCGATGACGACGCCCGCAACATCTTCGCCCTGTCGAGCGTGCTGGAGCGGCGCGGCATGCACGTGCTCACCGCCACGACCGGCAGAGAGGCCATCGCACTCGCGGAATCGACGCCCGATCTGGCGATCGTGCTGATGGACATCATGATGCCGGAAATGGACGGATATCAAACCATCCAGGTGATCCGTCAGAAGCCGGATTTCCGTCGACTGCCCATCGTTGCCCTCACTGCAAAGGCAATGAAGGGTGACCGCGAGAAGTGTCTGGAGGCGGGCGCGTCGGACTATCTGGCCAAGCCCGTGAATACCGAGCAGCTGTTATCGGCGCTGCGCATGTGGCTGCATCGCTAGCAGCGGAGACAAGAAAATGGCTTCGGACGACAAGGTGAACATCCTGCTGGTCGACGATCAGCCAGCGAAGCTGCTGAGCTACGAGACGATCCTTGCCGAGCTGGGCGAGAACCTCATCAAGGCCGCTTCGGCCCGGGAGGCGCTTGAACAACTTCTCAAGCAGGAGATCGCGGTTATTCTCGTCGACGTGTGCATGCCGGAGCTCGACGGCTTTCAACTGGCCGCGATGATCCGCGAACACCCGCGCTTTCAGCGCACCGCCATCATTTTCATTTCCGCCATCCATCTGACCGACGTGGACCGCCTGCGCGCCTACGAGATGGGCGCGGTCGATTACGTTCCGGTGCCGGTCATTCCGGAGGTGCTGCGGGCCAAGGTCAGGATTTTCGCGGAGCTCTATCGCAAGACCAGACAGCTTGAGCAGCTAAATCAGGAGCTCGAGCGTCGCGTCGCCGAGCGAACCGCCGAACTGGAGGCCTCGACCGGGCGGCTGATGCAGAGCGAAGATCGCCGCAGCCTGGCGCTGGCCGCCGGTCAGATGGGCTCGTGGGAATGGGACCCGGTCAACGGCGACTTCGCCTGGGATGACGGGCAGTATCGGATTTTCGGCGTCGACCCCGCAACGTTCGACGTGACCGTCGACAATATCAAGGCGTTGATTTACCCCGAGGACTGGAAGCATCTGCAGAGCGCGATCAAGCCGGCGTCGCAGAATACGCCGAGTTTCCAGACCGAGTTTCGCGTCTGTCGTCCCAATGGGGAGACGCGTTGGTGCATCGGGACCGCGGTGGCGAGTGCCGACGCGACCGACAACATCGTGCGCATCAGCGGCGTGACCGTCGACATCACCGACCGCAAGGAAGCCGAGGAGCGCCAGGCGCTGCTGGCGCGCGAGGTCGATCACCGCGCGAGAAACGCCCTGGCATTGGTGCAATCGATCGTACGACTGACGCGGTCGGACACCATCAAGTCCTATATCGCCGCCGTAGATGGGCGCATCGGGGCACTCTCGCGCGCGCACACGCTGCTCGCCCAGAGCCGCTGGCAGGGCGCCGACCTCGCGCGTCTGGTGGAGGAAGAGCTTGCGCCGTATCGCGCGGGCGATGACGGAAAGATCACCGCCAACGGTCCCGACGTGTCGCTCGAGCCGCGCACCGCCCAGACGCTCGCACTCGCGCTGCACGAACTCTCCACCAACGCGGCCAAATATGGCGCGCTGTCGGTCATGCATGGACGCGTCGGGGTGACCTGGGAACTGCAGCCGGACAGTCTCGTCGTGCGTTGGAGCGAGAGCGGCGGGCCGGCCACCGAGCCGCCGGCATCGCCCGGCTTCGGCATCAGGGTGATCAGCGCCAGCATCGAGCGCCAGCTGGAGGGCGAGACCGCTTTCCACTGGCGGCCGGAAGGGCTGCATTGCAGCCTGCGGGTGCCGCGCGGCGACAAAATCGAGCCGCTGGCGCCGCACGGCAATGCCAATCGCACGGTCAGCGAAGATCGGAATGTCCTTCCGCTGCGGCTGGCGCCCGGCAACCGCATCCTTCTGGTCGAAGACGAAATTCTGGTCGCCATGATGATGAAAGACATCCTGGCGGAGTTCGGATTCTCCATTGTCGGACCGTTCAGCCGGGTGGCCGAGGCCATGGTTGCGGCCGTGCACGAGGACTTCGATGCCGGCATCATCGACGTCAATCTGGGAGGAGAATTCGTCTACCCGGTCGCCGACGTGCTGGTGGCGCGGGACATTCCATTCGTCTTCGTCACGGGCTATGGGGTCGAGAGCATCGAAAGCCGGTTCGCAGACGTGCCGATCATCAAGAAGCCGGTCCAGCGCGCGGTGCTGCAGAAGATGTTCGTCCCCACGGAGGGTGAGCCCGCCAACTTCCAAAAGCGGCGGTATGGGGCGGGCCGCGTGAGTCGCGCGGCATCGGCCGGCCAGTCCTGATGCGGAGCCGCCATCCCGGCCCCGCTTCATGTCCGAGACCAGCCGACTGGCCGCCTGCATAGATTTTCAACTTTGATTGCTGCGGCTGCCCACGATGGCAGCGAGCGCCCGTCTGGGAACCGGAATTCCCCAGCAAAACCAATCCTGACTGGTTTGGCACGGTCCTTGCTGCTTTGCAGCATGCCGGGCCAACGGTGGCCGTTCGCCCGGTGTTTTGCCATGCGCGTCGCGCAAGCAACCAACAACGGGAACGATGTCCGGCGATTTCAACCCCGAGCAGAAGCGTTACCTGGAAGGTTTCGTTGCGGGCCTGCAGATCGCGAAGGCCGCCCGCGCGAATGACGGCGTCCCCTCCGCGCAAGGGACGGCCACTGCCGAACCGACCGGCCCCGACGCCCCACATCTGCGCGCCCAGGACCGCGTTCTCAAGGCCGGCGGCAAGCTTTCCGATCAGGAGAAGTTCAAGCGCGAACTGCATCCGTTCGACGGCTACGACCGGCTGAAGGCGCAAGCCGCGAACAACGAGTATCCCAAGCCGCCGGACAATTTCCGCTGGCGCTACTTCGGCCTGTTCTACGTGGCGCCGAACCAGAACTCCTATATGTGCCGGTTGCGGATGCCGAACGGCATCCTCACACACGGGCAGTTTGCCGGCATCGCCGACCTCGCCGAGCGCTATGGCGGCGGCTATTCCCATGTCACCACCCGCGCCAACCTGCAGGTGCGCGAGATCGAGGCCCATAACGCCGTCGCCATGGTCGAGGCGATCCAGGATCTTGGGCTGTGCTCGCGCGGCTCGGGCGCCGACAACATCCGCAATGTCACTGGCTCCCCGACGGCCGGCATCGATCCGCAGGAGTTGATCGACACCCGCCCGTTCGCGCGCGAATGGCACTTCCACATTCTCAACGAGCGCGCGCTCTTCGGTCTGCCGCGCAAGTTCAATGTCGGCTTCGACGGCGCCGGCCTCATCCCCGTGCTGGAGGACACCAACGACATCGGCTTCCAGGCGGTCGAGGTGAAGGACGGGTTCGGCATCGCGCCCGGCATCTGGTTCCGGCTCATGATCGGCGGCATCACCGGCCATAAGGACTTCGCGCGCGAAACCGGCGTCGTGGTCAAGCCGACCGATGCCACCAAGGTGGCCGACGCCATCGTGCGGGTGTTCATCGATCACGGCGACCGCACCGACCGCAACAAGGCGCGTCTCAAATACGTTCTTGACCGCCTGGGCCTGGAGAAGGTCCTCGCGCTGACCGAGGAGAAGCTCGGCCGCAAGCTTGAGCGCGTCGCCAGCGCCGCGCTCGCGCCGCGTCCGCCATTCGATCGCGCCGCGCATATCGGCGTGCATCCGCAGAAGCAACCCGACCGCAATTGGGTCGGCGTCGTGCTTCCGGTCGGCAAGATGACCGCTGCTCAGATGCGCGGGCTCGCCGACGTGGCCCGGGAACTCGGTGACGGCGATATCCGGCTCACGGTTTGGCAGAACCTGATCATCTCCGGGGTGCCGTCGGAGCAGGTTGCGGCGGCGCAGACGAGGATCGAGGAACTCGGCTTTTCCACCAGCGCAACCTCCATTCGCGCCGGCCTCGTCGCGTGCACCGGCAATGCCGGGTGCAAGTTCGCGGCTTCCGATACCAAGCGGCACGCCGAGGAGATCGCCCGCTGGTGCGAAAGCCGCGTGGCGCTCGACGGGCCGGTGAACATCCATCTCACCGGCTGCCATCACTCCTGCGCGCAGCACTATATCGGCGACATCGGCCTGCTCGCCTGCAAGGTGCAGACTTCTGAAGAGGGCGACGCCGTCGAGGGCTACCACATTCACGTCGGCGGCGGCTTCGGTCCGGACGCCGCAATCGCGCCGGAGATTTTCCACGACGTCAAGGCCGAGGACGCTCCGGCCCTCATCGAGCGCATGCTCAAGGCTTATCTTGCGCACCGCGCCACGCCGCAGGAAAACTTTCTTGCTTTCACCAAGCGGCACGACATCGAGGCGCTGCGATCGCTGATCGAACGCGAGGTGGTCGCATGAGCCTGCCGCCGCGCCCGCCCTTCCCTTCCCTGATCCCGGAGAGCGCGCCGTTCACGGCCGAGCAACGCGTCTGGCTGGACGGCCTGTTCGCGGGGCTGCTCTCGCTCGAACACGGCGTCACGCCGCTGTCGCGCGAACAAGCGGAGGCGTTGCTGCCCGGCGGGCTCGACCTTTCGGCGCCATCGGCCGCGACCACCGAAGATGATGACGATGCGCCGTGGCACGACCCGGCGATGCCGCTCGGCGAGCGGATGAAGCTTGCCGAAAGTCGGCCGCTGCGGCGGCGGATGATGGCGGCGATGGGACAACAGGACTGCGGACAATGCGGATACAGCTGCCAGGACTATTCGGACGCCATCTTCTCGGAAAAAGAAAAGCGACTGAATCTCTGCATACCAGGCGGCAAGGAAACGAACCGCATGCTCAAGGCGCTCCATCAGGAGCTCGGCCAAACGCCGGCCGCCTCGAAGACCGCCGAGATCCCGCCCGAGACCCCACCGCCTGCCGATGCTACGGGTGCGCCGGCCACGGCGCCGGGCTGTTCACGCGAATATCCGGCGCAGGCGGTTTTCCTGGCGCGCACGCGGCTGAACAAGCCGGGTTCGGAGAAGGAAACCTGGCACGTTGAGCTCGACCTGTCTTCGACCGGCATCGACTATGCCGTGGGCGACGCCTTCGGCGTGTTCCCGACCAATCATCCCGCTCTCGTCGATGCCGTGATAGCGGCGCTCGGCGCCCCGGCTGATTTTCCGATCGGCGGCCGCAGCCTGCGCGACGTGCTGTTCGATGGCGTCTCGCTCGGCACGGCGCCAGACATGCTGTTCCAGCTGTTCTCCTACATTACGGGCGGCGAACGGAGGCAGAAGGCGAAAGCGCTCGCCGCCGGCGAGGATCCCGACGGCGACGCCGCGACCCTCGACGTGCTTGCGGCCATCGAGAAGTTTTCCGGCGTGCGTCCCGATCCGGAAGCCTTCATCGAAGCGCTCGATCCGCTGCAGCCCCGGCTCTATTCCATTGCCTCCTCCCCCACGATCGATCGCCAGCGCATCGCGCTGTGCGTCGACGCGGTCCGCTTTCCCGTCAATGGCCGCGCCCGCTTCGGCGTGGCCTCGACGTTTCTCGGCGATCGCGCGCGTCCCGGAGACCAGATCAGGGTCTATGTTCAGAAGGCGCAGCATTTCGGCCTCCCGGCCGATCCCTCCCTGCCCATCATCATGATCGGCCCCGGCACCGGCATCGCCCCGTTCCGCGCGTTTCTGTACGAGCGCATGGCGAGCAAGGCACCGGGCCGTAACTGGTTGTTCTTCGGTCATCAACGCAGCAATCATGACTTCTTCTACGAAGACGAGCTGACCGGCATGAAGGCGGCGGGCGCGCTCACCCGGCTTTCGCTCGCGTGGTCGCGCGACGGCAGCGAGAAGTTCTACGTCCAGGATCGCATGCGCGAGGTCGGCCGCGATCTCTGGGCTTGGCTCGCCGACGGCGCGCACGTCTATGTCTGCGGCGATGCCAAGCGCATGGCCAGGGACGTCGAAGGCGCGCTGGTCGAGATCGTCTCCGCCCACGGCGCGCGCACGACCGACGAGGCGATCGCCTTCGTCGCCGGCCTGAAGAAATCCGGACGCTATCAGCAGGACGTGTATTGATGCCGCGCGTCGCGCGCGGTCTCCGTCGCTCGAAGCGTGCCCCGCGCATGGAGCCGCTCGCGCGGCTGCCGATCTTCCTGGCGCTCGACGGCAAACGGGCGGTGGTTGCCGGCGACGGCCCGGCCGTGGCCTGGAAAGCGGAGCTGCTGTCGGCGGCCGGCGCCGACGTTGTCGTTCTTGCCCAGTGTCCATGCGAGCAACTTCACGCTCTGGCCGCGCAACCGCCGCCGCGCGGCGCGATCGTGCTGCAACGTCGGGCATGGCAAGCCGAAGACTTCTGCGGCGCTGCCGTCGCCGTCGCCGGCTTCGATGACGACCGCGAAGCGCAGCGCTTCGCCGAAGCCGCGCGCGCCGCCGGCGTTCCCGTCAATGTCATCGATAAGCCGGCCCATTGCGACTTCTCCTTCGGTGCCATCGTCAACCGTTCGCCGCTTGTCATCGGCATTTCCACTGACGGCGCGGCGCCAGTCTTTGCACAGGCGATCCGCGGCAAGCTCGAAGCCATGATCCCGCGCGGCTTCGCCGGCTGGGCCGAGGCGGCCCGGCGCTGGCGCAAGGCGCTCCATTCGTCCGGCCTGTCGTTTGCCGCACGGCGGCGGTTCTGGCAGGCGTTCGCGCGTTTCGCCCTTTCCCATCCCGATCGCGCGCCGGCGCAATCGGATTTCGACTCCGTCCTGCGCCAGACCAGGACCGAGGCCATGCCAGCGGAGGCCGGCAGCGTCACGTTCGTCGGCGCGGGCCCGGGTGACCCCGAGTTGCTTACGCTGCGCGCGGTGCGCGCCTTGCAGTCTGCCGACGTCATCCTGATCGACGATCTCGTCGCACCTGATATCCTCGACTTCGCTCGCCGCGAGGCGCGGAAGATGCTGGTCGGCAACCCTGGCCAAAGCGCGCCCGGCCACGCGGACGATGTCAACGCGACGATGGTCGCGCTCGCCAAGTCCGGCAAGCGCGTGGTGTGGCTCAAGCACGGCGACGCAGCGATGTTCGGCCGCCCGGGAGGCGAGATCGCGGCCTGCCGCGCTGCCGGTGTCGCAGTCGAGGTCGTCCCCGGGGTCGCGGCCGCTCCGAGCGCGGAAGCTTCAATTCTCCTGGAACGCTTCCTCGCGCTTGCTGCGAATCGCCGGCAGCGCGACCAGGACGCAAAGCGCCAGCGCGGCGATCAAGAGGCCGAGGCTGATCGGCCGCTCTAGGAAGATCATCGGGTCGCCGCTCGAAATCCGCATCGCCCGTCGCAGATTCTCTTCCATCAGCGGGCCCAGCACGAAGCCGAGGATCATCGGCGCCGGCTCGCATTCGAGCCGCGTGAAGACGTAGCCGAGCACGCCGAAAAACGCCGCCAGCAGCACGGCCGCGGAGCTGTTGCTCACGGTGTAGACGCCGATGCCGCAGAACAACAGGATCGCGAGATAGAGAAAACGGTACGGCACCTTCAGGAGCTGGACCCAGATGCCGATGAGCGGCAGGTTGATGATCACCAGCATCAGGTTGCCGAGCCACATGCTCGCGATCATGCCCCAGAACATGCCGGGCCGCTCCGTCATGATCTGCGGACCGGGCTGGATGCCGTGGATGGTGAGCGCGCCGATCATCAGCGCCATCACCGCGTTGCCCGGAATCCCCAAGGTGAGCATGGGGATGAACGATGTCTGCGCCCCGGCATTGTTGGCGGATTCCGGTCCGGCCACGCCTTCCACCGCGCCGTGGCCGAACTGCGCGGGGTGCTTCGACGAACGTTTCTCCACGGCGTAAGCGGCGAATGCGCTCAGCGTCGCGCCGCCGCCGGGAAGCACGCCCAGGACCGAACCGAGCGCGGTGCCGCGCAACGCCGCCGGCCAGGCGCGCTGAAAATCCTCGCGCGTCGGCCACAGCCGGGTGATCTTCTGCGTCACCAGCGCGCGGCTCTCCTGCGGCCGGGTCAGGTTCGTGATGATCTCGCCGATGCCGAAGATGCCGATGGCAAGGGTCGCGACGTCGATCCCGTCGGTCAGCTCGATAATGCCGAAGGTAAAGCGCGTCCCGCCGGTGTTGCCGTCGGTGCCGACCAGGCCGATCAACAATCCCAGGATGATCATCGCAATCGCCTTGATCACCGAGCCGTGCGCCAGCACCACCGCGGCGATAAGGCCGAGCACCATCAGCGAGAAATATTCCGGCGCACCGAACGACTGGCCGACGATGGCGAGCGGGGGCGCAAACGTGGCAATCAGCATCGTCGATACGCAACCCGCGAAGAACGAGGCCAGCGCCGCGACCGCCAGCGCGGCGCCGGCGCGTCCCTGCCGCGCCATCTGGTGACCGTCGATGCAGGTCACGACCGAAGAGGTCTCGCCCGGTAGATTGACCAGGATGGCGGTGGTCGAGCCGCCATACTGCGCGCCGTAGAAGATGCCGGCGAGCATGATCAGGCCCGAGGTGGGCTCGAGATGGAACGTCAGCGGCAGCAGCATCGCGATGGTCGCGATCGGCCCGATGCCCGGCAGAACGCCGATCAAGGTCCCGATCAGCGCGCCGGTCAGCGCGAAGAACAGGTTCGCCGGCGTCAGCGCCACCCCGAATCCGACGGCGAGGTTGTGGAGCAGCTCCATCTACCACTCCGGCCAGACCGGGATCGTCAGTCCCAGCCCGAGAATGAAGATGCCCCAGGAGAGAGCGATCAACACCAGCGCCGCCACGATGGTCTCGATCGGCCGCAACTCGCGCGCTGCCACCGCGCCGACGCCGATCAGCAGCAGGATCGAGAGCACGAGCCCGAGGTGCTCGATGCTGAGCCCGAAAATCACCAGGCTTGCGGTGACGAAGATGACCGGCCGCCATGCCGACATGTCGGCGGACGAAAGCGGCCGCTCGGTCTGCGCCGCGCGCAGGCCCTGGACCAGAACGATCGTCCCGAGGCCGAGCAGGATCCAGCACAGCAGCCGCGGAACATAGCCGGTGCCCATGCGCAAGGCGGTGCCGATGGGATAGTCGCGCGAGAGCCACAGGCCCAACAGCGCGACGCCGACGAAGAGCAGCCCAGCCAGCACGTCCCGGCGCGCAAGCAGATGCCAGTACGTGTGCGGAACCTGTCCTTGGCCTCCGATTGACATGACCGTCGCACCAGCCGCGGTCGTCCTGCCCGCGGATGCGGGCATCCAGCCTAATGGCTACTGGATGATCCGCCTGCGCGGACGATGACGCCGAGACAAATGGTTGCCCTCCCCGTCACGCTACGCCGCCGGAATGATCGGCAGCAGAAGATACGATTGCTTGTCGCCGCCGGCATGGATCGTATTGGTCCCGGCGTTGTAGTCGGCATGGTAGTGCATGTAGGAGGCACTGCCGACGCCATCGCGCGGCTGGACATCGAGCCGGATGCGGTGGCCCTTCTTGAACACCATGGAGGTCGGCCAGATCTCGACCTGCACCTCGACGATTTCGCCGGGTGTCAGATAGAGCCGCCTGACGTGACGATGATACGGGCGATAGGGCAGCGAGAGCTCCGGGTCGAGCTCGCGATGCGACACCCGTAGCCAGCCTTTCGCCACCGGCACGGGCGTGCCCTGCTGGCCGGTCTCCAGCACGTCCTTGCCGTCCGCGTCGATATTGCGCAGCGTGAGGAAGAGGTCCATGTCCTCGGTCGAGCTCGAGACCCACAACACCGCGGCGACCGGTCCGGTGACTTCGATATCGTGCGCGAGCGGCGGCGTCTCGAGCGCGACCCCCATGCCGGGCGGGATGCCACCGCCCATCACCTGCGAGGATGCGGCCGAGGTCGATCCCATCGAGCCCAGACTCGTCGCCGGATAGGTGCGCGAGGCCGGCGCCGCCGGATTGGCGGCAACGAGGCCGGCCGCATTGGCGGCGGCGCCCTCCGCGGGCGCCGACAGATCGAAATAGAATTTCGTCCATTGGGTGCGGGCGAGCGGCCACTCGTGCTCGTGCCGCCATTCGATCTCGTCACGGCCCTTGCGGATCGCCAGCTTCACCGGCGGCTCGTCCATGACGCCGTTGTCGATGCCCTTGAGCCAGTAATCGAAGAAGCGCAGCTGATCGCGGCGCCCCTCGTCGGTATAGAACGGGTGGACGTGCGTGCCGGCGTGAATGCGAAGCTTCTTGTGCGGGGTTGCCGCACGCATGAAAGCTTCGGTGTTGCCGCGCAGATGCAAGCCCATGCCCGACCAGTTGCCGACGCTGAACATCGGCACGGTGATCTTGTCCCATTGCGCCTGCGCGCCGCGGAACGCGCCGCTGTCGAGACTGTTGCTGAGCCAGAAATGCAGCGTATTGGTCTGCCAGGCGTTCGGGTGATGCCGCGACGCCCGACCCACCACGTGATGCATCAGGTGCGCGACGTACCAGTTGGGCATGAACAGGCTGAGCAGGCCGCCGTGGAACAGCGCGTCGCGGTAGAGATCGGCGAAACCCTCCCACGGGATGATCGCCTGCAACGACGGCGGCTGCTGGTTGGCGGCAAACCACTGGTTGATGGCGAAGTAGGAGATGCCGGAGAGTCCGACCTTGCCCGAGCACCAGGGTTGCGCCGCCGCCCATTCGATCGCGTCGTAGAAATCAATCAACTCCGCGAGCGACCATGGCTCGCACTGCCCGGGAGATTTGCCGCTGCCGCGGCCGTCGACCCGCACCGCGGCGTAGCCCTTCGGCACCCACCATTCCGGATTGACGGTCTCCCAGTTCATCAGCGGGTTCGGCTTTTCCTCCAGGCTGTCCGGCGGAACCCACAGCTTGTCCTTCTGGTACGGACCCAGGTTCAGGATGGCGGGAAACCTGCCGGCATCGTCCGGCCGGAAGACGTCGGCTTTCAGCCGGGCGCCGTCGCGCATCGGCACGTCGACATCCTTCTCGACCACGATGCCGTAGACCGGCACGGTGGGAGCCGGCTCCATTTTCATTGCTGCTGCCTCCCCGCTTTGCCCCTATTGCCGCTCAGTTATCCGGCAGCTCGACCTTCACCTGATCGGTGACCTTCTTCCAGTACGCCATTTCGGACCGGTTGAAGGCTTGCGCATCCTCCAGCGAGCTGTTGGGAACGGCCTTGATCATCTGCTTCTTGAAGGCGGTCTGCACCGGCTCCGATTCCAGCGACTGCACGGCGGCCTTGCGCACGGTTTCCAGCACGTCGCGCGGGGTCGCGGCGGGCGCGTACAGCGCCGACCACAGTCCCTTGCTGTTGACGTAGCCGAGCTCGGCCAGGGTCGGCACGTCGGCATAGTCGGGAACGCGCTGCTCGGACATGATCGCCAGCGCCCGCACCTGCCCGCCCTTGATCACGCCGGTCGAGCTGGCGGCATTGACCAGCGCGACCTGGGCGTCGCCGGTGACGAGATCGTTGGTGATGGCGGCGCCGCCCCCCTTGTTCGGCAGATGAACGAGCTCGATCCCCGCCCATTGCGCGAAGGCCTCGGTGTCATAGTGATTGTTGCTGCCGATGCCGACGCTGGCATAACGCACCTTGCCCGGGTTCGCCTTCGCATAGGCGATGAACTCGGCGTAGGTCTTCGGTCCGAAGTCCTTGGTGGTGACGGCGAGCACGAGCGGAACCTCGCTCAGCCGGGTGACCAGGGTGACGTCCTTCTCGTAGTCGATCTTGAACTTCTTCTTGTAGATGATGGGCGCCAGCGCGTTGGTTCCGGGATTCCCGATCTGCAGCGTGTAACCGTCGGGCCGCGACCGCGCCATGTCCTCGATGGCAAGAATGCCGAAGGCGCCGGGCTTGTTCTCGATCACCACCGGCTGAGCGAGAACCTGGCGCATGTGCTCGCCGACGATGCGCATCACGATGTCGGTGGCGCTGCCCGGCCCGAACGGCACCACGACCTTGACCGGCTTGCTCGGAAACTTGTCCTGGGCCTGCGCCCCGAACGCCGTCACCGCAAGGCAAAGCACCAGGACTGATCCGAACCGACGCATGGGAATGTCCTTCCTGTTTCTCGGCGGCGTTCGCCCGCGTCATCGCCGGGCTTGCGACGCTGACGTGAACGTGCGCATGCCCGACTTTCGCTGTGCTCCAAGCATTGTCCAGGGACCGCACGAGCGGCCGAGGCGAGGCTATTCCGCGGCTTCGACCTTCACCTGCGAGGTGATGTCCTTCCAGGTCTTGATCTCGTCGGCGAGCCAGGCCTTGGCATCGTCGAGCGACTTGTTCGGCACGATATTGAAATTCTGCTTCTTGAAGGCGTCGACCACCGGCGGCGCGTCCAGCGCCTGGACCGAGGCCTTGAAGATCGTCTCCAGGACCTCTTTCGGCGTGCCGGCCGGCGCGAACAGTCCCTGCCAGGCGATCGTGCCGACGCCGGGATAGCCGATCTCCTGCATCGTCGGCACGTCGGGAAATTCGGGCAGGCGCTGATGGTTGACCAGCGCCAGCGGCCGCAGCTTGCCGGCTTTGATCTGGGCCGCGGTCGAAGCGACATTGAGGAACGAGGCCTGGGTGTCGCCGGTGATCATGTCGTTGATCACGCCGGATGCGCCGTTCTTGTTGTGGATGGCGATCATGTCGAGGTCGCCCGCCTTCTTGGCGAAGAAGGCCATGTCGTAGTGCGGATAGCTGCCGGCGCCGACGGTGCCGTAGCGCAGCTTGCCGGGATTCTTCTTGGCGTACTCGATCAGCTCGGGAACGGTCTTGACGTTGAAATTGTTGGTCGTCACGACCAGGAACTCGGGAATGTCGACGAGGCGGGAGATCGCGACCACGTTCTTGTCGTAGTTCGGCACCTTGGCCGGCGTGAGCACGGGCGTGATCGTATTGGTGGTCACGTTGCCGATCATCAGCGTGTAGCCATCCGGCTTTGAATTGACCATTTCATTGATGGCGACGATGCCGTTGGCACCGGGCTTGTTCTCGACCACGAACGACTGCCCCGTGATCTGCTTCAGCTGCTCGCCGAGAATGCGGGCCACGATGTCGGTCGCGCCGCCGGGGGCGTAAGGCACGACGATCTTCACCGGCTTCGACGGATATTTGTCCTGCGCCGAAGCGGTGACGGTGCCGAACGCCAGGCACAGCAGCGCCAAACCAAGACCGAGCCGTCTCATCACGTCCTCCCTCTGAATTCGTTTTTTTATCGCCGCTCCACCGGAAGGTGGGCGGCTTCCCATTGATTGTAGCCCATGCCCGGCCGCCGAAACAGGCAAACGCCCGCGCGATCTTGTCGCCCTTTTCCTGTCTTTGCCTGCCGCTGCCGGCCTATTCCCGCCTATCAGCGGTTCAGGCGGCCTTGATGCCGTGCAGACTGTGCGAGGCGTCCTTGCAGGTGAAGAACACGACATCGCCATCCGGCGTGGCCTTGCCGGAATGCACCGCATTGGAGGGGACGTAGACCACCGAGCCGGGCTTGGCCTCGATCTCCTTGTCGCCGATCTTCGCCCGGAACGTGCCCTGCAGGATATAGATCCACTGCTCGTTCGGGTGCGAATGCGGTTCCGCGCCGGTACCGGCGGGCATGCGCATCAGGCCGACGATCATGCGATCGCCTTCGACGCAGGCGCCGTTGGCGGTCGAATAGTCGGGGCCGCCGAGGATGTGGTTCACCTTGGCGAGATCGAACAGGTATTCACCGTCGCCCGCGCGCGTGGCGCCCGGTGTCCTGGCTGCTTCTTGCGACATCGTTTCCTCCTCCGTCGTACACATTATTCTCCGCGCGTCAGGCGGACGCCCGCGCCGTTGTCTTGCTTCCCGCCGCGCCCAGCAGCGCCTTGGCCCGCCCGCCCAGGATGGATGCCTGGTCGCCGGCTGGTATGGGCAGGCCGCGGACCTGGAGCACGCCGTCCGGCATGCCCATGTCGAAGGGATAGTCGCTGCCGAGCAGGACGCGATCGACACCCGCATTGCCGACCAGAAATTCCAGCACGTCCTTCGAGTGCACGATGGTATCGAAGTAGAACCGTCCGAGCGACTCCGTCGGCGGCTTGGGCAGCTTGTTCTTCGGCTCCTTGCGCACGTGCCAGCCGTGCAGGAAGCGCCCGGCCTGATAGGGCACGAAGCCGCCGCCATGGGAGAGGCAGATCTTCAGCGTCGGGTGGCGCTCGAGCACGCCGCTGAACACCAGGCACGCGGCGGCGATGGTGGTATCGAGCGGATTGCCGATCAGATTGTTGAGGTAATACGACGACAGCCGGTCGACCCCCGCCACGTTGATGGGGTGGAGCAGGATGAAGGCGTCGAGCTCCGCGGCCGTGGCCCAGACCGGCTCGAGCTCGGGATCGTCGAGGTTCTTGCCGGCCACGTTCGAGCCGATCTGCGCGCCGCGCAGTCCGAGCTTGCTCACGGCGTGGCGAAGCTCATCAGCCGCCAGCTTGGGCGCCTGCATGGGCAGCGTGCCGATGGCGAGGAAGCGGTCAGGGCGAGCCTTGACCAGCTTGGCCAGCTGCTCGTTCTGGATCCGGGCGAACGCCGCCGCCAGCGCCGGCGGCTGCGCATAGACGAAGGTCTGCGGGCAGACCGACAGCACCTGCACGTCCACCTTGGACGCGGCCATGTCCTGCAGGCGGCGTTCCAGGTCCCAGCCGCCGCGCGGGAAATGCCGGTACACGCTTCCGGCGACGTCAAGCGTGCCGAATTGATCGTCGATGTCGGAAAGCTTCGGCGCCACTTTCGGCGCCTCGCTGTGCAACAGCCGGATCGTCTCTTCGGTCAGGATGTGAGCGTGAACGTCGATGGTTTGTGTTGTTTGTGCGACCATGGGTCCATTTGCTCATGATGTTGGAAGCGCCCGGCGAGGCCCGAAGGGTAGTGCATGAAGGGTAGTGCATCTGGCGCGACGGATCGAGTGGCCACGGATCGAGTGGCCACGGATCGAGTGACCGATGGCGCAGCGGATCGATCGTGATAGGCTCGGCGCAAACACGTCGGATGGAACCCGGAGCCCAAATGCTCGATCAGCCTGCCGCCTCGCACCGCCCTCGACTGCACGACGGTCCGCGTCTGGATTTTCAGGATCATTTGGCCGATCTTGAGGCGAAGGGTCTGCTCGTTCGCATCGACCGCGCCATCAACAAGGACACCGAGCTGCATCCGTTGGTGCGCTGGCAATTCCTGGGCGGCGTGCCCGAGGACAAGCGCCGCGCGTTCCTGTTCACGCATGTGACCGACGCCAAGGGCCGCCGCTACGATATTCCGGTCGTGGTCGGCGCGCTCGCGGCCTCGCCCGAAATCTATGCCATCGGCATGGGGCAGCCGGTCGACGCCATCGGCGAAGCCTGGATGCGGGCCATTGCCGATCCCATTGCGCCGGTTGCCGTCAGCGCGCCGCGTTGCCAGGAGGTCGTGCTCAGCGGTGACGACCTCAAGGCGCCGGGCGGCTTGGCCAGCCTGCCGGTGCCGATCTCGACGCCCGGCTTCGATTCCGCGCCCTATCTGACCGCCACGCTCTGCGTCACCCGCGATCCCGATACCGGCATCCAGAACATGGGCACGTATCGGGCTGCCCTGAAAGCGTCGGACCGGCTGGTCGTGCGCATGGTGGCGCGCGAGGCGAGCGGGGCCGGCGGCTATCTGCATTGGCTCAAATACCGCGAGCGGCGCGAGCCGATGCCGATCGCGATCGTGATCGGCTGCGCGCCCGTGGTCATGTTCACCGGGTCCGCAGAAGCTTGCCGTCGACCTCGACGAGCTTGGCGTCGCCGGCGCGCTCGCCGGCGCGCCGATCGAAATGGCGAAGGCGGTGACCGTCGACCTCGACGTGCCGGCCTCCGCCGAGATCGTGATCGAAGGGCTGATCGACCCGGAGAAGCTCGAGCCCGAGGCGCCGTTCGGCGAGAGCAACGGCTACGTCGCGCTCGAGGCCTACAACATGCCGATGCGGGTGACCGCGATCACCCACAAGCGCGCGCCGGTGTTCGCCTCCATCATCAGCCAGGTGACGCCGAGCGAATCCAGCGTCATCAAGAAGGTGGCCTACGAGCCGCTGTTCCTGAGCCACCTGCGCGAGCGGCTCGGCATCAAGGGCGTGCGGCGCGTGGTGATGCACGAGCGCCTGACCAATCTGCGGCCGGTCATCTTCGTGCAGCTGGCGGACGGAACGCCGCGCAGCGAGGTCTGGCGCGCGCTCCACGGCGCCGCCACCCTGCAGTCCAACTGCGGCAAGATCGTCATCGCGGTGAGCGAGGACATCGATCCCGCCAGCATGGATGCGGTGCTGTGGTCGCTGGCCTATCGCACCAACCCGATCGAGGACGTGCACCTGGTGCCGCACCGCGGCGGCGTGCAAGGCGCGCAATACGGGCCCAAGACCGCCGACTCCGGCATGCTGGTCGATGCCACGCGCAAATATCCGATGGCGCCGCTCGCCCTGCCGACGCGCGAATACATGGAGCACGCGCGCGCGCTGTGGGAAGAGCTCGACCTCTACCCGCTCAATGTGCAGTCGCCCTGGCACGGCTACGGCCTGGGCGACTGGACCGACCGCTGGGAGACCTTCGCGCGCCGCGCCGCCGCCGGCGACTGGGAGCTGACCGGAAGCGAGACGCTTGCCCGCCAGCGCGGCGGACTGACGCCCGAGACCCCCGCCCGTTTCGACGAGCGGCCGAAGAAATCGCAGCCGTAGCGCGTCGTCCCCAACAGCTCGGGTTGGCCTGGCGTGTGAGCCTGCGATCATCGGCAACATCATCTCATCCGGACACAACAGAAGGCACCTGCGGCCATGGCGCGCGTTCCCTATCTCGACCGCAAAGACGTCAAGCCCGAGCACCAGGATCTGCTGGCGCGCGGCATCAACCTCTACCGCGCGCTGGTGCACAGCCCCGACGGCTTGCGCAGCTTCAGCGCGCTCGGGCATTTCATCCGGCACACCAGCCGGCTCGATCCGCGCCTGCGCGAGCTGGCGATCCTGCAGGTCGGCTATCTCGCGCGCTCGCCCTATGAATATTCCCACCACGTCGAGATCGGCCGCGACTTCGGCGTCAGCGACGAAGACATCCGCGCGATCGCCGACGAGACCGCGGGCCGGCCCACCCAGCTCGAGCCCATTGCCAAGGCGGTGCTGCGCGCCGCGCGCGAGATGACCACCGACCTGACGATCTCGGAGCAGACCTTCGCGGCGCTGCGCCGCGAGCTCGATCACGAGCGCCTGACCGATCTCGTGCTCACCATCGGCTTCTACAACGGGGTCGTTCGCATCCTCGCGACCCTGCAGATCGACGTCGAGGACGGCTATCACAAATATCTCGACGAGTTTCCGCTGCCGAAGGATTGATGCGTCTCTCTCGCGCCTCATGGTGAGGAGCGCCGCAAGGCGCGTCTCGAACCATGAGGCCCGATCGGTGGCCGCCCATCCTTCGAGACGCCGCGCTCCGCGCGGCCCTCAGGATGAGGCGGATCAGCAGCGCGCGGCCATTGTTAATAACAATGAAATTAACAATGGGACTTCTGCACAAAGGCTGATTTTTCAGCGCTTTGGCGCGATCGGCTCGCGCCGATAACAATGGATAACAATGAAAAACAATGAATCCGCAGCATTGATGCGGTTTCCGCGGCAGGCTGGTTGATCCTTTGGGGGGCGTCTCAGCGCGCGATCACCTGCGTGTCAGGTAGCGGACGCACTGAGCGAGTATCGGGATTTATATATAGATTCGTTACGTAGTCAATATCTATTTCGCGATGTAGCCGAAGTTGGTCCGAGCCTCCAGGTCGTCATGCGCGGGCTTGACCCGCGCATCCATCATTCTTCGCAAAGAGCGAGATGGATCGCCGGGTCAAGCCCGGCGATGACAGCGTGGGGTAGGCCCCCGGCACCGCGCGCGCGAGCGAAGCCGCGGAGGCGTTCACTCCGCCTGCACGCCGGCGGTCTTGATCACCGTCGTCCACTTGTCGCGCTCGCGGGCGAGGAAGGCCGCGAACTCGTCCGGTGAGCTGGTCTTGGCATCGACGTTGAGCTTGGTGAGCGTGGCGCCGATCTCGGGGGATTTCAGGCTTTCGTTGATCGCGGCGTTGAGCTTGGCCACGATCGCCGCCGGCGTGCCCGCGGGCGCCACGACAGCCGTGAACGAGACCGACGTGAAATCGGGAACGCCGGCTTCGATCATGGTCGGCAGGTCGGGCGTCTGCGCGCCGCGGGTCTCGCTGGTCGACGCCAGCCCCCGGACATTGCCGGCCTGCACCAGCGGCAGCGACGCCGCCGGGTTCTCGAACGAGAACTGGGTCTCGCCCGCGACCACGGCCTGGGTCGAGAGACCGCCGCCCTTGTAGGGCACGTGCACGACGTCGAGCCCGAGCCGTTGCTTGAACATCTCCCCGATCAGGTGCGGCGGCGTGCCGATCCCGGCCGAGGAATAGTTGAGCTTGCCCGGCCGCGCGCGCGCGAGCGCGATCAGCTCCTGCACCGACGTCACGCCGAGCCCCGGGATTGACGATCAGCAGATTGGAGGTGGTGCCGAGCATCGCGATCGGCGCGAAGCCTTTGACCGGATCGTAGTTCACGTTCTTGTAGATCAGCGGGCTGATCACGAGCGTGCTGGTGTTGCCGAGCAGCAGGGTGTAGCCGTCCGGATCGGATTCGGCGACCACGCGCGCGCCGATCGTGCCGCCCGCGCCCGGCCTGTTGTCGATCACCACGCTTTGCCCGAGCGTCCCCGAGATGCGCTGGCCGATGAGCCGCGCCATCACGTCGGCGGGACCTCCCGGCGCGAAGCCGACGACCATCCGGATCGGCTTGCTCGGAAACGACTGCGCCGATGCGCTGCCACCAAGCCCGCAGGCGGCGGCGAGCAGCGCGCACACAAACATCCGCTTGCTGACCACTGTCTTGCTCCCTGCCGGATGCGATCGGCGCACCGGTTATTTCGCCGGCCCCAGCAGAGTATCGTCCAGATATCGGCGGATGTCGCCCTGGGGCCTCGCCGGCAATTCCTCGCCCTCGACCATGATGTCGATCATCGCCTGCAGCACGTCGAGATCGACCTTGC
This sequence comes from uncultured Alphaproteobacteria bacterium, assembly GCA_963725065.1. GTDB lineage: Bacteria > Pseudomonadota > Alphaproteobacteria > Rhizobiales > Xanthobacteraceae > VAZQ01. The sequence goes on from CAVRXD010000023.1 coordinate 178,365, forward strand.
CGTCGCGGGGATAGGCATCCTTGTTCTTCACGATCATCTCTTCATAGGTGGCGGCGGCGATCTCGGGCGACAGCTTGAGCTCCGCGGCCAGGAGCTGCTCGGCTTCGGCGCGATTGGCGGGATCGTACAGCCACGCCACGCCGGCGAGCCACGCCTTGGCGAAGCCCTGCGCCGCCGCGGTGTTGCTCTTCACCCAGGCATCGTTGGTGGCGAAGCAGACGAAGGGAAATTTCGGCGCCACCTCGCGGAAGGTGCCGATGACGGGAAAGCCGCCGGCCGTGGCGGTCAGCGATTGCGGCGGCACCAGCCAGACCGCGTCGAGCGCGCCGGCCTGCAGCCCGCTGAAAATCTGCGCGCTGCCCTGCCCCGCCACCACGTCGTAGTCGGACGGCTCGAGCCCGCGCGCCTTCAGGAGCCGGCGCAGCAGAATGGTCGAGCCCGACTTGATCGACGAGGTGCCGACCACCTTGCCCTTGAGCTCGCTCGCGCTCTTGAGACCCTTCTTGCCGACCACGACGCCGGGATGGATGCCCATGGAGACCAGCGACAGATGGGTGCCCTTGCCGCCCGACTCGATGAAGCTGATCACCGCGTTGCAGGTGTTGTGCATGATGTTGAGCGAGCCCGACGCCACCGCCTGCATGCCCGGCGAGACGCCGATCGACACGGGGTCGATCTCGACGCCGTTGGCGGCAAAGAAGCCCTTCTTGGCCGCGACCACGCCCGGCCACACCGTCGCTGTCGGAGAGACCTGGCCGAAGGAGACCTTGGTGGCGGACCAGCGCGGAGCCGCGCCGAGCGCGAACGTCTGCAGCGCCAGCAGCGCCGGCCATACGAGCCTGATCCCAAGATGCATCCGCATCGTCTCCTTGGCGCTGCCGAATTCGCGTCGCCGGTTTCATCTCCCCGCCGGTCATCGTGAGCCGCCGGCCGATCGGCGCAGTACGCTGCGCTCTTGTTGAGGTGGAGTCTATGTGAGCGGGCCATGCATGCTCAAGCCCGATCATGCGCAAGCACGATTGCGGAGATTGGCCGCAGCGATCATCATGGCCGCGCCAATAGAGCGTGTCCTGCTGCAATGGAATCAGTTCGTGCGGCAAACCGATACTGATAGGAACGTCAAATCGATGTGCATGACAGCGAACCGGGCGTACCGGCATCGGAGCTTCCGCGGTGTCTCCGCTCCCTTCTCTGCGGCGGGCTATTATCCTATGATATCAGCAATCTCGGGCACGGAAAAACCCGCACAAGTGCGGAGATGTCAATGCGGGCAATATTCATCGGTGCAGTTTGCACCGTGGCGATGATCGCCGGGGTGACCAAAGCGGCACACTCGCAGGACGCGCTCAAATTGGCGGTGCCCCAGCGTGGCTCATGGGACGCGGGCCTTCCCGAGCTCGGCAAGCGCGGCAACATCTTCAAAAAGCACGGGCTCGACCTTGAAATACTCTACACTCAGGCCGGCCCGGAATCGATTCAGGCACTCATTGCGGGGAGCGTCGACATCGCGACCGCAAGCGGCGTGCAGGCCGCCTTCGGAACATTCGGCAAGGGAGCTCCCATCCGCATCATCAGCAGCGAGATCATCGGCTCTCCCGATCTCTATTGGTATGTCCCGACCAACTCCCCGATCCGAAAGATCGAAGACTTCAACGGCAAGACCGTCGCCTATTCGCTCACCGGCTCGTCGAGCCACGCCGGGCTGCTTGCGCTGATTGCGCAGTACAAGCTCACAGCCAAGCCGACTTCTACAGGCAGCATCAGCGCGACACTGACCCAAACGATGACCGGGCAGGTCGATGTGGGCTTCTCCGGAATTCCGTTCTTCCTCGATCAGATGGAGGACGGTAAAATCCGCATCATCGCCACCGGCAGTGACGTCGACGCGCTCAAGAGCCGCAGCGGACGCGTGAACATCACCAACCTTCAGACGCTTCAAAATCGCCGTGACGTCCTGGTGCGCTTCCATGCCGCCTACAAGGAAACGATCGAATGGATGTATTCGGATCCGGCCGCGCTCAAGATTTTCAGCGAATTCACCAATCTCCCGGAAAGGGTGGTGAGCAAGGTCCGCGAGCTTGTGCCAAAGGAGACCTTGGCGCCCGACCGGATAGTGGGTGTCGATCAGATCATCGCAGAAGCAGTCGGCATGAAATTCCT
>CAVRXD010000024.1:0-320718 GCA_963725065.1 uncultured Alphaproteobacteria bacterium
CCATGGGCGCAAGGTGTACGAGATCATGACATTCGGCGCGCTGACCGTCACCGAGGACACTCCGCTCGACGAGGTCGTGCGACTGATGGAGAAGCGGCGCATCAAACGCTTGCCGGTGGTGCGCGGAACCGCGGTCGTCGGCATCGTCAGCCGCGCCAATCTCGTTCACGCGCTTGCCGGGCTCGCCCGCGAGGTCAAACCGGCCGCGGCCAGCGACCAGGCCATCCACGACCGGATCGTCGCCGAACTGGCAGGTCAATCGTGGGCGCCGACGGCACTCATCAACGTCATCGTCAGGGACGGCGTGGTGGAACTGTGGGGGGCGATCACCGACGAGCGCGAGCGCGCGGCCATCATCGTCGCCGCGGAGAATGCGCCGGGTGTGAAGGGCGTCAACGACCATCTGGCTTGGGTCGAACCGATGTCTGGCATGGCATTTTCCCCATCGGATGAGGGCGTGGTTCAGGCAAAGGCATCGTGAGCGTTCCCGACGGACGGCCGCGGCGTTCACCGCGAGGGCCCGAAGGCGCTTGAGGTCCCCGGTTGACTTGTCGCCCCGGGCGAAATCAGATCAGCTCGCCGTGAATTTTGGCTGATTGGTGCGTCTCTTTGCGTCAGGGCAAATCGATCAGGGACGCGTCAGATAGATTGCCGCCACGCACCTCGTGTTATTGGCAATGGGAGAAGTCATGTCGTTCAAAGATATCCTGGTTGCGCTGACGACCTACCCGCAGCCGACCCCGGTTTCCGCCGTCGAAGAAGCCGTCGAGCTTGCTGCAGCCCTGGGGGGCAGGATTTCCGCGATTGCCTGTGAAGTGAAGATCAAGGCTCCGGGCAGTCCGATGGGCAATTATCTTCTGGATATCCCAGCAATGGTCGCCGCCGAAGTCAAAAAGAGCGCGACCAATACCCAGCAGCTCTTGGCGGCGTTCCAGGATACGGCCGAGAAAATGGGGGTCTTTCAAGAACGGATAGCCGAGCATTGCCTGACGTCCGAGGTCCCTGATGTCTTCGTCGAGTATGCTCGATTGCGGGACCTGACGATCGTGCCGGTGCCCGAGGGGGACTACGTCGATCAATGGTACGCCGAATCGATCATCTTCGGGTCCGGGCGCCCAACCATCGTCCTGCCGCACACCCGCAAGCGAACCGCGCCCTTCGCGCTCAATACCGTGATCGTGGCCTGGGACTTCAGTCGACCGGCTACGCGGGCGATCGCGGACGCGATGCCAATTCTCGAGAAAGCCAAACGGGTTTGCATTGTCACCGTGGCAAATGAAAAGACGATCGACACGCGGCGCTCAGGTGTGGAGCTGGCGAAACATCTGGCCAGACACGGCATCGAAATCATCCTCGATGAAGTCGACGCCGAAGGTCGCCGGATCGGGGAGGTGCTTGAGGCCCATGTGACGTATCGGAATGCCGATCTTCTGGTCATGGGCGCGTACGGGCATTCCCGGATCAGGGAGTTCGTTCTTGGCGGAGCCACCAAGAGCATGCTCGCACGGCCGCCCGTGTCGCTGCTCCTGTCCCATTGATCGCGCCGGAGGCGTGACGGCCGCCTGTTCGCTTGCAGTCGAGGCGCGGGTCAGTCCGTGATCGCTCCCACGGGGATGAACTCGCGCAGCTTCGAATGGCCGTCGGCGTCCGTCACCATATTTTAATGCGACAGCATGCAGCACACCGGGCTTGATGCCAGCAGCTCCTGCGTGACGCCGCCGAAGATCCATTCACCCAAGCGGCTGTGCCCGTATCCTCCGGACACGATCAAGTCCGCTTGCTCGGTGCGGACAAGCTCGAGGAGCTCGGTTGCAACCGGCCCGCGGGCGCGCTTCCAGATTTCATCCGCCACAATGACACCGTGGCGCGTGAGATAACGTCGGATGTCGGCCAGATTTCTCTTGTCCTCGGATTTCGAATCTTCTTCCCCGATTTCGACAACCAGGACTTCATTGGCCTCCCGCAAAAACGGCAGCGCGTCGCGGACCGCGCGGCGGCATTCACGGGCATCCTTGCACGCGACCACGACGCGACGAAGCGGGAGTGGACCGATGACGTCCGGCACCACCAGGACCGGCCGACCCGCGCGCAACAGGATGACGCCGGGCTCGACCAGGTCGCGCACATTGCGGCCGCTGCGCGTCGGCCCGACCAGGATGACATCCGCTGCCCTGGCCTCCCGCACGATAAGGTCGCTCGGTAGTTCAAGAGCGGTGCGCCATTCCACACTCCTGAGAGCCTGCCCCTGGACGCAGAACTTCTTTCCCATCTCCTCGAAGCGGGTCGTCGCGGCGGCATAGTCATCCTGGGTGGGTTCGCGGTAGATCACAACGCCTCCGGCCGCGAAGGCCGGCCGCAGCGGCAAGCCCGCGACGCCAATGAGCGCTGCCTGAAACCGGTCCGCAAGATCGAGCGCGAACTGCACTCTCTGTTCGCAGTCGCGCTCGACGTCGACGTGGACCATGATCGCCGCAATGGACATCACCTGCTCCCCGTTGGTTCAATAGGCGGAATTACTTCCATCTTGCCCGCGCCCGCCCCTGATCCAGGTCAAAGGGCAATCCCTGCAATGGCAGAAACCCGTTTTCAACGTTCCTGGATCGATTTGAGATAGGCGATGATCGCCCCCACGTCCTGCGGTTCGAAGGTGAACTGGGGCATGTCCGGGTGTCCGACGAACAGCCCTTCCGCCAAGGCTTCTGCAAGCCCCTCGACCGGATACCTGCGCGAGAGCGTTCGAAACGGCGGTGCTTCGGGGTGCGGGCTCAGTCCGGCCGTGCCGGTGGCGTGGCAACGCGCGCAGTTCCTGGTCAGCAGGGCTTCGCCGCGCTTCACCGGCGCGCGGCTCTCTTGTGCCGACAACGAGGGCACGGCGCCCATGGTGACCACGGCGAGGATAAACCCGAGCACAGGTTTGCTGCGCATGGCGAGCTAGCTCCGACCGTCACCGGCTACATCGCGGATTTGCCGGAGCAACGCATTCCCCAGCAGAGGCTTCTCGACGATGGGAACAGAGGCCTTGCTGGCGCGCTCGCGCACAGACGGGCTGGGGTCGCTGGTGATCAGGATCGCCGGCGCCGAGAAATGCCGGCTGCGCAGCAGGTCGATCAGGTCGAGCCCGCTCATTCCGGGCATATGCTGGTCGACGACAAGACAGCCACAGGGCGCCGGGTCGCCTGCGTCCAGCAGTTCGGCTCCGGTCGCGTAGCTACGGACCGTGAAACCCTCGATCTCAAGCGAGAATTTCAGGGAATTGCGAACCGCAAGATCATCGTCCAGGACGATCACCGCGAACCCCGGAGCCGATAATTCGCTGTGCGCTGTCATCGCCTTTGCCCGTGCTGGCGGGTGCATGAGGCTGTCAGAAAGCAGGAAGACCGGCACGCCGCTTTGATCTGGCTCAATTTCGTCCAAGAAGACGCTCGACTCGACGGCGGTCAGGCTTGGTTACGAGGTCTTCGGCCGCTCGGAATCCGGACCAAGAATCCCGGCGATGAGGGCCATGCGCACGAGATCCGACAGGCTCGCAGCCTGCATCTTGGTCATGAGGTTCGCCCGGTAGATCTCGATCGTGCGTGGGCTGATGCCGAGGTCATAGGCGATCTGCTTGTTGGCATGCCCGCTGACGAGCCCCTCCAGCACGTCGCGCTCGCGGTTCGACAGGGCTGCCAGTCGACGCTCGATTTCGGTGCGCTCCGCCTGGCGTTTTTGGTCCTGGTCCAGCTGGTTGAGCGCGGACCGTACCGATGCCAACAACACTTCGTCATCAAAGGGCTTCTCGAGAAAATCCAGCGCGCCGATCTTCATCGCTTCCACCGCCAGCGGAACGTCGCCGTGGCCGGTAATGACGATCACCGGAATGCCGAGCTTGAGCTCCCGCAAGCGCCGCAGCAGATCGACACCGCTCAGCCCGGGCATTCGCACATCGGTGATGACGCAACCGGCCTCGACGTTGGGCGCGACGTCGAGGAATTCCAGGGCGGATTCGTAGGTCCGCACCTCCATGCCGACCGCGCTCAACAGGAAGGCCAGCGATTCGCGCATGGCCTCATCATCGTCGATGACGTGCACGACTGCTTTGTCAGACGGCATCGCGGACCTCCTCCTGGGTCACCGCCCGCAGCGTGAAGCGAAAGGTCGTGCCGCCAGCGGGGTTAGGGTTCGCTCCGATCTGTCCGCCATGGGCCTCGACAATGGTGCGGCAAATCGACAGGCCGACGCCCATGCCGTGGCGTTTGTTGGTGACGAAGGGCTGGAATAGATGAGCCGCTATGTCCGGCGAAATCCCCGAGCCGGTGTCAGCAACGCTGATAGCGAGCATGCCATCCTTGTCGGCGCCGGTCGAAATCGCGAGCTCGCGCCTTTGCGACGACTCCATCGCCTCGACGGCGTTGCGCAGCAGGTTGAGCAGAACCTGCTGAATCTGCACCTTGTCGGCGAGGACGAGGTCGATGGTGGGATCGAACTGAAACCGTACCCGGACGCCTTGATCCTTGGCGCCGACGAGGGCCAGAGCGCTTGCTTCCTCGACAAGCTTCTTGACGCTTTCGACCCGGCGCTCGCTCTCGCCGCGCGCCACGAAATCGCGCAAGCGGCGGATGATCTGACCCGCGCGCAAAGCTTGCTCCGCCGCCTTGTCCATGGCATCGCGCAGCAAGGCGGAGCGGTCGTCGGTGCCGGCTTCGAGCATGCGTCGCGAGCCTTTCATGTAGTTGGCAATCGCGGACAGCGGCTGGTTGAGCTCGTGAGCCAGTGCCGACGCCATCTCGCCCATGGCGGTCAATCGGGAGATATGCACGAGTTCGGACTGCAATTCCTGAAGCCTTGCCTCGGTCTGCTGCCGCTCCGTTAGGTCGCGGATGAAACCGGTGAAAAAGCGCTGATTGCTCGAGCGCATTTCTCCCACGGCCAGCTCCATCGGAAAAGTCGAGCCGTCCTTGCGCTCGCCGACCACGAGCCGCCCGATCCCGATGATTCGCCGCTCTCCGGTCCGGAGATAGCGCTCGAGGTAGCCATCGTGGTTCTCCCGGTAGGGAGTCGGCATCAGGCGCTTGATATTCGTCCCGATGACTTCCGCCGGGGCAAAGCCGAACAGCCGCTCGGCCGCCGAGCTGAAAGAATGGATGATCCCGTCGCTCGTCGATCACGATCATCGCGTCGGGCACGGTGTCGAGGATCGACGTGAGATGAGCCGCGCGCGCAAGAGCGTCGTCCGCGCTGGTCGCGGCCTGCACCCGATTGCGCTGCAGTTGCTCGCCGCTCCAGGCCATGCCTGCCCCGATCAGGACGAATGCAACGGCGTTGACGACTTCGGGAACCGTAAGGTTCGGAAAGTCGGTGATTACGAAGAGACCGAGGACGGCGCTGAGGCCGGTGGCCAGCAGGCCCGGTCCCAGCCCGCCAAGTCCGGCAGCGACCAGAACCGCGGGGATGAAGAACAGATAGGGCGAATCGCCTTGCACGATCGGGGTCAGTGCCATCCTGACAGCGAAGGCGACGGCCACTGCGAGAGGAGCCATCCCGTACCGCAGCAGATCTTGCCGCATCAAGAGCCAGCGCTTGAGGCTGCTCAGCAGAGGGGGTGTCGCTCGGTTTGTCGGCCAAATGGGCAAGAAATGTCTTCAGAGCGGCCTGTCGGACTCTCGAGCCCCGCACTTAGGAACATCCCTTAGGGACAATATCGGAATTTCCTCTCTTGTGGCGTGGCGGCGACCAATGATTCCTCAACCCAGGAGACCGAGGAGCCATGCCGGCGCAGCCCATGAGCCGCGCGCGTTTTGCCGGTTACATCAAGCCTAGCAATTCCTACATGAACACGATGCAGCGTGCGCTCGACCGCTCGGCATCCGATGCACAGAAATCTGCCAGCGCGGCAAGGATTGCAACTGAGCAAATGCCTCAGCCTTGCCGAGAAGAAAGGACTTCTCCTTGCGAGAAAGGTCACTGAGCGGAAGGGACGTTGATTGTTCTTTTCCGATTTTTTTTAAATATTCAGCACGGTACGGACCTGCTTGATCACAGCAGACACAACCTGCATAGCCTTCAAAGCCACCGGTGTCCTCTGGTTTCGGGAGGAATGCGCTCCAGCGAGCACTGAAATCGCGTGCACACTTGTCAGCGCTGCAATGACAGGGGGCGCGGCTCCGCATCGATCTGTTTCGCGTCTTCGCGGTCAGCGGCGTGGTGCCCGCGCGGCGCTGAATTCTAATTGTTCTAATTCAAGATGTTGGCGCGAATTGCGCTGCGCAGTGTGGCGGTGCCGCGACAGCCATGAGTGACGGCACTCGCTATGATCCCGGCATGAAAGTCGTCGTGAGTTTCGGGGGTCGATCATGAACAAGCTCATTGTCGCTGGTGTCACGATCGCGGCACTGCTCACAGGGCCCGCTCTCGCGGCCGACATGCCGCTGCCGGCGCCCGTTGCCGTTGAGAGCTGGACCGGGTTCTATGCGGGTGCATCGCTTGGCGGCCGCTTCACGGACTCGAATTGGAGGACGACGTGTCTCAACTTGGGTACGCCGGGCGGCATAGGTTGCCCAGTTAATGTCGCGCAGCATGGTGCGCGCTTTCCGTTCGCTAATCCTTCCGGGTTCAATGCGGCCACGCTGCGGCCGGGCGTCTATCTCGGCTACAACTGGCAGATCGGAAACTGGGTGGTGGGAGTTGAAGGGGACGCGGCATCAGGCAAGGCCCGTAGCGACATGAGGGGAATCCCCGGCGCAGAGTTGGTGGGGTTAGCCAACGCTGTGTTGCAAAGCCCCGGTTTCGATACCGCGACGGTCGAAACCACCTGGGATGCGAGTGCCCGTGCCCGCGCCGGCTTTCTGATCCGTCCCAATTTGCTGCTCTATGCGACCGGCGGCGCATCCTGGATCCACATCGAGGCGAGCGCCTATTGCGGCAGGGCGCGTCCGACCGGTTGGTGCGCCGGGCCGGCGGGACCGGGATCGAATTTCAACACGGAAACCAGGGCTTCGGACACCCGCATCGGCTGGACGGCGGGAGTAGGGGCCGAGGCCATGCTGTGGTCGAACTGGCTGGCGCGGCTCGAATATCGCTTCGCCAATTACGGGACCTTCGGATACACCCTGTTTCCAGGCGCGGGTGCCTGCGGCTTAGGCTGCGACGCCATCGCCGCCGCGGCCACGCTGCGCACCCATACGGTTCTGGCGGGCTTCGCGTACAAGTTTGGCGGGCCGCTCTTTGCACCATGATCCGACGGGCTCGCCCGCTCTCCTGAAGAATCTCTACGCTCTCTCCGACCAACTTGATGGCCATCACGAAGAAATCACGAAGAAGAAGAGTGAAGTCGCGAGCAGCGACCATCCCAGGGTCGAGCCGCAAAGCGGAAGCAGGTTGCCCGAAAGATCGTCAGTGAGCCGAAAAAACCTCGTTCACCAGTCTCTGGACACACGCGAAGGCGGCTCGCGCGCCTGCGATGACACGTTCTTCTTCGGGACCGGTCAAGCTCACACCGTCAAGCGCGACGGTGAAGGTCTTCCAATGCAAGCCGCGTCCCTCCGGCGCCCCCGCAAGATGACGCGCTCCAAAGGTTTCAGAGAGTCCGAGTTTCCTGGCTTCGTTCAGAAGGAACGCTGCGCCAAGGTTTGAACCTTCCGCTACATAGAGCCATCCGAGCGCGGTCGGCAAGTCCGCCTCGGTACTGCTCGCGAACGCCGGCGGCGCATCCAAAGAAGGAACTGTCACGCGCAGATCTACAAGATCCCTTTCGATCAGATCGAAGCGCCGCCGGCCCCAAAGATCGGGCAGCAGCTTGTCGAGCACCTGATTGGCATAAAGCGCGTCGATTTCGCGATGGAATTGATGCTGTACCTTCACGAACAGACCATACCGTGCGCGGCTCTCGAACGCCTTATGCATCATGATCGACTTGTCTAGCCGCTCATGCATCTCGCGCGTTGCTTCCCTCAGCCGCTTAGCGCGTCCGACATCCGCTTGCCGCGCACCCAGATTCAATGAGTTGGTCACTTTGTTTTCCATTCTCGTGTTAGCAACGCCGAGCCGCTCCAGTTAACATGACGTCCCCAGCAAAGACATCTCGATGTCACGCCGTCTAGGCTGGGCTGAGAAGATTAGAATTATTCATAGAATAATTTAACTTCGTGTCGCTGTTACCACATCGGAAGTCCATGTGATCCCGGAGAGCTTTGTACTCTTTTGCTGGGCATCGATTGTGTGTCAACTGGCAACACCGGACAATTCAAGGCGAGTCCGGTTGGGGCGTTAAATGTATGGGTTTGGGACCAGGCTCGCGCAGCTACTCGGGATCGCGTGCAGCCGCGAGGCGGTTTTGCTGACCGGCACGGGCCTTTCGACCGGGATCTTTTTCTTCACCTCCGTCTTGCTGCTCGCCCAAACCGAACCTCCGGCGCCAACCGCTCCTGTGCAAACCGAACCGACACCGTCGGCGTCAACCCCGCCTGTGCAAACGGGACCCATCCCGCCGGAGCCAACCCCGCCTGCGCAAACCGAACCAACACCGTCGACGTCAACGGCCCCCGCGGCCCCGCAGCAATCTGTACCAGGCGCAATCGACCTTGCGCCCGTCGCCGTCAGCGGGTTGCGCCCGAAGACGCCCGTGTCTCAACCCACGCCCGCTCCGGTTGCTCCCAGGGTCGCACCGCCGGAAACCCCGCCACCGACACAGGTGGCGGAGAGCGCCGCCCCCACGGGGGTCGCCCCAAAGGGCTTTCAAGGCACTCCCGATTGGGTTTACACCACGCCGGCGTCCGTGAGCGTCCTCAGTCGCGAAGTGATCGAGCAGCGCGCGCCACGCAATTCCAGCGATCTGTTCCAGGACATGTCCGGCGTGTTCACCGCGACCGACCGGCAAAACCCGGGCACGACGATAAATATCCGGGGCTTGCAGGAGCAGGGCCGCGTCAACGTGAACATCGACGGTGCGCGCCAGAATTTTCAGCAGGCGGGCCATAATGCCGTAAGCACCGTCTATTTCGATCCGGAACTGATCGGCAGCGCCGTGGTGGAGAAAGGGCCCATCTCGACGGCGGGCGGCGCGGGCGTGATCGGCGGCGTCGTTACGCTGCGCACGCTCGAGGCCGACGACATCCTGTTGCCAGGCAGGAACTACGGCAGCCGCTCGCGCCTGACGTACGGCAGCAACGAGTACCGGTACACGACGAGCGAAGCGGTCGCAGCGCGGAATGAGCAGTTCGAGCTCGTCGCGGCCGGAGCGCGCAAGGAAACTGGCCCCTACCAGCCCGGTCAGTTCGGCACGCTCCAGTATGTCGGACGGAACGAACCGATAAGATTCACGGGCCAGGATAACTGGTCGAGCCTCGGCAAGCTCACTTGGCGTCCGACGCCGGATCAGATGTTCAAGCTCGGCTACGTCACGCTCAAGAATAATTTCTCGACCGGCGAGGGCGAATTCGTCGATATCAACCAGCTGTTCACGCAGACGGCCACCGCCGAATATACCTACAAGCCGTCCAACCAGGGGATCGATCTCACTGCCAAGGCGTGGTGGTCAACGACCGAAAATCATCAGTTCCGGCCGCGCCGCCCGAACACGGCCTATGGCTTTTTCGACCTGACATACGGCCTGAACTCCTACGGCTATAGCGTGTCCAACACCTCGCGTTTCGACACTCCGCTGTTCAACGTCGCGTGGACGAATGGTTTCGAGTACTTCAAGGACCAGACCAAGACCGGCGTCATGACCGATCAGAGGAATCCGTCCGACGCCGAGTGGTTCTCGGGACCGACGCCCGCCGGCATGCGCGATATTGCAAGTCCATTCACCCAGATCAAGCTCAAGCACGAAGAATGGCTCGAGCTGATCGCGGGCGGACGTTACGACAGCTATTCACTGAGAGGCGCGGGCAACTTCATCAATGCATGCGGTGCATTCGCGCGCGAATGCACGCAGCCATTCTCGGTCGACAACTGGGACGGACGTTTCTCCCCTACACTCACTGTCGCGATGACGCCCCTCAAGGGCATCCAGGTCTACGGCAACTACGCGGAAGGCTTTCGGCCGCCGCAGATCATGGAGACGCTGCAATACGGACGTCACATCGGCAATGGCGCGATTTTCGGACCCAATCCGAACCTGCTGCCCGAGGTATCGTTGAAGCGCGAAGCTGGCATGAATCTGAAATTTGACAACGTAGTCCTCAACGGCGACGGTTTTCGCCTCAAGGCCGCCGTGTACAAGAACACGGTCTACAATTTCATCACCACCGCGGTCGGCCGCTATCCGCAGGCCGGCGGCCCCTTCGGCGAGTTCGTCCAGACGGCTTACGTGAACGTCAATCTGCTCGGACCGACCACCACGTTCAGGGGCTTCGAGGTGGAGGCATCTTACGACGCCGGAATGGCCTATATCGGAACAAGCTACACCCGCCTGAACACGACCTATGACGGCGTCTACGATCCATTCTTCGCCGGCCCGCCGATCGGCACTGCCTACCTTAAGTTCATGCCGGAATGGCAGCGCCAATACTTCTTCATTTTTGTGCCGCCGAAGGAGAAGCTGACCGTCGACGGAGGCGTTCGCCTCTTCGATCGCAAGCTCACATTGGGCGCTCGCATGCTCTACGTGGCGCCGACGGAGCCGCTCGGGACCCCGGACCTGCTGCTGACCTACACGCAGCAGGCCTACCATCTCTGGGGCCTCTACTTGGCGGCCGAATTCAACGAGAACCTGACCGGCCGCCTGAACATCGATAACCTGACCGACAAGGCTTATGTCGATGCGATGGGCGTGCCGCTCTATCCGGCTCCGGGACGCACGCTGACCGTCGGGCTGCAGGCAAAATTCTGACGACGCCGGTTTTTCATTTGGTGATGGATCTTGCGTGCGGAGTCTTCCTCGCTCTCGTCCCGCGCAGTCTTTGCTTATTCTAATGAAAGAGAGTCTTTGTTTCCATTCTAAAGAAAATGGCTTTTGGTTTAAGAGGACTTTGGTTGTGTTCTAAAATCAGAACCTATGTTCGGTGATGACACGCTCGATTTTATGATGCAATAAATCTCGCGATCTTCGACGCCAGCAAGCCAATCCCAGCCAGCCGGTGCGTCACCATTCACGCCGGAGGGTTTGGTTTATGGCTATAACGATCACTGCTTACAGCGCCGGCATCGATGTGACGGCCTATCTAAACACCTTCGTTTCCCCGAATTACTCACCGGTCGGCTTTGGATATTTTTCCAGCAATCCGAACGATTTCTCCGGCAATCAGTATGCCGTCACCGAGCAGCCGAACCTGATTCCTGATGCGGGCGAGCAGGCCATCGTCTTCGAATCCGGCGGCGGTGGAAATTCGATCGACTACGATTTCTCGACCCACATCGTGAGCGGCGATCTCGATGCGATCTCGTTCGGCTACGGCGTGACCTATGACGGCGGTACGGACAGTTTTCCGTTGTCGCAGCTCGACTTGCGCATTTCGGGGCTCGGCCTCGTCGATCAAACCGGCGCTGGCAGCATGGTCGAGGCGCTGCTCAACGACGGGCGGATCGCCTCCATCACGAATCTCAGCAACCTCCTCGCGAGCGGCGCGATCAACTTCGTCGGCAGCACCGGCTCCGACGTCTTCACCGGCTACGCACAGAACGACACGATGACCGGCGGCGGCGGCAACGACACGCTCAACGGCAGCGACGGCACCGACACCGCGGCCTACAGCGGCAACCGGTCGGACTACACCGTCACCAACAATGCCGGCTCCTGGACGATCACCGATAACCGGGGAATCGACGGCTCCGACACGCTGAGCAATATCGAGTTCGCACAGTTCGCCGACCAGACGATGGCGCTGGTCGGCAACGCGGCGCCGGTTGCGTCGAATGACAGCGGCTCGACCGTGAAGAACATCAGCACGGTGATCGACGTCCTCGCCAACGACACCGACTCGGACGGCACGCTGGTCGCTTCCACCGTTGCGATCGTGGGCGGCCCCGCCCACGGCTCGGTGACCATCGACACCGCCACGGGCAAGATCACCTACACGCCGACAACCAATTACGTGGGCGCGGACAGCTTCACCTATACGGTGAAGGACGACGACGGCACGGTATCCAACCAGGCGACCGTGAACGTCGGCGTTGCGAGTGGGTTCACGCTGACCGCGGGTGACGACGTCTTCATCGCCGACCAGAAAGGCTACGCGACCGCGCTCGAGATCGATGGCGGAGCCGGCAACGATTACATCTCGACCAGCAACGTCCCCGGCGGTCCGGGCTTTCCGTATGCCGACACCGTCTACGGCGGCGAAGGCAACGACCTGATCATCACCGGCTCCGGCAATGACTTTGTGGATGCCGGCGCCGGCGACGACGTGATTGCGGCCCGCGGCGGCAACGAGACGGTGATCGGCGGCGCCGGCAATGACACGTTCGTCCTGCGCTTCTTCCGCAACGCGGCGAGCGCTACGACGGACACCGGCACGACGACGATCACCGACAACGACGGCGTGCTGTGGAACGGCTCGTTCCGGCCGGATCCCTATCCGGCTGCCTGGACTCCGGCGCCGACTGCAACGCAGGGCTTTGCCATCAACGGCACGGCGACCGTCGTGAGCGCGGGCGTGTGGGACCTGGCGGTGACCGACGACAGCGCCGCGATCAAGCACCTCACCATCAACTGGACGGGCCACGACCTCACCATGACCGGGGGCAACGAAACCCTCGTCATCAAGGACTACGTCAACGGCACCTTCGGCATCACGCTGGAGAACGCAGCGCCGGTTGCGTCGAACGACAGCGTCTCGACGGTGAAGAACATCAACACGGTGATCGACGTTCTCGCCACCGACACCGACGCAGACGGCACGCTGAACCCTTCCACTGTCGCGATCGTGGACGGCCCCGACCACGGCTCGGTGACCATCGACACGGCCACGGGCAAGATCACCTACACGCCGACAACCAATTACGCGGGCGCGGACAGCTTCACCTATACGGTGAAGGACGACGACGGCGTGATATCCAACGAAGCGACCGTGAACATCGGCGTTGCGAGTGGGTTCACGCTGACCGCGGGTGACGATGTCTTCATCGCCGACCAGAAAGGCTACGCGACCGCGCTCGAGATCGATGGCGGAGCGGGCAACGATTACATCTCGACCAGCAACGTCCCTGGCGGTCCGGGTTTTCCGTATGCCGACACGGTCTACGGCGGCGAAGGGAACGACCTGATCATCACCGGCTCCGGCAATGACTTTGTGGATGCCGGTGCCGGCGATGACGTGATCGCGGCCCGCGGCGGCAACGAGACGGTGATCGGCGGCGCCGGCAATGACACGTTCGTCCTGCGCTTCTTCCGCAACGCGGCGAGCGCCACGACGGATACCGGCACGACGACGATCACCGACAACGACGGCGTGCTGTGGAACGGCTCGTTCCGGCCGGATCCCTATCCGGCTGCCTGGACTCCGGCGCCGACTCCCACGCAGGGCTTTGCCATCAACGGCACGGCGACCTTCGCGGGCGCTGGCGTGTGGGACCTGGCGGTGACCGACGACAGCGCCGCGATCAAGCACCTCACCATCAATTGGACAGGCCACGACCTCACCATGACCGGGGGCAACGAGACCCTGGTGATCAAGGACTACGTCAACGGCACCTTCGGCATCACGCTGGAGAACGTGAAGGCCGGCGGCCCCGGCAACGACACGTTGTCCGGCAGCGGAGGCATCTACACGATGGTAGGCGTCGCTGGAGACGATACCTATTTCGTGGACGACACCGGCGACGTGGTTTTGGAGAATGCCAACGAGGGCAACGACGTCGTCCACGCCTCGATCAACTACACGCTGACAGCGAATGTGGAGAACCTGGTCCTGGAAGGCGATGCCGACCTGCAGGGCTACGGCAACGACCTGGACAACATGCTCTACGGCAATGTCGGGAACAATCTTCTGAACGGCGGCGCGGGCGCCGACGTCATGTTGGGAGGGGCCGGCAGCGATACCTACTTCGTCGACAATACCAACGATAGTGTGGTCGAGAACGCCAGCGAGGGCAGCGACGTGGTCTTGTCGACCGCCAACTATGCGCTGTCGGCGAATGTAGAAGCTCTCGTGTTGCTGGGCACTGCCGACCTGCAGGGCTACGGCAACAGCCAGAACAACGTGATCTACGGCAACGTCGGCAACAACCTTCTCAATGGCGGTGCCGGCGTCGATCTCATGGTCGGCGGTGCCGGCAACGACACCTACTTCGCGGACGACAGCTCGGACTCTGCATTTGAAATCGCCGGGGAAGGCAACGACGCCGTATTCTCGACCGCCCATTATGGACTGGCCGCGGATGTCGAGACGCTCATCCTCCTGGGCAGCGCCGACCTGCAAGGCTACGGCAACAATCAGGTGAACACGATCTACGGCAATGCCGGCAACAACCTGCTTAATGGAGCCGGCGGCGCGGACCTGATGGTGGGCGGGGCTGGCGACGACACCTACTTCGTGGACGACATCTCGGATTCCGCATTCGAGAGCCCCGGCGAAGGCAATGACGCGGTATTCTCGACGGTCCATTACGGGCTGGCCGCGGACGTCGAGACCCTCGTCCTGCAGGGCAGCGCGGACCTGCAGGGGTATGGCAGCAACCAGGCGAACACGCTGTACGGCAATACCGGGAACAACCTCCTCAACGGCGCCGGCGGCGCTGACACCATGCTCGGCGGGGCCGGCGACGACACCTATTTTGTCGACGATGCCGGCGACGTCGTGTTCGAGAACCCGGGCGAGGGCACCGACGCGGTGTTCGCGTCGGTCAATTGCACGCTGACGGCGAACGTCGAAGTCCTGGTGCTGAACGGGCCGGGCAACCTCTCCGGCACCGGCAATGCGCTGGCCAACAGCCTCTTCGGCAATGGCGGCGACAACGTGCTGGACGGGGGCGCAGGCGTCGACGTGCTGCAGGGCAATGCCGGCAACGACACCTTCGTCTTCCACATCGGCGAAGGAGGAGGGGACACGGTCGTGGATTTTGCCGGGAACGGCGCAGCAGCCGGAGATTCGCTGCAGTTCGTCGGCTACGGGCCGGGCGCGACCTTCACCAACATCGATGCGACCCACTGGCAGGTCAACTTCAACGGCGGCGCGTCGCACGAAATCATCACATTCATGAATGCCGCATCCATCGATCCGACCGACTATGCGTTCATATAGGGCACAATAGGCAGCGATCCTCTGGCCGGAATTCGTGTCAGGCGCACGCGCGGGCGATCTCCCGATCTCCCGCGCTGTTCTGACTTTTTACGTCGTAGGCTCGCGCGCTCCAGGTATTTGCCGCGCGGCGGCAGTCGATCAATGGTCAGCACAAGGATTGCGAGTGGCTCGGGCACCAAAAATGTAGCCAATTATCGTTCCCACCAGGGCAAAAATCACGGGAGAGGCTTTATCGAAAATTTCCTTACCCGCGCCTCCGGCATCGACGAAGTACA
Source organism: uncultured Alphaproteobacteria bacterium (assembly GCA_963725065.1). Classification (GTDB taxonomy): domain Bacteria; phylum Pseudomonadota; class Alphaproteobacteria; order Rhizobiales; family Xanthobacteraceae; genus VAZQ01. Next base: position 15,434 of record CAVRXD010000024.1, read on the forward strand.
GAATTGCGGAAAATATGAACAGCGCCAAAAGTGCAACTAAAACCGCGCCCGCCAATCGGACTTTACGAGTTTCAAGTTCAACGGTCGCGGGCGTTACCCAGATGACAATTCCAAGATGATAGCAGCGACAAGCGGAACGAGCGCGAGATAGAGCAGCAAATCATACGTGATCATCTAACCCTCCCTTAAGGCGCCCATCGCTCCGATATCGAGCGCGGCATCATAGAACGGCGCCACATCCACGCGGCATGACAAGGGGCGGCTTAGCGCCCCCAATCTTCCTCAGCCTCGCGCCGCACCGCTGGCGCGTCAGGGTGTGACGAATGCAGCGGATCGAGCGGCAAGTCAGGCGCGCATTTAGCAGCACCGCAATGGACAGCCGCAGAGCTGGCGAGTGGGGCTCGACCCGCCACGACCGCATGCGCCATCAGTTTCGCTAAAGCGGTGGTGTGGTCGGCAATTTGGCCGGCATCCTGGGCCGTTTACCTTCGCGGGATAATCTGACCAGAAGGCGCGCGCGCATGTCCAAGCCTGAACTTGTTGAGGATGGGGACGATGGCGTGGCCTTGGCATTTGGCTCGTCCTTTCGTTGGCAATAGTCCGCCTTCCGCGTCCTCCCCCTCCCGCTCGCAGGGGGCTTGGCGCCGCGTCGACCTGCGCGCTACTAGTGCGTACGGCGCACGGCTGCACGATCCGCCACCCCCCAGGCGGCGTCACGGACGCAGCAGGAAAGGACGGGACGACATGACCGATACACACGTCGGAAGGCGAGGACTGAGGGTGGGTCTAGCGGCTCTCGGCGCTGCGGCTTTGGCTCGACTGGCTGCACCGAGGCGAGCTGAAGGTTCGCAATAAGGAATGCCCATGAGCACGAGCCCCTCCGGTGCCGCAAGCGACAAGGCACCACTGCTGCTGCTGTCGTCGAGCTTCTCCGAGTGGCTTGCATCAGTTGACGCCACTCTCTCGCTCACGACGTACCAAGCCGGCCGGCTGTTTTTCGTCGGCCGCAAGGCCGACGGTGGTATCCGCGCCCATGAGCGCATCATCGAGCAATGTCAGGGCCTGTGGACCGATGGTCAGACGCTCTGGACAAGTGGACTCTACATGCTGTGGCGCTTCGAGAATGTGTTGCGCAACGGCGAGACCACGCCGACGGGAGCGGACCGCAAGTTCGTCCCCCTCGAAGGCCGCGTCGTTGGCCGGATCGACATCCACGACATCGGGGTCGGGGACGTTGATGGCGCGCGGCGACCGATCTTTGTCAATACGCTGTACGGCTGCCTGGCGACGATCAGCGAAGCAGCAAGTTTTCGGCCGCTGTGGCGACCGAAATTCCTGACCGTGTTGGCGCCGGAGGATCGGTGCCACCTTAACGGACTCGCAATGGACGGCGCCCGTCCCGCGTTTGTCACTGCAGTGAGCCGCTCGGATGTTGCCGACGGCTGGCGCGACCGGCGCCACGACGGCGGCATCGTGATCGATGTGGCGAGCAACGAGATTGTGGCCAGCGGCCTTTCCATGCCGCATTCGCCGCGACTCTACGACGGAAAGCTTTGGCTGTTGAATTCCGGCGCCGGCGAATTCGGCACCGTCGATCCGGCCAGTGGCACGTTCACGCCGGTCTGCTTTTGTCCCGGTTATGCGCGGGGTCTCGCCTTCATTGGCCGCCACGCCGTCATCGGATTGTCGCGACCGCGCCATGGCCAGACCTTTTCCGGGCTCGCGCTCGACGAACGCCTGGCCAAAAAGGACGCTGTCGCACGGTGTGGCGTGCTGATTGTCGACATTGACACCGGCAACGCCGTCGAGTGGCTGCGTTTCGAGCACACGATCGAGGAACTCTACGACGTCGCAATATTGCCGCGTGGGCGTTCGGCTGAGGCGATCGGATTCAAATCTGACGATATCCAGCGTGAGATTACGGTGGGGCAGACGTGACCTGCACCTGCCGAGCGTCGCCGCCGACCTGCGGCTGTCTGGAGACGAGCTGAAATCCACATCGGCGTTTCGGTGCCTGATTTCAACGGGTCATGGGAGGGCAGATTTCCTTAAAGCATGATCCCGAAAAGTGTGCAGCGGTTTTCGGGCAATGCTTTCACGCGATGACGCCTTGTACGCGAATCCGACGCGCCACGTGTGTCCCGATTCGCCAAACCTCACGCAACTCGTAAGCGAAAACTCCGGAATCAGGAGACACTCGAAACTCCATAATCTCCCGCTATAGTTGATGCGGATTTGAATTGCTATTGCTTATGTCACGGCAATTTGCATAATCCGCGCTCGGTGGTGGCAGGCTCCTCCTGACGGGGGCAAATTCCGACGGGAAGAAGCCTCGATGTTTAGCAACGCCACCGGTTCGCCTTTTGCCACGGGTACTAACCCGGTCTCCAACGCCACGGCTGATCTGAACGGCGACGGTCACCTCGATCTCCTATTCACGAACTACATCAGTGACAACGTCTCGGTCCTGCTCGGCAACGGTACCGGCAGCTTCGTCGCCGCCACGCCTGTTCCGGTCACCAACGGCCCGCGCGAGGTGGAAGCGGCCGACCTCGACGGCGACGGTGACATCGACTTCTTGGCCACCAACTACAGCGGCAATAACGTCACTGTGGCGCTTAACAACGGCAACGCTACGTTCACGACCAGCTCGGTGGCTGTGGGGACCGTTCCGCGCGGTCTCGCGATCGGCGACCTCGACGGCGACGGGGACATTGATTTCGTAGCCGCCAACTACCAGTCGAATACCGTTTCGGTGATGCTCAACAACGGCAACGCGGCGTTCGCGCAGGCCGTGGGTTCGCCCGTCGCAACGGGAACCCGTCCGGTCGCCGTCGCACTGGCCGATTTCGACGGCGACCACGACGTCGATATTGCCGTCACCAGCAACAACACCAACAATGTCTCGATTCTGCTCAACAACGGCTCCGGCGCTTTTGCTGCGGCGCCGTCCGCAGCCACCGGAGCTGGTCCTCGGGGCATTGCGGCGGGCGATATCGACGGCGATGGCGATAACGACTTGGTTGTTGCGAATTTCAGTGCCAATACGCTTTCGATCCTCTTGAACAACGGGGCAGCGGGATTTGCGGCGGGCACGCCGCTGACGACCGGAAATAACCCGTACGCCGTCAGCCTGGGCGATCTGGACGGCGACGGCGACCTCGACATCGCGGTCAGCAACTCGGGTTCAAGTTCCGTTTCGGTGTTCATCAACCTCGGCTCGGCCGTATTCACGCCCGCAACGGGCTCGCCCTTTGCGGTCGGAGTCTCGCCCGGCGGCGTTGTGATGGGCGACTTCGACGGGGACGGCTATCTCGACCTTTCGAGCTCCAACTTCGGCTCCAATACCACCAGCATCCTGATCAATGCTTCCGAGCATCTCGTCGGAACGACGGGCAACGACCCTCTCACCGGTGGCATCGGCAATGACTTGATCGAAGGCTTGGGCGGCGACGACAGCATCGTCGGCGGCGACGGTCACGACAGGATGTTCGGCGGCACGGGCAACGACGTGCTCGACGGCGGCAATGGCATCGACGCCATGGCCGGCGACGTCGGCAACGACACATATTTTGTCGACAATCCCAGCGACGTGGTGACCGAAAACCCCGGCGCAGGCACTGATACGGTCCAGTCGTCGATCAACTACCAGCTCGGACCCAACGTGGAGAATCTGTTTCTGACGGGCAATGCCGATCTGCAGGGCTTCGGCAACGGCCTGGCCAACTCGCTGTCCGGCAATACCGGCAACAATCTCATCGACGGTGGCGCCGGCGCCGACGTCATGAGCGGTGGCGCGGGCAACGACACCTACTTCGTCGACAATGTCGCCGACGCCGTGATCGAGAACGCCGGCCAGGGTACCGACGCGGTTTTCGCCTCCGCCAACTACGGCCTGACGGCGAATGTGGAGACCCTGGTGCTGCAGGGCGCTGCCGATCTGCAGGGCTTCGGCAACGATCTGGCCAACTCGATCTTCGGCAACAGCGGCAACAATCTCATCGACGGCGGCGTCGGCGCCGACTCCATGAGTGGCGGCGCCGGCAACGACATCTATTTCGTCGATAATGCCGGTGACGTCGTGTTCGAGAACCCGGGCGAGGGCACCGACACGGTGTTCGCGTCGGTCAATTACACGCTGACGGCGGACGTGGAGAACCTGGTGCTGCAGGCCGGCGCCGACCTGCAGGGCTTCGGCAACGGCCTCGCGAACGCGCTGTTCGGCAACAGCGGCAACAATCTGCTCGACGGCGGCGCCGGCGCCGACTCCATGAGCGGCGGCTCCGGCAATGACATCTATTTCGTCGACAATGCCGGCGACGCGGTGAACGAGAACGTCGGCGAGGGTAACGACACGGTTTTCTCGACCGCTCACTTCGCACTCTCGGCGAACGTGGAAAATCTGGTCCTGCAAGGCGGCGCCGACCTGCAGGGCTTCGGCAACGGCCTCGCGAACTCGCTGTTCGGCAATACCGGCAACAATCTGCTCGACGGCGGCGGCGGCGCCGACTCCATGAGCGGCGGTGCCGGCAATGACGTCTATTTCGCCGACAATGCCGGCGACGCGGTGAACGAGAGTGCCGGCCAAGGCAGCGACGCGGTCTTCGCCTCCGTCAACTACGGGCTGACGGCCAACGTGGAGACTTTGGTGCTGCAGGGCGGCGCCGACCTCCAAGGCTTCGGCAACGGTCTGGCCAACTCGCTGTTCGGCAATACCGGCAACAACCTGCTCGACGGCGGTGCCGGCGCCGACGCCATGAGCGGCGGTGCCGGCAATGACACCTATTTCGTCGACAATGCCGCCGATGCCGTGATCGAGAATGCCGGGCAAGGCAGCGACGCGGTCTTCGCCTCCATCAACTACGGGCTGACGGCGAATGTGGAGACACTGGTGCTGCAAGGCGGCGCCGACCTGCAGGGTTTCGGCAACGCGCTGGCCAACTCGATCTTCGGCAATGCCGGCAACAACCTCATCGACGGCGGCGCCGGCGCCAACTCCATGAGCGGCGGTGCCGGCAATGACACCTACTTCGTCGACAATGCCGGCGACGTGGTGAACGAGAATGCCGGGCAAGGCAGCGACGCGGTCTTCGCCTCCGTCAACTACGGATTGACGGCGAACATTGAGACGCTGGTCCTGCAGGGCGGCGCCGACCTCCAAGGCTTCGGCAATACGCTTGCAAATTCGATCTTCGGCAACGCCGGCAACAACCTGATCGACGGGGGCGCCGGCGCCGACACCATGGTCGGCGGACTCGGCAACGACACCTACTTCGTCGACGACGGCCTCGATCAGGTGATCGAGAACGTGGGCGCTGGCAACGATGCCATCTTCACCACCGCCCACTTCGTGCTGTCGGCGAACGTGGAAACGCTGGTGCAGCAAGGCTCCGCCGACCTGGGCGGCACCGGCAACGCGCTCGCCAACGCGATCTTCGGCAATTCCGGCAACAACACGCTGGACGGCCAGGGCGGCGCCGACATTCTCACCGGCAATGCCGGCAACGACACCTTCGTGTTCCATGCCGGCCAGGCCAACGGCGATACCGTCGTCGACTTCGCCGGCAACGGGGCAGCAGCCGGAGATTCGCTACAGTTCGTCGGCTACGGCCCTGGCGCGACCTTCACCAACATCGACGCGACCCATTGGCAGGTCAACTACAACGCTGGCGCCTCGCACGATGTCATCACGTTCACGAATGCCGCATCAATTGATGCAACGGACTTCATCTTGGTTTAAATCCGGGGAGCAAGATCTGGTCTAATTGCGAGACGAGTGGCGCCGAGTGCAGGGTCATCATTGCGGCATGCCATGCACGTCTGCTGCGTTCATGATCGCGTCAAGCTTTCATCGACTGTAACCTGGCCGTTGTGGGCTTCGATTAATCAGCTGAAGGCACGCGTGCGTGAGCGTCGTTCGCGCTGATCGCCGCCTGCACACGATTGCGTTGCAGTTGCTCTCCGCTCCAGGCCATGCCTGCCCCGATCAGGACGAATGCAACGGCGTTGACGACTTCGGGAACCGTAAGGTTCGGAAGTCCGTGATCACGAAGAGGTCGAGGACGGCGCTGAGGCCGGTGGCCAGCAGGCCCGGTCCCAGCCCGCCGAGGCCGGCGGCGACCAGAACCGCGGGGATGAAGAACAGATAGGGCGAATCCCCTTGCACGATCGGGGTCAGTGCCATCCTCGCAACGAAGGCGATGGCCACCGCGAGAGGAGCCATCCCGTACCGCAGCAGATCTTGCCGCATCAAGAGCCAGCGCTTGAGGCTGCTCAGCGGCCCGGTGTCGCTGGGTTTGACGGCCAGATGAGCAAGAAATGTCTTCATGATCGGGCCTGTCGGACTCTCGAACTCCGCACTTAGGAACTTCCTTAGGGACAATATCGGAATTTCCTCTCTTGTGGCGGCGGCTACCGCCTCCGGGATAGCCCTTAGGGACATTATCGGAATTTTCGAACGGCGGCTCGCCGGCTACCCATAGCTCCGGAAATCGGAGATCACGAGCCATGCTGACGCAGACCTCGACAATAAGTCGCGCCGCTTCCTTCAAGCATCCAGCCCCAGCATTGCGCCACGCACCGCCCACGGCCAAGGCCCCGCAGGCAGATGCCATCGAGTTGATGGGCGCGCTGATGCCGTTCGCGCGCAATAGCGAGATCTACGGGGAGAACGAGCCGGCCGACTACCTCTACAAGGTCGTGAGCGGGACGGTGCGGACCTACAAGGTGCTGGTCGATGGGCGCCGGCAGATCGGAGGCTTCCATCTGCCGGGAGACATGTTCGGTTTCGAAAGCGGGGATGAGCACACGTTTTCGGCGGAAGCGATCACTGATTGCAAGATCCTGGTGATCAAGCGGAGTGCCGTGATCACCCTCGCCGCGCGTGACAATGACGTCGCCCAGCAAATGTGGGCACTGACCGCGCGCGAACTGCAGCGCGTTCAGGACCACAGCATGGTCCTGATCAAGAGCGCTCAGGAGCGGGTCGCTAGCTTTCTTCTCGAAATGGCGGGGCGCGCTGCAGGCGGCGGAGCCGTCGAGCTTCCAATGTCCCGCCAGGACATTGCCGACTATCTCGGTCTGACCATCGAAACCGTGTCGCGCACGCTGACCCAATTGGAAAAGACCGCCGCGATCGAACTTCCAACCTCGCGCCGGATCGTGTTGCGCAACCGCTCTGCGCTCAGCCGACTGAACGCCTAGGTCGCACGAATGGCAACGTACAGCATGGAATAGAGGGGAGGGCACAATGCTGGCGGGCGATGTGATGACGCGGGAGGTGATCTCGGTTGCGCCGGACGCGAGCGCAATGCAGGCCGGCACCCTGATGCTTAAGCATCAAATCAGCGGCCTGCCAGTGGTCGATTCGAGCGGCATCCTGCTCGGCATCATCAGCGAGGGCGACTTTCTGCGGCGGGCCGAGCTCGGAACCCAGCGTCGCCGAGCTCGATGGCTGGAGTTCCTGATCGGTCCCGGGCGTCTGGCGAGGGAATACGTGCACGCGTGCGGCCGCAAAGCGACGGAAATCATGACCCCAAATCCATACACGGTCAGCGAAGCGACGCCGCTCCGCGAGGTCGTGCAGTTGATGGAGCGCCATCAGATCAAGCGCGTGCCCGTCGTATGCGCACGCCGGTTGGTCGGCATCGTAAGCCGAGCTGATCTGTTGAGATCGCTCGCAAGACTTGCGCCTGCGGCCGAGACCGTTGCGACCAACGACCCGGAAATCCGCGCGCGCGTGATGGCCGAATTGCGCAAGCAGAGCTGGGCACCGCTGGATCTGATCAATGTCATCGTGCGTGATCGAACCGTAGACCTGCAAGGCACCATCACCGACGATAGCGCCCGGCAGGCCATGATCGTCGCGGCAGAAAATGTGCCTGGAGTGCGTGCCGTACAAGATCATCTTGTCTGGGTCGAACCGGTGTCGGGAATGGCCGTGCTCCCGCAGGATGCCAGCGCGGCGTCCGCGAACGCTTCGTAACCAACTTAGCTCGCAGCGAATTCATCAGATCGATCTCGATGCCAACGAAGTCACGTGTGTCGATCCAGAGGCTCGAGTCCTGACGCGCCAGAGGAACATGAAAGACATGGGATCAAAACATCCGGTGCATGGCCGCTTGCCAGCAGTCTTGCTGGGGGCAATCGCGTTCTGCCTGGCCGGCCAAAGCGCTTTCGCACAACAAACACCGCAGGCGCAGCGCGGTTTGACGATACTCCGCGCGAATTGCGAGCGATGCCATGCGATCGACAAGACCAGCGACAGTTCGCTTGCTATCGCGCCGACATTCCGCACGTTGCACTTGAAGTATCCGATCGAAAGCCTGGAACGGCCTCTGACCGAGGGAATCATTGCGGGCCATCCGACCATGCCACAGTTCCGGTTTGATCGGGATCAGGTCGTCGACATCATCGCCTATCTGAAGACACTCGAGCGCTGAAGGAGTCGTCATCGTGCTTTCGAAACGGGAGGCATTTGCGACGTTGTCGCTGGTGCTCGCCAGCGCAGGAATATTCCTCCTGGCGTTCGGCATCCGCACCACCTGGCTGCCCGATGTCGTGCCGGTCGCCGACTCGGAGGCCTTGCAGCCAGTACGGGGGCTGGAGGTGGCGTTTCTGCTGAAGGCAGTTGAAAATATCGCCGGGTTCGGCGCTGTCCTTGTGCTCATGGCCTTCGTAGTGCAGCGGATACAACACTGGGCGCAGTCCCCGACATCGCGGGACTGACCTCGCGGCGTCAGCCGATCGTCCCCCGGTCGCGCCGATCCGTCTCTGTATGACCGGCGACTTGATCTGCATCAAAGCTGACTTTGCCGCACCGCATCATATTTTCCGCGACGGGGACGGGTTGCACGAAACGTCCCGGGCTATGCATCGAGGCGACGACATGATGCCGACGACCGTCACGCGAAAAAGCATGACCATCGGCGAGGGCGGAACGGCGTTGGCCTTCGTAGCCCTGGCTGTGTCCTCCATTTTCGTCGCCGCGGGCGCGCATACTCCGGAATATGCCTTTCACGCGTGGCTCTCCGCCGCCGCCAGCATTGCGACGGTGTTTGCGATCGTCAATCGCTACTACGAGCGCCCAGCGCAATTGCCGCCGCCGACTATCGAGGACAAGCCCAATTACAATATGGGTCCGGTGAAGTTTGCGACGGTCGCTGCCGTCCTCTGGGGCATCGCCGGCTTCAGCGTTGGGCTGTGGGCCGCGCTCGAACTTGCGTTTCCGGTGCTCAATTTCGATCTGCCCTGGATCTCGTTCGGGCGCATCCGGCCGTTGCACACCTCCGCCGTGATCTTTGCCTTCGGCGGAAATGTGCTGGTGGCGACATCTTTCTATGTGGTGCAGCGAACCTGCCGAGCGCGGCTCGCTGGCGACATCGCGCCCTGGTTCGTCGTGCTCGGATACAACTTCTTCATCGTCATTGCCGGTACCGGCTATCTGCTCGGCATCACCCAGTCGAAAGAATATGCCGAGCCGGAGTGGTACGCCGACCTCTGGCTGACCGTCGTGTGGGTGACGTACTTTCTGGTGTTCCTGGGCACCATCATGCGGCGCAGGGAGCCGCACATCTACGTCGCCAACTGGTTCTACCTCGCCTTCATCCTGACGATCGCCGTCCTGCATCTCGGCAACAACGCTGCTATTCCGGTCTCGGTCTATTCGCCAAAATCCTACATCGTCTGGGGCGGCGTGCAGGACGCGATGGTGCAGTGGTGGTACGGGCATAACGCGGTCGGTTTCTTCCTCACCGCCGGCTTTCTCGCCATCATGTACTACTTCATCCCGAAGCGGGCGGAGCGGCCGATCTATTCGTACCGGCTCTCGATCATCCACTTCTGGGCTCTGATCTTTCTCTATATCTGGGCCGGTCCCCATCACCTTCACTACACGGCGTTGCCGGACTGGGCGCAAACCCTCGGCATGACATTCTCCATCATGCTGTGGATGCCGTCGTGGGGCGGGATGATCAACGGAATCATGACGCTCTCGGGTGCGTGGGACAAGCTGCGTACCGATCCGGTCCTGCGCATGCTGGTCGTGTCGGTCGCCTTTTACGGCATGGCCACGTTTGAAGGTCCGCTGATGTCGGTGAAGGCGGTGAACTCGCTCAGCCATTACACCGATTGGACGATCGGGCACGTGCATTCCGGCGCGCTCGGATGGGTGGGTTACGTCTCCTTCGGGGCGATCTACTGCCTCGTGCCGTGGCTATGGAACCGGGAGCGGCTTTACTCGCTCAAGCTCGTCAACTGGCACTTCTGGATCTCGACCATCGGCATCGTGCTCTACATTTCGTCGATGTGGGTGTCCGGCATGCTGCAGGGACTTATGTGGCGCGCCTACACCAAGCTCGGCTTCCTCGAATATTCCTTCATCGAAACCGTCGAGGCCATGCATCCGTTCTACGTGATCCGCGCGCTCGGCGGCGCACTCTTTCTCATCGGCGCGCTGATCATGGTCTGGAACCTGTGGCGGACCGTATATCCCCGCGAGGCCGTCGCCGCGACCGGCCAACCGGCACTCGTGCCGGCCGAGTGAGGAGATTGGGATGTCGCTCTGGAAGAAGCACGCGATCTTCGAGACCAATTCGATCCTGCTCGTGATCGGCGTGTTGATCGTGATCGCGATCGGTGGCCTCGTGGAGATCACGCCGCTGTTCTATCTGAAGAGCACGATCGAAAAGGCCGATGGCGTCCGCCCGTACACGCCGCTCGAGCTTGCCGGACGCAACATTTACGTGCGCGAGGGGTGCTACAACTGCCATTCGCAGATGATCAGGCCACTGCGCGACGAGGTGGAGCGCTACGGGCACTACTCGCTCGCGGCCGAGAGCATGTACGACCGCCCGTTCCAGTGGGGGTCGAAGCGCACCGGGCCGGACCTGGCGCGGGTCGGTGGAAAATACTCCGACGACTGGCATCGCGATCACCTCAGGGCGCCGAAGTCCGTGGTGCCGGGAACGGTGATGCCGGCCTATCCGTGGCTCGCCCAGAACGACCTCGACCTCGCGCATATCGACGACGATTTGCGCGTGCAGGCAACGCTCGGTGTTCCCTATACGGCGGAGATGATCGCCAACGCGCAGGCGGACGCGAAGGCGCAAGCCGGCGCGGACGCCTCGGCGGATCTCGTCAAGCGCTATCCCAAGGCCGCGGCGCGCGACTATGACGGCAGGCCCGAACGCATCACCGAAGCCGACGCGTTGATTGCCTACCTGCAAATGCTCGGCACGCTCGTCGACTTCCGGCTCTACGACGATAAAGCAAACATGCGTTGAGGCACGATGATGAACCCGACCTACCGTGCGCTCGCCGAGTTCGCTCAGACCTGGGGCCTTGCCTACTTCGTGGCGGTCTTCGTGGTGGTGCTGATCTACGCGCTGTGGCCGTCGCGCCAGCGGCAGTTCGACGAGGATGCCCGCATTCCCCTTCGTGAGGACTGACATGCTCGAGCGAAACCCGGCAGATCAAGAGCCCGACGTCGACGCCCTCACCGGCACAACCACGACCGGTCACGTATGGGACGGCATCCGCGAGCTGAACACGCCGCTCCCGAGATGGTGGCTGTGGCTGTTCTACGCCACGATCCTCTGGGCGGTGGGCTACTGGATCGTGTACCCCTCCTGGCCGCTCGTGTCCTCCTACACCAAGGGCGCGTTCCGCTGGCAGTCGCGCGACGCGGTGGTTTCGGACCTCGACGCGCTCAAGGCGCAGCGTGGCCCGATGGTGGAAAAGCTCAGGTCGGCATCGCTGCAGGAGATCGCGTCGGATCCGACACTCCTAGATTTTGCGCGCGCGCAGGCTCGCCCGGCTTTCGCGGAGAATTGCGCGCCTTGCCACGGTGCGGGTGGCGGCGGCGGGCGAGGCTATCCGAACCTCAACGATGATGAATGGATCTGGGGCGGCAATCTCGACGAGATCGCGCAGACCATCCGCCACGGCGTCCGCTCCGGAGATGCCGATGCACGGCAGGGCGCAGCCATGCCGGCTTTCGGGCGCGACGGCATCCTCAAGCGCGCCGATGTCGAGAACGTCGGCGACTTCGTGCGCTCGCTCGCCGGCGTCGCCCCCGATCTCAAGGCCGATCTCACGGCCGGCAAGAAGATCTTTTCCGACAATTGCGCGGTCTGCCACGGTGAGACCGGCAAGGGCAAACGCGAGCTCGGCGCGCCGAACCTGAGCGATGCCATCTGGCTCTACGGCGCGGACAAGCCATCGGTGGTCGACGGCATCTGGAACGGCCGCGGCGGCATGATGCCCGCCTGGGCGGGTCGGCTCGACGACGCCACGATCAAGGCGCTCGCGGTCTACGTGCATTCGCTCGGCGGCGGCGAGAAATGAGCCATGCAGCCCAGAGCTGACATCACACTGGCTCTGCATCACGCGCACGCGGCACGACCGCCGCTGCTCGAGCTTGTGAAGGATGCCATGGGCGCGGCATCTCCGGCCGCGTCCGTCCGAGCGGCGCCGGACGTGCCCGAGCCCGATGACGAAGGTCCGCTCTATGTGGCGCGCCGAAAAATCTATCCGCAGCGCGTCAAAGGCACGTACCGCACCATCAAGTGGATCGTGCTCTTCGTCACGCTCGGCGTCTATTACGGACTGCCTTTCGTGCGCTGGGACCGCGGGCCCGGCGCGCCCGATCAGGCCGTGCTGATCGATTTTCCCAACCGGCGCTTCTACTTCTTCTTCATCGAGCTCTGGCCGCAGGAGATCTACTACCTCACCGGGCTCCTCATCCTGGCGGCAATGACGCTGTTCCTGATGAACGCGGTCGCCGGGCGCGTATGGTGCGGCTATCTGTGTCCGCAGACGGTATGGACCGACCTGTTCCAGACGATCGAGCGCTGGGTCGAGGGCGATCGTCGCGAGCACCTGCAGCGCGACAGGCAGCCGTGGACCGTCGAACGACTCGGGCGCAGTGGCCTCAAGCACTTCCTCTGGTTGATGCTCGCGTGGTGGACCGGCGGCGCATGGGTGCTCTACTTCGCCGATGCTCCGACGCTGGTAAAGGAGCTGGCGACATTCGAAGCGCCGCTCCTCGCCTATGTCTGGATCGGCATCCTCACCTTCACGACCTATACGCTCGCCGGCCACATGCGGGAGCAAGTCTGTCTTTACATGTGCCCATGGCCGCGCATTCAGGCGGCGCTCACCGACGAGCACGCGCTCAACGTGACCTACCGCTACGATCGCGGTGAGCCGCGCGGCTCGGTGAAGAAAAGCGCGGCGCTGCGGGCGCAGGGCATGCCGGCCGGCGACTGCGTCGATTGCTATCAGTGTGTCTACGTCTGTCCCACCGGGGTCGATATTCGGAACGGGCCGAACCTGGGCTGTATCCAATGCGGGCTCTGCATCGATGCCTGCGATGCGGTCATGGCAAAGATCGGCCGCCCGGCGCGGCTCATCGCTTACGACACCGATCTCAACATCAAAAGGAGGCAGGAGGGTCAGCCTGAACTCTACCATATCGTGCGTATGCGCACGGTATTCTATGCGGGCGTCATCGCGATCGTCGCCGCAGTGATGGCCTACGCCCTGGCGACCCGCCTGAGCGAGGGCATCAGCGTCATTCATGATCGCAATCCCATATTCGTGCGGCTGTCCGACGGAGAGTTGCGTAATGGTTTCACCGTTCGCATCCTGAACAAGTCGCTCGAGCGGCGCAGCTTCGTGCTGACCGTAGAAGGCCTCGCCGATATCGATCTCAAGATCGTCGGGGATACGGTGACGAGTGGGCCCATGGCGGTGATCACGGTCGGTCCCGATCAGAGCCACGAATTGCGCGCCCTGGTGAGCACGTATTCGTCGCTTCCACCCGCAGCTTCGATCCCGCTGACATTCCGTATCACCGACGCGCAGACCGGGCAGCGGGCGAGCGCGGTCGACCATTTCCGCGGACCCTGAGAATGCAACCTCCTGCAGGCGATGCGAACAGCGCTGACGGACGCCCCCCTCGGGAGGTGACAGGACGGATTGTGCTCGTCGGGCTCGTCGCATTCTTCGCGGCGGTCGCGGGCGTGAACGCCATCATGATCTGGGCCGCGGTGTCGACCTTCGGCGGCGTCGAAACCGAAAGCTCCTATCAGGCCGGGCTCGTCTTTGCCCGGGAAACCGCTGCGGTCGCAGCCCAGGACGCGCTGCACTGGCAGGTGAAGGCGAAGGTCTCCGGCGCGGCGGCCGCGACGCTGGTCGAGGTTGTCGCCGCCGACGCCGCCGACCGCCCGGTTTCCGGCCTGCAGGCGGTTGCACGGCTCGTGCACCCGAACGACAAGCGCGCCGACCACCTCGTGGTGCTCAATGAAGGTGCGCCGGGACAATTCCGCGGACACAGCGGCCCCCTGGTCGGTCAATGGGCTCTCGTGATCGAACTCTCGCGCGAGGGAACTCGCATGTTTCGCTCCAAGAATCGCATCTTCTTGCGTTGAGCAGCACCATGCAGGAACCGCTCGATCTTTCAATGTTCGTGAGGCGCGACGCCGGTCTGTCGCATCTCGATCTCGCGGTCGAGGGAATCGGCTGCGCCGGTTGCATCCGCAAGATCGAAGGCGGATTGAAGCGCATTCCGGGGATCGTCGATGCCCGCCTCAACTTCACCAATCACCGCCTGGCCGTCGAGTGGCGCGATGGCACTCTGGAGGCCGGCGACGTGATCAGCGCGCTCGCACGGATCGGCTACCGCGCCCATCCGTTCGAGCCGGAGCGTGCCGAGACCGACGAAGTTCGCCATGCGCGTTGGCTCATGAAGTGCCTCGCGGTCGCAGGCTTCGCGGGCATGAACATCATGCTGCTGTCGGTGTCGGTGTGGTCCGGCGGCGCGGGCGACATGACGCAGGAGACGCGCGATTTCTTCCACTGGCTTTCGGCACTCATAGCATTGCCCGCCGTGGCCTATGCCGGTCAGCCATTCTTCCGCAGCGCGTTGCGTGCGATCCGCGGGCGGCAGCTCAACATGGACGTCCCGATCTCGCTTGGCGTGCTGCTCGCGCTCGGAATGTCGGTGGTTGAGACGGCCGGCCACGCCCAGCACGCCTATTTCGACTCTGCCGTGATGCTGCTCTTCTTCCTGCTGTGCGGGCGCTATCTCGACCATGCCATGCGGCGCAAGACGCGGGCCGTCGCCGGGAATCTTGCGGCGCTGAAGGCGGAGGTCGCACACCGCTTCGAGGGGCGCGGGGAACTGGTGATTGTCCCCGTTGCAGCGCTCAAGCCGGGCGACCGGCTGCTGGTGCGTCCGGGCGAACGGGTGCCGGCGGATGGAGCCGTGATCTCCGGCACATCGGAGCTCGACGAGGGCCTGATCACCGGGGAGACCGCCCGCAAGAAGGTCGCAGCGGGCGCCGCGGTCTATGCCGGCAGCACCAACTATTCCGGCGCTTTGACGATGCGGGTCAGCGCCGCCGGCGCCGGAACGCTGATCGACGAGGTCGAGCGATTGCTCGCGAAGGCGGTGGTTGCCCGCTCGCGATACCTGCGGCTCGCGGACCGCGCCGCGCGGCTCTACGCCCCCATGGTGCACGCCACCGCGGCGATCACGGCGATCGGATGGCTCGTCGCGGGTGCTTCCTTGCATGACGCCATCATCACCGCGATCGCGGTGCTGATCATCACCTGCCCATGCGCTTTGGCCCTGGCAATCCCGGCGGTACAGGTCGTGGCCTCCGGCGCCCTGTTTCGCGCCGGGGTCATTCTCAACGCGGGCGATGCCATCGAGCGCCTCGCCGAGGTCGACACCGTGGTGTTCGACAAGACCGGCACGTTGACCCTGCCGGAGCCGCGGCTCGTCAATGCCGCCAATTTCGACCCGGACATGATCGAAAAGGCCGCACGGCTCGGGTTGTCGAGCCGCCACCCACTGGCTGCGGCGGTGGCGCGAGAGGCCCACGACCGGGTGCCGTACGAAGGCGCGATCGAGGAACCGGGGCAGGGCGTGCGCGCCGTGATCGATGGGGTGGAGGCCCGCCTTGGCAGTCGCGCGTTCTGTGGTGTCGCCAACACCTCTGGCCCGTTGTCCGATTTCGAGCCTGGCACCTCCGTGATCGCGTTCGCCCACGGCGATCGCAGCGCCGTGTTCGCGGTGCGCCAGAAGCTGCGTCCCGATGCGGCGCGGGTAACGAGGGTGCTGGCGGAGCGCGGCTTCGATCTGCGCATCCTGTCGGGCGATCAGCCATCGGCGGTCGCGCCGGTCGCGGCGGCGCTCGGAATTTCGCAGTGGCGGGGCGGGCTCGACCCGGCGCAGAAGATTGCCGCCATCGATGCGCTGCAAGCCGCGGGACACCGGGTCCTCATGGTCGGCGATGGCCTCAATGACGCCCCAGCCCTTGCCGCCGCCCATGTCTCGCTGTCGCCGATCTGCGCCGCTCATATCGCGCAGGCGCACGCCGACGCGGTGTTTCTCGGCGAGCCGCTTGCGCCGGTGCTCGACGCGGTGCGCATCGGCCGCCGGGCCCGGCGCTTGATGCAGCAGAACCTGTGGCTGGCGGTGGTCTACAACGCGATCGCGGTGCCGATCGCGATTGCGGGGTTCGTCACCCCGTTGATCGCGGCGGTCGCGATGTCCGGCTCCTCGATCCTGGTCACGGTCAACGCATTGCGTGTGCGCCGGCGGGGCGAGGACCGTGCGCCGGGATCGGCGGCTTCCCCGCAGACCTGGGTGCCGGGCGCGCGATCGCCATGACCGTGCTGATCTACCTGGTGCCCATGGCGTTGCTGCTCGGCCTCACCGGGCTCGCAGCCTTCCTCTGGTCGTTGCGAAGCGGCCAGTATGACGACGTGGAGGGAGCCGCGGTCCGTATTCTCGACGACGACGATATCGACCGGGCGCAGCAGTGATGCGCGGTCTGACAAGGGGGAGGGGAGCCCATCGAATGCGCGCGGACATTGTCGATCAAGAACATTGGAACGCGCCATCGTCTGCCGGTGTCATAAGCAGGCCGGTGGCCGCGACCTGCGGATCGGCGATCATGGCGCCGTAGCGGCGCAGATGCTCGCGGGTTGAGCCGAACAGGAGCTCATAGACGATCAGGCGTTTGGCGTAGCCGCCGAGCGCCAGTTCATCGGTCGTACCAATGGCCCCGTGGAGCTGGATCGCCTCCTGGTGGACGAAACGTGCGCAGCGGCCGATCTTGGCCTTGGCGCCGGAGATTGCCCGGGCGCGCAGCGCCGCGGGGCCGTCGAGGCTGAGTGTCGCGAACAGGGCGGACGCGCGTGCTTCTTCCTCCCTGATCTTCATCCGCACCATGCGGTGCTGCAGCGCCTGGAAGTTCGCGATCGGCTGGCCGAACTGCACGCGGGTCTTGGCATAGTCTACGGTCGCCTCGACCATGGCGCCGATCGCGCCCACGGCGTCGGCCGACAGCGCCGCGATCGCCCGTTGCAGCACTGCTTCGACGGCGTCGCCGGCGTCCTCGTTGCCGCCGAGCAGCGCCGCCGATGTCACCGCGACGTCGGTGAGGTCCACGTCGGCCGCGCGCCTGCCATCCACCATGCGATAGGGCCGCACGGTGAGGCCGCGCGTCTCCCTGGGCACGAGGAAAATTCCCAACCTCTCCTCGCCGAGCCGCGCCGAGACCAGCAACGTCTCCGCGCTCGCGCCACCGAGAACGACCTTCTTTCCTCCGCGCAGCAGGTATCCGCCGCTCGTGCGTTGCGCTTGCGTTGGGGCGTCCCGTTCTTCGTGGGCGAAGGCCAGATGGAATTGCCCATCCATCACCCCTGGCAGCATCGACTGGCGTTCGGCCGGCGAGCCCAGGGCGGCGATGAGCCCGCCACCCAGCACCACCGTCGGGAGATAGGGTTCGAGCACGAGGCGCTTGCCGAAAGCTTCCATCAGGATGGCGAGCTCGACCGCGCCGCCACCATTGCCGCCGTCCTCCGGCGCAAACGGCAGACCGAGCCAACCGAGCTTGGCGAACTCCGCCCAGATCTCGCGGTTCCAGCCGGTATCGCTCGAAGCGATCTTCTGCACGGTGCGGTAGTCGTATCGTTCGTGCAGAAACTTGTCGGCGCTCTCGCGCAGGATGGCGTGCTCGGCGGCGTATCGAAGGTCCACGGCATTTCCCGAAACAGAATGAAGAGGTGCGCAGGAGTGCGATCGTTATCACCGCGCTTCTCTTCAAGCATAGATCGCGCCCGCCGTTAAGTCAGCGGGCATCGCCGCGGACGCGCTTTACCGGCCCTTGCCACTCCATCCCACGCGGTCCATGAATATCCGGCAGCCGTGCGCAAACTCGGCGCCTTTTGCGACGCCGCAAACGAGAAGGGTGAGAATGTCCGCCAAAACTTCGACCGAAAAGACTTCGACCGAAAAGGTACCGGGAGGAAAGAACGTCCTCGTCGAGTTCGAGGACCAGATCGCCTGGGTGACGCTTAACCGGCCCGAGAAGCGCAACTGCATGAGCCCGGCGCTCAACGACGAGATGGTCGAGGTGCTCGATGCGCTCGAAATCGACGATCGCTGCGGGGTGCTCGTGCTTACCGGTGCCGGCAACTCGTTCTCGGCCGGAATGGATCTGCGCGAGTTCTTCCGCGCCACCGACGGAATGCCGTTCAACAAGCAGATGCGCGTGCGCCGCTCGGCCGCGAATTGGCAGTGGCGGCAGCTCATGAACTTTCCCAAGCCCACCATCGCCATGGTGAACGGCTGGTGCTTCGGCGGCGCATTCACGCCGCTGGTTTCCTGCGACATCGCCATCGCGGCTGACGAGGCCACCTTCGGGCTGTCCGAGATCAACTGGGGGATCATTCCCGGCGGCGTCGTGACGCGCGCGGTGGTCGGCTCGATGAATGTCCGCAATGCGATGTATCACATCCTCACCGGCATTCCTTTCGACGGAAAAAAGGCGGCGGAAATGGGACTGGTCAACGAGGCGGTACCGAAAGCGCAGCTTCGCGCCCGCACGATCGAGCTGGCGAAGCTCCTGCTGGGCAAGAATCCCAACACGCTGCGGGCCTGCAAGCAGGCGGTGCGCGCGGTCCAGGGCATGCCGTACGAGCTGTCCGCCGACTATCTCGCCGCCAAGTCCGCGCAGCTCGAATTCTACGACGACGAGAAGGGCCGCAACGAAGGTCTGACCCAGTTTCTCGACGAAAAATCCTATCGGCCAGGGCTTGGAGCCATGCGGCGGAAGAAACAATCGGGCTGACGGCTGCCGACGGCCGTGGCCGCGGTCCCAAACGATCGAGATTTCGCGCCTGATGAGGCCGCGATCGATCGCGATCATCGGCATCTCGCCGGAGCCGAGCTCGGCGGGATTCCTGGCGCTGCGGACTCTGGAAGAGTTCGACTATCGCGGCCCCATCCACCTGGTCAGCCGGAACCAGACGAACATCGGTGATCGCGCCTGCCTGCGCGCCATCGATAATCTGCCCGACGGCGTCGACGCCGCCATGCTGTCCTGCCGCGCGTCGCCATCGAGGACGCCATCGCGGCCTGCGCCCGTCGCGGCCTGGGCGGTGCCGTGGTATTCGCCGCCGGCTTCGGCGAGGCCCGGGGCGAGTGGCAGGCGGCGCAGGAGCGCATCGCCGCCAACGCACGCGCGGCCGGAATGGCATTGTGCGGGCCGAATTGCCTCGGCATCGTCGATTTTGCGCACGGGATTCCGCTCACCTTCACGCGTCAGATCGGACGGCGGGACCGGGTCGCGTCCGGCGCCGTCGTCATCGCGCAAAGCGGAGGACTTGCGAGCATCGTGCGGGCGGCGCTGACGGCGAAGGATGTCGCCGTCGCCTGCACGGTCTCGACCGGAAACGAGGCGGTGCTCGGGCTCGAGGATTACGCGGCCTATCTGCTCGAGGATGCCAGCACCAGGGTGGTCGTTGCCTTCGCCGAGCAGATTCGCAAGCCACAGCGCTTTCTTGCGATGGCGGCGCGGGCGCGCGAGCTCGGCAAGCCGGTCGTGCTGCTGTTGTCCGGACACAGCGCGGCTGCCCGCGAGTCCGCCAGGTCGCATACCGGCGCGCTTGCCGGCGACTACGCCGTGATCGAAGCGCTGTTGCGGCACGCCTGCGTCATGCTCGTGCGCAGCCTCGAAGAGCTGATCGATGTCACCGAGCTGGCGGTGCGCTTCCCCTCGCCGCCGAGCAAGGGGCTCGCGATGGTGACGGACTCCGGCGCCATCAAAGGACTGACGCTCGACACCTGCGAAGCGCTCGGGCTCGAGCTGCCGCCGTTGCCCGCGAGCCTCGCCGCGACCATCCAGGCCGAGTTGCCGGATTTCGTCGCTGCCTCCAACCCGCTCGACCTCACGGCGCAGGCCATCACGCATCCCGAAATGTACGCCCGCACCATCGGGCCGTTGCTGGCGGACGATAGCTTCGGCAGCCTGCTGCTGACGGTCATCATCGGGGAGGCGAGCGATTTTGCCCTGGCCAAGGGCAGGGCATGCCTCGCGCCGCTGGTGGGATCATCCAAGCCGGCCATCCTCGGATTGCTGGGGGACGAGGTGAATCTGCCGGCGTCGATCATTTCAGACGCGCGCGCGGCCGGGATCCCGTTCTTTCGCTCGCCCGATCGCGCCCTGCGCGCGCTGGCGCGCCTGACCGCGCATGGCCGCTCGCTGCAACGGGCGCGCACGCGCCAGGCCATGGCGCCGATGTCGCTGCCGCCCTTGAGCGGGCAAGAGCAATCGGGCGGAGCGACGCTCACCGAATACGCGAGCAAGGCATATATCGCCAAGCTTGGAATCCAAATTCCGCGCGGCAGGCTGGTCGGCAATCTCCTGGATGCCTCGGAAGCCGCGGCCGCCATCGGGTTTCCGGTCGCGCTCAAGCTGCAGGCGGCGGCGCTACCGCACAAGAGCGACGCCGGCGCTGTGCTGCTCGACATCCGCGACGACACGCAGCTCGCGCACGCCTGGGCGAAGCTGCAGCAGGTCGGATCGTTGCACCCCGGCCTCACCATCGATGGCATTCTCGTCGAGGCCATGGCCCCGCGCGGCCTTGAAATGATCGTCGGCGCGCGTCGCGACCGCGATTGGGGACCCGTGACGCTCGTCGGCCTCGGCGGGATCTGGACCGAAGCGCTCCATGACGTTCGGATACTGCCGGTGGGCCTTGATCTCGGCGAGATCACGGATGAGTTCGGAAAGCTTCGCGGTGCGCCGCTGCTGCACGGAATGCGCGGCGAGCCCGCGCGCGACGTGACGGCGCTGGCCACGATCGTGCAGCGGATCGGCGCGCTGCTTGCGGCGCGGCCTGACATTCAGGAGGTCGATCTCAACCCGGTGACGGTCTATGCTGTGGGCCAAGGGGCGCTGGCGCTCGACGCGCTGATCGTGATGAACGCGCCCGACGGGAGGACGATGTCGTGACCGCACTCACGCGCCGCGCGGCGATCGCCGGCGGACTTTGCACCTTCACGCTCGCGGCGGCCCGCGCCAATCCGGACTGGCCGGACCGACCCATCTCCATGGTGCACGGCTTTCCCGCCGGTGGACCCACCGACCTCGTGGCGCGGATCGTCGCCGACGGCCTCACGCGGCGGCTGGGCCAGCGGGTGGTGGTCGAGGGCAAACCGGGCGCGTCGGGCACGACCGCGGCGGCGCAGGTTGCCCGCGCCATGCCCGACGGCTACACGCTGTTCGCGATTCCATCCGGGCATACGTTTGCGGCTGCGACCTTCAAGACGCTGCCATACCGGACCATCGACGACTTCTCCATGATCAGCATGTTCACCGAGTATCCCTATCTGATGGTGACCTATGCCGATCACGCGATCCGGACCGTGGCCGACCTCATCAATCTCGCGCGTTCAGCATCCACGCCGCTGCTCTACGGCACGCCCGGCAACGGCTCGGGCCCGCATCTGGCGGTCGAGCTCCTCGCCAAGGAGGCGAAGATTCGCCTCCAGCACGTGCCGTATCGCGGCAGCGCACCGGCGGCGATCGACCTGATCGGCAAGCGCCTCGATTTCATGATGGATCCGCCGGCGGCCCTGCTTGAATTCGTGCGCGACGGCAAGCTGCGCGCGGTCGCGGTCACCGGCGAGCACCGCTTTTTCGCGGTGCCCGACACGCCGACCGTGGCGGAATCCGGTGTGCCCGGATATCTCGTCAGCGCCTGGCAGGGACTGGTCGCGCCGGCCGGGCTCCCGCCGGCGATCGTGAACCGGCTCAACGCGGAAGTGACCGGCGTGCTCAAGGAGCCCGCGGTCATGGAGCGGCTGCGCGCGTTCGGCAACGAGCCCAGGCCGACCACTCCGGATGAATTCAAGGCGCGGATGGCCGCCGACATCGCCAAGTGGACGGCGGTGGTGGATGGCGGGAGCTTCGAGCGTATATGATTAGGGCCGCATGCGCGGCCCTCGTGTCCCGGCCGAGTGCAGCGAGCGCACTTGCGCTCGTGGAACGAGAGCCGGGACCTAGGAGCGACACGACGGATCGTTTCGACTGTCCATCGATTTTGCCGTGGTGCCCCTGGGCCCCGGGTCTCCGCCCGGGGCACGAGAGAGCGGAGTGGCTGGCGAGTCGCGGCGCTCGTCGTCCGTAGGATGAGCAGCTATTTTGCGCACGTCGCACGCTTACGTCTCCTGGTCGACCAGCGTCGAGGTCCAGTCATGAAGCTTTCTCGCCGCACATTCTTGCACTGGACCGCGGGCGCTGCCGCCGTGCCGGCGGTTACGCGTGTCGCGCGGGCGCAAAACTACCCAGCGCGGCCGATCCGGCTGGTCATTCCCTTTCCGCCGGGGGGCGCCTACGACCTCGTCGGACGCCCATTGGCGGACAAGCTGAAGCCCCTTCTCGGCACGGTGGTGATCGAGAACATTGGCGGCGGCGGCGCCTCGCTCGGTGCCGTTGCCGTCGTGCGCGCACCGGTGGACGGCTATACCATCCTGCTCGGCGGGACGCAGACGCACCTCAACGAAGCCCTGCTCAAGAGCCGGCCGCTTTTCGATCCGGTCAGGGATCTCGATCCAATTGCAAGCGTGGCCACCAATGGTCTCGTCGTCGCCGTGCACCCTTCGGTCCCGGTTGGCACGCTCAAGGAGCTCATCGCTTATGCCAAAGCCAATCCCGGCAAGCTGTCCTACGGCCACGCCGGGGTCGGCTCGATCCAGCACCTGACCGGCGAATTGCTCAAGTCACTGGCGGACACGCCTGACATCGTTCAGGTCCCGTATCGCGGCACGGGACCGGCGATCGCGGATCTGGTCAGCGGGCAGGTGCCGATGGGTATCGTCGGCGTGACCGGTGCGATGCTCGAATTCCATCGCACCGGCAAGACCCGCATTGTCGCCATCACCAATCCCACGCGTCTCAACGTCGCGCCTGACCTTCCAACGGCGGCCGAGCAGGGCCTTCCCGGGCTCACCGTGACCGGTACGATCGGGCTGCTCGCGCCGGCGGGAACTCCGAGCTCGATCGCGGAACGGATCGCGCTCGCGACGCGCGCGGCGGTCGCCGACCCGGCGTATCAGCAGGTGTTGGCCGACGCGGGGATCGAGCCCGCGCCCGACTCGACGCCTGACAAATTCCGACGCTCGCTGGCGGCGGATATTGCGCTCTGGACGCCAGTCGTCAAAGCACTCGGGCTCAAGCTCGATTGAACGCCTCTCGATCGCAGGACAAATGGGATTTCGGATGCGACCCGGCCTGGCAGCGCGCGCACCACCCGCGCAAATCCGGTTCCGGCGCGAGGCGCAATGGTTCTACAAGTGTTCAGCAAGGGCAGGGGGGATTTCATGCCAGAAACGATGCGCGCGGCGCGCATGCACGCCGTCGGCGGACCGATGTCGATCGATACGATCCCGGTGCCGAAGCCTGGGTCAACCGACGTGCTGGTTCAGGTCAAGGCCTGCGGCATGGTGCCGAACCTCGGCAACGTGCTCGCCAACTGGACCAAGTGGTTTCCGCATCTGCCGCTGCCCAAGCTGCCGGCGATCTTCGGTCTCGATCCAGCTGGTGTCGTGGTCGAGGTCGGCGCCCAGGTGATCGGAGTCAAACCCGGGCAGCGCGTCTATGTGAACCCGCTGCGGTCCTGCGGCGCCTGCCAGATGTGCCAGGCGGGCGAGCGCACGCGCTGCCGTTACTTCACCTTCAACGGTTATTTCGGCTTCGGGCCCGACGCGCAGAAAATCTACGATCTCTATCCCTATGGCGGCTTCTGCGAGTTCATGACCGCGCCGCAATATGCCCTGGTCAAGCTTCCCGACAGCGTCAGCTTCGAACAGGCCGCCCGCTTCGGCTATCTCGGCACCTCCTTTGGCGCGATGAAGAAGGCGAATGCCGTCGCGGGCCAGTCGATGCTGGTCGACGGCATCAGCGGCACGCTCGGACTCGGCGCGGCCCTGCTCGGACTCGCCATGGGGATGACCCGCATCCTCGGCACCGGCCGCAACCGTGCGCTGCTCGACCGGGTCAAGGCGCTGGCGCCCGATCGCATCGAGGTGCATGCGCTGGATGACGGCGCCACCGCGCCATGGGCCAAGCAGCAGACCAACGGCGACGGCGTCGACTTCATGATCAGCGCGCTCGGTCCCGGCTCGCCCGCGAGCACCATGCTCAATTCATTGCAGGCCGTTCGACGCGGCGGCCGCGCGGTCAATGTCGGAGCGGTCGCCGAGCCCGTGCCCGTCGACGTGCATTGGCTCATGGACGAGCAGATCCAGTTCATCGGGTCGAACTGGTTCACGGCCGCGCAGGGGCAGGAGATGGCGGAACTGGCCCGGGTCGGATTGCTCGATCTCTCGGTGTTCGAGCACCAGCGGTTTCCGCTCGAAGAGATCAATCACGCCATTTCCGGCCTGCAGAGCCGCAACGGCGGATTCAGCAACTACGTTGTCGTGCCGTGATCCGCGGCGCCGGCCGATGCCGCCGGCGAGACGGGCAGGAGACCTGTCAGAGCGGCTCCATGCCTTGAGCTCTGATCGTTTCCTTTGCCTTTGGCCCTGTCAAAAAGACAAGCAAACTTCGCGCGGCATCAGGGTTGGCCGAGGCTGCACTGATTGCACCGGCAAACTCCGTAGAGACTTCAATTTCCGCAGGCAGCAGACCCGCCAGTTCGACGCCATGTGTCGTGAACGCTTGGGTAGCGGCCACGATAGCCAATTCGACCTCACCCTTGGCCACCAGCTCGACGGAAATGTCATCGTCCGGTATCGTCAGCTTGGACGCGATTGCGTCCTTCAGCCCGAGCTTTTCAATGAGCTGCGGAACACCGGGCACAGGAAGATAGGTGATCGTTTTTGCGTTCAGGAGCGTACGCTTAAAGCTTTCGACCGAGCCGATATCCGGCTTCGTCGCTCCAGCGCGGACCACGACGCCGTACCTCGAGCGGGCAATTCCGATCCGCGAGTTGGGCAGGATTTTGCCTCCCCTGATTAGTCCCACCAAGGACCCCGGTGGTGCGGCTATCACGTCGAACGCTGCACCGGAATTGATCCGGCGTACAAATTCCGCGCTCAGGCCAGTCGTCGTGTTGAGCTTGTGTCCGGAATTTTTCTCGAATTCAGGACCGATAGCCGTCAATACCGTCCAGACTGCCCGGGACGCGAAGACCCCCAGCTCGGCGGCCTGCACGGCACCATGCACCATAGATGAAAATGCGAGGCAGACCATAAACGTCGCACGTTGCGTCATGTCATGACCCTCGATTGGGGATTACCATCTCATGGGCGATTCTCGCTCGGCTCGACGGCGGAACGCTGCGGCGAAATCCGTCATCCAATTTCGAGCAGCAGCTTCTGCAGGATCGCTTGCTTGAAATTATCGAAGCCGATTGATTCGATGAGTACATGGCCTTCGCCACCGACGACGTGATTGCGATAGTATACGTCGAGACCCTCGGAGGGTTGTTGCGGAAAAATATATTCGGGCGGCTTTACGATAATCGGCAGTCCATTGATGACGACACCTTTTCCAACCAACGCGTCACGAACGGCATGAAGAGCAGCAATACCTTGGTTATCGTCGCCATCTCCGGAAACATCAATGACCTTCCTGCCGCCAGTGAACTCCTGGTCGAACCGCGCGTCGCAGAACAGAAGCGCTTTGCCGATAAACGTATTAATGCCGATCAGCGGACGTTGTGTCTGTCTCAATCGATTGCGGAATAAGTCCATCGATTTGGCATCTTGGACCCGCATCCACGGTACCATGACTGACTGCTCGCGAGCCCATGCAACAAAGGCGATAGCAAGCACCGGTGGGTCGAGTTCAGCAATGACGTTCAGGACTCGGGAGTCTCCCAGCGCTTCCAGGTATCCATCTTGCTGGGTCTTGTAGCGCGCCGAATTTACGCTCCCCGAGACATCGGCGGCGAGGATGAGCTGCATCCCGACCTTCTCCAGTTCGCCTGCCTTGGCAGCAAATTGACCAAGCGCAAGCGCAGAAGTAGCCGCCAAAGCTTGGCGTCGAGTCACCAGGGCTTTCATCGTGCATTTCCTGCGTACCACCCTGTCCCAGTCAACCTTGGTTGAGGCAGAACCGCAACGGCCGGTTCAGCAATTACGCTATCGTGCGCCCGCGGTTCATGGTCCGCAGTGCCGGCGTTTCCTTCGTCCGCGTTGTCGCGAGGACGGCAACCGCCTACGATACTGGCAAAATAGCTAGAGGGGATGACTTTTCCTGAATCGTCATCCCACTCTAGCTTCTTGTTTGAGCATGATCTTTTCCGAAAACCGCTGCACACTTTTCGGGATCATGCTTCAGTGTCAGGGAGAAGCACCATGACCGACGTTTCACTCGCCGATCACGACCAGGCGCGCGCCGACGACAGGATCAGCTTCTACGGCGTCCATCATCTGGCGCTGAATACCGACGACATGAAGATGACGGTCGATTTCTACTGCGACGTGCTCGGCATGCGGCTGGTGCACGCGATGAAGGTGCCGCCGGGGCTCGGGACCGGACCGGGCAACCGCGGCAATCCGCCGTTCGAGGAAATCCGCCACTATTTCTTCGACATGGGGCGGGACGGGTTGCTCGCTTTTTTCGAGATGCCGAAGGGCGCCAAGGAGAGAGGCGACCGCAATGCGCTCGGCGCCATGCAGCACGTCTCGTTCGCGGTCTCGCCGAAAAGCCAGGCCCGAATCCGTGAGCGGCTCGACGCGCACAGCGTGCCGTATGACGGCCCACTCGAAATCCTGCCGGGAATCTTCTCGATCTATGTCTTCGATCCGAACGATATCCGGCTGGAGTTCAGTTGCCAGCCGAGCAACGGGGAAGGCGAGCCGTGCATCGTGCCGCAGGTGACGCAGACCAAGGCCGAAGCCTTGAAGGAACTGCGCTCGCTGACCCGTGACGAGCAATGGCTCGCCGCCGTGACCGGCGGTCTACGGGACTGATGGCCTACCGGACTGATGGCGACAGTACTGGCAGCCGCACCGATGCTAGAGCGGGATGACTTTTCTTGAATTGTCATCCCACTCAATTGTTCAGTCGCATGATCTTATCCGAAAAGTCTGCAAATTTTCGGGATCATGCTTTAGCTTCTTGTTTGAGCATGATCTCTTCCGAAAACCGCTGCGCACTTTTCGGGATCATGCTTTAGGTTCGCATCAGTCGATGGAGATTGTCCACCGCGCCATTCAGGTACACGTCGCGCACGCAGATGTCATGGACGTCGTGGCAGTGTGGACAATCGCATCGCAGCGTCGACCGCCAGTGTGCACGCAGGCTTTGCACGTCCATCTCGACCCCGGTGGGCGCTCTCCGGTTCGTATTCGGACAGGTGAAGTGGAGGACTGCCACGGTTATCTCCTTGCATCGCTCAGAACAGTACCGGGAAGACGTGCCACAGCCGCACGATCACCTCGGAGCCGGCAACGGCCCCGACTGCGGCGAGCACAGCGAACGTGATTTCCTGGACGATCGTCATGACGAGCGCGCGCCCGGCTCAGCCGACCGGATCGAAGGCGCCCTTGAAACGCTGCAGGCGGCGCAAACGCGGCGGCTTCATCCGCGCTCCGGCGCGCGTTGCGCGGCCTTCGCGGTAGCCGCTCGAATATGACACCTCGTCATGATGTTCCGGACATGCGGGGCCGCAGCCCAGCCGCCCGTCCGCGTAGCCAGCTTCCCAACTGTCTAAGTCGATGATCATATGTGCCCCCAGTCCCCGAGGACGCATACAACACGACGACCGCGACGGAATTCCGGCAGCTCTGTTGCGCTCGAGCCACAGCGCGCAAAAAAATTCGATATTCTCGATGAGAGTAACGTTGCGGATACACTTTATCAGAGCGACAAAAGTCTGGAGTGCCCTGCTTGGAAGTACCGAAACACCGGAGCCCGTCCCGGCATACCGTCCGGGTCGCGTTAGAGCATTTTTTCAGTTGGTCTGATTCAGGGCTTCCCGGCCACCGGTGTCCCCACGCAAGTCGGATTTATCCGACTTGCGCATTTGAAGTGTCGAAATCGGGTGAACCCGATTTCGGGGCGGTCCATCCCTTCTTCGCCATAACCTCGCGGTCTTCGGTCGATTCTTATTCCAAGGAGATGGATGCGCGGGTCAAGCCCGCGCATGACAATTTCAGGCGCGCCAGCTGCCGGCTCTGACTTAACGCTTGAGTATCACCATCATGGGCCGCAAGTTGCAGACGCTGCGCCCGTGCTGGAGTCGCCATGTGGTCTCGCCTGCTCGCCCTCGCTTTGCTCCTGCTACCCACCCCGGCTCTGGCCGGCGTCAAGGAGGACGTCGCGGCCCTCGCTCCGTCGGGGCTGGTGCTGGTGATGGACGCCGCGGGCAACGAGTTGGTGGCCCAGAACATCGATAAGCCCTTCGTCCCGGCCTCGGTCACCAAGATCGTGACGGCTTGGCTGGCGATGGAGGTCCTTGGCGGCGACTACCGCTTCGAGACCCGCTTCTACCTCGACGACAAGCGGAAGCTCTACGTGCGCGGAGGCGGCGATCCTTTCCTGATTTCAGAGGAGCTGGCGCCGCTCGCGACCGAGCTGGTCGCCGCGATCGGCACGAAGCCGATCACCGGCATCGTGCTGGACGCGAGCTACTATCCGTCGAACCTCCGCGTCCCGGGCATCGTGAACACCGACGAGGCCTACAATGCGCTGAACTCCGCGCTGGCGGTGAATTTCAACACTGTCAACGCCGTGCGCAGCGGCAACAAGGTGCGCTCCGCCGAGACGCAGACCCCGATCACCCCGCTCGCGATTACCCAGTTCCGGCTGCGGGGCCCGAACGGAAAGGGCCGCATCAGCCTGAGCCAGGACCCGACGGTGAGCCTGCAATATGCCGGCGAGCTGATCGCCGCGTTCATCGCGCGGGCCGGCGGCAGCGTGAAGGGCAAGATCTCGACCGGAACCGTACCCGCGGGACTGAAGCCGGTTTACGTTCACCAACAGTCGCGTACCCTTTCGCAGATCCTCGTCGAGCTGCTCCTCGCCTCGAACAACTACATCGCCAACCAGGTCTTCCTGGAGATCGGCGCGCACCGCCTGGGCGGGCCAGTCAGCCTGGAGAAGTCGCTCCGGGTCGCGAACGAGATGCTCGCCGCGCACGGCCTCGCCGGCGCTATCCATCTCGAGGAGGGTTCGGGCATCAGCCGCGACAACCGCTTCACCGCCCGCGGCCTCGCCAAAGTGCTCGAGCTGTTCGCGCCCCACGCCAACCTGCTCCGCGGTCGTGACGGCGGCATGAACAAGACCGGCTCCCTGGACGGGGTCCGCACGCTCGCGGGCTATGCCAACACCTCAAGCCACGGGCAGGTGCGTTTCGTGATCGCGCTCACGAGCAATGACGGCGAGATGCGCTTCCGGCTGCTCCGGGCGATCGAGTCCGGGCTGTAGCCCCGCTGAGCGGACATGGCCGCATCGGCTCGGCAGGTCGGACTCGTGGCGGTCGCGGACTCCTGCGCCGCAGCATGCTATCATTCGATCGGTACATCCACGCGCAGCCGGAATGACTCCGGGATTGTCATCCCAAGGGCCTTGGCGGGGGTTTTGCGATGGCGACGAGCCTGACGTGCGTCGGTTGCTCGACTGGGATGCCCGCGGGTTAGCAACTTGACTTACGAGATCACGCCGTCGGTGCGGGTGAGCCCGCATCAGGAGGGGCAAACATGACCAGGGCATTTATCGGCGTTATCGCGGCGATGGTCGTTCCATGGGCGTCCAACGCCGTCGCTCAGACTGCTGATCCGCAGCCCGCGGCGAAAATCGTGGTCGATCAGCCTTTGGCCGAGCCGTTGAGCCGTGGAGTCGTGTTCATCCAGTATCGCACCGAAAATCTGCAGATCGTCCCGGTGTTCGGCCCGAAGGCGGTCGAGGTGTCGCCTCGCATCGGGCATCTCCATGTCGCGGTTGATGGCGCGTCGTGGGTCTGGGCCGAAACTGGCGGTGGGCCTCTCATCGTCGCTGGCCTTCCTCCGGGACCGCACAAGGTCGAGATCACGCTCGTAAACGCAAACCATCAACCCCTGGATCGAACCGTCGTCGTCGAATTCGTGATCCCCGGAGAAAAGGCGGCGAAATAGAGACCTCGGCCTCGATGCGTCCGCGACTGCGTCGCCGGAACCATCGACATTCTGCAGTTTGCATCAGGAACAAAGGGTTCGGCATGACAACGACTTGAATCATCGCGGCAGCGCTGCTGATCGTCGGAAGCGGTTTGGTGCTGAACCTGGCGCAGGCGCAGCAGCCGGGAATCAAGCGCACCGATCTCCAGCGGCACGATCTCAGCATCCCCGGACGCGAGGTCGTCCAGGTGCGCGTCGACTTCGCCCCCGGGGCGGCGTTCCCCAGGCACAGGCATCCGGGCGAAGAGATCATCAATGTGCTCGAAGGCTCGCTGGAGTACGAGGTCGAGGGCAAGCCGCCGGTGACGCTCAAGGCCGGCGACGTCCTGTTCATCCCGGCCGGAACGATCCACGCGGCAAAGAACGTCGGCAGCGGCAACGCGGCGGAGCTCGCCACTTACGTGCTCGAAAAGGGCAAGCCGCCCCTCGAGCTGGTCAAGTGAGCGCCCAGTGAGGTGACGCTGGTCGTTGCCGCGGCGCCGGACGCGGGTCCGTCGGCTGCCCACTGGGCTCGTTGGGCCTCGCGCGCGC
Source organism: uncultured Alphaproteobacteria bacterium (assembly GCA_963725065.1). Taxonomy (GTDB): domain Bacteria; phylum Pseudomonadota; class Alphaproteobacteria; order Rhizobiales; family Xanthobacteraceae; genus VAZQ01. The sequence continues at coordinate 46,437 of CAVRXD010000024.1, forward strand.
GAAGCGACGAACGACAAGCGCAATTTTGACCCGCATCACGGTGGGAACCCGGACAGGGCCCAAAGAATTGGCATTAGGTCGCGGCCGAACCTTCAAGACGTCCAGGAGGCGGGGCCAAGTCGAAGGATGCGGCTGACGGCCGCCATGATGGTTGGCCATGCGGCTTAAAACTCTCGCGACATTGACTTTCCTTCTCGCGACCTGCGAATTCGCCATTGCTACGACTATTCCATTGCCGCGACCGCGGCCGGGGCTCGCTCCCGCGGCCGCAGTCAATTCCGAATCGACGGAACCTTCGGCACCATCCCTGTGCCGTCAGCGTCTTACCGCTGACCTTGCAATCGCCCCAAGCCTGCCTCCGGTTGTCGGGGCAGGCGAGTGCGCGGTGGAGGACGTCGTTCGGCTCGAGGCAGTCGTGCTTGCCGATAAATCTCGAGTGGCGCTCACCCCCCCGGCGACGGTGCGCTGCAGCTTCGCCGAGGCAATCGTCTACTGGGTGAGAGAGGACGTAGTTCCCGCCGTGCGTAGCCTCGATGCTGTGCTTGGAAGTATCGAGAATTACGTCTCTTACGAGTGCCGCGGTCGAAATGGTGTCGTCCGGGCCAAGCTCTCCGAGCACGGCAAGGCAAACGCGCTCGACGTAGCGTCCGTAAAGTTTGGGAGTGGGACTGTCTTGGGCTTGACCGATCTGCGCGTCGCCAAGAATTTTCGCGAAGGCTTGCGGCAGGCAACCTGCGCCCGCTTCAGCACCGTGCTCGGACCCGGCTCCGACGGCCAACACGAAAATCATATCCACGTGGACATGATCGAGCGTCGGAATGGTTACCGCATATGCCAATGGGACGTGCGTGATTTGAGCGACGACTCTGCCGAGGTTGTGCGCGTGCCGTACCCGCGTCCTCGTCCTTCCAACGTTCGCGACGCATCACGCCGGAAATCGGGCTCAGGACAAGAGGAGAAGTAAGGTTTACATTGTCGATAGGCGACTTCGCCGGACGAGTCGGTCTGAAAATCAGTATCAGGCGCCGCGCGAGCGCCCGATGGCTTGCTTGAAGTCCCCCCTTTTACAACCGCCGACGAGCGGTGAGCCTTGGGGTGCTGTCGATGCTAGCCGTGCCGAACCAGTTTATGTTGCTCGTCACAGCTTTCAACAAGTCAGCTCACCGAAGGCCGAGATAAATGGCGACGAGAAGCGGAACGCCGCGACCTGATCGAACAAAGGCCGCCATGATCGCTGTTCTGGCGACGGCTAGTTGACAGCGGACGGCGGCGACGGACTGGCCAACAGCAATATGCGAGCCGACAGACCCGGAAATCCCGTCGCCCGCCTCACATGCGGTGCAGCTTATCCAGCGTGATCGGGAGGTTGCGCACGCGCGTTCCGGTCGCATGATAGACCGCGTTGGCGACCGCCGCGGCGACGCCGACGATCCCGATCTCGCCAAGCCCCTTGATGCCGAGCGGGTTGGAGTCGTCCGGCTCGTCCACGAAGATGACCTTGATGTCGTGCACGTCGGCGTTCACCGGTACGTGGTACTCGGCGATATTGGCATTCATGATGCGGCCGAACCTGTGATCGATGAGCGTTTCCTCGTGTAGCGCCATGCCGATGCCCCAGACCACCCCGCCCAGGATCTGGCTGGCCGCGGTCTTGGTGTTCAGGATGCGTCCGGCGGCGACGGCACTGACGACGCGGGTGACGCGGACGACGCCGAGCTGCTCGTCGACGTTAACTTCGGCAAAGATCGCCGAGTGCACGTTGTGAGAACGAGCGGTGTCCTCGGCGGGGGTCGTCGTCTTTTCCTGCTCGATGCGCTCCACGCCGCCGTGGCGCATCGCATCCGCAATGGACACCGTGCGCGCACTGTCGTGCTTGCTGGCAAGCTGGCCGTCGACGAGCGTGAGCTCGTCGGAGGAGGCATTGGAGAGCGGCGAATTCGGCATCTGCTTTGCCAGGCGCAACAGCTCGGCGCGGATCGCCTCGGCGGTTGTGACGATTCCGTTCGCCACCGAAGCCGCGATCCACGACCCGCCTTCGACCGGAGACTGCGGCAGGCTCGAGTTGCCGAGTTTGATGCTGATGCTGTCGAGCGGCAATCCGAGCGCGTCGGCCGCGACCTGCGCCATGATGGTGTAGGTGCCGGTGCCGATGTCGGAGGTCGCGCACGCCACCTCCGCGTGTCCGTTGGCGCTGAGAACGATGCGCACGGTGATCGGCATCTGCATTGCTTCCCACACGCCCGTCGCCATCCCCCAGCCGACCAGATCGCTGCCGTCACGCATCGAGCGTGGCTCGGGGTTGCGCTTGCTCCACCCGAACGCGTCGGCGCCCTGGCGGTAGCATTCGCGCAGGGCCTTGCTGCTGAACGGCCGGTTTTCATGCTGGTCGCGGTCCGAGTAACACCGCAAACGCAATTCGACGGGATCGAGCTTAAGCGCGACCGCGAGCTCGTCCATCGCGGCTTCGAGCGCATACACGCCAGGCGCCGCACTCGGCGCGCGCATGTCGCACGAGGTCGGCAGATCCAGGTGAGCGAGCCGGTGCGCGTACTTCGCGTTTGCGCATTTGTAGAGCAGGCCGGACCAGCCCGTCTCCTGCCGATAAAAGTCTTCGTATTGCGAGGTCACGGTGATCGCATCGTGCGTGATCGCCTCCAGCGTTCCGCCGGTCGTGGCGCCGAGCCCGATGCGCTGAATCATCGCGGGTCGATAACCCAACGCGTACATCTGCGGCCGAGTCAGCACCACCCGGACGGAGCGCTGCAGCGCCCGCGCCGCCAGCATGGCCAGCACCACCTCGAACTGCGGACGCAGCCCTGAGCCGAACCCGCCGCCCATGAACGGCGACATGACGCGCACATCCTCGGGCTTCATGCCGAACACACCGCACAGGTAACGTTGCACGTTCTGCACGCCCTGGGTCTTGTCGTATACCGTGAACGTGCCGTCGCCCTCGACGATGACCGTCGCGGCGTAGAGCTCCATCGGGTTGTGGTGCTCGATCGGGACATAATACTCGGCGTCGTGCCGCACCGCGGCCGCGGCGAGAGCCTTTGCGGCGTCGCCACGCGGCTTCGGCGGCGCGAACATGGCACCCTCGGGACTCGTGGCCTTCACCGGGACGGCGTCGTCGCGCTGGCGGAACACATCCGTGACGTGAGCCTCGCTCTCATACTCGACGCGGACCAGGGACGCCGCAAAGCGCGCGATCTCCGATGTCTCGGCCACCACCAGCGCGATCGGCTGGCCGTTGAACATGACCCTGTCATCGTACAGCGGCCGGAACGGCGACCCGTCCGGCGCCACGTCGTCCTTGTAGTCTTGATCGCGGCCCGCCATGCGCGGGCGGTTCTCGTGGGTGAGCACGGTCACCACGCCTTCGACGCCCATCGCGGCGCTGGTATCGAGGCTGACAATGCGACCCTTCGCAATCGTCGACGGGACGATGCTGCCGTAGAGGACGCCGCCGGGCACATTGAACTCGGCGGCGTATTTTGCGGCGCCGGTGACCTTGGCGATGCCGTCGATGCGGGATGTGGGCGTGCCGATGTAAGGTGCCATGGCTGTGCTCAGGCTATTTTCTTGGACGACTGGGACTGCGGCGTGCCGCGTGCCGCTTGCGTGAGCGTGCGCACGAGGCAGCGGCGCGCGAGATCGATCTTGAAAGAGTTGTGCTCGTAGCCTCTGGCATCGCGCAGCAGCACGTCCGCCGCGCGGGCGAATGTTGCGGCATTGGCCGGCTGCCCCTGCAAGACCGCTTCAGCCCGCGGATCGCGCCACGGCTTGTGCGCCACACCGCCGAGCGCGAACCGCGCCTCCTTGATGGTGTCGCCATCGAGCTCGAGCCCGACCGCGGCCGAGACCAGGGCGAACGCATATGACAGCCGGTCGCGAATCTTCAGGTAGCTGTAGTTGCGGGCAAAGCCCTTCGGCGGCAGCTCCACCGCGGTGATGATCTCGCCGGCATCGAGATTGGTGTCGCGCTGCGGCGTGTCGCCCGGCAGTCGATGAAAATCCGCAAAGGCGATGCTGCGGTCGCCTGACGCGCCGGTGACATGAACCTTCGCCTCCAGGATTGCGAGCGCCACGCACATGTCCGAAGGATGCACCGCGATGCAGGCATCGCTGGTGCCGAGGATCGCGTGCATGCGGTTGTGGCCGCCGATCGCGGAGCAGCCGCTGCCCGGCGCGCGTTTGTTGCACGGCGTCGTCGTATCGTAGAAATAAGCGCAGCGCGTGCGCTGCAGGAGGTTGCCGCCCGTGGTGGCCATGTTGCGCAGTTGCTGCGAGGCGCCCGACTTGATGGCGCTTGCGAGCACCGGATAGCGCTGTTCGATCGGCGCGTGATAGGCGAGATCGGAGTTGCGCACGAGCGCGCCGATGCGCAGGCCGCCGCCGGGCGTGTCTTCAACCTGCTTCAGCGGCAGCCGCGTGATATCGATCAACTTCGCCGGACGTTCGACCTCCATCTTCATCAGATCAATCAGATTGGTGCCGCCGGCGACGAGCTTCGCGCCTGGATTGCCGGCGATCTGGCGCACGGCGTCCGCGACATCGGTGGCGCGCGCATACTGAAACTCAATCATGACCGCCCCATCGCTTGCTGGATGGCGGCGACAATGTTGGTGTAGGCGCCGCAGCGACAGATGTTGCCGCTCATGAGCTCGCGGATCTCTTCCGCAGTTTTCGCCTTGCCCTCTGCGATCAGGCCGGCCGCCGAGCAGATCTGCCCCGGCGTGCAGTACCCGCACTGGAAAGCGTCGTGGTCGATGAACGCCTGCTGCACCGGATGCAGCGCGCCGTTGACAGCGAGCCCTTCGACCGTGGTGATCTCGGCGCCGTCGTACATCACCGCAAATGTCAGGCAGGAATTGACGCGCCGCCCGTCAATGAGCACCGTGCAGGCGCCGCATTGTCCCTGATCGCAGCCCTTTTTCGTCCCGGTCAGCTCGAGGTGCTCGCGCACGAGATCGAGGATCGTCGTGCGGGGATCGAGCGTGAGGGCATGCGAGGTTCCATTGACCTTCAGGCTCACCGAAATCCCGTCGCCGGCGCTGCCATTCGCGCGTCTCGTCGGATCGTTCGGGGAGTGGAAACTTGCGTCTGCTAGGCTATCGGCCATCGTCAACTCCAATCGGGCGTGCAACCGGCGCAGAGTATTTTCATACCGTGTCGCCGGTCGTTGCAGCGCACAAAGCTTCCGCTGTTTAAATTAAATATAAAATGGCAGATGGCGATAGCGGGCGCGATATTGCGTATGTGTGAATCTTGCCGAATTCCGAGAGCAAGCGGAAATCGGGGGTGTTCCTGCGGTCGCGCCTGCCCTGCGATGGGGTGCCGATATGGAACTTGCCGACTTGGCGGTGCGAGTTTCAGGACAATACGCCCGCCCGCACATCCTGGGGTAGTTGCATTGTCGCATAGGGATCGACGGGATGCGGCCGGGCGACTAAATGAGGCCGAACGGCCGCATGGTCCCAGCCGGAGGAATGTTCACATGCTGCGATGCCTTGCAGTTCTGCTCTTGGCCGCTCTCGCCCCGCCGGCGGTCGCGCAGGAAAATTATCCATCGCGGCAGATCACCTTGATAGCGCCGTTCGCGGCCGGCGGATCGACCGATCTGGTGGCCCGCGTCATTTCGGAAGGCCTGCGCGCGAAACTCGGCCAGCCGGTCATCGTCGAGAACAAGCCGGGCGGCACCGGCGTCATCGGGGCGCGCGAGGTCGTCAAGGCGGATCCGGACGGCTACACGCTTCTGCTGGCCAATGCCGGCGCGACGGTTATCCCGGCCGCGATGAGCCACAATTACCCCATCGACCTCAACAAGGACCTGCTCGCGATCGGACTGACGGCGGAATTCGTCGGCGTCGTGATGGCGAAGAAGGATTTGCCGGTGAACTCGATGCAGGAGTTCATCGCCTATGCGAAGGCGAATCCCGGCAAGCTCAATTTCGGCACCTCCGGCATCGGCAGCATGGTGCATCTCTCGGCCGAATTGCTGATGAAGGAGACCGGCATCAAGATGCAGCATCTGCCCTACAAGGGCGGCTCCAACTCGATGACCGATCTGCTCGGCGGCACGATCGATGCGCTTTTCGTCAGTTCGCCGGTCGCGGTCGGGCAGGCCGACAACAAGAATCTGAAAATGCTGGCGGTGACCAGCCGTTATCGCCTGCAGGCACTGCCGAACGTGCCGACGGTCGAGGAGAGCGGTGTACCCGGCTTCGACACCACGGCTTGGATGGGCGTCATGGGGCCCGCCGGCATACCCCCAGCCATCCGTGAAAAGCTCAGCGCGGCTCTGGTGGACATCGCGCGGGACCCGGACACCCAGGCCAAGCTGCGCAAGATCGGGTTCGAGCCGATCGGCAAGGACGCGGCGGCGTTCCAGGAATTCTTCCGCGGCGACGTCAAGAAGTGGACGGACTTTGTCAAAGACCGCGGCCTGAAGGAGACGCAGTGACGACGCGACGGGACTTTTGCGCTCAAGGCCGGCGACGAAGGTCGCAGAACCGCGGTTGCTGAGTGTCGAGAACCGAGCCCGGTGGCTCCGCGGCATGAGCAACTCGCTCCGCGGACGCACCTGACAGCGGGCGTGAGTTTCTCACGCATTTACCATTCACATGTCCTGGCGATTGCCGCCAAACCTGGCGTGCTGCCGCCCAAGGTAGGCGATGCCAGGTGTGACGGTGTGCGGCTCGCCGTTTGTTGGTTTGGTGGCGTTGGGCTATTCTCGGTGCAGTCATCGGCCACATGGCCGACGACCAGAGCGAAAGCTCAGGGAGGCGATCATGAAAAAGCAAATCACGCTTGCGATCGTCGTCGGAATGGCGGTGATTGCCACGCCGGTTTCGTTCAATGCGCCCCACGAAGACCAAGCAATCGTAACCCTCAATAGTGCCGAGGCCAAAGTAGGACAGCCATTGTCGGCGACCAGCGTTGCGGGCGTTAACCGCAGGCAAGGACGCCGCGAGAAGCGGAAGACCAACTAGCCGGATCAGTTGCTGTCCGATCGGTTTCGCTGGTTTGTCATCGGGATTTTATGGGACACCCATTGGCCCTCGCCCGCACACAGTTGGGCCAATGGGTGATGACGCAGGTGCCCGCTGCCTCCGCATCTCTGTCGTTCAGAGCCTGAAAATCATTGAATGGCTCACGCCATAGGATCGGCCAATATCAGCCGGCATCTACGACGCGGTGGCCGACAAATATTTCTCACATCTGGACTACGCTGATTTGTGGCAGCCCGATCCCTCGAGCGTTGGGCCTATGGGCTGATGAGATGTCCTATCGGACCGTCGGGCGCAGCCAGCTGCTGTCGAACACTTTTTTGGCGCGGCCACGGTCGACATGAGGGCCGATCAGTTTCTCGTACGCATGGGCAGCCTGCCGGTATTCGTTTTCGCAGTCCTCGGCCCGATCCTTCGGCAAATATCCCTTCTCGACGATGTCGTCGCCGAACAGGTGCTTATCGGCGCCGTAGGCAATGCACAGCACATTGTAGAAGCGTTGCGCGGGCGTGCCGTGCACGTCGGCGAAACTCGTCATCGTGGGCGGCGCAGTTGCTCCGTCTGCCTCGGCCTTGTAGGCGTAGGCGACGCCCCCGATCAGCCGGCGCGCCTCGACCTTGCCGAGCTGCAACATGATGTAGGCCGATACCTGATCGGCGGCGTCTTCCTCACGCCCCAACACCGGCAGCTGCAGCATATCGAACAGGGCGTGGCCGAATTCATGCAGCCCGGTGTCGACCAAGGGGCCAACGATGGCGTCGATCGGCGTGACGCCGGCAGCCGTCGTTTCCGCGGGCATGGTTTTCCTGAGTTGTTCTATATATTCGTAGCAAATCGTAATGACGTCGTTTTCATAGAAGGCATTGGCATCACCGTTGCATCCCTCTACCTTCACCAGCAACGCCCGCGGCAGTCGGAACGGAGTGAGAAATTTTTGCAGCTTCTCGAGGAAGCCGACTTCCTTCAATTGATCGAAGATCGGCTGATGCGCAGGATTCTTGGGCGGCACATAGCTCACGCTCACCCGGTTGGCCCGCGCGGGCGCGGCCTGCGCTTTCGTCATGATCTCCGGCGACAGGGTCATCCAGGTGATGACCAGCATCAAGACCGCTCTCATCACATTCTCCCTAACGTGTGATCGCAATCGCCGACCGCCGCACACCCCTGCGCAAGGAGAAGGGGTCTCGACGCCATTGGGTTTACATCACAGTATACTCTTTACGCAGATCTCCTCATGCCGGAAGGGAGTTTGTCATGTCGAAGGCAATTCGGGTTTGCCGGATGGCGTTGTATGGCATCGCCGCGCTGCTTGCCACGGATGCGATGTGCTTCGCCCAGGGACCCACTGACAATCCGTATCGCCCGGTCAGGGGATTGGCGGATGGAGGTGGCCCGAGCATTCCGGGAGGCGAATGGGCAAGACTTCCGGGCGGGCGCGAGATGGGACCGCCGGCGTCGGTGCATGTCGACATTGACGGAGAAAGTGTCTGGGCCTTTATCCGATGTGACGAGACGAGCCCCGTGCCGGTCGCAAGGGGAGGCCGCTTCGGCATCGACTGCATGAATGCCGACGGTACGCTCAAGCCTCACGACACGATCTACAAGTTCGACCCGAAGGGCAATGTCGTCAAAAGTTTTGGCGCCGGGATGTTCATTTGGCCGCACGGGATGCATGTGGACCGCGAGGGCAATGTGTGGGTGACCGACTCGGGCGCCGAAGCCGCCGTCGCAACAGCGGCCAAAGCAGGGGTCAAAGCCGGGCACATCGTGCGCAAGTTCAGCCCGGACGGCCAGGTGCTGATGACCCTCGGCGAGCCGGGGGTCGCCGGCGACGATGAGTACCATTTCAGGTCGCCATCCGGTGTCGTGACGGCTCCCAGCGGGGAAATCTTCGTCGCCGACGGTCACTTCACGAACAACCGGATCGTCAAATACTCGAAGGACGGGAAGTTCATCAAGGCCTGGGGAAAAACCGGGTACGCGCCGGGCGAATTCCAGGTCCCGCACTGCATCGCGATGGACAAAAGAGGGCGGCTATTCGTGTGCGATCGGACCAATGCCCGGATCCAGATCTTCGACCAGGATGGGAAGTTCCTGGCAAGATGGAACCAGTTCGGGATGCCGAGCGGGATCGCCTTCTCGGTCAATGATGAGGACCTGATCTATGTCTTCGACTCGGAATCCGACAATGTCGAAAATCCCGGCTTCGAACAGGGGATCAGGATCGGCGACGCGCTGAACGGCTGGGTGAAGCACTTTATCTTGGATCAGGGCGGCTACCCCAGCTCAAGAACCGGAAGCGGGCCGGAGTTCGGTACTGTCGACAAATTCGGCAACGTGTTCGCCGGGGAGCCCCGGCCGCGCGTTCTGCGGAAATACGTCAAGGTCAGGTAGTGTGGCGTTTCAGAAGTCCGCATCATTTCTGCGGCAAGTCCGAAGTTCGCAAGCGAGCGTGCGGCACAATGATGCGAACTTCGGAATTCGGGACACTTAGCATGCCGGCAGTACAGGAGAGTTGCCGTACTTTTCCGGAAAATGCTCCAAGGCGCGCGAAGCCGACTTGTTGCCGGTATCAATATTAAAGAGAGGGACCGCCGTGAAACTTCCCCGTAGACAAATTCTGCAACTGGCAGCGGGTGCCGTCGCGCTGCCTGCCGTGTCACGCGGCGCGTGGGCGCAAGCCTATCCGGCGCGCCCGATCACGCTGGTCGTACCGTTCGCCGCGGGCGGCCCGACCGATACGATCGCGCGCATCATGGGCGAGCGGATGCGGGCGTCGCTCGGCCAGACCATCATCATCGAGAACACGACCGGAGCGGCGGGCTCGATCGGCGTTGGACGCGTCGCCCGTGCCGAGCCCGACGGCTACACGGTCGGTATCGGCCATTGGAGCACGCACGTGGTCAACGGCGCGATCTATCAGCTCCCATACGACGTGCTGAACGATTTCGAGCCGATCTCGCTGGTCGCGGCCAATGCGCAACTCGCCGTCGTGAGGAAATCCTTCCCGGCCAACAATCTCAAGGAATTGACCGACTGGCTCAAGGCCAATCCCGACAAGGCCTCGCAAGGCACCGCCGGAGCCGGCAGCGCATCGCATGTCAGCGGCGTCTACTTCCAGAAGGAAACCGGCACGCGTTTCCAGTTCGTGCCCTATCGCGGGACCGGCCCGGCGATGCAGGACCTGGTCGCCGGACAGATCGACCTGATGTTCGACCAGGCGGCGAATTCGCTGCCGCAGGTTCGCAACGGCAACGTCAAGGCCTTTGCCGTCACGGCGAAGTCGCGTCTGCCGTCGGCGCCCGACATCCCGACCATGGATGAAGCGGGAATGCCGGGCTTCTACATCTCGGTCTGGCACGGCCTGTGGGTGCCGAAGGGCACGCCGAAGGAGATCACCGCCAGGCTCACCGGCGCTGTGGTGGAGGCATTGGCCGATCCGGCGGTGCGCCGCCGGCTCGACGATCTCGGCCAGGAGATTCCGCCACGCGATCAGCAGACGCCCGCAGCGCTGTTCGCGCATCACAAGGCCGAGATCGAGAAGTGGTGGCCGATCATCAAGGCCGCGAACATCAAAGGCGAGTAATCTCCACATTCCGTTAATTCCTTCCGCGGATCCCCGCGATGATCCGGGCAGGGTCAGCCGCGTCGCGTTCACCGCGTGATGAGCACGCTGATCGCAGTGGACCGCGGCTGTGGGCGTGCTATTGCCGATACGTCGCCGCGGCGGCGAGCAAGGCCTGGTAGTCCTCCTTGACCTTGGGATTGGCGGACAGGAGCGACGTGGCGACCGGCGTGACCAGGTCGATGTAGCGCTTGGCCTCGGGCGGCGGGAGCGTGATGATCTCGCCGCCGTTCTTCTTCCAGATCTCCTCGGCGCGCTTGATGTCCGCGATGTTCCAGTCCGAGAACAGGACTTCCGCCTTGCGGGACTCCTCGCGGACGATGGCCTCGAGTTGCGGTCCCAGCGACTTCATGAAGGCGCGGTTCGCCACCACAGGTGCGGCAAACATCGTGGCCGGCAGGAACGTCATCGGCTTGGCGATATCGTAGTACTTGAAGGCGACGAACGGAGCCGCCGCCGCGACCATGCCGTCGATGGTGCGGTTCTGCATCGCCGGCAGCGCTTCGCCGAGCGGCAACGACACCGGCAAGACCCCGACCTTCTTGAGCGGCTCGACCTGGATCGGCGCGCCGCCCTGGGTACGGACCTTCTGCCCCTGGAAGTCGGCGACCGCGCGGATCGCCTTGTGCGAGAGCAGCATCAGCGGGCTGTAGATCGCGGGGGTGAGGATTTCGATGCCCTTGTCGGCGCCGAACGTCGCCAACCGGGTGCGGATCGCGGGATCGTTCAGAATGCGGTAGCCGTGCAGCACGTCGTCGAACAGGCCGGGGGCATCGAGCACCTGGAAGCGCGGCTCGAGGCTGACCCAGAAGCCGTTGGCCGCGCTGCCGACCTCGATCGTGCCGAGCGCCACGCCTTCCACCACCGCGGGAAGCTGGCCGAGCTGGTTCGCCGGGTAGATCTCGACCTTGATGCGCCCGCCCGACCGCGCTTCCACGCCGGTCTTGAGGGTCTTGTAATATTCATGGACGACGTCGTTGATCGTCGGTGACGAGAGCTTCATGGTGAACTGCTGCGCGCCGGCCGTTGTCAGGGCGAGAGAGCTCGCCGCAATGGCGCCGACAGCGACAGCGGCAAGACGTCCGATCATTCCGCGCATGCGACTTCTCCTCCCTGGATGGTTTTTCATTCTCACGCTCAGCCTCTGGCGAGCAGGTAGCGAACACCGATCAGCGACAGGTCCGGTATGTAGGTGATCAGCGCCAAGGCCACGAGATAAATTATCACGAACGGAATGATGCCGCGATAGATGGTCTCCAGCTTGAGGCCGAGCACCGACTGCGCCACGAAGATGTTGATCCCGAACGGCGGGTGGAACAGGCCGATCGCGAGATTCACGGTCACCACGACGCCGAAGTGCACGGTGTCGATGCCGGCGGCCTTCACCAGCGGCACGAGCAGCGGGCTGAGCAGCAGGATCGCCGACAGCGGGTCCAGGAAGCAGCCCACCAGCAGCAGCAGGACGTTGATCGCGAGCAGCAGCATCCAAGGCGACACGTTCAGCGACTGCAGCCACGCGGTCATCGTGGCCGGGACCTGGTTCACGGTCAGGAGCCACGCGAACACGCCCGCGCAGGCGACGATGATGAGGATCTGGCCGGTGAACAGCACGGTCGAGGCGGCGGCCGCGACAATGTCGCGCCACCCCAGCTCCCGGAACACGAAGGTGGTGACGAGCGCGGCGTAGACGCACGCGACGGCGGCGGCTTCGGTGGGCGAGAATACGCCGCCATAGATGCCGCCGAGGATGATGACCGGGGCGCCCAGTGCCCACAGACTGCGGCCGAATGCGTGCAGGAATACTCGAAGCTGAAACGGCTCGCCGGCACCGAAGTTCTCGCGCTTCGCCCGCCAGACGACATAGACCGCCAGCATGGCGGCGATCATCAGACCCGGCACCACGCCGGCGGCGTAGAGCCGCGCCACCAATTCCTCGGCGGCAGCTCCGTACACGATCATGGGAATGCTGGGCGGGATGATCACGTCGATCGCGCCGACCGCGGTGATGAGGCCGGCGATGAACGTCTCCGGATAGCCGGCGCGCCGCATCGCCGGCACCATGACCTTGCCGATGGTGGCCACCGTCGCGGCGCTCGCGCCCGAGATCGCGCCGAAGATCGCGGAGGTTCCGACCGCGGTAACGCCGAGACTGCCGCGGACCGATCCGACGCCGCCCTGGACGAAATCGACGAGACGCTGCGCAACGCTGCCGCGCCCCATCAACTCGCCGGCATAGATGAAGAACGGGATGGCGAGGAGGGCGAAGCCGTTGACCGACGCGAACAGGTTCTGGTGCAGCGCGGCCAGCGGAACGTGCATGAAGAACACGAGCGCGACCGTCACCGCGGTCAGCAGGACCATGAAGATCGGGAAGCCGAGCAGCAGCAGCGTGATCGGAACCACCGCCAGGGCGAACGTCACGGCTTGGCCTCGACCGGTGGCTCCGGCGTTCGTCGCGCCGAGTGCAACAGCCTGCACACGGCGAAGATGAGCATCAATCCAAAGCCGAGCGCGACCATGCCGTGCGGAATCCACATCGGGACACCCGCCATGTCGCTCGTGCGCCCGAGCCGCAGCATCTGCCGCGCGTAGAAATAGGATTGCGTCAGCACGAAGCAGGCGAGGGCGATCAGCAGCAGCTGCTCGACGACGCGCAAGGTGAACTGCACGGGGGTCGGCAGGAAGCGGACCAGGACGTCCATCCGCAGATGCAGGTTGCGCCGGGTGACCACGGCGGCGCCGAGGAACGTCATGCCGATCATGATGAAGATCTGCACCTCGTCGGCCCCGAGCAGCGAGATGCCGAAGAGGTAGCGCCCGAGCACATTGGTGAAGTTGAGCAGCACCGCGAAGATGAAGGCGAGCGCCAGCGTCACCTCGATGATGCGGGCGATACGGTCGAAGACTCTGTCGATCACCAGGCGCCTGCCTCCCTAGTGCGGTGAATTTGAAGTTCCTATCAGTTGCTGCGGCCCGGTCGTCATAGGAACTTCAAATTCAAAACCGCACTAGTCATAAAGTTGCCAGTGGTCCTTTGATTCCGAAGTTCGTATCTGAACGTGCCGCGAATGCTTACGAACTTCGGAATCGGACCACTGGCCACAATGCCGGCGCCATCGCGCGACGCGACACGAATGTTGTTTTGAGGCCGAGCTTAAGCGGGATGCCGCCGGGAGGCAACGTCCTTGCCATTTGCGCACGCAGGCGTCATCCCCAACAGCGATGTTGGCCAGCGTGGATCAGGTCAGAACACCGTGCCGTCGGTCGCGACCGGAATCGGCGACGGACCGTCCGGCGGGCGCAACTCCCGCGCGATCTTGCGCCCCGCGCTCCAGGTGCCGCCCTGCAGCATCTTCGGCATGGTGAAGCTCGCATCCAGATCCAGCCTCGCCCTCACCAGATCGACCAGCGGATCCATCAGCGCGACCGTCAGCGCGCGCCATTCGACCACAAGCTCCGACGACACCTCGTGGCGCACGAGCGGATCGATCGGCGCGCGCGGGCGGATCACGCCGAGGTCGACGAGGAGGCCGCCGTTGCGATACTCGGGAAGCGCGGTCAGCTCGTGCAACCTTTCGACGCCGAGACCGGCGGCTTCCAGCGGCTCGAGCAGTGAGTAGGTCAACCATTGCGAGAGCTTGTGGAACGGAACGATGCGATCGGTGCGGCCCTCCGCGCGCGCGGCGGGATGGTAGCCGGCATCGCCGACGGCAAATCCTTCGAGCGTGAGCCCGGACGGCCAGATCGAGGACAGGCTCTCGAGCAGCGCGGCAAGCACGGCCGATGCTGCAATACGGCGCTGCTCGGCGATGCCGAGAAGATAATCGATCAGATTGCCCGGCCGCGCCGGCGTGCGCCCGAACATGTCCGGGCGTTCGGACAGCGCCATGCCGAGACGGCGCAGCAGCACGCTGCGCTGTTCCAGGCCGACCAGCGGATTTTCGCCGTCGACTTGAAAATGGCGCGCCAGCGTCGCGGCATCGATGCGCGCAAGCGCGGCATGATCGACGCGGAGGGGATGGGCGGGATCGGAAGAGAACAGCCCCGCGGCGAACATGTCGAGGCTGGCGACGGCAAGCCCCTCCGAGCGCGTGAAGAAGTGGCCAGTCTTGCTGTCGTGATAACGCCAGGCATTGCCGGCTCCGGCGTCGAGCAACACGCTGACCGTTGCCAGGTCGACGGCGATGCGGGCGCGTTCGAGCGCGGCGCGATCGATCCGCGCCGCAAGCTCGCTCCAACGATCGACACCGCCGGCGGAAAAATGCCGCCAGCGACTGTGATAGGGAATTGTCAGATCGGGATAGGCCTCGCGGGTGACGTCGCCCACATAGCCGGCGACGGCGGCGAGGCGGCTTTCATCAAGCGTGAAATGCGGCGAGCGTCCGTCGGCCACCCAGCGGTAGACCATGTTGCAGCGCTCGCGCACCGCGGCCACATCGTGAAGCGTACCGAGCTCCGCGAGCGAGCCATCCCGGTCGGAGGACCATGACGGGGCCCGCCTGCCGACCGGAATCGCCATCACTCGTAGAGCCCGCGTCCGACCGTCCCGACCGGCACACCGCGCGGACGGTCACCGGCGAAATAGCCGGCGGCGATCTTCGCCTCGATCTCGACGCGCGCGTCGGGAGGGATCATCCCATCCGGCAGCGGCACGCGTTCGTCGATCTGGATGCCTTGCCGCACCAGCGCGTCGCATTTCATGTCGCTCATGGAAGCGAAACGGTGGATGCGGGTGACGCCGAGCCAATGCAACACATCCGGCATCAGCTCCTGGAAGCGCATGTCCTGTACGCCCGCGACGCATTCCGTGCGCTTGAAATACCTATCGGGCCGGTCGCCGCCCTTCTGGCGCTTGCGCGCGTTATAGACCAGGAACTTGGTCACTTCGCCCAGCGCGCGGCCTTCCTTGCGATTGTAGATCACCAGACCGAGACCGCCGGCCTGCGCCATCTGGATGGCGATCTCGATGCCGTGGGCGAGATAGGGGCGGCAGGTGCAGATATCGGAGCCGAACACATCGGAGCCGTTGCACTCGTCGTGAACGCGGCAGGCGAGGGGAGTGATGCCGTCGCCGAGCTTGGACGGATCGCCGAAGCAGTAGATCGTCGAGCCTCCGATCGGGGGAAGAAAGACCTTGAGGTCGGGCTTCTCCACCAATTCCGGATACATGCCGCCGGTCTGCTCGTGCAGCCCGCGCCGCAGCTCCGCTTCGCCAAGGCCAAAGCGCTCGGCGATGCCCGGCAGATGCCAGACCGGATCGATCGCCGCCTTCATGACGCGCACACTGCCGCGCGCGGAGACGATATCGCCATCGGCGCGCACGCGGCGCGCCGCGATGGCCTCGCGGATCTCCGGCATGTCGATGTGCGCGCGGGTCACCGCGATGCTCGGCCGGATGTCGTAGCCGCGCACGAGGTGATCGCGGAACGCTTCGCCGACGAGATGTCCCCACGGGTCGAGCGACACGATCTTTTTCGCATCGAACCACTGCGGATGCGGTCCGATCTCTTCCACCGGCGCCGTATCCGTGAGGTCGGCCATGTGGTCATAGGCGAGCGTCCGGGCTGCAATGGCCAGCGCGCGATAGACCGAATAGCCACCGGCATGACTGCCGACCGCGTTGCGATGATTCGGGTTCCGCAAGGTCGCGATCACCGGTCCGCGCTCGCTCGCGGTGGGGGCCCCCCACACGATTTGTGGCCGCTCCGTCATGGTTTCTATCGGCGATCCGTTCGCGGTACTGAATAGATTCGCGTTCATTACATACTCCTACAACGTCAATATGACGTTAACTTACGCACGATCTTCCGGTGCAGCCGTTGAGCTGCGAAAAAACAAGTAGAATAATCGAAAGGGAAATTCGATGCAAGCGATTTTATCGGGGCTGTGAATTCTCACCGTCCGCACGGCTGGCGTGCGAGGTATTCGGTCTGCTTGCGATATCCGACGAGCAGTTGCATCGCGCGCCCGATCTCGACGTGCCGCCCGCGCTGTCGTCGGAACAGGGCCTCATCTTCACGGCGGCCGAGTCGACCGGCAAATAACGTCGCTTCGCGCGTCATCGCTCATGCGGACGACAGCAGAATGAAGCTTCAGGACATTGGAACGCTCAGCCGGTCAGCGGCTTCCCGCGAGTCTCCGGCAGGAACAGCAGGGCGACGAGGCAGAGCACGTAGCTCGTGGCCCCCAGCGCCAGCGCGTCGGTCAGTCCGACCCGCGCCGCCGCAAAGCCGATCGCAGCCGGCCCGACCGCGCCGATCCCACGTCCGATGTTGTAGCCGAACCCTTGCCCCGCGCCGCGCAACTCGGTCGGGTACAGCTCGGCGAGATAGACGGCCAAACAGCTGAAGATTCCCGAACTGAAGAAGCCGAGTGGGAAGCCGATGGCGAACACCAGCCATGCGGCGCCGCCCGGCACCACGACGTAGGCCCAGGCGGCGAGCGCGCTGCCCAGCGCGAACAGCGCCACGCCGCGGCGCCGACCCATCCGGTCAAGGATGTACCCCGCGCTGACACAGCCAACGAATCCGCCCACCACTTGGATGCCCATGTAGGCGCCGATGCCCTCCACCGTCAGGTGGCGCACCTGCTCCAGATAGGTCGGCAGCCAGAAGGCGACCCCCGCGCCGATGACGCCAATCGAGAGCAGCGCCGACGCCAGCGTGACGCGAATCTGGTCCCGGCGAAACAGCCCGAGCAGCGCGAGGTGCGGTCTTGCCGTTGTCACGCTGGTGGCGGCCGCGCGGGCAGCCACCTCGGCGCGGTAGACGGGTAAATCCTGCAGGCGCGTGCGCGCCCAGAACAGCACGACGGCCGGTAGCGCGCCGAGCCAGAACATGATGCGCCAGGCCAGCTCGGGCGGCGCCAAGCTGAACGTCACGGTATTGGCGACGAGGACGAGGGCATAGCCGACCGACCATGCGCTCTGGACGGACCCGACGACTCGCCCGCGCTGCGTCGGCTGAGCGTACTCCGCCACGAGCACCGCGCCCGCGGCCCATTCGCCGCCAAAGCCAAGGCCCTGCAGCGTGGTGAAGACCAGGAGCTGCTCGTAAGACTGCGCGCAGCCGGCCAGGAAGGTGAATACCGCATACGAGCCGATCGAGAGCAGCAGCACCTGCACGCGCCCGATTGTGTCGGCTAGCGCGCCGGCCAGCGCGCCGCCAATCGCGCTGGTCACTCCGCCGACGGTCCCGAGCAGCCCCGCCTGCGTGGTGGAAAGCGCGAACGCGGTCGTCACGGCCGGCAGAACGAAGCCCAGGGTCATCTGGTTGTAGGCGTCGAGCGCCCAGCCACTGAAAGTCGCCCAGAACGCGGCGCGACCAGGGGGCGAAAGCGTGCAATACCAGCTCAGGTGAGAGCTCAAGCGGGCGACCACACCAGGGGCGGCCGGGGCAGGTTGAGCCTCCATCAGGTCCTCCGCGCCACGTTCCGGCCGTATAGCTTTCCTGTTTCAGGCTCAGCCGGACGCCGCTGCCGCAGCGGATGCGCCTGATGCGACGGGTTTCGCCCGCATCGCCTCGAGCGCGCGCACGAGTTTTTCCGCGAATATAGCCGCCGGGATCGGCAGGTTGCGGGCGCGGAGCTGTCCGAGCACGAGGTTCGCGCGCGGGACATCGCGGTCGTCGATGTCGCGGGCGACCAGCCCGAGCTTGTTGTTCTCCGGCAACGTCCCGATTCCGATCTGAAACGAAATCAGGTTGGCGTGCGTCACCAGCCCGCGCAGAAACTCGAATGAGTTCGACTCGGCCGCGAGCTGGAACGTGAGGCCGCTTCGCGCGACGACCTGATCGAGCAACTGCCGTCCGCCAAGACTGCGCTCGGGCAACGCCACGGGATAGTTGGCGCAATCGCGCAGCCTGACGGTCAGTCGGGTCGCGAGCGGATGCTCGGCGGACATCACCGCCACGATGCGCTGCTCGAGACTCATCAGGGGCTGAAAGTTGGGGAGGAAAGGCGGCCGGAAAACCAGGACGAGATCGACCTCATAATCCGCGAGCGCGGTCATGGCCTGCTCGTGGTCGAGAACGCTGACTCCGAAGCTCACCATGGGATGGCGCGCGCGAAACGCGGCAATCTCCCGCGGCAGGAAATCGAGCGCCAAGGCCTGGCTGCAGGCGATCCGCACGGTGCCGCGGCGCAATCCCTTGAGATCCTCGATCTGCGACTTCATCCGCTCGACGCCGCCGTCCTGCTCCCGCAGGTAGTGGACGAACACCTCTCCGGCCGCCGTCAGCCGCACGCCGCGAGGCCGGCGCTCGAACAACTGCGCGCCGAGCTCCTCCTCGAGATCCATGATCCGCCGGTTCACCGCCGATGCCGTGACGTTGAGTTGATCGGCGGCCTTGCGGATCGAGCCCGTGCGCGCGACCTCGTCGACGTATCTCAAGATGCGCAAGTGCTTCATCGCAAACCCTAACTCGACGAGCGGTGCTGCTGCGGCATCACCCTAGCAAGAAATCGGCGGCAGATGTGAGCACTCGATTGCGTTAGCGTTCCTGACAGGCACACGCCTTGCAGCGTGACCGAGAACGGAGCGCGGCGCTGCCGCACAGCCGATGCGTCACCACAGATGTGATCAAAGATTGAGCTGCATTCGCCCAACAAAGCGGCAGGTCACGCGCGGCACGGCGTCGTCCGGTCCGTTGCCAGCATGGATGAGCGCCGGATGCAGCGCGACGTCAGCCAACCATTCACAGCTACGACAGGAGCGCGCCAATGACTTCGAGGCTTCGATCGGTTCTCGCGCTGGTCGGCGCAACCGCGCTTGCCGTCCCATTCGCTCTCGCGACCCCCGCCGCGGCGCAGACCAAGCTCAAGCTGGTGCTGAACTGGAAGTATCAGGGCCCGCAGGGGATGTTCTTCCTGGCCGACGATCGCGGCTATTTCAAAGCCGAGGGGCTCGAGGTCACGCTTGATCAGGGCAACGGTTCGGGCGCCGCCGTGCCCCTGGTCGCCAACGGCACCTACGATGTCGGCTTCGGCGATATCAATGCGCTGATCGAGCTGGCAGCCAAGAAGCCGGACGACGCGCCGATCGCGGTCTATGTGATGTTCAACCAGCCGCCCTTCACCGTGGCGGTGAAGGCGGACAGCCCGATCAAGTCGCCGAAGGATTTCGAGGGCAAGACTCTCGGCGGCGCCGCCAATGACGGCGCGCTCAAGCTGTTCCCCGCCTTGTGCAAGCTCGCCAAGATCGACTGCAGCAAGGTCAACATCACCAACATGCAGCCGAACCTGCGCGAGCAGATGTTGATGCAAGGCCAGGTCGACGGCGTCTTCGGTTACGTCAACACCATCCGCTTCTCCGCCAAGCTGATGGGCGTCGAGGACAAGCAGTTGCGCTACATCAACTACGGCGACTACGGCATGGATCTCTATTCCAACGCCATCATCGTCTCGAAGAAGCTGGCGAAGGAAAAGCCCGAGGCCGTCCGCGGACTGGTGCGCGCCATCAACCGGGGGCTTCTCGATTCGCTCAAGGACATCGACGCCTCGGTCGCTGCGGTGGCCAAGCGCGAGCCGCTGATCAAGGTTCCGGTCGAGCGCGAGCGGTTCGAAGCGACGCTCAAGGACGAGATGAACCATCCCGAGATCGCGAAGATCGGCCTCGGCAATGTCGACATGGCGCGGCTCAAGACCTCCATCGACATCCTGGTCGATGCCAACGGTCTTCCGCGCACGCCGTCGGTCGATGAAATCTTCACGCCGGCGTTCCTGCCGCCGGCTGACGCGCTCCCGAAAAAGCTGTTCTGAAAAGAAACGGGGTCCCGTTCTGCGGACGAAGCGGATCCCGGCCGGTCGCTCCTTGTGAGCAAGGGATGAAACGACGATGGATCTGGGGCTCGGAGGACGGGTTGCGGTGATCACCGGCCCCGCCAAAGGCATGGGCGCGGCGATCACCTTGGCCTTTGCCGCGGAGGGCGCACGCCTTGCGCTGGTGGGACGCGACACCGCGGCGATCGAATCCGTAGCGGCGCAAGCCCAGGCGGCCGGGACGGAGGCGATCATCGTCCCCTGCGACCTCACCGAGCCTGGGCAATGCGAGCAGGCCGCGCAGACGACCCATCAGACCTACGGACGGATCGATATCCTGGTGAATGTCGCCGGCGGTTCAGGACCGATCGGCAAGAGCGGCGTCGAGACCACGCCGCAGGAATTCGACGACATCATCACCCTCAACATGCATGGCTGCTTCCACACCATGCGTGGCGTGCTGCCGACCATGATGGCGCAGCGCTACGGCAAGATCGTCAATGTCGGCGGCACCTTCGGCATGCGCGGGCGCGCGGGGCGGATGGCCTATTCCGCGTCGAAGTGGGGGCTGCGCGGCATCACCAAGAGCTTCGCCCTCGAGGTCGGCGCCTACAACATCAATGTCAATTGCGTCGCCCCGGGCATGGTCGACGGTCCTCGGTTCCGCGACAAGGTCTGCGCCGACATGGCGACGCGTCTGGGCATTGCCGTCGACGAGGCCGTCGAGCGTCATGCCGCCGACTACGCGCTCAAGCGGGTATCGAGCGATGTCGACGTTGCCAATGCCTGCCTGTTCCTTGCCAGCGATGCATCGCGCCAGATCACCGGGATCGATCTGCCGGTCGATGGCGGCTGGGCGATGTTGTGAGGGCGCCGATGACCACGGCTGATCTCGTCATTCACGGCGGCCAGGTGGTGTCGCCCGATTCCGTCATCCAGGCCAGCGTCGCCATCCATGACGGGCACATCATCGCGGTCGGGTCCGAGGCAGCGATGCCGCCGGCACGCGAGACGCTCGACGCGCGCGGACTCCACGTCCTGCCCGGCGCCATCGACGTGCACGTGCATTTTCGCGATCCGGGCTATCCGCACAAGGAGGATTGGCAGACCGGCACGGCGGCCGCGGCGTTCGGCGGCGTGACCACCGTGTTCGACATGCCCAACACCATCCCGCCCACCGGCACGGCGTCGGTGCTGGCCGACAAGCACCGCATCGCCGGCGCGAACGCGCACGTCGATTTCGGGCTTTACGGCCTGCTGGGAGAGGACACGATCGAGCACGTGCCTGCGCTCGTCGAGGGCGGAGTCATCGGCTTCAAGCTCTACATGGGCAACACGTTCGGAAAGATCCCGTCGCCGTCCACGGGCGCGATGCTCGAAGCATTCGAGACGGTGGCCCGCACCGGCAAGCGCGTGTCGCTGCATGCCGAAACCAATTCGATCATGGAGCGGCGCGAGACCCGGATGCGCGACGCCGGCCGGCTCGACCCGCTCGCTCATCTCGCGGCGCGCCCGGCGGTCGTGGCGATCGAGGCCGTGAGCCGCGCCGCCATTCTCGCGGAGTGGACCGGCGCGCGCATCCATATCCTGCACATCTCCTCGGCCGAGGAGTTGCGTCCCCTGCGCGAAGCCAAGGCGCGCGGCGTGGACATCACCGGCGAGACCTGCCCGCAATATCTTTTTCTTTCCAGCGACGACTATGCCCGCCTGGGCGGCATCATCCGGGTCAATCCGCCTGTGCGCGAGGCGCGCAACCAGGCGCCGCTGTGGGCGGCGCTCGCCGACGGCGCCATCGATATCATCGCGACCGATCACGCGCCGCACGCCCCCGCGGAAAAGACGCGCAACGACATCTGGACCGTGGACTGCGGCTTCCCCGGCGTCGAGACGCAGATGCCGCTGATGCTGACCGAGGTCAATGCCGGGCGGATGAGCATCTCGGATTACGTACGCTGGAGCGCCGCCAACCCGGCGAAGATCTGGGGGCTGTATCCGCGCAAGGGGGTCGTGCAGGCGGGCGCGCAGGCCGACCTCGCGCTGGTCGACCTCGGCCGCGCGTCGGTCATAGACGACGCGCTGCTCCAGTCGCGCTCCAAGGCGACGCCATGGCACGGACGGCCGGTGCGCGGCCTGCCGGTCCATACGCTGGTGCGCGGCCGTTTCGTCATGCGGGAGCGCGTGCTGGTGCCGGAGACGCGCGGCTGGGGCCGCTCGGTCCACACCTTGCAGCATCTGCCGGCCGCCGCGCCGCGCAATGTCGAGCAGACCATGGAGGCGATCGTCCGCGGCGGCAACCGCGCGCAATCGGAAAGGGCGGCATGATGCACGCGCCCAGCCCTGAACCGCAGACGCGTCCCGACGCCTTTGTCGAATTGCACCAGGTGACGCACGCCTATGGCCGCGGCGACAAGCAGGTGAAGGCGCTCGACGCGACCGATCTGCGCATCGAGCAGGGCGACTTCATCGCGCTGGTGGGACCGTCCGGCTGCGGCAAATCCACCATCCTCAAGCTCGTGACCGGGCTGATCAGCGCCTCGAGCGGCGGCGTGCTGGTGGCCGGCCGCGAGGTGGGAGCCGAGCCGGTCCGCGTCGGGATGGCGTTCCAGAACCCGACGCTGCTGCCCTGGCTCACGCTGCGCGACAACGTAATGCTGCCTTTGAAGATCGTGGCGCCGTTCCGGCAGGAGTACCGCGCCAAGCGCAAGGGCGAGTTCCGCGACCGGATCGATGCGCTGCTCGCGCGGGTGGGCCTCGCCGGTTTTGCCGAGAAATATCCCTGGCAGCTCTCGGGTGGAATGATGCAGCGCGCCTCGCTTTGCCGCGCGCTGGTGCACGAGCCGCAACTGCTCATGCTCGACGAGCCGTTCGGCGCGCTCGATCAATTCACCCGCGAGGAGCTGTGGGGGATCATGCAGGATCTCTGGATGACGCTCCGCCCGACCGTGCTGCTCGTCACCCACGACCTCAAGGAAGCCGCCTACCTCGCCAACCGCATCTGCGTGATGCAGGCGCGGCCGGGCCGCATCATCGAAGAGAGCGTCGTAACGTTTCCGCGGCCCCGCACCATCGCGATCTCCTACGAGCCCGCGTTCGTGGCGCTTACCCAGCGGTTGCGCGAATTGATCGTTTCCGCGCGCCCCGCGAAGGAGACGGTGCAGTGACCCCGCAGCTCCGGCGCCGCTTCGCTTCGGTCGCGCTCATCCTCGGCTTCTTCCTGGCGTGGGAGCTGCTCTGCCTCGCCTTCGGGGTCAAGGACATCATCCTGCCGCGGCCGAGCCAGATCGTGCTCACCCTGGGGCAACGCATGCCGGCCATCTGGCCGCACGCCCTGCAGACGCTCTACACCACCTTGGTCGGTTTCGCGCTCGGCATCGTCGCCGGGGTGCTGCTTGGCGCCTTCGTCGGCTCGTCGAAGCTCGCCTACGACGTGGCGTATCCCCTGCTGGTCGGGTTCTCGAGCATTCCGAAGGTCGCGGTGGTTCCCATCTTCGTTCTCTGGTTCGGCGCGGGCACCATTCCGGCGGTGCTGACCGCGATGATCCTTTGCGTCTTTCCTATCGTGGTGAACGTTGCCACCGGGCTTGCGACGACGGAGCCGGAGCTCGAAGACGTGATGAAGGCGCTCAAGGCGAGCAAGCTCGACATTCTCACCAATGTCGGATTGCCGCGCACCATGCCGTATTTCTTCGCCTCGCTGAAGGTGGCGGTGACCCAGGCATTCGTAGGCACCGTCATCGCCGAAACCGTCGCGTCCAATCGCGGCATCGGCAACCTGATGATGATCGCAAGCTCGAGCTTCGACGTGCCCCTGGTGTTCGCCGGGCTGTTGATCCTCGCGGTGCTCGGCGTCGCGCTCTACGTCATCTTCTCCTTGATCGAGGGCCGGGTGACGGGATGGGCCCATCGCAAGGACGAGTTCGCGATGGGTTGACCGTTCTGCTGCAAATCACAAGGAGCGTTAGATGCCTTTACTACGCATGCTCGGCGTGTTCTCGGTCATAGGGGCGCTTGCACTATCCGGCGCGGCTGCGCAGGAGCCCACCAAGGTTCGTTTCACCCTGGATTGGAAATACCAGGGCATCCATGCCTACGTGTTCTGGGCCCAGGAGAAGGGCTACTTCAAAGCCGAAGGCCTCGATGTCGACATCGACCAGGGCACCGGTTCGTCCGCGACCGTGACCCGCATCGCCTCCGGCACCTATGACGCCGGTTTTGGGGACATGAACGCCATCATTCAGCTCGCCGGGACCAAGCCGGGCGAGCAGCCGGTCATGGTGTACATGATCTACAACAAGCCGCCGTTCGCGCTGATCACCAAGGCGTCGAGCCCGATCAAGACGCTCAAGGATGTGGTCGGGCATACGATGGGAACGCCAGCGGGTGGCTCGGCCGGGCAGTTGTTCGCTCCCCTCGCCAAGCTCAACGGCATCGACGCGAGCAAGGTGCCAATCACGAACATGCAGCCGAACCTGCAGGAGCAGATGCTGCTCAACGGGCAGGTCGACTTTTCGGCGGTGTTCACGGTGACGAGCTACATCAACCTCATCGGCATGAAGGTCGACCCCGACAAGGATATCCGGTGGCTGTTCTTCTCCGACTACGGCGTCGATCTCTACTCGAACGGCATCATGGTGTCGCAGAAGCTCCTAAAGGAGAAGCCGAAGGCGGTAGCGGGTCTGGTGCGCGCGCTCAACCGGGCGATCATCGAGAACGCCGCCGCGCCCGACGCAGCGATCGCGGTGATGATGAAGACGGAACCGCTGATGAACGCGACGCTGGAAAAGGCGCGCCTGGTCTACGCCTTCAAGACCCACTTCGTGACGCCGGAGACCGACGAGATCGGCGTCGGCGACATCAAGGAGGAGCGCATGGCGAAGGCGATCAAACTCCTGGTCGAAACCTATGGGCTCTCCAGCGCCCCCGCGGTGAAGGACGTGTTCGACCGCAGCTTCCTGCCGCCGAAGGAGGCGCGCATGCTCAAGCTCAACATGTAAGCAGCTCCGTGATCGCCGGAGACAGCGGGTGACGGCGCATCGCATCGCGGCATCCTGGCTCATCCCGGATGCCGCCGCTCCCGCGGCCGGCAATCGCGTCATTACGATCGCGGACGGCCGCATCGCTGCCGTTGAGGATGGCGCCGGCAAGGGCGGGCTCGTCCTGCCCGCGCTTGCCAGTGCGCACGACCATGCGCGGGTGGCGCGTCTGAGCCAGGTCGGCAGCTTCGACGTGCCGCTCGAAGCGTGGCTGCCGTACCTCACCCTTATCCCCGCGGTCGATGCCTGGCTCGCCTCGGCGGTGGCGTTCGGGCGCATCGCGCGCGGCGGCGTGGGCGCCACCATGGCGCACTATACGCGCGTCCAGGGCCTGACCGATTTCCCGACCGAGGCGCGCGCGATCGCCAAGGCCGCTCGCGACGTCGGCCTGCACGTCGCGCTCGCCGTGCACTGCCGCGATCTCAATCCGCTGGTCTACGACCCGCACCAGGCGCTGCTGGCCGCGCTCTCGCCCGCGGCCTGCGCCTGCGTCACGCGACGATTGCTGCGGCCGCCGGTCCCGGCGGCCGAGCAGGTGGCCATGGTCGAGGCGGTCGCCACCGATATTGAGGGTCCCGGGGTCACCGTCCAGTACGGACCTGCGGGCGTGCAATGGTGCAGCGATGAGATGCTGCGGCGGATCGGTACGGCGGCGGAGCGGAGCGGACGCCGCGTGCACATGCACCTGCTCGAAACGCGCTACCAGCGCAATTGGGCCGATCGCACCTACCCGCAGGGAATCGTGCGCTATCTGGACGAGATCGGTCTCGTCAACGAGCGGGTCTCCTTTGCCCACTGCATCTGGCTGCGGCCTGACGAGATGGAGCTGATCGCCGCGCGCGGCGCCACCATCGTGATCAACACGAGCTCGAACTTCATCGTCAGCTCTGGACTGGCGCCGGTTGGCGAGATGCTGCGCCGTGGCTGCCGCCTCGCCATGGGACTCGACGGGCTGTCCTTCGACGAGGACGAGGACGCCTTGCGGGAAATGCGGCTGCTCTACGCCGTCCACAAGGCAGCGGGTTTCGAGATCAAGGTACGTCGCGAAGATCTGCTCCGGATCGTCTGCGAGCACGGCCGTTTCGCCGTGACCGGCGAGTGCGACGGCGGACGGATCGCGGCGGGCGCGCCCGCCGATCTCCTGGTGCTGGACTGGGACAAGCTGGCGGCCGAGCTGATCGAGCCTGACGTGCCGGCGATCGAGCTGTTGCTGGCGAAGGCGCGGCAGGAACATGTGAAGCAATTGTTCGTCGCCGGCCGCGAGATCGTACGCGACGGCGCCGTTACCGGCGTCGACCTGCCGGCGCTGGAGGCCGAGCTGCTCGCCACCTTGCGCAAGTCGGTGGGAACGACGGCCGACGTTCGCGCGGCCATGCCCGAACTGCGCGACGCGTTGCGTGCGCACTATTGCGGCCCGCTCTATTGCGCGTGAGGCCGCGGCGCAGAATGGGAAGCCCTCCATGACCCGCCGTGCGCTCGTTCATCGCATCTCCGCCAATGCGCCTGACGACGTCAGCGGCATCGCGGCGGCGATCGCGTCGAAGCAAATCGATCCCGCGGGCGTGATTGCAGTCCTGGCGAAAACGGAAGGCAACGGCCTGGTCAACGACTTCTCGCGCGGGCACGCGACGCTCGCCCTGAGCCTGCTGTTCCAGCGTCATCTTCCCGCGCAGCAGGCGGCGCAAATCTGCCTCGTGATGTCGGGCGGTACCGAGGGCGCCATGGCGCCGCATTGGCTGGTGTTCGAGCGCCGCGACGGCGAGAAGGCTGCGAAGCCGGCGCTTGCCATCGGCCGTGCCCACACGGCGGCGCTCCCATTCGAGCATCTCGGCCGATTGCAACAGGTCGATCAGGTGGCGGCCGGCGTGCGCGCCGCCATGGCAGATGCCGGGATCGAGAATGCGGCCGACGTCCACTTCGTTCAGGTGAAATGCCCGCTGCTCGTTGCCCAGCGGATCGCTGACGCTGACCGCCGGGGGGCCGCGGTGGCCACGCGCGATACCTTGAAGTCGATGGGCCTTTCGCGCGCCGCCAGCGCCCTCGGCGCCGCCGTCGCGCTCGCGGAGCTTGAGCGGGCGTCGCTGTCCGAGGCTGACATCGGCGTCAACTGGGCGCTGTGGTCCGGCCGTGGCAGCGCGTCGGCTGGTATCGAGTTGCTCAACCATGAGATCGTGGTGATGGGCATGTCGCCGGCTTGGTCCGGACCGCTGGCGATCGATCATGCAGTGATGGTTGACGCGGTCGATATCGAGCCCGTGCGCGCGGCCCTTGCACGCCTCGGGCTGGGCGCGGCCGGCCAGCTCGCGCCGGCACAGCGCGCGCGGCTCGTTGCGCTCCTCGGCAAGGCGGAGGCCAGCCACGACGGGCGGCTGCGCGGCCACCGCCACACCATGCTGGACGACTCCGACATCGCCGCCACCCGGCACGCCCGTGCCTTCGTGTGCGGCGCGCTGGCGGGCCTCGTCGGACACGCCGAGATCTACGTGTCCGGCGGCGCCGAGCATCAAGGGCCGGACGGTGGCGGACCGGTTGCGCTCATCGTCGATCGCGCTTCATGATGCGCGCGACCATCATTCCGGGATTTCTGCATGAAAGATGACGTCCAACCGACACCGGTAGAGCCATCGCCGCTGCTGTTCACGCCGTTCACCATGCGCGGGCTGACGGCGCGCAATCGCATCGTCGTGTCGCCGATGTCGCAGTACCTGGCGGTCGACGGCGAGCCCGGCGATTGGCACCTGGTTCATCTCGGCAAATTTGCCATGGGGGGCGCCGGCATCGTCTTTGTCGAGGAGACCTCGGTCGAAGCGAGTGCTCGCAAGACCTACTGTTGTCCCGGCATCTATACCGACGGACAGGCGCGGGCCTGGCGCCGGATCACCGATTTCCTGCGCGGGCAGGGCGCGCTCAGCGCCATCCAGCTCGGTCACGCCGGCCGCAAGGTCGCGACCAAAGCGCCATGGGAAGGTTTCGAGCCGCTCACGCAGGACGACGCCAAGAGTGGCCGGCCGCCCTGGCGCGGCTATGCGCCCAGTCCGATCCCGTTCAAACCCGGCGCGGCCGTTCCGTTCGAGATGGATCGGGACGACATCAGGCGCGTCATCCAAAGCCACGTCGAGGCGTGCCGCCGCTCGCTCGATGCCGGTTTTGACATCTGCGAAATCCATGGCGCCCACGGCTACGTCATCCAGCAGTTTCTCTCGCCTATCACCAACCACCGTAACGACGGCTACGGCGGCGATCTCGCCGGCCGCATGCGGTTCTGTCTCGAAGTGATCGAAGCCGTCCGCGCGGCGTGGCCGAAGGATCGCCCGCTGTTCTTTCGCGCCTCTTGTGTCGACGGCAAAGGCGGAGCCTGGCAGATCGAGGACACCGTCGCGCTCGCGCGCGAGCTCAAATTGCGCGGGGTCGATGTGGTGGACTGCTCGTCGGGCGGCATCGAAGGTCCGCTGACCTTGGCCGTCGTTCCGCGCGTCCCCGGCTATCACGTGCCGTTCGCCGAACGGATCCGGCGAGAAGCCGAAATCCCGACCATGGCCGTCGGCCTGATCACCGCAGCGGAGCAGGCCGAATCATACCTTGCGGAAGGCGCCTGCGATCTCGTGGCCCTGGCGCGCGAGATGATGTGGAATCCGAACTGGCCGGTGCACGCGGCCAAGGCGTTGGGCGGTCCCGATCCGCTCGACCTGCTTCCCAAGACGTATGCCTGGTGGCTGCGTCGCCGCGAGGAAGTCCGCAAGCTCTACCCGACGGGCACCGAGTCGCCGCGGTGAGTGCGCGACCCATAAACAGGATTTGTCGCGGCTGTTGATTTCGTTTTCCACGGGGGGCCGGATACTCATTTTATCCGCTGGTGATGCATGAGCTCGGTGCCGCGCGTGGGTCTGGTCTTTTGCAGAGAGGTCTCAGGAGATGTCGACGCGGAGCCTTGAACGCTCAGCCAGTCCCGTGCGCCGATCTTTGCTCTCGACACTTGCAAGGGCATGAGACCCTCGCCAATCGCCTGGCGAGCACGAACGGCTTCGCTGCGCAGTTCCCCTATGCCCGCATCGGCTGCAAGGTCGAACCACTTGTAGGCTTCGGTTTCGTCCCGCTCGACGCCCTGACCAAGCGCGTAGCGGACGCCGATGTTGTAAAGCGATTCCGCGTTGTCCAATTGGGCGCCGCGAAGGAACCAGGAAATCGCCGCGGCATAGTCCTGCGCGACATCCTGATGTCCGAGATACATCTCGCCAATAGCATTGAATGCGTGCGGGACCCCCCTTTCCGTGGCACGCTCAAACCAATGCATTGCGAGCGCGCCATTTGCCGGTGTCCCCAGGCCGTCGCGGTACATGACGCCAAGCTCGAACTGAGCCTCGGACTGGTCCTGCTCGGCGGCCCGGGTCAGCCAGCCGAGGGCGGCGACGTCGTCGCGCGCAACCCCTTCTCCCCTGGTGTAGATCAGCCCAAGTTTCGTCTGCGCGACGGCATCGCCTCGATTCGCCAAGGGCGTGAGCATCTCGATGGCGCGCGGGTAATCGTGCATGGCGTAACGGATCAGCGCATCCGTCAGCTCATCGGCGGTCGCGGCCTGACTGAATTGGGTGATCACGCAACCCAGAACGAGTGCGCCGAAGCAGCGCGCTGCGCCCCGCAAGAACCGTGGCAAGGGGAATCCAGGGCCCATCGTCTCTCTCACGTCGCCGTTCCTGGCATTGCGGCCGCGTTGGGCCCGGTCGGGGGTTGCCTACTGGCGTGAGCGCAGACCGCTCAATGGCCTGCGTCGGTGGTGCGCAAAATGTCACCACTCAAATCGCTCGGGTGTGAAGCAGTTCACACAGCGCCAAATGTTTGCGTCAGCCCCCTGGGGCTTCAAAACGGGATATAGATCCGGTCGAAATCGAGTTCCGTCGAGACGATGCGCTGATGTGCCTGGTCGAGCCAGGGTTGCAGACGCTGCACGCGTTCGGAAATGGCCGTGAAGTCCCGGCGAAAACCGGGCATCACGACTTGAACGGCATCGTAGATCTCATCCTCGTCGATCGTCGTGAGGCGGCGGTCTCGCACGACGACCGCCCCGTCGACGATGACATGGCGCACGCCGCGCCCGGCTTCGACGTGCACAAGCTGCCGCACCGCGCTGTTGAGAGGAAGCCAGGAGGGGTCGCTCATGTCGATGAGTGTGAGGTCGGCCTTGCAGCCGGGCGCGATCCGCCCGACCTCGCCGCCGAGGCGGGCACTGTCCGCCCCGGCCTCGGTCGCCGCCCACAGCGCGGCGGCGGCTTGCGGCGGTCCCGGCAGCGCGTCACTGGCCGCGGCCAGCAGCGCGAACAGCTTCATCGCCATGAACATGTTCTGCGCGTCCGAGCAGCTGCAGTTGTCGCATCCGAGGCCAATGCGAACGCCGGCATCCTGCAGGGCGCGGATCGGAGGTATCCCGCATTTCATCTTCAGATTGCCCTGCGGGTTGAGCACCACGCCGGTGCCGGTCTCCGCCAGCAGATCGATCTCGTCGCGCGCAAGCCAGACGCTGTGTGCAAGATTTAACAGCGGGTCGAGCGCGCCTTCGGCCGCCAGCCGCTTGATCAGCGAGCCGCCATGTTCGGGCAGCGTGAGCCGCGCCTGCAGCGCCATGCCGCGCGACTCGTAGATGTGCGAATAGACCGGCACGTCATAGCGACGCGCAAGTTCCATGGTGCGCGCCATCAAAGCAGGGGAGCAGCGCTCCGGCGCCGAAGGGCCCAGAGACCAATGGACGCGCGGCCGCGGCGGCGCCCGCAGGCATGCGGTTTCGAAATGACTGAGGAGGTCGAGTTGCCGCTCCGGCTCGGCCGCGGTCGACAGCAGCGGGTGCAGGTCCTTTGGAAAAATGTCCTTCCAATAGGGTATGGTCTCGAGCCCTTTGCGATCAGCATATTGCAAGCTGAACACCACACGGATGCCGATCTGCTCGTAGGCCCGCATGACCGCGTCGAGATGCCGGTCCTCGAACGGATAGAGCGTGAGCATGTCCTGAATCGTGGTCATGCCGGAGCGCAGGCATTCCAGGGCGCCGAGCAGCGTGCGGGCGCGTACCTCCTCCACCGACCGTGGCGGGTATTGCGGCGGCAGCGCATAGAGGCGCCATGTCTCGAGCGGCACTTCCTCCAATGTGCCTTTGGCCAGCACGTCATGGGAATGATAATGCGCGTTGACGAAGCCCGGCAGGACCAGATGCCCGCGCCCGTCAAGCTCTTCGATCGCGGCATCGGCGACCGGCGCGAACGCCGGTGCGATCCCGGCGATCGTGTCGCCGGCGACGGCGATGTCTGCGGCGTCCGGGTCATGCCAGTTGCCGGCGGGCAGCATCGGCCGGCCGCCGCGTATGATCAGCGTTGTCCCAGGTGGGATCGGCAACGGCGACATGGAGGTGACGTAGCGCTGGCTACTTGAGTGGGATGCGTTCTTCGCGCGGCGGCAGAAAGCGGTCGTCGTAAATTTCGGCCAGCTCCGGGGTGCGCGTCAAGCCGAATGCCTTTCCCACCTGGGCGATGTTCTGCGCGAGGCGATCCCGGTCATAGGCGCCGATGCCGTCCTTGAGCGTGACCGGCGTGACGATCTGATGGCTGCCGAGCCACGCCAGCCGTTCACCCTCGATATCAAGCTTGGCGAGGGTGTTGTGCTTGCCGAGCGATACCATCGCCGCCTTCGGGTCGGCGATCGCGTCGCGCCAGCCGCGCGCCGCGGCCCGCACGAAGGCTTTGACCGCGTCGGGCTTGGCCTGCAGGAAGGCGGGGTTTGCCAGGATGGCGTTGCCGTACACATCCAGGCCGTTGTCGGCGTAGTAGATGACCGCCGCATCTTCGATCCCCACGCCGTTGGCCTTGAGGTTGAACAGGACGGTGGAATCGAAGCCCGTCACCGCGTCGACCTGCTTCGAGATCAGCATGGTGTCGCGCAGCTGCGGGCTGAACTGGCGGATCTCGATTTTGGCGGTATCGACGCCGGCGAGGTTGGCCACCGCGGGAAACATGCGCGACGGCGCGTCGGCCGGACCTTGCCCCAGAATTCGGCCGTGCAGGTCGGTCAGCTTGGCGATCCCGCTGCTCCTGAGCGAGATCACGGCTTGCGGCGAGCGGTTGTGCAGAATGAACACCGCCCTGGGCGCGATCTCGGGGCGGCGCGATGCGAACTCCACCAAGGTTGAAATGTCCCCGACGCCGATGTCGGACGCCTGGCTGGCGGTCCGCGTGATCGCGTCGGCCGAACCTTTCGACGGCTCGATCGACACGTCGAGACCGGCGTCGCGGAAATACCCGCGCTCGAGCGCGTGGTAGAAACCGGCCGCGCCACCGTCGGCGGCAAAATTCAGCACCACACCGACTTTCGTGGGGCCTTGTGCCGCGGCGGGCATCACCAGCACTTGGAACAGCAACGGCAGCGCGAGCAGCGACGAAGGGGCAATCTGCATAAAGTGCTCCGAATTCCAAAGCGGTGGCCGGGAGTCCAGCGCGGGCAGCGACATGGGAGCATGGGGGCATTCGACCCCCCGCGCCGCCGAAAACCTATGCAAGGCCCGTGCCTAAAAAGACGCCGCCGCACCGACAAAGGTGTCGCATGCGCGGCGCCGGACCGGCGGCATCAGTTGAACGAGACCGACGGCTGCGCCGACCAGTTCACCCTCTGCGTCAGCACCATCAGGGCCGAGACCACGGCGAATAGCGCCAACGCCCCGATCAGGAGCGAATAGGTTTCGAGATCGAGCAGCACATAGATGAAAGCGAAAAGGCATGTCTGCACGACGACGAACACGAGCGTCGGTGCGACGCGCCTGGCCACGGCCGCGGTATAAAGCGACGATTGTGCGAGAACGAGCGCCGCGCTCACGATGTCGCCGGCCGTATACCCGATCGGCTCGCTCAGCGAGAGCAGCAGCAATGAGAACAGCGAAAGCGACAGCCCGAGCAGGGCATATTGCACGAGATGGATTTGCAGGCGCGACAACAGCTCGAAGAAGAAATAGATGGCGAACGACAGCACGACGAACAGCAGCCCGTACTTCGCGACGCGGCTGATCGTCCGGTAGAGCGGCGTCGCCTCGATCAGGTCGACGCCGATGGTCGAGCCTTTCCACATGGCCGGATCAACTATTCCCCCAGCGATCGAGATCGGCGGCGAGCCGAACGAGGTCGTCTGCCAGTGCGCTTCGAAACCCTGCGAGGTTACGCTGGCGTTTTCGGGAAGGATGCTCCCGCCGAAGCTCGGCGTCCTCCAGGGCGATCGCATCGACGCGTCGAGTTGCTTGCCGGCAAAGAGCAGGTTGAATGCGCCGGTACCGCGGAGGCTGATCGTCGCCTGGAACGACACGCTGCTCGCTGCGGCCGCCACCGGCGCACTTGCCAGGATCAGTGATGCGCTCTTGCAGTCCCACTCGAGGCCCGCGGATTCCGCGCAAGGCCGCCATGGCGTCTCGGTGCCGTCGACCGTGATCTGGTCCTCCGATCTCAGGCCAGTGAGGCTGGTTGTCGAGAGGGCGATGAAGCTTTCATTCCAGAGCGGGCGGCCTGAAAGGACGCCCCGCAATCGCGACTCGGTCGGAAGGACAAAGACGCCCTGCATTTCGACCTTGGCGTCATACACCGTTGCGTGAAACAAGCCGCGCTTGCGCTCCTGCGGCGTGAGGTTCGCAGTCACGCTGAGACGATCGGGGGTGATCTTGAGGTAACCGCACGGGCGATCGGGCGCGGACTGGTAAGGCACGACCAGCGTTGGACTGCGGAGTTCCTGCGGCGGCCCCCAGTTTCGCGTGAACTCGCTCTGCACGACACCCTGCCGGGCTTCGCGCTCCGCGATCAGCCCGGAAACGAAGAACGTCGGAACAAGGGTGGCAAGCGCCAGGGAGGAGATCAGGAGAATCTTGGGAAGCGAAACAGGGTCCTCGTGCGGCCTCATGCTGGCTTGGGACTGCTCGAATGACGGCTCGGTCATGGCATACCTCAATGCTGTTGCTGGTGGGTCGGAAGTCATTCGGCCGCCGTGAGCGCCGGGGTGCTTGGCAGCCCGCCGAAGCGTCGTTCTCGGCGCCCGAAGTCAGCAATGGCCGCCGCCAGATGGTCGGCGTCGAAGTCGGGCCACAGGGTGTCGAGGAAGCAAAGCTCGGCGTAGGCGCATTCCCACAGCAGAAAATCCGACAACCGCTTCTCGCCGCCGGAGCGGATGAGAAGATCGACGTCGGTACCGGCGCCTCCGGGGGCGAGCATCCGGGCAAAGGCGTCGCGTGACGGCGCCGGGCCGGTGCACGAACGAAGCGCCGTATCGATGATGGCGTCGCGAGACGAATAGTCGATCGCGATCCGCAGATTGAGCCTTGTGCCTTTTGCCGAGTCCTCCTCTGCGTCCTGGATCGCGGTCCTCAAACCGGCCGGCAACCGGTCGCGCCGGCCGATGACCGTCAGCCGAATTCCGTTCTCCACCAGATGCCGTAGCTCGCAAGCGAGGTAATGCCGCAGCAGTGACATCAGTGCGTTCACTTCCGCGCGCGGTCGTCGCCAGTTGTCGGACGAGAATGCAAATAATGAGAGGGTCGTGACGCCGAGATCCGGCGCCGCTTGCGTGACCAGCCGGGCGGCGCGCACGCCCGCCTGATGCCCCGCCGAGCGCGGCAGGCCGCGCCGCGTCGCCCAGCGTCCATTGCCGTCCATGATGATCGCCACGTGGAAGGCGGCGGCTTTCTCATCCACAATACTTTGCATTACAAAGTCTCCGTGCAAATAAAAAGAAATGAGATCGCGTCATGCCGGCTTGAGCCGACGGAAGCTCGCCGCGCCCGCTTTTGCTGCGTTCGCCGCGTCGGACACGACCTGCTCCAGCACCGTCAGATAGTCGAGATAGCGCGTGCGCCCTTGCGCCGTGATCCGCACGACGGTCTTCGGCCGGTTCCGGTCATAGCCCTTTTCGATGTCGACCAGGCCGGCTTCCTCCAGCACCTGCAGGTGTCGGCTGAGATTGCCGTCGGTCAGTCCGCACATCTGCTTGAGGTCGCCGAAGACCAGACCCTTGGGATGGGCGACGAGCGAGGTCAACACGCTCAGGCGCGCCTTCTCGTGGATCACACGGTCAAGACCGTCATAGGCAAAGCGGCCGACGCTCTCCGTCTTCGAGTTAGCTTTCGCCATTGGCCTCTCCGACGGCTCGATAAAGCACGAGGGCGATCAGAACTCTGTCCGATCCCGTAGGGTACCGCCATGGCATACGGCGAGAACGCATGGTCGCCGCTTGCGAACGCAAGACTGCCGAGGCCGGCGGCCAGATACCAGACTGCGGCAGCGAACATCGCGCGCGGGAGCGAACGGCAGGAGGCGAACAGGCCGAGGCTGAACACGATCTGCCATAGGCCCGGCAGCATCCAGAGGCTCTGCGGTGCGAAACGGTAGAGAACGAAAGTGAGCAGCGCTCCCGCGACGCCCGCGGGGATGAACTGCTCGGTTGCGGCATGGATCATCTCGTCGGCCAGCCCGGAATGAATCCGCCGGGTGCGGGCAACCATCTCGGTGCCGATCAGCGCCACCGAGATCGCGGCCGTCGCGACCCACAGCGCGAGATATCCCAAGCTGTTGGCCGCCGGTTCGGGCAACCAGAGACCCTGGAGCAGGGCGGCGAGAACCGCCAGCGCGCCGGTCGCGGCCACCGTCATCGGGCCATAGCCGCGGAACTCGGCGCCGCGCGCCATCTGACTTCGGATCGCGGTGATGTCGGCCAACGCCTTGTCCAGATCGCGCATGCCCGTCCCAGTACTAGCTTTGCAGTACAAAGTACACTGACTTGCAAACATAAGTCAAGGCCCGCCGGCAACGCTCATAAGCGATGACGGTCGGGCCGTTCTACGATGTCACTTCGCGGGTGTCGGCGGTGCGACCGCGGCGTCGGTCTGGCCGCTTTTCTCGAGCGCCTTGGCGACGAAGCCCGAGGCCTTCATCTCCTCGATGAATTCGCGCAGATAGCGCACGCTGGCCTCGCGCCCCTTGGGCGTGCCCATGGCCTGCTCGATGACCATGAAGCGGCCAGGAATCACGCGCGTCTCCGGATGGTCCTTGGCGAACAGGACGATCGGTTGCTTCACGCCGGCGGCGGCCTCGAGCCGATCCTTCAGAAACATGTCGAGCGCCTGCGGTCCGCTCTGCTCCCGCACCAACTGGGCACGCTTGAGTGCACGCGTGAGATAGAGGTCGTAGGCGCTGCCGCGCGCCACGGCGACGCGCACGCCGTCGCGGTCGACATCCTCGTTGGTCTGCAGTGGCGAATTCGACGGGACCAGATAGGCGCCCTCGATCACGACATACGGGCCGGTGAATTCGATTCCCTCCGAGCGAACGGGATCGATGGCCAGGAATGCAACGTCCCAGGCTCCGGTCTTGAGCGCGTCGAACACCTTGCCGGCGGCGTCAAACGTGACGTACTCGATTGGAACGCTGAGCCGCTTGGCCAATTCGCGTGCAAGCTCCGCCGACACGCCGCGCGGCTCGCGGCCCGCGGGGTCCTTTTGCGCAAGCACGATGTTGCCGAAGTTGATGGCGGCGCGCAGCTTGCCGTTCGGGGCAAGCTCCTTGACGACGTTGGGCGGAGCGTTTTGTGCCATGACACCGGTGACGTCTGACAGGAGACAGGAGAACGCGAGAGCGAGCGGGGCTAGTGTCTTGATCATGATATCGGGTCCTCGGCAACCCATGATGCCAGACTATCTAAGCTTGCTCGCATTGCAAGACTGCCTTCGCGATCCCTGGCATACGGCTTGTGAGGACGCGCCGCATCCATTACGACCCGGGCTCTGCCTGGAGCGCTCATGACCAATCCCGACTTTGCCAAAGCGGCCGCGTACATCACCGCCGAAAACGTCCGCGACTTGCTGATCGACCTTGTCGATATCCCGAGCGCGACCGGGAAGGAAATCGGCGTCGCGCAGTATCTGGTCGAGCGCATGCGCAGGTCCGGCATGGATACCGACCTCCCGCTGGTCGACGAAAACCGGCCCAACGCGGTCGGACACCTGCGCGGACGCGGCGACGGACTCAACCTGCTGTTCACCGGCCACATGGATACATCGTATTCAGGCGACGAAGAGCACTTGGCGGGCGACGGCTTCAAGCCCAAGGCGATCTTCCGCGACGGCTGGGTCTGGGGTCTTGGCGCGAGCAACATGAAAAGCGGATTGGCCTCGGCGCTGATCGCCATCGAGGCGATCATCAAGGCCGGCATCAGGCTTGATGGTGATGTGTCATTCGGCGGTGTCGTGGGCGAGATCGAGAAGACCGCGATCGAGGAGTTTCAGGGCATCGCCTATTCCGGCTATGGCATCGGCACCCGTCATCTCGTCACGCACGGCGTCACCGCGGATTTTGCCTTGCTCGCCGAACCGACCGGCATGCGCATCTCGATCGCCAACATGGGTTGCATCTGGCTGCGCATCACGGTGGGCGGCACCGTTGCGCATTCTGCACTGGCCAACAAGCCGAATGTGGTCAACGCCATCACCGTCATGCACGATCTGCAGAATGATATCGCGCAATGGGCGCGCGACTACGAGGCCACGCATGTCCATATGGGCGAGCATCCCAACGTGACGCTCGCCGCGATCCGCGGCGGCGATCCGTGGCGCCTGTCGCGCAACCCGTACGCCTGCAGCCTTTATCTCGATATTAGGACCGTGCCCGGCCAGACCGTCGACGGCGTCAAGCGCAGCCTGCGGCGTGTCCTGCGCGCCTTCGCCGACCGCACCGGCACCGCCGAACCCGCGTTGCATGTCTATGTCAGCGATCCGCCGGTCGAGCTCGACGAAAATCTGCCGATCATCCAAGCGCTCGGCGCGGCGCAGGCGGCGGTCATGGGGGAAAAGGCGGCTGCGATCATTCGCCGCCCCGGCGCCGACGCCGTCCATCTCACGGCCTATGGCGTGCCGTGCGTTGCATTCGGACCCGGCGGAAGAATGCATCCCGACGCGCGCGGCGGCTCCATGCACGCGGTGGGGGAACATGTGTTGATCGACGATTGCGTCATTGCGGCGCGGATCTACCTCGCAATGGCCCTCGACCTCTGCAGCCGCAAAGCGGCATGATACCTAGTGTGGCACGCGATGTGCTTGCGGAACCGTCGCAAGCTGTGCTCGACCTCGTGAGGGATACATGACGACCTACGCACTGCCCCGCCGGCCCCGGCTCGGGTTGTTCTTCGTTACGCTTCTCGCCGTTGTGCTGGCGGCGCCATCGGCGCAAACGCAGACGTATCCCAGCCGCCCCGTTACCTTCGTGGTGCCGTTCGCGCCCGGCGGGCTGTCCGACGTCCCCGCGCGCGTGCTGGCGGCCGAAATGCAGGATCGTATCGGGCAATCCATCGTGGTCGAGAACAAGTCCGGCGCGTCGGGCGTGACCGGCGCGACCTCGGTGTGGCGGGCGGAGCCCGACGGCTACACCTTGCTCGTCAATGCGCTGGCTGACGTGCAGAACCTGCACTACATCCCGGTGCCCTATAACGCGGTCACGGACTTTGCGCTGATCGGCCAGATCACCGAGGGGCCGCCGCTGGTCCTCATCGTCAACGCCAACCTGCCTTACAAGTCGGTTGCGGAACTGGTGGCCGATGCCAAGGCCAACCCGAACAAATTGAGCTTCGGGACGTCAGGACCCGCGACTTCGCCGGTGATCGCGGTGACCCAGCTCAACGCGCTGGCCGGCACCAAGATCGTGGACGTTCCCTATCGAGGGTCCGGCCAGGCCGCGGTCGCGGTGGTGACGGGCGAAGTCCAAGGCGCCTTCGTGTTCTATTCCAACGCCAAGCCGCTGTCGGACGACGGCAAGGTGCGCGCCCTCGCGATTGCCAGCTCGCAACGGCTTGCGAGCTGGCCGGACATCCCGACCATGGCAGAGCTCGGCTTTCCCGGCTTCGATCATCGCGGCTTCGTCGGCCTTGCGGCACCCGGCAAGACACCGGCACCGGTCATCGCCTTCCTCAACAAGCACCTCAACGACACCATCAATTCTGCCTCGTTCCGCGGACGCATGGAGCCGCTCGGCATGACGATCCCGACCGACAACACGCCGGAAAAGTTCGCCGCCTACATGCGCCGCGAAATGGCTCGTCAGGCGGAGCTCGCGAAGCTCTCGGGCCACGCGCCGATGGAGCCCAAACGCTGAGCGACTGGACCGGGAGCCGGGGGAGCCAAGCGGCCCGGGACGATATGCGATCCGTCAATTTTGGGTTGCGCTCGGCGTCATCGAGCTACGCAATTGAACCAGCAAACACACAACGGGAGGGAGCGATGGCAAAAATCAACCGGATCAACCCCGAGGGCATTTCGAAGCCATTTTCCAACTATTCGCACGTGGTGACGGCGGAGGGGGCGCAGAAGCTCGTATTCTGCGCCGGTCAAGTGGCCGCGGATGTGGACGGCAAGGTGTTGCCGCCCGACGATTTCGATGCCCAGGCGAAGATGGTGATGGCCAACCTCACCAAGGCGCTCGCGGCCGGCGGCGCCAAGCTCTCTGACGTGACCAAGATCACCATCTATCTCTGCAATCCGCACGACGTGCCGAAGGCGCGCGGGCTCCTGCAGACTTATTTCGAAGGCCATCCGCCCGGCAGCACGCTCTGCATCCTGCGCGGGCTCGCCAATCCGAATTTTCTGCTGGAGATCGAGGCGATCGCCGCGGTGTGATTTCCCCCTTGCTCGGGGGCCGTCGAAGGGCGGGCCCCGGTCGCTGTCCGGCCCGTCACATTTCACATTATCGCCCCATAACCTCCTTCTGTTGGTCGAAAGTTACCGTCAAAAAATCAGCACTGGGGTACTGTTGGGGAGTACGGGGATGTATCTCTTGGCCGTTTTCCGAGCCATTACGACCGTCTTGATGAACCGCCGCTACCGGCCGGAACTGCACTACATGCGCGGTCCCGGGCCGAAGTGGTTCGAGCGCCACGGCAGATAGACTGCCGCGGAGCGCAGGGTCGGCTGAAGCCATGTCGTCGGGAGACGACGACACGGCCCCGGTGAGATAGCGGGTTAACTCCAAAATAATCTTAGTCAAAGACCATGCGCGTCGCGGCGCCCGGACGGACTGGGCGGGTGCGTTGGGGCTTCCGCGACGGTTGGGCAATCGTCATCCGAAACAGCACAGGGCTAGACATGCGGGCACCTCTCGCCGCGATGGCGGCTGACCGGATTTCTCGCTCCGCCATTCTGGTGGCGGGTGTGTTATGCGGCGCGCTGGTATTCTTCGTGGCGATCCCGCTCGCGTTATCCAATCCGTTTCCGACATTGAAGGAAGCGGAGTGGGTCGTTCACCGCTCATCGCTTCATATCAAAGTGCCGATATCGGAGATGGTCGAGGCGCAGGCTCTTTTTGATCCGGTGTCGAGTGTGCCGTCGCCGCAAGCCGCGCTTTGGGAGTTCGTTGCGTTGCCTGCGCATGGTTCCCTTGCCTTCCAGCCTCCGGAGGTGACGGGCGCGGAAGAGACCGGCAGCATTGGCGAGAGCGCGCCACCGGTGCGGCAAGCCCGATCGATCATGGATGAGGTCGACGAGTATCTGTGGGAAGTCTACCGCCGGGCACCCAGCAAGCGCGATTCGACCGGTGACTTCACCTGGAAGGATCCGGCCGCAGCCAAGCGTCTGGGCATGTCCATGCCGACCTACGTCATCGGCGGTATGCATCCTGACTTCCGCGAGCAGCTCTATCACGCCGGTCGGGCGATGGACGCCGCCGGCATTCGGTGGGCGCTGCTGAGCGCGTTCCGTGACGACTACCGTCAAAGCCTGGCCTCCGGCTTCAAGGCGGGCGCCAGCAACTCCTTGCACGGCGGCAAGGCGCGCGTCGGCGGCTACGGTCACGGCCAGGCCGTCGACGTCACCAGCGAGGACGGCCGCTCGGACGGCGCCGTGTGGCGTTGGCTCGACCGTTATGGCGCCAAGTACGGATTGCGACGTCCGATGCCGGGCGCCGACCCCGCGCACATTCAACCCGGCGGCAACTGGCGCCGCACCGCCATCGCGTTGCGCGACACGCGCGTGGGGACCATGCTGGCGGAAGCCAAGACCCAGGCCAGGACGAAAGTCGTGAAAGCCTCGTGGTGATCACGCTGGCGGAGTGACCGCCAATCGGCGCTACGCGTCGCTCATTGCTGCACATCGTCGATCAAAACAGCCCATTGGGAGTGGACCGCGCGTGGCTCGCAACCGGCGCGAGCCGAGAAACCGTTTGCAAGAAATGTTTGAAAGGCCCATTTTTTGCTTCGCGCAGGCGATCGCTTTCGACCGCAAGGAGTCGTCATGTCTCACCATCGCCTTCGATGGCACCGATTCTGGCTCGGCCTCTGCGCAGTCCCTTTCCTGATCGTCGACGCGCCCG
This sequence comes from uncultured Alphaproteobacteria bacterium, assembly GCA_963725065.1. Lineage (GTDB taxonomy): Bacteria > Pseudomonadota > Alphaproteobacteria > Rhizobiales > Xanthobacteraceae > VAZQ01. Next base: position 88,213 of record CAVRXD010000024.1, read on the forward strand.
ACGCCATCGCCGCCAAGATCAAGATGGCGTTCCCGGGACCGGTCACGACGTTCTCGCTGCCGTATCTGGTCGCGCAGAAGAAGGGATGGATGGACGGTCTCGAGGTCGAGGACGTCCACGTCACCGGCGACGCCAATGCCATGCGAGTGCTGCTGTCAGGGAATGCCGACATCGCCTTGGTCGGCACGCTCAATGTGCTGGCGTCGATCCACGCCGGCGCCAACATCCGCGCCGTCCACTCCTGGCAGCCGATCGGTGATTACAGCCTCGTGCTGGCAACGGGGAAGGGGAGCAAGCTCGCCGATCTCGCCGGCAAGACATTTGCGTCATCGGGGCCCGGCGGTCTGCCGGACCAGCTTCCGCGCCTGATCATGCGCAAACATGGCATCGACGAATCGACCGCGCGTTTCGTCCAGGTCGGCGGCCACGCCGCCCGTCTCCAGGCCGTGATCGGCGGCCGCGCCGACGCCACCCTGATCAATACCGTCACAGCGCTCAAGGGCGTGCAGGACGGCAAGGTCGCGGTGCTGACGAAGCTGTCGTCGGAGTTTTCGGGCCTCGGCTATGTCTGGAACGTCGTGCGCACGGAGGCGCTGACTAAGCCGGAGCTCGCGGCCGCCTTCCAGATCATGACCGACATCGGCATCCGTGGCTCGCGCTACGTGATGGAAAATCCCGATGAGGCGGCGGCAGCCCTGCATGAGCGACTGCCCGATCTCGAGCTGACTTTTCTCAAGGCCGTGGTCCGCGACCTCAACAGCGAGAAGCTGTGGGGCGTGAATGGCGGGCTTGATCCCGCGATCGAGGAATTCACCGCCGAGCTCAACATGAAGCTCGGCAACCTGCCGGTCGCGCCTGCGGCCAAGGATGTTCTCGAGCCGCGATTTGTCGACGCCGCGCTCAAGAAGCTCGGCCCCTATCAGGCGAAATAATCCAGCGATGAAAACACGGCCGACGTCGTCCGACGGCATGGTCGTCTACGACGATGTCAGCAAATTCTTCCCGGTGCGGATTCGGCCCGGCCAGAAAGAGCGTCCGGAATTCATGGTCGCGCTCGACCGCGTCAACGCGACCGTGCGCAAAGGCGAGCTGATCACGCTCCTGGGGCCGAGCGGCTGCGGCAAGACTACGTTGCTGCGGCTGACCGCCGGGCTCATCGCAGCCGACGAGGGCCGCATCACCATCGAAGGGACGCCGGTGACGGCCCCGCGCAAGGACGCCTGCATGGTGTTCCAGAATTTCGGCCTGCTGCCCTGGCGTACCGTGCTGGGCAACGTCGAATTCCCGCTCGAGATCGACGCCGTCGGCACCAGCGAGCGCCGTGAGCTGGCGCGGCACTTCATCGAGCTGGTCGGGCTTGCCAGTTTCGCCGAGCATTATCCGCACGAATTGTCCGGCGGCATGCAGCAGCGGGTCGGCATTGCCCGTGCGCTGATGCGCAAGCCCATTCTCATCTTCATGGACGAGCCCTTCGGCGCGCTCGACGCACAGACGCGCGAGCAGCTGCAGGAAGACTTTCTCACGATCTGGTCGCGGACGGGCGCAACGGTGGTCTTCGTTACCCACAGCATCGACGAGGCGCTGTTTCTCTCGGACCGCATTTTCGTGTTCAACACCGCTCCCGGACGCATCCGCACCATCGTCGAGTCACCGGTGGCCGCCGAGCGTCTGGGCGGCGACGTCCGCGCGCATCCCGATTTCGCAAGGTACCGGGCCGAGTTGCGGGACATGCTGAGGAGTGAGCCATGAGCGCGTCGCAGGGAATGCCGCCCCGCAAATCGGTTCCGGCGCCGCAGCCGACGCTGCTGCAACGGCTGCGCGAGATCGTGACCAGCCCGAATGCCATCCGTACTGCCTCGGTCGCGGCCTTCTTCGTGATCTGGGAGTATTACGGCCGGCGCATGGACCCGATCTTCATGGCGCCGCCGAGCGCGATCTTCGAAGCCGCGCTGCAGCTGATCCAAAGCGGTGCGTTGAAGAAGGCGTTGATTCAAACCTTGTGGCCGTTCTCGGTCGGGATGGCGCTCACGGTGGTCGTCGGCATTGCGCTCGGGATCATCATGGCGCAATGGCGAACCCTGGAATACGTGCTCGATCCCTTCATCAACGCGCTCTATGCCATTCCACGTATCGCGCTGGTGCCGTTGATCATCCTGTGGGCGGGCCTGGAATTCGTGGGGAAGGTCACCATCCTGGTCTCGGTCGCCATCTTCCCCATCACCGTGAACACCTTTGCGGGCATCCGCGACGTGCGCGGGTCCATGCTGGAAATCGGGCGCGCCTATGGCGCGACCGAATGGCAGATTTTCTGGAAGATCATCCTGCCGGCGGCTGTTCCCTTCATCATGGCGGGGGTTCGCCTCGCGGTCGGCTTGGCGATCATCGGCATCATTGTTGCTGAATTCTTTACCGCCATCAGCGGGCTCGGTGGCATGATCGTCGAATACGCCAACGTGTTCGCCACCGCGAAGCTGTTCGTGCCGATCATCGTCATCGCGATTGTCGGCGTGGTGCTGACCGAGCTCGTGATGTGGCTGGAGCGCCGCATGTCGCGTTGGCGCCAGCTCGAGCGCGAACGATTCTAGTGCGTGATCCCGAAAAGTGGGCACCGGTTTCGGAAAAGATCACGCACAAACAGAAAGCTAGAGCGGGATGATGACTCGACTAAAAATCATCCCGCTCCAGCTGTCCGTCAGCCCGTCTTCCCCGTGCTCGACAGCAACGCAAACAGCCGGGCCGGCGTGACCGGATATTCCCCGATGCGCACGCCGAACGGGGCGAGCGCGTTCTCCACCGCCGAGATTATCGCGCCGGCCGCGGGCACGCAGCCGGATTCGCCGACGCCCTTCACGCCGAGCGGATTGAGCGGGGAGGGGTACTCGGCCAGTTTCATTTCGATCCTGGGCACCTCGGTCGCTCCCGGGATGACATAGTCGGCCAGGGTGGTGGTGATCGGTTGCGCCTCGTCGTCGTAGCCCATCCATTCGAACAGGGCATTGCCGATCGCGTGCACCGCGCCGCCGGTGAGTTGTCCTTCCACGATCATCGGATTGATGACGCGGCCGCTGTCGTTGACCACGACATAACGCAGGATCTTCACCCCGCACGTCTCGATATCGACCTCCACCTCGACGGCATGGCAGCCGCCGCCATAGGTGAGTGCATTCGGCAGGAAGCTCTGCATGCTTTCGAGCCCGGGCTCGAACTTGCCCGGCATGGAGTAGCCGGGAACGCCGGCGACCGCTTCGGCGACTTCGCGCAGGGTCAGCCCGCTCCCCGGCGCGCCGGCGATTTCGATCCGGCCGTCGCGCAACTCGAGGTCGCTCACGCTCACCTCCAATAGGTGGGCGGCGACTTTGAGCGCCTTGTCGCGGACTGCGACGGCCGCGAGGTGGACCGCGGAGCCGGCGGTCACGGTCTGGCGGCTGGCGAAGCCGCCCTGACCGTAGGGAATGATCGCGGTATCGCCGGCGGCGACCGCGATGCTGTCCGGCGCGACGTCGAATTGCTCGGCGCAGATCTGCGCCAGCGCGGTCTTGATCCCTTGTCCCATGGGCATCGCGCCGGTGTAGACGGAAATGCGCCCGGAGCGGCCGATCCGCACGATGCCGGATTCGAACGGGCCGCGGCCGGTTCCTTTCACGCCATTGCCGAGACCGATGCCGAGATAGCGACCTTCGGCGCGCGCGTGCGCTTGGCGCGCGGCAAAGCCGGCATAATCGATGGCGTCGAGCGCCATGCGCTGACAGCCGAGAAAGTCGCCGCTGTCGAGGGCCACCGGCGACCCGGCGCGGGTCTTGAGAGGCGAGACATAGGGCATCTTTTCCGGCGGCACGAGATTGCGGCGTCGAACTTCCGCGCGATCAAGGCCGAGTTCGTCCGCGATGCGGTCAAGCAGGCGCTCCATCGCAAATGCGCCTTCCGGGTAGCCGGCGCCGCGGACCGGCATGGTGGCGACCTTGTTGGTCTCGGCCACGCGCACGTCGAGTTGATACGCCGGGAGCATGTAGGGACCGGGAAGCGCGGTGGATGCGTTGTACGGCAGGTTGATGCCCTGCGGCGTGTAGGCGCCTTCGTCGTGGATCATCTCGCCGCGCACGCCCAGGAGGCGACCGTCGTCGTCGAAGGCGACGTCGAGATCCCAATATTGGTCGCGCTCCTGGACCGCGGCCAGAAAATGCTCGCGCCGGTCCTCGATCCACTTGATCGGCCGCCGCAGGAGCAGGGACGCCGCCGCCAGTGTGACCTCTTCCGGGTACATGACAAACTTGGCGCCGAAGCCGCCGCCGACGTCGGGCGCGACCACACGCAGCTGATTTTCGTCAAGCCGCAACAGCATCATCAGGAAGGCACGCACCTCGTGGGCGAGCTGCGTCGATGACCACAACGTGAGCCGGTCCTCGTTGCCGTCGTAGACCGCAATGGCGCCGCGCCCTTCGATCGAATGTGCGCCGCCGCGATGCTGCTTGAGCTTCACGCTGGCGCGGCGGGGGGCGCGCGCGAACGCGTCGGCGACGTCGCCATACGATTGCCGGAACTCTGTCAGGAGATTGCTGGCGCGGGCGGAATGGACGCGCGGTGCGCCCGGGGCGAGGGCTAGCCGGCAGTCCGACACCGCCGAAAGCGGCCGGTAGTCGACGGCAACGAGCGCCGCGGCGTCCTCGGCGATGTAGCGCGTCTGCGCGATCACCACCGCCACCGCCTCGCCGACAAAGGCGACCTCGTCCTTGGCAAGGACGAGGGGCGTTATATCGGGCGGGAGTTGCGCCGTACGAAACTGGAGCGGAAGCCGCTCGTGTGCGAGCAGCGGCGCCAGATCGGCGAGCGTGAACACGGCATGTACGCCGGGATATTGCTGCGCCGCCCTGACGTCGATGGCGCGGAGTTCGGCATGGGCATGCGGGCTGCGCACGAATGCCGCCTCGAGCATGTCGGCAAAGCGCAGATCGGCGACGAAGCGGCCGGCACCCGTGAGCAGGGGGCGATCTTCAAGCCGCTTGATGGAGTGGCCGACAAATCGGGTTGCTGTCACGGCTTACACGCGTCGCTCACCGTGGCACCGGGCCGTCCGGCACTGCGAGCTCCGCGGCGCACGAATTGGGTTTCCTGTTTTGCGCGAGAGGGAGCAAGTTGGTTCCGTCCCGGCAGGCCAAGGTTGCTGTGGGCGAAGCGTCACGACACTCATTTTGATTTTGCTTCAGGATTGCAGCCACTGTTCGAAACGCCGCTGCACCCGCGCATTGTTGTCGGCCCACCACTTGTAGTCCACGACATGCGCGACCTTCTCATTGTCGGGGTGGGAGGGCAACAGCTTCGCCAAGGCGGGGTCGAGCAGATCGAGCGCCTTGGGGTTTTGCGGCGCGTAGTAGAGCAGGCGCGCAAACACCGCCTGGTATTCGGGGCGGCCGATGAAATCGAGGGCTTTCATTCCGCCCTTCGGGTTGGGTGAGCCGACCGGTACGACCCATCCCTCGGCGTGGCCGGCGTAGATTGCCTCGTTCCAGATCATCTCGTACGGGGCCTTGTGGTCGAGGATGGACTGGGTGGCGCGCCCATTGGTCATATAGATGAGGTCGACCTCGTCCTGCTCCATCAGTTGCTGCGCCTGGGAGTTGTCCGACCACCAGGTCTTGATGTGCGGCTTGATGCGGTCGAGGCTGCGAAACACCCGGTCGACATCGAGGGGATAGAAGGCGTCGTCCTTGATGCCGTCGGCCTTGGCCGCGGCTTCCATGGTCCAGAAGGCGTCGCGCCGCAGCGAGCGACGGCCCGGGAATTTCGCCACGTTCCAGAAATCCGCCCACGAGTTCGGGCGCTCCGCACCCGGCCATTTCTTCTTGCTGTAGCAGATGTTCATCGACTGGCTTGAGCAGCCGATGACGTTCTCGTGGTGAAGCTGCTGGGGATCGAGCGCGGATTTGTCGACCAGGCTCCAGTCGATCGGGCTGATCATCTTGATGCGCGCGCCGATATAGACATCCATGCCGCTCAGGCCGGCGATGTCGATCTGCTGCGCCTTGGCCTCGTGCATGGCGCGCAGCTTCGCGAACGTATAGGGCTCCTGATACTGCACGGGGATGCCGGTCTTCTTCGTGAAGGGCTCGAAAAACGCGGCGGAAATAGCCTGCTTCCAGGCGCCCCCATAGGTGAAATAGGTGACGGGCGGCTCGGCGGCCTGCGCCGTGCGCGCCGCGATCGCGACCAGCGGCGACAGCAGCACCGATCCGGCCGCGGCCTCGGCAAGCACGCGCAGAAAATCGCGCCGCCCGAGGCCGCGGGTCTGCTCCAACACGTTCCGCAGCCGCGCGCAGGCCTCGTCGATGCTGGCATCGCGATTGCGAGGATCGAACATGGCTATCCCTGTCCTCTATGGCCGGATGCTGAGCGCGCCCAGCGTGCATCACTGCGCGGCCTTCTTCTGCCGACCCTTGGCGGACCGTGGGCCCATGGGTTCAGGCTGAAATGGTCCGTCGCGCATGTCGAGATACGCCTTGAGCCCGTGCTCGCGCTGAGTCTCGAACAGCTGCTCCCGGAACTCATTGTGGGACGAGTGCGCGAGCGCGCCAAGGGCCCCTTCGAGCAGAAGGCCGGAATAGACCCCGGCGGCCTGCATGCCGAGCATGGTGATGGACTTGTTGAGCCGCACCGACGGCTCCGGGACCAGCGCGATGCGTTTCGCCAGCGCCCGCGTCGCGTCCATGAGCTGGTCGTGCGGGACGACCTCGTTCACCATCCCGATGCGCAAGGCCTCCTGCGCATCGAAATGATCGCCGGTGAGGCCCCAGCGGTTCGCCGCCTTCCAGCCGCACAGCGCGCCCAGCAGAAATGTCGTGTTCGAGATATGGCGAACCTCGGGCTGCGCGAACACCGCCTGGTCCGATGCAATGGTGATGTCGGCCGCGAGCTGGTACCAGAAGCCGCCGCCCATGGCCCAGCCGTTGACGGCCGCGATGATCGGCTTCCCCAGCCGCCACATATGGGTCCACTGCCCGACCCGACCGGCGTCGTTGCGCTGCCAGAACTCGATGAAGTCCGCGTGCGACTTGCCCTTCGGGTCGGAATGCCGCGTGCCGCTCTTGCTGGTCTGGCCCTGGTCGTAGCCGGCGCAGAAGGCGCGGCCGGCGCCGGTGAGGATGATGACGCGGACGGCGCGGTCGGCATCGGCCTGATCGAACGCGCGATGCAACTCGGCTTCGAGCGCCGGCGTCAGCGCGTTCATCCGCTCCGGCCGGTTGAGCGTGATGGTCGCAATGCTCTCCTCGACGCTGTAGAGCAGCTCTTTGCCCGTCTCTTGGCCCGTCTCTTTGCTCGTCTCTTTGCTCGTCTCTTTGTTTTTCCCTTGGCTCATCCCTCGTCCTTCCATTGTTGCGGGGCTCTACTCGGCGGCATTTGCGATAACGTCCGCGGCATCCGCCATGATGGGCTCGATGGCGATATCGACGGCGACCGCGCCGCTCTTGCCGACGATGATGGGATTGAGGTCGAGGGCCCGGAACCGTCCCCTGTTCGCGATCGCGAATTGTCCAAGGGCGACCAGCAGAGCCGCGAGCGCTTCCACGTCGGCACGGTCGCGGCCGCGCGCGCCTTGCAGCAGTGGCGCTCCCTTGATGCGCTGGATCATCTCGAGGGCGCCATCGTGCGTCAGCGGCACCATCTCGGTCACCGTGTCATCCAGGATTTCGACGAATACGCCCCCGAGGCCGAAGCAGATGGCGGGACCGAACAACGGGTCGTCGACGATGCCGGCATAGGCCTCGGCGACGCCCTTGATCATCGGCTGGATCAGCACACCGCCGTCGAAACCGGCGTTGCGTGCATTTCGGACGACCGCCGCATAGGCATCGCGGACCGCCTGCTCGTCCGTGCAGCCCAGGCGCACGCAGCCGAGATCGCTCTTGTGCAGCAGGCCGGGGGCCTCGGCCTTGACGGCGACCGCGGTGTTGAACCGGCGCAGCAGGGCGACGGCTTCGTCCGCGGAATGCGCGAGGGCGGCATCGACCACCGGCACGCCGCTCGCGGCCAAAGCCTGTCGCGCGGTCAGGAAGTCCCACCGCGACGGGTCGCCGCCGCGGCCGGACTCCAAGCGGCTGCCAGGTTGTTCGGGAGCCTCGGTGGTGGCGGCGGCGCGCATCCAGTAGTCGCGCCGCAACGGCAGATGCTTCAGCGCACCCATCGCGTTCGATATCCCCAGGAGCAGGGGAACCTGCGCGTCATGCAGCGTCTTGACGATCTCGGAATCGAGCGGGCCCCCAAGGGGCGTGTACTGAAAGGCGACGACGGTGCGGCCGGATGCGCGCGCCGCATCGGCGAATGTCCGGGCAAAGCGCCGCATGGTCTCGTTGCCCGCCGGCTTGGCGGCGACGCTTGCCGCGATCACCGGCCGGGCCGGATCGGTGAGGATCGCATCGACGATTTTCGGCAGCAGCTCAGGGTCGTCGTAGATCGCGCCGGTTCCGTCGATGGGATTGGTGATGCTGCCGAATTCCGGCAGCACGGATGCGATGCGCTCCTTGGTCGTGGGATGCAGCGACGCGAGTGCGGCGCCCGCGTCCTGCAGTGCGTCGGCCGCGATGGCGGCACCGCCGCCGCTGCCGGAGATCACGACGAGCTCGCGTCCGACCGTTTCATCGCGCGGCGCGATCGCGAACAGTTCGACCGTCTCGACGAATTCATCGTAGCGCTCGACCTGGACGATGCCGCAGCGGCGGAGGAACGCGGCAAGAATCTCGACGTTGCCGGCGAGTGCGCCGGTATGGGACTGCACCATGATGCGGCCGGCCGCCGAGCGTCCGGCCTGAAACAACACCAGGGATTTGCGCCGCGCATTGGCTTTGGCGGCGAGCCCGATCAGCTTTTGCGGATTCTTGAGCTCCTCGACGACGGCCGCAACCACCGTGATATCGGGGTCATCGATGAAATATTCGATATAGTCCTCGACCGTTGCGCCGATCTGGTTGCCGCACGACACGAAATGACTGAAACCAAGCGCGCGGTCGGTCATCAGCGGCGCGAACACATTCGCGCCCAGGCCGCCGCTCTGCGACACGATCGCGACGGGGCCCGCACGCAGGGGCCGCGCGAGCGGGCCGCTATAGGCCGCAAAGCCGGCCTTCACGCTGATCAGGCCGAAGCAGTTCGGCCCGCAGATGCACATACCCTGGTGGGCAAGCGACCGCAGCCGCGCGGCCCGGGCGTGTCCGTGTCCGCCTTCGCCGAAGCCCGCGGCGAGCACGATGGCCGCGGGGATGCCGCGCGCGTGCGCTTCCTCGAGAATATCGCAGGCCGCATCGGCGGCGACCGCGACCACGAGGCAATCGACCGAAGCGGGCAGGTCGCTCACGCTGGGAAAGCATTTGAAGCCCAGCACGTCCTGGTAGCGCGGGTTCACCGCGAAAATCTCGCCGGCGAAGCCGCAGTCGCGCAGGTTGGCGACGACATTGGTCCCGCGCCCGCGGCGCTGGGAGGCGCCGACGACCGCGACGGCTTTGGGATCGAGCAGCGAACGCATGGCTTCCATCACAGCGTGCCTTCTCAGGACTGCAGCCATTGCTGGAAGCGCCGTTGCATCATCGGCAGATTGTCCGCCCACCAGTCGAAATTGATCATGTGCGCGACCTTCTCGTTATCTGGATAGGTCGGCATCAATCTCGCGATGGCGGGCTCGAGCAGATCCAGGGCCTTGGGATTCTGTGGCGCGTAGTACATCAGGCGGGCGAATACCGCCTGGTATTCCGCGCGCCCGACGATATCGAGAAACTTCATCGCGCCCTTCGGATTGGGACACCCCACCGGCACCATCCAGCCCTGGATGCCACCCTCGCAGATCGCTTCGTTCCAGACGATCTCGAACGGCGCCTTGGCATTGAGGATGAACTCGGTGGCGCGCCCGTTCATCATGGCGATGAGATCGACTTCCTCCTGCTCCATCAGTTGTTGGGCCTGCGAGTTGTCGTAGTACCACGCCTTGATGTGAGGCTTGATGCGGTCGAGGCTGCGGAACACGCGGGCGACGTCGATCGGATAGAATTCGGCGTCTTTCACGCCGTCGGCCTTGAGCGCCGCTTCGGTCACCCAGACCTCCTCGCGCCGCAGCACGCGGCGGCCGGGAAATTTCTGCACGTCCCAGAAGTCCGCCCAGGATTTTGGGTGATGATCGCCCGGCCACTTCTTTTTGTTGTAGCAAATGACGTGGGAGAGCGTGTGCGCGCCGATCGCGTTGCCGTGGCGCAATTGCCGCTCCGCCAGGACCGACCGGTCGATGACGTTGAAGTCGAGCGGCGTGAGCATGTTCATGCGCTTCGCCTGGAACATTTCCCCGCCCTGCACCGAGACCACATCGACCTGCATGGCCTTGGCCTCGTGCATCGCGCGCAGCTTCGCGAACGTGTAGGGGTCCTGATAGACAACCGGGATGCCGGTCTTCTTGGTGAACGGCTCGCCGAACGCGGCCATGGCCGATTTCTTCCACACGCCCCCGAATACGAAGGCGGTGACCGGCTGCTCCGCCGCCTCGGCGTCGGCCGTCAGTCGCGGCAGGAGGGAGAGGATTGCAGAGCCCGCCAACGCCTGGCCGAGCGCCCTGATGAAGTCGCGCCGCCCGAGCCCGCGTGTATCCGCCAGCAGTTTGCGCAACTGCGCGCAGGCCGCGTCGACATCGATGTTCTGGCATCGATCAAGCATCGCGCGCTCCTATGCCGTACGCCGCTTCGCCAGCGACTGCGTCGCGGCTGCGCTCGCAAAAGTGAATATAGCAAGCCCGATGAGGATGGCAGACGCGGCGGCGATGGTGGGGTCGGATGTGGCCTGCACCCCCGACCAGATCTTCACCGCCACCGGTTTGCCGACGCCACCGAGGACGAAGGTTGCGACCAGCAGTTCATGCGCGGAATGAACGAACGCGAAAATCGCACCGATGACGATGCCCGGCGAGATGATCGGCAGCGTGATGCGCAGCACCGCCCACAGCGGATGGGCGCCGTGGATCACCGCGGCGCGCTCGAGATTGATGTCGGCGCTGCGCAGGCTCGCGGAGGTATTGATGACGACGAAGGGCATGCCGCTGACCGCGTGCGCGCAGGCAAGGCCCACGACCGTATTGACCAGTCCGAGCGGCACGAAGAACAGATAGGTGGACAGCGCGGTGACGATGGGCGGGGTCACCAGCGCACAGAGGATGAGCGCGCTCAGCAGCGCCTTTGCCGGAATGACATGGCGCACCAGCGCGAAGGCCGCGGGCACGCCGAGCAGGACCGCGATCAGGGCGGACAGGCTGCCGACCTTGAGCGTCACCCACAGCGCGTTGACCCATTCCGGGTCGCCGGCGATGCTTTCGTACCAGCGAAGCGAGAAGCCGGGCGGCGGAAACACCAGGAAATTGCCCGAGCTGAACGAGATCGCCACCACGACGATCACCGGAAAGATGAGATAGATCAGAACGGCCAGGACGGCCGCGCTCAGTCCGAGCCTGCCTGCCGTCGCGCTCATTTGTCGGAGCCTCCCCACAACCGGTCGAGGCTGAAGTAGCGGTTGTAGATCGCGGCGATCGACGTGGTGATGATGAGAAGGACGGCACCCGCGGCGCTGGCCTGCGGCCAGTCCAGAAGCTGGCTCGCTTCCACCATGATCGTCTGCGCGATCATGGTTTCGCGCGGACTCCCGAGCAACGCCGGTGTGACGTAGAAGCCCAGCGCAAGTACGAACACCAGCAGGCCCGCGCCGTACACGCCCGGCAGGCTCAGCGGGAAGAAGACCGTGCGGAAGGCGTGCCATTCGCTCGCGCCATGGATTTTCGCGGCCGTGATCAGCGTGCGATCGATCCGCAACATGGCGCCGAACAAGGTGACGGTCGTCAGCGGCAGCAGGATCTGGACCATCGCCAGCAGCACGCTCAACGGATTGTAGAGCATCTGCAGCGGCGCAGTGACGATGCCCAGCGCCATGAGCGCCTTGTTCACCATGCCGTTGTCGCCCAGCAGGATCAGCCAGGAGAAGCTTCGCACGATGATGTCGACCCAATACGGAATCAAAGTGAATACCAGGATCAGTGCGCGCACTTTGCCGCCGCTGATGGTGAGTGCGTAGGCGAGGGGATAGGCCAGAAGAAGCGCGAAGACGGTGGTGATGGCCGCGGTCCTTACCGTCGTGATCATGACCTTGGTGAACAGCGGAGAGGTGAAGAGAACGCCATAGGGCTCGAGCGAGAACCCCTCGCTCGCAAGGCTGCGCCAGCACATCAGGACAAGGGGTGCCAGGAAGAAAAACGTGATCCAGGCCAGGCACGGCAGCAGCAGCAGTGCCGGCAACATCCGGCCTCGGGAGGACGGCGCCGGGCGCAGCAATGGCGCCGCTCGTGGCTCGGCCAATGCGGTCATCGCTCGTCCTCGCCGCTGGCATCGCTCGTCCGATCCGCGGCCGGCAGCAGCCTGACCACGCTCGAATTCCACGTCAGGAAGACCTTCTGGCCACGCTCCATGCCGGCGCCGCGTTCACGCGGAACCTTGACCTTCAGCATGTCCGCGCCGAGGGCGACATCGAGCTTGAAGGTATCCCCGTGATAGCTGATGTCCTTGATGGTGCCGGCGACGACGTCCTGACCGGCCGTTCGCTGATCCGTGGACGTGACCGAGATGTCCTCGGGGCGGATCAGGACGACGGTGCGGCTTCCCTGCGCCGCGGCCGACGTGCCCCGCGCGGCCCGTATCTTCTCGCCGTTCCCGATCTCGACCGCGAGCTCGTCGCCGCTGACATGCGCGATCGTCGCGGTCAGAAGGTTCGAGTCGCCCAGGAAATCCGCCACGAAGAGATTCGCGGGTGCCTCGTAGAGCACGCGCGGGGTGCCCACCTGGGACACGCGGGCCTGGTGCATCACCACGACCAGGTCGGACATGGTCAACGCCTCGGTCTGGTCATGGGTGACATAGATCACGGTCGTACCCACGCTGCGGTGAATGCGCTTGATCTCGATCTGCATCTGTTCGCGCAGCTTCTTGTCGAGCGCGCCCAGGGGCTCGTCCATCAGCAGCAGGCGAGGATGCGAGACCAGCGCCCGCGCCATGGCGACGCGCTGCTGCTGGCCGCCCGAGAGCTGCCGCGGGTAGCGGGTGCCGAGATGCCCGAGTTGCACCAACGCGAGCATCTCGTCGATCCGCTGGCGGGCTTCCTGGCGCGACAGCCGCGTGCGCATGCGAAGCGGAAAACCGACATTCTCGGCAACGGTCATGTGGGGAAATAGCGAGTAGGACTGGAACACCATGCCGATATTGCGCTTGTGCGGCGGCACATCGGCGATCGAGCGTTCGTCCAGCAGGATGTCGCCGGCGTCGGGCGTGAGAAACCCGGCGATAAGGTTGAGCGTGGTCGTCTTTCCCGACCCGCTGGGACCCAGCAGCGAGACAAAGGCTCCAGCCGGAACGTCGAGCGAGATGCGATCAACTGCCTGGGACGCGCCGAATGCTTTCGTCAGCTGACGGAGCCGAAGCTGGGCTCCGCTTGCCATTGCCGCGGCGGCAAATTCAGTCATGCACGGTGGCGTTCTTTCGAGATCGGACGGCGCTGTCCGACCTGGGCGCGATGATCCCGCTTCCGATCGGAAAAATCAATTGCCGCAGCAATGCTGCGGCCTGGAAGGACCTGTCGGCTGCACGCATGGCGATACCGACCCGGCTGATCGCGACGAGGCCCGTTCATCCTGCTACAAGCACGGAAACGCGTGGCAAACTGGTGAGACGAATGTCGGTTCTGCTGGAGAAGCGATCGAACGGGGTTGCAGTCGTTACGCTCAACCGCCCGCAGGTACTCAATGCGCTCGACGTTCCTGCCAAGGAGCGGCTGGGATCGATCTGGCAGGAAATCGCCGATGACCCCGATGTCCGTGTCGCCATCCTCACCGGCGCGGGTGAAAAAGCATTCTGTGCCGGTTCCGACATCAAGGAGATCAACCGCACCGGGCGGATGGTCACCACCGAAACCCTGTTGCACGCCATTCCCGGCGTCGGTGTTCCCCTGGTCAAACCGGTCATCGCGGCGCTGCACGGCTATTGCATCGGCATGGGCATGACCCTGGCGCTGCACTGCGATCTGCGCCTTGCCGCCAAGAACGCCGTGCTGGGCTATCCCGAAGTGCGGCACGGAATGATATCGGCCGTCAGCGCGCTCCACCTGCCGCAGGTCATCCCGAGCGCTCAGGCGCTCGAGATGCTGCTGGTCGGGCGTAACATTTCGGCCGAGGAGGCGTGGCGATGGGGCCTCGTCAATTCTGTCGTGGACGATGTCGCGGCCGAGGCAGACCGGTGGGCCGCCACGATCGCCGGCTACTCGCCGGCGGCGGTGCAGGCCACCAAGCGCCTGGCCATGTTCTCGCGACGTACGTCGGACGCGGAGCGCGCCGAAATCGAGGTCGTGCGAGCGTTGGTTGAGACGCACGACGATTACAAGGAAGGCGCGGCCGCATTCTCCGGCCGCCGATGACGATGGTCTCGATGCAGGCGGTAACGTTCCGCGCCTTCGGCGGTCCGGAGGTGCTCGAACTGGCCGAGGTCGATCGTCCCGAACCCGGGGCGGACGACGTGCTGGTCCGCGTCCACGCAGCGGGCATTTGCTATCACGATGTGCTCTCGCGCGCCGGCAGGATTCCCGGAGGTCGTCCCGGCGGGATTTTGGGCCATGAGATCGCCGGTGAGATCGCGGCGGTGGGCGGACACGTCGCGCGCGAGCGCGTAGGCGAACGCGTCGTGATCTATCAGCGCCTGTTCTGCGGCGTCTGTCGTCACTGTCTGAGCGGCCGTCAGGATCTCTGTCGCAACAGCCGCGTGCTGGGCGAGCAGGGCGGAGGCGGGTATGCCGAATTCGCCTGCGTGCCGGCGCGCAATGCCATCCGCATTCCCGATGGACTCGAGACGACAGCGGCCGCTCTCGCGGTCTGTCCCGTCGGCACCAGCGTGCGCGCGGCGCTGGGCGTTGCCGGCCTCGGGCCGGGACAAACCGTGCTGATCACCGGCGCGGGCGGCGGACTGGGACTGCACCAGATCCAGGTTGCAAAGAGCGTGCAAGCGCGGGTGCTCGCGGTCACGAGCTCGCAGGACAAAGCCGAGATCGTGCGCGCCGCCGGCGCGGACGAGGTCATCATCAGCCCCGAGCTGAAATTCAGCGCCGAGGTATGGGGGCTGACGGCCAAGCAGGGGGCCGACGTCGTGCTGGAGAACGTCGTGACCGGGACCTTTCACGAAAGTCTGCGGTCGTGCGCGCAGCACGCAACGGTGGTGGTGCTCGGCAATATCGGTGCGCGGCCGGTCGAGCTCGACCCCGGCCTCGTCATCATGCGGCGCATTCGCATTGCCGGGTCCGGCAATGCGACGTTCAAGGACGTGCATGTGGCGTTGCATCTCCTCGCCAGAGGTGCGGTCAAGCCGTTCATCGGCCGCATCCTGCCGTTCGCGCAAGCGGCGGAGGGGCACGCGTTGATGGAGCGGCGTGCCGTCACCGGCCGGGTCGTGCTTGTGGGCTGGTGACATGCACATCGGAACGAAATGGCGCGAGCTCGCCCGACAGCACGGCAATCACCCTGCGATCATCGACGATCGCGGGAGCTGGTCCTTCCGCGATGCCCACGCCCGCATCGCACGCTTCGGCAACGCACTGGCCGGGCTTGGGCTGCGCAAAGGCGATCGCGTCGCGCTGCTTGTTCCCGATATCCGCGAATATCTCGAGGCGGACTACGCCATCATGTCGGCTGGCTTCGTGCGGGTGCCGCTCGATCCCCGCCTGACCGGCGGGGAATTGGC
The DNA here is from genome assembly GCA_963725065.1 of uncultured Alphaproteobacteria bacterium. Lineage (GTDB taxonomy): Bacteria > Pseudomonadota > Alphaproteobacteria > Rhizobiales > Xanthobacteraceae > VAZQ01. The sequence continues at coordinate 103,992 of CAVRXD010000024.1, forward strand.
GGCACTGCTGCGCTACGCCGGCGCCACGGCATTGGTCACGCACGCCTCGTTCGCGCCGGCTGTGACCGGGCTCACCGACGAGGTCGAGAGCCTCAGGCACATCGTCATCATCGGCGGCGCCGGCTCCGGCGATGGCCTCGGCCACGATTACGAGGCGCTGCTGGCGCGAGCCTCCGACCGGCCTCCGCCAGAGGGCGACGGCGACGATCTCGCGACGCTCAATTTCACCGGCGGCACGACCGGCGCGCCCAAAGCGGCGATGTTGCGGCATCGCAACCTGATGGCTGTCGCGCGCAACACCATCCACGGTTTCGAAATCCGCGGCGACAGCGTCTTTCTCAACGTGAGGCCGCTCTGGCCGATCGCGCAGGTGATCCTGATGTCTCACCTGTTCGCCGGCGCCACAGTGGTGCTGCGCCGGTTCGATCCGGAAAGATTTGCGTTGCTCGTTCAGCAAGCGGGCGCGACGCGTACTTCGCTGGTGCCGACGCAGTTGCTGCGTTGCCTCGATCACCTGCGTCCGGGCGATGAGCGGCTCCAGCGACTGCAGGCGATCCATGTTGGCGGCTCACGCATTCCCCCCGTGGTCTTCGAGCGCACGCTCGAGATCATCGGCCCCAGGATCGGCGTGCTGTACGGGCTGACCGAAGCTCCCATCACCTGTTACCTGCCGCCGCAGGCGCTCGACGGGGCGCAAATCGGGCTCATCCATTCCGTGGGACGCGTGCTGGGCGACTATGAGGTGAAACTCCTGGATGGCGAAGAGATGCCATCGGCCGGATCCGGACGATCGGGCGAGGTCGTGATCCGGGGCGACAACGTGATGGCGGGCTATTGGCAGGACGAAGCCGCCACCGCGGCGTCGCTTCGCGACGGCTGGCTCCATACCGGCGACGTCGGCGAGTTCGACGAGGGCGGCAATCTTCACATCGTCGGCCGGCTCAAGGATGTGATCCGGTCCGGCAGTACCTCCATCATCCCCAAGGAGGTCGAGGACGTCATCGTGCAGCACCCGGCGGTCGCCGAGGTTGCAGTGATCGGTTTGCCCGACGTCGAATGGGGTGAGGCGGTGACCGCCTTTGTGGTGACCAAGCCCGGCATGTCGGTCGCCGAGTCCGACCTGGTGGAGCACTGCCGCGCCAGGCTGGCTGGCTACAAGAAGCCGCGCTCGATCCGGTTCGTGGCGAGCCTGCCGCGCTCGCATTACGGCAAGGTGCTGCGGGCGCAATTGATCGCGCAGACGACGACGTGAGGGACCGATGTCCAGCGCAACGCTTCTGACCGCCGCCGTGATCCTGACCATCATTGCCATCTATCAGTGGGCGGCGCGCCTCGGAGCATTGGGGGCGGCGCAGATGGACTTGATGACGCGATATTGGCAGGGCGCGCTCGGGGTCACAGCACTGGCCGTGGGGTGCTGGCTGGCGTGGCTGAGCGCATAGTGCGTGATTCCGAAAAGTGGGCACCGGTTTTCGGAAAAGATCACGCACCAACAAAAAGCTGGAAGCGGGATGATGACTTGGCCGGACCTGCCGGGAGCTTGGCCCCCGCCGCCGCTATCGATCGATGCCGAAGCCTTCGAGGTCGATCTCCGGACGCCGCCCGGAGATAATGTCGGCCACTACGCGTCCGCAACCGCACGCTTGCGTCCAGCCGTTCGACCCCTGGCCCAGGTTGAGAAACACGTTGGTGAATGTCGTGGCCCCGAGATAGGGCGGCCCGTCCGGCGTCATCGGACGCAGTCCCGTCCACGCGTTGACACCCTGCGCACCGGCGTCGCGACCGCCCGCCGCGCCCGGGAAAAACTCCCGCAGGCTGTGCAGCACGGTTGCCGGGCCTGACGGACGGATCGACGTATCGTAGCCGGCGATCTCGGCCAGACCCGCGGCGCGCAGGCGGTTGCCGAGCCGGGTCATCATGACCTTGGAATGCTCGTCCATGACCGAGGATCGCGGCGCCGGCGTGTTCTCATCGATGTCGATGGTGATCGAGTATCCCTTCACCGGATAGATCGGGAGATCGATTCTAAGCGGCCGCAGCACGCGGACGGCTTCGCTGCCGAGCGCGACGACATAGGCATCCGCATCGAGCGTGCCCTGATTGGTGACGACGCCGGTCACGCGGTTGCCTTCGAACAGCAAGCGTTGCACGTTCGTGTCGAATTTGAATACGACGCCGCGCCGGGACAGAAGCTCGGCGAGCGCGGTGGTGAACTTGCGGCAGTCCCCGGTCTCGTCATCGGGCAGATGCAGGCCGCCCGCCAGCTTGACGGTCGCGACGCGCAATGCCGGCTCGATCGCCGTCGCCTCTTGGGCGTCGACAATGCGATGGGAGACGCCGAACTCGGCGAGCACGCGCGCGGCGTTTTGCGCCGCGGCGAGCTCTTCCTCGGTGCGAAAGACTTGCAGCACCCCGCCGGTCCCGTGATCGAAGGCGATGCCGGTGTCCGCGCACAGGTCCTTGAGACACGCTTTGCTGTAGTGCGCGATGCGCTGCATGCGCGACTTGTTGCGGGCGAAGCGCTCCGGAGTGCAGTTGCGCAGGAACTGGAAGAGCCATCGCCATTGATAGGGATCGAGCCGCGGACGCCAGACGATGGGCGCGTGATGGGCGAACAGCCAGCGCGCGACTTTCCCCGCCATTCCCGGCGCCGCCCACGGGCCCGCAAATCCCGGGCAGATGCCGCCGGCATTGGCGAAGCTCGTCTCCAGCGCCGGGCCACGCTGGCGATCGAGCACGATCACGTCGTGACCGGCCTTGACGAGATGGTAGGCGCAGCTTGTCCCGATGACGCCCGCGCCCAGGACCATCACGCGCATGGCGCGGCCTGCGTGCGCTCAATCGACCCTGATCTTGGCGTCCTTGATGATTTTCTCGGATCTCACCATGTCGTCGCGGATGTAGGTCGCGAACTGTTCGCCACCCATCCCGATCGGGTCGAAGCCCAGCGTGTTCAATCGCTGCTTGACGTCCGGAAGCGCGAGCACCTTGGCGACATCAGCCTGCAGCTTGGCAGAGATATCGGCCGGCAGGTTCTTCGGTCCCCACAAACCGTACCATGAGACGAAATGAAACCCTTTCATGCCGGATTCCTCGACGGTCGGGATATCCGGCGCTGCCGCCGCCCGCTTGAGACTGGTCAGGCCGAGCGCCTTGATCTTGCCCCCCTGTGCCAGCGGCAGCGACGACAGCATGGGGTCGGCGAGCAGATGAATTTGTCCGCTCATGAGGTCGGTCAGCGCCGGCGCGGTCCCCTTGTACGCCACCACGAGCGTGTCGAGGCCGGCGTCGCTCTTCAGGAGCTCGATGGCGAGGTGGCTGGCCGAGCCGACGCTGGTGGTCCCGAACGTGTATTTCTGCGGGTCCTTGCGCACGAGCGCGAAGAAATCCTTGAGGTTGTTGGCCGGCACGCTCGGCGTGGTGCTGACGATCAGCGGCCCGTCAGCGATCAACGACACCGGCGTGAAATCGTTCACCACGTCATAGGGGACGCTCTTGTACAGGAACGGATTGATCACATGCACCGAGGCCGACACCATCAACGTGTAGCCGTCGGGAGCAGCCTTCGCGACGGCATTGGCGCCGACCGTTCCGGACGCCCCGCCGGCTCGATTCTCGACGATGAAATGCTGGCCGACGGTTTCGTTGAGCTTCTGCACCAGGATACGTGCGACGCCATCGACCGAACCGCCGGCCGGGAATGGCACGATCACGGTGACCGTGCGCGAAGGATAGGTTTGAGCCGTAACGGGTGCCGGGATCAGCCCGGCGAGGCCGATCGCGAGGGCGGACATTGTCAAAAGTCGCATGGGGAAGATCCTTTCGAGCCGCTGTTCAGTAGGTCCCCGGATAGCTTCCCCCATCGATCAGCAGGTTTTGGCCGGTGATGAAACCGGCGTGTTCGGAGCAGAGAAACGCGCAATAGGCTCCGAGCTCCGGTGGCCTGCCGTAGCGTCTCGCCGGATTGGCGTCCGCGCGCTCGCGCCAAACCTCGTCGAAGCTCTTGCCGGTTGCCGCCAGCATCCCGTTGATATGCGCCCGCTGCGCGCCGCTGTCGAAGATCCCCGGCAGCAGGTTGTTGACGGTGACGTTGCGGGCAACGGTCTGGCGCGCCAGCCCTCCGACGAAGCCGACGAGGCCTGAGCGTGCGCCGTTCGACAGGCCGAGCTCGTGCTGCGGAATCTTCACGCTGCGCGAGACGATATTGATGATGCGGCCGAAGCCACGCGTCATCATGCCGTCGACGGTGAGCCGCATCATTTCAATCGGCGCCAGCATCATCGAGTCGAGCGCGGCGATCCAGTCGTCCCGCGACCAGTCGCGGAAATCGCCGGGCAGCGGGCCATCTGCGTTGTTGAGGAGGATATCCGGCTCGGGACAAGCCGCAAGTGCGGCAGAGCGTCCTTCCTTGGTGGTGATGTCTCCTGCGACCACTGTCACCTTGACGCCGGTCGCCTCGGCGATTTCCGCGCCGGTCCGCTCCAGTATGTCGCGGGTGCGGGCGACGATGGTCACGTCGACGCCCTCGCGGGCGAGAGCGAAGGCGCAGGCCTTGCCGAGACCTCTGCTCGCGCCGCTCAGGAGCGCCGTTCTGCCGCCGATTCCGAGGTCCACCGTTCGATTGTCCCGCGTCTAGTGCCCCGATTCCGAAGTTCGCATCATTGCGCTGACACTCGTTTGCGAACTTCGGAATCGAAGGACACTAGCAACTTATTGACCTAATGTGGCTTTGGCTCAGAAGTCCGCATTTCGGACTTGCCGCGGAAAACTAGGCGCACGATCGTGGTCGGTTACGGAGCTCAGGCGGCGACGGCCGAGATCGGAGCGACCTTGTAGCCGTACTGCTCGTCGAGACCGAGCTCCTTCACGATCCGGATGCCTTTGGCGAGCGCCTCGCCGTCGAGGTTGGTCAGGGGCTTGCGCAGATCGCCGGCTGGCAGGCCGAGCGCCTTCATCAGCGATTTGACCGCCACCGGGTTGATCGCCGAATAGGTGAAGTGCAGGAGCGGCAACAGCTTCAGATAGGCGGACCTGAAATTTTCCGCTTCTACGTAGCTGGTCCATGGCGTCGAAATCGTCGCGAGCTCGGCGGGCGCGATATTGCCGGTCATGTTGGCGGTGCCGTGGCCGCCCAGAGACATGGTCGGCACGACAAGTCCGAGGTTCGGGCTGTCGCAGCACATGACCGAGACCTTGGGATTGCCGGCCAGCACCTGTGCGACCTGACCGACGCGTGCGGTCGATTCCTTGTGCACGACGTAGTTCGGATGTTTGAAGATGCGCAGCAGATGGTCCCAATGCAGATCGCTTTTGACCCGCGGCGGGTTGTTGTAGATGCCGAGGGGCAGGTCGGTCGCATCAGCCACGTCGAGGAAGAAGCGCTCGATGTCGCTTTCCGGCGCGCAGATATAGGCGGGCGCGGCCAGGATCGCGCCGTCCGCCCCGTTGTCCTTGGCGAAGCGGACATTGGCGATCGTCGCCTCGGTGTTGTTGCCGGTGCAGCCGAAGAAGATCGGCATGCGCCCCGTCTTCATCTTCGCGGTCTCGACGATGATCTGCTTTTTCTCCTCCGGCGAAAGCATCGAAGTCTCGCCGGTCGAGCCCATGATCAGCACCGCCGACGTGCCGCGGTCTTCTTGAAACTTGAGCAAGGTCCGAAACGCGGCGAAATCCACCGAGCCGTCTCGGTTGAAGGGGGTGATGAGCGCAACGAACGAGCCCGTCAGCATCTTGGTCGACATTCCGGTCTCCACTGCAAATTTGGCGGACCATACCACGCGGCCGGCGGTCCGTGGTGGGTTTCGATGCTCGGCGTTTGCACCCGGCCTGCCCATTTCCGCGGCTGCCGCCGCCTTGCCGGGAGGGGTGATCAACCGGACTGCGTTCGGCCGCCGGAAATCGCCGGCCTTTTTCCTGACCGCAAATTTGCACATGCTGCCATTCCATCGTCGGAGGGGGCCGCCATGCATGTCGTCCGGACGCTCATTGCGATTGCGCTCGCCGCTCCACTGCTGGGCTGCGGTCAAGGCCAGCCCGGCCCGAAGGGGGACCCGGGGCCGCCCGGTCCGCCGGGTGCCAAGGGTGATCCCGGTCCGCCCGGCGCGCCGCTGGGCGTGCGAATGGCTCGGTCGAACTGCGACGCGACGAATTGCACGGTGCAATGCGGTGAGGACGAACTGCTCTTGACCGCCTACTGCGGCGCCCGGCGCAACCCTGCCGTCATGCCCACCGAACGCTCCGCCACCTGCCGCAGTCCGGTGCCGGCCAACAGCCCCGTGGTCGCGATATGCATGAAGATTCCGCCGCAATAGCTCGTACTTTCGCGCGAAACGGGCGGGGGAGGCCCATGATGCTGAAAAACCACACCCTTTCCGAATTGATGGTGGCGCGAGTTTGTAAACGGAAAAATGACTGATTTGGGCGTTGTCTTGGGTGTTAGGCTCGTCAGTAGGAATTCGTCTCACCGTGCGTTCGAAGCTGAGGTGTCAAGGGGATGACATCTCATCCGTCTAGACCATAGGGGGGCTCAATGACTGCGATCTCGTGGGGACAAGCCACTCGCCTGAGTTGGTCCGGCAGAACGGCCATCACCGGCGCGAACAAGCATCGCCGATCTTCGGGACAGCACAGCAAGTATCTGGTCGTACCGGCCCAGTTGCGCGGCCAGCTCGCGCGGATGGGCAGCTCCCAACAGGAATTCGCCGGCGGGTTCGTCGATTTCCTTCTGGGCAGAGCCACACGTCACTCGCGCTAGTGTGGCGCATTTGACGTATCTGTCTTTGCCGCGAGTGGTTCACAGCGGACATCTGGCTCGTCGTGAACCGGCGCCACACGACGCCATCCCGTTTCCTGAAACGAATTGAGCCGACGACCGCGGCCCGGTGCTTGCCTAAGTAATGGGCGCACTGAACGATCCATTGCCTCGCGTTCGGTAAAATTGCCTGTCTCCGCACTCGACGACCCATCAGCGAATCGAAAAATCGACGATCTGTGATCTGCCTCACAGTCGGATCGGGGCTCCCCGGCCAAATAAGGCCGACCGTCACCGCATGGGCGGAGTTGTGCGCGCCCTTGCGCCGGAAGGAGGCCGAGATGAGCAGTCGCTGGTGGTTTCCATTCGATGGAATGGAGGAAATGTCGTTCAAGCGCGTGCCCGAGGGCTGGGTCTACCGCGTACCGAACCCATGGCTGCTCGGCCGTAGCCGCTATTACCTGGTGAGCGAGAAGCAAAAGTCCGAGATCGCCGGCCATCATCGCCGGATGTGGCTTTTTCTGCTCCTGGGAATCGCCGTAATCGCCGCAGTGGGCGCGCCCCTGACGTTGGCGGGATTCGATGAGCAGCAGGTCGTGTTGTCGCTGGCGACGGCCGCGCTCCTCGGCCTGATCGTAGGTTTCGTCGCCAACGCATGGCTGTGCCGGACGATCCGCCCCATCATCGCAGACCTAACTCCGACGACCCAGCGGATAACCCAGAGCGAGGTGCTCAACACCCAGATTGCGGTGTTCTCACGCGGGTACCTGCTGTTTTTCGGATCGCTCTCGTTGCTGCTGTTCGCGCTCATCGCGCTGCAGCCCTTGCTCACGTCGGCGGGCTGGGACGCGCGCTCGCTATGCGGCGCGATGTTGTTCGGCGCCGGCACGATTTACTGGTTCGCCTTGTACATCGCCAAGCGCAGACAATCGGTGGCCCGAGCGAGATAGCCGGCGTCGCGCAATCGGTGTCCCAAGCATGATCCCCGAAAAGTGTGCAGCGGTTTTCGGAAAAGATCATGCTCAAACACGAAGCTATGTGGCCGACAGCGCGAAGACCGGACAAGGCGCATGGCGGATCACGCGCTCGGTGGTGCTGCCGCGGAACACGTCGAGCACGCCGTGGTGCCCCGCCGTCGGCATTCCGATCAGGTCGACGTCGAGCTCGATGGCGGCGTCCACGATCGCATTGACCACGTTACCCGACCGCAAGATGACCGGCGGCAGGGCGTGCGAATTTGTCGACCGGATGTGCAGCGGCGGGGCCTCGTCGCCGACGTGCAGGATATGTACGGCGGTTTTCGTCCCGCTCACCAGCGCGCAGAACCGGTGGATGTCGACCAGTGCTCGCCCGGGCCGCGGCGAAAAATCCACCGGGATGAGCACGCGTCGGAGCTGGACATCTCCGTTCACCTGACCAACGAAACCTCGCGCCCCTGGCGTAATGAACAGCGTCGGAACCGCGGAGCGGCGGAAGACCGACTCGGCCACCGACCCCTTGAGCCAATGCTCCATGCCGTCCCGGCCGTGGGTCGCAAGCACGACGAGATCGCTTTCATGCTCGCTCAGGAAGTCGGTGATTGCACGCGTCGGCTCCTGCAGGGCGAGGCGAATATTGTCGACTTCGATACCGAGCTTGTCGGCGACGACCGAAGGCGGATCACCTTCCTTCGACAGCCCCCATTGCGTCAGGAGGCGCAGGGCTTGTGGAAACGCCAATGCCTCATGGGCGTCATATTGTGACACGTGCACCAGGTGCAATTTGCTCCTGGTCGCCAACGCGATCCGCAAAGCATGGGCGAATGCCGCGGCGCTCAGATCGGAAAAATCGGTCGGATGCACGATGGAGCGAATGGAAGGATTCATTGGAGCGCATCCGCCGCGGCCATCATGCCCGCCCGTGCATAATTTTCACCAAGCCTGAAGTCAACAGCATGTCCGGCGCTACCGTGCGCGGCGAAGCATCGAAAGGCCGCGAGGCAGGGCGCTGGCCTCATTTTCGGTGTCGGGTCCGAACCGGCCGGAGCGGACCCGGGAATGCGCGTTCGGCCTCGATAGCCAATCGCTTTTCATGCCGGGCCAAGACGACGGCGATCACGACGATGATCGCGACAACCACGATCCCTATCGCCACGCCGACGGGCGCCGCCAATCGCTTTATCTCTCCACCCAGGTAGTACGCGCCGAACGCATCGATAGCGACCCACGCAACGGCGCCGGCGATGTTTGCAATCCAGAAATCGCGCCAGGGCATGTAGTTGGCGCCGGCCAGAAAGCCGACGACGCTGCGGAGCAGCGGGACGAAGCGGGCAAAGAAAACCACTTTGCTGCCGTGGCGCATGAACAGATACTGCCCGATCTTGATCCGCGACTCGCTCAAATGAACGTAGCGGCCGTAGCGTAGCAGCAGCCTGTACCCGAACTCCCGGCCGACCCAGAAGGCGATGAAATTTCCGATGACCCCGCCGAGCACGCCGGCGACAAATACCGACCAGATGCTCAGCTCATGCGTCGAGCCGGCGTAGAGGGCTGCCGCGATAAGGATCGTTTCGCCCGGCAAGGGAACGCCGACGCATTCCAAGGCAATGATCCCGGCAACCAGCCAGCTGCCGTAGACCGATATCAGTGAGGCGAGATGGTGGATCAATTCGGAATACTCGAAATGCGCATCGATTGATTTCCCCGCGCCCGGCTCGATAACTCACTCACGTCCATCGGTCTCAGGTCTTTCGCCTTCGCGCTGCCGGGCAGGGCGATGGCAGCGATCCTACGCAATCCCGGCCGGCGGTGGTCAAGCGTGCGCGGCGTGGCGATGGCGGCCCTGATCGTGGTCTGGTCTGTAAGCCACATTCGAACTTATGCAACTCGGGGGCCTGGCGACGCCCCACCATCGGCCGGGTGCCTGCGCTCCGACCAGGAACAATTTGCCGGAACGGGAATTCCTCTGGGGCGACTTTTGGTTGCCTGGCGAGACAACATCGCACCACCGTGGTAGGCACCATTGCTCATCGTTGGGAGTTGGCCTTGGCAGGGATGACACCAGACGACTTGGCATCGCTCCGACGAGCCGTCCAGTCGCTGGAACATCCGAGCCTTGCCGCACGTCTCACCAATATGGTCGGCAAGCCGATTGAGCTCATCGGTTATGCGCTCCCCACGGCTGCGTCGGACGCGATCACGACCGCCACCTCCAAGGCTCTCGACCTCGCGCTCAACGTGGCGCTGGGGACGATTCAACGCGCCCCGCGCCCGCGATCGCAGCTCTTTCACCGCGCCTTGGCCACGGCATCGGGGGCTGCGGGGGGCGCCTTCGGCCTGCTTGCTCTCCCCGTAGAGCTTCCCGTGTCGACGATCATCATGCTGCGGTCGATCGCGGAGATTGCACGCAGTGAGGGCGAGGACCTGTCCAGCTCGGAAACGGCACTCTCATGCGTGCAGGTCTTTGCACTGGGCGGCCGGCCCGGCTCGGCCGATGCCTCCGAAAGCGGATATTTTGCCGTACGGGGCATCCTTGCAAAGAGCGTGACGCAGGCCGCGCGTTTCATCGCGGAACGCGGTGTGATCGAGGAAGGGGGGCCGCTTCTGGTCCGCTTCGTCGCACAGGTGGCATCGCGCTTCGGGGTGGTGGTGACGCAGAAGGTCGCCGCCCAGGCCGTTCCGGTCGTCGGCGCGCTCGGTGGTGCCGCCGTGAACTACGCGTTTATCGAGCATTTCCAGGATGTGGCCCGGGGTCATTTCACGGTTCGCCGGCTCGAACGCACGTATGGCGAGGAGCTCGTGCGGACCGAATATGAGCGGCTTGCGCGCGAGCAGTGAAGCCCGGCTGCTCGCGCCTTTCCGCGTTGCTCCGTCGGTATGGCCCAGCCTATCTTTCGTTTGGACGCTTCTCCGGAATCGGAATTTGCGGCAGAGTGATTGCGGTGCACGAGCCACCGCTCTTCCGGACGGATCGGTGGACGCAAGGGGGCAAGCAACAGATGCAGCGACGCACGTTCTTGACGTTGTCGGCGGCAGCGGCGGCCGGCGTGGCGCTTCCGTTCAGGGCGCACGCCACGGTGCCCAAGCCCTATAGCTGGGACGCCGCGCCGCCGATGAACGACGCCGGCGCATTCGTCAGATGGATGCAGGAGCACCGCGGCGAGGATCCGAGATATCTGCACGCGCGCTTCGAGCGCTTTCAGAACATGGTCGGCCACGTCGACCTTTGGGAAGCGCACAACAAGCGCGCGTTTCTGATGACCCCGCGCGAGGAGTTCTGCCGGCCCTCCGACCGCGCGGTCATCTACGACGTCAACTACCACGATATCGGTTTTGGCGTGACCATCACCGGGCCGCGCGTGGTGGGACGGATGACAAGCTCGATCGACGTCAAGATGGGTGAGAAGGTGCTCGAGATCGGCACCGGGTCCGGCTATCAGTCGGCCTATCTCTCGAACCTGACCGACAAGGTGTGGACGATCGAGATCATCAAGCCCTTGGCCGAACGCACCCGCGGTTTGTACGACTCCCTCATCCAGCGCGGCTACACCGAGTACAAGGCCGTCACCTCCAAATATGCCGACGGCTATTACGGCTGGGAGCAAGAGGCCCCGTTCGACAAGATCATCGTCACCTGCGGCATCGATCACATCCCGCCGCCGTTGCTGCAGCAGCTCAAGCCCGACGGGCTCATGGTGATTCCGGTCGGCCCTCCCGGCGCGCAACGTATCCTCAAGGTCGTCAAGGAGACCGCGACAAGCGGCCAGGTCGCCGTCAGGCGTTCCGACATCTATAACGGCAGGCCGGTGCCTTTCGTCCCGTTCACCAAGCTGGACGGCGATTCCATCAAGGGGACGCATTAACTCGTAGTCGTACGCAGCTTTGTCTCCATCGTGGTGAGGAGCGCCGCATGGGCGCCCCTCATAACGCGCGTACTCTTACTTGATGACGCCGCAGGCGATGCGATCGCCGGCATTGCCGGTCGGATCGGTCGTGTAGTCGTCCTTGGCGGCGTGAACCACCACGGCGGTGCCACCCTCCTGAAACACGGAGTTGGGTTTGCCCTTCTCCAGCGTGATGTCCTTGTTCACGATCCTGAGCCTGAGGTTCCCGTTCGCCGGGACAGTAATATTGTCCATGTCGCCGGCGTGATGGCCTTCCGGGTTGAGCTTGCCGTGCTTCTTTTGCGCGGGATTGAAATGGGGGCCGGCCGACGTGAAGGGCGGCTCGCACTTTCCGACCGAGTGCACATGCAACGCGCGCTCGCCCGGCGGCAAGCCTTTGAGCGTACCGCTCAGGCGTACGCCGTCACGGGTCTGGGTCAACGTGACGGTGCCCACGTCCTTGCCATCCGCGGTTTTGACGTCCGCCGTCGCCGGAGGCGTCGCCGCGGCGGATTTCTTGGCGGCTGCACCATCCTTCGTACGCTGCGCGATCCTGACGGGAGCGAGATCCGAACCCGGACGAGTGCTGCTCTCGATCGCGAATTTTTCTGGGAACTGCCGTGATGGCAATTCATTCGCCATAGCCGATGTGGCCGCCAGCAGCAAAGCCGGCGCGGCGATGGCCATGAAATGGGACATGATAGCGACCTCCTATTGCAACGAAGCATGCAAGATAGCAGCCTGAAGGGAGCGTAGAAAGCGACTTCGATCGCACGGCGCGGCATCGATCAACACGCGAGGCGCAAGGGTAGTTCCAGCGAGGGGCCGACTGAATTCGCCTTCGCCGCGCACGGGCCGTGCGACGAGGCAAAACCGGTTTTCCGGATCAATTCGGGCGGCGAGTGGTTTCCTGCGACCTGAATGCTTACGTTGAGAACCACTGCGGCCGGGACGACCGCCTGCGGCGATGGGCGGAAGTGCGACTTGTATTCGGAGCTCGAGCGGCCAGCGCAATTATTCTTGTACGAGCAGAGGAGCGATGCATGACCAAGATCACCTATGAGATCGTTGAACATGACGGCGGCTGGGCCTACCGCGCCGATGGCGTGTTCTCCGAGACCTTCCCGTCCCACGACCTGGCTCGCAAGGCGGCGGAGCGCGCAGCGAAGGAGCAGGTGGTCCCGGGAGAGACGACCGGCATCCAGTACGAGGACAAGGATGGCCGCTGGCACGATGAAGTGTCGCGGGGCAATGATCGGCCCGAGACCGACGTCGAGGGTTGACCGCGGCTGAAGGTTGACGCCGTTCGGCCGTTTCCAGCGAATCAGTGATTGCGCCGCGAGAACAACACTACAAACGACACTGCACGCTAGTGTGACGGATTTGACGTTCCTATCAGCATTTGCCGCCAGTCATTCATAGGAACGTCAAATCCAAAGCCACACTAGAATCATATAGTTGCTAGTGTCCCTTTGGTTCCGACGTTCGTACGAGCGCGTGCTGCAAAGGGATACGAACGTCGGAACCGGGACACTAGCCGACAGGCGCCAGTTGCGGCGGCATGAACGCGCGAACTGGCGGAGCTGGCGCGTCCCAGCGCTCGATTTCGATGAGCGCGGTGAGTGCGCTCGTTCCTTGCGCGAGCGGCGACGTGCCGATGTCGAGCGTGAGCACGTTGGGATTGCCGTGCCGTTCGGGCGCTCCCGCCGTATCCGCCGGATCGAACCACGCGCCCGTTGCCATGACGACAACTCCTGGCATCACGCCGGAGTCGATGACCGCTCCGGCGAGGCAGGCGCCGCGGGCGTTGAACGCGCGCACGATGTCGCCGTCGCGGATGCCGCGCCGCGCGGCGTCCGGCGGGCTGATGCGGATGGGCTCGCGGTCGTTGATCTTTTGGCCGCGTGACACCGGACCCGGGTCCATCTGGCTGTGCAGGCGGCTCGCCGGCTGGTGCGTGACCAGGTGAAGCGGCCAGCGTTCTGCGCTTGCGCCTCCGAGCCATTCCGCCGGCGGCAGCCAGGCCGGGTGGGATGGACAGTCCGCATACGCGAAGCTAGCGACGTCGTCGGAGACGATCTCGATCCGTCCGGACGGGGTCTTGAGCGGATGGCGTTCGGGGTCGCGGCGGAAATCTTCGAACAACACGTAGTCACGCTCGGGCGGCGGCAGTTCGATGAAGCCCTCGGCCCAGAACTGCTGGAAGCCGGGAAGGGCGACGCCATTGGCCGTCGCGCTCGCGCGGACCTGGTCGTAGACCCATTGGCACCAGCCCATCTCGTCGCGATCGCCGGTGAACGCCGTTTCGTAGCCCAGGCGCCGCGCCAGCGCGCGGAAGATGTCGAAGTCGTTCCTGGCCTCGCCGATCGGATCAATGGCGCGATGCATGGCAAGGACGAAGGAATCCCGCGACGAGCCGCCGACGTCGTTGCGCTCGAGCATGGTGGTCGCCGGCAGCACGATGTCGGCATGGCGCGTGGTCGGCGTCCACCAGCTGTCATGGACGATCACCGTCTCCGGCTTCTGCCAGGCGCGCTGCAGCCGGTTGAGATCCTGGTGGTGGTGAAATGGATTGCCGCCCGCCCAATAGACCAGCCGGATATCGGGATAGCTGTAGCGGCGACCGTTGAATTCGTAGCTGTCGCCGGGATGCAGCAGCATGTCGGCCATGCGGGCCACAGGGATCATGGCGCGCGCCGGGTTGAGTGGCAGTGGGACGTCGGGTCCCGCGACATCGACGCGCGGCACGCCGATGCCATTGGACGAACCGTGGCCGAACGCGAAGCCGCCGCCAGGCAGGCCAATGCCGCCCAGCATTGCCGCCAGCACGATGGCCGCCCAGTAGGGCTGCTCGCCGTGATGCGCACGCTGCAGCGACCATGCGCAGGTGATCATGCTCCGGGATGCGGCCGCGCGCCGCGCAAGCTCTCGGACGGTGTCGGCGGGAACGCCGGTGATGACCTCGGCCCACTGCGCATCCTTCGGAACATTGTCGTCGAGTCCCAGAAGATAGCGGCGGAACGCTTCGAAGCCGGTGCAATAGCGCGCGACGAATGACGCATCGTGGCGCTCTTCGCTGAGAAGCGTGTGCGCCATAGCCAGCATCAACGCGGTATCGGTGTTCGGCCGGATCGGGACCCATCGGGCGTCGAGAAAGTCGGGCGCATCCGACTTGAGCGGACTGATGGAGACGAATTCGATACCGGCGTCCTTCGCACGTCGCAGCCACATTTCCATGCTGTGGGCGCCGGCGCCGCCGGAGGTCACCTGACCGTTCTTGGTGGCGAGGCCGCCGAAGGCGAATATCACGCGCGTGTGCTTGACGATCGATGCCCAGTCCGTGATCTGGCCGACGGCCGGCTGGAATGTGCCGATCACGCGCGGCAGGAGATACTGAGCAGCGCCGAAGCTGTAGTTGCCAACCTGGTCGACGCAGCCGCCGCCGAGGAACAGGAACCGCCGCACCAGGCTGCGGGCATGATGGACGCGGCCGGCTGACGACCATCCATAGGAGCCGCCGAGGATCGAGTTGTGGCCGAACGTCTCGCGCACGCGTGCAAGCTCCGCGGCGACCGCATCCAGCGCCTCGTCCCAGGACACTTCGTGGAAGCGTTCGGTGCCGGTGCGCGGCTTGCCCTCACGCCAGCCTTCGCGGATCGCCGGCCGTGCGATGCGCAGCGGCGAGTGCACCATCGCCGGAATGGCCTCGAGCATGTTCGAGGGCGCGGGATCGCGCGCAAACGGCTCGCACCCGACGATGCGTCCGTGCTCGACCAGGGCGGTGAAGGCGCCCCAATGGGCCAGGGAAGGGAAGCGCGCGACGGTCATGGTGTTCCGGCTTGGTGACGAGTCGGAAGATGGGCCTTTTGCGGCCCGGACTCAACTAGGGTGCCTGTTGCGCCGCCGCGGCGTCCGCACCGCATTTGGAGGATGGATCAGTGGCGAACCCCGTAGTCGGGGGCGAGCAGCCGGTTGCGAATCAGCCAGTCGAGGGTGCGGAACCAGGACTCGTCCGTGTTGCCCCGCATATCGGCGCTCATGGCAGCAAGGGTGGCCCCCGAGGATGCCTCGCGAACGTAGATGTTCATGTTGAGAATCAGATTTGAAACCTTCTGGACGGTGCCCGTGATCGAAAGTTCCGCTCCGACGCGCCCGGCCAGGCGCGTGTCACAGCCGCCGCAGCCCTGCAGGTTGCTCGCCCGCGCCTCCGCTGCGACCGGTGCGATGTCGACGAGCGAGAACCGGCCGGAGTTTTTCAGCCGTTCCCGCAGCTGCAAGCTCACCTGACCAAGGCGCGCCTGTTCGTCGGATCGCGCGCCGCGGATCTCGCCCTCCACGCTGGTGTCGATCAATTCGAAATCGAACACGGCAACCGTCTGCGCGTGCGTCGGAGCTTGGACGGCCAGCAGAAAGATCCACGACACCACGACGGAGCATGAGAGCCGCATGAGGGAGGTGAAGCGTTCGCTCATCAAGCAAATATAGACACTCGCGTTCCGTTCACCAATCGTGTCCTTGCTCGCCGGGATAGGGCCGTTGCGGGGGCACCGCCGAGCCCCTATTGGCAGGATCATGATATCGATCGCGGAACGCCGACGCTTGCTGTCAGTACTCCCGGGAACCTGGCGCCCCGCGCTGTCCCACGCTCGCATCGAGCTGATCGAAACGGGAATGAGCGATGCGTCGGTGTTTCGGTTGGGGTCCTCCCACTATCTGAAAATTGCGCAAGACGCCGCCGCTCGCGATCTGAGAGAGGAAATCGAGCGCACGGCTTGGCTCGGGCAGCAAGGCGTTCGGGTAGCGCCGGCGGTGCGGGTGCACGATGGCGGTGACTTCGTTGCGATCCTGAGCGAGGCCCTGACAGGATCGAGCGCGGACGAGACCGATCTTTCTCCCGAGATCGTCGTGCTGGCGCTCGCGCGCGCGCTGTCGGCATTGCACGCCGTTCCCGTCGTGCGCTGTCCTTTCGACGAAAGCATCGCAGTGCGGCTGGGGAGGGCAGGGACGCTCGTCGAAAACGGCAAGGTCGATCCGCGCGCATTTGCGCCGCGCAATCGGGATGTCGCTCCCGGCGCGCTGCTCGAACGGTTGCAGAGAACCATGCCAAGCGAAGACGTCGTCGTCGTTCATGGTGACGCAACGCTCAGCAACATGATCGTCGGCAACGACCTGTCCGTCGGCTTCATCGATTGTGGCCATGCCGGTCGCGCCGACCCCTACGTCGACCTCGCGCTTGTCACCGAAGGCTTGGCGGAGCGGTTCGGGACCGCAATGGCCGATCGCCTCATGGGCGCCTACGGGAGAGCCGCGCTGGATGAACGCAAGGCCGGCTATTTCCTCGACCTGTACGAATTGTTCTGAGCGCGCGGCCGGTCATTTCGCCCCGCCTCGGGTCAAAAATATTGCCTACGATGCGAAGATAGTTATTGACTACGTAACGAATTTATAGTATATGATTGGCCATCCTCGCTCATGGAGGGCGTCTTCCGGAGACGGTCCTGAAAGGCGGAGCGGGGAGTGGCGTCCCACGACTGCGGCGCGAACCGCAACGTAGGGAGGTCCGGACCCCGACCGCCAGGCATTAATGCTTGGCGCGGGCAGTCGCTGCGGCTCCGGTTCCACTGCCGGGAGCCGACTTCGTGGGTCCGCATCCGAAAATCGCCACGGTGGAGCGCCGAGAGAGGTCCCGGTCGCCCCGGGACAGGGTGGTCGCGCGTCGCAGGCGCGACCGAAAGAAAGAGTGCGTCTGTCGGCGCTCCATCCACCCCTCGTCGGGGGGACGGGAGTCCGTCGTCGCGGAGGCTGAAAGCGGCCGGCTCGCTTGCGCGCCGAAGCTTGGCGAAGGCGGGTGGTGGGCAAAGTCTCGGCGAAGCGGGTGCGACAAGAAGCAAGCCAAACCCGGGCGCAACAACGCGCCGCGGGAACGAAGAACACTGCGCTCTTTGACATCGTGAGTTAGGACTACGGCCAACGGTTCGCTTTGCGCGCCGCGACTGCGCACGCTCGTGCGCGCGCCCCCCTCTCGTGTCCCGGGTCTCGCTTCGCTCGCCCGGGACACGAGACCGCTCGACCTGTTCGCGCGGTTCAGCCGCCGACGGACCCGGACGTGCGGCTCGCCTCGAACAGAAACCAGGTCCGCTGTTCGGCCTCGTCGATCCAGTTCTCGAGCAGGCTTGCGCTGGCCACGTCGTTGCCTTCGTCGCAGAGGTCATGGGTCTCGCGCATGAAGGCGATCAGTTGCTTGTTGTCCTCGCGCAGCTCCGCCAGCATATCGTGCGGAGTGACATAGTCGGCGTCGTTGTCCAGGAGACGCTGCGAGCGGCTGATCTGGCCGATCGAGCGCAAGGTGGTGCCGCCGATCTTGCGCACGCGTTCCGCGATCGCGTCGGTCGCGGCGAGAATCTGGTCCCCTTGGTCGTCGAGCAGGAGATGATAGTCGCGGAAGTGCGGACCGGACATGTGCCAATGGAAGTTCTTCGTCTTGAGGTACAGGGCGAAGAAGTCGGTGAGCAAAAGGGTCAGCGCCCCGGCAATATCCTTGGTTGCATCCGATCTCAGATCCGTCGGCGTGTCGAGCGGAGCGAGCCGTCGCGCCTTCACGTTGATCGAGTCCATCGCGTGGTCTCCTTGTCGAGTGTTCCGATTGGCAAATGTCATTTGCGAGGGCGGCAGGGCGGCCGTCATCGGGATGCACACGATGGCGCCAAGACCGCAGCGATGCTTGCGCGATGTTGTCGTTATTGGATCGGACTTGCGGCAGTCTTTGCGGTTCGATCTCCGCTCGGCGCGCAGCCGCCATGATCGGTGGGGCGTGGCCTCCGCCCGCAGGCCGCGCGGACCGGTGTCAGCATCTAGGCGGACGGATGCCGCCTCTGGATGACGCTGCGACCCCGGAAAGATCATTTCATGGACAGCCGGGATGGCAGGCTGCCCATCGCGTGGGCAGCCCTGATCAAGCAATGATCTCCTTATTTGGTGCGGTCGCGTTGACGTAGGCGGCGCCCCGGTTAGGTATTCGCCCATCGTGTTTGCAATGCAGCATGGGAAGTCTGCCCCACGCGAGTGGCGTGCCGCTTGCACTGACACTTTGCCAGGACCGGGCGTTCCCGCTCCCGGCGGCGGTTCCGGAGTTCGGCAAGAAGCCTGATCATGACGGTAGTCCCTTCGACTGAAATCCCCTTTCGCAGCAAGGTCGGGGCACAACTCGTCCTGGGATTCGCTCTGATCGCGATCTGGGAGGCCACAGCGACGTGGCTGGTGGATCCGTTCTGGATCGGAAAGCCGAGCGCCATCGCGCAGCGTCTGTGGGATGTGTTCGTGCACGGCGACATGCTGACCCACACCGGCGTGACCCTGTTCCACTCCGTCGTCGGCTTGCTGCTGAGTCTTGTGATCGGCGTACCGATCGGCATCCTGTTCGCCGCCAGGCGCTCCATCGCCGACACCGTCGAACCCTATTTTCTCGGCTTCTACAGCCTGCCGCGGGTGGCGCTCGCGCCGCTGTTCATACTCTGGTTCGGCATCGGATCGATTTCCAAGATCATGATGGCGTTTTCGATGGTGGTGTTCATCGTCATCCTGAACACGCATGAGGGCCTGCGCGGCGTGGACCGCGATCTCGTCGACATGCTGAAGACCATGCGGGCGTCGCGGCTGTACATGCTGCGCAAGGTGCTTCTGCCGTCGATCGTCCCGTGGATTTTCGCGTCGCTGCGCGTCGGCATCGGCCTTGCTTTGGTGGGAGCGGTGATCGGAGAGCTGCTGGGCGCCAATCGCGGACTCGGCTGGTACGTCGAGTACGCCGCCGGCCGCGTCGACATCATCGGCGTGTTCGCCGGCCTGGTCGTGCTGGCCATGCTCGGCATGGCCCTCAACGAAATCGTCAAGACGGTCGAAGGCCGTGTCACCGCGGGCCGGTATTGATCGCCGAAGTGCCCGACCATCCCTGGATTCAACGGAGCGTCCCCATGCGTCACGACCTGTCCCTCACGACACGGGCTTCGCGCCCGGCGATTTGTCGTCGTTGCAGCGGTCGCGTTCGGCCTCGCGCTGCCAACGCAGGCGATCGCCGAGACGGTGCTCAAATTCGGCGTCGCGTCGGTGAACGAAGGCCTTCTGCCGCTGCGGGTGGCGAATGATCAGGGCTTCCTCAAAGCCGAAGGCATCACGGCCGAGTTCCTGGATTTCCGTGGTGGCGGCCCGACGGTCCAGGCCTTCGCCGGCGGCAGCGTCGACTTCTGCATCTGCGCCGCCGACCACGTGCTGCGGCTCGCGAACCGCGGGCTCGACGCACGCATCATCGTCGGGCTGGACGAGCATCACTCGTATGCCTTGCTGGCCAAGGCCGACAGTCCCTATACCGATATCAAGTCGCTCAAGGGCAAGAGCATCGGCATCACCTCGCCCGGCAGCTTCACCGACAACACCGTCCGCTGGGCGATCAAGCAGGCGGGATTGCAGGCCGAACGCGATTTTCAGATCGTCGGCGCCGGCGGCGGGGCCTCGATGCGCGCTGCGATCGAGACCGGACAGGTGGATGCCGGCGCAGTCGTGACGACCGAGGTGGCCGACTATCTGCGCTCCGGCAAGTTCAAGATCGTCACCGACTGGCGGCCCACGCGATACGCATCCCTGGTGGTGATCGGCCGCCAGCGCTGGGCCGATGCCAATCCGGCGCTCGCCAGGGGATTGGTCCGCGCCGTCGCCAAGGCCGCGCGGTTGATCCAGACCGATACGGCGGCGACGGTGCGCAGCGTCAAGCTGCTGTACCCTAACTTCAACGACGCGCAGGCGCTCGAGATCGCGGAAGCCGCCAAGGAGCGGCTCTCCAAGGACGGTAGCGTCTCCCCCGAAGGCTTCGAGACGATGCAGGAGGTCGTCCTGCTCTCGGATACATCACTGAAGAAGGTGAGCAAGACCGACGTCGATCTCCAGGCCAAGCTTTCGCAGTGACGACACGGATCAAGCCTGCGTCCACAGCGATGCTGCCGATCGGCGGGGCGGCGGCGCCGACAACTCTCGATGAGGGGCGCAAACGCCCCGACGCGCCGACCGCTGCCCTGTCCCATGTGTCGATGTCCTACGACGGGCACAGGGAGGTGCTGCACGATATCGACTTCACGCTCGATCGGGGCGAGTTCCTTTCGATCGTCGGGCCGAGCGGCTGCGGCAAGTCGACCATCCTGCGGCTCATTTCCGGGCTGTTACAGGCGACCAGCGGGCGGGTCGAGATTCCCCGCAGCGCGGGAGCGCGCACCAATATCGGGTTCATGTTTCAGCGCGACGCGTTGCTGCCGTGGGCCGACGTCTCCGCCAACATTGCCGTCGGATTGGAATGTTCGGGGGTTCCCAAGGAGCAGCATGCCGGGCGGATCAAGGTCCTGCTCGAGCTCCTGGGCCTGTCGGAGTTCGGTCACTACTACCCGCGCGCGCTGTCCGGCGGAATGCGCCAGCGCGTAGCCCTCGGACGGCTGCTCGCCTATGACCCCGAGATCATGCTGATGGACGAGCCCTTCGGCGCTCTGGACGCGCAGACAAAGATCCTCATGGGCTACGAGTTGCTTCGTATCTGGACCGATTACCGCAAGAGCGTCGTGTTCGTCACCCACGACATCGAAGAGGCGATCGGGCTATCCGACCGTATCCTGGTGATGACGGACCGGCCCGGCCGGATCAAATCGGAATATCGCGTCGAGCTGCCTCGCCCGCGCGATCTTCGCGGTGTCCGGAAAATGCCGGCATTCCATCAATTGAGTGAACGGATCTGGCGCGATATTGTCGCCGGCGCCTGATCTCGCGCCGGGCCCACGCAGTCAATCGAAGGACGTTCGTTCGAACATGAACCGTGCAACAGCCGTTCTCAAACCGGGTGAACCGGCGACTCTCCCGCCGGCCGGAAACATCAGCTTCGAGATCGAGGCCGGACAGAGGTTCAAGCTCACCCAACCCGAGGGCGAGCAGGTCGCCGATTTGATCTCGTTCAACCGGGACGACATCCGCGAACTGCTCTCGATGCATTCGAGCCGTGCGGTCAATCTCAATTGGAAGCTGACCGCCCCGCACGTGCTCTACAGCAACCGTAGCCGGGGGATGTGGCAGATCGAAGAGGACCTCACCGGCGAGAACTATTGCGGCGGCGGCTATTGCAGCGAGCATTTGAATACGGCTCGCTACGGCGACCCGGGCAAGGAGGCCCCGAACTGCCAGTCCAACCTCGAAACAGCGGTTCGCGGCTACGGCATGGACCGCTGGAGCTTCAATGTCGACGCTTGCTTCAATGTCTTCATGACGGTGGCTTACGACGCAAACGGCGTGTGGGAGATCCGGCCGCCCAAGGGAAAGCCGGGCGACTACATGATCATGCAGGCGCTCATGCCGCAGATCGTCGCCATCTCGAACTGCCCCGTGCTGTTCAATGCCTGCAACAATTTTCAACTCAAGCCGCTGACGCTCGAGATCTTGAAATAGCGCGGATGAACCCCATCGAGCCGGCGACGCCAGCCCGTTTGTGCGCACGATTTGGAGACCATGGAAGTCACGCGGAAACCCGGCATAAAGGAGTGCGTTTGCCATGAGCGGACCTGAAGATTCCCGGCGTGCCTTTCTTGCCGGCGGCACGGTTGTCGCTGCGAGCGCCGCGTTCGTTTCCGATGCCTCCGCGCAGTCAAAAATGGTGATCAACGACCCCAGCGTGGTTCGAGAGATCGAGGCCGAATTCGCCGGCTATGACAGGGCGCTTGCCAGCAACGACGTTGCGGCGCTCAACGGGTTCTTCTTCGACAGTCCCTTCACGATCCGCTACGGCAACGCCGAAAATCTCTACGGCCATGCGGAAATTCAAGCCTTTCGAAGCGCGGTCGTCGCCTCGGGGGCGGGGCCGAAGCGTGAGCGTACCGTCATCACCACCTACGGCAACGATTTTGCAACCGTATCCACGCTCTCCCGTCGACCGCAGGCGGGCAAGGTTGGGCGAACGATGCAAACCTGGGTGCGATTTCCCCAAGGCTGGCGAATTGTCGCCGCGCACGTCAGCACCATTGATGATCCCGCAAAGCCATAACTGAAGCTTTGACTCATACGGCGCCGAATTGTTCGGCTGTCGGGTGCATTCAACCCGCTTGACTATCGAATACGCCGTGAAAGCATGCGCCCTGTCATCCGATCGTTCGGGATAGCGGCAAGACTTGAATGAAAAAACAAATTGGGAGGTGTCATGCGGAACGTCATCGGCGTCCTCGCGCTCGTATTTGTGTCCGGCGTCGCAGCGGCAGCGGACAAGCCCGATTGGGCGTTCCCCGTGACGGAGAAGGTTCTGCCTGCTCCTCGTTTTGAAGGCACTCGCGTGCGGCCAGCGCCGCCCGGGAGCACGCTGTCGATCACGCGGGCCAAGGCGGACGACATGTACGACATCCCGAACTGGTTTCCGAACCGGTACCCGTCGATGCCGAAGATCGTTCAATTCGGCAACAAGGATACGCAGGTGCGCGCATGCGGATCGTGCCATCTCCCGAACGGCACAGGCCACGACGAATCCGCATATGTGGCGGGTCTTCCGGCCGCCTATTTCATTCGCCAGATGGCCGACTGGAAGAGCGGCGACCGCAAATTCAGTGCCACCATGGTGGCGATGTCCAAAGTCGTCACCGATGCCGAGATCAAGGATGCCGCGGACTATTTCGCCGCGGTCAAGCCGAGTCCGTGGATCCGGGTGGTCGAGACCGACGTGGTGCCGAAGTCCTACATCGGCCAGGGCAACAAGCGGCTCGTTCACCCCGACGGCGGCAGCGAGCCGCTGGGTGATCGTATCATCGAGGTGCCGGAAGACGAGGAGGTTGTGGTCTACCGCGATCCCAGCTCCGGCTTCGTCGCCTATGTGCCGAAAGGCAGCATCGCCAGGGGCAAGGAGCTGGCGAGCACGGGCGGCGGCAAAACGATTGCGTGCGGTATTTGCCATGGCCAGGCTCTGCGAGGCTTGGGCGAGGTGCCCGCCATTGCAGGTCGCCATCCCAACTACATCGTTCGCCAGCTCTGGAATATGCAGAACGGCGAACGCATCGGCACATCGGCGGCGCTGATGAAGCAGGTAGTCGATCGATTGAGCAACGACGACATGCTGGCGATCGCAGCCTATGCCGCATCCCTGACGCCCTGACGCCAGGGGCGAACCGCCGACGATTCTCAGTCGGAAGCAGTTGGTCAGGCCCTATCGCTGGGAGTCAAATCGTCAGCCAAAAAACACCGGAGATATCGTCATGGACCGTCGTCGTTTTCTCCATTCCGCTGCGCTTGCCGGATCAGCTCTCGCCGCTATGCGCGGCGTTGCCTGGGCCGAGGCGGACGGCGCGGCGAGCACCAAGCGCTTCGCCGAGCAGCGTTGGGCGCTCGACAATATCATCCGTGCCAACGGGATCGATTGGGATCAGCCGCGGTCGATCTATCTTTCCGCGCCGTGCGGCGTCGAAGCCGGCGCCGACTTCGCTGCCATCCGGGCCCGCGTGCAGAAAATGGCAGATATCGGTCCGGCCTTCGAAAGCACCGCCAGGCGGCGGGAGGCCAAGGCACGCGACGCCGAGGCTGACGGCAATGTGGTGACGGCGCGGGACAACTGGTACATGGCCGCGATCCACTACGGCGCGGCCGAATGGCCGTACGACAATTCCGGCAAGCAGCACCTTGCCCTGCACGCCAAAAAGCGCGACTGCTACGCCAATTATGCTCGCCTGGCGGATCACAAGATCGAAGCGGTAACGATCCCGTTCAAGGGCGGATCGATCCCGGCCTGGTTTCACCTCCCGCCCGGGTACAGCGGCGGCCGGCTTCCGGCAATCATCGTCATTCCCGGCATGGACAGCTTCAAGGAGACCAGCGTGGCCCTGGCCAACGATCGCTGGATGATGAGGGGCGCTGCCGTTCTGGCCATCGACGGACCCGGCCAGTACGAAAGTCCGTTGCTTGGAACTTACGTCTCGATGCAGAACTGGATCGATGCCGGACCGGCGGTGATGGACTGGCTGGTGCGCCGTCCCGAGATCGATCCGCAGAAGGTCGGCGTTACCGGTACGAGCTTCGGCTCGTTTTTCGGCACCATCGTGGCTGCGAACGAGCCGCGTGTTGCCGCCACCGCGGTCATTTCCACCTGTCTCGAGCCCGGATGTCATACGATCTTCGAGGAGGCTTCACCGACCTTCAAGAAGCGCTTCATGTGGATGTCGAACTACACCGACGAATCGAAGTTCAACGAATTCGTCAAGACGCTGACCTGGGAGGGCCATGTCGAGAAGATCCGCAATCCCTATCTGGTGGTGGCCGGCGAAGCCGACGAGCTCAGTCCGCTCGAGCACACCGAGCGTATGATCCGCGCCATGAGCGGACCGCGGCAGCTCGTGATCTATGCCGACAGCCGGCACTCGGTGGGCAACGTGCCGGCCGCCAATCTGGGTCCATTCCCGCCGACGCTGGTCGCAGACTGGCTGATGGCGCGGCTCAACGGCAAGCCGCTCAAGAGCGAACGCTGGCTGGT
Source organism: uncultured Alphaproteobacteria bacterium (assembly GCA_963725065.1). Classification (GTDB taxonomy): domain Bacteria; phylum Pseudomonadota; class Alphaproteobacteria; order Rhizobiales; family Xanthobacteraceae; genus VAZQ01. The sequence goes on from CAVRXD010000024.1 coordinate 129,123, forward strand.
GGAGTCGACGGGGCGGGTCGTCAAGAGCACGTTGTGACGGCTAAGCGGGCACGCGACGCGTGGCAGGCGCCTGCGGCGCACAGGTAATTGCCGCCGTAACATTTTTGGCCGGATTTTGCGGAGCAGAGAGTCGGTCTGCGCGAGGCGCAACAGGCTCCGACCAAATCAGCCAACGCAAAGAAGTTGCTTGCGCAACTGATGTGTCGCGCTGTCCTGTGCGAGCTTGCAGGAGCATCGATGGCCGCAGCGCCGGCGTGGCACAAGCGTTGAACGTGCGACGCCGGCCGACGATTGAAATCGACTGTTGCTCAAACGCAACGGACTCGGAATTGGACCGGGTGTAAAGTGGTTTCAGTTTTCCGGGCGGGGGATCGCGCGGGGCTGAACCAGGAGGGTATCGAAATGAAGAAGCTTTTGCTTGCTGGGGTTGCCTTGGCCGCATTGAGCGGCTCGGCTGTTGCAGCCGATCTAGCCAGGCCAGCGTATGCTCCACCGCCGCCCGTCTATACCTGGACGGGTCTCTATTGGGGCGTGAACGTCGGCTACAGCTGGGGCCATGCCAAGGACGAAGTGACCCTGCTCGGGGTCGGCACGTTCTCCGAATCGCAGAAGGTTGACGGCGTCGTCGGCGGCTTCCAGTCGGGCTACAACTATCAGTTCGGCCAATGGGTCCTCGGCTTGGAAACCGACTTTCAGGCCTCCGGCCAGAAGGGCGGCACGACGCTCCAGATCACCGCGCTTCCCGTCACGACCCTGACCACCGACCATAAGCTCACCTGGTTCGGCACCTCGCGCACCCGCCTGGGCGTGCTGTGGTCGCCCAACGTCCTGCTCTACGGGACGGCCGGTATCGCCTACGGTCAGGTCAAGGACACCGCCACGTTCACCGCCCCCGGCGCGTCTGTCACCGGGACCTTCAAGGATGTGAAGGCCGGCTGGACCGCGGGTGCGGGCGTCGAAGGGACCATCGGCGGTGGCTGGACCGCCAGGCTCGAATACCTCTACATCGACCTCGGCAAGACCGAGCAGACGCTCGCCACGCCGGCGCTGGGACAGGTCATCTCGGAGACCCGTCGCTTCACCGACAACATCGTGCGCGTCGGCTTCAACTACCGCTGGGGCGGTGGCGCTTACTGACAAACGTTAATAGCCTCTTAACCGAGTGCTAGATCAGAGCCCCGGGGTGCCAGCACCCCGGGGCTTTCTGCGTGTGACGTTGAGTTGGTCGGTTCTCGCCTGGTCGATCTCGTCGACACAGCTCCGCGTCCATCACTCGTACGGCAAAGACGGACTGAGCAAATCGGTCGTATCGAGGCATGGTTTCGCGCCGTGCCGCCGCGTTGGCCGAACGATGGGTGGCGTCTGTGTAACACTCGGCGAGAAAGCGCTTGGCGTGCGTTAAACAGGGCGTTTTTTCATTGTGTGGCAGACGCTCTCAGGTCATCTTTGTTTAACCATGCAGCCGTGAAATCGCTCGGCCAGTGATGGTGAAGACAGGGGGGCATCCCTCGGTGGCCTCGTGCGAGGTTTCCGCAGCGATGCTGTCCAAACACGAAGGGGAATAGTCATGCTGAAGATTCTGACCATTACGGCTGCATCCGTGGCCATGCTGAGCGCCGCCGCCGCCGCCGATCTGCCCCGCAAGGAACCGCCGCCGCCGGCAGCTCCGGTTGGCAAGGCTCCGATCGGCAAGTATCCGGTCGGCAAGGCTCCGATCGGCAAGTATCCGCAGCCGGTGGCCGCCAGGGGCTGAGTGTTGCGAATACAGGCGGCAAAAGAGACACCCATCGGTTCTCTTCGGCCGCCTCGTTTCGCGATGCATCCGGGTAACGCTGGTCCTGCATCGGGCCGTGACTTCCACGGCGCGACAAGCAGGGCTGGCGAGCCCGCCCGACCGATGGCGTGACTAAGCGCGCCTGACGTCACTTGGTTGTTCATTCGACCGGAGCGAAGCGCCGGGCTTCATCCTGGGCGATAACCACACGCGGCAAATCCGACAACGACCGAGCAGGCGAACAGCGTTTGCTACTGCTTGCTCTGCGGCGACGCGTGGGCATCGCTGCAAATGAGCGGCGATAAGGTCGCTGCTCCTGATTGCTCAATCTCAGCTTGAGCCGCAAGGTCGCTGGAGCCCGCGTTAAGCGCGCGGCGGTCTGTCGCCAGCAGCAGAGTGCTGCTCGTCAATGCGATTTCATAATTATGAAAGCGTGGCGTCGGGATCGCCGGCTGCCGCTGCTACGTCTGCGTCAGGCATCCGAATCGTCGTCTTCCGTCTCAGGCACCACGTTGGGAGCCAGCCCCAAGGCGCTGAGCGATGCGATGGTCGCGATATAGAAGACGATCCACATGGCCGGTCCCCCCTTCGCAAACCTGCGGTGCAGGTTTCACGGCAGGAACTGTTGGCTGCGAGGGTGATCGAATTGGGGCTCGCCCCGGCTGTTGCAGGGAAATCGTTCGAGTGTGATTTTCCCGCATCACTCGCCGCTGCACTTCAGACGTTCGCCATCGCCAGCCGACCGAACGGATTCGTTGTGCAGGATCGTCATCGACCACGCTGGTTCTTCCCGCCGAGCGAGCCGCAGTGCTCCACGCGAAAAGGGAGTCGCCTCGTGCAGGCTGACACCGCAGTGCAGCATGGACGCTTCATCCCGCGACAAAAGGGCGGTCTTAAAGCAATTGGTCATAATTCAAGGCATTAATCTGGGTGTCGCCCCAGCTCGGCGAGCCACGCCGCCATCGCACCGTCAAACTTCTGCAACGAAGCGCGTGTACCGCACCGCCATTGAGTAGGAACCAAGGGGGTCCCTCGTGTTTCAGATTGTGCGCTGCATTCTTGCCGAAAACGGTGAGGTCACGGCCCGCCAGCCTCTGCAGCCGCTTTTCGACCTCTGGGAAGATGCGACGGCCATAGCCGAGTTCGATTCATCGCGCCTCAGCGGCGACTACGGCTATGACGAAGCGCGAGACTGCTGGTGGGCGAGCGATTCGCTCGGGCGAATGTACCGGTTCGAGGTCGAACAGGTAGCGGTGGCGGACACCGTCGCGGCGTAGACGCGCTAAGCGCCAGGCCGATCGCTGCGGGGGCGGCGATCGCCACGATTGATGTGCACCGCGGCCTCGTGACGTTCAGCCCTTCAGCCGCTTGTTGCATTCGCTGTAGTAGCCGCCACCCTTCTGGATCCACTTCAAGCCGCCATTGCCGGTGCCGGTCTTGTTCGTATTGTATTGATCAAGGCAGGTGTGCATCCGGGCGTTGCCGGAGCAGGGTGACGTACTGCCATTGACAACGGGGCAAAGTTCGCATTGAGGAAACGTGCTTTTTCTGAACGCCCGTTCAGAACGTTCGCGAATGCTGGGGATCGGTTGGTCTCTCCGTCCGGGTAAGCGGCCGGACGCGTACGTGTGAAGTCTGTTCTCGAGGAGCGGCCAATGCGGATGCGACAATTGAGATTCGGCGCGGTGTGTGTTGCCGCCATCGCCATGGTGGCGAGCCTGCCGGCACATGCGCAGGAATATCCCACCAAACCGGTCACGTTCATCACACCCGCTGCGGCCGGCAACAGCCCGGACGTGGCGACGCGCGTCGTCGCCGATCGCCTCACCCAGATCTGGAAACAGCAGATCGTTGTGCTCAACCGACCCGGCGCCGGCGGCCTCATCGCCGCGCAGGCGGCAGCCGCAGTGGAGAAGGACGGCTATAGTCTGTATGTGGCGCAGGCCTCGACGTTCACCGTCCTGCCGATCGAACAGGAAGGCAAATTGCCGGTGAATCTCCAGACCGCCTTCGCTCCGATCGGCATGGTGGGCGAGCAGCCCATCGCGCTGTCGGTCAACAAGGATGTGCCTGCCGGCAATGTCGCGGAGCTTATCGCGCTGGCCAACAAGACGCCGGATGGGATGCTGTTCGGCGCCACCAACCGGGGCGGCCAATCGCACCTGACGGGCGAACTGTTTCGCGAGCGCGCCAAGGCCAATATTTCGTTTGTCCACGCCGCCGGCGCGTCCGTGTCGCTCAACGACGTGATCGCCGGGCGCATTCCGATCATGTTCGAAGGTTTGGCCGGGCTCGCACCGGGCATCCAGGGCGGCGGAGTTAAGCTTCTCGGTGTTGCCGCGCGGCAGCGCCTTCCGAACTTGCCGAACCTTCCCACCATCAACGAAACCGTGCCCGGCGTGGTGTCGAGCGGATGGATCGTGCTGATGGCGCCGGCGGGCACGCCGGAGTTCATCATCCAGAAGGTCAATGCAGACCTCCGCAAGGTCGTCGCCATGCCCGAGGTGATCGAGCGGTTTCAGGTGCTCGGCACCTACACGCGCGACTTGACACCCGAACAAACCGGAGAGTTCATTCGCAGCGAAGAGCGCCTGTGGTGGCCGATCGTGAGGCAGGTGAACCAGAAGCGCTAGCTCGACGCCTTGGCAGCCGCAGCCAGAATGAGCATTGTAGCCGGCGAAAGCCGTCGCCCTCGGGGCGCCGGCTGCAATGCGATCAAAGGTTCGGAGTGCTCCATGATCAACGTCAAGCGGATTAGCCATGCGACATTTGAGACGCCAGACATCGACCGGCAGATCGACTATTTCACTCAGATTGCCGGTCTGACACTGACCGAGCGGGAAAACGGCCGCGCTTTTCTTGCGACCAAGCTTGGTGATCTCGCGGTACAGCTCGAAAAGGGTGATCACGCACGTTGCGCGCGGCTGGCGTTCCAGGTCGCCCCGGACACCGAGTTCGACGACATCCGGCGCGGCGTCGAGGCCGAGGGCGTGCGCTGCCAGACGCGCAACGATCCAACGCCCGGCATACCCCGTATGCTGGCGTTCGAGGATCCCAAGGGGACGGTCTGCGAGGTATTCGCCACTCAGACGCCGATCGGCAAGAACCAGCAGGTCCCCGGCATCGGGCCGATCAAGCTCGGCCATCTTGCGTTCGTGGTTCCGGAACCGAAGGAGTTCGCCGCGTTCTACACGCGCGTGCTCGGCTTTCGGGTGTCGGATTGGATCCAGGACTGGTTCGTTTTCATGCGCTGCGGTGCGGATCATCACACCGTGAATTTCGTGCGCGGCAAGCGCACGCAGATGCATCACATCGCTTTCGAGTTGAAGGATTGGGCTCACATCCAGGCCGCCTGCGACTTCCTTGGCGGCAAGAACATCCCCATCATCTGGGGACCCGGCCGGCACGGGCCAGGCCACAACGTCTACACCTATCACCGCAATCCCGACGACCAGATCGTCGAGATGTTCACCGAGCTCGACAAGATGCTGGACGAGTCGCTCGGCTACTTCGATCCGCGGCCGTGGCATCGCGATCGGCCACAGGCGCCGAAGGTATGGAGCATGCCCACCGACATCTGGGGACCGCCGCCCACGCAGGACTATCTGCGCCAGCGGGAGTGAGCGGCGGCCTCGCAAGACCTTTCGAGGGGCGGCATCTCGGAGGAGAGCGTAGCATGATCAGGAAAGCCATTGGCGCGCTCGCTTTGCTGGCCGTGCTCGCCGGCGCGGCGGCGGCGCAGGAGTACCCCAATCGCCCGATCAAAGTCCTGCATGGCTTCCCGCCAGGCGGCAACGTGGACATCATCGCGAGAACTCCTGGGAAACGAGATGTCGAAGGGGCTCGGCCAGTCGATCATCATCGAGGCCAAGCCCGGCGTCGCCGGCAGCCTTGCTGCCGAGACCGTGGCGCGCAGCGAGCCTGACGGCTACACGCTCCTGATCGTTCCCAGCGCGCATCCGGCGCACGGCGCGCTGTCCAAGAACGTAAGCTATAAGGTGGTCGACGATTTCGAATGGATTTCGGTCGCGAGCTTCTATCCATTCCTCATCTGTGTACGCAAAGATTCTCGCTTCCAATCGCTAAAGCAATTGATCGACGAGGCGCGCAAGAATTCCGCTGGCCTGACCTACGGCTCCGCCGGCGTCGGTTCGATCTTGCACACCACCGTCGAGCTGATGGCCAACGAGACCAAGACTAAGTTCTTGCATGTTCCGTATCGCGGGGAAGCGCCCGCCATCACCGGCCTGCTGCAAGGCGATATCGATTTCATCGCGGCCACCTCGGGGCCGATCAGCCCGCGCATCCGTTCGGGCGAGTTTCGCGCGCTCGCGGTGACGGGCAAGAGCCGATGGCGTGATTTTCCAGATGTGCCGACCGTGGAGGAGGAGGGCATTCCGGGATTCGAGGTCATCTCGTGGACCGGGCTTGCCGGCCCGGCGAAATTGCCCAGGTCCATCGTCGACAAGCTCAACGCCGAAGTGCGTCGGGCGATTGCCGTTCCCGAGATCAAGAGCAAGCTCGAGGGCATGGGTGGCGACCCGCGTGCGACCACTCCGGCGGAGATGCGCGCGCTGGTGGCGAGCCAACTGGCTACGTGGGCCAAGCTCGCCAAGGAGGCCAACATCTCGATCGATTAGGCGACGGCCGTCTGGCTACGCGCCCGGCCGCGCTTGCTCGGCGCTGTTCCTTTGCGTGGGTCTTGATCGGCTCGATCAATTTTTTCCATGACTCGTCCAGATCGAGCGTCTTTCGATTGCTGAGCAGCTGATCTCTCCACATCCCCAAATCTGCGGCTCGATGGCACCTGAGCTTGTCGGGCGGCCGCCGGTCGCATCGCTAGTAACGGATAAAGATCACGGCGAAGACGGCGGCAAGCCACGCAAGTGGAATGATAGCTGCGAACAAAGCAGTGCGCGGCCACTTGAGCCAAAGAAATAACCAGGGCACGAACACGCAAATCAAAGCAACGGCGGGGAAAACAAAGATGCTCCAGAACACCGCCCACAGAAGCTGGTCGTCCTGGCCGCCACTGTCGAACAGCATCGGCGACATCATGGCCATCGACACGCCGAAGCAAGTCAATGCGACATTGACGAGCGTTAACACGCCGAGCCCAAGCTTCATGAGCGATGCCTCTCTGGATGAGAAGAGTGCGGCTGGTGGGAGGAGCAAAACATACGTCGCCGGATGGTCGCTGACCATACGACACCGTCTGTGCTGAAAAACGACCGGGTCGGGGGCACGCGCCGGGATCGTCAGGCCGGTTGACGGCGCCAATTAAATGAACCAAGATCTTAACGATTTTGGCGGGGCGGCCGAAACCAGCCTTATGGAGGCGCCCCGTGACGGCAACCCAAATCAATTGGAATTGGGGAAGCAATACCAACGTCAATTTCGACGCTGCCAGCGATACACTCGATTTCGGCTGGTTTCAGGCCGACCAATTCACGATCAGCGAGGTCAACGGGACGGTCGTCATCGCAATTCCGTCCAATCAACAGACCTATACGCTGCAACATACCACGCTGCACGACCTGCATCTGTCCAACATCATCGCAAAGGACGCATCCGCGATCGGCGAGTGGACAACCGTGCTCGGCGGTTCGCCCGTAACGCAGCCGCAGCCGCCTCAGCCTCCGGTGCCTCCCCAACCTCCGGTGCCGCCGCAGCCTCCCGTCATGCCAGGCGGCGGTGCGGACTCCTGGTCGGCGAGCAGCGTCTACACCGCTGGAATGACCGTGACGGAAAACGGCATCACGTACAAAGCCAATTGGTGGACGCAGGGTACTGATCCGGCTGACCACAACGGCGCCTTCGGGGCGCCATGGACCGCGATCGCCGGCGCGGTTTCCCCAGGTCCCACCCTTTGGTCTGCCGGCAACGTCTACACCGCCGGTATGACCACGATCGAAGACGGCATCATCTACCAGGCAAATTGGTGGACGCAGGGGAACGATCCGGCTCATTACAACGGTGCGCACGGACAGCCGTGGACCATGCTCGCCGCGGTCGATCCGTCGCATGCCGTTCCCACGGTGCCGACCGGTCTTGCCGCGGTCGCAACGTCGAGCAGCGCGACGATCCTGAGCTGGAACGCATCGATCGTACCCGGCAACGGTGTCGTCACGGGCTACGCGATCTTCGAAAACGATCACCAGATCGCGACCGTCACCGGTACCAGCTACACCGTCGCCAATCTTACGGCGAATACGACCTACACGTTCTCGGTGGCGGCCTTGGATGCGGCAGGCTCGTCCGCCGAGACCAATCCGATCTCGGTGCATACGACCCCGTCCATCGTTCCCGGTGACGGGAATCACACGCACGAGTTCAGCCCCTACATCGACATGGCCATGCCGGCGGCCGCCAATCTGGCCGCCATCTCCGCGGCATCCGGAATCCAGAACTTTACGCTCGCATTCGTGCTCGGCTCCGACCAGGGCATCGGCTGGCAGGGCACAGGCGCGATCACCGACGATACTCTGGCCAACGGCACGACGATCCTGTCGCAAGTGCAGGCAGTCCAGGCGGCAGGCGGCCACATCACGATCTCGTTTGGCGGCGCTGCCGGCCAGGAGGCTGCTCTGACCGCGAGCAGTGCCGCGAGCCTGCAGGCGGAATACCAGTCGGTGATCGACCGCTACCACGTGAACTCGCTCGATTTCGACATCGAGGGGGCAGCGGTGCAAGACCAGCATTCGATCACGCTGCGCGATCACGCTATCGCGGGACTGCAAGCCGCCAATCCCGGCCTGACGATCTCCTACACGCTGCCGGTTTTGCCGACCGGCTTGACCGCCGACGGGCTCAATCTCCTGGCGAGCGCCAAGCATGACGGGGTCAAGATCGACGTCGTCAACATCATGGCGATGGATTACGGGCCATCGGTCGACAACGGCGGCCGGATGGCGCTCAATGCCATACAGGCGGCCATCGCGACCGAAGCGCAGATCAGCAGCCTGGGCTTGTCCGCAAAGATTGGCATCACGCCGATGATCGGTGTCAACGATGTCGCTTCCGAGGTATTCACCCTCGCGGACGCGCAAGCACTACTCGACTACGCTCAGACCGACAGCAATGTCGTGCGGCTGTCGATGTGGTCGGTGGCACGGGACAACGGCAACTCTGCTGGCGCCCACTACGCGTCGCCGGACAGCAGCGGCATCGTCCAACAGCCCTATGATTTCTCCACGGTCTTCAATCATTTCGATCTGATGGTGTGACGACGCGGGGACCGTGATCCCGAGCGATCTGCAGAGCTTTTAGACGGGATCATCTGCCCCCGAGCGATTGCCGAGGGCAAATCCATCAACAGGCGACATGTCGTCTTTGCCCCGCGCCGAGCGCGTGGGGTGAAGCCGGCATTCAATTGAAGCGCTCAACGCGATTGTGCGCTTGCGTCAAGTCGCCTCCCTTGCGAGTCAGCTGAAAAGATGAGCCAATGTAATGTTTGGGCCGTCGACTCAGGCAGGAGGCATCATGAAGAAGGCAGTCAAGCGCGGGAAGTCGAAGACCAAGACTAAGAGTAAGACTAAGTCCAAGACGGCCAAGTCCAAGACGGCCAAGTCCACATCGAAGCGTGCGGCCGCCAAATCGAAGGCCAGGAAAACGACGAAAGCGAAGACGGCCCGAAAAGCCAAGAAGATGACACCCCGCCGGGCGAGCTCGAAACTCAAGCACGTGGCGAAGAAAGCGGCCACCGCTGCGGTCGTCGCGGCCGGATTGGCTGCTCTCGACACCGCTCTCGGGGAACTGAACCCCAAGAAAAGCGGCTCGGACGACTCTGCTTCGGACAAATCAGAGCCGAAGCGATAAGGCCGAGCGGCCACGCCGGGAGATCGCCAAGCATCGGCGGAACCGCGTACCAGTCCGTTTGGCGTCGGGCCATTTTCTGGTCCGGCGTCCATCCGATCGGGAACACGCGTCGTCTGTTGTGTAGCAGCTGAGATCGCGCCGACTAGCGCCGGCGGCCGCTCATTTTGGAAGTTTGTCCGCGAGAATTTCCAGCTTGTAGATCTCCGGGGTCTTGGCAAACAGATCGCCCGCCTTGGCCTTTTCCATCAAGGCCGCCGCCACTTTCCCGTTGAGATGCGCGTCGCGCCCGGCCTCGTCGTCGAATGTGTCGAAGATCGCGAATGCGGACGGCCCCTCTTGGATGGCGAACCACGAGATCGTGCCCGGCTCGGCGTTCACCAAGGGGAGGGCGGAGCGCAGGAAGTCAGCGACCTCCTTCTCCTTGCCCGGCTTCGCCTGCAGCGGAACGTACAGCGCAAGTTTTGTCATCGCTTCTCCTGCTTTGGCAGCGTCGTGCGTTACCTACCTTGGGAACCGCTCCGGCTCCGGTCCGCAGCGGTTCCGTCGCATGAGTGACGGTACTTTGACCGCGGCGCATGCTCCGCTGCGATCACCGGCATTCCAGCCTGGAAACGCCGCTAAGGCGTCACGGGTTCGTAGCTATCTCTCGCGCAGCGGTCTTGCGCCGTGGCGCGATGGCGATCGGCCAGCTTCCCGTGCTCGATCGTCACGAGGACGGTAACCGGCCGTGGCTGGCCGTCTACTGCCCCTGGAACCACCGCCTTTACGCACACGTCAAAACGCCGTCCCGCGATGCGGTGAGGTCGAGAGACCTCGAGAGCACTGGGATGGCCCGTAAATAATGTATCAGCGCCGACGCGGACCAGTTCCTTGACGTCGGGTTCGGGTTCCGGCGGGGGTGGTTCTACGCTGGGTTCGCGGAACACCTTCGGCAGGGCCGAGTACTGATCTGCGACGCCGCATCCCGTCAGCAGCATCACGGTGCCGGCAATGAGCGCCATCCCGAGCTTCATGGCTGCGCAGCCTAGCAAACATTGCGGCAGCATTTTCTCCGCTCGCGAAAATGCGGCCGGTCCGGCCTCGGTGGTGGTTGACTTACGCCACCGAGTTACACGAGCGGATCAGCATCGAATTGAGCGTGGACGATCCGCACGCCGGTATATTTGAGCGTCCCGTCGCCGATGGCGGAAACCTTGCGCCCGAACTTCGCGTCCTTGATCTTCGGCACGCGGCAGAGCTCTGGCTGCGACCCCTTGGGTTCCAGGTTTCCGATGGCGATCCAGTCGCCGGCCCACAGGCGCTCGCGCAGGTAACGGTGGCCGGCGCCCTTGCTGACTTGATATTCCACGATGCTGAGGATGCCCCACAACAGACCATGGGCGGCTTCGACTGAAGACGTGTTCCGCGTAACCGGCTCGCTGTGGCCCCACAGCTCGGCGATCGAATAGCCTCCGGCCCAAAGCGCGCCCAACCGATTCGGATCGCCGTCCACGGAAGCCTGTACCTTCGTGCTGCTGTGTCCGGAATGCCAGACTGGAATGTCAGATTTGCCGGCCGGGCCCGACACGTCAATGCCGGAGCGGGATGGCGATCCCTCGCGGCAATCGGCATTCCTGAACACCGCTGGTTCCATGCGGAGTCTGAATCCTGTTCACGCGCGGTTCAGCGGCGCTGGGACACAAACGTCGCGAGATGCCCCGCAGTCGGATCGAGATTTACTGGAAGAAAATTGAGACGGCGCCCGCCGGGGTGGCGGTGCAAGTGCGCGTGACCGATGGTTCTGACCATGACTATCTGCTGCCTTATCCGTGCAAGCTCATGGAGGGCACCTGGGTCAACGCTGCCTCCGGTACGCCGTTGGCGGTGCGCCCGACTTACTGGAAGCTCTATGTCGAAACGCTTCCGGGGAAGAAAGCGTGGAAACGCAGACCACCTGCCGAGCTGTGCTTACTGGCGATCGCGCTTTGGGGCTGCTTGTTCTAGCCAGAGCGGGAGGCCGAGGGTGGTTGCCGGTTGCGCGCACTGCCGGCCAGCCAGGCCGGTCGCGTGCCGGGACCGGACGAACTGAGCAACATCAGCAAATCAAAGTGAGGGACGGAAGACTAGATAGCCTGATGTGACCCACGCGAGGGTCGTCGGCTGAGACGGTTAAAGCCCCTATGGAAGGTTATCTGGCCGCGATCGCGGCAGTGGCGGCCGCCCTTGCAATAGCGGGGCTGCTGTTCTGGACTTATTGGTAGGCTGGAACGCCCGAGCCGGCGCGTTCCCGGCGGGGGATCGCCTCCAGGCGACGAAGCCCACGCGCGTGCATCACGATCGGTGGAATTAGCGAGGCCTGTTGTGCCGCGTACATGGCGTTTGAAGGACCTGGGGTGGATCGTTGCCTTCGCGGCCTTGTGCGCAGCTTGGAGCTACGAGGTGGTCCACGCGAGCCGGCACGCCGCCGTGCCGAAGGATCCCGGCATTTGGATCTGCCCCATTCTGGGGCGATGCGGGCCCGCGGGAACGCCAGGACTTGGCCGATGGTAGCGCGTTCGCACCGGCTTCACGTCCGGCCATTCGTCCCCTCTGACGATCACCGCTATTTCTTCTTGTTCGTCTTGCCCTTCTTGGCGGCCTTGGCGGGCTTTCCGGTCTTCTTGCCGACCTTCTTGCGGGCTGCGGCCGACTTGGCCTTGACCTTGCCGGCGGTCATGCTCCAGCCCTTCCAGTTGATGTCGAAGATGATGCCGTTCGGATCCCTGAACTTGCGCTCGAAGTCGTCGTCATCAGGGTCGCCGAGATCGAAGAAGAATTTGCCGCCGGCCTTCTCGATCTGCTTCTGTTGCTGCTCCAGGTCATCGCACTGGAAGCCGAAGTGGTGGATGCCCACGAATTCGCCCGGCTTCTTGATCCCGGAGCCGACCTCGCTCTTGTATTGCAGCAGCGCTAGGTTGATTTCACCGTCGCTCATGTAGACGCGATAGGCCGTCGGCCCTTCTGATTTCGGCGAGCGCTTGAGGCCGAACGCCTTCTCATAGAAGTCGGCGGTCGCGTCGATGTCCTTCACCGACAGTGCGATGTGCCGGATGCGTGCTGCCATGGGCTTTCTCCGTCTTGGTATTGCATTTCCCAGTGTGCCAGCTTCAGCACCGCAGTTCCAGGACCGCGCTCCGGCGGCCCTGCGGCCGCGCCATGGAGGATGGCAAGAGAACGACGCTGTCGCTTGGCCGACCGATTCTCGGGCGGAATTTACCAAACAGATACGATCTTGGTCCTAACTGGAGGGATGGCCAACTATCCCACAGAACCGGCGGCAACCTGTGCTGGCTGTCAACACCGGATGGCAGCCGTGGACCGCAAGCCAATTCTGTTCACCGACGGCCTGGTCGACGTGACCTACATGTGCGACTGGTGCGGCACCGAGACGAAGCGCGCCGTCAGGGAACCGGGGCGTGCCGGCCGCGTGCGCAACGGCGAACGCCGCGGGTTGGTCGCCTAGCGACCGCTTCCACGCGCCGGTTCCGGTCACAACCGCAGGCGGAAAGCCGCGCGCGGCGCGCGTGCCGTCAGCGTCCCTCCGAATACGGCAGCAGCAATCGCCCCGACGCCAAATCCTTCGGGTAGACGATCACCTGCGTGCCCGGCTTCTTGAACTGATCGAGCCCGCTTCCCTTGACGTTCTGATACTGCACCCACAGCACGCGCGGGTTCTTCCACTCGCCGTTCGGCGCATATTCGACCTTGCCGACGATGGTATCGAAGCTGTGGGTCCTGATGTACTCCCCGAGCTTTTTCTGGTCGAGGCTGCCGACCGCCGTCACCGCCTGTTCCAGCACCTGGCCGTTCGCGTAGGCGAAGGGCGGAATGAAATAGCCCAGCAGGTCGGCGCCGATCGAGGGCGCCTTGGCCTGGTAGCGGGCAAGGAAGCTTTCGATGCCCTTGAACGGTACCGTGGGCTCCGGGACGTAGAAATCGTAGTCGACGATCCGGTTGAGCAACTCGCCGAGTTGGGTCTTGATGGCGGCGTATTGCAATCCGACCATGCCGCCGCCGAACAGCTTGGTTTTCAGCCCGATTTCGTTCGCCGCCCGCGCTATGCCGACCGTCTCGGTCGGATAGGACGCGATGTAGACGAAATCCGGATTGCTCGCCTGGATGCCGCGCACGATCGGGGCGAAGTCGACGGTGTTCGGCGGATAGCTCCGGTCGTAGACGATCTTGAACCCCATCTTGGCCGCGTTTTCCCGCGCGCCGTCCGCCGCCTTCTTGGCGAAATCGGAATCGGCGCCGGCGATGGCGACCGTCTGCAGACCCTGCTCCTTGGCCAATTCGAAAAAGCCGCGCGAGAATTCGCGCACGGCATCCGGCCCCGCCGGGAACATGGAGAAATAGTACGGGTAGTTGAACTCGCTGTTCACGGCCAGGGCGAACAATCCCAGCAGCACGTAGTTGCGCGGGATCACGACCGGCATCGAGGGCACTGACAGGTTGGTGCCGTAGCTGGTGAACACCACGTCGATCTTGTCGATGTCGAACAGCTTCGCGTAGATCGCGGGCACGACCGAGGGATTGCTCTGGTCGTCGTAGTAGACGAGCTTCACCGGCCGGCCGAGCAGGCCGCCCTTGGCGTTGATGTCCTCTTCCCACATCTGGTAGGCGGCGAGGATGGCCTTGCCGTTGGAGGCGAGGCCGCCGGTCAAGGGCATGGAAAATCCGATCTTGATCGGTTCGGCCGCGCGCACCGCATTCGGGCCGAGCAGAGCCGGCAGCGCCAGCGCGGCCGCTGCGAACGCGTGTCGAAATATCGTCCTCCAATACATCGGTTTCGCTCCCTTGACGTTGTTGTTCGTCGCTTTGCAGTCGTTCAGTCGCCGAGGCCGGCCTTGCGCGCCGCCACGCGCGCAATCGCCGACCAGTCCTTGTCGGCATCGCCGTTGGCGATGGCATCGAGAAACGCGTCACGCAAGACGCTGGCGAAGGGTAGCGGCACGTTGGCCTGCTCGCCCGCCTTGAGCGCGAGGTTCACGTCCTTCATGCCGAGAACAAGGTCGAAACCTGGCGGCACGTATTGCTGGCCGCCGATCGCGCGGCCGTAGCCCTGATAGACCGGCACGTTGAACAGGGACGTGATGATGACGTCGAGCACGTCGGGCGCGGGCATTTGGAACTTGCGCAGCAGCGCCGCGGCCTCCGCGATCGCCTCGATCGCGCAGGCCACCATGAGATTGCCCGCGATCTTGGCGATGTTGGCGTGACGCGGCTCCGGCCCGACCCGATGGGTCTTCTGGCCCATGGCGTCGAACAACGGTTGCACGCGGTCGATCGCTGCCGCGTCGCCCGCCGCCATGATGCTGAGCTTCCCGGCCGCTGCGACGTCGGGTCGTCCGAACACGGTCGCCGCGACATAGGGAATGTTGCGGGCGCTGTGGGCGGCCACCAGCTCGTCAACGCAATCGAGCGAGACGGTTCCCATGTTGACGGACACTATCGCAGGATACGCGTGTCGCAGCAGATCGCCGTCGATGAACACCTCGCGCAGCGCGGCATCGTTCGGCAGCATCGAAATGATGGCGTCGCCCCGCACGGCATCTGCCGCATTCGCGGCAATCTCGGCGCCGGCACGTTCAAGCTCGCGCAACGGCTCGGTCGCCTTGTCCCATGCCCGCACGTGGTGTCCGGCCTTGAGCAGGTTCGCCGCCATGGCCTTGCCCATCCGGCCGGTGCCGAGAAATCCGACCTCCATCGTTGCCACCCCTTGCCGCCAAACTTTACGGGCACGCGTGGCGCCCCGTCGCTCGCGGTCACGTTCGACCTTCGCCTGTCGCGAGCATACCACTTTGCGTCGGGCACGCGCGGCTGTCAGCAGAGGGTGGAACAAGTTCATCCGCAAGTCATTAGAGCGTCACCCTGTCGATGGAGAATCGAGATGAGAACACCGTGGGTATTGCCGGTCTTGCTGCTGTCCGCGCTGGTGACGCCGGCCTCAGCCAAGGGGTTGTCTGAAAGGCGCGGTCGTCGGCGGTGTCGCCGGCCACTATGCCGGCCATCACGGCGTCATCGGCGCGGCGGCGGGCTGTCTCATCGGACGTCATCAAGCGAAGAAACGCGCGCACCTGCAGCAGGATATGCGGCACGCTGACCCCGGCAGGATCTGATCCCGTCGGTCAAGAATGGCCGCGCGCCGCAGGGGATTTTCCCTGAGCGAGGACCGACACGGTGCGTACGCCGTGAAAATTAACATCTGCCGCCCCGGAACGGTGGCCGGCGCTGCACGTTGACCGATGCGGCGGTTCCCGTCGGGGGAGTCAGCCGTGCCGCCCCAATCAGGAGCCACGCAAACCGGAGGCGAAGTGACCCGGCCATGACGACCTATCCCGTGGAATTTTATAGACGTTCCGAACGGCAATGGGCGCGTCGCGCCCAAGCGTCGCGTTCATCCGAACTTGGATCGAGTGAGCTCATGTCGAGCGCGCCCTCGGTTCGTGCATATGGTTCGCAGCCCGCTAGCGAGCGACCGGATTTTTCCATGAGCCTTGCTGTTCAATCGGAGTACGTTCGCTGCTGCCGAATCGGCAAAAAAGTGCCGGACCTAGCACCACTCGGAGTTGTGGCTCCGGCCCCGCCACGCCGAAGGGCGGGAAGCTAGATGCCGGCGGTGCGCGCAGTCGCGGCCGCGCGCAAGCCGGGTGGGCGGGAGGGGCGCTCGGGCGACCTGATCAAGCCTCTCATTGTTTATGCTTTGCTCTCCCTGATTGCCGCGACCCGGCGGCCATTGGGCGCAGGCAAATCCGATCCGACGGCTCGTCTGTCGGATGGCGGGCGTCCTGCAACCGGTGCATTCGGAGCCACTCGCAGTACGGACGAGCCGCGCAGCGTCCAGCACGATCGAGCCCGTGAGGATGATCGAGGTCGACGGGCGAGCGCGCCGTGGCAAATCCCTTGGCCGGGATGGAAGGACATCTTCTGGCGTACCTATGGCCAGATCGGCGAGGACCGTCTCCTTGCGGTCGCGGCGGGTGTGGTGTTCTACGGATTGCTCGCGTTGTTTCCTGCGGTCACCGCTTTCGTGTCGCTTTATGGTCTGTTCGCGAAAGCGTCGACCATCAATGAACACCTCTCGCTTGTCAGCGGCCTGATGCCGGGAGGTGGGGTGGAGATCATCCAGGAGCAGGTGAACCGTATCGCCGCGAAGGGCGAAACCAAGCTTGGTTTCGCATTCGCGTTCGGTCTGGCGCTGGCGCTCTGGAGCGCCAATGCCGGAATGAAGGCGCTCATCGACGCGCTCAATGTGATCTACGACGAGAAGGAGAAGCGCGGCTTCATCAAGCTCAATTTCCTCTCTCTGATCCTGACCGCGGGAGGCCTCCTGGCCATCCTGACCGCTGTCGGGGCGATCGTGGTATTGCCTGTCGTCCTGTCCTATGTCGGTCTGGGCGGATGGACCGAGATGCTGCTTCGCCTGTTGCGCTGGCCAGTGCTGCTCTTCGTGGTGATCTTCGGTCTGGCCGTGCTCTACCGTTTCGGTCCGAGCCGGCAACATCCTCGCTGGGAATGGCTTTCGGCAGGAAGCGTGGCGGCCGCAGTCGCGTGGCTTGCAAGCTCGGCGTTGCTGTCGTGGTACCTGGCGAACTTCGCAAACTACGATGCGACCTATGGCTCGCTGGGCGCCGCCATCGGCATGATGATGTGGATGTGGGTTTCCTCCATCGTCATCCTGGTCGGCGCCGAACTCAATTCCGAGGTCGAGCATCAGACCGCCCGCAACTCCACGACCGGCCCCGAACGGCCGCTCGGCCAACGCGGGGCGGCGATGGCGGACACGGTTGGAGCGGCCGCGAGTTGAGGGCATGAGCCCGAAAAGGACAGAGGCGAGGAGGATGAGCGATGCTCAAGTTTTTCTTCGACCTGGCGGATGACAAGATGATCGACGACAAGAACGGCGTCTCGCTTCCGAGCGAGAAGAAGCGCGCGGCTACGCCGTCACGTTTACGCGTGAATTGATCGCGACCCACGGTAATTTCTCGGAAAGTCGTGGGTGCACGGTCGGTGCAAGTCTGCAACGGCAAGTTTGATCGCATCATGAAAGTGTCGTTCTCGGACCTTCCCGACAGCAAGTCCTAGCGGGCCGGCCGGCGATATAATGGAGGAGCGCATGGACGCGGACGCCGACACCAATCTCATTGCTTCGGAGTTGATGGCTGTCCAAGGCATCCTGATGTGCGTCTTGCGACGGGTCGCTGCGATCGATCAGAACCTGGCGAGCGCGATCGAGAGCGGGCTCGACGACGCGACCAACCTGGCGGAGGAGATGAAGGTCGCGCTCGGAGAGGAAGCGACCGTCCGGAGAAGCGGCCGAAGCGCTGCGAACCATCGAGCGACTGCGGGCCGGCATCCTTGGCGCAAACCCCGGCGGGACGGATTAGTGCGCGCGTCCGGCCGCACCGAGCCGGCGGCTGGTGCACAAGCGGTCGCCGGTCACCGGTCGCCGATTCTGAAGGTGAGCGCCAGCGTGATCCAGTTGGCTTGTTCGCCGGTCAGGTTGCGGCCATAGATGACGTCCCAGTCCACATCTTTGGTGGGGCTGTAACGAATTCCGCTTTGAAAGCGCGGGTTGGTCGTGCCGGGACCGACGATCGCGAACACCTCCGAAATGATGCTCCACTGGTCCGCGAAATTCCAGGAGACGCCCACGCCGCCGGTGGCGAAGAGCACGGCCGGGTCGGCGTTGTATTGCGCGCCGACGTTGATGTTGAGCCGCAGCTTCTCGCTCAAATCGAACGTCACCGGGACGGTGAAGATCGCGCCGTTGGCGGCGTGTCGGAACGGGTCGTAGACCACAGCGCCCGATAGCGCCAGACCGAAACCGCTCGGTCCGATCGGGATCGGCACGGTCTTGGCCGTGAGCGAAATGGTCGAAATGCCGTCGCCGTCGGAGCGCGCGTTTACCAGGTTGGTGCCTAGCTCGACTGGCGCACCAAAGTTGACCACGCAGGCCGGGCTGAAGACGCTGATGCGGTCGCCGTTGCCCGCCGACGAGTTCCAGGACTCCACCTCGCAGGAGCCGACCTTTCCGATCTCGGCGTCGTCGACGAAGTAGGGACCGCCCAACCTTGCCGCGCCGGCCTTGGGGACCGGGATCAGCATCAACAGGACCGCGAGCGCGAATGCACCGGAGCAGGCGAACACCGCGCCTCGGCCGGATCTCTCGAGACAACGGCCTGCATCGCGCACCGTCGAGGGTGATGAACGGCATCCCGCACGCCGGGACGCCGCGCCAAGCCGTTGTTTTTAGGGGTTGCGCGTGACCGCCAATACATGCAATTCGCCCGAAGCGCTCCTTTTTGCGACGCCGTATCCCTTCGGCCACACCCGAGCCGGGACTTGCAGCCGGTCAAGGGCTTAGAGGCGCGAGCCGTGGCAGCTTTGCACCGACTGACGGTTAGACCCGTCTAGGGACCGGAGCACGCGTACAGGAGGAGGAGTGTCACCGCTATCGACACGATGATCGAGCCGACCAAGCCAAACCCATTTGAGAAAAAGAAAAACATCTAGTCTCCAACGCGGCCCAGCCTGCATCGTTCCGATGCCGGCTGGCGTGGAGCGTGTCGGTTATACGCGGAAACTTCTCTAGTTCGGATCGACGATGGCGAATGAATCCAGGAACCGCCGTCCCAGCGGACTGCCCGCAGGTCCGACAAACAGCGCCTGTATCAGGCGGTTGTCGGCGAAAACGATCCTCGCTTCGATTTTGTCCTTGTCGGCGTCTTCGATCAGAATGCGCCGGGCCGGATAGCCGCCGATCATGTCCGCTTTCGAGCTCAGCACGGTCTTGCCCTCGGTCATGCCCTTGGCGACGGCATCGAGCAGTGTGTTGGTGTCGAGCGGGCTCTTTTCATCCTTCGTGCCGTAGATCGCCAGGAACGCCATGTCCCGAAAACCGACAATCGCCTGATAGGCGGTATTGCCGGCTTTTGTTTTCTGCGTTTCGAGCTTCGGCTTGCCCGGCATTTCGATGCGGAATCCGATGCCGGCCGGCCGATATTCGTCCCAGGTTTGCGCGCGCGTCGTTGCCGGCAGGCCCGCCACAAGGCCGAGCGCGATCAGCGCGAAAGCAAAGCGCATGGATATCCTCCAAGAAGGAACCTGTTGCCCGGTTCCGCGGTCGTCTCGTGCCCGTTCGGGCGCGCGCAGATTGAATCATAAGTCGCCAGCGGACGCCACCATGGGAAGCCGGCCGGTCGCACCGGCGACGAGGGTCGTATACCGTAGCCGCCATCCCGAGCAACGCGCATGACCTGACATGATGGATGACTTCACGCCGGCCACGATCGAGACGGCGGAGACCGGCATCTTCGTGCGCTGGTCCGGGTCTGGTCCGCCGGTCCTGCTGTTGCACGGCTTTCCCCAGACGCACCTGATGTGGCGCGACGTCGCCCCACTGCTGGCTCGCAACTTTACGGTCATCTGTGCCGATCTGCGCGGCTACGGGCGCAGCGGCGTGCCCGGCCTCCGCGATGGACCATGCCCCATACGCCAAGCGATCCATGGCGCGCGATATGGTGACCGTGATGGAACGGCTTGGATTCCTGCGCTTCGCGGTCGCTGGACATGATCGCGGCGGCCGCGTTGCCTATCGCATGGCGCTCGATCATCCCGATCGTGTCGACCGGCTTGCCGTGCTCGACATCCTGCCGACGGAGACCGTGTGGGAGCGGGCCGATGCCAGGTTCGCGCTGGGCTACTGGCCCTGGTCGTTGCTCGCGCAGCCGCAGCCGCTCCCGGAGCGCATCCTGACGGCGGTTCCTGAAGCCATCGTCGATAGTGCACTCGGGGGTTGGGGATCTCCCGCCGCTGTGTTCCCGCCGGAGGTTCGTGCCGCCTATGTGGAGGCGCTTCGAGATCCCGACCACGCCCACGCCATCTGCGAGGAATACCGCGCCGCCGCGACGATCGACCGCGAGCATGACAAGTCGGATCGCGCGCGCGGTCGTCGGATCGTGTGTCCGCTCCTGGCCATGTGGGGGGCGCAAGGGCCGCTCGATACCTGGTACGTCGCGGAGTCCGGACCGATCGCGCTTTGGCAAGCCTGGAGCGATGATGTTCAAGGACATCGGCTCAACGCCGGCCACTTTTTCCCGGAAGAGGTTCCCGAACAAACTGCCGAGGTGCTGGGCGGCTTCTTCGGCGTCAGCGGATAGCGTCGGTCCCAGCCTGGGGATCGTTGCCGACTACGCGCAAGAAGAAGTGAATCGCCTGCCGCCGGGGGCTGTCGAATCCCAGGGATCGCGCTATAGTCGGCTTGTTCGTCTGGAGTAGAGCCGCATGAGCGCTGGCAGGATGACGTGGCAGCTGTTGCGCGCCTCACGTTGGGCGCTGTGGCTCGCCTTTCTTGGCTATTGCTTCTACGTGCACATCTTTCGCGAGGGGCAGTACAACCAGTTCGGCCATCTTCCAACCAGTACGGAGCTGACCATTTTCGGCCTGGCGAACGCCGCCGTTTTCGTTGGCCTTCTGGAAATGATGATGCGTGAACGCGCGGGCATCCCAAGGCCGTCCTACGGCTCCTCGCGCCAACCCGATTCTGCAGCTGCGCGACCGGGCCTGATCGCTGGGCAATCGGCGCGCTGCGACGCCGGATAGCATCCGGCCCGGATTTTCGCTGACGCTGATGGTCGGCGCGTGCCCTACCAGAAATTGCGCGCGAAGCCTCCGCGACCGTATCCGCCCCTTTGGTACTCGACCTCGCGCCAGGACGGAGCGCCGTACCAGTACGGATCGCGGCGTTGGTACTGCCGTTTCGCCGTCTTCTTCGCTTTCTTGGGCGTGGCAGCGGGCTTCTCGGGTCCGACCGCGCTCGCGGCTGCAACCTCGGCGTCGCTCGCCTTTGCCATGTCGCCTGGGCGGACGGCGCTAGGAAGCGCGGTATCGATCATGACGGTGCCGCTGCTGCGGCCTATGGCAACGGCGGCGATCGCCGGGCGATCGGTTGCAACCCGGACCATGCGCGGCTTGCGCGGCTTGACCGAGAAACAGTTGGCGTCGGACCGGATGTCGCCGACGCAGGCCGGCTTGTCCGCGGCCGCCTGCGCGCCTTCGAACGCCGCAGTCCGCGATCCGACGGCGGCGGAGGATGGCGACGGGCTTGTGCCCGGTATCGTCCCGGCGATGAACGCCACATCGGTACCGGTCGCGGCTGTATCCGGCTTGGTGCCGTCACGCGCGGCCATGACGCCTACGCCAAGCGCGCCGACGACGAGACCGGCCAGCGCCAAGTGCAGCCTGCGGCGAAACCGCGGAGTCGGACAGAGAAGGCCGAATTCTGGATGAGCATATTGGGACGCGGGCACGGCGCTACTCCAACAAGCCTCGCCCCGATCCCCGGTATATTGGAAGTACATCAACCGCGCGGAACGTCAAGCTCGTTCCGGATCCAACGTGATGAAAGGTCGATCTGCCGCGGCCGTCGACACCCCGCAGATCGAGGATCGGGACGGCGTGGCAGGTTCGGCGGCAGCCTGCTACCGGCTCGAGCCGGTTTGATCGGCTTTCGCTTCGCCGCGTTGCAAACCCGCTCGACACAAGCACGAAGATTTGATGACAAGCGGACTTCGACTTGGCGAAGCCGGCGCCGACCGGACATGCGCTGCTCTCTTCGATCGTTGCAGATGAGATTCGCGACTGTGGGATCGAGGCTGCGCACGGCGGCGTCATGTAAGCACTATTGCCCCTTCGGCGGCTGGAGCCAGGACAAATTGCTCAGCGATGGCAAAGCCGCTGGGGAGCACGCGAGCGCGAGAGCTCAGTGACAATAGGGGCCGACCGGCACGCCTAACCCGTCGTAGAGAAACGTGTCGAACCCGCAAGTCCGCGCCCGCCCGGTGTTGCGGCCGTCGAGCGACAGCGTCGTCGTATCGGCCCGGTATTTCGTTTTCTTCTTCGCACGCGCATCGACGGGCAGCACGGAGAACGCCGTGACCATGATGGCCGCGACAGTAAGGGCGACAAGACGCTTGTAAGCCATTGGATATTGCTTTCACAAAGTTTCCGCGGAGGCCAACACTTGCCGCATCCGAATGTTCCTGGACCTCGGCGGCCGCGCAAGAGAAGGGAGCCGTGACTCCTCTCTCTTTGTGGCGCTTGAAGGCGATCTGAAGGGTCGAAACGGCGGGTGCGTGCGCCATGGCCGCGCAACGGCGTTCGATGCGCTGTGTTCGACATCCTCGGCGTGATGGCCATCACATCCCCCCGACGACGAAGGCGCTACTCTCAAGAGCGTGCGACCGCCGCGGCGAGGCCGCGGCAGCGGCAAAGGAGGGCTCCATGGACAGTCTCATCATGTTCCGCACCCGCCTGATGTCCGCTGTGCTCGTGGGCGTGATCAGCTCATTTCTCGGACTCGCGCCCCCAGCGAGCGCGACGGAGGGCGACGCGGCTGAGCGCGGGGCGGCATCCCTCCAACTCGCCCAGGCCTGCGGCACCCTTGGCCCGTACGCCACGATCCGGCGCGCCAACGAGATCGCATACGAGGCCGGCAGCCTCGGATACAGCACGCAGGTATTTCACAACGGCGATGGATACTACGTGAGAGCCTGCTGAGCGCGAATGCGTCCTCAGCGTCCTCGACCTCGGAGGTTGGCATGGCTTTCAGGCTGACGGATCTCATTGCGCCTAGCGTCGCCGTGGTCGCCGTGGCGGTTGGCGTTATTGGCTAACGTCCCAAAGTGAATTCATCAGGCCCGTGCGCGAGGCGCAGCTGAGGCTCTACCAGGAAGCGTCATCGGCTGCGGGCTCAAATCGCCACGTTTCCACGCGAATCGAGCGAATGGACCAAAGCCAAACAGGAGTTTCTGAGGCTGTACTATGGGCCGCTCGCAATCGTCGAAAGCTTCGATCATTGCCGTTGCGGGGAAGGCGGCGCGGCGCAACCCGCGGGCGGAACTTTAGACTCGCCAAATCGTTGTGTTGGACGTCCTGCTTGCAAGGGAGGCATCCAATGGCTGACAAGTTGAAGGCGAAGGACAAGGTTGATCACCCGGAAGCTCAATTCGATAAGCCAAAGGAAGTTGTTCAAGACAAAACACTGTCCCGGCATGAGCAAAAGAAAGCGCTCAACACGTGGGAGCAGGACGAGCGACAACTATTGACGGCGAGCAATGAAGGAATGCCCGGACGCGAAGAAGGTCTCGAGTCCGACGACGGCAATCGCCTCGATGAGGTTGTCAAGACGAAAGAAAAGATCGGCGAAAAGCCGAAGCACAAACCATCCCATTAGTGGGCGAAGCGTCGGGGATATCGAGCGATCAGGCGCGAACGGCGATCGGATGCGTTGCCGGTTGACGCTCGGCCTTGAGGACATTTGCCCACCACACAGATTTTCCAGCATTGGAGCGACCGACTTGCCGCCGACGAAGTATGGCTCGCGATCGTATTCCGCATAGGCATGGTCTAGTGCATTCCTGAGCGCGGCAGGCAGGCCGTGATTGTGCTCTGCTGTCACGAGGATTTAGGCAGCGCGCTCCGCCATCTTCTTGCCCCAGCGCAACGCGATTGCGCTCTTCGGCGACGCTAACATCGGCGATCTCTCGTTCCTCGAAGAAGGCATCGGATAATCGCAGATCGACGACCGACGAATTCGGCGTCGTCGCGCTGCTTGGCGATGTTCGCAGCCATTGCGCCGCATTTCTGGAAAAAACGGGTAAGGCGGGTGGTGCCGAGAATGATCCCGATCTTGGGCTTCAACGGCCATGCCCCTTGCTTGCGATATCTTGCTCACGACGTTACCGGAGCCGGACGCTCGCGAGGCCGTGACAGCGAAACGCCGTCTTCGTGTCCGCAGTACACTCGCGGTATTTTGCGGGGATTGTTGCCGCTTTGCGCCGAAGGGTAGAGTGCGATTCCCAACCTTTCGAACCGACCTTCGCTTCCACCGGCGTGGGAGATGTCGCGATGAGAGCATTCGGCGGCTACATCCTTCTGTTCGGCCTGTTGGCCTTGAGCCTGGTGGTGCTGGGCTGGCTCGTCCTGCTGGGGCTGCGGTGGCTGTGATCTCGACGCGCGGTATCACTCGCGCGTAATCGTGCGATACGACGCCAGGCCGTTGCCGGCGACGGTCAGCACTTCTCGTGACTGATCAAAAGGTTCGGCCCGCAGATCGACAAGCAGGCGCCGCCTGAACCATCGCGTCTTGCTCTTTGCGCGGTGCCACTGCCAATCCTTGCGGCGGTCAACGGCGCCGTCGGGCGTTGCGCAGCGCCTTCAGCCAAAAAAAAGCGGGCCAGGAGTGATACAACTATAGATTGTTATTTGGGGCTGTGCTATCCTCGAGCGATCTTCCCCATGCGATGCGAGGATGCCATGACAACCATCCATGCCGCGCAGGCCGGGCAGGGCGGCCCCGTCACGATCGCCTGCGTCAACAAGGCGACAGTCGACCTGGGCGTGCCGTTCGACAAGCTCACTGCCGCTTTGCAGAAGTGTTACGACCAGCACTTTCTGCCGGTCTGGGGCTATCCGGTGAAGCTCTACAACACCAAGGTTCCGAAGCCCTCGGACTGGCAGTTCATATACTTCGATGACGCCGACGAAGCCGGCGCGCTCGGCTATCACGACCTGACAAAGGACGGGCAGCCGGTCTCGAAGATCTTCGTCAAGACCACGCTCGAGGACCACCAACTCGTGAGCGTCACCGCCGCCCATGAATTGTTCGAGATGGTCATCGATCCGATCGCGAACCTGTGGGCGGAGGCGACCGACGGCACCGAGTACGCCTACGAAATGTGTGACCCGGTCGAAGAGGACACCTTCCTGGTTGACGGGATCCAGATGTCGAATTTCGTGCATCCGTCATGGTTCGAGCCGTTCAGGCATCCGCCTAACACGAAGTTCGATCATCTCGGGCTGCTGAAGAAACCCTTCAGCATGACCAAGGGCGGCTATGTGATCGTCAAGAAGAAGGGCAAGGTCAGCGAGGTTTTCGCTTCCAAGGCGAAAGAACGGCGCTTCGCGCGCGAGAATCGGCTCGGTCATCGCAGCGAACATCGCAAGCCTCATGGGTTCCGTATCGAGTCGAGACGAAGGACGGCGGTGGCTGCCTAGGCTCGTGCCCTTCGGTCTGCAACGCGTTCTCACGTCGGCCGCCATCGCCTTCGACGACCCGGCCCATGCAGGATCTTATAAACCTCGCGGTGCGTAGCTCACTGCGAGGTTTGTTTGCGCAAACGCTCCACCGATTGCGAGGTCACATCCGGCTGCTCGTTGCGCTCGCGCGAATCATTGTAGATTTCGGCGTATGCCTCGCAAGCCAGCGTTTCGTCTCGGCCGTTCTCGTACCGGGCTCGGCCTCTTTGCAACCGCGCCGATCAAGAAGCGAGCCTTTATTGTCGAGTACAAGGGTCGCAAGCTCACGACCGAGCAGGCCGACGTGCTGGAGGCGCGCGGCAACCGCTATCTCTACGAGATCAACAGCCGGTGGACGATCGACGGAACGACCCGAAGGAACCTGGGCCGCTACGCCAATCATTCGTGCCGGCCCAACGCCAAGGCCCGCACGGTCGGCCACAAGGTCTTCCTGCGCGCCATCAAGAACATCAAGCCGGGCGACGAGATCACTTACAACTATGGCCGCGATTATTTCCTCAACGTCATCACGCCGCGCGGCTGCAAATGCGACAAGTGCCGCGCGAAACGCGCCGCGGCCCAGGCCAAAACACGAGCGAAGAGACGGGCGAAGTCGCGCGTGAAGGCAAGAGCCAAAACACGGGCCGGAAAGCGCCGAGCTTAAGTGCGGGGTCTCCACGACCGGTGGCGCCCAGGCGCCGATGATCCGCGGATCTCACCGAGGCGGTAAAATGCGCCCGGTACGTCGTCCGCGAGTTCCCCAATGCAGCGGAATTCGACGGCAGACTCTGGCATCTGCGCCGTCTGTCGACTACCGCACCAACGAAGTTCCATCCATTGCGCCACCCAAAATGAAAACCCGCCGCGGATTTCTCCGGGCGGGCCCACGTCCTCGGCGCCATCGCAGCTACCGGTACATCCGCGGTCAGCAGCTCTGTCGCGAGCGACAGTCAGGAATATAGGCTTCGATCGTGACGAATCAATGACGGCTAGCTGCCGAGCGGATCGATGTCGTGCGCATCTTCGCGGAGCGTTCGCATGCGCGAGCGGTCATGAGCTCGTGTCGTCGATATGGTCGAACAACTTGTACGGAGAAAGCAATGTCGAATGGTGTCAGGACCGCAGTTGTTGTTGTCTGCGGGCTCTTCATCGGTGGTCTTGGCGCAAGCGGGATGCCAGTGCAAGCTCACGCGCAAGGATGGGTGGCGGTTGCAGCGGATTCCAAGGGACGCTGGGGCTACGCGTTCGGGGAGCGAACCTCGGCGCGAGCGCGAGCCGAGGCCCTGCGGGGCTGCGGCGCGCGCGGATGCGATATCCAGGAAACAGCGCGGGCTCGCTGCCTCGCCTATGTGGAGAGCCGTGCGGGCGGATATTGATATGGCGTCGGCCTCGGTCGCACGCAGAACGCGGCCCTCTCCACGGCCCGGTGCGGATGCGGGCTGGGCGCGCCGGCTCGAACGTGCCGAGTCGTGAAGGCGCTCTGCGGGTGACCGACCGCGATATCAGGGCGGGCTGCGTGCCGGCCCGCACATCGCAACGTGCAAGCACTCACGGCGGCCGGACGTAACCGCTGAAACCCCGCAGGCGGATGCCCCGCCTGGCCGTTCGAGCTGCTTACATGCCCCGGAGCGACGGCTGCGACATCGGGCCGTTGATCACTGGCGCCTGCTGGGGCGCGGCGAGCGGGGCCGGAATCCGGTTTTCGAAGGCGGGCATCTGCGGGGCCGGGTTCCCGAAGTCAATTGTTGGTCCACGTCCCATGCCGGCGCCGGAATGCGCAAAACCGTGCGCTCCGCCAAGACCCGCTCCGCGGGCAAAGCCGTTGGTCGAGCCGACCATACAGGCCAGCGCCAACACTGCTGCAAAGAGAGATTTCATGATCGTGTTCCTCGTGCTGCTCTTTTCCTCCCCTCGCCACAGGATCTAATCATCCGACAGGAGGCAGCTTGATCGGTCTTGCTTCGATTGGACCGGTCTTGTCACCTTCCAGCGGCCGCGCCGCATGGAGCGAACGGAGCGCCCGGACGCTGCTCTAGTCCGGCACCGGTCAGGTCAGCTCCGCAGGAACGCCCTGACCTCGTCGCGAAACCGCGGCCAGCCGGGGTCGCCTTCGAGGATCATGTGATTGTGCCCTTCGAGCGCGACGAAGCGAGCGCCGCGAATGCCCGCGGCGAGGGTGCGGCCTTCCTCGAACGGCTGCACCGCGTCGCTGCGGCAATGCAACACCAGGGTCGGAACGGTGACGCGGGAGAGGAGGTCGGTCACGTCGATCTCGTCCACCGCGCGCCGGATGCGCGCGGCATTCTCGGGCGAGGTGGTTTTTTGCTGCAACTGGTTGAACCAGTGCCCCTGTTCCGCCGTCGCGCCGGGCATGAACAGCGAGGTGAATATCTGGCGAAACGCCGGATTCTCCTGGCCCCAGCCCTGGCGCATGAGAGTGAGCAGCGCGTCAGCCTGTTCGATCTCCTGGGGTGAGCCGCGCTTGCGTCTTCCGCGTGCGAAGCCGCCGTAGAGCACGAGATGGCTCACGCGTTGCGGATACCGTACCGCATAGGCGATGGATACGGCGCAACCCTGCGATATGCCCAGCAGCGCGAACCGATCGATGCCGGTGGCTTCGACCACGCTCTCGAGGTCGCGCGCGAATGCCTCAAACGAGATGTCGTCCACCTGCCAGTCGGAGAGGCCGTTGCCGCGTGCGTCGTAGCGGATCAGCCGGTGCCCGGCGGCGAGCTCGCGCAGCAGGTGGCTCCAGACCGGGCTTTCCCAATCGTACTCGAGGTGATTGAGCCAGTTGGCCGCCTTGAGCAGCGGCGGCCCCGCCCCGACTTCGGCATAGGCGATGCGGACGCCGTCGGACGCGGTGCAGAAATGAATTTCATGCCGCAGGGCAGGCGGCCGTGGCGGCTGCCCTGCGGCGGTGACAGCCGCCGTGCCCGGCTCGATCGCTTCGCCGACCTCGCCGATGAAGCGGATGCCCTTGCGTTGCACCGTGCGGATCAGGCGCTGCGCCCCGCCGCTGTCGCCGACGGCCTTGCGCACGGCATTGATGCGGCTGGTCAGCGTCGATTCGGACACGATGCGCCCGTGCCAGATCGCTGCGATCAGGTCGTCCTTGCTGACCACGCGGTCGCGATTGCGCACCAGATGGACCAGCAGGTCGAACACCTGCGGCTCGATGGCGATGGGCTCGCCGGCGCGCCGCAGCTCGCGCCGATCCACGTCAAGGACGTGATCATCAAAGAGAAATTGCAAGTCGGCCCCACCTCGGACGGCAGCATTCTACGGCAATAATCGGGGGATTCTCAGCAACAAATCAAGGCGCCCGCAAAGTCTTCCGGCCGGGACGAAGGCATCCGGACGGTGTCGACCGCGATTTGCCGATCGGCGGCCGCTGGAGAGCCACATGACCCAGCCACAAGCCATCCGCCAAGACGTCTTCCAAGACATCCGTCGCCGCCCTGACGGCTCCATCGACATCGATTTTTATCGGGCGGATGCGATCGCCTTGCGCAACCGGGCGATCCGAGACACCTTCAGGCTGATGGCGCTCGCCAAGGTGCGCATGCCGTTCAAACAATGGCGGATGCGTTTGGTGCTGCTGGCGAGCGGCCGTTGACCCGCTGGTTTTGAGGCGGACGCAAAAACGCCGACGTCATGAAAGTCCCCGGCTCTCACTACACAGCACGAGCGGGAAAGATCCACGCGATACGATGTTCAGTCGTCCGCGGTTTGAGCGCGTGAAAATGGTCCCACGACGGCCTTTGAGCCCGGGAGGGGGCATAACCAGCACCCGCCCCAGCCGACCCCGCCACTCCTGCCGGCCTGGGGAGGGCGATCTCCAACGAAGGCGTCGCTGCGGCAATGCCGCACCTTTCATTCAGGTTCCGTTCATCTTAGAAACGCCATATTGACGTCAGGGAAAAATGCCCGCTCGACAGGGAGCGTGCGGGGAAACGTCAACACTTGCTCGCCGCGAGAGGGATCTCCACGCCGACCCGGTGCTTGGAGCCACGGCCGTCGACGGCTCGGGGCGCTGGGCGAATTTTTGGGCGCGCGCCGAGGCGATAGCGTCCAGAGAACAGCGATGGAGCATAGGCTCGCATTCGGTGAAGCACTATCGGCGGGCTGCGCGGCAACCCCGCTGGCCCGCGTCGTGCATTTCCCAAGCGTCCGCGACCTGCCCGCCGCGGTCGAAAGCTTGGAACGACCAATCGTTCTACCCCCGGTATTGTCCAACAAGGACGGCGCCGTTCGTTGGAGGGAGGGCGAGCGGCTTCATCATCTCATGGAGCAGGCCTGCCAGCGGTTCGGTGCGAACGACGCGGTCGTCACTGACCAAACCGTCATGACGTATCGCGA
Organism: uncultured Alphaproteobacteria bacterium; assembly: GCA_963725065.1. Taxonomy (GTDB): domain Bacteria; phylum Pseudomonadota; class Alphaproteobacteria; order Rhizobiales; family Xanthobacteraceae; genus VAZQ01. Next base: position 159,175 of record CAVRXD010000024.1, read on the forward strand.
GCTCGACAAGCGCGCCAACCGGGTCGCACGATACCTGATCGACCAAGGGATCGAACCCGGCGATCGGGTCGGTCTTCTGTTCGACAAATCGGTCGAGACCTATGTCGCGCTACTGGCGGTGATGAAGGTCAACGCTGCCTACGTGCCGCTCGACCCCGGTTTCCCGACGGAGCGCATTGGCTTCATCCTGGCGGACGCGAGCATCAGATCCGTCGTGTCGATGTCCGGCTTCGGAGCACGCCTCGGCGCGTTCAACGTGCGCCACGTGCTTCTCGATACCGCTAAGCAGGCCATCGACGCAATGCCCGATACGCCCCTCGCGGCGCACGAGGTCGGGCCGGCTGTCGATCGGATCTGTTACATCATCTATACCTCGGGGACGACCGGCAAACCCAAAGGCGTCGTCGTCGAGCATCCCAGCATTTGCAACTTCGTCCGGGTCGCGGCGGAGCGCTACGGGTTTGCACCTGGCGATCGTGTCTATCAAGGCATGACGATTGCCTTCGACTTTTCCGTGGAAGAGATCTGGGTCCCGTTGATGGCCGGCGCGACTCTCGTCCCGGGCACTCCTGGCGTCACCCTGCTCGCAGACGAGCTCGCGGATTTCCTGAAAGATCGAAGGGTCACGTGCCTCTGTTGCTGCCCAACCCTGCTGGCAACGATCGAGACCGAGCTGCCCCTGCTCAGGATTCTGCTCGTCGGAGGCGAGGCCTGTCCCCACAATCTGGTGGTCCGTTGGCATCGCGCCGGGCGGACCATCCTGAATTCGTACGGGCCGACCGAGGCTACCGTTACCGCGACGTTGACGGAACTGACCCCGGACAAGCCGGTGACCATCGGCCTGCCGCTCCCGAGCTATTCGATTGTCGTTCTCGATCCGGACGCTGATCAGGCCGCCCCCTGGGGGAAGCTTGGAGAGATCGGGATTGCCGGCATCGGGCTCGCGGCCGGCTACTTGAACCGCGATGACCTGACGCAGCGGAAATTCATTGCCGATTTCCTGGGAGTTTCCAACAACCCGTCGAAGCGGATCTATCGGACGGGCGACCTCGGCCGCTTCAATGAGGACGGGGAGATCGAATATCACGGCCGGATCGATACCCAGGTCAAGATACGTGGCTACCGGATCGAGCTCATCGAAATCGAAGCCGTGCTGCTGGACTTGCCTGAGATCGCGCAGGTGGTGGTGACCACCTACGAGCCTGAGCCGGGACTGGTCGAGCTCGTGGCCTATTACTCGCTCAAGCAGGATGCATCGGTCCTGTCGCGCGGCGAGATCACGCACGCGCTGCGAAGCCGGCTGCCGGCCTACATGGTTCCGACATATCTCGAGGAACTGCCGCTCATCCCGATGACGATGAGCAACAAGGCCGATCACAGGCAGCTGCCGAAGCCCCAACGGCCGCGCGTCCCGGCCGGTACCAAACTGGTCGTCGCCAAGACGGACAGCGAACACTTCCTGTCACGCGCCCTGGCCGAGGTGCTGAAAGTCGACCATGTTTCCACCGAGGACCACTTCTTCGACGACCTCGGGGCGAACTCCCTGCTGATGGCGCGCTTCTGCGCTCGCATCCGGAAGCAACCGGGCATGTCGACCGTGTCGATGCGCGAGGTTTATCTGAACCCCACCGTCGCCAAGCTCGCCGAGCGCGTGGGTCAGGGGGGCGACGAGGGGGTCACCACGGTTAAGCCAGAGCCGTTCCACGTTCCCTCCGACTTCGCCTATTACGGGTGCGGGGCGCTTCAGCTTTTGTTCTATGCCGTCTGCAGCCTGCTCGGCGTGGCGTTCTTCGACGCCGGCCTCGAATGGACCTATGAGGCGGTGGGCGACCCCCTCAAGGTCTACCTTCGCAGCGTGACGTTCGGAGTCGGGTCTTTCGTCGTGCTGACGGCCGTCCCCATCGCTGCGAAGTGGGTGCTGATCGGAAGGTGGAAGGCTGAGTCCATCCCGATTTGGAGCTTGCGCTACTTCTGTTTCTGGGCGGTCAAGACACTGACGCGCAGTGCGCCGGTGGTCGTGTTTTCCGGCAGCCCGATCTACAATATTTATCTGCGTCTGCTGGGTGCGAGGATCGGCCCGAACGTCGTGATCGATTGTCGGGTTGTCCCAGTCTGCACCGACCTCATCGCCATCGGCGCAAACACGACCCTCCGCAAGGATTCCATCGTGCTGGGCTACCGGGCCCAATCCAATTTCATTCATACCGGTTCGATCGAGATCGGCACCAATGCATTCGTCGGCGAAGCCAGCGTGCTGGACATCGGCACGGCCATGGGCAACGACACGCAGCTCGGACATGCCTCGTCCTTGCAGACCGGTCAGCGCATCCCGGACGGCAAGCGCTATCACGGGTCCCCCGCGCAGGAGACGAGGTCCGACTATTGCCCGATCGAGAACGTACCCTGTTCTGGGCTCCGGCGTGGACTGTTCGAGGCGATCCGGTTCTTGGCTCTGTTCGCGATCGCGATTCCGATCCCCATCCTGCTGCTGGCTCACTGGGAGCATTACTCCGCCGGGTTCGCGGGCAGCGCCTCCGCCAACGCCGATGCGCTGACATCGGGCATGCTGCTGCTCTCCGTCGGCTCCTTTCTCGGCTCTCTGGTGGCGGGGTTGCTGGCCGTCTATATCGTACCGCGCGTTTGCCAAGTCTTCCTCGAGACCGACAAGACGTATTCCCTTTATGGCCTTCATTACCGATTGCAAACCATCGTCGCACGCTTCAGCAATTCGCGCTTCTTCAATCTGCTGTTCGGCGACAGCTCCGCGATCGTCCACTACATGCGGTTTCTGGGTTGGAATCTGAACACGGTAGAGCAGACCGGCTCGAACTTCGGCACCAACCAGCAGCACGACAACCCGTTCCTCTGCGACATTGGCAGCGGAACGATGGTCTCAGACGGGCTGTCCATGATCAACATCCACCAGTCGAGCTCATCGTTCCGGCTGGTCAGGACCCGCATCGGGGATCACAACTACCTCGGCAACAACATCCACTATCCGCCGGATGGACGCACCGGTTCGAATTGTCTTCTCGGCACCAAGGTGATGATTCCGATAGACGGGCCCGTCCGCGAGAACGTTGGGCTGCTGGGGTCTCCCAGTTTCGAGATTCCGCGCATCGTCGACCGCGACAAGTCCCTCATGAGCGCCTTGAGCGCGGAAACGCGCGGGCAGCGCCTGCAGCGGAAAAATCTCTACAATCTCGTCACCGCCTCGCTGTTCCTGTTCGGCCAGTGGCTGTTCTTCTTCGCCACGCTGGTCGTCTGGCAGGCGGCCCTACTGAATTATCCCGACTACGGCGTTTTCGCGCTTTTCCTCGCCACGCTTGCCATGTCCTGGGGGTCGATCCTGTATTTCGGGCTGCTCGAACGAGCGAGCCTCGGCTTCAGGCGACTCGAGCCGAGGATGGCCACCATCTACGACCCGTATTTCTGGTTTCACGAACGTCATTGGAAGCTCTCCGACTCGCCGGTCGTGAAACTCTTCGCCGGCACGCCGTTCAAGAGCTTGATGTGGCGCCTCGTGGGCGTGAGGATCGGACGGAAAGTCTATGACGGCGGATGTGTCATGACGGACCGTACCCTCGTCGAGATCGGCGACTATGCCAACCTGAACGAACTCGCCGTCCTGCAGGCGCACTCGCTCGAGGAGGGCGTGTTCAAGTCCGACCAGGTGCGAATTGGCAATGGGTGCACCCTCGGCCCGGCCGCGTTCGTTCATTATGGCGTGACCATGGGCGATCATTCCGTGCTCGACGCGGATTCCTTCCTGATGAAGGGTGAAGTCCTCGATCCGTACACGGTCTGGTGCGGCAACCCCGCCAAGCTCTATCGCCGCAATCTGCTGGCCGACCGAGCTGCAACGAACGCGCCAGCGCTATCGCAGGAGATGACGGACTGTTTCGTGCCGAAGGTGGCTGCAGAATAGCGCGACGATTGACCTGATGAGGCGGTGTTGGTGTTAGTCGTTGCGTGGACAGTCATCGTCCCGGATGGTGTGACGCATCGCGTCCTAAAGCCCCGCGACTCGTGTTTGGTCGCGCTCATCAGCCGGCAGGGTCCTTACCAGCTGATCGGATGGAGCGGCGCTTCCGAGAGTCGGCGCAAACCGATCAGCGTACGACATGGCCCGCTTTTCGAACCCATGCCAGGTTCCATAGCCCAGCGCGGTCGTCATCACAAAGGCGGCGAGCATGGATAGCCAGAACGGCTCGATGAGCAACATCGAGAATTGCTGAACCGGCCAAGCCAGGACATACATTCCGTACGACGCATCGCCTCCCTTCGAAAACCATGCCATGGCCGCGGAGCTGCCGAAGCCGATGGTAGCCGCAGCTACCGCGAGCGACTGAAACATGGTGTTGATCGGCACCAGATTGCGAATGACAAGAATCCCTATCAGTCCGATGAGCCCGACCGCGAGGGCGTGCTTTCCGATATATGGCCAGAAGACGGCCAGCACGGCTCCGGATAGAAAAAACGAACCCAGTCTGAAGAGCTCTAGGCTCTCCAGGTGGCCGATTTCGAATTCACCAAGAATTGGTGTCGCACTCCAGGCGATGCCAAGGAGGAGAGCGCCCAGAACGATGCCGGTGCTTCTCCATCGCCCGCCGAGGAAGAACATCAGTGCAAGTACGGCGTAGAGCCAAAGCTCGTACGGAAGGCTCCAGAGCGGCTCGTTGACCACTGGTCGCACAGTATCCGCGAATACGCCGGGTATGACGTACGTCACGCCCCGCAGAAACATCAGAAGATTTTCAGCGACATATTCGGCGTGCGACCAGAGATGGGAATAATTGCCGTACCAGAAAAAGGTCACTGCCGAAGTCGCAACGAGCACGAAGGCAAGATTTGGAAATATTCGGAGGAACCTGGCGGCGACGAAACGAGCCCAACTCGTCGATTTCTGCAGCGACCGGCAGATCAGGAAACCGCTGAGACAAAAGAAGATTTCGACGGCGAGCTCGCCAAAGTCCTCGCCATAGCCCGGAACCGGCGGCTCCGGACGTCCCGCCAGGTCAAAATGATGGCTGAATAGAACGGCGGACGCGGCACAGAAACGGACGAAGTCGTAACTGTTCTCGCGGCGTGAATCCACCGGCCGGCAATCCTGGACCCTATATCTCCGCAGTGTGAACCACCTCACCTTCGCCCGCAAGTCGCGATGCTATCAGGGTGCGTCCCCACGGACGGAGGGTGTCTTGGAAAAGCGCGACAGCGTAGAGAAATGGTCTCCGCAAGACTGGCGTGAATTCGATCGCTGGATCAAGGCCAATGCCATCATCGGCTCGCTCCTCGCCGCTGGACTTTTCGCCATGGCCGTGGCCGGCGTGCCGTCTGCGGGATCGGGTGACACCGCGGCCGCCGGCAATTCGAGCGGCACGGAGATGACGACCGTGTCGTCGCGATGAGCGGTTATGCCTGAGCGGTGAGCTCGCCGCATTTCACTTGTCTTGCTGCCGCGAAGCAAGCGCGGACGACCATCATCCAAAAGTACGCATGCACACCGCTCCGAGGTCGGACCTAGGAAGCGATCATCCTCGCTGACCCGGCACCGGCGGGAGCTGCAGCCCCGACGTCCGCCACGATGCGCTTGAGCTCCGGCAGGCAGGAGCCACAATTGGTGCCGGCGCGCAGTGCCGCCCCGATGCTCTCGACGCCTGTCGCCGCCCCGGTTTGGAGCGCGTCGCGGATGGCGGTCAATCCCACGCCGAAGCAGGCGCAGACGATCGGTCCGGCGCTGGCAAGGCCGTCGGCCGAACGTCCGGACAGGAGCACGCGCCGCTCCGCCTCGTTGAGCATCCCGGCTTCGAACAGCGCCTTCACGGCGTCCCATTGCGGCGCGGCCTCGGCGGGACCGATGAACAGGCAGCCCTCGAGTTTTCCGGCGGTGAACGCCGCCGCGCGGTAGGTGCCGCGCCGGTCGTCGCTGAGCTCGGCGAGCTCGGCGTCGTCGCCGAACATGGCGCGCGCTCGCTCGCGCCAGGTCGCGGGGCCGTCGTTGCTGGCGAGCAGCAGGCCCGTTGCCTGCGCGAGCGTGACGCGCGCCCACCAGGTGCCGTCGGGCAAGGCGAGGGGGCGGCGCGTGAGCGCAAAGCCGCGGAACGCGAATGTGACCGGCGCGATCGCAGCCGGCGTGGCCTTGGCGTCGGGCTGGCCGGAATAGCGGTCGGTCTCCGGCATCACCAGGTCGCCGATGCGCGCGGCCGAAGCGGTCGCATCGCTCCAGTGAATGGGTACAAAAAGCGATCCGCGCCGTTGTGCCGCGCTGACGCTCACCTTGAGCACGCACGAACCCCAGCGGGTCGTGACCTGCGCGAAGGCGCCGTCGACGAGGTTCTTCGCCTTGGCGTCGGCAGGGTGCACCTCGACGAACGGTTCGGGCGCATGCGCGCCGAGCCGCGGGCTCAGGCCGGAGCGGGTCATCGTGTGCCACTGGTCGCGCACGCGCCCGGTATTGAGGCGAAACGGGAAGTCCTTGCCGGCCGGCGCGCTCGGCGCCGGCGGGTCGGGCGCGATGAAGCGGGCCTTGCGGTCCTGCGTGTAGAAGCCGCCCTCGGCGAAGAAGCGATGGTCCGGCTGGCGCGCGTGCCGCGGCTCGCCGGCGGGCAGCGGCCATTGCACGGGATCGAGCGCAGCAAATGCGTCGTCGCCGATGTCGGCGAGCCCGCCGAGATCGAAGGCGCGGCGGCCGCCGTTCTCGAACGAGGAGAGCGCGGCATGCTCGCGGAAAATGTCGGCGGCGGATCGGTAGGGAAACGCCGGGGCGAAACCCATGCGGCGCGCGACCTGCGTCACCATCCACCAATCGGGCTTCGCCTCGCCCGGCGGCGGCAGGAACGCGCGCTGGCGCGATATCCGCCGCTCGGAATTGGTCACGGTGCCATCCTTCTCGCCCCAGGCCGCGGCTGGAAGCAGAACGTGTGCGCCGGCCGCGACGGTGTCGTTTGCCGCGACGTTGTCGGAAACGACGAACAGGTCGAGCCGGCCGAGCGCCTCGCGCACCTGGCGCGCGCGTGGAAGCGAGACCGCGGGGTTGGTCGCCATCACCCACAGCGCCTTGATCTTGCCGCGGGCGATGGCGTCGAACAGCTGCACCGCCTTGAGCCCTTCGCGGGTCGCGACCCGCGGCGCCTGCCAGAAGCGGCCGACGCGGTCGATGTCGTCGGCGGTGAAGCCCATGTGGGCGGCGAGCTGGTTGGCGAGCCCGCCGACCTCGCGCCCGCCCATGGCGTTGGGCTGGCCGGTCAGCGAAAACGGCCCTTGCCCGCGGCGGCCGATGCGGCCGGTCGCGAGATGGCAGTTGATGATGGCGTTGACCTTGTCGGTGCCCTGCGAGGATTGGTTCACGCCCTGCGAGAAGCAGGTGACGGCGTTAGGAATGGTGTGGAAGAGCTCGAAGAACCGCGCGACGTCGGCTGGCGGCAAGCCGGCGAGGCGTGCGGTCGCGGCGAGGTCGGGCGCAATCGCGCGCGCGCGCGCCAGCGCGTTCTCGAAGCCGTCGGTGTGGGCGTCGATGTAGCGGTAGTCGAGCGCGCACAGGTCGGCGAGATGCACGAGCAGCCCGCAGAACAGCGCGGTGTCCTTCCCCGGCGCGATCGGAAGAAACAGGTCGGCATCCTCCGCGGTGGCGGTGCGGCGCGGATCGATCACCACAATCCTGGCGCCGCGCTCGCGCCTGTTCTTGACCATGCGCTGGAACAGCACCGGGTGACACCACGCGGCGTTCGAGCCGACGAGCACGATCAGGTCGGCGGCGTCGAGATCCTCGTAGCTGCCGGGCACGGTGTCGGCGCCGAAGGCGCGCTTGTGGCCGGCGACCGAGGAGGCCATGCACAGCCGCGAATTGGTGTCGACATTGCCCGAGCCGATGAAGCCCTTCATCAGCTTGTTGGCGACGTAATAGTCCTCGGTCAGGAGCTGGCCGGAGAGGTAAAACGCGACCGCGTCGGGCCCGTCGCGCTTGATGACGCGTTGAAAGCCGTCGGCGACGCGGTCGAGCGCGACCGACCAGTCGACGCGCGCGAGGCTGCCGTCGAACTGCCGCAACATGGGATGCAGCACGCGTTGGTCGAGCCCCAGCGTCTCGCCGAGCGCCGAGCCCTTGGAGCAGATGCGGCCGAAATTGGCGGGATGGTGCGGATCGCCGGCGACGACGGCGCCGCCGTAGCCGTCAGGCTGCGCCAGCACGCCGCAACCCACGCCGCAATACGGGCAGGTGGTGCGCACCGCCGGCGGCTGCGGTGAGGGCGCGTTCACGCCGCCGTGCGCGTCGCGAGCGCGCGCCCGAACACGAGATCGTCGCGCAGGCGCGCGACGGGCGAGCCGGTGCGAATGAGATCGAGATACCAGAGGCCATCGGCGGTATCGCCGAACAGCACCGCACCGACGAGGCGACCCTGCGCGATGACCAGCTTCTTGTAGACGCCGGCGGCGGGATCGCTGAGCACGATCTCCTCCGCCTCGGCCGTGGCGCCGAGGAAGTCGCCGGCGGAGAACACGTTGACGCCGGAGACCTTGAGGTTGGTGGCGAGCACGCTGCCGGGATAGCTCGCGCGCTCGCCGGCGAGCCGCCGCGCCAGAAGTTGCGCCTGCTCGTAGGCGGGCTCCACCAGGCCGTAGCAGCAGCCGCGATGTTCGGCGCATTCGCCGATGGCGTGGACGCCGGCGGCGTTGGTTTCGAGATGGTCGTCGACCACGATCCCGCGCCCGACCTCGAGGCCGGCCGTACGCGCCAGCGCGGCGTTGGCGCGGATGCCGACGGCGACCACGACGGCGTCGGCGGCAATGGTGGTGCCATCGCGCAGCTCCACCCCCTCGACCTTGCCATTGCCGGCGATGCGCGTGGTTTGCGCCTGCAGGCGCACGGCGATGCCCCTGGCCTCGACGGCGCGCTGGAGCATGAGCGCGGCGCGGTGATCGAGCTGGCGCTCCATCAGCCGGTCCATGAGATGGAGGAGGGTGACGCGGGCGCCGGCCTTGGCGAGGCCGTAGGCGGCTTCGAGGCCGAGCAGCCCGCCCCCGATCACCACCACCCGGGTGCCGGCGGCCTTGGCCGCGGCGATGGCGTTGACGTCGTCGACGTCACGGAAGGTGAGCACGCCCGGCAGATCCATCCCGGGAATGTCCGGCTTGATCGGCTGCGAGCCGGTGGCGAATACGAGCTTGGAGAACGACAGCCGGGTGCCGCCCGCAAGCGTCACGTTGCGCGCGGCCGCGTCGACCGCGGTCGCACGCACGCCGTAGCGCAGGGTCACGCCGCGATCGCGCCACCAGCGCGCCGGCCTGAGCTCGATGTCGTCGAAGCCGACCTCGTCGGCCAGGAGCGCGGACAGCAGCACGCGGTTGTAGGCGAGCCGGGGCTCCTCGCCGATGACGGCGATGGCATAGCGGCCGAGCGCGCGCCGCGCGAGCTCGTCGACTAAACGCGCCGCGGCCATGCCGTTGCCGATCACGATGAGGGGCTCGCTCATCGGGTGGGTTCCTCGTGCTCTCGGACTGCGCGGCGGTGCGCCCGGCGCCCCGCGCTCGTGCGAGGGGGCGGCGGCTGAACGGATTCGCCATCGTCGTTGACGGCGCCGTACCGTCCTCCACTTCAAGGAGCGTGCCACCTGGGCTCCGGCGGTTTATTGCTGCGACTGCAGGGGGTTAGGCAATGCGGCAGGTCGAGTGAGAGTGGCCGAAACAGGCGTTTTGCCCATTCCGTACGCGCTCCGCCTACGGCTTATGCAAACGCGCGGGCATGACTCGGGAACGGCAGCCTGACCGAGCCGTTTCGCAACTTCGCCGCTTCACACGATTCGACCTAGCCGGTCGGCGCCTTCCGGAACAGCTGCGCAAACGTCTCCAGTTCCCCGACGCCCAGATCGGATACGGCCCAATTGCTGACGCCGTTCTCACGCCAGCTCACCACATTGTATCCATTGGTCGAGCGGCGCGCGGCCGGGCCGCGGCCCTCGTCCGGAATTGCCGACAGACTGATGATGTGGAGACGGCGACCATACACCAACGTGGGAACTGGCGTGTTGTCGATGACATCCACGCGCGCGCCGATCAGAGGGAATCCCTCCTGCGCAAGATCGACGACGCGGGGTGCCTGCGGGATGCGACCATTGAACCACGGCTTCACCGTGTGCCGCTCGGAGGAGTTCATGTCGGTCGGACGCGGTGCCATGAGCCCGCGCATGTGACCGTCCAAGACGGCTGCCGCCGTTCGATCGCCGGCCGCCGGGCGCAGAACCGCCCAGGTCGATCCGCCACCGAGCACGAAGGCGATTGCGATCGAGGCGGCCAGCGCCTGCCACGATGGACGCGTCCATCGGCGCCTCATCCCCGGCAGCTTCGATCCGCGACCGCAAAATGAGGCGGGAGTGTTCGCGGCGGCAGATGTTCGCGCAGAGCCTGACGCAAGGCTCTGGTTTGTTCGAGCTCGGCGGCAAGCGCGGGGCTGGCAGCGATCTTGCGACCGACCACAATCGCATGAGCCGGATCGAGCTCGCCGTCCAGATACGCATGGACCAGCTGAGAGTCGTCATCGGGGACGCGCGTGCTGTCGTTGGTCATGCGTCGTTCGTCCTGACAGCATCAATGATGCGACGCCGGGCGCGCGCCAGGCGCGACATCACCGTGCCGACGGGCAGCGTCGTAACCTCGGCAATCTCACGATACTCAAGCCCCTGGAGGTCGCGCAATATCAGCACTTCGCGAAACGCGAGCGGCAGTGCTGCGATTGCAGCCTCGAGACGGCGCACATCCAGCTTCGCCAGCAGCGCCGTCTCCGGAGTGGATGTGACCGTGGCGGACCATCCTCCGATACATTGCTCCGTCAAACGCTCCTCGCCGAGAAAGTCTTCAACGGCAACGATCTCCGACGGGCGATTCTTGGCGAGCCACGAATAGGCCGTATGGCGGACGATGGTCAGCACCCACGCCCGGGCATTGACGCCGGCGAAGCTGCCGATGGCACGAAAGGCGCGGAGGCAGGCTTCCTGCACCACATCCTCCGCATCGGTTCGGTTGCCTGTGAGCCACGACGCGACCGCAAAGGCTTCCGAGAGATGGGGCACCACGATACCGGCAAACTGTTTCCTGTTTTCCTCGTCGCTCAAGCCAACCCCCATAGACTCAAGTTCGGCCAGGTTTATTCCCCATGCCTGAAAAATAAAAAATTCCCGTTTCGGGAATTTTTGATTCGATTTCGAGTCTCCTGCGCGACCGTACCGCGCACGCCGACGCGCAGGTGTGAAGTGGTTCACGTTCTCATCGGCACTCTGCGATCCCGAGATCCGCTCGGCGCCGCGCGACAACAGGGGGTGGGATGTCACGGGCCGAAAATTATTTCGGGCACCTTAGTGCAAGCGCGCTCCCTGCGCGCGACCCCAGGATACCTCCGCAGACAAAAAGCACTCGGCTGGGTGAGGCCGGCTCGTTGAAGCCCGACGGAGAGGTGGCATGGGAAAAAGTGACGCCGCACTGAACTACAAGTCCATGTCTCCGGAGGATCGGCGCAGTTTCGATCGCTGGCTCAGGGCGAACGCCATCTTCGGCCTGATCTTAGCCGCGGGCGTCGTTGCCATGGCTTTCGCGGGATCCAGGACTGTGGGATCGCGCGACGCGACCATGGCGGACAACAGGGACGCTTCCGATGTTGCTGCGGCTGCCGCACGCAATCGGCAAACCGGGATGCCGTCGACCGACTAGCCCCCATCCGACCAAGAGAGATGTCGAGATGATGCCGGGGCCCCTCGGGCTTCGCACTTTCCATACAGGAGGATCGGTTCTTGCGGTCTTGGTGCTATCTCGCGGTAGGTCGAGTGCGACCCGTCGTGCTGGCAATCGTCTTGGCGGTCCCGTGCGCCGCGACGGCGAAGCAGGACCGGCTTGAGTCCGCTTGTCACAGCCTCTTGCACCGTTACGTCCTCGACTGCGGGTGCACGGCCAAGTTCCTCGAGGACCACTTCGGCACCGAGCAGGCTGACATCCTGCTGAAGCTGTGGGTCTACGGGGCGAACGGTGACAATCGAAGCGACGTACTCGATCTCTACCTGCAGCATGGTGCGAACAAGATCAACGAGGCCGTGATGGAGTTTCACCGGCACCGCGATCAGCTGCGTGCCTACTGCGTGCAGGGAGAGGGCCCGATGATCGCCGACTAGGATGCTGTGGCTGTGCGCGCTTGTTCACTTATTTCAGCGGCAAGACAGGGCGCGGCAATCACACCGCCGGATGATGGATCGTCGCGGCAGCGTGGGTGAAGCTGCGTCGGCCGCGCTTGTAGCCGAACAGCGGTCGCGCGAGCTCGGCCACCGCCATCGCCGGATCGCGGCTGTCGATGACCACGAGGTCGGCGGGATGACCGACTGCGATGCCGTAGTCGGCGGCATTCATGAGCCGCGCCGGCAGCGTGGTGACCATGTCGAAGCAGGCGCGCATGTCGTCGCCGCGGCCGAGCTGCGCGATATTGGCATAGAGGTTCGCCATGCGGATGAGCGAGCAGTCGCCGAACGGCGTGAACGGGTTGAGCACGTTGTTGGTCGCGAGCGAGCAGGTCACGCCATGAGTCAGCAGCCGATGCGCGGGCGCGACACCGCGCGGCACGTGATGCTGGTGCTCGCGCCCCATCAGGAACAGGTCGGTCGCCGGCAGCACCGTGACGGCGACCCCGGCGTCGGCCAGCTGGGCGGCGATCTTGTCGAGGCGGGAATGATCGATGGTGGAGAGTTTGGTGACATGGCCGATCGCCACCCGGCCGCCCCAGCGGTGGGCGTCGGTCTGGCGGCACACCTCGTCGAGGTGCATCCATGAAGGGTCGAGATCGAAATCCAGATGAAAGTCGATGTCGAGATCGAAGCGGCGCGCGATGGCAAAGATGCGCGCAGTCTGCGCCGCCGGATCGGTGTCGGTGTAGGGGCAGCCGCCGATGACGTCGGCCCCTTGCTCGCAGGCCTCGACCAGCAGTTCCTCGGTGCCCGGATCGTTGGTCAGGCCTTCCTGCGGGAATACGCAGATCTCGAGGTCGAGCGCCCAGGCGTAATCGCGCTTGAGGGCGCGTACGGCGTGAAAGCCGTTGAGCCCCACGCGCGGGTCGGCCTCGACATGGGTGCGCATGCGCGTCGTGCCCTGGATGATGGCTTTCTCCAGGGTGCGTTGCGCGCGCGCATGGATGTCGGCCTCGGTGAAGGCGCGCTTGGCCGCGGCCACCGTTTCGATCGCTTCCTCGAGCGTCCCGCGCTCGCAATTGCAGCGCTCCAGAATGCAGGACTTGTCGAGATGGATGTGGGTCTCGACAAAGCCGGCGATCGCCAGCCGGCCGTCGAGCTGTTCCTCCGCCGCGTCGGCGTCGATGCGGGCGGCGATGTCGACGATGCGGCCCGCGCTGACGCCGATGTCGACCAGCGCCGGGTCGCTTCCGGTCAGCCGGCCCTGACGCAGGATGAGATCGAGCGACATGGCGTGGGACCGCTATTGCGCCGCCTCGGTGCGGCCGAGATACGCCGCCTCGAGCTCGGGGTCGTCGGCCAGTCCCGTCGCGTTGTCCGAGCGCACGATCTTCCCCAATTCCAGCACATAGCCGCGGTCGGCGACGGTGAGCGCCAGGGCCGCCATCTGATCGACCAGCAGAATCGTGACGCCTTCATCGCGCAAGCCGGCGAGGATGTCGAACAGCTCGTTGATCATCGCCGGTGCGAGGCCGAGCGAGGGCTCGTCGAGCAGCAGGATGCGCGGCTTGGCCATCAATCCACGCGCGATCGCCAGCATCTGCTGCTCGCCGCCGGAGAGGAGCCCGGCGCGGATCGTGAGCCGCTCCTTCAAGCGCGGAAAGCGTTCTAGCAACCCCGCGATCTCGTCGTCGCGGTCGGCGTCCTTGCGGCTGTGCGCGCCGAGCACGAGGTTGTCGAACACGCTGAGCTCGGGGAAGACTTGCCGGCCCTCCGGCACGAGCGCCAGTCCGCGCCGCGCGATCTGGTGGGTCTCGAGCTCGTTGATCGGGACGTTGTCGAGGACGATGGCGCCGTCGACCGGGCGCAGCAGTCCCGAGATCGCGCGCATGGTGGTCGACTTGCCGGCGCCGTTCGAGCCGATGATGGTCACCATCTCCCCCGGGCGCACGTCGAGGCTTACATTGTCGAGGACGGGCGCGGCGCCATAGCCGGCGGTGAGCTTGACGGTGGTCAGCACCGCGTCATGCGCGCCGCTCCACGGCGTGGCGCGCGGGCGTGCGCGCATTTCGCCGCCGCCGAGATAGGCCTTGAGCACCCTGGGGTCGTGGCGGACCTCGATCGGTGATCCGGCAGCGATGCGCACGCCGGCATCGAGCACGATCACAGCGTCCGAGATGCCCATCACCAGCAGCATGTCGTGCTCGACCAGGATGACGGCGATGCCGAGATCGGCGATGCGACGGATGAGCCGGCTCAAGGCGTCCTTGTCGGAGCGCATCAGGCCGGCGGCGGGCTCATCGAGCAGCAGCACGCGCGGACGCATGGCCAGCGCACGTGCTATCTCGACCAGCCGGCGATCGACGTGCGGGAGGTCGCCCGCCGGCGTCGACAGCGATCCGTGATAGCCGACGAAGGCAAGCAGCGCCTCGGCGGCGTCGCGATCGCCGCGCGATGCGGCGTCTGCCGCCATGCTGCCGAGCCGGCCGCGCCGCAACGCGATCAGCACGTTGTCGACGATGCTCATGGTGGCGAACAGCTTGGTGGTCTGATAGGTGCGCGCGATGCCGGCGCGCGCCACCTTCCAGGCCGCGCGGCCGGCCAGCTCACGCTCGCCGAGCCGGATGCTGCCGCTGTCGGGGCGGTAGAACCCGCCGATCAGGTTGAGCACGGTGGTCTTGCCGGCGCCGTTGGGGCCGATCACGCTCGTCACCTTGCCGGGCGGAGCGGTAAAGGTGACGGCGGTCGCCGCCTTGATGCCGCCGAAGGTGATGCCGAGGTCGCGCACCTCGAGTGCGCCGGGTGCAACTGCGGGCGTGAGGAACGCGCCGACATCGAATGGAGTCGAAACGGCCATCGCCGAATCCCGGCGTGGCCACAGGCGCGCCAGCAGGCCGAGCACGCCCTCTGGCGCAACCCACAGGATCACCAGCAGCGCGGCGCCGAAAAAGAGCAGCCGATATTCCGCGAGGCCGGAAAGGAGCTCGGGTAGAACGACGCTCACCAACGCCCCGACCACCGGGCCGAAGGTCCAGCCGGCGCCGCCGACGATGACGGCGAACAGGAACAGGATCGACTGCGAGAACGGAAACGAATCCGGTGCCACGAACATCAGCAGCGGCGCGAAGATCCCTCCCGCGAGGCCTGTGAAAACAGCGGAGAGGGAAAATGCCGCGGTCTTGACGATCACCGGATTGAGGCCGATCGAGCGTGCGGCGGGTTCGGCGTCGCGCACCGCCACCATCGCCATGCCCCAGCCGCTGCGGGCGAGGCGGTGGAATGCGTAGAGCGATGCGCCCGCGAGCACGACCGCAAGCATCGCCATTTCGCGCTCGGAAAAGATCAGTGCACCGATCGACGGCGGCGGGATGCCCATGAGGCCGTTTGAGCCACCCGTCAGGGTGCGCCACTCGATCGTGCCGTGCTGCACGATGAAAGCAAAAGCGATCGTGACCATGGCGAGATAGGGGCCGGTGACGCGCAGAGCGGGCAGCGCGAGCACGAAGCCCACGATGCCGGCGACGGCGCCCGCGAGCGGCAATGCGATCCAGAAGTCGACGCCCTTGAGCGTGAGGATGGCGACCGTGTAGGCGCCGATCGCGTAGAAACCGACATGCCCGAGCGACACCTGCCCGGTCAGTCCGAGCAGAATATTGAGCCCGACGCCGACGACCGCGGTCAGGGCCACGAGCGCGAGGACGAACGGCGTGTAACCATCGGACTTCGCCGCCAGCAGCAGGGCAGCGGCGGTCAGCACGACGATGGCCAGCGGCACAACGTTGCGTCCGGCGTCGATCCGCATTGTCAGACCTTGTTCACGGCCGCGCGCCCCATGAGCCCGTTGGGCATGAAGGCGAGGGCGAGAATGACGACGCTGAACACGACGATCTGGGTATAGACGGAGCCGAGGTAGGCGGTGACCATCGCCTCGATCAATCCGTAGGCGAGGCCGGCGAGCATCACGCCCGAGGCCGACGTGATGCCGCCGAGGATCGCGACCGCGAACGCCTTGATGCCGAACAGCGTGCCCATGTCGGAATGCACGCTGAACAGCGGCGCGATCAAGAGGCCCGCCAGCCCGGCGAGCGCGGTGGAGATCATGAACGATACGGTGACCGCGAGCCGGACGTTGATGCCCATCAGCTTGGCCGCGTCGGGGTTCTGCACCACCGCGAGCAGGGCCTTGCCCAGGCGGGTACGGGAGAACACCACTTGCAGCAGGATCGCTATCGCGATCCCCGCCACCGGGATGACGAGCTGCAGCGGATAGACGCCGGCGCCGAAAATCTGCACCGGCTTGGTCGCGAGCACGGAGGGAAAGCCGCGCGGTTCCTTGCCGAAAGTGAAGAGCACCAGGTTGTCGAGCACGATGCCGCCCGCCACCGTGGCCATCAGCCACGCGTTCGAGCCGCGCTCGGCAAACGGACGCACCAGGGTGCGCTCGATCACGGCGCCGGCCAGCGCGCAGGCGGCGAGCGCGGTCATGGCCGCCAACGGCAGCGGCCAGCCCAAGGTGACGGCGAACGTGTAGCCCAGCACGGCGCCCAGCATCATGGCCGAGCCCTGGGAGAAGTTGACCGTATTGGAGACCACGTAGGTGACGTGAAAGCCGAGTGCGATCAGGCCGTACATGCTGCCGAGGCCGAGACCGGAGATGACAGCCGAGGTCAGCAGCATGTCAGTGCGCTCGCATGAAGCCGAAAGGGCAGCGACGATATTCGCCGCTGCCCCTTCATGACGGCAGAGGCGTCAGTTCGTCAGCGGAAGGATCTCATCGCCTTTGAAGTAGGTGAAGAGATAATCCGACGCAGCCAGAGCATCCTGGTTCGTGGGCGTGAACGGCTTCTGGTAGGTCTTGATCAGCCCCTCGTACTTGTCGATTCCGTAAAATCCCTCGCGGACCTTCGGGCCTTCGGTCGAGCCGGCCTTGGCAATCGCGAGCGCGGTCAGATGCATCGCATCATAGGCGTTGGCAATGCCGACTGCCGGGGTGACATCGGCCAGCGACTTGATCTCGGGATATTTCTTCTTCAACGCGTCCAGCAGCGCCGTCGCCTTGGGGCTGGAATTGCCGGAGAAGCTGAAGGTCTGGATGAAATGCACCTTGGCCGCGCTCGGTCCCGCGAGCTCGGTGAAGCGTCCGCCCGACGGGCCCCAATGGGAGACGATCGGAACGTCCCAGCCCATGCGGTCGAGCGATTTTACCACCTGCGCCGATGGCGCCACGTTGGCCACCAGCAGGAGCACGTCGCTGCCAGCCTGCTTGAGGCGGCTCAACTGCGGCACGACGTCGACATCGTTGGTCTCGAACTTTTCAATGCCGGCATAGGGCAGGTTTTTGGCAGCGAGCGCCGCCTTGAGACCCTTCTCGTTGGATTCGCCCCACGGATTGTTGATCAGGATCAGTCCCGGTTTCTTGGCGCCGTACTTCTTGATCGCATAGTCGACCAGGGCAACGTCGACGAGGTCATCGACCGCCGACACCCGGAACACATAGTTCTCGGCCGCGCCGTTCTGGGTGATCGGCGTGCCGGCCGCCCAGACGCCCATGAACGGCACCTTGGCCTGGTTGGCGAACGGCACGATCGCGATCGAGACCGGGGTATCAAGGCCGCCGAACAATGCCGCGACTTTCTCGCGCTGCACCAGCTCACGCGCGGCGAGCACGCCCTTGGCGGGATTGCTCTCGTCGTCGCGGACGAGCAACTCGACCTTCTTGCCAAGCACACCGCCCTTGGCGTTGATCTCGTCGATGGCGAGCGAGAGCCCGCGCACGATCGCCTCGCCCGACTTGGCGGACTGGCCGGACATGGCGGCGACAAGGCCGAGCTTCACTGTTTCCTGGGCGTGGACCGGAGCGGCGGCGAAAAGCGTCATCAGGCCAAGTGCCGCAAGCGCTCGCGCGAAGGGCTTTCTGAGGGACATTGGAAACCTCTCCGTCAATGGGCGATGCCTTGAAACAGGCAAGCCGCGTGCCAAACCGTATCCACTGAATCGGCGATAAAATCCCCAGTTTGCCGGTGTCGAACGCTTATCCAAGAGGCAATATTGGCAGCGAGCCGCCGCTATTGTATGCAGTATTGTATACGATATCATAGCGGATCGCATGCTCTTTCTGGTCCGGATTGTGCATAGTGAGCGGCGATCATCATCCTGGAGACGGTATCATGCCAAACGCCCGCGCGAGCGCTGTCGCAACCATCGGCGAAACCCCCGATGCGGCCGGGGTCGTAAAGGCCTTCCTGCACGCGTCGATGGTGCCCGATCCCCAGACCGCCGCGCTCTACATCGCCGACGATCTCGCCATCACCTTCACCGGCGGCCGCAAATATCGCCATCCGCGCGAGACCACGGCGTTCAACGCCAAGCGCTACAAGTGGGTGAAGAAGAAAATGGAGCGCACCGACGTGGTGGCGGGCGAGGGCGAGACCATCGTCTACAATCTCGGCACGCTCTACGGCGAATGGCCGGACGGAACACCCTTCGAAGGAAACCGCTACGTCGACCGCTTCGTCGTCCGCGACGGCAAGATCGTACAAATGGACGTATGGAACGACAGTGCCGAGCGGCTCCTGACCAAGGCGGGGATCGAGGCTTAGTTTTCTGTCGCCTTCGGACCTGACCCCGATTCGGAGAGGACACGGGGTTCGCATCGATGCCGAGTGAGCGGCCTACCGCTTGACGCGCGCGCGCGGGTGTCGGCGCGAGCTCGCCGGAGCATCGTCAGCGTAACGCGCCAGAATGGTCTTGATGTCGTAGTCGCGCGGCGGACGCGACACGATCAGGGCGCGTCCCGCGACGGCCTCCAGATGCTGGTCCATCACCGCGGTCGCGCGGTCGGCATCGCCGGCGGCGAGCGCGGCGATGATGGCGCGATGCTCGCTCACCGCGCACTCCGCGGAATGAGGCCGGCTGTAAAGCGCGAGGATCAGGCCGCAGCGCGACGCGACCTCGCTGACATAGCGCGTCAAGACCGGACTTCCCGTCATCTCGGCGAGGACGATGTGAAACTCGGTCGCGAGCCGGATCGACAGCGGTTCGTTGGCGCCGCGCGCCCGCTCTTCGTCGTCGACATGGGATTCGAGTCGCTTGATCTGGTCCGCCGTCAGCCGGCCGGCGAGCCGCGAGACGATCAACCGTTCGAGCCCGAGCCGGACGTCGAACACATCGCGGGCCTCGTCCCAGCTCGGTGTTGCGACCGCAGCACCGCGGTTGCGTCGAAGCTCGACCAGGCCTTCGGCCGCGAGTTGCCCGAGCACATGGCGCACGATCGTGCGGCTCGCGCCGAAGCGTTCGCCGATTGCGTCCTCGGGCAGCTTGGCGCCCGGCGACAACGCCTGCTCGATGATGGCGTGGCGTAAGGCGCGATAGATGGCGCCGACGCGATCGGTGTTGCCGTTGGAAGCTGGGCGCGCTGATTTCGGCACGAGGGGCGGCCGCGAATAGCTCGGCGCATGCCGAGTACGGTTAAGTTCGACGTTGTGAAACTGGCACGCCGGTTCGGAGCGTGCAAACCGTCCGGGCCTAGTGCGGTGGATTTGAAGTTCCTATCATTATAGCCGCGCGCTGTGTAGGAACTTCAAATCCAAAAACCGCACTAAAATCATAGATTGCTAGTGTCCCTTTGATTCCGAAGTTCGCAAACGAGTGTGCCGCGCAATGATGCGAACTTCGGAATCGGGACACTAGTCGCGCGAGACCATTCGTCGTCTCAGAACTCGACGTCGAGCTCTTCCAGCTCATCCGGTTCGGATTTGGCCGCCGTCACCCACTCGTCCATGTACGGCATTGCCATGATGGTCTTGCAATACGCGGCGCATTTGGGATCGAGCTTGACGTCGTAGGTGAGAAAGCGGGTGGCGACCGGTGCATACATGGCGTCCGCCATGCAGGGCTGCTTCCCGAACAGATAAGGTCCCTTGGAGGCGGAGAGGCATTCGCGCCAGATCGCGGCGACGCGCTCGATATCGGCCTGCGCCCCTGCCCACACCTTGAAGCCGGGATAGTGCGCCTTGAGGTTCATCGGCAACGCGGAGCGCAGGTTGCTGAAGCCGGAATGCATCTCGCCGGCGATCGCGCGG
Organism: uncultured Alphaproteobacteria bacterium; assembly: GCA_963725065.1. Taxonomy (GTDB): domain Bacteria; phylum Pseudomonadota; class Alphaproteobacteria; order Rhizobiales; family Xanthobacteraceae; genus VAZQ01. The sequence goes on from CAVRXD010000024.1 coordinate 179,414, forward strand.
CAATGCGCGCGGGCGGCGCGGTCCGCCGGCATGAGCTTGGCGTCCGGCTTCAATTCATTGAGATATTCCGCAATCGCCAGCGTGTCCCATACCTTGACGCCGTCATGGGTGAGGCAGGGCACGAGAAACGACGGGGACAGCAAAAGAAGCTCGGCCCGGGTCGAGGGATCGTCGCTGTTGGCCTGTTGTTCGTCGAATTCGAGACCGGCCATTTTGCACAGCAGCCAACCGCGCAGGGACCAGGAGCCGTAGTTCTTGCTGGCGATCGTGAGCGTAGCCATGAATTTCCCCCTTCGGTGCCCGTGTTGTCGGGCCAAGTGGGAGCGCTCAGCCCGGCTCCGGCCTCCCACGTCGCGAACCGCTGGGCGCGGTCGCGCGCGAAATTATCTCGCACCGCAGCATGAAATGCACTAGCCTTTTGTGACGCGCGGGAAAACGCCTGCCAACCCCTGCGGCAGGCGAGGGTGGGGGAATGCTCTACCAGGCCTACCAAGCCCATTCCGACATCATGGTGCCGGTCCGCTCCTGGGCGACTGCGGCTTTGCGCGCGTTCGGGCAGCCGCTGGCGGGCGTCGCCGACAACGCGGTCCTGCGCAACCTGTCGGCCGCTTACGAACTCATCGCGCGCACCGGGCTCACGCATGCGCGCCCGGCCTTCGGCATCGACAGCGTCACGATCGGCAATCGCGAAGTGGCGGTGGATGAGGAGGCCGCGCTGACGACGCCCTTCGGCACGCTCCTGCACTTCAAGAAGGACGTCGATACCCCGCAGCCGCGCGTGCTCCTGGTTGCGCCGCTGTCCGGCCATTTCTCCACGCTCTTGCGCGGCACGGTACGCACGATGCTGCCGGAGCACGACGTCTACATCACCGACTGGCACAACGTGCGCGACGTACCTCTGACCGCCGGTCGCTTCGGTTTCGATGAATATATCGGTCACCTGATCAGCTTCCTCGAGGCCATCGGGCCGGGGGCGCATGTCGTGGCGGTCTGCCAGCCCTGTGTTGCGGTGCTCGTCGCCGCAGCCGTGATGGCGCAAGCCGGCAATCCCGCGCAGCCCCGCAGCATGACCTTGATGGCGGGTCCGATCGACACCCGCGTCAATCCCACCAAGGTGAACGAGCTCGCCAATTCGAAGCCGATGGAATGGTTCGAGCGCAACCTCATCGCCTCGGTGCCGTTGCGGTATCCGGGCGCGTTCCGCCGGGTCTATCCCGGCTTCGTGCAGCTCGCCGCATTCATGAGCATGAATGTCGAGCGCCATGTGAAGGCCCATCGTGATCTCTACGACAATCTCGCCAAGGGTGAGCACGAGAAGGCGCAGGTCACGAAGGCTTTCTACGACGAATATTTCGCCGTGCTCGACCTGACGGCGGAATTCTACCTGGAGACCGTTCGCCTGGTCTTTCAGGAATGTGCATTGCCGCTCGGCAAGCTTGAATGGCAGGGCGAACCGGTCGAGCCGCGGGCGATCAAGCGCACGATGCTGCTCACGGTCGAAGGGGAGCGCGACGACATCTGCGCCGTCGGTCAGACCGCGGCCGCGCACGATCTCTGCACCGGGCTGCGTCCCTATCTCAAGCGCCACCACATGCAGGCGGGAGTCGGGCACTACGGCGTGTTCAGTGGCAACCGCTGGACCAACCAGATCTATCCGCTGGTGAAGAACGTCATTCTCGCGAGTGAATGAGTGCCGCTGGCGCCTGGGCGATCAGCGAGCCGTGCGCGTGCGCTTCGGCCGTGGGCATAAATGGCCCCGATCTTGCTCGTCAGGCGCAGGCGATACACCGGAACGGACCAACATGTGGAGGCCGCCTTGCCAGTCAGGACCATAGCGGCGGAGCCCGAGCCGCTCGCCGTCGATATCGGCCGGATGGCGTTGGTCATTATCGATATGCAGCGGGATTTCCTGGAGCCGGGAGGCTTCGGCGCTGCCCTCGGCAACGACATTTCGCGCCTCAAGAGCGCTGTGGGACCGTGCGCTGACGTCCTGGCCGCCGCGCGGCGCGCCGGCATTCTCATCATCCATACCCGCGAAGGCCACCGGGCCGATTTGACCGACGCCCCGCCGATCAAGGTCGAGCGAGGCGATCCGGCCATGCGCATCGGCGCGCTGGGCCCGATGGGCCGCATCCTCATCCGCGGCGAGCCGGGGCACGACATCATCCCCGAGCTTTATCCGGCCGCGGGCGAACCGGTGATCGACAAGCCGGGCAAGGGCGCTTTCTACCAGACCGATCTGGAGCTGATGCTCAAGAATCGCGGCATCGAAACGCTCCTCGTCTGCGGCGTCACCACCGAGGTCTGCGTCAACACGACGGTGCGGGAAGCCAATGACCGCGGCTTCCGTTGCGTCGTGCTGTCGGATTGCTGTGCGTCGTATTTTCCGGAATTCCACGACATGGGCCTCAAGATGATCAAGGCCCAGGGCGGCATCTTCGGCTCGGTCTCCGCCTCGGCCGCGGCGATCGCAGCGCTCTCGGCAGCGCCGTCTTGACCGATCTCGCTTTTCATCGCGCGCTGATTTTTTACTAAGCAGTCAAATCAAATCTGCGCCATGCGCGCGGGTGCATTCGCGTGCGCGGTCGCTCCGCTCAAATTTTCGGCGCTCGCTAAGCCAATGAATCTCCCTGTCCTTTGGCAGCGATGTGACAGATTTGCGACTGCGCCGTTGCAGCTGCGGCAAATGGCACATCCCTTGCGAGAGATGAAAGCGCAATCGGGGGACGATTGCGTCGATCCATCGCCGACGTTGTCGGCACCGGCTCTGATGATCGCGCTTGGCGCATGCCGGGCGAGGTGGGGACTTCGCTTGCGCGCGCATGGGACCGGCGACAGTGGATCGAGCAACAGGGGTGAAAGGGGAAGTGTCATGGAATTCAAGAAGTTTGTGCCCGCCTGCGTTGGGGCGGCACTGAGCCTGGCGGTCGCCGCATTCGGGTCGGGAGCGTCCGCTGCCGATATGCCGTCGTTCAAGATGCCGCCACCGCCACCGCCGGCGCCCACGCTGGACATCCACGGCTTCTTCGATGTGACGTTCGCTAACGACTACATCACGCCGCGCGGATTGCTGGTGACCAACAGCGGCTTGACCACGCAGCTTCTGAGCGGCCTGGTATTCGACCTCTACAAGAATCCGAACGGCTTTGTGAATAACTTCAACGTATACGCGGGCGTCTGGAACGACCTGTGGAGCAAGCAGGATCATCCCCAGGTCGGATCATGGAACGAGTTCGACTGGTTCGTCGGTTTTGGCGTCGGATTTGCCCAGTACTGGAAAGTCGGCCTCCAATACATCGTCTTCCTCAGCCCGCCCGGCGCCTTCCGCCAGGAGCGAAATCTCGAATTGGCGGTCTCGTTCGATGACGGCGCACTGACCGGCTCGGCTTTCAGCGTCAATCCTTACGTCAAGGTGTTCTACGCGATCTCGGGCAACTCCACGGTCGTCGTCGGCAAGCAGGGCGGGACCTACGACGTCGAAATCGGCATGCTGCCGGCATTGGCGCTCAAGAAGATCAACGGCGTTCCGCTGACGATCACGGCTCCCACCTGGGTCACCGTCGGTCCGACCAGCTACTGGAACAACGGCGCAACCGGATGCGGGACCGTCGCTTCGGCGCCCTGCTCGCTGAGCAATGCCGGCGTCGTGACGACCGGCCTCCAGGGCAAGCTCGCGCTCGACGCGATCCCGTCGCGGCTAGGCAACTGGTACATCAAAGCAGGCTTCCAGTACTACCACCTGATCAACGACAGCCTGCTGCTGGCCCAGACGTTCACCGGCACGGCAGGGTCGTTCCAGACCGCTCACCGCGACGTGTGGGTTGGCTATAGCGGCTTGGGCTTCAACTTCTGAGGCTGCTGCGATGAAGCCGGATGTCCCGTTCCCGAAGCGTCATGAACCTCCGCGCTTACGGGAATGGGATGTCCGGCTTCTCTTCGCGATTTTGCTGAAGCGCGCGCGCCGAAACAGTCGAGTCGAGCCATTGATCGATAGGAGGGCCTCATGACGTCGATCGCGTCCGAGATGAAACGTCCCGTGCTGTGGACGCCCGGGGACTGGAACGCGTTTTTCGGATTCGGCACCAACATCCTCGTCAACATGCTCGTACTGACGGGCCTTTTGCGTTTCGTGCTGAAGATGCCGGACTCGCTCGTCTTCGGCCGCATCCTTCCGGCGCTGGGCCTGATGATGTGCCTCTCGACCATGTACTACGCGTTTATGGCCTACCGCTTGGCACTCAAGACCGGTCGCAGTGACGTCTGCGCGCTGCCTTCGGGCGTGAGCGTGCCGCACATGTTCATCGTCACCTTCGTCATCATGCTGCCCATCACTCTCAAGACCAATGATCCGATCAAGGGGTGGGAGGCCGGCCTGGTATGGGTGTTCTTCCAAAGCTTCATCCTGATGATCGGAGGCTTCGTCGCACCCTATATCCGCAAGATCACGCCGCGCGCAGCGCTTCTGGGAACGCTCGCCGGCGTCTCCGTCACGTTCATCTCGATGCGCCCGGCGCTCGAAATGTTCATGACGCCGATCATCGGGCTCACCTGCTTCGCGATCATCATGGTGAGCTGGTTCGGTGGCTTCAAATATCCCAAAGGCATTCCGGCCGGGCTCGTTGCCATCGCCGTCGGCATGATCATCGCCTGGGGGTCCAACCTGTTCGGCCTCGGCTACGGCGGACTAAGCCTGGAAGGCCTGCGGGGCGCGTTCACCCATTTCGGCTTCTCGGTGCCGATCCCCGCCATCGGCCATGTGTTCTCGGGCTTCGAGTTCCTCGGCGTGATCCTCGTGACCGCGATCCCGTTCGGCATCTACGATCTGGTCGAGGCCATGGACAACGTCGAGAGCGCGGAGGCGGCCGGCGACGACTACCCGACCACCCGGGTGCTCACCGCCGACGGTGTCGTCAGCCTCATCGGCTGCCTGATGGGAAACCCGTTCATCAATGCGGTCTATATCGGCCATCCCGGCTGGAAGGCGATGGGCGGACGCATCGGCTATTCGGCGGCGACCGGCATCATGGTGATCGTGCTGTCCTGGTTCGGCATAATCTCGGTGCTGCTGGCGCTGGTGCCGGTGGTCGCGATCTCGCCGATCCTGCTCTATATCGGGATGCTCATCGGCGCCCAGGCGTTCCAGACCACACCGGTCACGCACGCGCCGGCGATCGTGCTTGCGCTGGTCCCCCATCTCGCGGCGTGGTGCAAGACCTTGATGGATGGCGCGCTCGGCGCCGCCGGAACCAACGCGGCGGCGATTGGTTTCGACAAGCTCGGCCAGGTCGGCGTGCTTTACCACGGGCTCGAGGTTCTCGGCGGCGGTTCGATCCTGACCGGCCTGATCCTCGGCGCCGTCGGCGTATTCGTCATCGAGAAGAAATTCGCGGAGGCGTCCGCTTTCGCCCTGTCCGGCGCGGTGCTCACCTTCTTCGGCTTCATGCATGGCGAGTCGGTCGGGTTCGCGGTCACCCCGACCGTTGCGATCGCTTATGCGATCGTCGCGGCTTTTCTGTTCGGCCTGAGCCGTTCGCCGGCGACGTGGACAGCGCCGCAACCATCGGAGGAGAAGGCGATCGCGGCGACGCCGGCGGAGTGATCAGCGAGCAACCGAGGTCGGTTTCGTTCGAAGTCACAGCCTGGTCCTCATTCGGAGGACCGGTTCGTCATGAAACGCCGAGTAATTTCAGCGTATTGCCGCTGGCTATCATCTGCTGCTGGGAGGCATCGAGCCCGCAGAACGCGAACGCCTTGTGCAGGCGCTCCGGCACGGACCTCTCCTCCACGATTGGCCAGTCGGTGCCCATGACGACGTGGTCGGAGCCGAGCAGGTCCACTGCGCTGCGGACCAACGCCGGATGCAGACCCATGGTGTCAATATAGACATGACGGCGGGTCAGGGCCGGCGCATCGCTGCGTAGCCGATAGCCGTCGCCGAAGCCGCCGGCGAGCAGCACTCCTCCGATCGCAAGCGTCGTGACCACGACGCGCAAATCAGGCAATTCGTCGAACGTGCCGCCTTCGAGCATCGCGAACAGGGCGGCGGAGTTGATGGTGCTGCGAGCAAGTCGCACACCCAGACGACCGTATTTCACGAACCGTTTGTGCATCGTGGGATCGGTGATCGGATGAACGAATACAGGTATGCCCAGCGCGGCGGCGGCCGCGAGCGTCGGGCGCGCTTCTTTCGCGTCGAGCAGCAGGTCGTTCTTCGCACTCTCGACGAACACGCCACGCAGGCCGAGCTCGCGGACCGCGCGGGTCAGCTCCCGTGCGCCGGCGTCTCCGCTATAGGCGTCGACCGTGGCCAAGCCATAAAGGCGGCCAGGATTCCTGCTGACCAGTTCCGCGAGGTGATCGTTGATGCGCGGGAAGACATCGGCCGGAACCTTGCCATCGGCGTCCTCGATGAAGGCGGTCGGCGTGTTGATCACACGGCCGGCGATCCCCGCCGACTCGATTGACGCCGTCAGCGCAGCCGGGTCCGCAAGCTTGCGGTTGACCCCTTCCCAATACTGCTTTTGTGCGGGCGGCACAGCGGCGAGGTTGGTCAGAGTCAGCGAGGGACCCATGTAGTGATTGTGGAAGTCGATGATCTTCAACGGCGCGGCATTCTTGTCATCGATCTTTTGCGCGGCCGCCGGCATGTGGGTGTTGAGCGAGCCGGCCGCCACCGCCGCGACACCGGCGCTCGCGCCGAGCGTCCCCAGGAACTTGCGGCGTTCAAGCGAGGTCTTTTTCCCAGTCGTCATGGCGGCGTCCTCCAATTTCGCTTGAAGGACATAGCACAACGCCGCCCCGGCTGGAGAGATATCGACCAGCTCGCTTCATCCAAGCTCCTGCGCGCGACGCAGGCTCGCGATCATGGAGACCCGCAGCAGGTATGCGTAGGCCTCGGCCTTTTCGGCTGCGATTTCTCTCAGCGCGCGCCTGAACTCGGTTCCATCGGACTCGAGGTTGCGCTTGTTCTGGATCGACTGTTTCTCGATGTATTCGAGCGTCACCAGCCGGCGTTGCCGGTCGTAGCCTTCGAGTTCGGCGTCGGCTGTGGTCTCATGCCAGACGTCGACCATGCGCGAGGTCAGGTTGATCGCGTCATGGATGCCGCCGTTCATGCCCATGCCGCCGAGCGGATTGTTGATGTGTGCGGCGTCGCCCGCGAGGAACGCGCGGCCGTGCTGGAACGTCTTCGCGACCCGCTGGTGCACCTTGTAGAGCGTGACGTGGGCGATCTCGTAACGCGAGATGCCCGGCACCACCGCGGCCATCAGCGACTGCGCAAATTCGGGGCTCAACGCCTGTTCGTCGCTTTCATCGGCCGCGACCGGAAACATCACGCGGCAGAGGCCGGGAATCTGCAGCAGGAAATGCCAGCGCTCCGGATCGGTGACGTAGCTTACGGCCGCCAGGTCGGGAATGACGGCATGGAAATCGAACGGCGTGCTCACCACCAGAAATCGCTCCGGCCAGGTGAAGCCGTCGAAGTCGACTCCGAGTGACCGCCGGACATCGCTGCGGGCGCCGTCGGCGCCGATCAGCCAGCGGCCGGACCGTCTCTCGTTCCGGCCGTCGCGTTGGATTGCAACCTCCACGCCTGGTCCGGGCTGCGCCACCTGTTGGACATGGGCATCGAACTGCAGCTCGAACAACGGTTCGCCGCGCAACTGCTCGTACAAGATGCGTGTCAGCTTGGATTGTTCGCATTGCACGCGATAAGGATGATCGGTGACGTCGGCGATCATGCCGAAATCGAACTGGGCCAGTATGCCGTGCTGCTTGCTTCGATACTGGAACGCCGGTGCCACCAATCCCTGGGCGATCAGCGGCTTTGCGGCTCCGAGCCGGTCGAGCATGTCGAGGGTGGGAGGATGAAAGGTCGAGGCGCGCGACTCTTCGCTGAGATCGCGCCCGGCTTCGAAGACGGTGACCGGCACGCCGTTGCGTACGAGGTTGGCTGCCGCCACCAGGCCGACCGGCCCAGCGCCGGCAATCAGGACGCGCTCTTCAATCGCCATGCTGCTCCGGATGCGGCTCTTGGAACGTTACTCGCGCAGCTCTCACGGGCCGCTATTGGATCGGCTGAATTCCGGCCTTGGTGATGATGTCACGCCACTTTACGGCTTCGGCCGACATGAATTTTGCGAGCTCCTCCGGACTCATGACCACTGGCTCTGCGCCCTGCTCGGTGAATTTCTCTCGCAACGCCGGATCCTTGAGTGCGGCGGTGAACTCCTCGTTCAGTTTGGTGACGATCGGCTTCGGCGTTCCTTTCGGCGCCAGCAGCACGAACCAGCCGGAATTGATGTAGTTCTGCACCCCGGACTCGGCGGTGGTGGGAACGTCGGGCAGCGCCGCCATGCGCTTGTCATTCGCCACCGCGATCGCCTTGGCGCCTCCGCTCTGGAGCGCGGCGAGCACATTCGGAAGCCACTGGAAGCCGAGCGGCACCGTCCCGGCCATGAGGTCGGGGGTGTATTGCGCGATGTTGCGATAGGGCACGTGGGTGACCTTGGCGCCGGTGATCTGCTCGAAATATACCCCGCCCAGGTGCTGCGAACTGCCGATGCCGACCGAGCCGTAGTTGAGCTGATTGGGCCGCTCCAGGGCATAGGCGACCAATTCGTTCAGCGTCTTCACCGGCAGTTTCGAACTTGCCACGATGACGATGGGAAAGACCGCGACGAGCGAGATCGGCTCGAAATCCTTCTCGGTTTCGTAACCGAGGTCCTTATAGAGCGCCTTGTTGATCGCGGCCGGACCCGAACCGGTGGCGACTAGCGTGTAGCCGTCGGGGGTGGCCCTGGCCGCCGCGAGCGTGCCGGTATTCCCGCCGGCGCCCGGACGGTTGTCGACCACGAAGGGCTGCCCGAGCGCCTTGCTGGCGCGATCGAGCAGGATCCGGGTCACGACGTCGCTCGCGCTGCCGCCGGCAAATGGAACGATGACCTGGATCGGTCGCGTCGGATAGCTCTGCGCACCGGCCACGCCGCTGCCGAGGATCAAAAAAAACGCGGCGATCGCGAGTAGCGCGCAACGGTGAGGCGGTTGTATCTGCATGGTTGTCCCTTCCCTGGAATCTGTACCCGGCTTCCGGCGCTGTTGAAAGAACTTGCTTTACGTTCCCTTGAACCGGGCCGGCCGTTTGGCGTGAAACGCCTCCACGCCCTCGCGGAAGTCGTCGGACTGCCGTAGCCGGCTGTAGCAGTGACCTTCGAGCTCGATCGCAAGCGACAGGGTCGCGTCTTCGGTGTCGTTGAGCAGCTTCTTTGCCGTGCGTTGCGCCAGCGGCGAAAACGCGCGCAACTCGTCGACCAGCGCATCGGTTGTCGCTTCCAGCTTGTCGTCCGGCACGCACTCGGTCGCGATGCCCCAGTCGTAGGCCTGCTTGGCCGGAATGCGTCGGGAGCGCATCACAATATCCTTGGTGCGGGTGATGCCGATGATCTTCTGCAACCGTGCCGAGCCCCCGGAGCCCGGAATCTGGCCGAGCCGCTGCTCCGGCAGTGCGTAGAAGCAGGTTTCGGAGACGATGCGGAAGTCGCAGGCGAGCGAAAGCTCGAACCCGACTCCGAAACAATAGCCGCGGTTGGCCGCGATCACCGGTTTTGCGCAGCGAGCCGGCGCGGCGATGTTCCAGGCCAGCCGGGAGACCAGTTCGGGCGTTGCTTCCAGGAAACCTTTGATATTGCCGCCACTGGAGAAATGCTCGCCGACGGCGCGCAACACGATCACCCGCACCCGTTCATCCTCCTCCAACGCCTCGAACAGGAGCCGCAGCTGGTCCCGTTGCGGCATCGAAATGACGTTGAGGGGCGGGCGGTCCAGGATCACGTCGGCGCGCTCGCGCGCGGGATCGATGTCCACGCGGAAGCCGTCGAGCGTGGCAAGGCGAGGGTCGGCGAAAGTCGAACTCATCATGCGGTTCCTGGTTGAGATGTAGCGGCTTGCGGGGCTTGCGCGGACGTCGCGGTCGCTTGCTCGGGCTCGTACTCGCCTGCCAGCAGCTTGCGGCGCAAGAGCTTCCCGACGGGCGATTTCGGGAGCGCCTCTACGAAGATGTAGCGGCGCGGACGCTTGAAACTGGCGAGGCCCGCGTCGCGGCAGAATTGATCGAGCTGCGGCGGTTCGACCGCGCCGCTGCGTTTGACGAAAGCAGAGACGATCTTTCCCCAGCGTTCGTCCGCCAACCCGACGACGGCCACCTCCAACACCGCGGGGTGCAGCGAGAGGCAGCTTTCGATCTCGACCGGCGAGACGTTCTCTCCGCCGGTGATGATCATGTCGTCCACGCGGCCGGTGACGAAAAGATCGCCGTCCCGGTCGAAATATCCGGTGTCCCCGGTGAAATACCAGCCGTGGCGCAGCGCCTTCGCGTCGGCGTCCGGCCGCCGCCAATAGCCCTCGAAGGATTCATCGCCCGCGAGCAGCGCGATGACCTCGCCCTCCTCGCCAGGTCCGGCAACCTCGTCGGGTGAGGTCGCGCCCAGCCGCGCGACGCGCACCATCTGGTTGATGCCGGCGCGTCCGGCCGAGCCCGGCTTCGCGGCGGCGTTCTGGTCGATGGTGAAGGTGTAGATTTCGGATGAGCCATAGTGATTGACGATCAGGTCCGGCTTGAACGCGGCCTTGAGGCTTTGCAGCAGGCCGTCCGTCATCGGAGCGCCGGCGAAGCCGAGCTTGCGCACCGAGCTCACGTCGGTGGTCTGGAAACGCTCGTGATGCAAGAGGTCGTGATAGAGCGTCGGGACCAGATAGAGGTTGGTCAGCTTCTCGGCCGCGATCAATTCGAGCGCGCGCGCGACGTCGAAGCGTGGCAGACAGACGAAGGCGCCGCCGATCAACGACATGGCAAGAAGCGAGCGCACGCCCATGGTGTGATAGAGCGGCATGGCACCGAGCGTGCGCTCACGCTGGCCGTAGAGATTCTGCGCGACATGCGCAAGCGCTGCGGCGCGCTCGGCGCGCTGACGTCGCGGCACGCCTTTCGGGCGCGCGGTCGTGCCCGAGGTATAGAGCATGACCGACCATGCATCGGGGCCGACGCGCGGCGGCCCAGCGCCTGCGCTCTGTCCGATAAGAGCGTCGAAGGTCATCGGGTGCGAGTGCGGGTCACCCACGGCGATCCGCGGGCACGTGCCCGCTCTGCTCGACGAGCGCACGGCCTCGGCCGAGACCTCCTCGTACACGATCGCCTTGGCTTCGGAGTCATCGAGGCAGAAATCCAATTCGCTCGCGCTGGAGCGCCAATTGAGCGGCGTGATGATGACGCCGGCGAACTGGCATGCCCAGTGGATCGTCGCCGCTTCCCACCGATTCTGCAGCAGCGTGACGAGATGGTCGCCCGGGTGGAGTCCAAGATCGTCGAAGCCGGCGACAAGCGCCGAAATCTTTCTGTACCAGGCGTCATAGGTCAGCCGCAGCTCACCGTCGACGATCGCCAACGCGTCGGGATCACGCGCCACACTGGCAAGGAAGCTCGTGCCGAGATCAAGCATGGGGGACGGGGCCCCGTTCGAACCATTGCCCAATGCGTTCAACCCGCCCAGCTGTCATGTCACGGCTTTCCTTCAGTGCCGACGCCGGAGACCTGGCGAGCCGAGTTGGCCCCGCTTGTCCGCGATGATACACGTTCTGCAAGGTCGTCCGGGTCGAGACAAGCAGGTCGTTTACCCCATGCGCAAAGCGCTGCAACCTGGCGGAGAGCGTGTGACCGCGCGAACGCACGGCGACAACACGCCGCAGCCGATCCGTTCGCTGCGTGACTGGCTCGATCATCTTGCGGCACGCGACCGGCTGGTGGTGGTCAAGCCCGGCACCGGCCTTCGTTTCGAGCTGGCGGCGGTCGCGAAGCGTCTTGACGGGCTGCGTGCAACGCTGTTCCCGCGTCCGGGCGGACATCCTATTCCCGTTGTCTCCGGCCTCGTGTCCAATCGCGACTGGATGGCGGAAGCGATGGGTGTCGAACCGAAAGAGGTGCTGGCGCGATTTCAAGACGCCGCACTCAATCCCATCCCGTGGCGGGAGACAGAATCGGCGCCGGCGCAGGAGGTCGTCCATCGTCAGGTCGATCTCGAGCAATTGCTTCCATTGCCAACGCACAACGAGCACGACAGCGGCCCCTACGTCACGGCCGGCCTGATGATCACCCGCAACCCGCGGACGGGCAAGCAGAACGTCTCGATTCATCGCTGCCAATTGAGCGGGCCCAACCGTCTCGGCGTGCTGCTGCTCCCGCGCCATGCCCACATGTTCTTCGAGATGGCGGAGCAGGGCGGGAGCGCGCTCGAAGCCGCCATCGTCGTCGGTATCGACCCGCTCACACTGCTGGCCTCCCAGGCCATTGCGCCGATCGATGTCGATGAGCTGGAGATTGCGGGGGCGTTGCATCGGCGGCCGCTGTCCGTGGTGAAGTGCCTGACCAGCCAGTTGCGCGTGCCGGCCGAGGCCGAGATCGTGATCGAGGGCCGTTTTCTGCCGGGGGTGCGCGAGGCCGAAGGACCGTTCGGGGAATTCCCACAATATTACGGCGAGCGGGCCGAGCGGCACGTGATGGAGATCGATGCGGTCACGCATCGCAAAGACGCCATCTTCCACACCATCGTCGGCGGCGGTCTCGAGCATCTGCTGCTAGGGGCGATCCCGCGCGAGGCCACCTTGCTGGCGCATCTGCAGCGCTCGTTCCCCAACGTACGCGACGTGCATCTCGCCCAGGGCGGGGTGTGCCGCTATCACCTCTATGTTCAGATCCGAAAGCGCCAGGAGGGCGAGGCCAAGAACATCATGCTCGGCGCCTTCGCCGGGCATTACGACGTGAAGCACGTCATCGTGGTGGACGAGGATGTCGACATTCACAATGCGACCGAGGTCGAATGGGCGGTGGCGACCCGCTTCCAGGCCGACCGCGACTTGGTCGTCATCTCCGAAAGCCAGGGATCGAAGCTCGATCCGTCGACGCGCAATGGCGTCGGCGCCAAGATGGGACTCGATGCGACCAAACCGCTGGCGGCGGACGAGATGGTGTTCAAGCGAATCCGCGTTCCCGGGGAGGAGGCAGTCGATGTGGCATCGCTGCTCGCGGGCACCGGCCGCGCGAACTGGCGGGATGCGGTGAAGGGGTAGGCGAGGGCGGATCATCGAGGCGGCGCCGCGTAGTTCCTGAGGCGGGGCGAATACCTTCTAACGGAGGTTGCAGGATGCGGATCGCGGTGATGGCGGCGGGCGCCGTGGGAGGCTATTACGGCGGGCGGATGGCCGCGGCCGGACACGACGTGACGTTCATCGCGCGCGGCGCGCATCGCGATGCCATTCGCCGGGATGGCCTCAAGATCGAGAGCACCCTCGGCGACCTTCATCTCAAGGACGTCAATGTCACCGATGACCCGCGACAGGTCGGACCGGTCGACCTGGTCCTGTTCGCCGTAAAGCTCTGGGATACCGAGACCGCCGGCGAGCAGGCGCGCCCGCTGGTAGGCGCGGGCACGCGGGTGATGACGTTTCAGAACGGGGTCGACAGCGTCGAGCGGCTGGCCCCGATCCTCGGCGATGACGTCACCATTGCCGGCGCGACCTATGTCGTCACGAAAATCGCGGCGCCTGGCGTGATCCGCCACACCGGTACAATGGCCATCGTCCGTTGCGGCCGCCTCGACCGGCGTCCCGATGCCGTGCTCGCCGGCTACGTGGAGCAGATGAAGGCCGCGAATATCGACGTCACGCTGGCGGACAATATGCTTCTCGACCTCTGGAAGAAGTTCGTGGTGCTCTCGGGCACGTCCGGCATCACGGCGAGCACGCGCCAGCCCCTCGGTGTTATCCGCGACGACGCGGATATGCGGGCTTTCTTCTTCAAGCTGATGCACGAGACGATGGCGGTAGGCCGTGCGGCCGGCGTCGAGTTCTCGCCGGACTATCCAGCAGAGCTCGAGCGTGCGGTGGCGGGCTTCCCCCCAACGATGAAAGCTTCGATGGCGAACGACCTCGAGGCGGGCAACCGGCTCGAACTGGACTGGCTCGCCGGCAGGGTGGTCGCCCTCGGCCGCAAGTACGGGATTCCGACGCCCGCCCAGGAGGCGGTGTACGCGATCCTCAAACCCATAGGATGGGACGGGTGCGATAGCGCGCATCATGGCGGAGCTCGCGCGGGTCGGTCTCAAGCGCTTGATCGACAAAGAAAAGTTTGGCTTTTGATAGCTCATCCGTCCCGCCGAGCCGCCTCAAGAGAAAATCAAGACAATCTCAAGGACAAATCCACCGGCGGGCAAAGTCTCGCGCTCGCGCCCTCGGCATTCTGCGCGTCCAGATTGCGATCTCTTCGTGGTCGCAACGGACCGGAGAAAACGAAACCATGACCCAAACCCAAGCTATCAGCCAGGAATTGGACAGTCCCGTGGGCCGGTTCATAGCGCTTCTCTATGGGCTCGCCGCCTACGTCGCATTCTTCGTCACCATCCTCTACGCCATCGGCTTCGTCTCTGGCCTCGCAGTGCCAAAGACCATCGACACCGGAACGGTGGTGCCGATTGCGGAGGCACTCATCGTCAACCTCCTCCTGATGTCCGTCTTCGCCGTTCAGCACAGCTTGATGGCGCGCAAGCAGTTCAAGCAGTGGTGGACGCAATTCGTGCCGAAATCGGTCGAACGCAGCACCTACGTACTGTTCTCCAGTCTCGCGCTCATGCTGCTGTTCTGGCAATGGCGTCCGATGCCTGACGTGGTCTGGCACATCGACAATTCGCAGGTCGCCTTGGCGGTGATCGGATTGTCGTTCGTCGGCTGGCTGACCGTGTTCACCAGCACGTTCCTGATCAACCATTTCGAGCTGTTTGGCGTGCATCAGGTCGCCAACAATCTCACCGGCCGCCAGATGCCGGCGCCTCGTTTCCGCACGCCGCTCTACTACAAGTTCGTGCGGCACCCGATCTATCTCGGCTTCATCATCGCGTTCTGGGCTGCGCCGACGATGACGGTCGGTCACCTGCTGTTCGCGACAGTGACCACGGCTTACATCTTCGTCGGCATCCTGTTGGAAGAGCGCGACCTGATCGAACTCTTTGGCGACGACTATCGTCGCTACAAGGAACGGGTGTCGATGCTGCTGCCGTGGCGCAAGTCGGCGTAATCGATCATCAGGATCGATCGGATGGCGGCACCGGCCTCGGACCGGTGCCGCAGTCATTCCGCCTAGGCGAGCTCGTTTAGCGGAAACCGCGCCACGTCGCGCAACAATGCGATGAACGCATCGGCCTGATGCTCCGCGGTCAGGCGGCCTTTTTCGGCCGTGGCCGCGGAGGCGTCGCCGACCGCGCCGTCGCGATTGATGTCCTGTGCGATCCACCCGAAACCGTGCTGGCCGGCCGGCCGCAGATGCGTGTAGTCCTTCTCCATCTCGGCGGCCTTGGAGGTGAACAGCTTGGCCTTGGTCATGTCGACGAGGTCGGGTCGGAAATGCAGCATGAGCGAAGTCTCGATGTCGCCGGCGTGAATGCCATGGCTGGTGTCGAAGGGCGAATAGAGGCCCGCCGGCAGCCCGAACCGGCGCCACTGCGTGGTGGCGACCAGCATGCCGAGCCGCACGCGCAGCTCGCGCCCGACGATGCCGATCACATCGTTGTTGCCGCCGTGCGAATTGACGATGACCAGCTTGCGCAGGCCGGCGCGATGCACGCCCTCGCCGATCTCGCACCAGATACGAGTCAGATTGTCCGCCGAATACGTAATCGTGCCGGGCGAGCGCAGATGCTCGTTGGATTTTCCGATCGTCTGCGTGGGCAGGAACAGCACGCGCAGCTCGTCGGGGAGTCGCGCGAGCACGGTACTGATCATGCCCTCGGCGATCGCGGTGTCGGTCATGACCGGAAGATGCGGGCCATGCTGCTCGGTGGCGGCGACCGGCAAGATCGCAAGGGTGGAATTGGGATCGAGAGCGGCGAACTCGCTCGACTTGAGCTCCGCCCAGAAACGCTTGAAGGCCATTATGCGATCGCCTGCATGTCCTCGGCCTGCCAATGCTTGAGCTTGCCGGGATTCATCAGGCCGTAGGGATCGGCCATGCGCTTGAACTCCGCCTGTGGCGCGTCGACCCGCTTCCAGCCGGCATTGTCGAGCACGAAAGTGTGCGGATTGGAGACGGCCACGCCCTTGGCATCGAGCTCGGCCATGATGGCGTCGAGGCGCTCCGCGCTGCGGTAGCGCACCAGCGGGAGGCTCGAACAGGTCACTTTGCCGAAACGGCGCTGGAATTCGAGATGCAGCAGCACTTCATCGCGGAAACGCTCGGCCACCCAGTCCACCAGCTCGAGATTGTTGGCCGGCGGGAAGCGAAGCTGCAGATAGGTGATCGAGGGATCGATCCGGATGGCGTGCAGCGTGGTGTGGTTCCAGGTGAACTCGTAGAGCGGCTGCAGGCCGGAGATTTCGGCAAACGCAGCCTGGCGGGCTTCCTCGGCGCCGCGGCGGAACGTGATCTCGCCCCCGTGATCGGCCGCCAACAATTCGAGCGCCTCCGCCTGAGGCTCCGAGACCATGATGATCACCATCGCCTGGCCGGGCCCGGCATAGGGCGCGAGCCGGCGAAGGTAGGGAACGACCTGCGGGTCGTGCACGGTTACGAGCTTCTTGGCGATGCCGTCGCATTCGGTGAAGGCGTGTGCGAAACGCGCTGCTGCCGAGAGCGACGGGAACGCCGCGATCCGCTCGCACCAGGGATGGCTCGGGGCCAGCGGTACTTCGACCTCGGTGATGATGCCGTTCACGCCGTAAGCATGCATCACCTTGAGCACGTCGCGCCCACGCAGCTCGACCACGCGCGGATGCTCTTCGATGGTGACAACTTCGACGGCGAGGACCGCGCCCGGATCCGAGATCTGTCCCCAGGTACAGGAGCCAGCGCCGGCCGCGCCGCCGGCGATGAATCCGCCGATGGTCGCGTGCTGGCGCGTGGACGGGTAGAAGCGCAGCTCGTGAGCGGCAGGCGCGAGGGCGCGATCGATGTCGAGCATGCGCGCGCCGGCGCCAAAACGGCCGGCGCCCGGCCGATGCCAGATCACCTGGTCGAGCTTGGTCATATCGAGCACGACCCCGCCCGCGAGCGGCACTGCCTGCCCGTAGTTTCCGGTTCCGCCGCCGCGCACGGTGAGCGGCACCCAATTCCTGGCGCAGGCCGCGGCAACGCGCATCACGTCGGCCTTGTCGCGCGGCACCACGACGATGTCGGCACGCTTATCGTCCAATGTCTCCTTCAGAATCGGCGAGAACCAGAAGAAATCGCGGCTTCTCATCCGCAGCGACCCCGGGTCTTCCAGAACGGGGATATCGCACAGGTCTTGACGCAATGATGCGGGGATGGCCATCAAGCGGACTCACATTCCAAGCCGAGGGCATGGTATAGCAAATGTGCTGTCTGTCATCCGTTCGAGCGGCAAGCCCGTCAACTGCAAGCCTTCAGACATCAGCTTGCACCCCATGCCTCATGATCCATCGCCACCCAGAGGTGTAGCAAGCGCATGAGGCACATCACTCCGCAGGGTATCCGGCCGCCGTTCGCACGCTATAGCTACGGCGTGGAAATCCCGGCCGGTCATCGCATTCTGGTGTGCTCCGGCCAGCTCGGGGTCGCGCCCGACGATCAGGTGCCGGCGACCATCGAAGAGCAGACGCATTTGTGCTTTCGCAATATCGGCGCCGTGCTCGAGGACGCTTCGTTCTCGTTCGGCGATATCGTGCGCATCAATTCATTTGTCGTCTCGCGCGAGCATTTGAAGGGATATATGAGCGTGCGCGACCTCTACATCAGCGATCCGGCGCCGGCCTCCACGCTGATGATCGTCTCCGGGTTTTCGCGGCCCGAATTTCTGGTCGAAGTCGAGGTCATCGCCGCGGCGCCTTGAGGGCCCGGGCGGCGATCGCGTTCAATAGTCGAGTCGATCATGGACGTGACCGCGCGAATTCACGAGCAGTTGACGAAATGCGGCATCAAGATCGCCGCTTCGCTGCCCGACGACTGGGTCGCTCCGCTGATCGAGCGCATCGCGGCCGACAATCAAATCCGCCATGTCCGGGTGGCGCGCGAGGCTGAAGCGATCGCGATCTGCAGCGGCGCGTTCTTTGGCGGCGTGCGCTCGGTCGCCCTGATGGGCGCGACCGGGCTGCTGACCTGCACCGGCGAGCTCGCGACGCTCAATCTGCGCCACCAGATTCCGGTGTTCCTGATCGTCAGTCAGCGCGGCTCGATCGACGACCATCGTATCTATCAGGAGGTCCAGGGCCGCCGCACCCTGCCGTTGCTGCAGACTTACGACTTTCCCTATCACATCGTCGATCGGCCGGACGAGGTAAGCTCGATCCCCGACGCCTTCGAAACCTGCCGCATGCAGAAGCGGCCGTTCGTGTTGTTCCTGACCCGGCGGCTGGTGAAAGGGGAGGGGACGGCATGAAGGCGCGCGCCGCGATCGATGTTCTCGCCCGCCATCGCGGTGAAGCGGTTGCCGTCTGCGCACTCGGGATGGCGGCCAATGAGTGGTGGGCCGCGACCAAGAGCGAGGACAGCTTCTACATGCACGGCGCCATGGGCTTTGCCGCGAGCTTCGCGCTCGGGCTTGCACTGTCGCTGCCGCAGGTTCCGGTGTGGCTGATCAACGCGGACGGCTCGCTGTGCATGAATCTCGGCTGCCTGCTGACGGAAGCCTCCCAGGCCGCGAGCAACCTCAAGCATTTCGTCGTCGCCAACGGCGTCTACCAGACCGTCGGCGGATTGCCGATGGTGAACGACGGCCGCACCGACTACGCCGCCATGGCGCACGCGGCGGGATTTCAACGCGCACGCACGATCGAGACGCTGGACGACCTTGAGCAACAACTGCCCGCGATCGCGGCCGAGGATGGGCCTTCGCTCACCGTGTTGCGGGTCGAGCCGGAGACCGGCTTCCTCCGCACCCCGCCGATGACCTACGAGGGGCCGGAAATGAAATATCGTTTCGGACGCGCGCTCGAACGCCGTTTCGGGATCGAGGTCTTCGGACCGCAGGGGTATTGAGCGCGGGTCCGAGAGACACGCACTCCGTCGCAACCGGCGGGGGTCAACAGTTCGCAGCCGATGATGCCGGATGAAGTCACCATAGAGTCCGTCGCGCTGCCGGGCCGCACCGGTGCGTTCAGGGTGACGTTGCGCGACGGATCGATCGAGGCCATTCGCCCGGCCGAGCAAACCGGCGAGGCCGCCTGGCTGGCGCTTCCGGGTTTTGTCAACCTGCACGCCCATGCCGATCGCGCCTACACGGTGCAATCGTTCCGGCCGCGCTCGCTTGCCGATGCGGTGGCCGCCGCCGCCGCGGCGCGTGCGCTGTTCACCGCCGCCGATGTGGCGGCGCGAGCAACGCGACTATTCGAACAGTCGGTCGGGCACGGGGTCGCGCGGATCAGGACCCACACCGACGTCGATCCCGTAGTCGAGATGCGATCGATGGAAGGCGTTCTGGCAGCGAAGCAGCGGATCGGAGAGCGGCTCGACGTCGAGGTCATCGCGTTTTCGACCTCGAAAAACGATCTGGCGGAACCGCACGCGCTCGATCGCCTCGAGCGGGCCGTCGCGATGGGCGCCGATCTGATCGGCGCCAGCCTCAATGCCAGCGCCGATCCGTCGCGCGCGCTCGAGTCGTTGTTCGATCTGGCGGAGCAATCCGGACTGCCGGTCGATCTCCACCTCGACGAGCATCTCGAGCCGGACCACATGCTCGCGGGCATGGTCGCCGACGCGGTCATCGCGCGCGGCCTGCAAGGCCGCGTCACGCTGAGCCATCTCTGTGTACTGGCGACGCTCGGCGCGGCTGCGGCAAGCGCGCTGATCGAAAAACTCGCCCACGCCGGCGTGACCGTGGTGGCGCTGCCGGCGGCGAATCTCTTCCTGCAGGATCGCGGCGAGAGGAGCCCGGCCCGGCGCGGTGTGACGCTCGCCCGCGAGCTCCTCGCCGCCGGCGTGTCCGTCCGCTGCGGCACCGACAATATCAGGGATTGGTTCTATCCGTTCGGCGACGGCGACATGCTCGAGACCGCGTTGTTTGCGGCAGTCGCGGGACACCTCGACGACCCGGCTGATCTCGTCGGCGCGATCTGCGGTGGGCGTCGCACTATCGCGGAGGGCGAGCCTGCCGATCTGGTTCTCTTGCCTGCATCGTCCTTGGACGATGCGCTGGCGCGACGTCCGGCCGGACGAGTCCTGTTCAAAGGCGGACGGCAGGTCGCAGGCCCGCGCTGGCCGGTCAGCGCCGCGCACGGTGCGTAAAGGCGCGTCGTTATCGACGGGAGTTGAGGCACTCGACCAAGGGGCCGGGATTTAACCTCGTGCGGCCGACAGGACGCTCGCGCAGGTCCGGCTGGCTGTCTCGGCAACGGCGGAGTCACGCGTCACCAGTGCGGCCACGATGGCGCCGTCGATGATCAGGCCGAGCGAATGCGCCACCTGATCCGGCTCCTTCAAGCTTGCTTCGGTGCAAAGACGTCGCCAGACGTTCGAGCACGATCTTCTTGTGCGCGATCGCCAGCACCCGCATGCGGTTGTCAGCCTTGTCACTCTCGCTCACCGCGTTGATGAAGGGACAACCGTAGAAATCGTCGCGATCGAACCAGAGCCGCAGTGTCGGCCCGATCCGGTGAAGGCGCTCGAGTGGCGAACCACCGGGCCCGTCAATCTCGGCGAGGAACCAGGTGCGCCACGTCCGCCCCTCGCACTCCAGCACCGCTTCGACCAGGCCATCCTTCGATCCGAACAGCCGGTAGAGCGTGGTCTTGGCGGTCGCGGCGGCGGCGACGATCTCGTCCACGCCCACCGAGTTGACCCCAAAACGGCAAAACAGGCGGCTCGCCGCCTCGATCAGGCGATCGCGCGGTGAGGTCGCCGGCATGGGCTGTCCAGCCTGACCTGCCGATTCGGGGTGCGCGACATCCATGCCGGCACTTAACCCCGACCGGGCCGCCGCCGCAATCTGCAAGGGAACAACCGGTCTGTCCCTTTCGTGCGGGCAGAACGGAGGCAGAGTGAGCGGCCTTTAGGCGAAAAGGCGGTCCGAATTGCTTTCCTCCCTGCTGACCCGCTTGATTTCTTTCAATTTTTGGCATCGCGCCACGCTGGCACGGCTCCTGCATAGAACAGAACGGTCTGTATCGATCACAAAAAGGAGGAAGTGCATGACCCAAGCCGTCGCCAAGACCGCCCTGACGGGATGTCTTGCTCCCATCGACAAGACGGGCCTCGACGAACTGATCGCCAAAGGCAAAGCCGACCCCAAGGTCATCAAGACGCTGAAGTGCAAGACCGTCGCCGAGGGCCGCTTCCGCCATCTCAATTTCATTCGCAGCCTGCCGGCCTACGTGGTCGACGAGCCACCGGGTCTGCTCGGCGACGACACGGCGCCGAATCCGTCGGAAGCCTCGCTTGCGGCCCTCGGCTCCTGTCTTGCCGTCGGGATCCACGCCAACGCGGTGGCGCGCGGCATCACCGTCTTCAGGCTCGAGATCGAACTGGAAGGCGACCTCAACATCACCGGCGTATGGGGTACCGGAGATCTGTCCGACAAGCCTGTCGGCTTCACCGACGTGCGCGCGAAGGTGGTCTTCGAGGCTGACCGTCCGCGCGCGGAGCTCGAAGCGCTGATCGCACATGCACGGGTGTGGTCGCCGGTGGCCAACACCTTCACGCGACCGGTCAATCTCGACGTGAGCTTGGCCTGACACTGACGCGGAGCTGCCTGCTTCACGTCATTGGGCGCCCGAAGGATAGCAGATGCTTGATCGTTCGGTTGATGCAAGGCAAGAGAACTATCCGGCTGCCGGCCTCGATGTGGCGGAGACGGTGCGCGAGCTGTCGTCGCGCGAGCTCGCGCCGCTCGTTTCCAAGATCGACTCCGAAGGACTCTATCCCGAGAGTGTCATGCGTGCCTTCGGCCGCGCCGGCGCGTTCGCGCGTCATCTGCCGGGGGAAACGCCGGGCGGCCCCGATCTTGTTGCCGCGATCCGCGCGATGGCTGCAGCCGGCGAGCACTGCCTGTCGACCGCGTTCTGCATGTGGTGCCAGAACGCGCTCGCCTGGTACATCTTCGCCTCCGCGAACGAGGGTCTGAAGGCCGACCTCGGCCGCCGCGTCGCATCGGGCGAGGCGCTTGGCGGCACCGGGCTCTCGAACCCGATGAAAGCGTTCTTCGGGATCGAGAAGATCCGCCTCAGAGGCAAGCGTGTCGACGGCGGCTATCTGGTGCAGGGGGCCTTGCCCTATGTCTCGAATCTTGGCGCGGACCATTATTTCGGCGCGGTGTTCGAAGTCGAGGATGCACCGAAGCGCTACGTCATGGCGATCGTGCCGTGCGGCGGCGCCGGCGTCGCGCTCTCCGACAACTCGAAGTTCGTGGCGCTCGATGGCACGCGCACATTCTCGGTGCAGCTCCGCGATGCGCTCATTCCCGACGCGTTCGTACTGGCCGATCCCAGCGACGCGTTCATCGCGCGCATCCGTGCCGGCTTCGTGCTGCTGCAGGCGGGCATGGGCATCGGGTTGATCCGCGGCTGCATCGCGCTCATGAATCAGGTCAAGGGTCCGCTCGGCCACGTCAACAAATACCTCGACGTTCAGCCTGAGCAGCTCTCCGACAAACTTGCGGGGATCGAAGCCTCCATATCTCGGCTCGCCGCCACGCCGTTCGACACCGACCAGGCCTATTGGCGAGCCGTGATCGAGGCACGCATCGCGATCGGTGAGACCGCGGTGGCTGCGGCGCATGCCGCGATGCTTCATTGCGGCGCTCGCGGCTACGTCGCCAATGCCGCCGCCCAGCGCCGGCTGCGTGAATCCTATTTCGTCGCCATCGTCACGCCCGCCATCAAGCAGCTCAAGAAGATGCTCGCCGACATGGCGCACTAGATACGCCGCACTTGCGACGGCCGCCCTCGCGGCGCGCCGTCACTGAACGCCGGGACCCACGTCGCCACTCAAGCCCCAGGAGCCACGCATGAGTGAGAAAGTCCTCATTACCCCCGCTGAGCTTTCAGACATGATCAAGAGCGAGTCGGTCGTCGTGATCGACACCCGTGACCCGGCGACCTACGCCGCCGGTCACCTGCCGGACGCCGTCAACATCCATGACATCTTCACCTATCTCGCCACCTCGACGCCCGACGGCGTAGCGGCGATGCGCGAGAAGTTCGCGAGCACCTTCGGCGCCGCCGGGCTCTCGGGGACGGAGACCGCGGTGGTCTACGAACAATCGATGAATACCGGATTCGGCCAGTCGTGCCGCGGATACGTTCTGCTGCGCTATCTCGGCTACCCCAAGGTCAAGATCCTGCACGGTGGTTATGTTGCCTGGACCGCGGCGGGAATGCCGACCTCGACGGCGGTCACGACGCCCCAGGCCAAGAGCTTCCCGCTCGATCCCGGCGCCGCGGGCATCCTGGTGGACCTGCAGAGCATGAAGGCGGCGGTCGCCGACCCGAACATCGTCAAGCTCGATACTCGCGACGTCGACGAGTGGATTGCCAATTCCTCCTCGCCCTATGGCAAGGACTTCTGCCCGCGAAAGGGACGCATCCCAGGTGCGGTGTGGCTGGAATGGTATCGGATGATGAAGCCCACGCCGAACGGACCGATGTTCAAATCGCGCGACGAGATCCTTGCCGAATGCGCGACCGTCGGCGTCACGCCGTCGACGCCGGTGGTGCTCTACTGCTTCAAGGGGGCTCGCGCCTCGAACACGCTGGTCGCCCTGAAAGAGGCCGGCGTCGAGAACGTCACGCTCTATTTCGGTTCATGGAACGAATGGTCGCGGGATCCGTCGCTGCCGATCGAGACCGGCCTCCCATACACCACGTCAGCCGCGTCCAGCGTCGCGGCCTGAATCAACACGACGAAAACCTGGTGCCGGCGCGCAGGCCGGCACCAGGGGCGGGCGACATGACGCTGCCAATATCGACGGCGGCGCTGCGGCCGCCCGCGATGAAAGGCCATGGACATGGGAACGTTCGACAATCCGTTTGATGCCGATCGTTGCCTGCGGAACGGAGGCTGCCCCTGCGGCGGGCATGCGAACCGCAGCGAGCACGATCGGGCGTCGCCGGACCGGCCCGAGTGCTCCGCCATCGATGGAGAGGAGGCAGGTTACGAAACTGTCGTGGCCGCGGCGGCGATGCGCGCGATCTTTCCGAAAGACGCGGTGCGCCGGGCCTTCCTGAAATCGGTCGGCGCCTCGACCGCGCTTGCTGCGCTCGCGCAATTCTTCCCGTTGGCGACGGCGACCGAAGTCTTCGCGCAGGGCGCCGGCGCGCCGGAGAAGAAGGACCTCAAGGTCGGCTTTATTCCAATCACCTGCGCAACGCCCATCATCATGGCGCACCCGATGGGCTTCTATTCCAAGCAGGGGCTGAACGTCGAGGTGGTCAAGTCCGCGGGCTGGGCGGTCGTGCGCGACAAGACCGTCAACAAGGAGTACGACGCCTCCCATATGCTGTCCCCCATGCCGCTCGCGCTGTCGCTCGGCCTCGGCTCGCAGCCGGTCCCATTCGCGGTGCCGGCAATCGAGAATATCAACGGCCAGGGCATCACGCTCGCGATCAAGCACAAGGACAAGCGCGATCCGAAGCAGTGGAAGGGATTCAAGTTCGCGATCCCCTTCGACTATTCCATGCACAATTACCTGCTGCGCTATTACCTGGCCGAGCATGGCATCGACCCGGAGGGCGACGTGCAACTGCGCGTCGTGCCGCCGCCGGAGATGGTGGCCAATCTGCGCGCGGACAACATCGACGGCTTTCTCGCGCCCGACAACATCTGCCAGCGGGCGATCTACGACGGCGTCGGGTTCCTCCATATCCTCTCGAAGGAAATCTGGGACGGACATCCCTGCTGCAGCTTCACCGCCAGCAAAGAGTTCATTACGCAGATGCCGAACAGCTACGCGGCGCTGGTGCGGGCGATCGTGGATGCGACCGCCTTTGCCTCGAAAGCGGAGAACCGCAAGCAGATCGCCGAGACGATCGCGCCCGCCAACTATCTGAACCAGCCGCCGATCGTGGTAGAGCAGGCGCTCACCGGCACCTTTGCCGATGGCCTCGGTGGCGTCCGTAAGGACGAAAAACGCGTCGATTTCGATCCATTCCCATGGCAGTCCTTCGCGGTCTGGATGCTCACCCAGATGAAGCGGTGGGGGCAGATCAAGGGCGAGATCGATTACCAGGGGATCGCCGAACAGGTGTTTCTGGCTACCGACACCGCCAAGCTGATGCGGGAGATGGGCCTCACGCCGCCCGCGACCGCGTCCAAGTCCTTCGTCGTGATGGGAAAGACGTTCGATCCCGCCAAGCCCGACGAATATTTGAAGAGCTTCTCGATCAAGCGTTCCTGACCGGGCCCGGCTTCCCGCGGCACTCCGCGGCGATCCGGGTTATAACGATGGTCCGTCGTCGGTCCGGGAATGACCCTTGGAGCTTCGTCAACTTCGCTACGCCCTGTCGGTGGCCAAGGAGCGCAGCTTCACGCGCGCCGCCACGCGGCTCAACGTGTCGCAGTCCGCCGTCAGCGAGCAGGTGGGCCTGCTGGAGACCGAGATCGGTTTTCCGCTGTTCCGCCGCACGTCGCGCGGCATCGAGCTTACCGAACGCGGCAGGACCTTTCTCTATGACGCCGAACGCGTCATCGGCGACGTGCTCAGTCTCTCGGATACCGCACGCCGCCTGCGCGGAGCGCCGTCCGACACGCTGACGCTCGGCATGGGGTCGGGGATGGCGCAAATCTTCATGCCGCGCCTGTTTCGCGATCTGGCGGAAAAGCTCCCCGCCGTGCGACTCGAGATTCTGACCGCGCCCACCAAGAACATCTTCAACGACCTGCACGAGGAGCGGGTCGACGCCGGCATCGCCATCGAGTCCGACCCCGAGCGGGTGCCGGGCGGGATCGTGAGCGAGCGGCTCACGCGCGCCGAGATGGCGCTGATCGCCCACCCGACCCATCGGCTGGCGCGCGCACGCAAACCGATCGACATCGGCAGCCTGGTGAGCGAACCGATCATCATGAGCGAATTGACCGTCGGCTACGGCCAGGTGGTCCTGTCGCTGTTCGCCGATCTCGGAATCCGGCCGAACATTCTCGCGGTTGCCGACAACATCGAGACCATGAAGGTGATCGTGCAGTCGGGCACCGGCATCGCCATTGTGCCGCGCGACTGCGCGGCCAACGAAGCCGCGCTCGGCGTCATCAAGGTATTGCCCATCGTTCCGGCGCGGTCCGTCACCTTGAGCCTGTTTCGACGGCGCCAGCCGCTGTCCCGCCGCAAGGAGGCCTATCTCGCTGCGGTCAGAGAATTGCTGAAGGACGTGGACACGGGCTGACGAATGGCGCGCGCCGAACGTGACGGACGGCGGCCAGGCTTGGAACAGCAGAGCACGAGCGGCGGCCGGGTTCCGTTGCCAATAACGGAGCGGCATGTCAGGCTCGGTCAGCGTTTGTCGCCGACGCATCATAACAACAAGGCGTGCGGAGGTTTCGATGCTCAAGACGCTCGCCCGCTGCGGGCTGATGCTGGCTGCGCTGTGCTCGGCACCCGTGGTGCAGGCGGCCGACGACGACATCATCGCGCCGACCCGGATCGAGAATGTCCGCGTGCGCGATGGGGCGACCATCGCCGTCGCGATCTACTTGCCGACGAACGCGGGACGCCACCCGACGCTCTTCGCCGCGTCGCCGTACCGGTTCGACAACAACCTGCTGCCGCCGACGCCGCAGTTCCTGTGGCGTGAGACCGGTCCGATCAAGTGGTACCTCGATCACGGTTATGCGTTCGTGCATATGGACGTGCGCGGCACCGGCCGTTCGGACGGCGAGTACCGCTTCCTCGACAGCAAGGAACAGACCGACTTCTTCGACGTGATCGAATGGATTGCGCAACAGCCGTGGTCGGACGGCAAGATCGGCGGCATCGGGCAATCGTACTACGCGATGACGCAGTGGTTCATGGCGGCGCAGAACCCGCCGCATCTCGCCTGCATCGCCCCGTATGACGGGCTGATCGATGCTTACACCGGCATCGCCTATTCGGGCGGCATTCCGAGCAAGTTCACCAGCGCCTGGTATAACGGCGAGTTGCGGCCGCTGAACCAGTATCCGTCGACCGGACCGGCCAAGATGCTGCCGTGGGATTTCGCCGACGAGGCCAACAAGCATCCGCTCTACGATGCGTTCTGGAAGGAGCGGGCGGCCTTCGAGCAACTCGACAGGATCAAGGTGCCGGTATTCTCGATCGGCATCTGGGCGAAGGTCGAGCTGCACCTGCAAGGCAACATCGTCGGCTATCAGCGCGTCAATGCACCGAAGAAGCTGCTGGTGACCGGTTCGCCGAACGTGTTCCAGGCGGCCGCCGATTTCAACAGCATCGCGTTTCACGAAAAATATCTGCTGCCGTTCTACGACTGGTGCCTGAAGGGCCAGCAAACCTCGTACCTGAGCGAGCCGGCCGTTCGCTATCACCTGATGGGTGCCAACATCATGAAGACGGCGGACGCCTGGCCGCCGGCGAACATCACCTACCGGTCGTATTATCTCAAGAAGGGGCCGACCGGATCGGTGAAGTCGCTCAACGACGGCGCGCTCGACACGGCGCCGCCGGCCGCCGATGGCGGCGAGACCGTGTTCAACTATCCCGATCCGGGCTGGCGCGCCGGCGTCGTGACCTTCGGCCCGCAGGGGCCCGACACCGTTGCGCGGATCCTGACCTTCACCTCGGCGCCGCTCGAGGACGACCTCGAAGTGGTCGGACCGATCAAGCTCGTTCTGCATGCGGCCTCGAGCAACACCGACACCGACTTCATCGTGAAGCTGTCGGAGCAGTTCCCGCAGGCGTCGACGGAGCAGGGGAAGGTGCAACCGCGCTTCCGCGTGGTCAGCAAGGGTTGGATGAAGGCGTCGCACCGCGAGCTCAACACGCAGCTGTCGACCGAATACGCACCCTGGTACGCGCACACCAAGGTGGAGCCGCTCGAGCCCGGCAAACCCTACATGTTCGAAGTGCCTGTCATGCCGACAGCCAACCTGTTCAAGAAGGGCAGCCGAATCCGACTGGAGCTGGCCAACGGCGATTCCGCCATCACCGACTTCGTGTTCGAGCATCTCTATCTGCCGAACAAGATCGGCAAGGATACGATTTTTCACTCGGCCGCACAGCCCTCGCAGATCCTGCTGCCGGTGCAGCGCGCGGAATGACGACCTCGGGAGGATGCGAAATGAAAATGCTTTCACGCGGCGTGATGGCTGCGATCGCAGTCGGGTTGGCGTCGTCGGCGGCGGCCCAGGACACGCCGGTTGCGCTCAAGTTCTCGCACTGGGTTCCGCCGACGCATCCCATGCACGCCGCCGCCGTTGCTTGGGCGGCATCCATCGACAGGGCCTCCAACGGATCCATCAAGATCGCGCTCTTTCCCGCCCAACAGCTCGGCAAGGCGTTTGATCACTACAACATGGCCCGTGACGGGATCGTGGATATCTCGCACGTCAATCCGGGCTACGAGCCGGGCCGGTTTCCGATCGTCGGCGCAGTGGAACTGCCCTTCATCTTCGCCAACGGCAAGGAGGGAAGCGCGGCGCTGGATAGCTGGTATCGCCGATACGCCGGACAGGAAATGAAGGACGTGCATTACTGCCTGTCGTTCGCCCACGATCCCGGCACATTGCATTTCACCCGCAAGAAAGTGGTGCTGCCGGCGGACATGTCCGGGCTCAAGGTGCGCCCGCCCAATGCGGTCATCGCCAATTGGATGACGCTCCTCGGCGCGACCAACGTCCAGGCCGCAGCGCCCGAGATCCGCGACGTGCTGGAACGGGGTGTGGCCGATGCCGCGGGTTCGCCGTGGGGATCGATGCTGCTGTTCGGCATCGAGAAGGTCACCAAATATCACATCGACTCGCCGCTTTACGTTTCGGAGCAGGTCTGGGTCCTGAACAAGAGCAAATATGCTTCGCTGTCGCCGTCGCAAAAGAAGGTGATGGACGAGCATTGCACCAGCGACTGGGCGCTGAAGATTGCAGCACCGTGGGCTGATTTCGAGTCGGGCGGCCGCGAAAAAATCAAGGCGATGCCCGGGCAGGATGTCTATCCGCTCAGCCCCGATGAGCTTGCAGCCTGGCGAAAGTCCGCGGAGCCGGTCACCGGCAATTGGGAAGCCTCGGTTCGCCGAGCCGGCCAGGATCCGAAGGCGGTCTTCGACGACTTGCGCAAGACCCTCGCCGACTACAAGTCTGGCTACTAGCGCGGGTTCCCGCCGCACAGGCGTGCTGCCATCTGACGGAACCGACGCCATGAAGCGAAGCGAGCAGCGCATCTTGACGACGCATGTGGGGAGCTTGATTCGCCCCAGGACGTTGCTGGATGCCGCCAAGGATCGCGACCCCGCGCACCGCGGCGCCTATGAGCGGGAGCTCAAGGGCGCGGTGGCGGACGTCGTATCGCGGCAAGCGAAGGCGGGGATCGACGTCGTCAACGATGGCGAGTTCGGCAAGTCCGGCTGGGCCAATTACAGCCTGGAGCGCTCGAGCGGGTTCGAGCCGCGGCCGGACAAGCTCTACCCGGCAGTCTGGCTGGGCCGCGACCGCATCCGGTTTGCGGATTTCATGGCCGCGGAGTTCCCGCGCGGCACGGTCGGCACGCCGGGGCATGCCTGTGTCGGCCCCATCGCCTATCAGGGCCACGCCAGCGTCCGGCGCGATATCGACAATCTCAGGTCTGCCGCCGCGGCGACGGACGTGGAGGAGGTGTTCTTCACCGCGGTCGCGCCGGCCAGCGTCGGCTACGACGCCGTCAACGAGTACTATTCCAACGAGCGGGACTATGTGTTCGCGATCGCGAAGGCGCTGCGGGAGGAGTATCTCGAGGTCCACAAGGCCGGTTTCGTGCTGCAGGTCGACGACGCCGTGCTCGCGAACATGTACGACCATCTGGTCGAGCAGAGCCCGCAGCGCTATCGCGAGTGGGCGGAGTTGCGGATCGAGGCGCTCAATCATGCGCTGGAGGGCATACCCGAGGATCGCGTCCGCTATCACGTCTGCTTCGGCAGCTGGCACGTGCCCCATGTCGCCGACGCTCAGCTCGAGGACATCGTCGATCTGATCCTGAAGGTGCGGGCCGGCGCCTATTCGATCGAAGCGGCCAATGTGCGTCATGAGCACGAGTGGTACGTCTGGCAAAAGGTCAAGCTTCCGGCCGGCAAGGTGCTGATCCCGGGCGTTGTCACCCATCACACCACGACCGTGGAGCACCCGCGCCTGGTGGCCGAGCGCATCGTCACCTTCGCCAAGCTCCTTGGGCGCGAGAACGTGATCGCCGGGACCGATTGCGGCTTCGCCCAGTCGCAGGACATCCAACGAGTCCATCCCCAGGTCATGTGGGCGAAACTCGAAAGCCTCGCGGAAGGCGCCCGCTTGGCGAGCAAGGAGCTGTGGGGCCGCTGACCGGCTAGTGCCCGGTTTTCGAAGTTCGTGATACGGTGCGGCATCCTCGGGCACGAACTTCGAAAACCAAAGGGCACTAGCAACTCTATGATTCTAGTGCCGCTTTTCGATTTGAAATTCCTGAGGTGGACTCGCGTCACGGGTGCAGGAATTTCAAATCGGCGGCACTAGCCGCCGGCACCTCGCCGGCCCGTTATCGGATTTTCCGATAATGAAATCGCCAATCGGTCTTGGACTTGGGCGCCGCGCCCTGCCCATACTCGACGGCCGGGACATAGACCCGCCAGACCAGCGGATGGGCTGCGCATGCGAGGCGTTGCGACATGACGGAGCGACGCGCCCATCTTCGGATCGGCATCGACACCGGCGGCACCTTCACCGATATCGTCTGTGTCGACGGGGCCTCGGGCGCGATGCGCGTGACCAAGGTCGCCAGCACGCCGGCCAATCCGGCCATCGGTCTCGTCCGCGGCGTCAAGGCCATTCTCGATGCCGGCGGCGCTTCGTTCGATGACCTCGCCGGACTTGCGCACGGCACGACCGTCGCAACCAATGCGTTGCTGCAGGGCGAGATCGCCGGGCTCGGGCTCATCGTCACCGAAGGCTTCAGCCATATCCTGGAGATCGCCCGCCAGGCGGTGC
This sequence comes from uncultured Alphaproteobacteria bacterium, assembly GCA_963725065.1. GTDB lineage: Bacteria > Pseudomonadota > Alphaproteobacteria > Rhizobiales > Xanthobacteraceae > VAZQ01. The sequence continues at coordinate 210,525 of CAVRXD010000024.1, forward strand.
CCGAGGGCTACGGCAATTCCTATTTCTGGGTGAAGCCGGAGCGCATCGTGCCGCTGCGCTACGTGCGCGAGGTCGGCGGCCGGCTCAATTTTCGCGGCCGGGAACTGCGCACGCTGAACGAGCAGGATGTGCGCGCGGCGGCACGGTTCTTTCGCGCGCAGGGCATCAAGGCGATCGGCGTATGCCTGTTGCACTCGTACGCCAATGCCGCGCACGAGCGCCGGGTGGCCGAGATCGTCGCCGCGGAATATCCGGGCTGCACGATCTCGCTCTCCTGTGACGTGCTGCCGGAATATCGCGAGTATGAGCGGGCGGTGACGACGCTGGTCGATGCGTTCGTCAAACCGCACATGGGCCGCTATCTCGAACGCATCCGCGACGAGCTCGGTCCCGGCCTGCGCGAGAAGCCGTTCCTGGTGATGCAGTCGAGCGGCGGGGTCGCCAGCCCCGATCAGGTGATGTGCAAGCCGATCACGACGGCGCTGTCGGGTCCGGCCGCCGGCGCCCTCGGCAGCGCGGTCATCGCCGAGATGGCGGGATTTCCCAATGTGGTCACCTTGGACGCCGGCGGCACCTCGACCGACCTCTGCCTGATCGAGAGCGCAAGGCCGCATGTGACCAATGGCGGCGCCGTCGGTCCGTTCCCGGTGCGCATCCCGATGATCGACATCGAGACCATCGGCACCGGCGGCGGCTCGATCGCCTGGATCAGTCGCGAAGGGCATCTCAAGGTCGGGCCGCGCAGCGCCGGTGCCGAGCCCGGCCCCATGTGCTACCCGAACGGCGGCAGCGAGCCGACCATCACCGATGCCAATCTGGTCTTGGGGCGCATCCCGCCGGCGCTGATCGGTGGCGGCATTCGCCTCGATGGCGATCGCGCGCGCGCGGGCATCGCGGAGCTTGCGGCGCGGCTTCCCGGCAACATGAGCGCGGAACAGCTCGCGGAAGGCATCATCGAGATCGCCAACTGGAACCAGTCGAATGCCATCAGGCAGATGACCATCCAGCGCGGGATCGATCCGCGCGAATTCGCGCTGCTCTCGTTCGGCGGCTCCGGCCCGGCGCAATCTCCCGCCGTCATGGACCTGATCGGCATGAAGGCCTGCATCGTGCCGCCCAATCCCGGCAACCTCTCGGCCTTCGGACTGCTGGCCGTCGACTGGCGCACCGACCACATCGTGACCAAGGTCATGCACGAGGATGCCATCGACCTCGCGGCGGTCGCGGACATCTACGCCGGTCTCGAGGCCGACGCCGCCGCGACCCTGGAGCGCGACGGCATCGAACCTTCACGCATCCGGCTCGTGCGCGAGGCCGACGTGCGCTATGCCGGGCAGTCCATGGAAGTGCGCGTGCCGGCGCCCTCGGGTGCGGTCGACCTTGCGTTCATCGACGGTCTGGTCGCTGCGTTCCACGCCGCCCATCTCAAGACCTTCGGCTACAACTACGCCGGCCAGCAGAAGGTGGAGCTGGTCAACTTCGCTGTGTCCGGTTTCGGAATGATCGACCGCCCGAGCATTCCCAAGCTCGACATCGGCCCGGCCGCGGCGCCGAAGCGCGGCAGCCGGCCGGTGTTTTTCGCCGGCGCCTTCCGGGAGACGCCGGTCTACCAGCGAGGGTCGCTCGCCGCCGGCTTCCGGCTCGACGGACCGGCCGTGGTCGAGGAGTTCGGCTCCACGACCGTGGTTTTTCCCGGCCAGCATCTCGAGGTCGATGCGCATGGCATTCTGATCGTGCGGCCCGCGCGCCGCGCGCTGGAGGCGGTGCGATGAACGTGCACCCCGCAGGCCAGCCCTGGCCGACCGCGCCCAGCCTGCCGGCACGCGCGGTCGATCCCATCGTGCTGCAGATCGTCGAAGGCACTCTCAATTCCATCGAAGCGGAAATCGAGTACGCCATCGAGCGCACCGCGCGCTCGCCGATGATCCGCGAAGCGCACGACTATCGCGTCGGCCTGTTCGACCGCTACTGCCGCAAGCTGACCGGGCGCTCCTACTCGGCGATGCCGAATGCGGTCGTGCGCGACTTTCCGCCCGAGACCATGCAGCCGGGCGATGTCTTCCTGATGAACGACACGTATCTCAGCGAGGGCTCGATCGGCCACCTGCCGGATTTGTGCAGCACCGTTCCGGTCTTCCATCGCGGCGACGTGGTCGCCTATATCCAGGCCTTCGGCCACCACGACGATATCGGCGGGCGTGTGCCGGGTTCGATGCCGGGCACCGCCGCGACCGTGTTCGAGGAAGGCCTCGCCGTTCCGCCGATCAGGCTCTACAGCGCGGGCGTGCGCAACGACGCGGTCTTTACCATCGTCAAGCGCAACACCCGAGTGCCCGACATGCTCGCGGCCGATCTCGACAGCGAGGTCCAGGCCTGCGTGATGGGCGCCCGGCGCATGGCGGAACTGTTCGAGCGGTTCGGGCGCGAAACCGTGGAAGCCTGCTTCCAGGCGATCCTCGACAAGTGTCGCGATATCTTTCGGCGCGAACTGCTGCCCAAGATCGCCGATGGAGAATATCGCTGGGAGGATTATGTCGAGCACGACGGCGTGACCGACCCCAAGCTGCACAAGCTCGCGATCACGATGATCAAGCGGGGCGACCGCATCACCCTCGACTTCACCGGCACCGATCCGCAGTCCACCGGCCCGATCAACTGGCCGGCCGACTATGCCGGCGGCGCGTTCCTGATCAAATGGATCGCACCGATCCTGCGCAACCTCGCCGACACGCCGGAGCGCGCGGCCGAGATCCACGTCAATGAAGGGGTGTGCGAGGTCTTCGACGTGATCTTCCCGCCCAAGGGCACCTTGATCACGCCGGAATGGCCGGCCGCCACCAACGCGCGTTCCTTCGTGCTGCTGCGCTGCCTGGGGCTCCTTGCCGGCGTCGTCGCCCAGGCCGTGGACGGCCGCATGCCCGCGGACCAGGAGACCATCCGCTACACCGGATTCTACGGCATCGACGAGGCCGGCAAGTCGTTCCTCTCCCGCGAGGTGCTGGGCGGCGGGTCGGGCGGGCGTTATTACGCCGACGGCAACGACGCCATTCACATCGTGCCGGACTCGCGCAATCAGCCGGCCGAATTCACCGAGACGCGATTTCCGCTGCTGGTCGAGAAGCTCGCGCTGCGCACGGATTCGGGCGGCGCCGGCAAGCGGCGCGGCGGGCTCGGCTACGAAAAGCATTACCGCGCGCTGGTGGACTGCCGCACCATCGTCACGGCCGATCGCGTGCGGCTCGGCTGCTACGGCGTCAACGGCGGCAAGGCCGGGCTTCCGTTCTGCGTGACGGTCGATATCGAAGGTACGCCGCGCGACCTCGGCGGGCTCGTCGATGGCGAACCGGTGCTGGCTGGTCAGATCGTGCGCGTGCTCACCACCGGCGGCGGCGGCTGGGGCGACGCGCTCGCGCGCGAGCCGGATCTGGTCCTGCGCGACGTGATCGAGGGCAAAGTGTCGCTTGCCGCGGCGCGCGATGATTACGGCGTTGTGCTGGCGCCGGGGGTAAGCTCGGACTCGTTCACGCTCGACGAACCGGCGACCCTTGCCTTGCGGGCGAAGCTCGAGGCCGGCCGCAGCAAGGACCGGCCGATCATCGATCGCGGCGAAGGCTACGAGAAGATGCTCCGCGGCGAGGTGGTGCCGTGGACGCGCACGGCCTGAGGGCAAACAGAACAATCGAGGACAAAGCGGAATGGCCATTGAGGTCGCGAAAGTCGAACTGAAGAGCGTGCAGGACGCCTCCGGGCTCGAGGCCTGTATCCGCCAGGGCCAATTCACCGCCGACCAGGTCATCGCCGTGATCGGCAAGACCGAAGGCAATGGCGGGGTGAACGACTTCACCCGCATTCTCGCCGACCAGGCGTTCCGCCGCGTGCTGCTGAAGAGCGGCCGCCGCGGGGAAGCGGAGATCGCCGACATCCCGATGGTGTGGTCGGGCGGCTGCGACGGCGTCATCACGCCCCATGCCACGATTTTCGCCCGCAACGACAAGACCGGTCCCGCCTCGAAACCGCGCCTGACCATCGGCACCGCCATGAGCGGCGAGCTCAAGCCGGAGGATATCGGCCGGCCGGCAATGGTGGAGAAGGTCGCCGAAGGCGTGAAGGCGGCGATGCGCGATGCCGGCATCGATGATCCCAAGGACGTGCATTACGTGCAGACCAAGACGCCGTTGCTCACGATCGAGACCGTGCGCGACGCGGAATCCCGCGGCCAGCACGTCGCCTGCGAGGTGCACAACTCCATGGGCGTATCCAACGGCACGACGGCGCTCGGGATCGCGGTGGCGCTGGGCGAGATCAAGATGCCGAAAGCGGAAGAGATCTGCCGCAACCTCGACCTCTATTCGTCCGTGGCCTCATGCTCCTCCGGCGTGGAATTGACGCAGGCGCAGGTCGTGCTGCTGGGCAACAGGCCGGGTGCCGGCGGCCGCTATCGCATCGGCCACGCCGTGATGAAGGACGCGCTCGACATCGACGGCATCTATGATGCCATCCGCGATGCCGGCCTCGAGCTGCCCGCGCGCCCGCGCGCCGAGGATCTGGGCGGGCGGGTGGTCAACTGCTTCATGAAATGCGAGGCCGACCGTCGCGGTACGCTGCGCGGCCGGCGCCAGATCATGCTGGACGATTCCGACGTGCACCATCATCGCCATTCGAAGGCTGCGGTCGGCGGCGTCGCCGCTGCGGCGATCGGCGATCCCGCCGTGTTCGTTTCCGTCGACGCGATGCACCAGGGACCGCAAGGCGGCGGTCCGGTGATCGCCATTGTCGATGTGGGCGAATGACGACGGCACGAGACTTGCAATTCACCTGCCGAGCCGGCTGCGAAAGCCCGACACTCGGTAAACCCGGAGAGAGTGCAATGCGCAACGTTCACGCGATCGCCCGCCGCCACGTATTTGCGGCCGTTGCCGGCCTGCTGGTGCTCGCGACGGTTCCTGCCGCCGCTCAAGACAAGGTCAAGGTCGGGGTATTCCCCGTGAGCTCGTCGCTGCCCTATTTCGTGGCGCTGGAGCGCGGCTTCTTCAAGGAACAGAACATCGAGCCGGAGATGGTGCGGCTGATCGGCGGACCGCCGAACGTCGCCGCCATGATCACCAACCAGATCGACGCTGCCGCCGTGCTGGTGACCATCGAGGGCATGAACGCCGACCTGAAGAAGCCCGGCGTCGCCATGTACATCTCGCTCAACAGCCAGAACAAGACCTACCAGATGGAGCAGTTCGTCGTCCGCAAGGGCTATCCCGGCGAGCTCGCTCAAGGACCTCAAGGGCGCGAAGATCATGTCGGCGCCCGGACCGGCCAACGTGACCATGGCGAAAGCGGCCTTGGCCGCGGCGGGACTCAAGGAAGGCGACTACACCATCGATCAGCTCGACATGGCGCAGCATGTCAACGTCATGCAGGCGGGCACCTTCGACGCCGGCTACACGCTCGAGCCGAACGCCTCCACCATGCGCAAGATGGGTATCGCCAGCACGATCGAGGCGGGCGTGATCGCGCATTACGTTCTGGGCGACCCCAATGCCAATGCGTTCGTCGGCGGCTGCGCCTTGACCAGCGACTTCATCAAGAGCCGGCCCGATGTGGCCAAGCGCTTCACCGCGGCGTGGGGAAAGGCGGTGGCGTTCATCAACAGCAACCCGCAGGAGGCGCGCAAGCACCTGCTGAAGAACACCTTCACGCCGGAGGATGTGGTCGATACGGTGCCGATGATCCGCTACTACATGGTCGGCGACCTCACCGCCAAGGACAAGGCGGATTTCCAGAAGTTCATCGACTTCTCGGTGCAGACCGGAACGCTGCCCGAGAAGGTGGACGTGACCAAGTACATGCAGACGTTCTGAGGTCGGCGCCGCGAGGTTTGCAGGTGCTCACACCGGCTGCGGAGGTCAAATCGGGGAGGGGGGCCGGCGGTTCGGCCCCCGCCCACGTCACCGTCCGCGGCCTGTGCAAGAGCTTCGGCAGCGCGGCGATCTATCACGACTTCGATCTCGACATTCCGCGCGGCAAGCTGGTCTCGGTCTTCGGCCCGAACGGTTGCGGCAAGAGCACGCTCATCAACATGATCGCCGGCCTGATCCCGCCCGATGCCGGCGAGATCCTGTTCGACGGCAAGCCGCTGAGCCAGATCAAGTTCGGCTATGTGTTCCAGAACTATCGCGAGGCGCTGTTCCCCTGGCTGCGCTCGCTCGAGAACATCGAATATCCGCTCAAGCTGATGGGCATGCCCAAGGCCGAGCGCCGTGCGCGGGTGGAACGGCTGGTCGCCCATCTCGGCGTCAAGATCGACCTGACCAAATATCCCTATCTGCTCTCGGGCGGCCAGCAGCAGCTCGTGTCGATCATGCGCGCGCTCGTGGTGGAGCCGGAGATTTTGTTTCTCGACGAGCCGTTCTCGGCCCTCGACTACGAGATGACGCTGTTCATGCGCGAGCAGTTGCAGCGCATCTTCATGGAAACCGGAACCACGACCGTGCTGGTCTCGCACGATCTCGAGGAAGCGGTCTACCTCGCGGATCGGGTGCTGCTGCTGTCGCGGCATCCGGCGCGGATCGCCGACTTCGTCCGCTACGAAACGCCGCGCCCCCGCACTGACGAGACGCTGTCGCATCCCGACTTCGTGACCACCAAGGCGCATTGCCTCGAAATCTTCCAGCGCGAGGTGCGCCGCGCATGAAAAGGTTCGATCCATATCTGCCGGTGCTCGGCGTGGTGGCGCTGATCGTCCTCTGGTACGTCGCGGTGTGGGCGCAGGTGGTCGATCCGGTGCTGCTGCCGCCGCCGACCGACACCTTCCGCGCCATGTGGACCGGCATGACCAAGGGCAAGCTCGGCAGCGACTTCATGCATACGGTGGAGCGCACCGTCTATGCCACGGCCATTGCCGCGGTGATCGCCATTCCGCTCGGCATTTTTCTCGGCGCATCGGAGCGGCTCTATCGCTCGGTGGAGTTCGTGATCGATTTTTTCCGTTCCACGCCGGCCTCCGCCATGTTCCCGCTGTTCCTGGTGCTGTTCGGCGTCGGCGACCGCACCAAGATCTCGGTGGCCGCGTTCGGCGCGGCGCTGGTGATCCTGTTCAACGTCGCCTACGGGGTGATGAATGCGCGCAAGACGCGCCTGCTCGCGGCCAAGGCGATGGGAGCGTCGCGGCTGCGCATCCTGATGGACGTGATGCTGCTGGAGTCGCTGCCGCAGACCTTCGTCGGCCTGCGCAACGGCGTCTCGCTCGCGCTGGTCATCGTGGTGGTGGCGGAGATGTTCATCGGCTCCACCGACGGCCTGGGCAACCGGGTGTTCGAGGCGCAGCAGCTGTTCGCCATGCCCGACATGTACGCCGCCATCTTCGCCGCCGGCGCGCTCGGCTACGGGCTCAACCTGCTGTTCCTGCTGGTCGAGCGGCGCTTCGTCCACTGGGCCGGCAAATAGAGCATGATCCCGAAAAGTGGATACCGGTTTTCGGAAAAGATCATGCTCCAACTAACAAAGAGATGATGGTCGACGTGAGCCTCACCCGCAGGTCCGCGCGCGAACTGGCGCGGCTCATTCGCAGCCGCGAGGTGAGCCCGGTCGAGGTGCTCGACGCCCATCTGGCGGTGATCGAACGGATCAACCCCAAGCTCAACGCGATCGTCACGCTCGCCGCCGAGCAGGCGCGGGATGCCGCGCGCGCTGCGGAAACGGCGGTCGCGAACGGCGAGCCGCTTGGCGCCCTGCACGGCTTGCCGGTCGCGATCAAGGACATCACGCCGACCGCGGGCATCCGCACCACCTTTGCGTCCCCCTTGTTCAAGGACCATGTGCCGGCCGAGGACGCCGAGGTCGTGCGCCGCCTCAAGGCCTCAGGCGCCATCGTGCTGGCGAAGACCAACACGCCGGAATTCGCCTGCGGCGCCAACACCAACAACGCGCTGTTCGGTCCCACCCGCAATCCGTGGAATCCGGCGCTGAGTCCGGCCGGCTCGTCCGGCGGCTCGGCGGTCGCGGTCGCCACCGGCATGGTGCCGCTGGCGCAAGGCACCGATTTCGGCTGCTCCATTCGGATTCCGGCCGCGTTCTGCGGCATCGTCGGCATTCGTCCGACGCCGGGGCTGACGCCCAACGCCCCGATGCCGCTCGCCTGGGACCCGGGTCAGGTTCACGGCGCTTTGGGGCGCGATGCCGAGGACGTCGCCTTCATGCTCGACAGCATGGTCGGCTTGAGCCGCCTGTCGCCGATCTCGGTCGCGCCGCCCTGGGCCAGCGCGCTGGCGGAGGTCGAGCGCGCCGCGGATGCCAAGGGGCTGCGCGTTGCTTACGTCTCGGACATCGCGGGCATCGGTGTTGACGCGGAAATCGACTCCATCTGCCGGGCCGCGGCGCAGCGTCTGCATGACGCCGGCGCCGCGGTGGAGGAGATCGCCTTCGACGTCTCCGACGGCCGCGGCCCCTATCAGGCCTGGCGCGGGCTGTGGATGGTCGGGCAGCAATACGCCAACCTGAGCGAGCTCGAACGCTTCGGACCAAATCTGCGTGGCAACGTCGAGGCCGGCCTGAAGGTCACCGCCGTCGACATCGCCGCCGCCGAGCAGAAGCGCCTCGAAGTGTTTCATCGTTTCCGCAAGCTGTTCGAGCGCTTCGACATCCTGCTCACGCCGGCGGCGCCGGTGAAACCGTTCCCGGTGGAGATGAATTTCCCCACCGAGATCAACGGCCAGAAATTCGAGAACTATATCGAGTGGATCGCGCCCGCGTTCCTGGTCACCTTGGTCAGCCTGCCGGCGGGCAGCGTCCCCGCCGGCATGACGGCGGATGGGCTGCCGGTGGGCATGCAGGTCGTGGCGCCGCGTTTCGAGGAGCCGTTGATCCTGCGCGTCGCCAAGCTCGTTCAGCAGTCGAGCGGTGTGGGCTGGCCGCCCATGGCCGTTGCGGCACAATGATGCGCGTCATTCCGGGGCGCGCCGTAGGCGCGAGCCCGGAATCCATAACCACCGCCTGTGATTATGGATTCCGGGCCCGCCGCTACGCGGCGTCCCGGAATGACGACAGTTGTTTGCCAACGTCACCACACGCCAAGCCGTTGCATTGACGTCGTTGAGACGCAGCGACCTCCCGGTGTAGCATCAGACCCAAACAAAACCAGGGAGGACATGGTGAAAGCATTCCAGACATCGGCGCTTGCTGCGGTGTTCGCGGCGGCCGCGATCACCGGCGTTCGCGCCGCCGATCCGATCAAGATCGGCGTGGTCACGCCGCTCAGCGGCACCTATGCCGGGATCGGACAGCAGGTGCGGTGGGGCCTCGATCTCGCCGTGAAGGAGGTCAACGCCGCCGGCGGCATCATGGGACGTCCGATCGAGCTGCTGTACGAGGACGAAGAAGCCAATCCCGCGGTTGCGGTGCAGAAGGCGGAGAAGCTGTTCGAGGTCGCCAAGGTCGACTTTCTCACCGGCACCGTCAGCTCCGGCTCGACGCTCGCGGTCGGCCAGCTCGCCGAGCGCGCCGGCAAGCTGATCGCCACCACGGTATCGTTCGCGGACTCCATCACCGGCGACCGCTGCTCGCCCAACGTCTTTCGCGTGAATGCCCGCGCCGGGCAGCAATCGGCCGCGCTCGCGGTCTGGCTGTCCAAGGAGAAGCCGCAGGCCAAGGTGTTCTATCTCGGGCCGGACTACGAGATGGGACGTTCCACCGTCGCCGCCTTCAAGGCGAGCGCCGAGAAGGTCGGCGCCAGCACGGTCGGCGAGGTGTTCGCGCCGCTCGATGCCAAGGACTACACCCAGTATTTCGGGCAGGTGCGCGCGGCGCGGCCGCAGGTGCTCTACACCTCGGTCGCCGGCAACGACACCGTCCGGCTGCTCAGCCAGATGCAGGAGTTCGGCCTGCTCAACAACCTCAGCCTGGTCGGCGCCTCGGGCACGGTGACGTCGCAGAACATCTCGGCGATCGGGAAGGCGGCCGAAGGCTTCGTCACCGGCGTCGGCTACTCGACCGAGATCGGTTCGCCCGAGAACAAGAAATTCGTCGACGCCTTCAAGGCGGCCTACAAGGCCGAGCCCGATCTCTACGGCGCCAATTCCTACGGCTTGATCTATGCCTACAAGGCCGCGGTGGAGAAGGCCAAGTCGACCGAGACCGACAAGGTGCGCGAGGCGCTGCGCGGGCTGAAATGGATGACCCCGCAGGGCGAGAAGACCATCCGCGCCGGCGACCACCAGGCGGTCCAGACCATGTACGTGGTCCGCATCACCAATGGCCAGTTCAAGATCGGCGGCGAGGTGAAAGGCGACGACGCCGTCGGGGCGGACGCCTGCACGCGGTTCTGAGCGCGCGCGACACTAGTGTCCCGTTTCCGACGTTCGTATCATCTTGCAGCACCCGCTTTTACGAACGTCGGAAACAAAGGGACACTAGCAGGTCATGACTCCTAGTGTGGCTTTGCATTTGACGTTCCTATGAAGGGCTCGTGGCCAACACTGATAGGAACGTCAAATGCGCCACACTAGCGGCGGCGAGCCACGGCGATGACCGAGGTGCTCGATTACATCGAGTTCGTGCTGGCACCTCAGGTCGTCACCGGCCTTGCCTTTGGCGTCGCTGTCATTCTGGTGGCGATCGGGCTGACCATTATTTTCGGCCTGCTCGACGTCATCAACATGTCCCATGGCGAGTTCTATGCCTTCGGGGCGTTCGGCGCGCTCGCGCTGGGCTGGCTCGGCGTCCCGTTCTGGCTGCTGCTGGTCCTGGTGCCGCTGGCGATGCTCCCGGTGGGCTATGCGGTCGAGCGCGTTCTGATCCAGCGCGTGTTCAACCGCCCGGACCGCCACGTCACGACATTGTTGCTGACTTTCGGGCTCGGGTTGGTGCTCGAGGACGCCTTCCGGCTCGGCTTCGGCCCCAACCCTTACCGCCCGGAAACGCCGATTCCCGGCGCGGTCGAGCTGTTCGGCATCTTCATTCCGAACTACCGCCTGTTCCTGATCGTCGTCGGCGCGATCGTGATCGCGGCCGTCGCGCTCGTGGTCTACCGCACCAGGCTCGGCGCGATGGTGCGCGCCGCCGCCTTCGACCGCAACATGGCGGCGTCGCTCGGCGTGCCGGTGGCGTGGGTCTACGCCGGCGCCTTTGCGTTCGGCATATCGCTGGCGGGCTTCGCGGGCGTCCTGCTGGCGCCGATCTATTCCGTGTTCCCGACCATGGGCCGCGACTTCATCCTGATGGCATTCACCGTCGTCATCGTCGGCGGCATGGGGAGCATCGCCGGCGCCGTCGTGGCGGGCCTGTTCCTCACCCAGGTGCAGGCGATCGCCGCGCTCTACATCTCGCCGGTGTGGACCGATCCGATCGTGTTCGGGATCATGGTCGTGATGCTGATGGTGCGCCCGCAAGGTCTGTTCGGGCGGCTCGGACATGCCTGACGCGCTGACGGTCGCCGCCCGCGCCAACCACGTGCTCGTCGGGGTGCTGATCCTCGCCGGCCTCGCCTTCGCCGCCATCGGCGCGGCACAGAACGACACCTTCTATCTGCGGCTTGCGACCGAGGCGCTGATCTTCGGCGGCCTCGCGCTCTCGGTCGACATCCTGCTCGGCTACACCGGGCTGCTGTCGCTCGGACAGGCGTTGTATTTCGGGCTGGGCGCCTACCTCTCCGCGCTGGTCCTCAAGGCGGTGCCGTCGTTCTGGCTGGCGCTGGCCGCGGGGCTCGGCGCCGGGCTGGTGCTCGGCCTCGTCGGCGGCATCATCGCGATCCGCGTGCGCGGCGTCTATTTCGCGCTGATCACCTTCGGCCTGGCCCAGGTGGTCGCCAAGGTCGTCTACAACACCCGCGCGCTCGGCGCGTCCGACGGGCTTGCTGGGCGTGCCGATCATCGACATCGACCTCGGCGTCGCTTCGGTATCGAGCGCGTCGCCGGCCGGCTTCTTCCTGGTGGTGCTGGCCGTCATCATGGGTCTTTACGCCGTGTCGGCCTACATCCTCGACACGCCGTTCGGCCGCTTGCTGATTGCGCTGCGCGCCAACGACCGGCGCGTGCCCTTTCTCGGCTACCGCACCGCGTCGCTGCGCCTGAGCTCGTTCGTGTTCGCGGCGGTCATCGCGACCGTCTCGGGCACGCTCTATCCGATGCTGCGCGGCTTCGTGTCCCCGGAGCTGCTGTTCTTCTCGACCTCGGGCAACGCCGTCATCACCGTGCTGCTGGGAGGCGTCGGCACGCTGATGGGCGCGCTCTACGGCAGCGTGCTGCTGACCGTGCTGCGCTCCGTCCTCGGCACCTGGACCGAGCACCACCTGATGATCATCGGGCTCCTGTTCATGGGCGCCGTGATCTTCCTGCCCCGCGGGCTGATGGGACTGGTGCGCCCGGCGGTCGAGCGCCTGCTCGTGCGCAAGGCGCCGCCATGACCGCGCCGGTGCTCGAGGCGCGCGATCTGTCGATCAGCTTCGGCGGGCTGCGCGCCGTGGACGGCGTCAGCTTTGCCGCCGCGCGCAATCGCATCACCACCATCATCGGCCCGAACGGCGCCGGCAAGTCGACCCTGTTCAATCTGATCTCCGGCGCGCTGCGGCCGCAGTCCGGCGCCGTCTTCGTCGAGGGCGTCGAATGCACCGGCGCGCCGCCGTATCGCATGCTGGCGGCGGGCGTGGCGCGCTCGTTCCAGATCACCAATCTGCTGTTCGACCTGCCGGTGGCCGAGAACCTGCGGCTGGCGGCGCAGGTGCTGGAGCGCCCGCGCAAATACTGGCGGCCGATCTCACGGAGCCGCATCGCCGGCGCCCGTGTGGCCGAGCTGCTGGAGCGTTTCGGCCTCGCCGGCAAGGCCGCCCTTGCGGTCGCGCAGCTCTCGCACGGCGAGCAGCGCCGCCTCGAAGTGGCGGTGGCGCTCGCCGGCCGGCCCAAGGTGCTGATGCTCGACGAGCCGACCCAGGGCATGAGCCACGGCGATACCGAGGACACCGCGGTGCTGATCAGGTCGCTCGCCGCCGAGGTGACGGTGCTGCTGATCGAGCACGACATCGGCCTGGTCATGAACCTGTCGGATCATGTGATCGTCATGCACCAGGGCAGGAAGCTCGCCGAGGGCACGCCGGCGTCCGTGCGCGCCGACCCCGCGGTGCAGACCGCCTATTTCGGACACGCCTGACGATGCTCGCGCTCGCGGACCTGCACGCTCATTACGGCGCCAGCCACATCGTGCAGGGCGTCGACCTCGCCGTGGGTGCGGGCGAGGTGGTCGGCGTGTTCGGCCGCAACGGCGTCGGCAAGACCACGCTGCTCAAGACCATCGCCGGCTGGATCCGCGCCAGCCGCGGCGAGATCAGGTTCGACGGTGCGCGCATCGACGGCGCCGCCGCCGACCGCATCTGCCGTCTCGGCGTCGGCTTCGTGCCGGAGGATCGCCGCATCTTTCCCGGGCTCACGGTGGAGGAAAACCTGACGCTCGGTTTCATGCAGGTGCCGCGGCGCGGCGGCGCCGCCAACCGCGCCGCGCTGGCGGATGTCTATCGCCGCTTTCCGCGCCTGCACGAGCGCCGGCGCCAGCACGGCACCACGCTGTCGGGCGGCGAGCAGCAGATGCTCGCGATCGCGCGCGTGCTCATCGGCGCGCCGCGCCTCCTTCTGGTCGACGAGCCGAGCGAAGGGCTGGCGCCGATGATGGTGACCGAGATTTACGCCATCCTGCGCGAATTGAAGCAGGCCGGCCGCGCCATCCTGCTGGTCGAGCAGAATGTCCCGCAGGCGTTGACCCTGTGCGACCGCTTCGTGGCGATGGAGCGGGGGCGGGTGGTGCTTGCGGGCGAGACAAGGGATGCGGCGGATTGCGAGCGGCTCATGGAGGCGATCACGGTGTGATTGTCCCGCATCGTTCTCTGGTGTTCCGACGTGCAGTGTGCCTCGCCCGTTTTTTTTGTGCTGTCCCAACTTGACTTTGTTCTCTGTTTGTTCCATCGTAAGTGGTGTTGAGGTCTAGTGCCATGTCGATGGAAACCCACGTCTTTTTCCGTGGCAAGCTGCCGACCAAGGCGGCGCTGTCACGAGCCATGAAAGAGCTCGGCTTTCCATTTTCCATCACGCCTTCGACCGGCTCGCTCGAGCAGCAGAGTGGCTTCATGCCGATGAAGCGGCGCGGCGAGGAGACCGGTGTCGAGTTCGACGTCTACAGCGACCATGCCGCGGTGGAGGAGTTCGCGGACGTCGGTGTCGACGCCGGCTTCGAGCGCCGCGCGAGCTTGCGCTGGGGCGGCGATTTTCAGGAGGCGGTGGCGGGCATGTCCGCGGCCGCCGCGCTCGCCAAGCTGATGAGCGGCGTGGTGTTCGACGAGGCCGAGGACAGGATTTTGACGGCCGACGATGCTATCGCGGTCGCCACGAAAAATCTGCAGGAACTGGTGAAGCCCGAGGATGCCAAGCATCCGGGCGCGCGGCCGGCGGATCTCAAGCGTTATCTCAAGCCGTTGTTGAAGCAGCGAAGCGACCTTGTGCTGATCGGACGGCTCCTGATCATCCGGCCGGTCCGGCATATCGTCAGGGGCGTATTCTTCGACCGCACCGGGGACAAATATAAGTTTGAGATCGTGCGTTACATCCGGCCGCTATTTGAGTTGGGCGAAAGCTCCTTTTTCCACGCCGAGATTGATTTCGGCCTCTGTCGGGTATGGGATCCCGATTTCCTAGGGTTGCTGTTTGATGCATTGGACGAGGACATTTTCAGCCAGGTCGCCGGGATAAGAAAACTTGATGATTTCGATCGGGATCTGGGTAACGGCGATCAAGGTTTTATCGCCCGGTTCGAAGCCACGGTTACCGCCCTTCTTCTTTCGGGCCACCGCGGGCGAGCCGATGAATTGATTGCAAAATGTGACGCACAAGCGAGTAACAACTGGTATTTGCAAGGCCTGATCCGCAATCAGCGGGCGCTATTTGAGCGGGATACCGCTTCTCTGTGCGCCGAGTTTCGGGCGCGCGAAAGTAAAGTCGCGAACTTCCTTCAGCTTGGGAATGCTTGGGAGGCTTCGCCCTTTCCCATCGAGGTACCGGCGGCGGAGCGCGCGCAGAAATGCGACGAACCGCCGTTTCCGGCCCGGCCGTGGATTGCGCCCCCAGCTGGACTGGTCAACGCGACGCCGATGCAGCCGGGTGAGGTTCGCTTCGCCAGCAAGGGGATCCGGCGCAAGGCCGGCTTTGTCCTGTTCGCCGCACTGACGCGTGACGAGGCGGAGGAGAGGCATCGCACGCGCCAGAATTACGCTCTCTCGAGGCGACTGCCCGACGAGAACCTGCTCCTTGTGCGTCACTGTACTCGGTGGAGTCCGCACGATCCCGAGCAGCCGCGAAATCCGAACTATATTCCGAGCAGGCGTTTTCTGCTGGAGGTATACGGAGCTCGCGGTCGCCTGCTCCAGGCAGGATTCAGTGAACCCATAAGTCGATACGATTTTCTGGAGATGGGATCGCTGACGATCTTTAGGCCGGTCGATCAGGGCACCATCTGGTACGCGTCCAACGATATCGATGAGCGGATTAAATCCATTTATGACTACCGAGCTCCTCCGTACGAGCGGGAGAAACGCCAAATGACCGAGGCCGATCTTTCGCTTTGCGCGTTTGCCGAGCCGGATTTCGGCGACCTCGACGAACTTTGGCAGCGTGCTTACGAATATCTGCAAAGGGAAGGCTTCGGCGTGTTGAGGGACGACGCGGCATCTGCATGAGCCTGCGACCGTGCGCTGCGGCGCTGATCAATGTTGCCCCGGCCTCACCTCGGTCACGATGATGTATTTTGGCCTGTAGCCAAAGAGCCGGTGCGCCGCTGCCGCGAGCTCGTTCATTCGCGGAAAGCTCAAGCCGCGCCATCCGGTCTTGGGATCGTAGACGCACACGGTCGATTTCTCGGGGATGTTCTCATAGGCATCCATCCGGATTGAGCCAAGCTGGCCGTAGCGCGCCTCGCTCTTGTGGTTATCTTCCTGCGCGTTGTCCGTGTTGAGAGTCGATTCATGGCTGTTTCCCTCCAACGCCGATTTGATCACCGACTGTTCGGCGCGAAAATTGGGATTGTTCTTGTTGTTGATTGCGTCTGCAATTTCCTTATGGACCTTGGTCCCGAAATCGGCCGGGCCCTTGTAGTCTCCGTCCGCCCTTACCTTGGCGACCGCAGCGTCGGTGATTTTCTGGACTTTACCGAACTTCTTGCACGCGGTTCCCACCTCGTCCCGGGTCAGAGATCCCACGAAAACAACTGGGCGCTTCTCATCCCCATCTGTTTCAGGCTTTTCGTATTTCTTGGCGTTGAAGGCGAAGACCGCGGTGCGGTTGGGATCCTTCCGGCTCGACAGCCACGTGAAAAACGTGAGGGCGGCGGCGTTGAGGGCCTGTGCCGCTACCTGTCCGAGCGGCACCACGAGAGGCAAACCTTGGGCGAAAGCCAACTGCCCGATCGGCACCGACCGCGGACCGTCTTCGGTCCATTCAGTGGCGCTGACCAGATTGCCTTCGCCGTCGAAGATCCGCTGCACATTGCCGCTGTTCTCGAACGTGAATTTTTGGCCTTCGGGGAGCACGACGGTGTGGCGCTCATCCCAGTCTCCGGGGCTGTCGGGCGCGTTGAACTCGGAGACGATGCGGCTGCCGTCGCGATTGAACACGCGCTGCTCGGCGAGCGAGCCGTCGCCCCGGTAGCCGTCGACGTAGGAACCCCAGCTTTCCTGCTTGCTGTGGTTGACGACGGCTTCGCGGCGCGCGATCGCGGGAGTGCCGCCGCCCGGGGTTTTCGTCCATTGTCCGCCGTCGCTGTGCCCCGACGGCACGCGCGGCTGGTCCGGGTCGTAGCCGTGGTGCGGGCCCGGACTGTTGCCGGAGTTCGGCGTGGGGCGAGATGATTCCAAGTCAGGCATCGATGTCGTCCTCCCAAAATGACTGCACCCGCGCGCCGGACTGGAGATCCGGAGGCGGGTGCCGTGGTTGCATGCGTTCGTTGGCAGGGAGCCGCGTCGCCGCCATCGCGGGACGACGCGGCTGGCCACGGTTTCGCCGAGGCGCAACCGAGGTTTCAGCTTGCGGTGGTGGTTACGGACGTAAGGGGTCGTCGCGCCGGCTTGCGGCGATCTGCGGTCGATCAGACCATCAGATCGACGGCGACCTTGTTATTCCGCCGTTTCAGCGGTGCCCACGATCACGGTTGGATCGCGGTTCGAGCCGCCATGGTGGACTGCCGCTGGGTACAGTCGCCAAAGTCGGCATCAAGACAATAGCTTCGCGGCAGCCGGCCGACTTCGACGACCGATGATCCACGCGCAATTGTCATGATGCATTCCGTCTACGAGATTCGTGTAACGTTGTCGACAAAAAAATCGATGCATTCGGGTCGGGAGGGCTGGCAGCTGCGTCAACGATATGCGGTCAGGCCCGGCAGCCGCGCGCTCCGCACCGATGTTTCATGCCACCTCCCATTCCATTTCCCGGACATGGCGGGATCCGCGGAATTGAAATTGATGGAGTGTTGGAGATCGCCCGCCTTTGATGATCGGTCGCCGCTTCTTGATCTCGGCTTTGTGATGCGCGCACGGCACCGACGTTTGCTGGTCGCTTGTGGAATCTTCTGACCAGATCGTCGACGCGGCGGCGCACCGCACGGGACGTGCGGACGAGATGTGCTCGTCATGAGCCTTTCGGGTCATGGACCCACAGCGGCCGTGAACGACGTCAATGACCATCTTTGCGAAACAAAGACCTCCTCGAAATCTGCCAGTAGCGGTGGCGGTGGAAAGTGCTTATCTTTCCAACATGAGCGTGTCGTTATCCAGGATCGTGGGTTTGGCCGTCGCCGTTCTCCTCCTCGGCGCGGATGCGACCGCGTCGGCGCGCCCCAAGCGGCACCCTGTCGCCCAGCGTCCGCCGGCGCAGGTGACGACGAACTGCGATGGAACGCCGATCATCATGCAGGGCATGCCCTGCCGGCAACGTCCCGCGCGCGCAGCGGAGCAGGCAACGGAGCAGACTGGGGAGCAGGCACCCAAGCGCGCCGAGCGCCGCCGGCTCACCACGCGCGGCAGCGGCGGTCCTTACGTCCCCTCGGTTCAACGCACGCCATCGCTGTCGCTGCCGCAGCCGTCGGGGTCGGTCTACACGCCGCCGGCGATCGCCAACCCCAGCGAGCGGATCAAGGACCTCAATTCATCTTTCCCGCTGAACGGGGGCCTCGGGCTCAATCCCAGCAATCGCGACGACTACATCCGCTACAATCTCAACAGGTAATGGCCGCTGCCGTTTCGGCAGAGCCGCCCGCCCGCGTCTGCTGCTGGCGCCGATGCGGCATTGCGGGACGACCGGTTCAGGTCTGCTGCCAGGGCGAGCGCGGGCCAGCAACGACTGCAGTCTTCATGTCCGGTCTGACCCGTTGTTGACATAGCCCGGGCTGAAATCCCGGAGTGCGGCGACTGCCTGGCCGTGTCTGGCTGGAAGTACAGGAGAGGGCGGGCGGATGGCGTCGCAGGCGACTTGAGGCGCACCGCCGCCGTCTCACAGGAACATCAGGACCGAGTCGCCCGAGAGCACACCGCTGAGCTGGATCATGCCGTCCGCCGCCAGATCGGCGTCGGTGTTGAGCTGGAGGAATGTGTCGGTGCCGTTGCTGAACCAGTTGATCTGGCCCGGCGCCGTGAACGCGGCGGTGCTGATGAAGTCGAAGTCCTGGTCGTCGGGCTGCGTCTCGTCCGCATCGATGTTGGTGAAGTGGAGCACGTCGCCCTGCGCGCTGCTGTAGTCGGCGACAATGTCCGGGCTGGCCAAGCCGACCTCATCGGTGGACGACCACAGGAACCCGTCGGCGCCGCCGCTGCCGCGCAACGTATCGATGCCCAGGCCGCCGACGAGGACGTTGATGCCGTCGTTGCCGGTGAGGAAGTTGTCGAACTCGTTGCCGGTCAGATTGATCGCGGCCGTAGTGGTGGCCGGGTCGGCATACAGCACCTCGACTTCGCACCCGGCCGCGAGGCTGTAGCTCACAGTGGTCTGCAACCAGTCGAAGCCTTCGCCGATCGCCTCGGTCACCACGTCGCCGGCATCGTCGACGATGAAGATGTCCCCGCCGTCGCCGCCCCACATGCTGTCGGCCCCGGTGCCGCCGTCGATGATGTCGGCGCCGCCGGCGCCCTTGATCGCGTCGACGCCGCCGCCTCCGTTCAGCAGGTTGTCGTAGTTGCTGCCCCAGATCACGTTGTCCCGGTCATTGCCGGTGCCGTTGAGACCGCCGACGCCGATCAGCGCCAGGTTTTCGACTTCGGCACTGAGCGTGTAGCTGATCGAGGCATCGACGGTGTCGGTGCCTCCGCCGGCATATTCCGTCACCACGTCGTCCGCGTCGTCGACGATGTAGATGTCATTGCCGGTTCCGCCGGACATGCTGTCGGCATCGTCACCGCCATCGAGCTCGTCGTCGCCGCTACTACCTTCGAGCGTGTCGTCACCATCGCCGCCGTTGAGCGTGTCGTTGGCGGCGCCGCCGCGCAGCGTGTCGCTTGCGCCACCGCCTTCGAGCCAGTCTTCGCCGCCATTGCCTTCGAGTGTGTCGGCATCATCGCCGCCGTCGAGCGTGTCGCCGCCGGCGCCACCATAGAGGACGTCGTGGCCGCCCCCGCCATTCAGATAGAGAGAGATGTCGGCATTGTTGATCCGATCGCCATAGATGAAATCCTGCGCGAGCGCGCCGTTGACGGTCACGGTGTCGTCCGAGGAGGAGTTCGCCAGGGGAATGGCGAGTTCGACGTTGTTGATCCCCGCGCCGGCTGTCGGTCCGTGCAGGTTGATGACCTCGACGCTCGTCAAGGTGCCGTTGGCGCCGAGCAGCACCGGCGGCCCCAAAAACTGCGCGACATAGTCGTCCAGATCGAGCGTATCGGTGCCGGAGCCACCGTCGAGAATGTCGTCGTCGAGATCGTCAAGCGTAACGTTCGCGAATACGTCGTTGCCGCCGTTGCCGTACAGGACGTCGGCGCCGGCGCCGCCGTCGAGAGTGTCGCCGAGCGAGCCGCCATGGACGGTCTCGGCGCTACCGTCGCCGACATAGGATTGCAGATTGATGACCTGCGAATAGATGTCGGAGGTTGCACCGTCGTAGTCGGTCCACGTCACGAACGCATCGCCGTTGGCGAGGGCCGTGACGGTCGGGTACTTCTGGTCGTCGGTGGTCGAGGTGTTGACGGTGAATTCCTCGCCCGACTTGACGCCGCCCGAGGTGAAGACCTGGCCTTTGATCGCCGAGCCGCTTCCGTCGCCTGCCATGTCCTCCCACACGACGATGAATCGTCCATCCGTCAGCGCCGCGACGGCCGGGTCCGCCGTGTCGCTCGACGAAGAATCGATGGTGAACTCGCCGCCGATCTTGGTTCCGCCCGGCGAGAAGAGCTGGCCGACGATGTTGTCAACGCCGCCACCCACGTCTCCATCTTCCCACACAACGATGATGTTGCCGTTGTTGAGTTTGCCCAGCGCGGGGTTCTCCGAGTAGTCCGAGCCCACGCTGGCCGGGTTCGCGCCGTGCCCAAAGTCGATTTTGATTTCTTTCTCGAGCCAGGAGGCGCTTGAGGTGCCCTCCCAGGAGTGCCTTTCATAAGCGGTGATGACCGTGCCGTCAGACAGCGTAATGGCCTTGGGATTTTCAAAGCTGTCGAGCTCCGGATAGCCCGGCGGGTCCTGTTCGACAATGACACTATAGGACACGTTGTGCGCGTAGGTGACGTCGTGGACCCGGTCGTTGAGAATTTCCGCATCGCCATCGGAAAATCTCACGATATTGTTCTCGCCTCCCTCGTAGTTGATCAAGGTGAGGATCGGGGGGGTGAATAGAAAGAGTTGACTATCGGTGTAGTGCACCTCGTCGACCGCGATCAGGTCGAAATCGTCGCTGTTCACAGCGAGATTGGCGGTGAGCGCGGTCGAGCCCTGCAGGTGGTCGGTGAGCTCGATATCCGGCAGAAGGTAATCATCACGGAAACTGTAGTCGTAGATGAAGAGCGCGTGGGTATCCTCGTCGCCGACCTTGTCCCCATCTGCCGCGAAGACCTGGGTCACGACGTGCCTCTGTGATGCATCGTCCGCGAAATCGAATGGTGAATTGGACCAGTCGGCGCCGCTCGTCCATCCGGCCGCGAAGCCGCCATTGCCAAGCGCCGTCAGCGAGACATCGTACTGGCTGCCAGTCAGCGTCGTGTTCAGCATGAACTCCGAGCCGTCCCTGGTGACGCCATTCGCGTTCAGTATCTGTCCGCGCACATTGATTGCGGTGCCAATGGTGTCGGTCCAGGCTACGACGATGTCGCCATTGAGGAGCTGTGTTACCGCTGATCGATTCTGGTCTCCGCCAATAGTCGTGTTGACGGTGTATTGAGACCCAAGCTTCGCAAAACTCATGGCGCACTCCTTGTCATGTTTGTCTTGCTTCGGAGGCTCATACGGCCTGTGAACTACCCGGATAAGCGCACGTTGAGCGCCGTCACACGTTTCGTACCAAGGCTGCGAATCGTGTCGTGCCCATCACCTCCGTAGACGTGATCGTCGCCGGAGGTGACCCCGTCGCCGGCATTGAAAATGCCCGAGTTCGTCGGTCCATAGACGAGGCCATGGTCCTTCCCTTTCCTTGTCGAAGCTTTGCGCGCGGCGCCTGGATTACTGCTCGCGTCTTTCGCCGACGCAGCCGTGCTGCCGGCTCATTCTGGCGACGAATGCCACAGGTGCTGTCCTTTGGTGCTGCGACAAGGCCGGCGGTTCGCGCGTTGCGTGTTCACACCTCGGTGATCGCCATCTGCGCGAGCACTATCGGTCGCCGAAACGGTGCATTGCACCGGGACACGACACCTCGCAGCACGAGAAGTTGACGTCGCGTTGTGCGCGCCGGTGAGGCGGCTCATGCCTTCGTCGAGATTGTGGTCTGACGAAGCAATAGCGCCAAACTATCGGGATCTTTGTCGCGGCCGCGCGGTAATGTGACCGGTTTGAAATGTCTCCTACTGGCACCAAGCGGACTTGCCAAGTTCGCTATGCGCGGCAGAACGCAGCGCGGGGCCATCGGCACGCCCGGGCGTACCGCAACGCCCATTTACTGCAACGCATAGTGTCCTGCGACGGATAGGTCGATCAGAACACGGTGCCGAACATTTTGCTCGTCAACGATCCATCGTTGTCGACCCAGCGGATCGGCGGCAGGTGCGGCAGGTAGGATGCATACGGCAGCACCTCCGAAAGCGTTATTCTGCCCGGATACCACGGGAGGAAAAACGCATTCATGCCGCCGTCCAGTCCGCTGTAGATGGGAGCGGTTGGCACCTCGTCTGCGAGCAATTGCGCGTATTCGAGCTCGTCGGCGCGTTGTTTCTCCAGCGCCGGCCGCGCGATTTTCGGGTTCACGACAAAGTCGGGGCATTTGCCGGTGGGATTGAACACCAGCGGATTGGGCGAATTCGGGGGCGGTTGCGCATCGAAGACATAGCGGCGATTGCACACGTCCACCTTGGGTTCGAGACGCGTCGCAAAGAAATGATCGTTGCCGATCTTGAGCATCTGCCAGAACGCCAACTCCGGATGATTGCGATGCCGCGCCAGGTTCGCCGGCGTCAGGCGGAACGGATAGGCCTGGACCTGGAATGACGGCCGGCCAAGGAGCGAGTCGCGCGCCAGCGAATAGATCTCGCTGATCTGTTCGTCGGTCATGGCATAGCAACCGGCTGACGAGCAGTCGCCGTGGATCATCAGCAGGCTGCCGTTGCGGTTGTTCGCCTTGTCGAAGCTGTTGGGGTAGCCGGTGTTGATCGCAAGATAGTAATTGGAATTGGGATTCATCAGCTCGGGCGTCACCGTGTAGAACCCCTCCGGAGCCTGACGGTCGCCCTCATACAACTTCGGCCCAAGATCGCCCGACCACCGGCAGATCGGATAGACCTTCAGGAACTGGAAACGCCCGGTGCTGTCCTGCTTCCAGACTTCGAGCTCCGCCTCTTCCTTGAAAATGCGCACAAGGATCGGCGAATGTTTTGGCATCTTCCTTTGCCGGAGCAGCGCGAGCAGCTCGGGCGGCAACTCCTGTGTCGCCTTGGCCGGCAACGGCTTTGCCGCCTTGGCCGGCGACTCCGTTGTTGCCTTGGCCGGCGACGGATTGCTGCCTTCGCCAAGGCACGTGACCGGCGCCAATGCCGCGGCAACAGCCGCCGTCAGCACAAGCGCACGGACCACCGTGGCGCGGATCATTGCCATGCCCCCGACCTGGAACCTGTCCGGTCTGAATGCGTGCAGTCGGTGGCTTTCCTAGGGCAAAGCCGGCTCGGCAAACCTGGACATCGGGGCGGATATTGGCCCAGGGCCGACCTGACCCAGGGCGGTCATTGCCGCGATCACTTGATGCCGCCGGGCCGCCCTCCAGCGGCCGGAACCTCGGCAACGAGCGTGTCGCTAGTGGCGATCGAACCTTTGTCCTTTGGCACTGCGAGCCGTCGCAGGAGCTCGCGTGCGAACTGCGAAAGCGAATCGTCGCGCGCGCCCATGACTACGATGCGATCGCCACGACGGGCGAGCCTGACCAGCTCGTCGCCACAGGCGGCGCGGTCAGGAAAAGCAAAGGCCTTTCGGCCACGCCGCTGGATTTCGCTCACAATAGCGTCGCTGCCGACGCTGCGGTCGACCGTGCCGCCGAAGTAAACGGGCTCGGGCATGACCAGAACGTCCTCGGCTTGCAACCCGCTTGCAAAGCAGTCCACCAAGGCGTCCCGCATCAAACGAATCGGTCCGTAGCCATGGGGCTGGAACATCAGCAGCAGGCGGCCGGGAAACGCGTGCATGGTTTCGAGCGTGGCCGCTATCTTGTCGGGGTTGTGGGCAAAGTCATCGACCACGGTGATGTCATTGGCTTCGCCCACGACCTCCAGTCGGCGACGGATGCCGCTGAACTCGCCGAGATGGGCCGCGGCCGCTGCGAGCGGCACGCCGCACGCCTTCGCGGCACTCATGGCGGCGAGTGCATTGGCCACGTTGTGCAGCCCTGGCACTTTCAGGGCCACCTCGACGGCCTCATCGGTATCGCGCGCCTTGACGTGAAAGGCGATTCCAGCCGGCGACCGGACCGGTGGAGACGCGACGAGGTCGGCTTGCGCAGCACCCAGACTGTAGGTCACCGCCTGCCCAGGCTTCAAACCGGCCAGGAGCGCCGCGGTTTCTGCGTTATCGAGATTCAGCACCACGGTTTGCGCGTTGGCGACGAAACCGCGGAAAAGCATGCGCAGCTCGTCCAGCGATTTATGGTCCAGGGAGATGTTGTTCACGACGGCGACGCGGGGCTCGAAAAACGCAATCGAGCCGTCGCTCTCGTCCACTTCACTGACGAAAACCTCGCCCTCGCCAATCCTGGCGCTGGCAAAAGGTGAGCTCGCGTCGATGAAGTTCTTCATATCCGCGCCATTGACGATCGTCGGGCCCTTTCCGGCGCGGTGCAGAATCCACCCGAGCATGCCGACCGTGGTGGACTTGCCGCTCGTGCCGGCGACACCGACGCCTCGGCCGGCAGAGTTGAAGAGTTCGGCGAGAAGCCGCGCGCGGGTGGTGACGACGGCGCCAATACGACGCGCGGCTTGCACGTCGGGGACCGTCTCCTCGACAGCAGCAGACGTGACCACGATCTGACTGGCCCGGCTGACGCCACTCCCATCCTGCGGATGAAGCAGCACGCCACGTGCACGCAGAAAATCAAATCGTTCGGCATTGCGTCCCTGGTCAAGCGCACGGTCGGAGCCCTCGACCAGTCCGCCCCTCGCCTGGATGATCAAAGCGAGTGGGGTCATGCCACTTCCGCCGACACCGCAAAAAAAGTAATCTCCGTGCTGGGACATCGGCGAAATCTAATGGGGTTGCTGATGAGGTGCAATGCGGGTCGGGCGCTTGGATGAGCAAAAGAGGTGCAGGATCGGCGTCGTCGCGCCGGCTTCGCGCATGTCTCCGGACGTTGCTGAGAGAGTGCCGGCGCTGGCCCGATCGCTGTATCCGGACAGGACGCCTGAGATCGTCTTCCACCCCCAGTGCTTCGCTTCGCACGGACATTTCGCTGGCGATGACGAAACGCGCGCACGGGCTTTCCTCGACATCGCCAATGACGAGAGCTACGACGCGGTGTGGTTCGCGCGCGGCGGTTACGGTTCCTGCCGCATGGTGGAAGCTGTCATTTGCAGGTTGACGGAGCAGTCCAGACGAAAGGCCTACGTGGGCTACAGCGATACCGGTGTGCTGCTTGCCGCCTTGTACCGGGCCGGGTTCGAGGCCGTGGCGCACGGTCCCGTGGCGCAGGACATTCTCCGGGACGGGGGAGACGCAGCGGTTGAGCGAGCGCTCGCCTGGATGGTCGATCGGGCGCCGGAGGCGTTGGAGCCCACGGTCGGCCGCGCGAAGAAGACAGCGGCATTCAACATGTCGGTCCTCAGCCAGATACTTGGCACGCCGCTGCAACCTGACCTCGACGAACATGTGCTCATGCTGGAAGAGGTGGGGGAGGCAATGTACCGGATTGATAGGTCGCTATTTCACATTACCAGCAACGCCGACATCAGGCGGGTGTCGGGCGTGATGCTTGGCCGTTGCGGCGACGTCACCCCGAACCGGCCGGATTTCGGAATGAACGAAGAAGAGATCGCCCGTTACTGGTGCCAGAGGTCCGGGATTCCATGGTTGGGACGCGCCGACATTGGGCATGACGTCGACAATAAGATTGTTCCCTTCGGGGCCGGCGCATGCCGCGACCCCGGCAAGAAGTGACCACGAGCGACGCAGCCGACCGCATTGCTCGCTGATCGCAGCAAGGCCGGTCACATCAAGACGCCGTCATGGAACGACGCGAGTGACCCATATGCGACATGCGCCGCCAATCATTCAATCACTTCGTCGCATGGCGAGCAGCATCAGTGGTATGGTGAGGCCGAGCACATGAGCAGCCTCGCTCAAGTACCCATCAGCCTGCCGTGCTGGTCGCGGAAGCCTGCGAGATGGCTGCGTGCTTGCTGTTCCGGATAGCGTCGTCACGTTGCTTGCGCGCGAGCGCGGCTTCGCCGCCGGCGGTCGCGTGGTAGAGATCGAGCGTCTCGAATTCGTCGTCCCTTGGCGGCGCAATCGCGAGGTCGGTATAGGTCCAACGGTCCGGCGCCGCCAGCACTTCGTCGAGGATGGACTTGCATTGCCGATATACCGACCAGTAACGCCACATCTTTACGACGCTCTCCCCGAAATAGCGCGAATAGAATAGGAATGGGTTCTCGCGCGGCAGGCCATTCCGGCGGTCGTGGCGGAATTTTAGCCGAAATGCGCCGCCTTCGAGCGGATGAACGCCTTCGTATGCGCTCACGAGTTTGAACCACAGAAGCGTCGTCAGAGTCGTCTTCGGCCGACCAAGGCGGCAGGCCGCGGCACGTTGCAGGATCGTGCGGATATGCTCAGGATCGTAGAAGGCTTCCCAGGCCGCGCGATAGGCATCCTCCCATTCCGCATCCGACATCTTGGGATGATGCGCCACGCGATGATTGAGGTCGTACTTGTTCATGTCGGGATCCATCCAGACCCCATTCTGCCAAAGAACCTTGTGGTCCTCTGATCCGGGCAACGGAGTGAGAAAAAACAATTCGAGTATGTCGAGCGGCAGCTCACGCTTGATGATCTCGATGTCGCGCAAGATCGAGTCCTTGCTGTCGCCAGGAAATCCGATGATGTAGCCGGCACAGCTGATGGCACCGTGCTCGCGCCATTTCTGCAGCATCTGCCGGTAGTCAGTGATCTTGTTCTGGCGTTTCTTGGCCGCAATGAGATTGTCCGGGTTGATGTTCTCCAGTCCAATGAACACTCGGCGGACACCTGCTTGCGCGGCCTTCTCAATAAAATTCGGGATCTTGTGGCACAGCGTGTCGACCTGGATGGTGAAGCCAATCTTCGAGCAATCGCCAGCCCGCAACTCGATCAGGCGGTCGAACAGCAGCTCCCAATCGCGGTTACGAGCGAAATTGTCGTCGGTGATGAAAAACCGCCTGATGTTCTGGGCATAGTTCTCGCGGATAATCTTCTCAAGATCGTCCGGTGAACGGAATCTACTCTTGCGGCCCTGCACGTTGATGATCGTGCAGAAGGAGCATTGATAAGGACAGCCGCGTCCGAGATCCATGCTCGAGAGCGATCCGGAGGTTCGGCGCACGTGCTTTCGTGGCAGGATGGGCAGGGGCTGCCCTTGCAGGTTTGGGAGCTTGTCCATGTGATTATAGAGAGGCGCGAGTTTTCCCTCCCATGCATCGCGCAAGACCGCGTCGAACCGACCCTCTTCGGCCTCGCCGGCAAAAAACGAAATACCGAGCGCTTGAGCTTCGCGCATGTCTGGCGGCATTTCCGGCAACATGGCGATGCAGCCTGAAATGTGGAAGCCGCCGATGCAGACCGGCAGTCCGGCCGCAAGGAACGGACGCGCGAGGTCGACGGCGCGTGGAAACTGGTTGGACTGCACGCCGACAAGACCGATCAGCGCCTTGCCGCCCGCGTTGCGGATCTCTCGGATGATCCGCTCGGGCTGGGCCCGCCGGTTGGTCTCGTCATAGGTATGCAGGCGGATTTCGACATCGGGTCCAAGCACGTTCCGGCGGTGTGCGTCCTCCGCCAAGCCGTTCAGGCATGCCAACGTGTTGGAGGGAATGGCCGACCGGTACCATAGGATGGGATAGCCGTCGTCATCGTAGTGTGTCGGCTTGATCATCACGAAATGGAACAGCCGTCCTGCAAGACCCGGCGAGACAAGTACTGGTTCGTTCCTTGAACCCATAGTTGATCCTTACGGCTCCTGCGGCTCGAGGGTTTTCAAACCGTTCGGGCCTTGCAATCCGAGGGCCTGTAAAATGATAGCACGCCCGGGGGCTCACAGTATGGCGCATAATCAGCGCGCGGCTGGCATTGAGGTTCATCGTTCTGACGCGGAGTGATGTCCGTTTCTGATGCTGTGGACGGCCCTTCCACCGGCAGGTAAGCCACGGCTGCACTGACCAGCAACGCGACATGGCCTGACTCGGTCGAACGATATGGAGTACACGCCCTAGCCAACCGCGATTATCGTCGATGTCTTGCTGACCCCAAATCCACGCCGTAAGGTCAACCGCGTCCCACAAAAAACGGGAGGAAGCGATGATCCGCAAGGCATTCTGGTCCCTCGCCATCGTCCTGCTGGCATGCTCAAGCGGCTCGGCGGCCGATGTCCGCCGCGTCGTGACCGGCCTCGACGCCAGCAACAAGGCCGTCGTGCTGTTCGACAGCCGCGTGACGCTCAATCCCGGGGGCTCCGGCAACCCGGCGGCTAATCTCTGGATCACTGATTCCTCGCCGCCGACGCTCTCCTTTAAGGACGATAACGCTGCCAAGCGGATCGGCCTGTCGCCGCCCGACAACGGCACCGCGATTCGCGTGGTCGAATTTCCACCGCTTGATCCAGCCACCGAAGCGAAGATGGATCCCAATTTCATGATGAAGGTCGTCGGCGATCACGCGCCGGCCAGGGGCCTTCCGGTGAAGCATCCGCTAATGCACCGCACGCGCACGGTCGACTACGCCGTCATCCTTTCCGGCGAAATCGACATGATGCTCGACGAGACGACAGTGCATGTGAAGGCGGGCGATGTCGTGATCCAGCAGGCGACCAATCATGCCTGGGTCAATCGCGGCACGCAGCCTTGTCGGATTCTGTTCGTACTGATGGATTCCAAACAGCCGTGATGGTATGAGGCTTTTCCGGATGGCGCGCAGCGCCATCCGGGCGACTTGCCGGAGGCGGTGGCGTTCACGCCGGCCGGCCGGTATCTCCTGATCGGAAATTGTCTCGTTCAGCACAAAGACGGGAGGCAGGCGATGACTTTCTCTGAAGCGATGAGTTCAGGCTTTCGCAACTATGTTGGTTTCTCCGGCCGGGCGTCGCGATCGGAATTCTGGTACTGGATCCTGTTCACCGTTCTAGTCAGCATCGTCACGTCAATCATCGATTTTGGAGTGTTGTCGAGCGATGTGATGCCGCTCTCGTCGATCTGGAGCTTGGTCACGTTCCTACCGTCGCTCGCGATGGGCGTACGCAGGCTGCACGACACGGACCGAAGCGGCTGGTGGTGGCTGCTCGGCTTAATTCCTCTGATCGGCATCATCGTGCTGATCGTCTTTTGGTGTTCTGAGGGAACACGCGGTCCGAACAGATTCGGGCCTGATCCACTGGGCGCGCCGGTCGCGGCGTAGATGCATGAGTTTGCTTGTGGCACTTAACGGAGCTGCCAATCTTGCACAATCATGTCCGCTCAGCGCGGCAGGCCGGACATTCATTTGAACCGTCTGAGCATTTCCGCTGATGACCCCTCTGCGACATAGACGGGGGCGAAATCGCTGCAGCGCAGCAGTCTGCCTCCGTGTGGGCCATCCCTTGCTCGGGAGCACGGGAGAAAAGACCATGGAGCATTGCGAACGCTTTCGTCGAAGCCCCTGCTTACGAAGATCTCGTCGCGCGCGGACATGCCCTGGTCCCGCGATTTTGCTGACCGGGCGGCGCGGTGTGAAGCTGACTCGGCTGATAGTGGCTCCTGACGAAGGGAGGGAGCCCATGTTTGACAGGAAACGGCGCGATTTCATCACGCTCATCGGCGGCGCGGCAGCATGGCCGCTGACGGCGCGCACGCAAGGATGGGCGCATGCGGCAGCATCGCGACTTGATGCCAGATCCTCGATCGACACGGCGTATCAAATAGTCTGCGTAAAAATCGTTGGCTGGTCGGCCATTGCCTCGGTCTTTGGCTTGTGGGCGCGTCCGCAGGCCAGGCGCAGCAGCCCATCCGCATCGGCGCAACCACGGCTCTCACCGGAGAGGCCTCCATACAGGGGGGCTACGTTCGTGAAGGTTACCTTCTTTGCCAAAAGCACGCGAATGAGAAAGGCGGAGTGCTCGGGCGTCGGATTGAGTTCGTGCTCTACGATGACGCATCGAATGGGAAGACAGCGGCCGGCCTCTACGAGAAGCTCATCGCGGAGGCAAGGTCGACGCGGTGCTGGGCCGTACGGCTCTGGGATCACCGAGGCGTGGCCGATGTGAACGAACAGCATTCGGATGCTCATGATCGCGCCGACGGCGGCGACCACAAGCTCGATTGGGAGAAGCGGGCGCCCTATCTCGTCTTGGTACTTGCACCCGCAGAAGGCTCTGACAGAGGGCCGTCGACACTCGCGGCGCGTAACGGGCTCACAGAGGGTCGGCGGTGATCCGAGCAGCGACGCCCTTGCCCGAGTGCGATCACCAAAGGGGCCAGCGCGCTAGCGAAAAGCAATGGCGACTGGAGTTGGTCTTTCTCGAGACCTATCGCGATGCCAGCGGCCGAAGACTGTCTCGGCTCATCTAAACAAGGTCCGCGGCAGCGAAGCCTGACGTTCTTGTAGCGGGCTCAATCCGCTTTGAGGACCTTCGTCGCATCGCCCGCAAGCTGAAGGAATTGCCGACCTCAGACTATCCCGATGGTGAGCGCGTCGCCGAGGGCTGCTTCGCGACTATTACAAGCAGCTCGGCAACGACGCCGAGCTTGGCGCAGCGGCTCGTTCGGGACGCCGCCCTTCCTTATCCTGGAAATCAAGGTTCGTCGCGCGATCGCGAAAGCGTTCGAGCCACCCCGGCGGTTCAATCTGCAGGGGCGTATGCCGGGTGCCAGCTTATCGCGAATGAGGCCATACGACGGCTGATAGACCTGATCTGCGAAGCTGCGGGCGGCGCTGTCTGCACCCTGGCCATCCACTGAAGACGCGTCTTTGGCGATTTCGCCGTCGATGAGCGCGCCATACCAGACTCAGCTCTCAACGCGGTGACGATCCAATGGCAGGACGGCAACAAGTCGTCATTTGGCCGGACGAGGTGGCGACCGGCAAGGCGCAACTCCCGACCCCGATGTGGAGCACGCGGTGCTCGGGGTTCCTGCGAGGACATGACGCCGACGAGGTCATCGAATAGGCGCTGCCTTGCGGCTGCTCACGGCAGCTTTGGCACTTAACGGACGTGTCGAGGTGGGCTCGCGCGTGTCCGCTTTGAGGGGTGAAGCGGACTTGGCCTAAGTCATGATGGCCCGTCTGCTTATGACCCCATCTCGGACGCAAAGCACTACAACTGCATCCTTCCCGCCCAACGAGCGCCGTTACTTCCGTCATCTGTGAGTTGGCGGAGCGCTTGCACGTCGGCGGGCTGGCAAATAAGTCACGTTTTCCCAAAAACCGACGCGAGCCTGTGCGTTGCGACCGGCTGCACCTTGCCGGGGGGGCGGCCGCTTTGTAAAATTTCCTTCAGGGGTTTCATCGAGGGGGTGGGCGTGCGCTGCTTCGCGATGCTGCTCGTAGCGCTATTGATGGCTTGGCGGCCCGCTGTCGGTCACGAGGTTGATCCGGCGGTCATGGCCATGTTCCGGGAGTGGTCGATCACGCCTCCGAGCCCATCCGGCGTCTTCATTTGCCACGGCTTCGGATGCGACTTCCGCACCGAGGTCGGTCTCGCGGGCAGCGATCGCGCCCAGATGTCCGCGATTATGGCCTCGGGGTCTGCCTCGGCCGAGGCCGAAAGGGTTGCAATAGGCCGGACCGAGGCGTGGTTTGAACGCCGCATTGCCCCCATGACCGGCACTGCGAAGCGCGTCGCGCGGGCCGGCGCACTTATCTTCGCCCCGGGCAATCGCGCTCAACAATTCGACTGCATCGATACAACCAACAACACAAATTCGCTCCTCCTCATTCTCGACCAGCTCAGATTGCTCCGGCATCATACAATTGCCGCGCCTGCGTCTCGGTTTCTTTTCACTGAGGGTCCGCACAACACGGCCGTGATCAAGGATCGCAAGACCAACGAACTCTGGACGGTCGATCCCTGGACCCACAAGGGCAGTGAAGCTCCCGATATCTGGCCGCTCGCAAAGTGGAAGGCGGGCGGATGAAACCAAAAATATCCGCGTGCGCAACGCGCAGCGTCACGTGCTTGTCTGCAAGTGGCACTTAACGGACCTGCCGATCTTGCACAATCAGTCCGCTTGGCGCGGCAGACCGGAAATCATTCGAACCTTCTGAGCATTTCCGCTGATGACGCTAAGCCGACATGTGCGGCGCTTGAATAACGGACTGCGGTGCTCCCTCTAGAGCGCGTTTCAGCCCTACAGCGCGGTGACGGGCATGGCATCTTTTGGGCCGCAGTCTATATATCTCACGATTGCTCAGCAGGCCGACATGGAGGACGGACGGACGGTCATGAGTCAGTCGCGCAGGCTTGCAGCCATCCTGGCCGCAGATATCGCCGGCTATAGCGCCTTGATGGGCTCTGACGAAGCGCGCACGGTGAGCGACCTCAAGGGCCATCAGGCGGTTGTGCTGCCGATGGTAGGCGAGTTGGGCGGACGTGTCATTGATACCGCTGGAGACGGCATGTTGGCCGAGTTCCCCAGTGTGTTGAACGCAGTCGAATGCGCAGTCGCCATTCAACGGAAGATGGTCGAACGCAATGCCGCAATCGAGCCCCAGCGGCGTATGGAGTTTCGTATCGGCATCAACCTCGGTGACGTTATCTACGATAATGATCGAATCTTCGGCGATGGCGTCAACGTCGCTGCGCGGCTGGAGGGAATCGCGGAACCGGGCAGTATCTGCGTTTCCGGCAAGGTCCACGAAGAAATCCACGCAAAGATCGGTCTTCCTTATGAGGACCTTGGCGATAAGCAGCTGAAGAACATCGCGGAGCCGGTACGGGTGTACCGTATCCGTCTTGACCGTGCTCCGAGACGTACGGTGCTTGCGCTGCCCGACAAGCCATCGATCGCCGTCTTGCCCTTCCAGAACATGAGCGGCGATCCGGAGCAGGAATATTTCAGCGACGGCATGACCGAAGACCTGATCACCGATCTCTCGAAGGTCTCAGGCCTGTTCGTAATCGCCCGCAACTCCTCCTTCGCCTACAAGGGCAGGTCGGTCAATGTGCAGGAGATCGGGCGCGACTTGGGCGTGCGCTTTGTGCTCGAGGGCAGCGTCCGCAAGGCCGGCAATCGCGTGCGCATCACGGCGCAGCTCATCGATGCCGGCAGCGGCGGGCATCTCTGGGCCGAGCGGTTCGATCGCGATCTAACGGACATCTTCTCGACGCAGGACGAGGTGGTAGAGAAGATCGTCGGCATGCTGGCGGTCACGCTGACGCGGGGCGAGGAGCAGCGGCTGCGGCGACACGGTACCGGCAACGTGGAGGCGTACGAGTCCTGGCTGCGCGCGCGCGAATTGCTGACTCGCGGCACTCGGGAGTCGGTCGCGCAATCCCGGGCGATGTACCGCCGAGCGATCGAGATCGATCTGAATTTCGCCCGGCCGCATGCGGGGTTGGCGCTTGCCGCGATTTCGGAATACGTCAGCGGCTGGGCGCCCGATCCGGCTCAGGCGTTGGACGGGGCGGAGAGATGGGCGCGCCGCGCGGTCGAATTGAACGATCAGGAGCCGGTGAGCCACATGGCGCTCGGCGCCGTGTTGCTGTGGCGGCGCGACCACGAGGGGGCGCTGGCGGAGTCTCGCCGCATGATGGCGCTCGATCCCAACTTTGCTCAGGGCTATACTGCGACCGGACTGGCGCTGATGTATGCCGGCCGGGCGGCCGAGGCGCTGGAGCCGATCGCGATGGCGATGCGCCTGGACCCCCTCTATCCGTCCATGGTGCTGCACTTCCTGGCGCAGGCGAATTTCAGCCTCGGAAAATACGAGATCGCAGCCCAGCAGCTCGTCGACCGCATCGCACGCACCCCTGGCACCGACGCCAGCCGCATGCTTCTGGCATCCTGCTACGGCCATCTCGGGCGCACGGAGGACGCGCGGGCGGCATGGGTGGAGCTCCTCAAAGTGAATCCGGATTTCTCGCTGATGCAGCGCGCGCGCGTCCTGCCATACAAGGATGCCCGTGATTTTCAGCGCATCGCCGAAGGGCTGGCGAAGGCCGGGTTACCGTAGGCGCCGGCCTGTGATTAAGGCGTGTTGAGCTGTGCGCCAGGCTGGATATCACCGCATATTTGTAGCACTCGCAGCGCGTTCTGGCCGCCAGCGCGTCTTCCGCGCGAGCTCTGTCTTTTAATAGCCGGTCGCTCGCGAGCTGAAGGAAACAGAATCCGAATCGCCGGTTCTCGAAATAGAGCGCCAGCACCTCGTCATAAGGCAGCGTCAGCACATGGCTACGATGATGTGTCCTTGAGCGCGTCTACGTATCCGCGCACGTAATCGACGCCATGCTGACTCAGGAGGCGCTCAATCCGTTCGTCGAATGCGCGTCTGGCCTCGTCGGTGGAGAGGGTCTTGCGATAACTCGCAAACTCGGTCTCGAGCGATCGATCGAGCATATCCGGTTCTCCAGGACTACCGTGATGAGCACCCCCGATGGCGAGGTCGTGCGGAACACGTCGCTTGAGGCTCGCGATCGACGCCGCGCCAGGTTCCGCGCAACAATGCCCCTATCGCCCAACGAAGAAAAGCCCCGCCAGCGAGGCCACTCGCGCGGGGCAGAGCCCCCGTTGGTTCGGGACCCGTACGCACTGCAGACTCCGGCCACGTTGGCCAAGTCCTCGGACGCTCGAAGTCAGGGCGACTAGGCGAGGCGTCCGGGAGCGTTGAGCCTGGAGCCGATCAGCCGTCCGCGTCTGTATCGGATTGATCACAACGCGAAATTTTCCTGGTGGTGGCCTACGATCCAGTCGAAGCAGCTCGTCGCCGATCTCGTCCGGATCGCTGCATGAGCCAAGTCTTGATGAGCCAAGTCTTGATGAGCCAAGTCATCATGAGCAAAGTCATCCGAGAACTCTTGCCGACACTGACAGTAAGGCGGTTACGCCCATCAGCCCCGCGGCCCAAAAGTTCCACCGGCTTATTCTTTGCAACCTGATAGATAATTCGTTCACTTTGGCCAATTCGTCTCTGCCCGGCTTGATGCCGGGCAGGTGCCACATTGCGGATGCGAACCAACATATGGCGGAGCCACACCCGGTGATCAGTACTGCAGTCTCGATGAGCGATCGCATAATCCACCTCTAATCATCTGGAAAGATGACTTCTAATCCGAACTATCTCATTGTCATGGACAGCTTTGACTAGCCTGAGCAGCGCGGAAATCATAGGCGCTCGGTTGGGCGCTTTCTCACACACCGCTCGCTGGCGCGGTGCTAGGATCTCGCAATTGCACAGGGCGGGGGCTTTGCGAGGAGATGTGCAAAGGCGCGAGTTCATCGGGTTTGTCGGTTGCGCGGCCGTCGCGTGGCCGGTGGCCGCGCGCGCGCAGCAGGCGGCAATGCCTGTCGTCGGATATCTCGGCGCCTCGTCGCGAGAGACGACCGAACGCTTGGTCGCCGCTTTCCTTCTGAGCCTGAAGGAGGCCGGTTTTATCGAAGGGCAGAACGTCGCCATCGAATATCGCTGGGCAGCCGACCAGTACGACCGACTGCCCGCGATGGCGGCTGATCTGGTTCGCCGTCAGGTTACGGCGATCGTTGCGGTTAGCCAGCTTGCCGCGGTGGCTGCCAAGTCGGCAACGGCCACGATACCAATCGCTTTCACAACCGCTGTCGATCCGGTCGCGACCGGTCTCGTTGCCAGCCTCAATCGGCCCGGCGGCAATATGACCGGCGTGATGTTTTTGGGAGGCCAGCTGGCAGCGAAAGGATTGGGGCTGCTGCGCGAGCTGGTGCCCAATGCCAAAACTACAGCCGTGCTCGTGAACCCGGATAATCCGAACGCCGAAGTCCAGGTGGAGCAAGTCCAGGAGGCGGCACGCGCACTCGGCCTGCAGGTCCTCGTCTTGAAAGCACGCAGCGAGGTCGAATTCGATGCGGTCTTCGTGAGCCTCGCTCAACAGCACGCCGACGCACTTATGGTCGCCGCCGATCCACGCCTCATCAGCCATCGCAATCGGCTCGTCGCTCTTGCAGCACGCCATTCCGTTCCGACCGCCTACTTTTCGCGCGAATTTGTCACCGCCGGCGGTTTGCTGAGCTATGGCAGCGACATTGCAGACGCCTATCGTCACGTTGGTGTGTATGTAGCCCTAATCCTCAAGGGCGCGAGGCCGGTCGACCTGCCGGTCATCCAGCCGACGAAGTTTGAGTTGGTGATCAACCTCAAGACGGCAAAGGCGCTTGGCCTCACGGTGCCATCGAGCGTTCTCGCCATCGCCGACGAGGTGATCGAATAGGAGCCATGTCTGTTCACCATTGCCGCTGGAACCCATCTGCGCTCAACCGCAATCACCCGAAAGCGCGGCGCCGCCACGGCTCCACAGAGCGGATTGCGGCCTTGCAATCGCTGTTAGCTGCGCTGATGGTGCGTCCTTGGCGTCTCGTCATGCCGGAGGTGTCCCATGAAAACTTTATTCGACCGTCGCAAGTTCCTCAAAACCTCCGCCGCCCTTGCCGGCACGGCAGCCGCGGGCTTCAGCTGCGTCGAGCTCGCGAGCGCGGCGCCGATTCAGGTCCCGACCGTCGACAAGCTGTCCATGCGTGTGCTGGTCGACCAGCAGCACGACCAGTTCCTGCGCGGCAGCACCGTCAACGGCGTGGTTCACGAGGGACCCGGGCCGGGGCGCAGTGGTGACGCGCGCAACGTGCTGCACAATGAATGGGGTCTCTCGCTCTACCTCGAATCGCAGCGTGACCAGGAGCAGCGCACGATCCTGCTGGACTTCGGCTATACCTCGCCGGCGATCATCAACAATATGGGCCTGTTGAAGGTCGACCCGGGCAAGATCCAGGCAATGATCGTCAGCCATGGGCACATCGACCACTATGGCGGCCTGGTCGGCTTTCTCGACCGATACCGCAGCGTTCTTCCGGCCGACGTGAGGCTTTACGCGGGAGGCGAGGACAATTTCTGCCACCGGGTGTCCGCGTCTCCGACCGCGGGACAATTCGGCGAGGGCGGCACGCTCGACCGTGGTGCGATCGTGGCGCAGAAGGTCACGGTGGTGCTGTGCGAGACGCCCACGGTCATCCTGGACCACGCCTTCACCACCGGCAAGATCACGCGCAACAGCATGGAGCGCATCCTGCCCAACAGTTTCGTCGACTACGCCCAGAAGGACGGCCAGTCCTGCGACTACGGCCACTACACGGCGGCCGAGCTGCAGGGCAAGATCGTGCCGGACCAGCACGTGCACGAGCACGCCACCTGCTTCAACATCCGCGGCAAGGGCCTGGTGGTGATCAGCTCCTGCGGCCACGTCGGCATCGTCAACTCGGTGCGGCAGGCGCAGGAGATCTCCGGTGTTCAGAAGGTGCACGCCATCGTCGGCGGCTTTCATCTCGGGCCGGCGCCGGAGGATTATCTCAAGCAGGTGGTTGCGGAGATCAAGAAGCTCCAGCCGGACGTTCTCATCCCAATGCATTGCAGCGGCCTGAACTTCCTGCTGGAGGCGCGCGCTCAGATGCCCGGCAGCGTCATCAACACCTCGACCGGCAGCCGCCTGGTCTTCAGCGCATAGCAGGCAGGCGGACGGCCGGCATGGCGGCAAGGGGAAGCGTGATCGCACTGGCGTTGCTGGGCGTCCTCGGCGCCGCCGGACAGCCGCTGGCGCAAAGGTCCGATCGTTCGGCCGCCGAGCTGATGGACGCGGTGATGTGGAACCGCGAGCCGATCGGGGGGCCGTTCGCGCTGATCGACCAGGACGGCAAGCGCCGCACCGATGCCGACTTTCGCGGCAAGGTCCTGCTGGTTTATTTCGGCTTCACCTATTGTCCGGACGTGTGCCCGACCGACCTGCAGGAGATCGGACTGGCAGTGGATCGGCTGGGACCGGCCGGCGATGCCGTGCAGCCCATCTTCATCACGCTCGATCCCCCGCGCGATACGCCCG
Source organism: uncultured Alphaproteobacteria bacterium (assembly GCA_963725065.1). Classification (GTDB taxonomy): domain Bacteria; phylum Pseudomonadota; class Alphaproteobacteria; order Rhizobiales; family Xanthobacteraceae; genus VAZQ01. The sequence goes on from CAVRXD010000024.1 coordinate 248,409, forward strand.
AGCATCTGAAAGAGTATGTGGCCATGTTCCACACGCGCTTCGTCGGCCTGACCGGCGATGCCGCCGCGCTCGACGCGGCTGCCCGCGCCTATCGCGTCTTCTACGCCAGGGTCGCGCTCGAAAAGTCCGACTACACCGTGGACCACTCCGCCTTCATCTATCTGATGGGACGGCACGGCGAATATCTCGGCTTTTTTCCGCCCGGCACGCCCGCGGACATTCTTGTCGGCACGCTGAAGCCGCTTGTCGCCGGCCGTTAGCGGACATCGGCTTACCGTTGGCCGTCTCCAACTGCCGTTCTCCCTTGCCACTGAGTCATCAGCTCATTTAGTAGGCTTGACGGCAGCGGTGTTGTTGCGAGCACGAGGGGGGCCAAATCATGGAAGACATGAAAGTCACGACCACCGGGTATGACTTTCGGCCCGCGCACGCTGCCATGCGACGGTACGTTGATGGGAATCTTCTGCCCGGATTCTCGTCCGCGGTGCTCGTCGGTCGAGATTTGGTGGATGTGAGCTGCATCGGGTGGGCCGACAAGGAAGCGCAGATACCCTTGCGGGTCGACCACATCTTCCGCATCTTTTCCAATACGAAGCTGATTACATCCTGTGCCGCGCTGCTGCTGTTCGAAGACGGCCGCTTCCAGCTGGACGATCCGATCGAGGGGTTCATTCCGCAGCTTGCGGCTCGCCGTGTGCTGCGTCCCGGTGCGACGTCGTTGGACCAGACCGAGCCTGCCCTGCGGCCGATCACCATTCGCCATCTGATGAGTCACAGCTCGGGGCTGAGCTACGGTCTGCTTGATCCGAGGACCCTGATCTTCAATGCCTACAACGAGCGCAAAGTAAACAGTCCCGCCACCACGCTTGCGGAGATGATCGACGTCTTGGCTGACCTGCCGCTGGCCTATCATCCCGGAGCGTCATGGGAGTACTCGGTGGCCATCGATGTCCTGGCGCGTCTTGTCGAAGTGATCAGCGGCCAGCGCTTCGATGCGTTCATCCAATCACGAATTCTGGGCCCGCTCGGCATGGTGGACACGGGATTTGTGGTGTCGGATCGTCATCGCCTCGTCGCCTATTATGCCGGAGCCGACCCGGTCGATCCCATGAAGCCGGGACTGATGCGCGCAGACGCCTTGCCCTATCCGGGCGCTTACTTGCGTCCCTTCCCGCGGCAGGCCGGCGGCGCCGGGTTGGTCTCGACCTTGCCGGACATGGTGGCGCTCATTCGAAGCCTGCTGCCGGGTGGCCGGACGTTGCTCATGCCTGAGACGATCGAGTTGATGATGACCAACCAGTTGCCTGAGGGCGTGTGGATACGCTTTCCGGCTTACGGGGAGATTCGAGGCAGGGGGCACGGGCTCGCGGGAGCGCTGATCCTGGAGCGTTCGGCGTTCGACCATCAGGATGCGGGAGGCGAGCTCTTCTGGGGTGGACGTGCAGGCACGCAATGGTGGATTTCGCCTGGAAGGAATACAGCGGGATTGATCATGGCGCAGCGTGAGGCGGGGTTTGCTCATCCGTTTGCGGTCGAGTTCAAGCGGCTCGCGTACGAAGCGGTGAAGCGCAAGAGCTGACAGGAGCGGGTTCGGATTCGCCGCATGAGGGCACGCCGTCGGATCGTCCGGCGCGACTATCGCATTCTCTTGACGCCGCCCTGAAAGCTCGTAAGGCTGGTTGTTCCTGACCGGCCAAGCGCCGCATCTGACGGCATTGCATGACAGGAAGGACCTCCAGAAATGACGCGCCGAGCCTTTCTCAAGGCGTCCGCTCTTGTACCCGCTGTCGTGGTCATGGGAGGCGTACCGGCGGCCCTCTCACAGGGCATGCCACCGCTTGCACAGGTCGCCGATGAATTGAACACCGATCTTTTCTCTTCCGACGGTCTGGCCGTTCCTATTGCGGCTGGGCCGACGGCTTCAAAATTTGCTGCTGGACTCGATCGCACTCTCGTCCTGGGAGGGGGCGGCGAATACTACGTCGCTTGGTATTGTGGATTCTTCCATGGCTTGTTCGAGCAAGGCGTCGATGCACCGTCGCTGGCTGAGATGATCGTCGGCACCTCGGCCGGCTCGTATGTCGGCTCCTCCATGGCATCGGGTCACTTTCAGCGTCTTCGCACCGAATTCGACTTCTTCGGACATTTCCCGAGCCTGTTCGCGCAACTCGCACCCGTGACCGAGCCCAATGCCAGCCAAATGCGAGCCCAGAAGATAAACGCCGCCGCCAAAGACGGATCCTTGACCACTTTGCGCACCATCGGGCGCGCGGCGCTCGCTTCCGATAACCGATTGAACGGTCCCGCGGTCGAGCGCGTCGCGGCACTTCTCACTGGCGATAGCAGGACCTCGTGGCCTTCATCGAAGATGCACACCACTGCTGTAGACTGCTACACAGGTGATCGCATCATCGTGTCGCAGGCATCGGCTCTAAGGAACAATATCCCGCTCGCCCATGGTGCGGCTGCAAGCTCGTCTCTGCCCGGACTCATTGGTCCCACTCTCCTGGGGCAGCGCTTCTGCATGGACGGTGGCATGTGCTCGAACTCGGCACATGTCGATGTCGTGGCGGGTTCGAAGCGTGCCCTGATCGTCACGCTCAATGACGGTCTTGAGCCGCCCTTCCTCACGGGGATTCCGCATCCCCTCGCGGAGAACATCCGCCAGATCGAGGCGGTCGGGACGAAGACGCTTTGGATCAAGGCAAATCCGCCAGACGTCGATTTGCTCGACCCCAAGCAGATTGGCCCCGCATTGCGGACCGGATACGAGCGCGCGCAGACGGAAACGAGTCGGATCAAAGCGTTCTGGGCGTAGAGCATGATCCCGAAAAGTGTGCAGCGGTTTTCGGAAAAGATCATGCTCAAACAAGAAACCAGAGTGGGATGACGATTCAAGGAAAAGTCGCCCCGTTCTAAGCGGCGCTCCGCGCACCTCGACGCGGCAGGTCGAGCGGCTCAAGCTCGATCAAGCGGGAAATGTTTGAAGTGCGAACCTGACATTTACCGCGCGGCCTTGATTCCAAGCGCCTGGGCGATGTCCGCGTCTTGTCGTGCTGCGCGTTGATGTTTGCGGCAAATTCGGCGGGGCCGCGCACATCGCGTTGCAGCGGTCTCCCTTCGCGCCGCGGTGTGCTATCGTTTGGAATACAATGAATCCACGCCAGAGGCGCTCCTTGAAGCGGCCATCCATGAATCACGCAATCGTCAATTCTGGAATCCCGTAAGTCATTTGCTTTCTGCTCTTCCTCGATGATGCGGAGCGGTGTATTTTTCTCAAAGCTGCGCCGGAAACGGGGACGTGCCGAAATCCCCGATCATTACAACGGGCGGCCCGGCGCCATCGGCGGGCATTACAGTTTCATCGTTCAGGTATGGAGCGTCCACGGCGCGAATGCGCGATGACGCCGGGAGGGCGATATGAAACTTCCCCGCCGACGATTTCTGCATCTGGCAGCGGGTGCTGCCGCGATCCCGGCGGCATCGCGGGTTGCCAGGGCGCAAGCCTATCCGTCGCGCCCGGTGCGTATTGTTGTTGGCTTTCCTCCCGGCCAAACAGGCGACATCAGCGCACGCTTGCTGGGCCAATGGCTCTCGGACCGGCTCGGCCAACCCTTCGTCATCGAGAATCGACCGGGCGCCAGCAGTTCGATCGCTACGGAGCTTGTCGTGAATGCGCCGCCGGACGGCTATACGCTTCTGTGGGTGGTTACAAGCAACTACATCAACGCGACACTCAAAACCAATCTTCCCTACAATTTCATCCGCGACATCGAACCGGTTGCGAGCACCACCCGCTCTACCCTCGTCGCGGTAGTGAACCCCTCGGTTCCAGTCAAAACCGTCCCCGAACTTATAGGTTACGCCAAGGCCAATCCGGGCAAGCTCAACATGGCTTCGGGAGGCATTGGCAACTCGACGCACCTGGCTGGTGAGCTGTTCAAAATGATGACTGGCATCGAAATGTTTCACGTGCCGTATCGAGGCTCCGCGCCGGCGCTCACTGACCTGATCAGCGGTCAGGTGCAGGTGATGTTCGACCTTACACCTTCGTCAATCGGATATATCAGGGCTGGCCAGTTGCGGGCGCTCGCGGTGACGACGGCCACACGCTCCGGGGCGCTCCCCGAGCTGCCGACCATTGGCGAATTCGTGCCGGGTTACGAGGCCAGCGCCGCGGGTGGCTTCGGCGCGCCGAAGGGCACGCCAGTCGAGATCATCCGGAAGCTCAACACGGAGATTAATGCGGGCCTGTCCGATCCTGATGTGAGATCGCGGTACGCGTCGTTGGGGAGCGTGCCGAATCCGGGCTCTCCGGCTGATTTCGGCAAACTCATCGCTGCCGAAACCGAGAAATGGGCCACGGTGATCAAGTTCGCGGGCATCAAGCCGGAGTGATGCGGCAATCCTAGCCGCGTAAACGCGCGAGTGCTGATCTACCTCGGGATTTGTGCGCCGATAGAAGAAGCCGGCTGATGAGCCAAATGCGAAACGTCAGCGGGCCCTGCAAACGTCTGCTGATGGGGGAAGCGGACGAACACCCGGCGTTCGCCCGGCTTGACGCAAATGACCCGAAGCGGACGTGAAGCGAGCGATAATTGAGCGCGGCTTGGCGTGATCACGAGCGTTGCGTGGTCCGCCACCATGAAGGCTCAGGCGCCGTTTTCCTTTCCTTCCTTCCTTCCTGTGAACGGGAGCTTGGAGATACGTGAGGAAAGCTTACCCCAATGATTGCTCCCCGCATTTGAGATCGACATAATCAGCCCCACCGACCGGAAAGCCGGCAGGTCCAAATTGATTGGCGCGCTCTGTCCGCATCACCAGGAGGCGCTTGCGTGCACAAGACAGGGGCCGCCGTCCCGGAGGGGCAGGAATTCACAATCGCGGGCTTGGCTCCAAGCCGGGCACAAAAGCGGTTTGCGCTCGGCGTCTTCATCGTCTTGCTGACCGGATTGGCGCTTCCGATGGGGGAATTCGGGAGCGTCCAGCTCGCCCGACTCCACGCGTTCGTCCCGGTTTACGCCACCGCGATGGCCGTAACCGATTTGCTCACCTCGGTCTTGCTGTTCGCGCAGTTCGCTGCTCGCGGGCCTCGCGCTTCTCGTGCTCTGGCTCCGCCGGCGATCGGTCCTCGATCTTTGGTTGATGATTGTCATGTGCGCATTCATCATCGAGATCGTCGTGATTACGTACCCGCACTCGCCCCCGCGGTTCAGCGTTGGTTGGTATAGCGGACGCTTCTACGGTTTCGTTTCCGCCAGTATTGTCTTGTTTGTACTGCTCTACGAGACGACGGCGCTTTACGCATTGCTCTTCCGTGCCTTGGTGGCAGAACGTCGCGAGCGGAACGCCCGCCTTATGACGTGGGATACTGTATCGGCTTCGATTGCGCACGAGATCAGGCAACCGCTCGCAGCCGTTATCATGAATGCGCAAGCCGGTCTGCGTTGGCTGCGTCGACCGCAACCCGACATTGGCGAAGCTGAGGAGGCATTCGACAGCATTGCCAGAGACGGCCGTCGTGCCGAAGAAATCATTGGAAGGACAAGAGCGATCTACCGAAAAGATGCGGGCGAGAGGATCGCACTCGACATCAACGAACTCGTCAAAGCGTCCCTGGCTCTCATGCGTGCGGAACTGGAGATGCACCGGGTATCGGTCCATATGGATCTCAGCGAAGGCCTTCCGCGGGTAAAAGGCGACAAAATCCAACTGCAGCAGGTTCTGGTGAACCTGACGACGAATGCAATCGATTCGATAGCCGCAACAGAGGACGGCGAACGAGTCTTGCGGGTGCGATCCGACAATGGTACGGCGAACAACGTCACCATCGTGGTCGAAGACAGTGGACGGGGTGTCGAGGCGACGGATATGGACGAAATCTTCAATCCGCTCTTTACGACGAAAAGCCAGGGGATGGGGATGGGCCTGACGATCTGCCGCTCAATTGTCGAAGCCCATGATGGGCGCCTGTGGGCTGCACCGAACCGGCCGCGAGGGGCCGTATTTCAGTTCAGCCTGCCCGCGATGACGCAATGACGGCGCGCGCGGCGTTCTGTTGATTTCTCGCCACGCGATCCCACCCGCGCACCTCGACGCTCAGGTCGAGCGGCTCAAAGCTCGATCAAACGGGACGTGGTTGAAGCGCTCCACGTGTGTTTGCGTGATTGGCGGTGATAAAGATGCGGAAGGGTCTTCACCTCAAGTCCTTGTCAATGAGAATGTGCCTTTACATTCACCATTGCTAAATGTGCCTGAAGCAGAATTTCCGCGAAATGTCCCCGTGTAGTACGCATTCTCGTTGGCAATTGCGCCGGCAGTGTCCACCTTGTTGTGGTTGAAATTGATTTCGCCGGAGGCGGATATCGAACCGACAATGGGTGGACGGCTTCCGGGAAGAGCGCTTATTTCCTTCGGTTCGAACAGCCCGCTGATCTTGTTGTTCTCCAGATGGATTTGGAAATTAAGCTCTGGTCTTCCGGCGCACCCCACGCGGTGAACCAGCCAATATCCGTCGAACTTGCCGATCCCGCCGGGAGCCAGAACCGACACTCCCATTTGGGAGAAGACAAGCCAACAAGCTAATAGTAGCGCTCCCGCAATCGCCAAGGTGATTGACCCGCGGGTGTTGGACCATCGGAGACGGGCAGGAGTTTGCTGACGGTTCGGTCCAATCCGATCTGTTCCGAGCGCGCGATGTAGCTTTTCAATCAGCGCCTCCGCGTCCCGATGGAATTGGGCATTTCGCACCTCTACTGCTTGGCGACGTATTAGCGGCTTCAAGGGATCGGGCAATTCGTCCGCCTTCGGCAGACGGGCGCCATCAATAGTTACGGGAATTACGCGGATATTGCGGGCCAGCGCCGCTGCGATCTCAACCCTCACAAAATCATCTGGATTGTCGACCCGACGAGAGCCAGTTTCATCTTTTGCGTTCAGCCAATTCGGGCCGACGACTGCCAGAAAAACGTCGCATACGGCCACCTGGGCGCTCAAATGGCCCACGAAGTCGACCCCGGCAGGAATGTTGTCGACGTCCATGAACAGACTGTCGGGTCCGAACGCATCAGCAAGCCGATCGCGCAGCCGCCCCGCCGTGCCAGGAGAGTCATCCCGACGGTAATTGACGAAAATCGTGCCTCCCATGGGGTACCTCGGCACGGTCTATCTCAATGTATGCATTCTACCGCGTGACTGAGTGGATTGATATGGGACCGCGCGCGGTCCGGCAAAGCAGCTATGTCCGCGCATGCGCTCTCAGCCGATTGAAGACCTCGGCAAAATTATTGCATGCCCACCGTTTGGCGATCTTGTCGCCGACGATATGATCGATGTGAATTCCTTCGGCACGAATCTTGAGCCCGGTCGCGGCGATATCGTGATAGGGCGCAAGGTGCGTGGCGGCCAGGCTCCAACGCGTCACGACCTTGTTGTCCTGGGCAAACATGTCCTCGATGGTCACGTGCCAATCTGGAAATGCCAGCAGCAATTCCGCAATGAGCGTCTTCATCGCGGCGAAACTTTTGACCGGCTCGAATCCGGCCGCAAAATTTATGAAGTCTTTTGCAAATATCTCATCGAGTTCGTCCAGCCTGCGCGTGTTGGTGGCGTCATGATAGCGGTGAAGCAATTTGAGCGCTTGCTGATTGTCCACGCGCCATCCCTCCATTGTTTATCGTCAGATATTGGCACGCCGGCGCCAATCACCCGACCGCGATCCATCGCCCCTGTGCGGCCGTTCGGATGAGGCAGGCGATCGTCGATGCTGCCGGGCCGCGCGGCACGACCATATCATCGCGGGGAGGGAGACATGCGAGCTTGCGGGAGCAGAAGCTGATTGGAGCGCTGCGAATGCGGGACGGATTGGTCCGCGCGAAACAGACCGTCCGCGCGTGCCATCGTTGTAAACGCGGCGGCCGATCCGGAAGCTGTCCGTTCGCGTGCGGGCGTCCGCCCACATCGCCGGGCGGAGTCGGTCAACTACGATATGAAGATATTTATTGACTACGTAACGAATATATAGTATAGGATTTGTCATCCTCGCTCTTAGAGGGCGCTTTCTAGAAGCGATCCTGCAGAAGGCGGAGCGGGGGCGTGGCGTCGACCGCGGCTCGTAACCGACGGATACGAAAAGCCCGGCTCCGCAGTCAGGCAAGAAGGCGCCTGGCGCGAGCAGCCCATCGCGCCCGATCCGGCGGCAACGCCGGAGCGGGAGAGCGGGCCTGGGCCGACAGCGCCACGGTGGAGCGCCGAGAGGCGGACGTCCCGGTTGCGCGGGACGGGCACGCCCGCAAGCGTGAGTGTCGCGCACTTACGAGCGCGACGACGGCAGTAACGCCTCCCGGCGTTCCGCCGGCCCTCTCATTTTCAGGGCCGGAGCTGCAGCTGACGCCAAGGATTTGGCGCGAGCCCGCCGAAGCGCCGGCACATGCAGCGGAGAATGCGGTGGAGACAAAGAAACGCGACGCGACGACCCGGGCGCGAAAAATGCGCCGCGGGAACGAGATGTGCTGCGCGGCGAAGGCCGCGAAGCGGGCTGTTTGACATCGTGAAGAAGGACGGCGGGAGGGCGAGCCTTATTCCGGTGGGCTTTGCCACTGCGCACACGCACACGTCTGGATGCCGTACGTTGCCGCATGGTGACCCGAGCGATAGTCACTCGTGACGCCCTCGGCGAAGGGACATACACCCCTGCGTTCGCCCGAAATCCGGTGTCGTGCGATTATCGTGGCGCTCATTCCTCAGCGGTCGAGGTGCTGGCCAATCCGCGCGCGTCGCCGGCGGTTCCGCAACCGTCCGAGGCGTGGTAAATTATCCTCGTGCTGAGCGTGGGAGGTCATCATGCAAGGCACCCGCCGCGCGTTTTTGAAACTCGCAGGGGCGTCCGCGCTCGCCGGGAGCGGCGGATCGCTGTCAGCGCCATGGGCTCGGAACGCGAAAGCCCAACCCCTCGGCGATCTGCCGAACTTCGATGGCGACGTGCTGTTCGACGAAGCCGCCCGCAACGTAGCCGGCGTAGATTTCGGCACCGGTATCCGCCGCGCGCCGGCCGCGGTTCTCAGGCCGCGCTCGGTCGACGATATCATTCGCATCGCGGCCTATGCCAACAAGACTGGCCGCAAGATTGCGATGCGTGGCCAAGGCCATTCGCTCTACGGCCAAGCGCAGGCCGAAGGCGGCATCATCGTGGATTCGAGCACATTGAACGCGATCCGCGCGCAGGGTGACGACCTGCTCGATGCCCAGTCCGGGGTGCTCTGGGGGGACGCGGCGAGGGTTGCCTTCAGCCGAACCCGCATGCCGCCGGTCATGGTTGATGCGCTGATGCTGTCGGTCGGGGGAACGCTGAGCGTGGGCGGCATCGGAGAAACCAGTTATCGGGAAGGCTGCCAGGTCGATCACGTAAGCGAGCTCGACGTGGTTACGGCAACCGGCGATCACGTCACCTGCTCGCCGGACCGCAACGCCGAGCTGTTCCGCATGATGCTCGCCGGCCTTGGCCAATGCGGGATCATCGTCCGAGCGCGTCTTCGTCTGCTACCGGCACCCGAATACGTCGTCTTACGAACGTTGAACTATCCCGACCTGCAGACCCTGGTCTCCGAGCAGGGCCGCCTGGTGTCGGCTGAGGGCCTGGGCCCGCTGACCAGCCGGATCGTGAAAGAACCGGCAGGACCGATGCGCTTTCAATTGATCGGCGGAAGCTTTTTCTCGGATAGGGACGACACTGACCGATCGCCTCCGTGGATGGAAGGACTTCGACACATTTCACAGCTGCCTCCCGTTCGCCTCACCTATTGGGATTATCTGGATCGGCGCACAGCCTCGCAGACGGGTAGCATCGCCGCGGTCAAGCGCGGCGCGAAGAACCCCTCGCTGGCCTTTATGTTGCCGGACGTGGCGGTCGTGCCGTTCGTGGCGGATGTCCTGGCGACGCCCGAGGAGTTCGCAGGCATTTGGTTAATTGAGGTGTTTCCAATGATCACGGCGCGTTGTACCCAGCCGCTGCAGAAAATGCCCGCGGCGGATTTGAGCTTCGGGGTGCGGCTGCATCGCAGAACGTCCGCTGCCGCCATGCACGACCCGCAAGCCATGCTGGCGGCAAACCAGAAGCTGGTGACGCGACTGCTGGCCATAGGTGGCAAGGTCTATCCGCCCTACGCTCCCGTTCTGACGCAGGAGCAATGGCGGCAACATTATGGATCGACGATCTGGCAACGGTTCGCCGCCGCCAAAAAACGATTCGATCCGAACAACGTGCTCACGCCGGGCGCGGGAGTTTTCTAAGCTGCGCCCTAAAGTCCCTTTAGCTTGACCGCGAAGGTCCTACGCGCCAGCCGACATTCGTCGTAAAGAACGACGTGATTGAGTGAGACTGGCTGAGAGCAGGTTAACGAACCAACCGTCCCGCCGTCGGTCTCACGTCTCCGACAGCACCCCCAGCGCCAGGAAATGCCGCCGGATGCGCTCGACGTGCTCGATGAAACGCGGGTCGCTGCGGGTGTGCGCACCGCGCGGCCGCGGCAGATCGTCGGTCACGATATCGGCGATGCGGCCGGGTCGTGACGACATCACCACCACGCGGTCGGAGAGCAGGACCGCTTCCTCGATGCTGTGGGTGATGAACAGAACGGTGTTGCGGTCGCGCAGCCACATCCGCTGGAGGTCGAGATTCATCTGCTCGCGGGTGAGCGCATCGAGCGCGCCGAACGGCTCGTCCATCAGCAGCAGGCCGGGATCCTGCACCAGCGCCCGACAGATCGCGACGCGCTGGCGCATGCCGCCGGACAGCTCGCCCGGATACTTGTCCTCGAACTCCTCGAGCCCGACCGACCGCAAGAGCTCCTGCGCCTTGCGGCGGTGACTGACCGGATCGAGCTTCTTGATCTCCACGGGGAGCAGGACATTGGCGAGCACGGTGCGCCAGTCGAGCAGCACGTCGCGCTGGAACACGATGGCGACGTTGCCGATGGCGCCCTTCACCCTGATGCCGCCGACCTCGATGGTGCCGGTCGTTGCCGGGATCAGGCCGGAAATCAGCATCAGCAGGGTGCTCTTTCCGCAGCCGCTTGGTCCGACGATCGACACGAATTCGCCGCCAGCGATGGCGAGGTCGATTTCATCAAGGGCATGGACTTCGCCGCCGCGGGCGCTGAGATAGCGCTTGGTGACGCCAGCGATCCGGATCGGCACTCCGGCGCGAAAGTCCCCGGCGGTCGGCCCGGTCCGATTGTCGATCATCTCGTGCGGGGTCCTATTCGGCTACGTCGGTGGCCACGCGGCTCCAGGGCAGCGCGATCCGCTCGGCGAAGGCCACGGCGTTGAACAGGAGCACCCCCAGCAACGAGAGCACGACGACCGCGGCGAACAGGAGCGGCGTGTCGAGCCGGACCTGGGAGATGAGCTGCAGATAGCCCAGGCCGCGTTCGGCGGCGATGAATTCACCCACGGTGGCCCCCACCACTGCCTGGCCGATGCCGACCTTGAGGCCGCCGAAGATCGAAGGCAGCGCCTTCGGGAGCCGGATCTTGAGGAAGGTCGTGAGCTCGCTCGCGCCCATGGATTGCACCAGATAGATCATCTCCTTCTCGGCCGAGCGCATGCCGATCACGGAATTGATCACGATGGGAAAGAACGAGATGAGAAAGGCCACCATCACCTTCGGCATGATGCCGTAGCCGAGCCAGATGACCAGGATGGGTGCGAGCGCGACCTTGGGAATAGTCTGCAGCGAGACCATGAACGGAAACGCCACACGCTCGAAGATGCGTGAATAGACCACCGCGATCGCGAGCGGAATGGCGATCACGACGCTGAGCCCGAAACCGAGCAGGATCTCCTGCAGGGTGACGAATGCATTCTCCAGCAGCAGCTGCCAGGACACGACGATCTTGACGACGATCACCGACGGGCTCGGCAGGATGTAGTCGGGTATCTGCAGCGCGCGCACGGCGATTTCCCACAGCGCGAACACGAGAGCGAAGATGGCGAGCACCGGACCGTTGCGACTGATCCAGGAGGCAAGCTTGCCGGGAGTCGCGGGGGAGGGGACGGCGATGGTCGTCATGATGATCTCTTCACGGCACGGTCCGAGGACCGCAGGGCGGGCAAAAGACGCAAGAACGCAAGAACGATCGCTCCACGCGCGCAAGGCAAAACGTGCCCTTGGCCGCGCGTCGATTTCGCCCGCGTCGGGCGAATTGCGCGTGGGCACGGCGCTCGGGCGTCTGCGTGGCGAGAGCCCACGCTGCGCGCGCTTCTGGCCGACCTGCGGGCCTCAGCGCAGACGCGATCCTACTGCAGATAATCGTTGGTATAGTACGCGCTCAGCGGCTTGATCTCGGGCAGGGCGCCGGTCTCCTTCAGCAAGGCCAGATTGGCTTCCCAGTCGGCCGCTTCCTGCCAGCCGATCGGCTTGCCCGCGGGCGCATTGGTCGAAAGCACGGTCGCTTCGACCTGCCGGTCGAGCACCTCGGGGTCTTCGGGCACTTTCATGTACTTGGCCATCGTCTTGGCGGCAGCCCTGGGATCGGCCATGGCGTCGCGGTAGCCCTTGGCGGTTGCGCGCAGCAGTTTCCTGACTGTCTCGGGATTTTGTTCGGCGAACGCATTGCCGACGATGATCGAAGCGCCCAGCAGGTTCAGACCGAAGTCCGAGACCCGCAGGATGTTGAACTTCACGTTGGCGCGTTTCTCGATCTGGGGCCACTCGTTGCTGAGATAAACCGACATCACGTCGATCTTGCGGGTGAGGAACTGGCTCGTGCGGGCGGAGGCATCCATCTGGATCTGCTGGATCTTGCCGATGTCCACATTGTTGATCCGGGTGAACGATGCCAGCATGTCACCGAAGGTTTCGCCCACCGATATCGCCAGCCGCTTGCCTTCCAGATCCTTCGGGCTCTTGAGCGCCACGTCGGGGAAGGAAATCACCCCCATCGGAGCCTTGGTCTGGTAGAGCGCGACCACCTTGACCGGAAGGCCCTGGCTCACCGCTTGCGCGGCGGACACCGCGGGCCCGTAGCCGAATTTCTCGTTGCCGCTGGCCAGCAGTTTGAGCACTGTCTGCGCGCCCGAGCCTTCCGCGAGATCGACGTCGAGCCCTTCCGCCTTGTAGTAGCCTTTGTCCAAGGCGACGAAGAGTGGCGCATACTCGCCCTTGAGCTTCCAGGTGAAGCGCACCGTCACTTTTTCGGCGGCTTGCGAGAACGCCGGTTGCAGCGGGACGGCTGCAAGCGGGATCGCGAGACATGCCACGCCTGCGACAATCGCACGCAGCCTCCGCGCTGCAGATCTCATGGTCTCACCTCTCCACGTTCGGGTGGGTTGCCGCTCGCGCTCTAAAGCGCCATGCTGGATCGTCGCATCGCCTGCGCCGCGGGTCAGCGCCGGGTGCCGAAATGCATCATTCGTGCCAGTCCTGGGCGCAGCGATCAGGGCGGAGCGCTCCGGTAGGCTGATTGGTCGTGTTGCCAGAACTCTGCGTGATGTTGCCGGAGCGGCCCGATCATGCCAAGGGCCACGTACCCGTTGCCGCTAAAAAAGTGTGCAAACTCGTGTATCGCGGCCCGCGCCGTTTGCAACCGCGGTGCGAATTGGTGCGCGACTTGCAAGGCCTGTCGGCCGTGGCCACCTGTTTAGAGCGCGACATAAGGTAGGCGCCTGCCATGACAGCGGTGCAATTTCTGCTGAACGGCAAGCCATGCAGCGAGGACAGCGCTCCGCCGAGCATGACGGTGCTGGACTGGCTGCGGACCCGCGCACGTCTCACCGGAACGAAGGAAGGGTGCGCCGAAGGCGATTGCGGCGCATGCACGATCGTCCTTGGCCGCGAGGTCGACGGATCGCTGCGGTTCCAGGCGGTGAATTCCTGCCTGATGATGCTGCCACAGATCGACAATCGAGCCGTCTTCACGGTCGAAGGCCTGGCTGCAGCGGACGGCGCGCTCCATCCGGTGCAGCAGGCGATGATCGATACCGACGCCACCCAGTGCGGCTTCTGCACGCCGGGTTTCGTGATGGCGATGTTCGCCTTCCATCATGGCGGTGAGGCTGCCGAAAGCGCGACCATGCATGAAGCGCTTGCCGGCAATCTCTGCCGTTGCACCGGCTATCGCTCGATCGTGGAGGCCTGTCGCCGCGTCGCGCAAGGGCCCGCAGATCGCTTCGTCGCCGAGGCGCCCGCGCTGGCCGAAACCCTGTCGAGCGTGCCGCCATGTACCGACTATCATTGCGGCACGCAGACCTTTCTCACGCCGCGCTCGCTCGACGCGCTGTTCGCGGCGATGGAGCAGCACCCCAACGCCATCCTGCTTGCGGGCGGCACCGATCTGGGGCTGCGCGTGAGCAAGGATCGCGAGGCGCTGCCGGCGGTGATCGCTCTCCAAGCGGTCAAGGAGCTGCGTCAGGTCACGACCAGCGCCGACGCGATCGAGATCGGCGGTGCGGTCACCTACAGCGAAATCTTGCCTCATCTCGATCAGTGGTTTCCGTCCTTCGGCGCTCTGCTGCGTCGAATCGGATCGCGCCAAATTCGCAACCTCGGAACGATCGCCGGCAATCTCGCCACCGCCTCTCCGATCGGGGACAGTATTCCGTGCCTGATCGCGCTCGATGCCACCGTGCGACTGACGTCGCGCGCCGGCGACCGCGTGCTCCCGGTGGAGTCGTTCATCACCGGCTACCGCAAGACCGCACTCGCCGCGGGCGAGATCATTGCCGCCGTCCGCGTTCCCTTCCTTGCGCCGGGCCAGAAGTTCTCCGTCTACAAACTCTCCAAGCGCTTCGACCAGGACATTTCGACCGTCATCGCCGCCTTCCGCCTCGAACGCGACGGCGGCAAAGTGAGAGCATTGCGGGCGGCCTACGGCGGCATGGCGGCGCGTGCGATGCGGGCGGTCAAGCTCGAAGCCGCCGTCAGAGGCCGGCCATGGGAGCCCGCCTGGCTCCCCGATGTCGAGACCCTGCTGGCGGGGGACTTCACTCCGATCGGGGACCATCGCGGCGGTGCCCCCTATCGCCTGCGCGCGGCGGCCGGACTCTTGCGCCGCTTCCAGTTCGAGACGTCCTCGAATGTGCTGGTGCGGGTCGACGCGCTATGAACGAGCCGCTCGCACGGAGCCGTGGAGGGGTACACGCGGCGGCGCGCCACGACAGCGCGGTCGGGCATGTCACCGGTGCCGCGCGCTATCTCGACGATGTCCCGACCGTGACGGGGACGCTGGAAGCGGCGCTGGTCCTGAGCCCCCATGCGCATGCCCGTATCCGCCGCATCGATTTGGCGCGCGCGCTCGCCGCGCCCGGCGTCATCGCCGCGATCACGGCCGCCGACATTCCCGGCAAGAACGATATCGCGCCGATCCGCAGTGACGAGCCGGCATTGGCCGCCGACATTGTCGAATACGAAGGCCAGCCGGTTGCGGCCATCGCCGCCGGCACATTCGATCAGGCGCGAGCGGCTGCACGGCTGGTCGAGATCGACTATGAGCCGCTCCCCGCCATCCTGACCGTCGAAGAGGCGATCGCGCGCGACAGCTTCGTCTCGCCACCGCAAACCATGGTGCGTGGAGAGGTCGGGCCCGCGCTCGCCGGCTCGCCACACCGCCTGTCGGGCGAAGTGCGTTGTGGCGGCCAGGACCATTTCTATCTCGAAGGACAGATCGCGCTCGCGGTGCCGGGCGAAGACGGCGACATCCACGTATGGAGTTCGACCCAGCACCCGACCGAAGTGCAGCACGGTGTCGCGCATCTCCTCGGCCTGCCGTTCAACGCCGTCACCGTCGAGGTGCGGCGGATGGGCGGAGCGTTCGGCGGCAAGGAGAGTCAGGCGACCATCATCGCCGGCATCGCCGCCGTGCTCGCCTTCAAGGCGCGGCGGCCGGTGAAGCTGCGGCTTCCGCGCGACGACGACATGCGAGCGACCGGCAAGCGCCATCCATTCCTGATCCGCTACGACGTCGGGGTCGACGGCGACGGGCATATTCTCGCGCTCGACCTCACCCTGGCCGCCGACGGCGGCAGCGTGGCAGATCACACGCCGGCCGTGCTGACGCGCGCGCTGTGCCACGCCGACAACTGCTACTTCCTTCCGCACCTGCGCTTTCGCGGGCTGCCGTGCAAGACCAACACGGTGTCGAACACGGCCTTTCGCGGTTATGGCGGGCCGCAAGGCATGCTCGCGATCGAAACGATCATCGAGGTGATCGCCCGCCGGCTGGGACTTCCCGTTCACGTCGTCCGGCGGCAGAATTTCTATGGCAGCGGCCGCAATGACGTGACGCCCTACGGCATGACCGTCGAGGACAACATCATCGAACGCGTCGTCGATGAGCTCGATCGCACCGTCGATCTTGCCGCCTGGCGGCGCACCATCGCGAACTTCAACCGGCAGAGCCCGGTGGTGAAGAAAGGCCTCGCCACGATGCCGGTCAAGTTCGGCATCTCGTTCAATCGCCCGGCGCTCAACCAGGCCGGCGCACTCGTCCACGTCTACACCGACGGCAGCGTGGTGCTCAATCACGGCGGCACCGAGATGGGGCAGGGCCTGTTCATCAAGGTGGCGCAGGTGGTGGCGGAGGTGTTCGCCATCGATCTCGATCATGTCAGGGTGTCGGCCACCAGCACGGCGAAGGTGCCGAACACTTCGCCGACGGCGGCATCCTCGGGCTCCGATCTCAACGGCATGGCGGCCCTGCACGCCTCGGAGCAGATCAAGGCCCGGATGACCGAGGTGGCCGCCGAACACTTCGCCGTGCCCGCTCATGAGATCGTGTTCTCATCGAACCGCATCTATGCCGGCAATCGCAGCCTGTCGTTCGCTGAGCTCGCGGCACTGTCGTGGGAGAAGCGCGTGTCGCTGTCGGCGGCGGGTTACTATCGTACCCCCAAGATTCATTGGGACTTCGCCACCAATACCGGGCGTCCGTTCTATTACTTCGCCTACGGTGCCGCCGCCGCCGAAGTGGCGATCGATACGCTCACCGGGGAATCGCGGGTCCTGCGCGCCGAGCTGATCCAGGACTGCGGCCGCTCGCTCAACCCCGCGATCGACCTTGGCCAGATCGAGGGCGCGTTCATCCAGGGCATGGGCTGGCTCACCACCGAGGAGCTGTGGTGGGATGCCGAAGGTCACCTGCGCACCCACGGCCCATCGACCTACAAGATCCCGGGAAGTCGCGACGTGCCGCCGATCTTCAATGCGCGGATCCTCAATGACGCGCCGAATCGCGAAGCCACGATCTTCCACTCCAAGGCCGTCGGCGAGCCGCCATTGATGCTGGCGATATCGGTATGGCTCGCGATCCGCGATGCGATTGCAAGCCTTGCCGATTATCGTCTGGCGCCGGTCCTCGATGCGCCAGCCACCCCGGAGCGCGTGCTTGCCGCGATCGACGACCTGCGCAGCCGCACGCAGAATTAGCGGATCGCCCCGATAAACCCCGCGCGCGCCGTTGTTACCGTCGGATGACGAGCTCGGCCTCGGCGAATGTGCCGGCGAACTCGAACCCGAAACGCCGCGCCAGCCGCCGCATCGGAAGATTTCCGTAGCCGACATATGCGATCAGCAGGTTGAAGCCGGCGTCCCGTGCGTCGTCGATGACATTGGCCAGGAGCGTGGCGCCGAGCCCGCGACGCTGCAGATCGGAGCGGATGATGAGCGCGACTTCGGCCGTCCCGGGCCGCACCCAGGCCACGGTGGCAAGCCCCAGGATTTGGCCGCTCAGGTCGAATAACCCCGCCGTCTCTATCTTCCTGTCGTCGAGCCCGAACAGCCGGCGAAACGTGCCGGCATCGCCGAGCGCGACCGGCCTTCCGAAACGCAGCCGGATGTCGTCCGGATGGAGCAGGCGGGCAAATTCGACGCAGCGGGCGAGATCGGTGATTTCGACGCGTCTGACGCGCGCCGCGCCGAACCGCCCGACGATTCCCCGTCGGGCATAGCCATCGGCGATCGCAGGGAGGTCACCGCGGTGAAGCCCGATATCCTTCAGGGTGCGGGCATCGAGCGCGTGCAATTCCCGCAATGCTGCCGAGTGTCGCCAGGCCTGCCGCAGCCGATGAAAGCCGCCTTCGAGCATGGCTCGTAGCGCGGTCAGCACCGTGCTGGCGATTCCGTCGAAGCGAAACGGGGCCCAGCCAATATGGCCCGGCCCGTGGGCGCCGTCGCGTGCCGTCAGGCGAAAAGAAATCTGAGTCATCTTTGGCTCGCTGGCTGTAACCTGCGAGCTTTATGTCGTCCTTCACCTTCCTGGACTCAAATGAATAGTTTCGTTGCAGGGGTGAAATCCACTCATGCGGGCTCCGACCCGCACAAAAAGATCCAGCGTCAGCGTAAGCCGTTTTGCGCGCAGTATTCCTTCGCTTCCTCGATCACCCAGCGGCGGAACGATCGGATGGCAGGGCGCGTCTCCTGCCCGTCGGGGCCGACGAGCCAATAGCCCGTCTCTATGTCGATCACTTTCGTGTCGGCCATGACCAGTCGGCCGGCAGCGAGGTCGGGAGATATCAGCGGTGCGCGGCCGATCGCGATTCCCATGCCCGTCGCCGCGGCTTCGGTGGCGAGTGCCACGGTGTCGAAATGCAGATCCTCAGCGATCTCGATCTGGGCGCCGGCGCCTTCGATCCATGCAGTCCAATCATTTTCGAGCGAGGACACGCGAAGAAACGTGACCTTCGGCCAGTTGATCGCGCCATCGCGGCGGACGGACTCGAGGTAAGCCGCCGTTGCCACCGGCACCAATTGCTCGCGAAACAGCAGATCGGATTTGACGCCCGGCCATGCTCCCCGGCCCATCCTGATCGACAGATCGACCCCCTCCATCGGAAACAACGCCTGCCGGTGCGAGGTATCGATGGCGAGACGAATGCCCGGGTGAAGGGTCCGAAAGCGCGGCAGCCTCGGCACCAGAAACCGCTGCGCGAAGGTCGGTGCCACACTGAGGACGACGCGCCGCTCGCCCTTTCGTCCCGGCATCCGCTGCACGCCCAGCGCGACCATCGCCAGCGCCTCGGAGACGTAGGGCAGCAGATGATGGCCCGCGGGCGTGAGCGTCACGCCGCGCGGCCGGCGTTGGAACAACTCGACGCCGAGCCACTTTTCGAGCGAGTCAATGCCGTGGCTGACCGCGCTCGCGGTCAAGCCGAGCTCGTCCGCGGCTTTGGTGAAACTTTCGTGCCGGGCAGCGGCTTCAAACAGCCGGAGCGGCGGCAGCGGCGGAATCGGAATCGGCATCGTGGCAAGCTCGCACGGGTAACGGGCCCGATGGAAGATGCGTACGCGAGAGCGGTCGAACCGCGGGTCGGGCCAAGCCGAACCTCGTGTTCGCGACCATTGTGACGGGAGCCCGACGGACGCACAATCCGCTTCAACACCAGTTCATGAGAGAAACATCAGCCGTCCAGTCCCTCGAGAAATGCGAGCACGATGCGCACGACCTCCGCGGGCTGCTCCATGAAAGGAATGTGACCGGCGCCCGGCATGACGACGAGCTTCGCGCCGGCAATGCGGGCGGCAATCAGGTCGCTCAATTCCTTGGGGATCAGATGATCGTTGTCTGACGTCACGACCAGCGTCGGCAACGCGATCGAGTCCAGCAGCGTGGTGAATTTAGCTTCCCGTTCCTGTCCAGGCTGGCAGCGGCCCCACTTGAGCAGCGCCTCCACGAATGCGCTGTAGCTTTCCGCCGAGTTCGCTCTGATGATGTCCTGGTTGGCCCGCATGGTCGCGTAGCCGGCGTCGGAATTGATGAATTTGCGGGTCAATGTCCAAAGACCCATGTAATCGGCGACCTCGTCGCTCATGCCGAGCTTCTCGATCAAACGCAGGCGAAGGCGGAAATTGAGCTCGGTCGCGCGATCGAGCTCGCTGAAGCCGCCGACCACCATCAGCGACTTCAATTTGCCGGGGTGGCGCTGCGCCAGTGCCAGCGCCATGGAGCCGCCCAGCGAGGAACCCAGCACGTGGATCGGCCCGAACCCGAGCTTGTCGATCATCACCGCGAAGTCGTCGGCCCAGGCCTCGACCGTGTAAGGCGGCGGCGACTTGGTCGACCGGCCGATGCCGCGCGGGTCGACCGCGAGCACCTGCAGATGTCGTGCCAGGAGCGGCATGCCAAAGCGGTAGTAGCCGTGGTCCAACCCGAGCCCGGGGATCAACAGGAGCGGCTCGCCCGCGCCCGATGTCGCGTAGTGCAGCGTGGCCCCGCCAATGTCGATATCGGGCACGGATAATTCCTCCGGACTTTACAGCTTCGGAAGCACGTGCTCGCCGAACAGTTCGACGGTGCGGACGGGATCGGAGGCGAGACTGACCGTGAGCATCAGCCGTTTCGCGCCTGCGGCCTTGGCGGCGAGCGCCTGGGCGAGGCAGTCCTGTGGATTGCCGCAGATCGACAGGCGCCGCGACAGGTAATCGAACAGGCCGAGCTCCTGCACGAGCTTGATGTCGGCCTCGCCCGGGCGCGTGCTGTAGCGCCGACGCAATTCCAGCAGCGGCTCGCGCAGCGGCTCGGGGACGCCGCGGGTGTCCAGATGCTTGTCGCCGATGACGTAGCCGGCCAGGAACGCGAGCATCGCGCCCACTTTCGCGCGCGCGGCATCGCGATCCTGATTGCAGTCGAGCGCGCCGATCTGCCAGATCTCGATCTCGTCCGGCGAGCGGCCCGCGTCCTTCGCGCCGGCGAAGATGTGCGCCTCCGAATCCTTGATATTCTCGGCCGCCAGGCCGTAGTTGGCGAAAACGCCGTCGGCGGTCTGTCCCGCGGCCTGCAGCGGCTTGGGATGCGAGGCGGCGAGAAAGACCGGCGGCGCACGCTTGATCCATGGCAGGTGCGCGCTCGCCGTGCCGAGCGTGGCCGGCGCGCCCTTCAGCAAGGTCTTGATGAAGGTCACGCCTTCCGCGAGATCCTTGGCGCGGGACTTCGGCAGTCCCACATTCTTGGTGCCGCTGTGACCGGCGCCGATGCCGAGCACCGCGCGGCCGTTGGAGACGTGATCGAGCGATGCGATCGCCGCCGCGCTCACCGCGGGATGCCGGGTGAGGAGATTGGTGACGCAGAGCGCGACCCGCGTGCGCTGCGAGGCGCGCGCCACCATCGCGGCCGATACCCACGGGTCCATCGCGTTTCCCGGCGTGTCGGCGATGCCGATCATCGCGTAGCCGTAGCGGTCCGCGCGCTCAGCGAGTTTTTCGCACAGATCGAGGTTATACGGCCAGAAGAAGAAACCAACCTGCATCTTGCGCTCTTTCTCTGAGTTGAATTCAGGACCGCGGCGGCCAGCGGCGCATGATCACGCCTTCGATGATTGCGAACAAGTCGTTGACCACGAAGCCGAAGAGCCCCACCAGCACCAGCAACGCATAGACCTCGCTGGACTGGAAATTTCGCTGCGACCTGATCATGAGGGCGCCGATTCCAGGCAGTGAAGTCAGCATCTCGACCAGAAGCGTGACCACGATGGCGAGCGGGATCGCGACGCGGATCCCGAGCAGCAGTGACGGCACGATGGCCGGAAGAATGATCCGCCGCATTCGCTGCAGCGCCGTCAGCCGAAACGAGCGCGCGACATCGAGCAGCAACGGATCGATCTGACGCACCGCCGACGTGGTATTCAACAGGATCGGCCAGAGTGCCGACAGCACGACGACCGTCAATTTCATGGTCTCGCTGTAGCCGATCAGGAGCGAGGCGACCGGAACCGTCACCGGCGGCGGGATCGCGCGCATGAACTCAAGCAGCGGCTGCAGCGCGCGCGCCGCACGGTCCGAGATCCCGACCAGCAGGCCGAGAATCGTGCCGGCGACGATCGCCAGCAGCAGCCCCTTGAGGAAGGTCCAGGTCGTCGCCCCGAAGGCGGCGACGAGATGCTCACGGCTGAACAGGGTCAGCGTCGCTGTCCACCACTGCGACGGCCCCGGGAAATAGGGCGACGGACCGGGCTGCACCAGTTGCCAGATCAGCAGCAAGAGGATCAGCGGCAGCAATCCTCGCGCGGGCGGAAGGCTCGCAAGGGCGGAACGCAGTTGTCCGGCAATCCCCAGGGTTCTCGGCTGCTGATCCATCAGCCTGCCTCCCGCAACCGTCCGGAGGCGGCCGGGAAAAAGACGGCGACGGCTCCGGTGAGCAGGGCGTTCAGGACCACGCCGAGCGCGCCGATGACGACGACATAGGCGAACACCAGTTCTGGGCGCATGGCCTGCTGTTCGCGCACCACCGCGTAGCCGAGCCCGGCTGGATTGCCGACCATTTCCGCCACGATCGCCAGCACCAGCGCCAGCGTCATGCTCAACCGCGCGCCGACCAGGACACCGGGCAGCGCCGCCGGCAGCATGATCTTTCGCAAGATTTCGCTCCGGGATAGCCGAAACGTCCGCCCGACTTCGAACAGGCGGGCATGCACGCCCATCACGGCGCCCATGGTGTTGATCAGCACCGGCCAGAGCGCGGGCAGAATGATGACCATCAATTCCATCTGCAGCGAAAAGCCAAACAGCAGGAGCGCCACCGGTGCGAACGCGATGCCCGGCATCGGTCGCAGGATCTCGATCGAGGCCAGCGAGTAGCGCCGCAGCGTGCTCGAAGCGCCGAGCAGCAGTCCCAATACGACGCCGAGGACGAGCGCCGCGACCCAGCCGACCAGGACGGCCCGCAGCGTATGCAGCGTGTCCGCGAGGAGCTGACCGCTGCTCGTGATCTCCACCAGCCCGTCGGCGATCGCGGAAGGCGCTGGCAAATTCTGGTATTGCGCGAAGCCGGCGCGCAGCAGGATTTCCCAGATGGCGAAACCGAGCGCGATGGTGGTGAGCCCCAGCCAATTGATGCGCACGAAAATGCGTCCCAGCTCACGCATGCTCGCTTTGTCCGATCGCCTGATGGAGCAGGTAGCGCAGCTCCAGGAACTTGGGCATCTGCCGGGTGACGATCTGGTCGCGCGGCTTCGGCAGATCGACCTCGACCGTGCGCCCGATGCGCCCGGGCGCGCCGGTGATCACCGCGACGCGATCGCCGAGATAGACCGCCTCCTCGATATCGTGGGTGACGAATACGAAGCTCGAGCCGGTGGCGTCGCGCAGCCGGTGCAGTTCGTCCTGCAGCTGCGCCTTGGTCATGGCGTCGAGTGCTGCAAACGGTTCATCCATCAGCAGAACAGACGGGCGCAATGCCAGTGCGCGCGCGATCTGCACGCGCTGCTGCATGCCACCGGAAAGCTGCCACGGGTAGTCGTCGTCGTGCCCGTCCAGCCGGACGAGCCGCAGCGCGTCGCGCACCCGCTCGTTGATCTCGTTTCGCGGCAACTTGCCTTCCAGGCCGAAGGCGACGTTGCGGGCGACCGTGCGCCACTGCAGCAAAGCGTGAGAATAATCCTGGAAGACGATGACGACATCCGCCGGCGGGCCATCGATCAGACGCCCGTTCACATGGACCGCGCCACGCGTGCCGGCCGTCAGGCCTCCAAGCACGCGCAACAGCGTGGTCTTGCCGGTGCCCGATGGCCCGACAACGGTCAGGAACTCGCCGCGCCGCAGCTCGAGCGAAATGTCGGCGAGGATCTGCCGCACTCCATCCTGGTGCGGCAAATCGACCGACACATCCCGGCAGGAGAAAACGAGATCGGACGCTGCTCCCGATGGATGCCCGGGACGCGCCGAATTCACGGGGCCGTCACCACGATCTTGGCCTTGTCGACGGGCACCGACAATTGTCCGAGGTCCTTCAACACATCGATCCAGACTCCGAGCTCGTCCGGCTTGATGGTGAACCGATAGGTCGGCAGCGGCACCTTGGCGACGACCTCAGGCGGCAGGCGCGAATACTTGGCGAGGATCGCACGGGTGTCGGCGGGGTTGGCGTCCATATAGGTCTTTGCCTCGGTCAGGGCATCGATCCACGCCTTGATGACGGGACGATTGGCGCGGGCCCATGCGCCGTCGGAGATCCAGAACGGAAACAGCACCTCGTCACCCGCCGCCAACAGCGGATCGCCGAGCGAGACGTTGCCCGCCGCAAGCAGCGCGCCGGCGAACGGCTCGAGCGCCTCGACCGCGTCGACATTGCCGGCCTTGAGCTGGTCGCCCATGTTCGGAAACGGCACCTCGACCCCGCGGATCGATGCCGGATCGACGCCGTTCTTCTTGAGCCAATACAGCGTGGCCACATGAATCACCGCGCCGAGGGTGGGCGCCGCGATCGCCTTGCCCTTGAGATCGGCGGCGCTCTTGATTCCGGAATCCTTGCGCACGATCACTTGCGTGGTCGGATTGCTCTTGACCTCGATCGCTTCGCCCGCGGTCGCCACCACGTCGAGGCCCCCCGCGACCGCCTTGATGAGATCCGTGGGCGTCGATGCCGCGAATTCGAACTGCCGCCCGACGGTGCCGGGCAGGAGCGACAGGTTTTGGATCTGGGTCAAAGTCACTGCGAGGCCGTGCTTGGCGAAGATGCCCTTGTCGAGCGCAACCCACGCTGGCAGCCATGTCGCCACCGGGACGTAAGCCGCGCGCACCGGCGTCAGGGGCTTATCCTGCGCAGCCAATCCGCCCGGCAGCAGCCAGCAGAAAGCCACGGTTGCGGCAACCAACCCGGTCCAGCGCGCGTTGCGTCCCTTCGTGATCAAGGCATCCTCCCATTATTGTTTTCATCGCGGCGACACGTTAGCCAATCGCCCGCTCACTGAGAAGCGCGACCGCGAATGGCCGCACCCCGCGCCTGCGAGATGAAAGCTCCGCGGCAGTTCAGTTCTTGAGGGCGAAGCTGTTCAGGTAGTCCATGGCTTCGCCGAGCGCGACCACGTCGGCATACTTCTGTTCCATGTCGAACAGATTGGCTTCCATGACCGCCGGCGTGCGATCCGCCACGGCCTCGCGCACCACCATGCAGCGGATGTCGCGCATGAATGCATCCGTCACCGTCGCACGAACGCAGCCGCTGACGCTCGTCCCGCAGACCAGCAACGTGTCGATGGCAAGCACACCAAGAAATACCTCGAAGTCGGTGCGAAAGAACACGCTCGGCCGCCACTTGCGGATGATGCGATCACCCGGCTCGGGCGCGACCTCGGGGATGATCGCCGCGCCCTTGCTGCCGTCGATCTGGACGCGGCCCTCGGCGTGGTAGCGTTGCTTGTAGCGCCACAAACCGGCCGACGAGCCATCGCCGGCAACCAGGCCCTGGGTGTAGAACACGGGCAGGCGCCGCGCGCGGGCGCTCGTGCAGAGTTGCCGGATCGGCTCATAAGTCTCGCCGATCGACGGCCACAGGGTCGTGGGTGCGTCGGGGTCACAAAAATCATGTTGCATGTCGATCACCAGCACCGCGGGACGCTGGCCGAAGCCGATGCGTTGTCCCATGCCCTGCTGGCGATAGATCTCGGAGGAGGTCGTCTTGGTATCGGTCATGGTCATGAATTGCTGAGTTGCCGCGGGCAGGGGATCGCCATCACTTGATCTGACGTTCGGCGGCCGGCGGTAGAAACTGCGGATCGAATACCGCCTCCGGCGGCAGCTTGCGGGCGAGCTGGAAGCCCTCAGTGACGATATCGATGTGCTTGCTCAGGCGCGCGGGGTCGACGTTGCCGATGCCGGCCTGCCGCACCGCCGGGGTGACGACGAAGTCGAGCGCCCATTTGAGGCGTACCATCTCGACCGCCGGGTCCGACAGCGCTTCTGCCTTCTTGAGCGCCGCAATCGCGGCATCCGGATCGGTGGCCGCATTCTGCCAGGACTGGATCGTCGCCTTGACGAATCCGCGCACCGCGTCCGGGTGCTGCTTGGCGAAGGCCGGGGTGGTGAACAACACGTTGGCGTAGAGGTCGACGCCATAGTCGCGCAGCATGATGACGTTGATGTCGTCGCGCTTCACGCCCAGCCCGAGCAGCGAGGGGACGGCCGTCATCACCCATGCGGCGGCGAAGTCGATGTCCCCGCGCAGCAGCATCGGTTCCCGGACCTGCGGCTGCACGTTTGCCCATTGCACGCGCGCGGGATCGATCCCGTTCAAGCGCGCGAACACGTTGAACAGGCGATAGGTGGCGTCCACCGCCGGAGCGCCCCCTTTGCGCCCCATGACGTCCGCGGGCTTTTCGATGCCGGCCTTCTTGAGCGAGATCAGGCTGAGCGGCGCCTGGTCGTAGATCAGGAGGACCGCGATCAGCTCGCGTCCGGGGTTCTTGGCGTTGAACTCGATCATGGCGCTGAGATCGCCGAAGCCAATATCGTGGGTGCCGCTCGCAACCTTGGTAATGGAGTTGGCGCCGCCGCGACCGGGATCAAAGGACGCGAGGTTGACCTTCTGTGCGCTGTAGTAGCCGCGCTCGCGGCCGAGCACGAATGGCGACTGTTGACCCTGCAGCAGGAAGTCCAGGACGAACCGGACATCGGTGGCTTGCGCGCCCGCGGATGCGATGCCGGACAAGCCCGCCAACAGCAAGATGCCGGTTGCGACGATCGCGTTGCCTATGCGCATGGTTGCTCCTCGTGCTCGTCGGTCATCGATCGCTGAGCCGGGTATTGCGGCTCGTTCACCCGCCGCGATGCAAGCGGAGATCAAGAAGGTCGCAGTCGCTGGCCGCCGCTCGTTTGCCGTGCAGCGCCTGGATTATCGAGTCCGGCGGCAGTCGAGCGGGATTGAATTCCGGCGTCAAGAGCGAAGCGTTCAAGCTCCCGCGCTCATGGACGAGCGGAAGGCCCAGCGCGTGAAATAGGATTCGACATAGGCGAATACGGCGTACATCGCGATGCCTTCGATCGCGAGGCCGAGCAGGCAGGCGAACACCAACGGCATCTGGAAATTCGATCCGGCCTGCACCATCAGATGGCCCAGGCCGGCATTGGCGCCGATGGTCTCCGACATCACGGCGCCGATGAAGGCAAGGGTGATGGCGACCTTGAACGAAGCGAACAGATAGGGCTGCGTGCGCGGAATGCCGACCTTCAGCATGATGTCGAGCTTCTTGGCGCCGAGCGCGCGCAGCACGTCTTCGAGCTCCGGCTCCATGGTGGCGAGGCCGGTCGCCACATTCACCACGATCGGAAAGAACGAGATCAGAAAGGCGGTGAGGATCGCCGGCACCACGCCGATGCCGAACCAGATGATCAGGATCGGGACCACCGCGACCTTCGGGATGGAGTTGAAGCCGATCATCACGGGATAGAGCCCGCGATAGATCGCGCGCGACCAGCCCACGACGATGCCGAGCACGATGCCGAAGGCGACGGCGAGCGCGAAGCCGGCGAGCGTCGTCCACAGCGTGACAAAGGAGTTCTTGAGGAGCGGCGACCAGTACCTGACGGCTGCCTCGAAGATCTGCGAAGGCGCGGGCAGAACGAAGGTATCGACGTTGAAAATGCGGCAGGCGAGCTCCCACAGCACGAACAGGCCGATGGTGAACAGCCAGGGCGACAGCTTTTCCAGCGTCGTGCTCATGCCTTTCGCACCTGGGCGATCTTGGCGCGCAGCTCGTGCACGATATCGGTGAAGCGCGGCTCGAAGCAGATGTCGAGATCGCGCGGGCGCGGCAGATCGACCGTCTTGGTCATGACGATGTGTCCGGGCCGCGCGCTCATGACGTGGATCTTGTCGGCGAGAAACGCGGCTTCGCGCAGATCATGCGTCACCAGGATCACGGTGAAGCCGAGCTTCTGCCAGAGGTCGCGGAGCACGCACCACAATTCCTCCCGCGTGAAAGCGTCGAGCGCGGCGAACGGCTCGTCGAGCATCAACAAGGCCGGTTGGTGGATCAGGGCGCGGCAGAGCGACACCCGTTGCTGCATGCCGCCGGAAAGCTCCCAAGGGAACCGGTCGTCGAATCCGTCGAGCCCGACGGTCCGGAGCAGCGCGTTGGCCTGCGCGCGGTACTGCTCCTTCTCGCGGCGAAATCTCTGCCGATGCGGCTCGACGATCTCGAGCGGCAGCAGCACATTGTCGATCACCTTGCGCCACGGCAGGAGATTCGGGTTCTGGAACGCCATGCCGGCGATCTTCACCGGTCCGCGCACCCGGTCGCCGAAGATGACGATGTCGCCGGAATCGGGCGGAACAAGCCCGGTCACCAGCTTCATCAACGACGATTTGCCGCAACCGGACGGACCGACCACCGCGGCGAACTCGCCGCGGCCGACGGTGAGGCTCGTGCCCTTCAACGCGAGAACGCCGCCCGACCCGCCACGATAGGTCAGCGTGACATTGCCGATGTCGACGGAGGCGGTCATGGCGCTTGCCCTGAGCGGCAGCCCGCCCGTGTCATCGCCCGCGCAGGCGGGCGATCCAGTATTCGCCGGCTGCGCGTCACTCGCGCGAAACGGGGGTACTGGATGCCCCGCCTTCGCGGGGCATGACAGCGGAAAGACTCCTGTCGAACACCGTCACAGCTTCCGATCGGCCGCCGGCGGCAGATACTGGCTGGTGAAGATGTCCTCGGCCTTCGGCCGGTTCTTGAAGTCGTAGGTCAGCGCGATCTGGTCGATCGATTTGGCGAGCCGCGCCATGTCGACGTCGCCGAAACCGTTGGCCTTCACCCACGGCGTCACGAAATTATCGCGCAATGACATCTTGAGGCGGTCGAGCTCGATCTTGGGATCGCCGGTCTCGTTGCGCGCCATCACCGATTTGATCGCTGCGTCCGGATCCTTGATGGTGTCGAGCACGCCCCTGATGGTCGCGCGCACGAAGCCCGCCACCACTTTCGGATTGGCCTTGGCGTAGTCCGGATTGACCATGATGGCGTTGCCGTAGAGCACGAGCCCGTGATCCGCCATCAGCATGGTCTTGATGTCTTCGGGCTTGAGGCCCTTCTGCAGCAGGTTGTAGTGCATCGAGAACGAGAAGCCGGTGATGGCGTCGACCTTGCCGTCGGCCAGCATCGGCTCGCGCACGGGGAAGCCGACGTTCTCGACCTTGACCTTGGACTCGTCGATCGCGTTTTCCTTCACGAACGCCTTCCACTGCGCGAACGCGCCGTCGGCCGCGGGCGCGCCGAGCACCTTGCCCTCGAGGTCCTTGGGCTTGGAGATGCCGGTCTTGGCGGTGGTGGCGATGGCGAACGGCGGCTTGTCGTAGATCATCAACACGGCCTGGACCTTCTTGTCCGGGTTCTGGTCCTGGAATTTGACCAGCGAGTTGATGTCGAAGAATCCGAGCGGATAGGTGCCGGCGGCCACGCGCGCAATGCCGGCGACCGAGCCGGGACCGGAATCGATCGTGACGTTGAGGCCCTCGGCCTTGTAGTAGCCCTTGTCGATCGCGACGAAGTAGGGGGCCGCCGGCCCCTCGAACTTCCAATCGAGGGCAAATTTCACATCGGTGTCGGCGGTTGCGGGGCTCGCCGCCAAAGCAGCCGCGGCCGCTCCCGCGAGCATCCCGAGAAGCCTGATCATGTGCATGTCTGACGCTCCCTTTGGGGCCGGTTGACCGGCGCTGTATGCGCTATTGCAGCAATCGGCGTGCCAGCCCGGATCGCGTTGCGCCTGGGGCGCGGACGCCGCATCTTGCCTCAAGACTAGGCATTTTGCCCGTTCTTGCCTATTCCCCAATCAATCCAGCGCGGTCGTCAACTGCCGCGATAGGTCGAATAGCTCCACGGCGTCACCAGCAAGGGGACGTGATAGTGGCCCTCCGGCTCGGCGACCGCGAACCGCACCGGCACCGTATCGAGGAAGGGCGGGTCGCTTTGCGGCGTGGCGAGACGCGCAAAGTAGCCGGCGACGTGGAAGCGCAGTTCGTAATGCGCGATGGGCAGCGGCCGCCCTGCGATCAAGGGCTCGTCGGTGCGGCCGTCGCCATTGGTGGTCGCGTGCGCGATCGTGACGTGCTCGCCATTGGCGGACAATTGGACCAACTCGACCGGCACGCCCGCCGCCGGCCGGCCGCCATGGGTGTCGAGGACATGGGTCGACAGGCGGCCGTGCACCTTGAGACGATCGGCGGCCGCAACCCGCTGATCGAGGCGCAGCGCGGCGATGCGGAAGATTTCGTCGAGCGCCGCGTCGGTCTCGGCGCCCACATCGTTCTGCACACGGCGCGCAAACTGCTGCAGGATCGAGTCCCTGCCGTGCCGGCGCACGCAGACGATGAACGGAATGCCGAATTTTTCCCGATAGGCGCCGTTGAGCTGATGAAATTGCGCAAATTCGGCTTCCGACAGCCGGTCGAGACCGACGCTGGCCTGTTCGGCCGTGGACTCGCTGGTCATCGTGCCCGCCCGCGCTGCCTTGCCCGCGAGATCGGGATGTCCCTTGATCAATGCCAGCCGTTGATCCGGCGGCGCGGCGCGCACGGCCGACATCATCGCGTCGTGCAGCGCCGCAAGCGTGCCGAACGGCCGCTTCGCGTAGACGGCTTGCGCCACCCAGGGCCCGTGCTCGTAGATATCGCCGAGCGCGGCAACGAAACTCGCCGCGTCGCTGGCGTTGAGGCTTTCGAGCGAGATCGTGGTCATGGCGGGTCTGTCTGGCAGTGATGTCAGGCGATCGTCGGTGCGCCCGCGGCCAGCGCCCGATGCTCGCGATGCCAATGCTGGGCGATGTCGAGCCTGCGCGCAATCCATACGCGCTCGCGTGCGGCGATGTAGTCGAGAAAGCGCGCCAGGCCCGCCGCGCGTCCCGGCCGGCCTGCCAGCCGGCAATGCAGCCCGACCGACATCATCTTGGGGGCGCGCTCGCCCTCGGCATAGAGCAGGTCGAACGCATCCTTGAGATAGGTGAAGAAGTCCTCGCCGGTGCCGAAGCCCTGGGGATTGATGAAGCGCATGTCGTTGACGTCGAGCGAATAGGGAATGATCAGGTGTGCTCCGTTCGGCCCGTTGACCCAATAGGGGAGGTCATCCGCGTAGGAATCCGACGAATAGAGAAATCCTCCTTCGTCGAGCACGGCCCGCAAGGTCTCGACCGAGCTGCGGCCGGTATACCATCCGAGCGGGCGCTCGCCCGTGGCTTGCGTGTGGATACGGATCGCTTCGGCGAGATGGGCGCGCTCCTCCGCGGCCGGCACATCCTTGTAGTCGATCCATTTCAGGCCGTGGCTCGCGATCTCCCAGCGCGCTTCGCGCATCGCCGCGACGACGTCGGGACATCGCGCCAGCGCGGTCGCGACGCCGAATACCGTGACCGGCATGTCGTGCTGCGTGAACAACCGCCACAGGCGCCAAAACCCGGCGCGCGAGCCGTATTCGTACATCGACTCCACGTTCATGTGCCGTTGTCCCGGCCACGGCTGTGCCCCGAGCACATCGGACAGGAACGCTTCGGAGGTGGCGTCGCCGTGCAAGATGTTGCGCTCGCCACCCTCCTCGTAATTGACCACGAACTGGACGGCGATGCGGGCGCCGCCGGGCCAGCGTGGATCCGGCGGAGTGCGGCCGTAGCCGGCGAGATCGCGGGGGTATTCGGCGAAATCGTGCGGAGACATGGCCTATCCATATACGTTCAGCGGCGGCGCGGCTTGCATGCGGCCGCGCGATCACTGCGCCGGCGCGCCGGCGGCGATCCAGGCCGCCAGGATCTGGCGCTCCTCCGGGGTTATCTCGGTGATGTTGCCCGGAGGCATGGCGTGCGAGCGGACGGCGTTGATCTCGATCAGGCGCGCGTGACGGCGGATATTCTCCGGATCGTCGAGCACGACGCCGTTGGGGGGCGCATGGATGCCGGGCCAGAGCGGCTCGTTGCGGTGGCACATGCTGCAGCGTGTCAGCACCGTATTCTCGGCCGCCTTGATGTCGAGCTTCTGCGCGCGCGGCGCGGCGCCTCCGGGTCCGGCCCCTGACAGCCACGCCACGGCGATCATGCCGGCGGCCGCCACGCCCCAGGTCCACCACGGGCTGCCCTTGCCCTCGTGCCGGGAATTGAAGAAATGTCGGATGACCGGGCCGACCGCGAGCACGATGGCGACGATCAGCCAGTTGAAGCGCGTCGCGAACATCAGCGGATAGTGGTTGGAGATCATCAGGAAGACGACCGGCAGCGTGAGATAGTTGTTGTGCACCGACCGCTGCTTGGCCTCTTCGCCCCAGCGCGGGTCCGGCGCCTTGCCGGCCAGCAGCGCGGCCACGGTCTTCTTCTGGTTCGGGATGACGATGATGAAGACGTTCGCCACCATGATGGTGCCGATCAGCGCACCGATCTGGGTAAAGGCGCCGCGCCCGCTGAACACATGGGTGAAGGCATAGGTGAGGCCGACCAGAAAGACGTAGCCCACGAGCGCCAGCGCCACCTCGTGCCGGCCGAGCGGCGAACGGCACAGCGCCTCGTAGAACAGCCAGGCCAGCACCAGGCTGCCGAAGGCGACGGCGGCGGCGGCCGGGGCGGTGAGGTCGAGCACGGACTTGTCGATCAGATAGAGCTCGGCTCCGAGATAGTAGACCACCACCAGCAGCGCGAAGCCGGAGAGCCAGGTGGTATAGGCCTCCCATTTGAACCAGGTCAGCTCATCCGGCATGCGCGCCGGCGCGACGAGGTACTTCACCATGTGATAGAACCCGCCGCCGTGGACCTGCCAGGCGTCGCCGTGCACGCCTTGGGGCTGATCGGCGCGTGACTTGAGGCTGAGATCGAGATGGATGAAATAAAATGAGCTGCCGATCCAGGCGATGCCGGCCACGACGTGGAGCCACCGGATGATGAGGCTCAGCCACTCGGTGAGCACGGTGTCCACGATCGCCGATCCTTTCTCGTGCGTGCGCCGTCCTTGTTTCGGCCAGGCTGCGGCAGGATGACAGACGCGTGTCGAACGTTGCAAGAGCGATGCCGAACAAATAGTGCATGCACATGGTGACGGAAGCACAGAGCGCGGGCGGCGCCGAGCAGGCCATGTTCGGAACGAAGATCATGGCGCTTGCCGACCGGCTGGCGCAGTGGTCGGAAGTCCCGGACGGGCTGACCTGCACCTTTCTGTCCCCGGCGCATCGTTCCGTCGCCGCCGACATCCGCGACCTGATGCGCCAGGCCGGCCTCACCGCCGACATCGATGCGATCGCCAATGTCGTCGGGCGTCATGCCGCCGACGATCCGCACGCGCCGGCGCTGATCCTGGCGTCGCACTACGACACGGTCCGCAACGCCGGAAAATACGACGGCCGGCTCGGCGTTCTGATTGCGCTGGTCGTGGCCGAGCATCTGCGGCGGCTCGGGCGCAAGCTGCCGTTTCATCTCGACGTCATCGCATTCTCGGAAGAAGAGGGCGTGCGCTTCGCTTCGAGCTTTCTGGGCAGCAGCGCGGTTGCGGGGCGCTTCGATCCGAGCCTGCTCGAGCGGCGCGACGCCGAGGGCGTCACCTTGGCGGCGGCGATGGGCGCGGCGGGGCTGGATCGCGCCGGCATTCCCACGCTGGCGCGGCCCGGCAAGGAACTCGCCGGATATCTCGAGGTCCATATCGAGCAGGGTCCGGTCCTGCTGGAGGAAGGGCTGCCGGTTGGAATCGTGAGCGCGATCGCCGGGACCGTGCGCTGCATGGTCACGATCAGCGGCACGGCGGGGCATGCCGGCACCGTACCCATGGGGCGGCGTCATGACGCCGCGGCGGCGGCGGCCGAGCTCGTGCTTTACGTCGAGCAGCGATGCGCGCAGGCTCCCACGCTCGTCGGTACGGTCGGCCAGCTCGCCGTGCCCAACGGCGCGATCAACATCATTCCGGGCCGCTGCGAGCTGACGCTCGACATTCGCGCCGCCGATGACGCCACCCGCGATGCAGCCGTGCTCGACGTCATGCGGGAGATCGGGCGGATCGCGGAGAAGCGCGGCGTCGTCATCGAGAGCAGGGAAGTGCAGCGGACTGCCGCGGTGCGTTGTTCGCCGCGGTTGCAATCGCTGCTGTCCGATGCGGTGACGCGGGCAGGCGTCGATCCGCGCCATCTCCCCAGTGGTGCCGGCCATGATGCCATGATGTTCGACGGTGTCACCGATACCGCCATGCTGTTCGTGCGCTGCGGAAACGGCGGGGTGAGCCATTCACCGCTCGAGATCATCACCGCCGAGGACGCCGACGTCGCCGCGCGCGTCGTCCTCGATACCGTTCTGCGATTGGCAAAGGCATCATGACGTCGACCAAAGCCATCGGTGATTTCGTCGATCGCGAGTTTGCGCGCGAGAGCGCTTTCCTCGCTGAGCTGGTGAAGGTCCCGAGCGATAATCCACCGGGCGATTGCAGGGCGCATGCACAACGCACGCGCGAACTGTTGGAGCAGCTCGGCCTGACCGTCGAGGCGCACGAGGTGCCGCGATCGACGGTGGAAGCGGCGGGAATGAAGAGCGTGACCAATCTGATCGTCCGCCACCGGTTCGGCGAGGGTCCGGTCATCGCGCTCAACGCCCACGGCGACGTCGTGCCGCCCGGCCTGGGATGGCACTTCGACCCCTATGGCGCGGTGGTCGAGGACGGTCCGCACGGACCCGTCATGTACGGGCGTGGCGTCGCGGTGTCGAAATCGGACTTCGCGACCTACACCTGGACGCTGCTGGCGCTCAAGGCTCTCGCCGCCGACGGCGACAAGCTGCGGGGAACGCTCGAGCTCCACTTCACCTACGACGAGGAGGTCGGCGGCATCGTCGGCCCGAAATGGCTGCTCGACGAGAAGTTGACCAGGCCCGATGCGGCGATCGCGGCCGGGTTCTCCTATGCCATCGTCACCGCGCACGACGGCTGCCTGCATCTCGAGGTGACGGTCACCGGCAAGCAGGCGCATGCCGCCATGCCGGAGACCGGCGTCGACGCGCTTGAGGCGGCCACCGGCATTCTCGTCGCGCTCTATGCGCATCGCTCCGGGCTCGCGCGGATACGCTCCGCGACGCCCGGCATCGTCTCGCCGACGCTGAACGTCGGCCTGATCAAAGGTGGCATCAACACCAACGTGGTCCCCGACCAGGTCGTGTTTCGCATCGACCGCCGCATGATCCCGGAGGAGGATGCGGCGAAGGTGGAAGCCGAGCTGCGGGAGCTGATCACGGCGGCGGCCGGGCGCCATGCGCAAATCAAAGTCGACGTGCGTCGGCTGCTGTTGGCGCAGGCACTGCGCCCGCAGCCGGGCACCGACCGGATCGCCGCTGTGATCGAGCGGCACGCCAAGGCAATCCTGGGCGTGGACGTGCCTGTCATGGGCGTGCCGCTTTACACCGACGCGCGCCATTACGCGGCCGCCGGCATACCGATCGTGCTCTATGGCGCGGGCCCACGCTCCATTCTGGAAGCCAACGCACACAACGCTGACGAGAACCTGCGCCTCAATGACCTGCGCGCCGCCACCAAGATCGTCGCGCTGACGGTCGCCGATTTGCTGCGAGCAGAGTGAATCGAGCGAGGCGCGCGATCCTCGGCCGCGCCTCGAGCAACGTCACTTGGCGTAAGGGCGGCCTTTCAAGTTGTTTTGAAAAAACCGCCCTGACGTCTTGTTCATGGCTTCGACCAGCGTCTGGGTTCTACAGAAGGCTCTGAACGAAAACCCTTCCGCTGAGATCAGGCGAGGTCGAACCGATCGAGGTTCATCACCTTGGTCCACGCCGCCACGAAGTCCTTCACGAACTTCTCCTTCGAGTCCGCGCATCCGTAGACTTCCGCCAGCGCCCGGAGCTGCGAGTGCGAACCGAAGATCAGGTCGACGCGGGTGCCGGTCCACTTGACCGCTTTCGTCTTACTGTCGCGGCCTTCGTACACGCCATCGGAGCCAGCGGGCCGCCACTCCGTGCTCATGTCGAGCAGGTTGAGGAAGAAGTCGTTCGTCAGCGTCTCGGGCTTCTTGGTGAAGACGCCGTGCTTGGACTGTCCGGCGTTCGCGCCGAGGACGCGCAGGCCGCCGACCAGGACCGTCATCTCCGGCCCCGTCAGCGTCAGCAATTGTGCCCGATCCACCAATGCTTCCTCAGGCGCCATGTACTGCCGCTTCCCGCTGATATAGTTCCGGAAGCCGTCGGCACGCGGTTCGAGCGGCGCGAAGGATTCGACGTCGGTCTGCTCCTGCGACGCGTCCATGCGTCCCGGCGTGAATGGCACCTTCACGTCGACGCCGGCGTCCTTCGCGGCCTTTTCGACCGCCGCGCTGCCGCCGAGAACGATCAGGTCGGCGAGTGAAACCTTCTTGCCGAACTCCTTCTGGATCGCTTCCAGCTTCTGCAGGACGGTCTTGAGCTGGGCCGGCTGGTTGACGTCCCAGTCCTTCTGCGGCGCGAGGCGAATGCGCGCGCCGTTCGCGCCACCGCGCTTGTCGGAGCCGCGGAACGTCGACGCCGACGCCCAAGCCGCGGAGACAAGTTGGGACACGGACAGGCCAGAGGCGAGGATTTTTGCCTTCAGAGCGGCAATGTCCTGCTCCCCGATCAGCGGATGATCCACGGCGGGGATCGGATCCTGCCAGATCAGCGTCTCCTTCGGCACGAGCGGGCCGAGATAGCGCGCGATCGGGCC
Source organism: uncultured Alphaproteobacteria bacterium (assembly GCA_963725065.1). Classification (GTDB taxonomy): domain Bacteria; phylum Pseudomonadota; class Alphaproteobacteria; order Rhizobiales; family Xanthobacteraceae; genus VAZQ01. The sequence goes on from CAVRXD010000024.1 coordinate 284,786, forward strand.
CATGTCGCGGTGCGTCAGCTTAAACCACGCCCGGGCAAACGCGTCTGCGAACTGATCCGGGTTCTCGAAGAAGCGCCGCGAGATCTTCTCGTAGGCTGGGTCGAGCCGCAGCGAGAGGTCCGTGGTCAGCATGGTCGGCACATGCTTCTTCGACTTGTCGAAGGCGTCCGGTATCGTGGCGGCGGCGCCTTTCGCCTTCCACTGCTGCGCACCGGCCGGGCTCTTCGTCAGTTCCCATTCATTGTTGAACAGGTTGTCGAAGAAGTGGTTGCTCCACTTCGTCGGTGTCTGCGACCATGTGACTTCCGGGCCGCCGGTGATGGCGTCGGCGCCGAAGCCCGTGCCATGCTTGCTCCTCCAGCCGAGGCCCTGATCCTCGATGAGGCCGCCTTCCGGCGCCGGGCCCATCAGTGACGGATCGCCGGCGCCGTGGGTTTTGCCGAAGGTGTGGCCGCCGGCAATGAGCGCAACGGTCTCCTCGTCGTTCATCGCCATGCGGAAGAACGTTTCGCGGATGTCCTTGGCCGCCGCGATGGGGTCTGGATTGCCGTTCGGCCCTTCCGGATTGACGTAGATCAGGCCCATCTGCACCGCGCCGAGCGGCTCCGCAAGCTGGCGTTCGCCGCTGTAGCGTTCGTCGCCGAGCCACGTGCCCTCAGGGCCCCAGAAGAGCTCCTCTGGCTCCCAGACGTCGGCGCGGCCGCCGGCGAAGCCGAAGGTCTTGAAGCCCATCGAGTCGAGGGCGACGTTGCCGGCAAGAACCATCAGGTCGGCCCAGGAGATTTTGCGGCCGTACTTTTGCTTGATCGGCCACAGCAGCCGCCGCGCCTTGTCGAGGTTCGCGTTGTCCGGCCAGCTGTTGAGCGGCGCGAAGCGCTGCTGTCCCGCGCCGGCGCCGCCGCGGCCGTCGGTGATGCGGTAAGTGCCCGCGCTGTGCCACGCCATGCGGATCATCAGCCCGCCGTAGTGGCCGAAGTCGGCCGGCCACCACTCCTGCGAGTCCGTCATCAACGCATGCAGATCCTTGATCACGGCATTGAGGTCGAGGCTCTTGAACTCCTTGGCGTAGTCGAACGCCTCGCCCATCGGATCGGCCGACGGGGAGTTGCGATGGAGAACCTGGATGTCCAGCTGGTCCGGCCACCAGTCGCGGTTGCGGTGTCCGCTCGAAAATGGGCACTTGGTTTTGGTGATGTCATCCATATTGCCTCCTAGTCGGGGTTGGCATGGTTTTCAATTTGGATCCCCTCCAGTCTACGCAACCCAAGCCATCAGGTAAAGTTGACTTTAATGATCGTTGCGGTAAGATTTTCTTATGATCACGCTTCGGCAACTGCGTTATTTCAATGCGCTGGCCCGTCAGGGCCACTTCGGGCGCGCAGCAGAAGCATGTGCGATCTCGCAACCGGCTTTGTCGATGCAGATCAAGGATCTGGAGGACGCGCTGGGCGGTGTGCTGCTGGAGAGAAGCCCGCGGCAGGTCGCGCTCACCACGTTCGGAGAAGAGGCCGCCCCACGCGTCCGCGACATCCTGCGCCTGGTCGATGAACTGGAAGACCTCGCGCGCGCGTCGCGCGACCGGCTCGCGGGCCGGCTGCGCATCGGCATGATCCCAACGATTGCGCCCTATCTGCTGCCTGAGGTCATCGGCAACCTCACGCGCATGCATCCCGAGCTCGACATTCATGTCCGTGAGACGCTAACGCCGAAGCTGATTGAAGAGCTCGCAGACGGACGGCTCGACACGGCAATTGTTGCTTTGCCGGTGTCCGAACCTTCGCTGGTCGAGGTCGCGCTGTTCTCGGAACACTTCCTACTGGTCCGGCCGGGCGAAGATGAGGGTAAGCCGGTGCCCAGCAGCAAAATGCTGCGCACGATGAGGTTGCTTCTATTGGAAGAGGGGCACTGTTTTCGCGACCAAGCCCTGTCGTTCTGCAACATGCAATCGTCGCCGCCACGGGAGGTGCTGGACGCGAGCTCGCTGTCGACACTTGTTCAAATGGTCAGCGCCGGCATCGGCGTCACCTTGATCCCGGAAATGGCCGTGGCGGTAGAGACACGCTCGGCGTCGGTGTCAGTCACTCGCTTCAAGAATCCGCAGCCCTCGCGAACCATCGGCATGGTCTGGCGCAAGACAAGTCCCCTGGCCGGACAACTCATGCAATTTTCCGAGGTGGTTCGTCTCTCTGCCGACGCGTTGCGCAAGCAGCACAAGCCAGAATCGGAATCACGCAATCGCCGGACTTAACGGCACTCCGGCGGGGGATATTCTCCACGGAGCCGCGGTCCGATCGCCCCATCAGCACCCGTTGGCAGGGCCCGCTGACAGGCCGCATATGGGCCAATCGGGAACATTTCTGACCAGGGACATGCCAGTTGCGTCGTGCCTCACCCGGACCCTTCACGGCGTGAGGTGAGAGCACGGTCTGAGTCGCGTGCGCAGGTTGGAGACAGGCCGATGCGTTGCGCACGGGCAACACGTTCGGGAAATCGTACGACCCGCAGCTTTCGTCCTTGCGCGGCCACATCTTGATTCCACAGTCCGCACTGTCGCGCGCTTGGCTGTGCGTGTGGATGGCTCAGGGGGAGCCGGGGGGGCATCATGAGTCCGCGTCGATTTTCGACTTGGGCGGCGTTGTGCGGAACCGTCGTTTTCGCCGGTTGGGCCGTGGCAGGGTTTGCCGAGTTCGGTTCGTCCGGCACCGAGGATACCGATGCAGCGCCAATTGCCGATGGCCGTGCTGCAGGCGTCGCCAATGCGGCGATGGCGGCGGTCGTTTTGCCCGGCACGTGGCGGGAGCCATTGCTCGAAGAATTGCCCGTGGAAGTGGCGACGTTGAACACGCCCGATCCGGTGCAAGACGAGCCCCGCGAGGCGGTGCCCAGCACCGAGCCTCTCGACGAGTGCCTGGTGGTGGAGATCTGCATCGATGACTATCTGTTTACGCTGTATGAGCGGACCCAGAAGGTCGATGCCAACAAGATCGTGGACCGGAAGAAGGTCACAGTTAAGAAGAACGGCAAGACACGGACCGTCGTCAAAAGCTTTACCAAGGTCGTCGACCAGGACTTCACGTGGAAGGATCCCAAGGCGGCGGATCGAGCCGGCATGTCGATGAAGGACTACGTCATCGGCGGCATGGATGCGCGATTCAAGGTGAAGCTGTTTCGCGCTCTTCGCGCGATGGACGACGCCGGGCTTGAGCCCGGCATCACGAGCGCATTCCGCGATGACTACCGGCAGTCGATCGCCAGCGGGCTGAAGGCCGCGAGCAACCGCTCCTATCACGGCGGCAGCTTGCGCGGCGGCTATGGCCACGGGCTTGCGGCCGACATCGTGAGCGTCAAGGGCGCGACGCGCGGGCAGCGATGGATTTCTACTGAAATCTTGTGGAAATGGGTCGACGCGCACGGCGAGGAGTATGGCGTCGGGCGCCCCTATCTCGATCGGGATCCGCCGCACGTAGGGCCGATCGACGGCAAGGAATATGTCGACAAACGCCTCGGGGGGAAGGCGCGACAGGCAAAATCGGACACTGCTGGCCCGCGCCCGAAGCCCGAGAATCTCGACGGACCGACGATTCTCGCGGCGTGTCGGCTTCACCTTCGGCTCGGAAGGTCTTGGTGCACGCTAACTGACGCGATGTGCCACGAGATGTGCCACGAGAAGTGCCAAGAGACGGCGTGACCGGCGGTCGCGCGCAAAAGAGGCAGTCGTCTCAATTGCGACAGCCGTCGGGATCATGTTCTGGCTGATACGCTTTGCTCGCCGTCCGCCGCTCGCGAGTCCGCACCATGAAATCTGCCGGGATTTGCCTCGCACTCTTGGTCGTGCTCGCGCCTTGCGCTTGCTTGGCACAGGGTGCGGAGCAGAAGCCATCGCCAATCGATGACGCCAATCGGCTCTTCCAAACCGGGGAGTTTGCCCAGGCGGGCGAACGATACGCCCGAATCGCCGCTGACCAACCCGACGAACTATTCGGCCATTCTCCAACTGGGTCGGATCGCGCTGCTTTCCAACCGGCTCGACGACGCCAGGACCTGGCTGGAAAGGGCCATCGCCCTGCGACCCGATGACCCCGACCCCAAGGTCATGCTCGCCGAGGCGTATTATCGCCGCGACGATTTCGAACAGGCGGCGGCGGCGCTTGATGGCGTCGACGTGAGTTCGAACCCGTTGGTCATCTCACAGTATCCGACGCTGAATGTTGCGAAGTTGCAGAGCTTCAAAGGCCAGACGCCTTACGAGGTGCGCGGCGATGGGCAAAGTACGCGGCTGAAATTTCTGCGGACAGACCCGCTGCCCTTGGTCAGCGTGCGCGTGAACGGGGGCGACGAGGTCACTTTTTTCATCGACACCGGCGGCTCGGAGGTGGCGCTCGACACGGAATTCGCCCGGGAGCTTGGCGTCCCGCAATTCGGGACGGTGCAAGGCACTTTTTCCGGTGGCCAGCACACCGAGGTTCAGCAAGGGCGGATCGAATCCCTCACGGTCGGCGACTGGACGGTACGGAATCTGCCCGTTGCGATGCTGCCCCTGCGCCAGCTCTCGCAAAGCCTTGGCGCAAAGCGGATCGACGGTATCATCGGGACTACGCTCTTCTACCATTTCCTTGCGACCCTCGATTTCCCGCGCGGCGAGCTCGTGCTCCGTCGGAAAAACGCGGCCAACCTGCAGGCGTTTATGGCGTCCGCGGGCAAGAGCGTGGCGGTTCCTTTCTGGATCGCAAGCGACCATTTCATGGTGGGCTGGGGTCGCGTGGAGGCGCTTCCGCCGACGCTGCTCTTCGTCGACACCGGGCTGTCCGGGGCGGGAGTCAAACTGGCGGAGTCGGTGATCAAGGAAGCCGGCATCAAGCTGGAGGAGAACAAAGCCTCAGCGGGGACGGGCGGCGGCGGGACGTTGAAGATCGTGCCCTACGTCGTGCGGCGCCTTTCGTTCGGTCAAGTGCAGGAAGAGAACGTCCCAGGGCTGTACGATGGGCCGTTCCCCTGGGAGAACATGTTTGGCTTCCACCTCGCGGGCATGGTCGGGCACGATTTTTTCAAGCCTTATGCAGTGACCTTCGATTTTGAGAATATGAAGATCTTCTTGCAGTAGGAGCTCCGATACGGTGGCCGCGCAACCGCGGCGAGCTACTTGTTTTCAACAACTGCAATCGCCTCGACCTCGACCAGAAAATCCGGATGTGAGAGGCGGCGCACCTCGACGGTGGTGCTGGTCGGCAGCGCGGCGAAATATTCCATGCGCACGCCGACATGCTTGAAGAATTCGTCGATGTCGGTGGTGAAGGTCTGGGTGCGGACGAGATCGGCGAGCGTCGCGCCTGCGGCCGCGAGCGCCGCCTTCAGGTTCTCGCCGACCTGGCGGATCTGGGCGCCCATGTCTCCCTTGCCGACGATCTCGCCGGCCTGGTTGCGGGCGAGCAAGCCCGAGACGAAGACGAGCTTTCCCGCGACGACGGTCACGACAGGCGAATAGAGCACGTGCCCGCCGACAACGCGCTTCGACAATGCTTCGGGAAACAGGTTCTGGCGTTCGATCATCCGACTGCTCCTCACAACGATATGACAGTGAACCGCGGCGTCGCCCTCTCAGCGTGCCTTGGCCGTCCCTCCGACGTGGATGCCGCGGTCCCAAGCGGGGGACTTTCCGAAGCGTTCGACGAGGAAATCGACCAGGGTCCGGATCTTCGGCGTGAGCTGGCGATCGGCGATGAAGTAGGCGGTCAGGCTGCTGCCGAACGTCCCATGCGCGGTCCAGTCCGGCAATACCCGCACCAGCGCTCCGGTTTTCAGGTCCTGCCACATGGCGAATGTGGGCAGCAGCGCCAGCCCGAGCCCGCGCACCGCGGCGTCGCGCACGGCCTCGCTGTTGTTGGCGCGGAAATTTCCGTTGACCGTGACGCGCGTCGTCTCGCCCTTGCGGGACAGGGTCCAGGCATCGCCGCGCACGGCGGCGGAGGCGTAGAAGATGCAGTTGTGCGTGCGCAGATCATCGGGCTCGCGGGGCGCCGCGAACTTCTGCAAATAGCCCGGCGCCGCGCAAACCGCCCACCGGATCGGGGCGATATCGCGCCGGATCAGGTTGGCGGGGGTGAGGGGGGAGGATTGGATCGCGATGTCGAAGCGCTCTTCGACCAGGTCGACCAGCCGATCGCTCAAAACGAGGTCGATCGCGACATCGGGATGGCGGGTGAGATATTCCGGCAGGATCGGCACCAGGTGCAGCCGTCCGAATGCCGACGGCGCGCTGACGCGCAGCAACCCCTTCGGACGGCTGACGAACCGCTGCACGGAGAGCTCGCTGGCCTCCACTTCTGCCGCGATCCGTGCACAATGGGCATAGGCGGCGTGCCCCGGCTCGGTGAGGCTGAGCTTGCGCGTGGTGCGGTTGAGCAGGCGCGCGCCGAGGGCCTGCTCGAGGCGGGTGACATGCTTGCTGGCGGCAGAGCGCGAAATACCGAGCCTGCGCGCGGTCAGTGAAAAGCTTCTCAGCTCCACGACCTTGGCAAAGACCAGCATGTCCAACGGATTATGCAACGCTCGCTCGCGACGATTTGATCGAATTTGGAAACAAACATATTCGAGTTTGACTTCTTATCAAGCGGGCCGTTTCGGCTGATGATCGGGGTGACGCTGGTTTGCATTTGATGCTTTCGGCGGCGAACGGGGTATCGCTCGCCCGATAGCGCGACAGGAGTGAACGCATGAAGGTTGAGCCGATCCATCACGTGCCGATGCGGACGGAGTACAAGAGCCCATTCTCGGCGGCCTATTCGATCGAGGGCGGGCGGCTGATCTTCTTCTCGGGTTGTTGCACGGTCCCGACGTATCACAAGCATCCGCACGACCCCGACGACGAGCGGCAATGGCTGGCGGGCGACTTTCGCGAGCAGACCGAGCGCACCTTCGTCCACATCAAGGAGATTCTCGACGCCGCCGGCGCCAAGATGAAGGATGTCATGAAGCTGACGATCTTCACGACCCAGATGGACGGCCAGAACATCCTCAACGAGATCTCGGCCCGCTATTTCGGCAATGAGAATCCGCCGGCACGCTCGCTCATCGGCGTCCCGACGCTGGCGCATCCGGGCATGCTGATCGAGATCGAGGGTGTTGCCGCGGCGCCCGCGAAGGCTTGAAGCCGCGACTATGACGCGAAGATGCCGGCCGATCACGGTACCGGCAGTGCTAGGATCGATACTCGCAACTATCGGTCGGTGAATCCAAGAATGCAGTCGCTCTGGCGCTTGTCTTGCATGCGAGAGGGAAGGGCGGGCGCTCCGAATTGAGAATGCGCCAAACTGCCGTACGGCAGGTTGCAACTGGAGAGACCCATGACTGGCAAGCACGCTACTGGCACGCACGCTGCGCTCACACGTCGCACCTTGGTGGCGGCCGGCACCACCGGCGCCTTGGCGGGGCTGTGCGCTCCGTTCATCCGTCCTGCGCGCGCGGCGCCGACGGTGATCCGCTACGCCACCGGCGGCGGCATCGGCCCCAACGAGATGGAGACGGTCATCTATCTCGACTGGATGCAGAAGAACGTGCTCAAGGGCTACGGCAAGGATTACACCGTCGACATGACCTTCACCCGCGGCACGCCGGAAGCCGGCACGCTGCTCGCGGCCGGCCAAGCCGACATGGCGACGTTGTCGTTCGCGGTCTTTGCCACCTCCGTGATCAAGAACATCGTGCCCGGCGGCATGACCATCGTATCCGACAACTACCAGGACGGCCGGGCCGGGTTTGCGCAGAACACGTTCTTCGTGCTCAAGGATTCACCCTTCACCTCGACGCAGGATCTCAAGGGCAAGAAGGTCGGCGTCAACGCCTTCGGCTCCGCCGTCGATCTGGCGTTGCGGGTCAAGCTCAAGAAAGACGGCATCGACCCGCGCAAGGATCTGACCATCGTCGAGGTGGCCTTTCCCAACCAGGCCGCCGCCCTGCGCGAAAAGCGCATCGACGCCGGCATCCTGATCCTCCCGTTCATGAACGCCGAGATCCGCAAGGGCGACCTGCGCGGGCTCTTCACCGGCGGCGACGCATTCGGTCCCTATTCCGTGATCTTCCAGGTCGTCACCAACGATTTCCTGAAGAAGAATCCCGAAGCTGTGAAGTCATTCCTCGCCGACTACGTGCGCGGCTTGCACTGGTTCTACGATCCCGCCAACCGCAAGAAGGCGATCGAGATCACCGCGGAATTCACCAAATCGCCGGCGGACGTGCTCGATTCCTATTTCATGACCGAGCGCGACTACTACCGCGATCGCAACGGCTGCGTCTCGGTCGGGACCATCCAGACGCCGATCGACGCGATGTTCAACGAGGGGCTGATCGACAAGCCGGTGAAGGTTTCGGAGTATCTCAACACGTCGTATCTGCCCTATCCTTGTTCGGCATGATCAGCATATGCGTCAAGAATCTGAATAAGCGCTACCGGGCCAGGGACGGCGACGTGCCGGCCCTAGCCGACGTCGACATCGAGGTCAGGGAAGGCGAGTTCGTCACCATCGTCGGCCCCTCCGGCTGCGGCAAGAGCACGCTCCTTTATATCCTCGGCGGCTTCCTCGGCGCTGACGGCGGCACGATCGAGGTCAACGGCAAGGCGGTCACCGGCCCCGGGGTCGACCGCGGGATCGTGTTTCAGGAATACGCCCTGTTTCCGTGGCTGACCGTGGCACAGAACATCCGCTACGGCCTTGAAATGAGTGGGACGTCCGCGAAGCAGTGCGAAGAGATCGTCGAACGCCTCGTCCGCACGATCGGCCTGCAAGGCTTCGAACATCGTTTTCCGCGCGAGCTGTCCGGCGGCATGAAGCAGCGTGTCGCGATCGCCCGCACGCTCGCCTACGATCCGAAAATCCTCCTGCTCGACGAGCCGTTCGGTGCGCTCGACGCCCTGACGCGGGAGGGGATGCAGGACGAGTTGCTGCGGCTGTGGCAGGCGACGCGCAAGACCGTTGTCATGGTCACCCACGACGTCAACGAAGCCGTCTACCTGTCCGGGCGCGTTCTGGTGATGTCGCAGCGGCCGGGACGGATCGTGCAGGAATTCCCGGTCACCATCGATCGCAGCGGCGAACGTGAAGTGACCGTCCTCAACGACGATTTCAACCACTTGCGCAACGAAGTCTGGCTCTCCGTTCGCCGCCAAGCCGGGGCCAACGCCGGCGCGAGCGGGGCGGCGAGGGAGGCGTGATGGCCGTATCGGTTGCGCCGCGCACGGGGTGGTCGGGCGGTTCGTACCCGAACTGGCTGCGCGCGGCCGGACGCTACCTGCCGATCGCGATCGTCGTCGTGGTCTGGCAGCTCGTGGTCGAGCTCGACCTGGTCGATCGTGCATTCCTGCCGTCCTTCGGCGAGACGGTGCGGGCGCTGTGGGAGATGACCCGCAACGGCGAGATCGTGGTCAATCTCCTCGTGTCCCTCTACCGCGCGCTCGGCGGTCTCGTCATCGGCTCGGTCGTCGGCGTGGCGATCGGGTTGGCGATGGCGACCTCGCGCCGCGCCGACCAGTTCCTCGGGCCGCTGGTGGCGACGACCTATTCGCTGCCCAAGACATCGCTGGTGCCGTTGTTCATTCTCTGGTTCGGGATCGGCAATGTCACCAACATGCTGTCGGTCATGCTCGCCTGCCTTCTGCCCGTGATCGTGAGTACCTATCACGGCGTCAAAGCAGTGCCGCCGGTGATCGTGTGGAGCGCGCGCGCCATGGGAACGCCGCATCGCCTCATCCTGTGGCGCATTCTCCTGCCGAGCGCGTCGCTCTCGATCTTCACCGGAATCCGCATCGCGCTCGGATTCTGCTTCGTGCTCACGATCTCCGCCGAGATGATCGCCTCCCGGACCGGGATCGGGAAGCTCATCTTCTTCTACGGGGAGAGCGGCGCGTATGCCTACATGTTCGGTGGCCTGCTGGCGATCGTGATCGTGGCCTATGCCGCCGACCGGGCGCTGCTGGCGGCGATGCATTACCTTCTGCGCTGGCACGATTCCATTCACGCGGCACATGCCGGTGGCTGAGCGCGCGCACGCGGCACGCGGAGTGCTCGACGCCCTGTGGGCGGCGCTGCGCTACTGCTATCCGCTGCTGCTGGTCCTCCTGCTGTGGGAACTGGTGGCGCGCGCCGGCCTGGTCCGGCCGCTGTTCCTGCCGACCGTCACCACGGTGCTCGAGCAGTTCTGGGTCCTGCTGTTCGAGGGCGAGATCGTGGCGCCGCTGCTGGTGAGCCTCTATCGCGCCTTCGCCGGGCTCGCGCTTGCGGTGGTCTTCGGCGTGCTCGCCGGCCTGTGGATGGCGCGGTCGAAATGGGCGCATTGGGCGCTCGATCCGCTGGTGTCGCTCGGCTTTCCGGCGCCCAAGATCGCGTTCGTGCCGATCTTCATCCTGTGGTTCGGTATCGACCATCTGTCGAAGATCCTGCTGGTCGCCTTCACCTGCGTCTTCCCGATGATCGTCGCGACCTATCACGGTGCGGCAGCCGTGAGCCGCACGGTGATCTGGTCGGCGGAGGCAATGGGTACGTCCGAGCGCAAGCTGCTATCCCGGATCATCTTTCCCGCCGCGCAGCCCTATATCTTCAGCGGCGTGCGGGTGACCGTGCCGGTCGCGCTGATCATCGCGTTCACCGCCGAGATGATCGCCGGCGGCGGCGGGGTCGGCGCAGCGCTCATGTTCGCGCAGCGTTTCTTCCAGACGCCGACCGTCTTCGTCTACATCCTGGTCATGCTGGCGACGGGCCTCGTCCTCGACCTCGTGATACTGCGCCTTCGGCATTGGCTCATCCCGTGGGACGACGAGGCGGTCTGATCGAAATTCGGTTCGTCGGTAGCAAGGAGAAGAAAATGCGGTTGGTGACGTTTCGGGACGGAACGGAAGAGCGGTTAGGGTTTCTGCTGGATGATCACGTCGTCGATCCGAAACGCATGCCCGATCACGCCGGCGATGCGGCCTACGGCGGCGCGATCGCGTTCATCCGAGCAGGGGAGGCGGCCCTGCAGGCCGCCCGGCGACTGATCGACAAAGCGCCCGCGAGCGCCCGAGTGCCATTATCGAAAGTAACGCTCACCGCGCCGATGCGGCCGTCGACGCTGCTGTGCAGCGGCAGCAACTATCGCGACCACAACAAGGAAAAGGCCAACACCCCGACCAGCGGCAAGGAGCCGGAATTCTTCGTGAAGACCGCGGACAGCGTGGTCGGCCCCGGCGAGCCGATCATCTACGACCCCGCGCTGACCAAGAAGCTCGATTGCGAGACCGAGCTGGCCATCGTCATCGGCAAGCCCGGCCGGCATATCCCGGCCGCGTCGGCGCTCGATCACGTGTTCGGCTACACCATCGTCAACGACGTGACCGCGCGCGACCGCCAGGTCCGGAGGTCCCCCGAAGGAAGCGTGTGGTACGACCTCGGCCGCGGCAAATCGTTCGATACCAGCGCCCCGCTGGGGCCGTGCATCGTCACCGCGGACGAGATCGCCGATCCACAGAAGCTCAAGCTCGAGACCCGCATCAACGGCGATCTCCGGCAATCGAGCACAACGGGAGAAATGATCTGGACCTGCGCGGAGCTCATCCATTTCTTCTCGTCGAGCTTCACGCTGCGGCCGGGCATGGTCATCATCACCGGCACGCCCGCCGGCACCGCCTGGTCGATGGACCCCGAGCTCGGCGGCCAGTGGCAGGCGCTGCCGGGCCTGGTGCCAGCGAGTCGCTACTGCCTGCCGGGCGACCGGATCGAGTCTACGATCGAGCACATCGGCGTGCTGCGCAACGAGGTAGTGCACGTCTAATGCAGGGCTATCGCCGGAGCCGGCCGGCGGGTGGATTGAAGCCGCTGAAATCGGGCATCACGCATCGGGTCGAAAAGAACTTCGCCGACTGGCCGGGCCGGTGATCGTGTTGGCCACGTCGGTCGACTCGGCTTTCGCGTCCGCGTTCCTGACCAAGCTGCTGGCGTGCCGGACCGCAGCGCCGGCCCAGCCGTTGCTGGGCTACACCGGCTATTGCACCGATGTGGTGCGGGCATTCTTCGATCGGAGCGCGCGTGCGTTGGCTGTTGCGGCGAGCTAGCCCACGCGTGCGTAACGCCGATTGTTGGAGTGAGCGGCCCCGCGCCCGGCGATGAGGCCAGATGATTGCATTCTTGCAAGCGCGAATTTTGCCGGCTTGCACGGCGTTGGCGACGCCCGGTACAGCCCGTGATATGTCTTCGCCCGTCACGTTCGTGCTATTGTTGCATCTACAGGCACAGGGTTCGCCATGACCGGTATCGCAGACTGGCTGGCTTCGCTGGGACTCAGCGAGTACGCCCAGTGCTTTGCCGAGAATGCCATTGACCTCTCGGTCGTCCCGGATCTGACGGAGCAAGATCTCAAGGATCTCGGCGTCTTCCTCGGACATCGTCGCAAGATGTTGCGCGCGATCGCCGGCATGAAGGGGACCGTTGCCGCAGAGCTGGAGCCTGGGCGCACCAAGCCGGTGCCGCGAACGGATGCCGAGCGGCGGCAGCTGACGATCCTGTGCTGCGATCTGGTCGGCTCGTCTGAACTCGCAGTCCGGCTCGATCCCGAGGACCTGCGGCGGGTGATAGCGGCCTATCACACCTCCATCAAGGAGGTCGTCGCACTCTACCAGGGGGTCATCGCCCGCTACTTGGGAGACGGTGTGCTCGCCTATTTCGGCTACCCTCATGCGCATGAAGGTGATGCCGAGCAGGCGACGCGCGCGGGACTGGCGCTGATCGGGGCCGTGGCCGCCGTTCAGGCCGACGTCGGTATCGACCTTCATGTCCGCGTTGGCATCGCCACCGGCACGGTCGTCGTGGGTGACCTGATCGGCGAACATACTGCCCAGGAGGAGGCAGTCATCGGCGAGACCCCCAATCTTGCGGCGCGGCTTCAGGCGCATGCCGAACCGGACACGGTGATCATCGCCGGCATCACCCGCAGCCTCCTCGGCGACCTCTTCGAATACCGCGCTCTCGGGAGCGTACGCGTCAAAGGCTTCGGCGAGCCTGTGCCGGTGTGGCAGGTCATCGGTGCAAGCGTCCGTCGACAGCCGCTTCGAGGCGCTGCACGGCACCAACCTGACGCCGCTGGTCGGCCGCGAGCCCGAGATCGCGCTCCTGCTCGAGCGATGGGAGCGCGCAAAGGAAGGCGACGGCCAGGTCGTACTGCTCTCGGGTGAGCCTGGCATCGGCAAGTCTCGCGTCGTCCAGGAATTGCGCGATCGCCTGAGCGACGAATTGTACACCCGGACCAGTCACTACTGCTCACCGTATCACACCGACAGTGCGCTCTATCCGGTGATCGGCCTGTTCGAGCGCGCGGCCGGCTTCGATCGCACGGACACCGCCGACGCCAAGCTCGACAAGCTCGAGGCGCTGCTGGCGCCATCGGCAACCGACCTTCAGGAAGCCACGCAATTGCTGGCGGCGGTGCTCGGGATCCCCGCGGATCACCGCTACCGGCCCCTCGCGCTTACACCGCAGCGCCGGAAGCAACGTACGCTCGAGGTGCTGGTCGAGCAGCTTGCGGGCCTGGCCGAGCAGCGTCCGGTGCTGGCGGTGTATGAGGATGCGCATTGGATCGATCCGTCCACGTTCGAGCTGTTGGGGCTCGTCGTCCAGCGCGTGCAACGCTTGCCCGTGCTCGTGCTGATTACATTTCGGCCCGAGTTCATCCCGCCGTGGACGAGACATGCCCACGTCACCGGGCTCTCCCTGTCGCGGCTCACGCGGCGGCACGGGTCGGACATTGCGCTGCGGGTCACCGGCGGCAAGGTGCTGCCGGCAGAGGTGCTCGAGCAGATCGTCTCGCGCACCGACGGGGTGCCGCTTTTCATCGAGGAGTTGACCAAGGCGGTGGTCGAGTCGGGCCTGCTGAAGGAGGAGGGCGGTCGCTTTGAGCTGACCGGCCCGCTGCCGCCGCGCGCGATCCCGACGACGCTGTACGACTCCTTGATGGCGCGCCTGGACCGCTTCGCGCCGGTCAAGGAGGTCGCCCAGATCGGAGCCGCTTTCGGCCGGGAGTTCTCGTACCAGCTGCTCGCCGCCGTCGTCGACATTGCTACGGGAGAACTCGACCTGGCGCTGAGCCAACTGGTCGCGTCCGAACTGGTGTTCCAGCGGGGAGCGCCGCCCGAAGCCATGTACAGCTTCAAGCACGCTCTGGTGCAGGACACGGCGTACCAGAGCCTGCTCCGGAGCAAACGGCACCAGCTGCACGCGAAGATCGCGCGAATGATGGAGGAGCGTTTTCCCGAGATCGCCGAGGCGCAACCGGAGCTGCTGGCGCACCACTTCACGGAAGCGGGCCTCGCGTCACAGGCAATCGTCTATCGGCAACGCGCGGGCGAGCGCGATCTCCGGCAGTCTGCTTACGCGGAGGCGATCAGTCATCTGAAGCAAGGGCTGGAGGTGCTCGAGACGCTGCCGGACCGTCCGGAGCGCGCCAGGCAAGAGCTGAACCTGCGGCTTACGCTTGGATCCGCGCTGACGGCGACACAAGGCTATGCGGGTCCGCAGGTTGGCGAGACCTATCTGCGGGCGCGCGACCTTTGCCGGGAATTAGGCGAGGCGCCGCCGCAGCTCTTCCCCGCGCTGCATGGGCTGTATCGATTCTACCACGTTCGGGGCGAGCTGCACGCCGCCCGCGCGACCGGCGAGCAGCTTCTCAAGCTGGCCGTGAGCGTCCAAGATTCGGCTCTGTTCGTCGAAGCCAACCGAGCGTTCGGCGTGTCGACGTTCTGGCTGGGGGACGTGACCGCGGCGCTGGAGAATCTGGAGCGAGGCGCCCGGCTCTACCAAGCGCAGAAGCATCGCTCGCACGCGTTCGTGTTCGGCAATGACCCGGGAGTGGTGTGCCTGTCCTATGCCGCGCTGGCACTGTGGCATCTCGGCCATGCGGAGCAGGGTTTCAACCGAAGCTGTGAGGCCCTCGCGCTGGCGCGGAACTTGTCTCACCACTACAGCCTCGCGCTAGCGCTGGTCTTTGCGGCCTGGCTGCACCAGTTTCGACAAGAGCCTCGGGCCGCGCGCGAGCATGCCGAGGAGGCCATCGCGATCTGTGCCGAACAAGGCTTTCCACTGTTCATGTCCATGGGGACAATTCTGCGCGGCTGGGCATTGGTCCAGGAGGGCAGCGACGAAGAAGGAGGCGCGCAGATGCGCCAAGGCCTGGACGACCTGCGGGCCACCGGCGCGGGTCTTTGGCAGCCGACCTTTCTATCGCTGATAGCGGAAGCCGACGGCCGGATCGGGCAAGCGGAACGGGGACTGAGGCTGCTCGGTGAGGGGATGGCGATGGTAGAGCGTAACGACGAGCGCTTCTACGAGGCCGAGCTGCATCGGCTGAAGGGCGAGCTTCTCCTCCTGAGCAATCCCGCGGATCCGTCAGGCGCTGAGCGCTGCTTCCGGAACGCGCTGGAGATTGCAGAGCGTCAAACGGCCAAATCCCTCGGACTGCGGGCTGCCTTGTCCCTCGCGCGCTTCTGGACCAAGGAAGGCCGGCGGTCGGAGGCCCACGATCTTCTCGCCCCCATCTACGGTTGGTTCAACGAGGGCTTCGGCACGCCTGATCACAAGGCGGCCAAGACACTGCTCGACCAACTGCGCGGGTAGGCAACGCGCCCGACGCGACATATGCGCGATGCGGATGTCGCGGTTCGGACGTTTACGAGAGCAGAGCCGCCTCGAACGCGCTGGCGATGGCCGGCTTGCTCTTGCCGGCCGCCACGGCATCGCCGATGGCGACGACGGTCTGCCCCGGCTTTGCCAACGCCTTGAAGCGGTCGGCCGTTCCCCGCCGGGCGCGGTAATAGAACCAGTCGCGAAACGCGGGCATGGAAAAGAGCCGCGCAAAGCCTGGCCAGCGGCCGGCGCCCCAGTCGAGCATCGTGGTCGCCACTGGGCCGAGGCCGTACCGGTAACGGGCGCCGGTCGCGATCACGATCCGATCAAACGGCGCGAGTGTTTCGGGCTGATGGGTGACGTCGGTCTCGAAGCGGAATGAGACGCCATTGCGGGCGCATGCAGCGAACAGATCGGCGATGTAACGCTCGAAACTGAACTCACTCGCTGCGACCTCCTGGAACAACGGCGCCTTGCCGGCGTAGCGGAAGGCGCCGCCCGGGCGCTTGTCCTTTTCGAACAGCGTGACGTCGTTGCCCTCAGCGACCAGCGATGCATAGGTCAGCCCGGCGGGGCCCGCGCCGATGATGGCGATGCGCTCGCCCCGCGGCGGCCTGCGATCGGCAAACAGGGCTTCGCGGCCGGCGGCGCCGTTGACCACGCAGCCGATGCCGGCCCCGCCGCGCATCTCGTTGATGCAGGTGTTGCAGGCGAGACAGCGCCGGATCGGCTCCTCGCGGCGCAGCTTCTCGACCCATTGCGGGTCGGCGATGAGCGTGCGGCCGAGGGCAACGAAATCCGTCTTTCCCGACCCGACCGCGTCGGTTGCGGTGGCGGGATCGCCGAGGCGCCCGACCGCGATCACGGGCACGTCGACCACCTTTTTTATGTCGGCGGCGAAATCGAGAAAGGTCGCGTCCGGAAACGTCATCGGCGGCAGCACGATCTGGGCCGACGGCAATGAGCGATAGTGGCCGGCGGTGACGTGCAGCGCGTCCGCGCCTGCTTCGGCCGCCCAGATCGCGATCCGGCGGCCCTCCTCGAACGGCAGTCCGCCAGGGAAGAAGTCCTCGACCGACAGACGATAGATGACCGGCATGCCGGGCACCGCCGCCTTCACCGCGCGCAGCGCTTCGAGCCCGAAGCGCGCCCGGTTCTCCAGGCTGCCGCCATAGGCGTCGGTGCGCCGGTTCTCGAACGGAGCGTGAAATTGCGAGATGAGGTAGCCGTGCGCCGCGTGGACCTCGACGCAATCGAAGCCCGCCTTGTGCGCACGCGCCGCGGCGGCGGCGTGGGCGGCGATCGTCGCGTCGATGCGCGCCTTGGTCATCGCCTCTGGCACGATGGTCTCGAAGGTCGTCTCGTAAACCGGATGCGGGATCGCCGACGGCGCAATCGGCGTCTCGCCGCAAATGTCGATGCGGGTGTGGCCGCCGCCGTGGCCGAGCTGGATCGATACTTTCGATCCGGCGCGATGGAGCTCATCGACCAGGCGCGTCAGCCCCGGCAGGAAGCGATCGTCATAGATTCCCATCTCGCGCCGGCGGTGGCGGCCAGCCTTTTCCGGCGATGCCATCTCGATGGTGATGAGGCCGACGCCACCCCGCGCCCGCGCCAGATAATAGGCGATGCTGTCGTCGGTGACGTAGCCCTCGGCATCCGCCGTGCGCGTCGTCATCGGCGGCATGACGATGCGGTTCGGGATTTCGACCGAACCGATACGCGCGGGAGTGAGCAGGATGTTCATGGCACCTTCTCTGTCATTGCCGGGCTTGACCCGGCAATCCATCCTCCTCGTGAGAGGATGGCGTCCGGCCCGGCCATGACGGCGGAGAGCTCACAACACCGGAATTTCGCCGCCGTCGAGATCGACCGTGGCACCATGCAGCCATGTGGCGCGCGATGACACGATGAAGGTCACGAAGTCGGCCACATCCTCGACCTTGCCGTAGCGGGTGAAGCCGGTTTCGCGGCAGAACTGTTCGCGGACCTTCTCCTCGGACTCGCCCGTGCGTTGGACTTCGGCGCGAATGCGCCGCCATTGCCGCTCGGTCTCGACCAGGCTCGGATGGATGCAGTTGACCTGGACTCCGTCCTCCTTGCCGAGATCGGCGAGGCACTTGGTGAAGGCGGCGACCGCTGCGTTGACCGAGCTGCCGATGGTGAAACTCTTCTCCGGCTTGCGTCCGCTGGTGCCGGCGATCGCCACCAGCGAGCCGCGGCGCTGCTTGAGGAGCGGCCAGGCGGCGCGCGCGAGCCGCACATGGGCGAAGAACTTGAGCGCGTAACCGTCCTCCCAATCGGCCTCGGTCAGCGCGAAGAAGTCGCCGCGCTTGGTCGTGCCTGCATTGTTGACGAGGATGTCGAGGCCCCCGAACTCGCGTTGTACCGCGTCGACCAGCGCTTGCGGCGCGCCTGGGTCGCGCAGATCGAGCGCGACGATGACGGCCTTGCGTCCCTTGCCCCGGACCGACGCCGCAACGTCTTCGAGCGCCGCCCGGTCGCGGCCCGTGAGCAGGAGATCGCAACCCTCGCCGGCAAAGGCCTCGGCAATGCCGCGCCCGATGCCGCGGCTCGATCCGGTCACGAGCGCGACCTTTCCCTTCAACCCGAACTCCATCCGCCACCCCTCATGTCGCTTCGCTTCGCGATCTTATCGCATTGGCGGGGCAGGGGATGAAGGGGGCAGACGGGTGATCAAACAGAGCGCGTTCCAGGCGAATGGAACGGAATAGCCGGCCGCTGTCTCTTCTTGGTCATTGCCGGGCTTGAAACAGCAAGTCGGGTGACGCGACTTGCGGCGCTTGAATGTTGTGGAACGCGGGCGGGCCCGCGTTCGGTTGCAATCCATCAACGTCGGGATGGCGCTTGATGCGAAGCAGGACGGACCCGCGGGGTCGAGCCCGCGGGTGATACCGGTGAGGTGGCGAACAGGCCTTACCGCGGCGCGCCCATGCGGATCGGGTCGTATTCGATCTTGTCCTGGTCCCAGACGACGAAATTATCCCGGTTGGGCATCTTCACTCGCGGCAAGCTGTTGGCGTCCATCACCTCGTCCTCGCCGACGATCTTGTTGAGGAAGAGAATGTAGGCGGACAGTGCGTAGAGTTCGTCGCTGGTCAGCGTCTTCGGGATCGGGTAGGGCATCGAACGCCGCATCACGTCGTATAGCGTGGTCGCATATTTGTAGTACGGCACGGTCTTCATCGTCTCGATGCGATCGAATTTCGACGGCCCGACCATCGGCGAATAGCCGGGCCGCGGATTTACGCCGTTCTCGCCATGGCACAGCGCGCACTTCTGCGAATAGATCGCCGCGCCGAGCTTGGCATTGCCGTTGCCAGGCGGCAGGCCCTTGCCGTCGGGCAACGCCTCGATGTTCCAGGCGGTGATGTCGGTCTCGGTGATCGGCTGGCCGAGCTTCGGCGACTGGGCACCGGCAGTGGCGGCGCTGAACGCGAGCGCGAAGGCAAGCGCAAGAGGAAGCTTATGCATAGACATGCTTCACCCCCCCTGAACCGTCGATGCCCCAACTGGTGATGCTGTTGTAGTGCTGGTTGGGAAACGCCAAGGGGTTGGTCACCGGCTTCTCGGTCTGCCCACGTGCCGCCACGAACTCGGCGCGCAGCGGTTGCACGTTGCCGGCCTCGTCCCAGGCGCGGCTCTGCAGCACCACCGGTTGCCCGTCCCAGCGCCACGGCATCCGAAAGCGGGTGAACGCCTTCGGGTTGACCGGCCCTTGCAGGGCGGCCTCCGCCCAGCTCTTGCCGCCGTCGGCCGAGACCATGACCTTGGCGATGCGGCCGTTGCCCGAATAGGCGACACCGGAAATCTCGTAGTGGCCCGGTCCTTTCAGGGTATGGCCGAAGGACGGATGGGTGATGAAGGATTTCACCTCCATGGTGAAGTGGAACAGCCAGCTCTTGCCGCCCGGCAGGATTTGCGAGTAGGTCTTGGCCTCGTAGAAGGTCATGGCCGGTTGATCGATGAGCTTGAGACGGCGCAGATACTTGACGTTCATATTGCCCTGGCAGCCGGGCACCAGCAGGCGCATCGGATAGCCGTTGCCGGGCATGACGCGCTCGCCGTTCTGGTAGAGCGCGATCATGACGTCATCCAACGCAAGCTTCATCGGCACGCTGCGCGACAGCCCCAACGAATCCGCGCCCTCAGCCAGGATCCATTTTGCCTTCGGATCGATGCCGACCTCGTCAAGCAGCGTCGAGAGCAGCACGCCGGTCCATTCGCCATTCGACGCGAGGCCGTGCAGGGCCTGCGCGGTGACCTGCATCGGCTCGCTCGAGAACATCGGCGCCGAGTTTCCGGCGCATTCGATGAAATGCATGCGCGACACCATCGGATAGCGCTCCGAGCAATTCGACGGTGTACACCATGGGCTGCTTGACCAGCCCATGGATGACGAGCTTGTGCTGGGCCGGATCGATGTCAGGCAGACCGGAATGGCAGATGTTGAAGAACAGGCTGTTGGGCGTCACCGTGCCCTGCAGCAGATGATGCGGTGTGCGGGCATGACTGTTGCGCAAGTCGTTGTTGGGATTGCTGAGCGTGCGCACCACGCCCTTCTCGAAACGGGATGCCGTCTGCAGGGGCGGAACGGCCGCGCCCGTCTCCAGGCTCCATTGGTCGTCCTTGAGCGGCTCGGCGGCAGCGCCGGTGAGCGACGCGCCGACGCCGGTCGTCATGGCGCCCGCAACCATGATGCCGCGTCCGAGCAACGCCCGGCGGTCGAGCAGGCCATTGCCGGCCACGGGCTCCAGCGGCGGAGGCTGGTTGCGACGCTTGCGAATGCGCATGGATCCTCTCCCTAGTCGATCAGCGGCTTGTTGGTGCGCCGTTTTGTCGGAGGCTCTCGCACGGACGGGAAAGTCGGCCCGCTCCCGCGCGCGTTGTTTTTTCCCCTTCTTGGTTAGCTGCGGCAAAACCGGCGTGCGATGAAGAGTCGCAAGCTTGCGCCTTTTCTAAAGTGCTTGCAACGAATGGGACAGTGCGGCTGACCTATCGCGCGTTGCCGTCGAGCAGCCAGCCGAATTTCTCCCGCGCCTTGCGCGTCACCTCGGGGCTCGGCGCATTGGTGGCGGGAAACTTGTCGCGCCAGTGCCACGGCTTGCAGGCGTTAATCAGCGCCACCGAATGCGTCATGTTGCCGGCAGCGCGCCGCTCCGGCGGCAGCGCCGGGTCCGCGCTCGAATCCCATGAGCCGGTGATGAACTGGATCGACTCCTTGGGATCGGTGCGCGTGAGCATCGCCCACAACAGATGGTCGAGGCTGGTTACGTCCACATCGTCGTCGACCACCACGACATATTTCGAGGCGTAGGCCGACGCGCCGCACTGGGCGGCGACATGCGCCGCCTGTACCGCGTGTCCGGGATAGCGCTGGGTGATCGAGAGCGCGTGCAGCATGCGCGCGCCGCCGACCTCATGGCACCAGACGGTCTGGACCCCGGGAACGCCGGCATTGGCGACATTCTGCTTGATCGTGGCCGAGCGCATCACCGCGCGATAGCGCGCCATCTCATCCGGGCCTCCGCCCATGGGCGGCACGCCGAGCACGATCGGATCGTTGCGATGATAGATCGCCTTGATGTCGAGCACCGGGATTTCGCGCACACCGCCGGCGTAGTGTCCGGTCCACTCGCCGAACGGACCTTCGGCATGGGTGCGGTCGGGCGGGACGTAACCTTCGAGCACGATCTCGGCATTGGCCGGGAAGGGAAGCGCCGGTGACCTTGCCGCGCACCATCTTGACCGGTCGTCCGCGTATGCCGCCGACGAGGTCGAGCTCGAACACGCCATAGGGCGCCTCCAGTCCGCCGAAGAAGAATGCGATCGGATCGCCGCCCAGAACCATGGCCACCGGCAGCGGCTCGCCGCGCTTGAACGACTTGTCGCGGTGGATGCGGCCGTGATGGCCGGCAGCCATGACGATGCCGACGGTCTTCTTGTCGTGCACCTGGGCGCGGTAGGCCCCGGCATTCAACCAGTTCTCCTCGGGATCGCGGGTGATGCTGTAGGTGCCGGTGCCGATGTAGCGGCCGCCGTCCTTCTCGTGCCATTTCGGCGCGGGGAATTTGGTGACGTCGACGTCGTCCCCCATCATGATGTTCTCGAGCACCGGCCCGTCGTCGACGATAACGTGCGGGACGATGCGCTGCTCCTGCAGATAGGCCTCGCGATAGGCGTCGCTCAGCTCCCACTTGGTGAGGTGCTCGGGAAAACCGAGCGTCATGTTGCGGCGGGTGCCGGCGAACATGTTGAGCAGCAGGCGAAAGCCCTTGGGGCAGCCCGGGATATCCTCGAACACCACGCACGGGCCCTGTTCGGCGCGCAGCACCGCCTCGGCCGCGAGCCCGATGTCCTCCTCGCAATTGGCGCCCTTGACGGTGCGGACCTCGCCCAGGCGCTCGGCCATCGCGAGCCATTCGCGCAGATCGTCGTAGGCGATGTTGCCGGCGAAGTTTCTTTGATCAACCATGGATCATCAGCCTTTCTTTTCCGCACGGATATCGGCGCATCATAAGTTGTTCTCACGCGGGCGTCGCCGCTTGAATGAGCGCCCGCAGCCGCGCCGGCGTTACCGGCAACTCCCGGATGCGCACCCTGAGCGGACGCAACGCGTCTTCGATCGCGGAGACGATGGCGGCCGGCGCGCCGATGGCGCCGCTCTCGGCCGCGCCCTTGACCCCGAGCGGATTGAGCGGCGTGGGCGATTCCATGTGATGAATCTCGATTGACGGCACCACATCGACGGTCGGCAGCAGATAGTCCGCGAAGGTGACGGTGAGGGGCTGTCCGCCGGAATCGTAACGCATCCATTCCAGCAGGGTCGCGCCGATCCCGTGCACCACGGCCCCGTGCACCTGTCCCTCGACCATCATGGGATTGATCATGCGTCCGCAGTCGTGGACGATCACGTAGCGCGTGAGCCGCACTCCGCCGGTCTCGCCATCGACCTCGGCTTCGACCACATGGGCGCCGTTGGTATAGGTCAGCGCCGGCGGCTGAAAGTCGGCGGCGGCCGCGAGCCCCGGCGCCATGTTGCCGGGCAGCGCAAATCCGGGGACGCCGCTGAGCGCGTGCGCGACCTCGGCCAGGGTGCGCTTCATCTGCGGAACGCCTTTGAGGCGGACCTCGCCGTCGATCAGCTCGAGGTCGTCGGCCGCGACCTCCAGCATGGTCGATACCGCCCGCCGCGCCTTGTCGGCGACCATCAGCGCAGCCTGGTGGACGGCATTGCCGGCGGTCACGGCCTGCCGGCTGGCATAGGCGCCGAGCCCGAGCGGACTGGCCGCGGTGTCGCCGTCGGTGACGTGGATCTGCTGCGGGGCGACGCCGAGCACGCCGGCGGCGAGCTGCGCCAGCATGGTGCGCGTTCCCTGTCCCTGCGCGGCCGCCCCGGTGGTGACGAATATCTTTCCGGATGGTCCGATGCGGACGCCGGCGCTTTCGAACGGGCCGCGCCCGGTGCCTTCGACGTAGTTGCCGAGGCCGATGCCGAGCCGGCGCCCCTCCCTGCGGGCGGCCTCGCGGCGCGCCGGGAAATCCGTCCACCCGGCCGCCGCCAGCGCGCGGCGCTGGCACTCGGGATAATCGCCGCTGTCGTAGGTCATCGGCAGACCGTCGCGGGTCGTGACCGGCGTGACGTAAGGCATCTGCTGCGGCGTGATGAGATTGCGCCGGCGCACCTCATCGCGGCCGAGGCCAAGCTCGTCGGCGATACGATCGAGCATGCGCTCCATCACGAAGGTGCCCTGCGTGCGTCCGGCGCCACGCGTCGACGTCGCCGCCACCAGATTGGTGAGGCAGAGCGAGACCTCGAGCCGGTACGCCGGCAGGACATATGGGCCGATGAAATTCGTGGCCGAATTCTGCGGCAGCGACAGGCCGGACGGCGTCGTGGCGCCGTGGTCGTGGCGCAGATGGCCGCGGATCGCGAGCAGCCTGCCGCCGCGGTCGACCGCCGCCTCGATCTCCCAATCCTGCTCGCGCTCGTGATTGGTGGCGGTGAAGCATTCGCGGCGATCCTCGATCCATTTGATCGGGCGGCCCAACAGCAACGCGGCCGCCGGGACCGCCAGCTCTTCGGGATAGAATGGGTTCTTGGGACCGAAGCCGCCGCCGACATCGGGCGCGATGACGCGAACGCGCTCTTCCGACAGACCCAGGGCCTCGACCAGGACCCGCTTGGTCTTGTGCGGCATCTGCGTGCTGTCCCAGACCGTGAGCAACTCGTCGGTTGCGTCGAAGCGCGCGAGCACGCCGCGCGCCTCGATCGAGTGTCCGCCACCCTTGTGGATGCGAAAATGCTCGGACATCCGGTGGTCTGCGCCGGCGAATGCGCGCTCGACATCGCCGTATTCCACCACCCAATGGGCGACCAGATTGTCGGGACAGTCGAGCCGCGCCCTGGGCGCGCCCGGCTCGAGGCCCGCGCGCGGCTCGAGCACCGCGGGCAGGGGACGCACGTCGAGCTCGACCAAGGCCGCGGCATCCTCGGCCTGTTGCCTGCTGTCGGCCACGACCAATGCAACAGGTTCGCCGACGTAACACACCTCCTGCCGGGCGAGGACGCACGGGTCGACGTGAAACCGCAGCGCGGGGACCGGCAACGCGAGCGGGATGCGGTCGCATGCGAGCACGGGGCGCAGATCGGCATAGGTCAGGACCGCGCGGATGCCGGGCATGGCCCGCGCCTTGTTGGCGTCCACGCGCTGCAGCAGTCCGTGGGCGACCGGGCTGCGGACGAAGGTCGCATGCAGCACATCCGGGAGGTCGATGTCGTCGACGAACCGTCCGGCGCCGCGCAACAGCTTGGCGTCCTCCAGGCGCGGAACCGATCGGCCCATCAACCCCGAAGGTCGCTCATTCCGCATTATGCTTGCCGAAGGACAATGGACTGAGCCGCGTACTCATTGTTGCGTCTGGACTCCGCTCGCCTGCACGAGGGGGCCCCAGCGCGCGATTTCGTCGCTGAGGTAGCGCGCCGCCTGGTCGGGGCCGAGCCCGAGCATCGGCTCGAAGCCGGAGTCGATGAGCCGTTTCTGGAACTCGCTGTCGCTCCACTTTGTCTGGGTCACCTCGTTGATCTTGTCGAGCGCCGGCTTCGTGGTGCCGGCGGCCGCAAACACGCCGAAGAAGGTCTGCGAGACGAAGTTCGCAAGCCCTGCTTCGGCGGCGGTGGGGATATCCGGCACGGCCGCGAGCCGCGCCGGCGCATTGATTGCGAGGATGCGAATCTTTCCGCTGCGATGGAGCGCCACCACCTGTGCGGTGATATTCGCAAAGCCGATGGCGATTTCTCCGCTGAGCAGATCGTTCATCGCCGGCGCCATGCCCTTGTAGGGGATGTGAACGATGTCGAGCCCGCCGGCCGTCTGCTTGAACATCTCTACGGTGATGTGAGTGATGGCACCGATCCCGCCCGAGCCGTAGGAGAGCTTGCCCGGGTTTGCCTTGATGTGCGCGATCAGCTCCTGCACCGTCGTGGCCGGCACCGACGGATTGACGGTGATCGACGTCGAGGTTGTGGCGAAGATCGATGCCGGCACCAGGTCGCGGGCGGCGTCGTAGACGCGGTTGCCCAGGCCTTCGCGCAGCACCAGGTTGCTCGTGCTTCCCAGCAGGAAGGTGTAGCCGTCGGGTTGCGACTGGGCGACCGCATTGATGGCGATGGAAGCGCCGCCCCCGCTGCGATTTTCAACGACGATGGAGCCCAGCGATGATTTGACCCGGTCGGCCCAGATGCGTGCGATGACGTCGTGCACACCGCCCGCCGAAGACGGGACGATGAGCCGGATCGGCCGGCTCGGATAGTTCTGGCGTGTCTCCTGGGCCGCGGCCGCGCCCCATATCAGGGCGGCCGCGGTGGCTGCGCTCATCACGACAACGTCGCGCCGTCGCATTTTTTTCTCCGGAGCGGGTGCGAGCGGCGCGCGGCCGTCACCGATCAGTCTATTCCGCGGCGATGGCGTAATGCGCCGGCGTCTCCAGGTGAGGCAGCCCAAACGCGAGGATCTCGGTGGGCGTCTCGGCGTCGAACGCGGCCTCTTCCCCCTGTTCGGAGAACACCGTGGTGTAGCGGCGATAGGCTTGGCCGCTGACCGGGCCACTGACTTGGCCGTCGCCGGTGAGCACGAAATAGATCTTGCGTCCGCTCGCACGAATTCGCGCCTGCGGCGCAAGCCGCAGAAAGCGAGCCTCGCAACGCCGCTCGGTGAAGACCCCCATCAACTTTTCGCACACGCCCGGAGCGCCCTCGACCGGCACCCATTCGAAATGTTCAGGGCTCATCATGATGGGATCGCGGTAGCGCTGTGCCGGATAGTTCATCGGACGCTTGTTCACGTATTCCCATACGGCCTGGTAGCCGTCGACGTTGCGTTTGCCGTCCTCGCCTTCGTTGCGCCGGAACACGCCCTTCTCGAATGTCCCGTGAGCCTTGAGCTCGGCAGTGCCGGCTTCCAGCTGCTCCTGGGTCATGTAGCCGTTGCCGCTCGCGCCGCCGAATTGCAGCACCAGCGTCAACGAGCTGACGCTCGAGCTCTGCGGTCCGTAGGGCGTGCCCTCGGGAAAGTATCCGATAACGCCAGGCGCCATCTTTCCGTTGCGATCGAAGTCGAACTCGCCCTCGAGCTGATAGCGGAACTGATCGAAGTTGTGCCGGTGGCGCGGGGAGAAGAAGTCGTCGGTGGTGCGCACCATTTCCAGGATGAAATTGCCAGGGGTGCCGGGCTCGCCTGCGGCGACCGTGCGATGACGGAACATCCCTTGGCGATGCTGGTGAAACCGGATTTTTTCCTCGACCTGATCCCCATGCGCGATCCTCATGGCGTTCCTCCGGTCTCTCGTTGGCCCGTTGGCGGCAACCTTGCGGGCGGTCGAAAGCCTAATGTACAAGGTGGGCATATACAACGTGCGATCAACGCACTGTCGACGGGAGGAGAAGCATGCGGTTCCACGCCGTAGTCGCGAGCACAGCGATGGCGTTGACCCTCGCCGTGACGCCCGCCTTCGCTGCGAAGATCACGGTCAGCCAGTACGGACGCCTGGTGGCGACGCTGCCGTGGGCGGTGGCGCTCGAAAAGGGCATGTTCAAGCAGGCCGGACTCGACATCGACGGCATCACGGCAGGCGCCGGCGGCGGGACATCGTTGCGCAACATGCTTGCCGGCGAACTGCCCTATGCCGAGATCGCGACGTCGGCGGCGATCGCGGGAACCCTTGCGGGAGTTCGAGCTCAAGGCGGTCGCGTCATCCTCGAACCACATCGGCGAGTTGACCTGGGCGGCCAAGCCCGACGCCGGTATCGCGTCGATCAAGGATCTCGTCGGCAAGAAAGTGGCCTACACCAGTCCCAAGTCGATCACCGAGATGGTGATCCGCACCGCGCTCAAGCGGGAGGGGTTGACCGGCAAGGTCGAGATTCTTCCGCTCGGCGGCCTCGGGCCGGCCTTGACCGCGCTGGCGCAGGGCGCGGTCGCGGCCGCGCCGTTCAATGATCCGGCGCTGACCATCACCCCGGACAAATACAAGGTGCTGTTCTACGGCCATCAGTATTATCCCAAATTCACCTGGCAGGTCGCGGTGACGACCAGGGAATTCGCGGGAAAGAATCCGCAGGCGCTACGCAAAATTCTCGACGTCCATCGCAAGGCGGTCGAGTTCGTCTATGGCAACCGCGAGGAAACTGCGCGCATCTACGCCAAGGTGTGGGAGGTGAGCCTGGCGGAAGCGAGCGCCATCCTGCCGAAATATTACGAGTGGCAGCACTGGAGCCGCGGTGATTTCTCCAAGGAGGGATTGGCCGCCGTCACCGACGGGCTCATCTCCGTCGGCGAGCTCAAGGAGCCGTTCGATTGGAACAGGCTGATCGACCAAAGCCTGCTCGATGAAGACCTGCGCCGCCCGCTCCAGATTCCTTAGCTTTGCGCATGTCCTTATCGGAAAACCGGTTCCCACTTTTCCGGGACATGCGCTGATGGCGAAGGCCACGCTCACCCTCGAGACCGCGGCAGCCATGCCGGGCGCGGCGTGCGCGACCGCTGAGATCCACCTCGCGCTGCGCGGCGTCTCGCACACCTATCCTGCCCGCGCGGCCCAGGGGCCGGTGCCGGCGCTCGGCTCGCTCGATCTCGAATTCCGGCGCGGCGAGTTCCTTGGCGTGGTCGGGCCTTCGGGCTGCGGCAAGAGTACGCTGCTCGAGATCATCGCGGGGCTCGTCACGCCGACGTCGGGCACGATCGAGATGGAAGGCCGTGACATCACCGGCACCGTCGCCGACGAGATCGGGGTGGTGTTCCAGGAAGATGCCACCTTCGCGTGGCTCAACGTGTGGGACAACGTCGCTTTCGGCTTGCGTCGGGCCGGCACCGACGGCGCGGAAATTGCCCGCCGCGTGGACGAGGCGCTTGCGTTCATGGGTCTCACCGGCTTCCGCGGCGCCTATCCGGCGCAATTGTCCGGCGGTATGCGCCAGCGCGTCTGCATCGCGCGCACGCTCGTGCTGCGGCCGCGTCTTATTCTCCTCGACGAGCCGTTCGGCGCGCTCGATCAACAGACGCGCTTGCTGATGGGCGAGGAACTGCTGCGGCTCTGGCGCGAAACCGGAGCAACGGTGATGCTGATCACGCATGCGCTGGACGAGGCGGCGCTGCTGTCGGACCGTGTCGCGGTGATGTCGGCGCGGCCCGGCCGCCTCATCGACATCGTGACGACCGGCTGGCCGCGCGAGCGCGACTCCACGCTGGTCGCCGATCCGACCTTCGGCGCGCTGACCGGCCGGCTCTGGGCGCTGCTGCGCGACGAGTCGAAAAAGGCGCTCGGCGTCTCATGACGCGCGTTCGCGCCCTTCAGCTTGCGCTCGTTGGCGGCGCCGTCGTTGTGGTCGAACTGCTCTGCCGCACCGGGATCATCGATCGCTTCACCATGATCCCGCCGTCCGAGATGCTGCTCGCGCTCATCCATGTAGTGGGAACCGAACCCTGGTTCTGGCCCGACGTCTCCTACACGCTGGGCAATCTCGGCGCCGCCATCGCCTTGTCCGTGGCCGGCGGCTTTCTGATCGGGCTGCTGGTGCATGCGCTTCCGCGCCTTCGCCGCGTGCTCGATCCGATCTTCACCTCGTACTATGCGGTGCCGACTTTCGTGCTTTATCCCTTGCTGATCGTATTTTTCGGCATCGGCCCGGCATCGCTCATCGTGCTGGGAGCGCTGTTCGGGATTGTCGCGATGATCGTGGCGACCGTGACGGCGATCGATCGCGTTCCACGCGTGCTGCTGAAGGTCGCGCGCGTGTCGGGGCTCGGTCCGGTCCGCACGGCGCTGCTCATGAAGCTGCCGGCCGCGTCTCCGCATCTAATGACGGGACTGCGGCTGGCGGTCGCTTATAGCGTGATCGGCGTCATCGCCGGCGAATTCATCCTCTCGACCGAAGGCGTCGGCCGGCGTGTCGCGCTCGCCTACAACAATTTCGACAACCAAACGATGTATGCCCTGCTGGTGCTGATCCTGGGCTTCGCGATCGTCGTCAATGCGGTGCTTGGTTCGCTCGAGCAGGCGCTGCACCGGCGCTGGTACCGGTCATGACGGCGCGCATCCGATTGCTCGACTACGTCCTGCTGGCCGGCGGGGTGTGGTTGGCCTGGGTCCTGTTGTTTCAGTGGGCCGGACCGGAGGCGCTGTCGCCGCCCGGCGCCACCCTGCGAAGGGCGGGAGAGTATCTCGCGAGCGCAACATTCTGGCCGCACGCCGCCGCGACGGCGGTTGCCTTCGCTTATGCCTGCCTGATCGCGCTGACGGGCGGGCTGGCGCTCGGATTCGCGCTCGGTGCCAATCGCCTGGCAGGGCAGGTGGGCGAGCCGATGCTGTCGTCGCTTTATTCCATTCCCAAGATCACGCTCTATCCCGTCATCCTGCTGGTGTTCGGGCTCGGCATATCCGCCAAGGTCGCGTTCGGCGCCTTGCATGGAT
The DNA here is from genome assembly GCA_963725065.1 of uncultured Alphaproteobacteria bacterium. Taxonomy (GTDB): domain Bacteria; phylum Pseudomonadota; class Alphaproteobacteria; order Rhizobiales; family Xanthobacteraceae; genus VAZQ01. Next base: position 314,410 of record CAVRXD010000024.1, read on the forward strand.
TTTTTCCGGTCGCGCTCTTCACCATCGGCGCGCTGAAGAATACGAGTCCGGTGCTGATCAAGACCGCGCGCGTGCTTCGCCTCGCGCCGCTCGCGACGGCGCGCACGGTGCTGTTGCCGGCGGCGCTGCCGGAGATCGTCACCGGCCTTCGTATCGGCTTCTCGGCCACGCTGCTCGGTACGCTGATCGGTGAGCTGTTCGCATCCGATCAGGGCCTGGGCTTCATGCTGATCCGCGCCATGGAGGCCCACAAGGTCCTCGATATCATGGCGCTGACGTTGCTTCTGTTTGGCTTTGCCATTGCCGCGAACATGTTGCTGCTGGCGGTCGAGCGCCGCCTGCACCGGCGCTGAGCGCAGCCGCTACGATCGCAGTGCCATGGTCTCGATCTGGGCCAGGGCCTCGTCCTCGATCCCGTCCAACTCCCGGTGCTTGGGCTTGCGCGGCCCGACCAAAATCATCAGGCCCTCGATCTGCGTGGTGATCAGCGCGGCCCGGAGCGCGCGCGTGTCGGCCGCCATCTTCGGATTGAGATCGGCGATCATGCCGTCGATCGAATCGCGCAGCCGGCCGTAGAAGGTGTCCATCATCTTGGAGACCGCCAGGCTGCGGTTCGCCATCGCCCACATCTCCAGCAGCAGGAACATGGTCTTTCGCTGCTTGTTCTGGTCGATCATGTAACGAATGAAATAGCGGAACTTCTCCCGCCGGTCGGTCATGGACGGCGGCATGTCCCGCTGCAGCCGGAATTCCCAGCGATCGAAAATATACTCCGCAAGGTCGACCATGAGATCGTCCTTGGTGCCGTAATAGTAGCCGATGTTTCCGACCGTGGTCCCGGTGCGTTTCGCGATGGCACGAAACGAAAGTCCGAGGAACCCGTCTTCCACCAATATGTTCTTTGCTTCCTCCAGTATCCTGGTGGCGGTGCTGCTGCCTTTGTCGGTCAGGCGCCGGATGGAGGAGGGGACGATCTTGGTCGCGGATTTGCCGGTCACGATCTGCTCTGCACGATTGTCGACGGTTCACGATGCGGGTCGGGAGACCGCCGCACATTGTCTGCGACAGCCATATCGGACGCCCATCTGCAGGGGAAGAGACAATCCCGCGCCGCGATGCTGTCGCAGCCGCGCTGCACGATCGTTGTGCGCGATGTCTGATTTTTATTCAGGCAAAGCCCGGTTTTGCTCAAACAAGCCGCAGGTTTGGGACGGTCGTCCTATTGCGAGGGATGACCCGCCTTCGTATCATTATTCTAATGATGACATGCGCTGTTGAATGTGAGCCCGTTTGCGAACATTCCCAGCTCTTGAAGAGCGCAGCTCTTGACATGGGCACGAACGAGTTCGTCCGCCCGTCGCAGGCATCTTTCTCTTTGCAGCAGGATCGGTTCGGCCATTCGAGCCGCGGGGCGGGCAACTGTCCCTGCGGGTTGCGCTTCGTCCCGCGGTCAGTGCACAGGAGACCTCAATGACCCTACACGCTGGCGATCGCGTCGTGCGCGGCGCATGCCCACACGACTGTCCCGATACGTGCGCGTTCATCTATGACGTGAAGAACGGCAAGCTGGTCGACGTGACCGGCGATCCCGATCACCCGATGACGCGCGGCGGGCTTTGCGTCAAGCTCAACGGCTTCGCGGAGCACCACTACAATCCCAACCGGCTGCTCTATCCGATGCGGCGCACCGGCCCCAAAGGCAGCGGCCAGTACGAGCGCATCTCATGGGACGACGCGCTCGCGGAAATCAAGCGCCGCTGGACCGACATCACCGCGACCTACGGTTCGCAGGCGATCATGCCGCACGCCTATCTCGGCCATCAGGGCACGCTCAACGGGCTTACGGCCGGGGACGCGTTCTTCAACCGCCTCGGATCCACCGTGGCGGAAAAAACCTATTGCGAGTCCGGATCGTCGACAGCCTGGATCATGACGGTCGGCCCGTCCGGTGGACTGGACCTCGAGAGCCTCGCCTACGCGAAGTACATCATCGTGTGGGGGATGAACATGATCAGCACCAACCTGCACGCCTGGCCGTTCATCCTCGAAGCGCAGAAGAAAGGCGCGAAGATCGTGGTCATCGACCCCGTGCGCACGCGCACGGCCAAGCAGGCGGACTGGCACGTCGTCATCAAGCCCGGCACCGACGGCGCGCTCGCGCTGGGCATGATGAACGTCATCATCGCCGAGGGTCTGGTCGATTACGACTACGTCGAGAAATACACGCTCGGCTTCGAGGAGCTGAAGGCGCGCGCCGCGAACTATCCGCCGGAACGCGTTGCCGAGATCACCGGCATCCCGGTGGCCGACATCCAGACGCTGGCGCGCGAATATGCGACGACCCAGCCATCCGCCATTCGCCAGGGCGTGGCGATCGAAAGAAGCCGCGGCGGCGGCCAGGCCATCCGCGCGATCACCTGCCTTCCGGCCCTGGTCGGCGCCTGGCGGCACGTGGGCGGCGGCACCGCGGAGATGCCGATCTGGGAATTCCCGACGCGCTTCGACCGCATCTGCCGGCCGGACTTCATCAAACCGGGCACCCGCGTCATCAACGAGCTCGAGCTCGGATCCGCGCTGAGCGGCGAGATGGCGCTCGACCCGCCGATCAAGTCCTTGTTCGTGTACAATTCCAATCCGGTGTCGCAGGCGCCGGCGCAGGCCAAGATCGTGCAGGGCTTGCAGCGCGAGGACCTGTTCATGGTCGTCAGCGAGCTGTTCATCACCGATACCGCGCGCTACGCGGACATCCTGCTGCCGGCGACGATGCAGGGCGAGCAGTACGACCTCATGGTGACGTGGGGGCATCTCTACATGATGCTCAACCAGCCGGCGATCTCCGCGCCGGGCGAATGCATTCCCAATGTCGAGCTGTTCCGGCGGCTGGCCAAGACCATGGGCTTCGACGACGCCTATTGGGACATGACCGACGACGAGATGCTGCTGGAGTTCTACGACTGGGACTCGCCGCAGCTGCAAGGCATCACGCTCGATCTGCTCAAGGAGAAGGGCTACATGCGCCTCAATGTCGGGGATCCGGACAAGCGCGTCCCGCATGCCGAGGGCAACTTCAAGACCCCCTCGGGCAAATGCGAGTTCAAATCGAGCGCCGCCGCGAACGGCAATTTCGTCGTGCCGGTCTGGCGGTCGATGTACGAGGGAATGCAGCCGGGCGAGCCGATCGATCCGCTGCCGGATTACATCCCGCCCTACGAATTGCCCGGCTCCAACCCGGATCTCGCGAAGCGCTATCCGCTCAGCATCGTGTCGCCCAAGCCGCATGCGTTCCTGAACACGCAATACGGCAACGAGGAACGCCAGCGCGGCCGGCAGGGCGAACAGAAGATCCTGATCCATCCGACCGACGCACGGCAGCGCAACATCGGCGAACGGCACCGTGGTGCGCGTCTTCAACGACCGCGGCGCGTTCGAAGGACTGGCGGAGTTGAGCGACGATCTCATGCCGGGGCTGGTGATGGCCAATGTCGGTTATTGGCCGAGCCTCAATCGCAGCGGCACGTCGGTAAATTCGATCAGTTCGGACAAGCACTGCACCTTCGGCCAGGCCGGATCGTATTCGGACAACCTGGTCGAGGTGGCGGTCGCGGAGGTCTGACCCGCGAGCGAGGCCGCCGCTGAGCGCCGCCAGCGGCGGCGCTCCATTTGTCCGGCGATGGTATGCCCGCCGTTTCGACGGCGCGGGCAGGGTAGTGCTGTTACGCGGCCTTCGGCGCCGGCGGTGGAACGCTCGCATCGGAGCGCGCGTGCATAGCCATCGCGATCAGCGCGGTGCCGCCGAACAGCATATTGATACCTACCAGCAATCCGAGCGCCCACGCCGCCGTGCCGGGCAGCCCCGCCAAGATGATCGCAGCGAGGATGAGGTCGATGATGCCGCTGGTCAGCATCCAGCCCCATCGTCCGGAAAGGTCCTTCTTGTGCTCGAGCGCATACATGATCGTGACAACGCCCTCGATGGTGAAGAACACGATCAGCAGCAGGGTCAGCGAGACGGCGCCGCTGACGGGCCAAGCCAGCAACACGATACCGGCGGCGATCGCGAGCGCCGCAGAGAGCAGCGACCACCAGAACCCAGGGGCGTGCCGCGCCCAGAAGGTGGTGACCAAGCCTACGACCCCGCTGATCAGGAACAGCCACCCCAGGAAGATCGTCACCGCAATCGTGGCAATCGGGGGGATGATGATTGCCAGCAGCCCGAGCACGACGAGGACTATTCCCTCGATCAGGAACAGGACCCAATGCTCGCGGATCGATTGTGCAAGCGCGCGCTGCAACTGGTTGGCTTCGCCCGAGTCGATCGACATGTCAGACCTCCCTAGCCGTTGTTGCGCCTACGCCGGAATCCCAACATGAACGCGCGCGGCAATATATCTGCTCGGTCGCGCAAGCGCCACGTTGCAGATTTGCGATGCGCCGACGCGCGACGCCAATCCCGCGCACGCTCTTGCCAGTGATTTGGTTGTTCGCAGCCCCGGTGCAAACCTCGGAAAATCCGAGAAATTATGGGCCACGCATTTTCGTTATCTAAATCCTGCCTAAAGACGCAGGATGCGCCCCGGGCCCGCGCGCCGCCCTGGGTCGCCACGTTTTGTTAACCATGTCCGCAAGGAGAATGGGCCCCGTCGCGCGGGGGTGGCAAAGCCGATGAGCGTCTGGATGGATTGTTCTTCAGATCAGGAGCAAAGACAACGCGCCGAGTAAAGGCTCACCAGGCATTCACCCAGTGTGCGATGTCATAGATCATGGCGCCGATGGCGCAGGCCGCGAGCCCGCCCCACAGGATGCTGAGCAGCACCGCGGTATTGGCGCGCTGGACGAAGTCCTTATCGACTAGATGGGCCATGGCTGCCCTCTTCAAAACGCCCCCGTCCCCGGTTGCCGTGATGTAACCCCTCACCTGAGGATCCAGCCAGTGCCGGCAATGGCACATCAGGGTTGCAACTCGCGCGGGGCTCGCCTGCGCGTTTACGCGCGGTTTATGCGAATGCGGTTGCAGCCGGGGCGAGGGCGGGTCGGTCGATCGCCTCGCTGGCCAGATAGGCAAAGCCCATGAGCGCAAGAAATACGAGGAAGAACATCGCAAACAGGACCATCGAAACGCGCTTCGCCACCTGCGATACGTTCGTCAGCCCGAACGCGCCCGCGATCAGCGAAACGATGAGGAAGATGACCGCGTACTTGAACATGCCAACCCTTCCAGTCGCCGCAATCCGGCATAGTCAACCACTATTGCGTGCTTTCGTTCCCGTACTGCTGCACCCGCCCACGCTCCAGCGCCGCCGTGACAGGCTCCTTCCCCGTTGCTAGGAAGCGTCATCCAACATCGAGCGGGGGAAGGCACGTCATGCTGCCACGGTTGAAATGTCCGGTCATCGCGCTGGAGGAGCACTACTGGGACAAGGAATTGGCCGCGCAATTTGTCGGAGGCGAGGGCGTGCGCGATCCGGAGATGCTCAAGCGCCTCCACGACCTCGGTGAGGTGCGCATCAAGGAAATGGACGAGGCGGGGATCGACATGCAGGTCCTCTCCCATGGCGCTCCGTCTGCGCAGAAGCTCTCCGGCGCGGATGCAGTGGACCTCACGCGACGCGTCAATGATCGGCTCCATGCCGTCGTGACCGGCAACCCGAAGCGCTTTGCAGCCTTCGCCGCCTTGCCGACCAGCGACCCCAAGGCGGCCGCCGACGAGCTCGAGCGGACGACCAAGCTCGGCTTCAAGGGCGCGATGATCCACGGGCTGGCCAACGAGGTGTTTCTCGACGACAAGCGGTTCTGGCCGATCTACGAACGCGCCCAGGCGTTGGACATTCCGATCTACCTGCACCCGTCGGTGCCGCTGCCCGTGGTGATGGACGCCTACTACAAGGATTACGCCAAGGACTTCCCGATGGTGGTGCGCGCCGCCTGGGGCTACACGGTCGAAACCGCGACCCAGGCGATCCGCATGGTGCTGAGCGGGGTGTTCGACGCCTATCCTCGCCTCAAGATCATCCTCGGCCACCTCGGTGAGACGCTGCCGTTCCTGGTGTGGCGCATCGACCAGGCGCTCGCGCGCCCGGGCGCGAAGACGTTGAGTTTCCGCGACGCCTTCTGCGGCCACTTCTACATTACGACCAGCGGCAACTTCTCCAACCCCGCGCTGCTGTGCTGTGTCATGGAGCTCGGCATCGACCGTATCCTGTTCGCGGTCGATTGGCCGTTCGTCGCCAACAAGCCGGCGGTGCAGTGGATGGAAACCGTCCCGTTGTGCGACGAGGACAAGGCCAAGATCCTGAGCGGCAACGCCCAGCG
>CAVRXD010000025.1:0-128980 GCA_963725065.1 uncultured Alphaproteobacteria bacterium
GGTGGATGCGGGTGAGTTGCGTGCATATCTAGCGCGTAGCCTTCCCGAATACATGATCCCTGCGGCCTTTGTGATGCTGAATCGTCTTCCCCTCACGCCTAATGGCAAGCTCGATCGGCGAGCGCTACCGGCGCCGGACTTGGCACATGTGGCGGGACGACGTTTGGCACGTACCCCGCAGGAAGAGATCCTGTGCGCCCTGTTTGCGGAGGTGCTGGGGCTGGAACGTGTGGGGATCGATGACAACTTCTTCGCGCTCGGAGGCCATTCACTGTTGGCGACACGGCTGATCAGCCGCATACGCTCCACGTTAAATGCGGATATTGCCATCCGCAGCCTGTTTGAAGCGCCAACGGTCGAGAAACTAGTCGAACGGCTCGGCGCCGATCGCGCCGACCAGTCGCCGCTTGAAACTCTGCTTCCGCTCAGGCCTTCCGGAAAGCTGCCGCCGCTGTTCTGCATCCATCCAGGGGGCGGCCTCAGCTGGTCCTATTCCGGCCTCCTGGCTCACCTGCCGATCGATTGTCCCGTCTATGGACTGCAGGCACGCGGGATCACGCAGCCTGAAATGGCTCCCCGCACACTGGAGGAAATGGCCGCGGACTACGTCGACTATCCGTTCGGCAGGTCCAACCGAAAGGCCCCTTTCATCTTCTCGGCTGGTCCTTCGGAGGACTGGTTGCTCAGGCCATGGCAACTCAGCTTCAGGATGCCGGCGAAACGGTTTCTTTGCTCGCTCTCCTCGACAGTTACCCCATTGAAAGGCCGGATCGCGCACAGGACGAAACAGCCATTGACGACGCAAGGCTGCTTGCCAATCAGCTCAAAGCACTGGGATACTATTCCGGCGACGAACCACTGCAAATATCCGGTGCGTTGAACATTCTTCGCCGGAAGGGAGACATGCTCTCGAACCTTGAGGAGCATCAGGTTTACGCAGTCATCCAGGTCTTGAAACAGAACAGTGGTTTGGCGAGAAATTTTGTTCCGCAACGGTTTCACGGGGACGTTTTGCTGTTTGCAGCCACACAGGGCGACTCCCGGCCTGAACCAGACAAGTGGAAGTCCTATGTCGATGGAAGAATTTCTGTCTACGAAATGAATTGCGAACACGAGCACATGACGCGGCCGATTCCATTGGCAAGGATCGGTCGCGTGCTCGCAAACGAGTTCGAAAAGCTATCGAAGGCTCTCAAGTAATGCTTCCCGACAGAAATTGACTTAGGCGGATGGACAAACGCGGCGCAACGCAGTTGTTCGGCTTCGTCCGCTTTCAGGCGAAATGCGTTCCTGCTTGTTCCCCCATCGCCGCAAAACGGCTGCGGAAGCAAGAATATGGAATTGGCCTCGCTCCATTGACGCCCGCGACGCGCCTCGCTACCGGTCGCGTCGGCGCAGGCATGTGATGCAAGACATTAAACAGCGGGTGGCGCTTTCCTCTATCGCCGCGTCAGCGGGTCTGACGGTGGCAAAGGCCATCGTCGGCGTGACGAGCGGCTCGCTCGCAATCCTGTCGGAAGCCGCCCATTCGCTGATCGACCTTGGCGCGACCGTGATGACGTATTTTGCGGTGCGCGTTTCCGGCAAGCCGGCCGACGCCGAACATCATTACGGCCACGGCAAGGTCGAAAGCGTGACCGCGCTCGCGGAAACGGCGCTGTTGTTCGGGCTCGCCGGTGTCGTCATCTGGGAGGCGGCGAAACGGCTCATGAGCGCCGACCCGCCGCAGGTCGAGGCAACGCGCTGGGCATTCGCGGTCATGCTGCTCTCGATTGTCGTCGACTTCTTCCGAGCCCGCGTGCTCTACCGGACTGCCCAACAGACGTCGAGCGAGGCGCTGGAAGCCGACGCGCTTCATTTCTCTTCCGATATGTGGTCGTCGCTGGCCGTCGTGGTCGGGCTGGTCGGCATCACGCTCGGCTATGCGCGGGCCGACTCGGTGGCAGCGATAGTTGTATCGGTTGTCATCTGCATTGCGGGCTGGCGGCTTGCCCGACGCACCATCGATACGCTGACGGATACCGCCCCACCCGGCGTCGCCGACAGAATCACCGCCGCCGTGACCCGCGTTCCCAGCGTGGTGGAGATCGAACGGCTGCGCGTGCGCCAGGTCGGTGAAGTGCTGTTCGTCGACCTGGTCGTTGCGGTCAGCCGCACGCTGCCGCTCGATCGGGTGGCGGCGCTCAAGAACCGTATCGTCGAAGCCGTGCGCTTCGAAAGGTCGGCCGCCGAGGTGACAGTCACCACGGAACCACGCGCACTCGACGACGAGACCGTGCTCGAACGGGTCATGGTCACCGCGCGCAATCGCGCGCTGGCGGTGCATCACGTCACCGTGCACGAGATCGAGGGACGGCTCGCCATCTCCCTTGATCTCGAGGTCGACGGATCGCTGTCGCTCGGTGCCGCGCACGACATCGCGAGCGGGCTCGAAGACGCGATCCGCGAGGAACTGGGACCGGAGGTGGAGGTCGACACCCATATCGAACCGCTGCAACCTTATGATGAGCCCGGGCGCGAGGCCCCGCCGGAACGGATCACGGCCGTGCACAATGCGCTGTCCGAGATCGCAGCGAAGCACGAATTCGTTCGCACGATCCACGATGTGCGGGTGCGCGAGGCGGAGGGCGGCGAGATCGTCAATTTCCACTGCGTCGTGGACCAGACGCTGAGCGTGGCGAACGTGCACGACGGGGTCGACGAGGTAGAACGCGCGCTGCGGCTGCGCTTTCCTTCGATCAAGCGCGTGCTCGGACACGCCGAGCCGGCGCCGGCCTCGAAATAGCGTTACGGCGTCAACACGGCCGCGCCCTGCAGGCGGCCTTCGCGCAGGTCGGAGAGCGCGTCGTTGGCTGCATCAAGCCGATAACGCGTGACTTCGGTCTTTACGCCGGCCCGCGGCACGATGTCCAGAAATTCACGGGCGTCCGCTCGGGTGAGGTTCGCGACCGACACGACATGCCGTTCCTCCCACAGCAGGGAATAGGGGAAGCGCGGAATGTCGGACATGTGAATGCCGCCGCAGACCACCCGCCCACCCTTCTTCACCGCCTTGAGCGCCAGCGGAACCAGCGCGCCCACCGGTGCAAAAATGATGGCGGCGTCGAGCGGCTCGGGCGGCATCTCGTCGGAGCCGCCGGCCCAGACCGCTCCGAGCGACTTTGCAAATGCTTGCGCCGCCGTGTCGCCGCCGCGGGTGAAGGCATAGACACGACGCCCTTGCCAGGCCGCGACTTGCGCGAGAATGTGCGCGGCCGCGCCGAAGCCGTAGAGGCCAAGGGCCTGCAGACTTTCCCGTTCGGACCCTGCGCCCTGCCCTTCCCACTGCGCGCCTGCCATGCGGTAGCTGCGCCAGCCGATCAGCCCGGCGCAGAGGAACGGTGCGATCTCGGCGTCATCCCTCCGCTCGGGCAACGGAAAGCAGAAGCGCGCATCGGCGAGCGCATGCGTCGCGTAGCCGCCATCTCGGGTGTAGCCGGTAAACAGCGGCCGATCGCACAGATTCTCCCGCCCGGCACGACAATACGGACAGACGCCGCAGGTGTAGCCGAGCCAGGGCACGCCGATGCGCTCGCCGACCGCGAAGCCCGCCACGTCCGCCCCCAATACGGCCACCCGCCCCACGATCTCATGGCCAGGGATGAGCGGAAGCTTCGGATTCGCAAGCTCCCCGTCGACCACATGCAGATCGGTACGACAGACGCCGCAGGCCGCGACCTCGAGCAATATCTCCCGCGCCGCGGGCACTGGCGTCGGCCGTTCGCGCATCCGCAGCGGCGTCCGCGCCGTCTCGAGCACCATGGCTCGCATACAAGCACCTCCGTGGCGCAGGACAGAGCGTTGCTCGCCAAGGCGGCGGTCCTAGTTGGCGGCGACGCCCGCGTCCCTGAGCATCTTTCCGAAGCGCTCGGTATCGGACCTGATCAGCGCATCGAATTCCTGCGGCGCATTGACGACCGTCACCACTCCCTGGCTTTCCAACCGCCTCTGCACCTCGGCCGTCCGCAAGACCGCCGCGACATCCTGGCTGACCTTGGTGCGGATGGCGATGGGCGTGTTGGCCGGCGCCATGACGCCGAACCAGGCATCGTATTCGAACTCCGGCATACCCGCCTCGGCGAAGGTCGGAACGGCCGGCAGCGTTGCGATGCGCTTGGGCGTCGCCACCGCGAGCGGCCGCACCTTTCCCGACTGGATCAGGTCCAGGGCGATATTGATCCCGGCGAAAAACATATGGGAATCAGCGCGCATGATGCCGGTCAGCGATTCCGGCGCGCCTTTGTAGGGCACGTGCACAATATCGATCTGAGCGGTCTGCTTGAACAGTTCGCCGGAGATGTACGCCGTGCTGGCGAGGCCGGATGAAGCAAAGTTGAGCGCACCCGGTCTGTCCTTGGCCAGCGCGACCAGTTCCCTCAGCGTCGTTGCCGACGAGTTGGGTGGCACGATCAAAACCAGCGGCACCGAGGCGACCTGCGTCACGCCGGAGAATTCCCGTACCGGATCGAACGGCAGGTTCTTGTTGAGGACGGCGGCAACGGTATGTCCGTTGGATGTCAGCATCAACGTGTATCCGTCAGGTGCGGACTTCGCCACGCTCGCGGTTCCGGGGATGCCGGGACGGTTCTCCACGATCAACTGCTGGCCCCAGCGTTCGCCGAGTTTCTCGCCGATGATGCGGGCCAGGAGATCGGTGACGCTGCCGGCAGAGAACGGCACCACTAGGCGAACCGCCTGGCCGGGATAAGGTGGATCGGCCGGTGTCTGCCCGGTCGCAACGGATGAGACCAGTACGCCCGCGATGCCAACCAAAAGCGAGCGGAAGATCGCGCTGCCAGATGGTGCCATTGACGTTGCTCCCGCGCTCAATCGGCCGCAGTCTCGGCGACCCTTGCTGCACTCTTCCTTGCGATGGCCTCGTCAAGGCTGCTGTCGAAGTCCTTGAGCATCACGGCCGCGGCGTTTCGGCCGGGTCCGGCTGAAATCGACCCGCCGGGATGAGTGGTCGACCCGGTCTGGTAGAGACCCGGGATCGGCATGCGATGGGACGCCCAGCCGGGCACCGGCCGCATGTTCGCCGACTGCGCCGGGTTCTGTGCGCCGCCATGGCAGGAGCCTCGCCAATTGTGCGGATTTATGCGTTCGAGATCGAGCGGGCTCTCGACCACCCGCGCGAGAATCTTGTCGTCCGTGAGGTTGGTCGCGAACCGCCGCAGGTGGTCGAGGTTGGCCTGCGAAACCCGCTCCTTGATCTCGTCCCAGTGCTGGGGGCCTTCCTTGAGATCGTAAGGTTGAAATCCGATCACCTTGACCGTGTGCCTGCCCGCCGGCGCCCGTCCCGGATCCACGAGCGTCGGACAGACCGCAAGCAACACCGGTTCCTCGATATTCACTGCCCCGCGCGCATAGTCGTAACCCATGCGCAAGGCTCGCGTGGCCGTCGACATGAGTCCCACCGCCATCGGCTCGCGCACGCCACCATCGACCGCGAACCGCATCGGCTCGGTGGTCGCATAGTGCGTGACGAACAACGTGGGCCCGGCTTGCCAGGTGTCGACACCCGCGACGAAGTCGTCGCCCCACGCCTGGCGCGGCGCCATGTCGACGAGGTGCTTGATGTGAACCGTCGACAGCACGGCCTTGGTGGCACGGTAGGAGCTTCCATCGACGCATTCGACACCGGTGCAGCGGCCGTTCTCGAGGATCAGCTGGCACACGCGTTTGTCGGTAAGGATGACGCCGTCATGCGCTTCGATGAGCCGGGCGAGCGCGCCCGAGAACGTCCCCGACCCGCCCTTGGGCACGCACCAGCTCCAGCGCTGACGGCCATGAACCAGCGAATATGCAAGCCGTCCCGACATCGGCCATTCCGGCGGTACCACGGTCTGGAACGCCATCCACAGCATGAACGAGCGGCAATGATCGTCCTCGAAATTGTCGCGGATGATATCCCAACCCGACATCGCAATGCGGCGCAGCCACTGCTTGCCGTCGGGATGTTCGGCGAGGCGCTCGTTGACCGGCTTGCCCCAACCGATCGGCGTGTAGGAGACGGCGTCGAAGATCGGCTTGACCGCGTCGTAGTCGGCGATCATGCGCCGATACGCGGCGGCATCCTTCCTGGAGAACTTGGCGAACTCGTCGCACGTCCGGTCGATGTCGTGGTACTGCGTCAGATAGGTGCCATCCGGGAACGGAACGTGCACCACGATCTCGGGATGAATGTATTCCAGTCCGTAGTCTCCGAGCCCGAGCTCGTCGTTGCGCAGCATCGGGCTATCCTGGATCACGACATGGGCCGTTCCGCACGAGTTGTGCTGGAAGCCAGGAAGCGTCAGCTCCTCCGTGACGCAATTGCCGCCCACGACCTGCCTGCCCTCCAGCACCAGACAGCGATAGCCCGCCTTGGCGAGATAGGCGGCGGCGATCAGGCTGTTGTGCCCGGCACCCGCGACGACGACATCGAACCGATCAGGCATGTCCATTCCCACTATTCAAACGCAACGCAGCCATCTTTCCAGATGTCGGCGCCGCCTGCAGCGGAGCCGATGACCCGGGATCGACGCAACATGATATTCGGCGCTGGCTCAGGATCGGAACAGCCCAAGTTGCGCGCTTTCCCGCGCGCATCGAATTGCTGATGAGCGGTGCGCCGACCCGTGGTCGACGTTCAGAGACGCACGTTTTTTACGTTGGCATTGGCATAGAGCCGGTCGCGGGCCTGGTCGCCAATCCGCGTGAGGCGGTCGAAGTCGACGCCGACCAGTTGGCCGTTGCGCTTCATCACCTTGCCGGCGATCAGGACCGTATCGACGTTCTGCGGGCCCATGCTGGTGACCACCGCGCCCACCGCATTGTTCATCGGCATCACGTTGAGCCGGTCGGTGCGCAGCAGGATGATGTCCGCATCCTTGCCCGGCGTGAGCGTGCCGACCTTGCGCTCGAGGCCGTTGGCCCGTGCGCCTTCGATGGTGGCGAATTCAAGCACCTCGCGCGCCGTCAGGAACTTCGGCGGGATTCTTGTCGCCCGACAGCCGCCGCGCCCACACCTCATTCTTCTGCAGCGAGAAGACGGTGCGCATCTGCTGGAAGAAATCGTTGGGCACGGAGGTTTCCACATCGACGCTGAGCGACGGACGAATGCCGGTATCGATCGCCTTCTGGATGGGCGGGTTGCCGTGCCCCATCAACATCTCGACATAGCCGGCGATGGAGACGGTGCCGCCGGTGTCCCTGATCAGCTTCCACTCGGTGTCGTTGAGCGTGCAGCAGTGGATGTAGGTCGTGTCGGATTTCAATGCCTTCTCCGCGTTGAGCTTCTCGAGCAGCGCATTGCGGCCGAATTCACCCACGCCGGCATGGATCGTGATCCGAGCACCGACGTCGCGAGCGGCCTTGAACGCCCCCAGGATCAGCTCCGGGGACGCCGACGGGGCGGCCATATAAAGCGTGAGCAGTTGATCTTCGCTCGAGAAGTACTGCTTGCGCAGGCGTGCGATATCGCCGGGATATTTGTGCCCCTGCATTTCCCAATAGCGCCCGGTCTCGTTCTGCGGATTGCCGTAGGCGAAGATCGCGCGCACGCCGGACTCCGCCAGGCCCTTGACCGCAGCGTCGCTGTGTTCCGGCGTGTTATGGATGTGCGACCAGTCGAGGATACAGGTCACGCCGCTGTCGATGGCGCCGAGTGCGCTGAACAGATCGCCAGCATAGACGTCGTCGGGCGTATACTTCGCGCCGAACGTCCGCTGGACGACGTTGCGGTAATCCTCGAGCGAGCCGTCGGGGAGCACGTTGCGCAAGATGCCCTGCCACATGTGGCGATGGGTATCGACCATCCCTGGCATCACGATCATGCGCCCCGCATCGATCACCTCGGCGTTTGGCGCGCTGATGTTCGGACGCACGGCGGAAATCTTCCCGCCCTCCACCAGCACGTCGGCCTGCTCGAAATCGCCGATCGCTCGGTCGAGCGTGAGCACGCAGCCGCCCTTGATCAGAATGGCCCGTCCCGGAGCGGCCCCCCCGCCGGGCTGCTGCGCACGCGCAGTTCCCACGATCGCGCCCGCGACGGTCGAGGCAGCGGCGGCGCTGGCCGCGGTGGTGCAGAGGAATTGGCGGCGCGACACCGCAGGCGACGGGGCGCACGAACTGCAAGCGCAGAAAGCCATGGTCTCCTCCCGAATACTTGTTGTTGTAATCGTGGATGCTACCCCCGTTGCGAGAACGCCGCCAGCGAGGCGGCTTTCGGCGAACTCGCCGTGGGTCGCTGCCCACCGGTGCGGGCCGCGCTCACGACGCGTGTGGGGCAGGATCTGGCTGTGCGTCGATCAGCAGTCCGGCGCCAACCGCTGCGACGCTCCGAGGGACGGTCGCACCACGCACGCCGTCTCGTGACGATGTGTCTGGCGCCGCCCGGCGGTGCCGCTCGTTCGGTTTGCGCTGCGCGCCGACAGCGGCGCGATGCGAGCCTGAGCCCAGCGTTATTGCGGCGTAATGCCGGCGTCCTTGAGGATCTTGCCGTAACGCTCGGTGTCGGACTTGTTGATGGCGTCGAACTCGGCCGGCGTGGTGGGCGAGGGAATCGAACCTTGCGCCAGCAGCTTCTCCCTGACGTCGGGCATCTCCAGAACCTTCGCGATGTCCTCGCTGACCTTGGTCAGAATCGCCTGCGGCGTTCCGGCCGGTGCAAGCACGCCGAACCAGGACTCGTATTTGTAGTTCGGTAACGTCTCGGCAACGGTCGGCACATCAGGCAATTGCGGAACGCGTTTGGCGGAGTTGATGGCGAGCGCCTTGACCTTGCCCGTTGCGGTCAGCTCCTGCGTGGACGGAATGGGCGCCATGTACATCTGCACGTCGTTGCGGATGACGGCGGTCGTGGCCTCGGGCGCGCCCTTATAGGGCACGTGCTGGATGTTGATCTTGGCATCCTGCTTTAGAATTTCAGCCGACAGATACGAAGTGCTGGCAATCCCGGCCGAGGAGAAGTTGAGCTGGCCCGGCTTTTCGTTCGCAGCCGCAATGAAATCCTTCAGCGTCTTCCCCGGAAAGTCGGGCGGGACGATCGCGACCAGCGGCACCGCCGCGACCCGCGAGACCCCGGCGAAATCCTTGACCGGGTCGTACTGGATGCTCTTGTTGATAGCGCTGGCGATCGTGTGCCCGTTCGAGGTCAGCATCAGCGTGTAGCCATCCGGCGCGCTCTTGGCGACCGCCGTCGTTCCCGGGAGTCCCGGGCGGTTTTCGACGATCACCTGCTGCTTCCAAAGGTCGCCGAGCTTGTCGGCGAGAATGCGAGCAAGGCCGTCGGTGATGCTGCCGGCGGAGAACGGAACGACGATGCGGACGACCTGATTGGGATAGGCCTGGGCCGATGCATCGAGAGAGCCGCCAAAAGCGGTGGCCGCCACCGTCGACAGGGCCAGCAAGGTCGTGCGAAGAGCCGTCATCATAGTCCTCCCGAAATTGTCGGTGCACCCTTACATTGGGTTGCGGTGTTCTGGGAAGCGATTAAAGCAGGAAGCCAATTCAGGGTATATGAGTAAAAACGTCCCGATTTAGAAGCCTCCGACCAACGCCCGCGGCATAGTCCCCGCCAGGGCCTCACAGCGATATGGAATCGATATGCGCACCGAAGAAGCCCGTCCCGTTCGTCTGGAAGATTACCGCCAGCCCGATTGGGTCGTCGAGACGGTGGAACTCGACGTCAAGCTCGATCCTGCCGCGACGCGGGTGCGCGCGACCCTGGCGCTGCGGCCCAACGGAAACGGCGCGGCGCCCGCGCCGCTCACGCTCGATGGCGATGGGCTGAACCTGCGGGGGCTGAAACTCGACGGCGCGACGATCCCTCCCGAACAGTTCGTCGCGACCGCCGACCGGCTCACCATCGCGCAACCGCCGCAGCGCCCGTTCCGGCTGGAGATCGAGACCGTCATCGATCCATCCGCCAATACCCAGCTCATGGGTCTCTACCGCTCGGGCGCGATCTACTGCACCCAGTGCGAGGCAGAGGGCTTTCGCCGCATCACCTACTTCCTCGACCGTCCCGATGTCATGGCGGTCTACACCACCCGCATCGAGGCCGAGAAGGCCGACGCGCCGGTGCTGCTCGCCAATGGAAATCTCGTCGCCTCCGGCGACCTGCCCGGCACGAGCCGGCATTTTGCGGTCTGGCACGACCCGTTTCCGAAGCCGTCTTATCTGTTCGCGCTGGTCGGCGGAAAGCTGGCCTGCGTCGAGGATCGTTTTCGCACCATGTCGGGTCGCGACGTCACGCTTCGCATCTACGTCGAAGCCGGCAAGGAAGCGCGCTGCGTCTACGCCATGGACTCGCTCAAGCGCGCCATGCGGTGGGACGAAACCGCATTCGGGCGCGAATACGATCTCGATATTTTCATGATCGTCGCCGTCTCCGACTTCAACATGGGAGCGATGGAGAACAAGGGGCTCAACGTCTTCAACGATAAATACGTGCTCGCCTCGCCGGAAACGGCCACCGACAGCGACTTCGAGCGGATCGAGGCGATCATCGCCCACGAATACTTTCACAACTGGACCGGCAATCGCATCACCTGCCGCGACTGGTTCCAGCTCTGCCTCAAGGAAGGGCTCACGGTATTTCGCGATCAGGAGTTCTCGGCCGACGCGCGCTCGCGCGCGGTCGAGCGCATCAGCCGCGTGCGAGGCTTGCGCGCCCACCAGTTCGTCGAAGACGCGGGGCCCCTCGCCCATCCCGTGCGTCCGCGCCTCTACCATGAGATCAACAATTTCTACACGGCGACGGTGTACGAAAAGGGCGCCGAGGTCGTGCGCATGATCAAGACGCTGCTAGGCCCGGAGACGTTCCGCCAGGGCATGGATCTCTATTTCACCCGCCACGACGGCGAGGCGGCCACCATCGAGCAGTTCGTGCAATGCTTCGCGGATGTCTCCGGCGCCGACTTCACCCAATTCATGCTGTGGTACTCCCAGGCCGGCACGCCCGAGGTGGTTGCCACCGGTGGCTATGATGCGCGCGCCAGGACCTACCGGCTCGAGGTGGCCCAGACGGTGCCGCCGACCCCCGGGCAGCCGAGCAAGGAGCCGATGGTCATCCCGCTCGCGATCGGTCTGGTCGGGCGCGACGGGCGCGACCTGCCGCTGAAGCTCAGCGACGGGCGGACGATCGAGCGCGGCGTGCTCACCTTGACCAGGCCCGCGGAGACGTTCGTGTTCGGCGATATCGGCGAGCCGCCGGTGCCCTCGCTCAATCGTGGATTTTCGGCGCCCATCAAGCTCGTCGCCAACCTGTCCGCCGACGACCTGAGATTCCTGGCCGCGCACGACGTCGACGCGTTCAATCGCTGGCAGGCATTGCAGACGCTGGCGACGCGTCTCCTGCTCGACAACGTCGCAAACTTGCGTGCGGGGAAGCCGGCGCGACGGGATAGCGGCCTGCTCGACGCGCTCGGCGCGGTGCTCGGCGACGGCACGCTCGAGCCCGCGTTCATCGCGCTTGCGCTGACGCTTCCGGGCGAGTCGGACCTCGCACGTGAGATCGGCCGGGATGTCGATCCCGATGCCATTTTCGCCGCGCGTTCCGCCTTGCGGGCGGTGGTCGGAGACCATCTCGCCGGACCACTGTTCGATCATTACCGCCGCCTGTCCGAAAGTCGGCCTTATACGCCCGATGCCGCCGGCGCCGGGCGGCGCGCGTTGCGCAATGTCTGTCTCGATCTTCTGGTGGCGACCGGGCGGCCGGACGCCGTGTCGCTGGCCGCTCAACAATATCAGGCCGCCGACAACATGACCGATCGCATGGCGGCGCTCTCGACGCTGTCGCTTCGCGACGTGCCCGAGCGCACCGCGGCGCTCGACGATTTCTACACCCGCTATGGCGACGATCCGCTGATCGTCGACAAATGGTTCACGCTGCAGGCCACCATTCCGGAACCGGCAACCTTGGATCGGGTCAAGGCGCTGACCGGACATCCCGCGTTCTCGTTCGCCAATCCCAATCGCGTGCGCGCCTTGATCCACGCATTCGCTTTGGCGAATCCGAAAGAGTTCAACCGCACCGACGGCGCGGGCTACGACTTCATCGCCGATACGGTGTTGGCGCTCGATCGCAAGAACCCGCAACTCGCGGCGCGGCTGTTGTCCGCCCTGAAGAGCTGGCGCATGCTCGAGCCCGGACGGCGCGCGATGGCGGAGAAGGCTCTGCAACGGGTCGCGGCCGCGCCCGCGCCCTCGCCCGACGTGGCCGACATCGTCCAGCGGGCTCTCGCCGCGGCGTGATCCGCTCCCGCACACGGGCGATGACGGACGCGGGGCGGGCGTCAATGAGCCGGGCCGGGAAAGTTGATCTGCGGTACCCTGGGTGTCCCGCTCGCCGCCCGGAGACGGAACCCGGCCCTCCGCTCGGGGCCAAAAAGCCCCGCCGGATCAAGGCCGAAGCGGCCATTAACAAAACTTAAAAATTATTTAACGACCCCCTCGACAAATCGCCATCTTTCGATTCCAATCAAAAGCGATTCGGAGAGATGCGGCACATCCTTCCGATGAAGGTGTTGAGGAATCCGAACGGAGGCGAGCCATGGCGCGCGCCGAGGTCGCGAGCGCGTCTGTAAACTCAGATTCAATCAAAGGACTAGCACAATCGATTGCCAAGCCTGCGTATCGGCGGTTACTCACCGCCGAACCGGCTTTGCGGCGTGCTGTCCCGGCGTTGATCATCGCGTTTCTGCTTACCATCTGCGTCGGCGCGATCGTCCAGGTGCTGGATCATCGTCGCCAGGCGATCGGCGATATCGTCAAGCAGATTGAAGGCAGCGCCGATTTTCTCGTCGATGGGATCGAGCGGATGGAACGCTCGAAGTCCGAGAAATCGGGCTTCGAGCGCCGGCTTCAGGCTGAGCTCCAGCGCTTGATGCCGGCCTGGGCGCGGGCGCCAGGACGCCAGGTGCTGGTCGCCAACGGCGACGGCGTCATCGTCGCCGGCATCCGCCATGAACTCATCGCCAACGGCGACAGCACGATCAGCACCATCGTGCCGATCGAGCCGGGCATCCTCGGACGCCGGCTGATCGACGTGCTCGGCCCCACCCAGCCGCTCACCACTTTCGGCGCTGCCGCGGGCGTGCTGGAGGTTCCCCTCGCTGACGGCAGCCTGGCCTTTGGGACGGTGCGCAGCCTTCCCGCAATGAACGGCGAGATCGCGATCCTGCACAGCCGCGCCGAAGCGCTGGCGGCCTGGGCGTCCGACACGGCATTGACCGTCACCCTCTCCGCCACCACCGGCTTCGTCGTCCTGATCCTCGGTTTCGCGTTCCACTGGCAGGCGACCCGCGCGCGCGAAGCCGACGTGATCTACGAGACGGTGCGCTCGCGCATCGATACCGCGCTCAACCGTGGACGCTGCGGATTGTGGGACTGGGATCTTGCCCGCGGGCGTGTGTTCTGGTCGCACTCGATGTTCGCAATCCTGGGCCTCAAGCCGCGGGACACGCTGCTGAGCTTCGGCGAGGTCAACGCCCTCGTCCACCCCGACGATATCCGTCTGTACGAGCTCGCCGCCCAGCTCGCGGATGCGACCACGACGCTGGTCGACCACGCCTTCCGGATGCGCCATGCCAAC
The DNA here is from genome assembly GCA_963725065.1 of uncultured Alphaproteobacteria bacterium. GTDB lineage: Bacteria > Pseudomonadota > Alphaproteobacteria > Rhizobiales > Xanthobacteraceae > VAZQ01. Next base: position 13,619 of record CAVRXD010000025.1, read on the forward strand.
GGCAACTGGGTGTGGCTGCGCGCCCGCTGCGAACTGGTCCAGCAGGCCGGCGACGGCGGACCGCATCTGATCGGGATCGCCGTCGACATCACCGAGCAGAAGACATTGGTCGAGCGCACGGTCGAGGCGGATTTGCGCCTGCGTGACGCCATCGAGACCATCCCCGAAGCCTTCGTGGTCTGGGACGCGCAGAACCGACTCGTATTGTGCAACTCGAATTTCCAGGAGCTGCACAATCTGCCCGATGAGGCGATCCAGGCCGGCGCTTCATATGAATCCGTGGTGGCGGCCGGACGTAAGCCGGTCGTGCGCTCGAAGGTCACCAGCGAGGGCCAGATTCCCGGCGCCCGTACCTTCGAGGCCCAGCTCGATGACGGCCGGTGGCTCCACATCAGCGAACGCCGCACCAAGGACGGCGGCTACGTCTCGGTCGGCACCGACATCACCAACATCAAGCTGCACGAAGAAAAGCTGATGGAGAGCGAGAAGCGCCTGATGGCCACAGTCGCCGATCTGCGCCACTCGCAACAGAAGCTCGAGCGGCAGGCCGAGGAGGTCGCCGATCTCGCGGAGAAATATGCCGAGGAGAAGACCCGCGCCGAAGAGGCCAACCAGGCGAAGTCAAAGTTCCTCGCCAATATGAGCCACGAGCTGCGCACCCCGCTCAATGCCATTATCGGATTCTCCGAAATCATGGCGGCCGGGATGTTCGGCCCGCTCGGCACGGACAAGTATCGCGAATACTGCACCGACATCCACCAAAGCGGCCAGTATCTGCTCGACGTCATCAACGACGTCCTCGACATGTCCAAGATCGAGGCCGGACGCATTCGGCTCGATCCCGAGCCGGTCGAGCTCGAGCCGTTCCTCAACGACGCGATGCGCGTGGTGTCGGGGCGCGCGGACGACAAGCAGCTCAAGCTCACCGCCCGGATGGGCCACGGCATCCGCTTGGTGGCCGACAACCGCCTGCTGAAGCAGATCGTGCTGAACCTGCTGTCCAATGCGGTAAAGTTCACTCCGGAAGGCGGCCGCATCACGATCCGCGCACGCGCGACGAGCGGATGGGTCAGCATCGCCATCGCGGATACCGGCATCGGCATTCCCGAGGAAGCGCTGGCGCGATTGGGACGGCCGTTCGAGCAGGTCGAGAGCCAGCTCACCAAGAGCCATCAAGGCTCGGGGCTGGGACTTGCGATCGCGAAATCGCTCACCGAACTGCACCACGGCACCATTCGCATCCGCTCGACGCCGGGGACAGGCACAATGGTGGTGCTGCGGCTGCCGATCGACCGGACGTCCCTGCGCAAGCATGAAATCGCCGAGGCTGCGGCTTAGGCCATCGTGCAGGCGTCACTGCAAGGTGATGCCGGCGTCGCGAATGACTTTACCCCACTTGGCGATTTCGATTTTGATCCAATCCGCGAACTGATCCGGTGCACTGGCGACCGGATCGAAGCCAAGCGCGAGCAGGCGGTCGTTGAACTCGGGCGGCGCCACGATATTCGCGATGGCGCGATGAAGCAGGCCGACGACCTCCTTCGGTGTTCCCGCCGGCGCCACAAGCCCGGTAACGATATCCGCCTCGAGGCCGGTGCCGGTCGCTTCCGCCATGGTCGGCACGTCAGGCAACAGCGGGGAGCGCCTGGCGCTCATCATCGCGAGCGCCCGCACATTGCCGGCCTTGGCATAGGGCGCGCCCGTCGGCAGCGCAGAGACCACGCACGAAGTATGCCCTCCGAGCGTCGCCGTCATGGCCGGGCCCCCGCCGGTGAACGGCACGTGAGTGATGTCGACGCCGAATGCGAGCTTGAAGAGTTCGCCTGCGAGATGCGCCGGCGTACCCCGCCCCGCCGACGCGTAGCTCAATTTGCCCGGGCTCGCCTTCGCCAACGCAATGAACTCTTTGACGTCGCGCGCCGCGACCGAAGGATGCACCGCGAGCACGTGAGGCGATGAGCACATCAAGCTCACCGCCTCGAAATCCCGCTCGGGATCGTACGGGATCTTGGCATAGAGGCTCGGGTTGATGACGAAGTTGCCGCCGGCGGCGAGCAGCGTGTAACCGTCCGGCGCCGCGCGCGCCGCGGCGCCGATGCCGAGATTGCCGCCCGCGCCGGCCAGGTTCTCCACGTAGAACTGCTGCCCCAGAAGCTCGCCGAGCTTTTGGGCAAACAGCCGCGCGGTGGTGTCATTCGCGCCGCCGGCGGCGACCGGAACGATCACCCGCACGGGCCGGCTCGGATAGGCCTGCGCCCATCCCCATGCGGCGCCGAAGGGAGCCGCAGCAGCGCCCGCCGCGAGAGCGAGGATGCGACGGCGGGCTAGTGTCCCGATTCCGAAGTTCGCATCATTGCGCGGCACACTCATTTGCGAACTTCGGAATCAAAGGGACACTAGCAATCTATGATTCTAGTGCGGTTTTTGGATTTGAAGTTCCTACAAAACGCGCGGCTATAACTAAGGAACTTCAAATCCACCGCACTAGTCCCATGGTTCACTCTCGCGGGCGTAAGCTGCATCGGGTGCGGTCATGCGCGCGGCGCGCCGCCGGATATCTCCGGCCGGCCTTGCGCCCGTTCCGGACGAAGCGCAGTCTTTGGTTTCCACGGGACGATCTTGCATCAACTTCGATCGCCGATGAAGGCGACGAGCCCGCAAGGGAGGAGATTAAATGCGCCATCTGTTGGAAGCGTCGCTTCTTGTCTGCGCCCTCGCGCTCGCGCTGCCGGCGGCAGCGCAGGACGAAGGGCCGGGCGTACCGGTCGACCAGGCGGCATACCACGTGCCGGTGTTTCGCAACGACTATGTGGCCCTGCTGCGGGTCAACATCCCGTCGCAACGCTCGGCCGGCTACCACATCCATTCCGCGGATCAGATCAGCATACTGATCGAGGAAGCGGACCAGGCCGGCCAGGTGCTTGGCCAGGCGCCGACACCGCCGCGCCGAAATCCCCGCGGCAGCGTGACCTACACCGCCTATTCCAAGAAGGCGATGACGCACAGGGTCAACAATGTCGGCCCCACCGCATTCCACAACATCGTCGTCACCTTGCTGGATGCGCAGCCGGGCCGCTTCTCGCCGGGTCCGCGCGAAGGCGTCGGCTATACCCAGCTCATCGACAATGAGCGCGTTCGCGCATGGCGCTTGGTGCTCGAGCCCGGACAGGCGGCGGCGGCCATCACCCAGAAAGCCCCCGGCCTTCGGGTCATCATCGACGGCGGCGAAATCGCCGAGAGCGTTCCCGGCGCGCCCGATCGCGGCATGGCACTGCGACTTGGCGATTTCTACTGGCAGGAGCCGGGTGCCACGCGCACCGTCCGCAATATCGGGACAACCCGCGTCGAGCTGGTGGAATTTGAACTGAAGTGACGGACAGGACGGACCTGGCGGGCCGCCGGATGCTCCTGTCGCAACAGAGCCGGCGCGCCCGCAAACGCGCCCCCTGAGCCTGGACGCCACTCAAAGCGACGCGCCGAGGATGCGGTTGAAGCTGGCGCGCACCTTGGTCTGCGTTTCGGCGAGGAAAGCATCGAGGGTGGCAAAATCGGGCACGTCCGCCGCCCGCGCGAGCAGTCCCATGAGGCCAGGCGCCGCCGCACTCGGGTCGAACGGCCCCGACAGGCAGAGGCGCAGGATCTGTGTGAGATCATCATAGAGCCGTACCGCGGGGCGCAGGATCTCGGCGTCCTCGGTCGTGAGTACACCCAGCCGCCAGGCCTTCTCGAGCACGCGCGCGGTCGAGGTGTCGAGAATGTCGGGCGTCGCGGCCGCGTGAACAAGCTGCAGATATTGGGCGATGAACTCGACGTCGACCAGTCCGCCGGCGACATATTTGAGGTTCCAACGCTCGCTGTCGCCCTTCTCGGTCGCGATCGCCTTGCGCATTTCGACGACGTCGCCGGCGGTCATCTCCGCGTCGCGCGGCCGGCACAGCACGGTGCGGATGAGTTCTTCCACGCGTGCGGCGAACTGCGGCGAAGCCGACACGACGCGCGCGCGCGTGAGCGCCATGTGCTCCCAGGTCCAGGCTTCGTCCTCCTGATAGCCGGCAAAGCCGTCGATCCGGGTCGCAAGCGGTCCTGAGCGGCCGGAAGGCCGCAGCCGCATATCGACCTGGTAGAGCACGCCATAATTGGTCTGCGCCGTCAGCGCGCTGATCAACCGCTGCGTCAGCCGCGAAAAATACTGGCCGCCATAGAGCGGGCGCGGCCCGCTCGATTCCGGCCGTTCGTGATCGAAGTCGTAGACCACGATCATGTCGAGGTCCGAACTTGCCGTCATCTCGCGCCCGCCCAGCTTTCCGAGCGCGAGGATCGCCGTCTCCTGCCCTGCGATGCGACCATGCTGCTGGGCGAACTGCTGTTCGATCGCGCGGTGGAGGGAGCGGGTGAGCACATCCGCCAGCCGGGCGAACGCCTCGCCCGCCTGCTCCGCCGACACCGTCCCCGACAGGATGCGCGTTCCGATCAGGAACATCTGTTCCTGTGCGAATATGCGGATGCGATCGAGAAAGTCCTCGTACGATCCGGCCTGTTGAAGCGAGCGGTCGAGGCCGTCCGCGATTTCGGATTCTTCCGGCAACGCGCCGAAGAAGCTCGGATCGACCACGGCATCCATGACCTGTGGAAACTGCGCGAGGCCGTCCGCCAGCCGTGGCGCGGTGCCGAGCACGAGCGCGATCAGCGCGACGAGATCCGGATTCTGCCGCAACAGCGAGAACAGTCGGCCGCCGCCATGAAGCCCGGCGAGGAAGCGGTCGAAAGCGATGACGGCCGCGTCGGGGTTCGCCGAACGCGCGAACTGGTGGAGGAGCACGGGCAGGATCTCAGCGAGCTGGCCGCGCGCGAACTCGCCTTTCAGCGACCCGTGGGTCCCGGTGCTCCAGCGCCGCACGAGAGCGGACACTTCGAGCGGATGGCGAAACCCCATCTCGGTGAGCCGGTCCAGGGTTTCCTTGTCGTCGGCGTCCGGTGGAAACAGCAGAACGCGATGACCCGCCTCGACGCCGGGCGCACTCTCGAACAGCGTTGCGTAGTGGCGCTGCACGGTGCGCAGATGGGCGACCAGGGCGTCCGCAAAGGCATCCCGATCCGCAAAGCCCGCGAAACGGGCGAAGCGTTCGAGCGCTTCCCGATCGGGTGGCAAGGTGTGGGTCTGCTCGTCGCCGACCATTTGCAGGCGGTTTTCCACGGCGCGCAGAAATCGATAGGCGGCGTCGAGATCGTCGCGTACGCCCTCCCCGATCCAGCCCCCATCGGCCAGCACGTCCAGCGTCCGCAGTGTCTCCTTGGTGCGCAATTCGGGATGCCGCCCGCCGGCAATGAGTTGCTGGGTCTGGGCGAAGAATTCGATCTCCCGGATGCCGCCGCGGCCGAGCTTGATATTGTGGCCCTCGACCGCGATCTGGTCGTGACCGCGATAGGCGTGGATCTGCCGCTTCATGTTGTGGACGTCGGCCACCGCGGCAAAGTCCAGATATTTGCGCCAGATGAAGGGCGAGAACTCGCCGAGCAATGCTTCACCGGCGCGCAGATCGCCGGCACATGGGCGCGCCTTGATCAGCGCGGCGCGCTCCCAATTCTGCCCGCGGCTTTCGTAGTAATCGAGGGCCGACGCCGTGGAGATGGCGATCTGGGTCGAGGCAGGGTCCGGGCGCAGCCGCAGATCGGTGCGAAACACGTAGCCGTCGGCGGTGCGCTCCTGCAGCAGCTTCACCAGCGCGCGCGTGATCCGCACGTAAAACGGCGCGGGCTCGGTTGCCTGAAGCGGGGTAGCGGCGTCGTAGAACACGATGAGGTCGATGTCGCTCGAATAGTTGAGCTCGCCCGCCCCCATCTTGCCCATTGCCAGCACGATGTAGCCCGAGCCTGCCGCCGGGCGCTCGGGGTCGGAGACCTTGAGCCTGCCGCGGCGCTGCGCATCCGCGAGCAGGTAGTCGACCGCGCTGCCGACGGCGGCATCGGCGAGCCTGGTCTGACGCTCGATGACCTGCATCACCGGCCAAATCCCGCCGATATCGGCGAGCGCAATCAACAGCGCGCCCGTTGCCTTCATGTGCCGGAGCAGGCGCATGACCTCGGCTTCATCACGCGCTGCTGCGATGGCTCGCTTTGTGTCGATGAGAATCTCGTCGAAGCGGCGCTCCGGCTCGGCCTCGAGCAGCCATACGAGCCGGACGGGATCGGCGCGCGCCAACTCCCACAGATAGCGCGAGCCCTCCGCCAGCCCCATGACCAGCCCATCCAGCATGGGATGAGCCGCTAACAGCTGGGTCAGCGTCTTGCCGGCCGTCCTATCTGCGATGTCCGCCAGCCAGTCGTTCACGCGCGCACGCGCCTCGCTCGCGGCGGCAAGATGCGGCGAGGCCTTGATGCGCTGCGCGAGCGGACCGGTCTGGTCGTTGGCGCGTTCGAGCGCCCCCGAGGCCGGCGGATCAATTGACATCCCGGTTCAATCTCAATTTGTGACGTTCCGCGCAAGTCGGCAGGCTCGGCCCGCGAGCGTATCCCTGCATCGGAACGCGGATCATTCGTCGCAGCGCTGATCGGCGCCCGCCTCGCCGCTGGTTTTGCTCAGGAGCGGGCGCGAAATCTCAGCTCACCGCCGCAACCGACGCCGCGCGCGGCAGCGAGATGACGGTTTTGAGGCCAGGATGATTGTCCTCGAGCTTAAGCTCGCCGCCATGCAGGCGCGCGACCGCCGAAGCAAGGCTCAGCCCCAGCCCCGAGCCCGGCTTTGAGCGGCTCTGCTCGAGCCGCACGAACCGCTCCACGGCGCGGCTGCGGTCGGCTTCGGGGATGCCGTGGCCGCCGTCGGCGACCGCGAGCAATATCCGATCGCCCTCTCCCACCGCCTTGACGACGATCTCGGCACCGGCCCCGTTTGCGGGGGCGCCGTCCGGCGCGCCGTACTTGATGGCGTTATCGACCAGATTGGCGAGGGCCTGGCTGATGAGCTCCCGATTGCCGTGAACCGGAGCGGCCGTCGGGGCCTCGACCTTGAGCTGGATGCCCTTCTCGTCGGCGAGCGGCTCATAGAGTTCGCCCACCCCGCGCGCGATCTCGGCTGCATCGAACTCGGTCATGCCGTCGCGCGCCTGGCCCAACTCCGCCCGCGCGATCATCAGCAGCGCGTTGAAGGTGCGAATCAACGCATCGGATTCCTCGATCGTGCTCTCGAGCGCGGCGCGATACTGGGATTCGTCCTCCGCCAGCCGCAACGCCTCCTCGCAGCGATTGCGCAATCGCGTCAGCGGCGTCTTGAGGTCATGCGCGATATTGTCCGATACCTCCTTGAAGCCGTACATCAGCCCCTCGATGCGCTCGAGCATGGCGTTGAGATTGGTCGCCAGCCGGTCAAGCTCATCGCCCGTCCCCGCGACCGGGAGGCGCCCGGCGAGATCGCCGTCCATGATCTTACGCGTCGTGTCCGTCATCGCGTCCACGCGCTTAAGCACTCGCCGGGTCACGAAGAAGCCGCCGGCGACGCCGAGCACGATGACGATCGCCAATGACCAGCGCCCGGCGGCGAGCACGATATCGTGCAGGCGCTCGCGCTCTTCGAGGTCGCGTCCGACCAGGAGACGAAAGCCCGACGGCAATTGAAACACCCGGATGAGAGCCTCGTGCTCCGCGCCATCGGGGTCGTCGAGCCGGCGATAGGCGGTTTCCGTCCAGCCCGGGGTTTCAAGAATGCCGGTGGCAAGCGATCCGACATTGCCCGCGAGCCCCTCGCCCGCGCGGGTGGTGACGAGGTAAAGGCTCGAGCCCGGGCGACGCGATCGCGCATCCACAACGAAGACGAGGCGGCGGATGCCGCCCTGGCGGTATTGCTCGGCCAGGCCGGTGATCTCGGCATCCACCGTCTGGGTGATCTGCTCGGTGATCAGCCGGCGCGTGTTCCAGGCGAAATAGACCAGCAGGAAGGCCGCGAACAGCGCAAAGACGGTCAGATAGACCAGCGTCAGCTTGAACGCCGTCGTGCGCAGAAGCTTGCCCAGCGCCGTCATCCGTCACCCGTGCATGTCATCCTGCGCAGCGCAGGCAATGACAACGTCATTTGCTGTCGCGGATCACGTACCCTGCGCCGCGCACCGTATGCAGCAAAGCCTGGGTGAAACCTTTATCAATTTTCGAGCGCAGCCGCGAGATGTGCACGTCGATGACGTTGGTTTGCGGGTCGAAGTGGTAATCCCACACGTTTTCCAGCAACATCGTGCGGGTGACCACCTGACCCGCATGCTTCATCAGGTATTCGAGCAATCGGAACTCGCGCGGTTGCAGGATGATCTCGCTGCCGCCGCGCATCACCTGATGCGACAGCCGGTCGAGCTCGAGATCGCCCACGCGATAGACCGTTTCCTCGCGACCCCCGCGCCGCCGCGCCAGCACCTCCGTGCGCGCCAGCAGCTCCGAGAACGAATAGGGCTTGGGCAGGTAGTCGTCGCCGCCCGCCCGCAACCCTTTGACCCGGTCATCGACCTGCCCCAGCGCCGAAAGGATGAGGGCCGGGGTCTCGATGCCCTTGCTGCGCAAGGTACCGATGACGCTGAGGCCGTCGAGCTTGGGCAGCATGCGGTCGACGATCAGCACGTCATATTGTCCGTCGAGGGCCTGGGCGAGGCCCTCCTCGCCATCTGTCGCCAGGTCGGCGACATGTCCGACCTCACGGAACGCCTTGGCCAGATAGTCGGCCGCGTCGCGGTCGTCTTCGATGATCAGGAGACGCATGACGAACCGACCGTCTCTCGGATAAGCGATTTCCCTCGGGGCGGGACTGTGCGGGGCTGAGCTAATCATACCGTTACTATCTTAAAAGTGCGCTCACGTAAGGACCGGCGCGAGCGGATCCCGGGGCGACCGGAAAAGTGCGAGGGGCGGCGGTTTTGAACCCGCCGCCCCTCAACCAACCCAGTACCGGCGGGGGCGACGGATGCCGGAACGGAGTTAGATGGGATGGGGACGGACCGAGGGCCCGTCCCCCTGGTTCGAACCGCCGGCGGGGGCGACGGATGCCGGCGGTGCGCCCCATTGGGTTAAGCTTTGGCGAGCCGCACCGCGACGAACCTCGTCTCCTCGCCCGACTTCACGCGCATGAGGATCGTGCGCTTGCCGTCCTTCTGGGCCTCGCTCAGGGCGCTGCGCACATCCACCGGATTGGCGACCTTCTTGCCGCCGACCTCGAGGATGACGTCGCCGGTCTTGAAGCCCTGGTCGGACGCAAGGCCGTTGGGATCGACTTCGGTGACCACCACGCCTTCCGACCCGCTGCCGGCGACCTGGTTAGCCGGGGCAACCGAGAGGCCGAGCCGCGGGACATCGGCGTTCCGGCCGGACGAGTCCGGCGTTCCCGCCTTCGCCTCGCGCTGGTTGGGCAGCTCGCCGAGCGCGATCGAGAAGGTCTTCTCCTCGCCCTTGCGCCACACGGTCAGCTTCGCCGTTGCGCCGGGGGCCATGGCGCCGATCTGCCTGGCGAGATCCTTGGCGTCCTTGACCGGGGCACCATTGACCTTGGTGATCACGTCACCGGCCAGGATGCCGGCTTTGGCAGCCGGACCATTCTCCTGCGGATCGGAGACCATCGCGCCCTCCGGCCCCTTGAGGCCGAGATTGTCGGCGAGGTCGGCAGTGACGGGCTGGATCTGCACGCCGATCCAACCGCGGCTGACCTTGCCCGTGTCCTTGAGCTGCGCGACGACCGACTTCACCGTCCCGGCGGGAATGGCGAAGGCGATGCCCACGGACCCACCGGACGGCGAGAAGATCGCCGTGTTGACGCCCAGCACATTGCCGTCGACGTCGAAGGTCGGACCGCCGGAGTTGCCCTTGTTCACCGGAGCGTCGATCTGGATGAAGTCGTCGTAGGGACCGGCTCCGATATCGCGACCGCGCGCCGAAACGATGCCGGCCGTCACGGTGCCGCCAAGTCCGAACGGATTGCCGACCGCCAGGACCCAGTCGCCGATGCGCGGAGCCTTGTCGGAGAGCTTGGCATAGGGGAAGTCGGTGCGGCCCTCGACCTTGATCAGTGCAAGGTCGGTGCGCGGATCGGTTCCGATCACCTTGGCCGTATAGGTCTTGCCTTCATCGGTCGTGACTTCGACGGTGTCTGCCTTGTCGACCACGTGGTTGTTGGTCACGGCGTAGCCGTCCGCGGTGATGAAGAACCCGGAACCCTGGCCGGTCACAAGACGGTTACGCGGGGCGCGCGGATCAATCTGGTTGCGCTGGCCGCGCTCATCGGGCGCCATATCCGGCATGCCGAAGCGACGGAAGAAGCGCTCCATCTGCGAATTCGGAGCGGAGGAATCGCCCTCCATGCCCATCATCTTCGGGCCGGCGTCGAGCTTGACGCGGACCGAAATGACCGCGGGCTTCACTTTCTCGACGATGTCGGCAAAGCCCATCGGACGCTGGACGCCTTGGGCGTAAGCGACGGTGCTCAGAGCGGGGCCGGATGCCTTGGTAACGAGATCCGCGCCACCGAGCACGGCCACACCTAAGCCCGCGACACTGGCAAGCAGAACGAGACGACGCGCGGACAGAATTCGCGCTTTCGCGGGAACGCTCGTAGTCATTAGGGTCAACTCCATCTTTTTTGTGCCGCAGGGACCCGACGGGCACCTGATTGCAGAGCAACAAGATGGGGCGCGCTTCATTACCGGGCGCTGTCGGGGGAATTAAAGTTTGGTAAGAGTTGTCCGCGCTCGAAAACCCAAGCGAAAATAATGGCTTACACGGCGTGATCGAAGATTTTTTGCTCGCGCGCGCTTGGCTCCGGCGAAATGATCGCGTCGCCGCGGCTGCCCTCGGCGCAACAAAAGACAAAAAAGGAAATGCGCCGAGTAACTTATGCTTCAGCGATCGGGGCGGCCCAGGATCTCCGACAGCCGCGCCTGTTCGGCCGGCGTGAGCGCTGCTGGCGCCGCCGAGGCAGGATCGCCAGCGGGACGGTGGCGACGTGCAAACACGAAGATACCGAAGGCGCCGATCAGCAAGACGGCGAGCGGTCCGAGCCACAACAGCGCGGTGTGCAATGAGAACCGCGGCTTGAGCAGCACGAACTCGCCGTAGCGTGAGACCAGGAAATCGATCACCTGCCGGTCGCTGTCACCGGCCTGCAATCGTTCACGGACCAGAACGCGCAAGTCGCGTGCGAGCGGCGCATCCGAATCGTCGATCGACTGGTTCTGACAGACCATGCAGCGCAGCTCCTTCGAGAGCGCGCGGGCGCGCCCTTCCAGCGCTGCGTCGGCAAGAATTTCGTCGGGCTGTACGGCTTCGACCCGCGGCGAAGCGACGAGCGTGAGCATCACCACAATGAGGAACAGCCACCGCATACATCTACTCTGCTGGCGCCAGCGCAGTCCTGCTCCTCGCCGGCTTCGGCGCGCCCACGCGCAGGCGGCGATCCGAGAGCGATAGGCCGCCCGCCCACCACCATGACCACCGCGCCAAGCCAGATGAGCAGCACCAGAGGCTTGTAGTAGAGCCGCACCGCGAGCGAGCCATCCGGATTGGGATCTCCGAGCGACAGGTAGAGCTGGGAGAATCCTCGCGTCATCAAGGCGGTTTCGGTGGTGGAAGAGCCGCGCGAGGGGAAGCTGCGCTTTGCCGGCTCCATGACGCCGATGACGTCGCCGTGGCGCCGCACGGTGAAATGCGCGGAGAGTTCGCGATAGTTCGGGCCCTGCCGCGTGTTCATGCCGTCGAATTTCAGATCATAGCGACGAATCGAGATGGTCTGGCCCGGCTTGAGCTCCGCGATCCGCTCGATGCCCCATTGCGTCTCGCCGATGATGCCGAGCAGCGTGAGGCCGAGCCCGAAATGCGCAAATGCTCCTCCCCAGGCCGAGCGCGGCAAGCCCCGCGCGCGCGCAAACGCCGTCAGGAACGGCACTTTCAGCAGACCCGTGCGCTCCACGATCTCGGTCACGGCACCGGCCATGACATAGAGGGCAAGCCCGATCGCGAACGGCACCAGGATCGGTCCGCCGCCTTCCATGGCGAAGACCACCGCGACCGTGATGGCGCCGATCGCGGCGGCGCCCACGAGCCGTTGCGCAACGCCCAGCAGATCCCCGCGCTTCCACGCGAGCAATGGTCCGAACGGCATTGCGATCAGCAGCGGAACGAACAGCGGCCCGAAGGTCGCGTTGAAGAACGGCGCGCCGACCGAAATCTTCTCGTCCGTGAGCGCCTCGAGCGCGAGCGGATAGAGCGTGCCGACGAATACCGTCCCGCAGGCGCTCACCAGAAAGAGGTTGTTGAGCACGAGCGCGCCTTCGCGCGAAATCGGCGCGAACAGGCCCCCTTGCTTGAGCAGCGGCGCGCGCAACGCGAACAGCGCAAGACTGCCGCCGATGAACAGCACGAGGATCGCCAGGATGAAGACGCCGCGGGTCGGATCGGTGGCAAAGGCATGCACCGAGGTGAGCACGCCCGAGCGCACCAGGAAGGTGCCGATCAGCGAGAGCGAGAACGCCAGGATCGCAAGCAGGATCGTCCACACCTTGAGCGCATTGCGCTTTTCCATCACCAGAGCGGAGTGCAGGAGCGCAGTGGCGGCAAGCCACGGCATGAACGATGCGTTCTCCACCGGATCCCAGAACCACCAACCGCCCCAGCCGAGCGTGTAGTAGGCCCAGTACGACCCCATGGCGATGCCGAGCGTCAGGAACATCCAGGCGAGCAGCGTCCACGGCCGCACCCAGCGCGCCCAGGCGGCATCGATGCGCCCGTCGATCAGCGCCGCAATGGCGAAGGAAAACGAGATCGAGAGCCCGACATAGCCGAGATAAAGCAGCGGCGGATGAATGGCGAGGCCGGGGTCCTGCAGGATCGGATTGAGATCGCGTCCCTCGAACGGCGGCTGGAGGATGCGCAGGAACGGGTTCGACGTGACCAGAATGAACAGCAAGAATGCAACGGCAATCCAGGACTGCACGGCCAGCACATTGGCCTTGAGCCGCGCCGGCAGGTTTCCGCCGAACAATGCGACCAGCGCACCGAACAGGCTCAGAATAAGGACCCACAGCAGCATCGAGCCTTCGTGGTTCCCCCAGACGCCGCTGATCTTGTAGATCAGCGGCTTCGCCGAATGAGAGTTTTCGAACACGTTGACGACGGAAAAATCCGAGCGCACGTAGCAGATCGTCAGGGCGCCGAAGGCAATCGCCACGAACAACAACTGTGCGATCGCCGTCGGGCCGGCGACGGCCATCAGCACCGGATCGTTCTTGCGCGCGCCCACGATCGGCACGCTGGCCTGGACCAGCGCCAAAGCGAGCGCGAGCACGAGGGCATAGTGTCCGAACTCGGCGATCATGAGTCGCGGCGCCCCGATCGCCGGTCCCGGACCTACCGCGCTAGGCACGGCGCGCAGGGCAGCATTGCCGTTCCGGCAGATCATTGCGCCCTGCCCTGGCGCGCGGCGCCTGCTTTCTTCTCGTACTCGTCCTTCCAATGGCCCTGCTTCTTCAAGCTGTCGGCGACCTCCTTCGGCATGTAGGTCTCGTCGTGCTTGGCGAGCACGCTGTCGGCGCGAAACGTGCCCATCGGATCGAGGGCGCCTTCGGCAACGATCCCTTGCCCCTCGCGGAACAGGTCCGGCAACAGGCCCTGATAGGCCACGGGGACGGTGCTCCTTCCGTCGGTGACCTCGAAGTGGACCGCAAGGCTCTCCCCGCGCCGGACGCTTCCTTCCTTCACCAGGCCGCCGATTCGGATGCGCGTTCCAGGCTTCACGTGGTTCTCGGCCACGTCGGTCGGCGAATTGAAGAACACGATCGAATCCTTGAGCGCGCCGAGCACCAGCGCCACCGCGAGCGCAAGCACGCCGAGCGCGGCACCGATCAGAGAGAGGCGTCGTTGCTTGCGGGTCATCGCCTGGTTTTACCGTCAGCCTTCGAGACCAAGTCCTTTGACCAGGTCGTCGAGCCGCCGCAGGTTGGTCGGATCGTCGGCGAGCGCTCGCCGCGCATCGACGACGGCGGCACGCGCCTTTTCGCGTTCACCGAGCACCATATAGGAGCGAACGAGCCGGAGCCATCCCTCGGCATCGGAACCATCGCGATGCAGCTTCTCGGCGAGCCGCTCGACCATGCCCTGGATCATGGCCTTGCGTTGCTCCGGGTCCATTTTCGAAGCTGCTGCGACCTGGTCTTCGTTAGGGCCGCCGCCTGCGCCGCCGCTTTGAGCCGGACTTGCCCCGCGATCGCCGGGTGCGGCCGCGTCGTCGACACGGGCGAGCGCGCTTCGGATGAACTCGACCCACGGCGCGTCGGGCGGAGCGGCCGCGATCAGCGTTCGCCACATCGCGCGGCTTGTGCGCGGTTGCCATCCTGCTCGGCGGCAAGGCCCAGAAAGTAGCGCGCCGGCACGTCGCTGGCATCGAGCGAGACGGCTTTTTCGAACGCGGCTTTCGCTTCCGCGGTTACCATCCCATTGGCGGCAAACACCAGCGCCTCTCCCAACGCTGATTCGCGTTCGGCTGTATCACCGTTGAGACGCAGTGCCTGGCGCCGTGCCTTGACCGCCTCGTCGAAACGGCCGAGCCGCAAATAGATCGGTGCGATCACTTCCCAGCCGCGTCCATCCTCGGGATTGCGATCGAGATGGGTCTCGACCTGCGCAACCAGGCCCTCGAACGATTGATCGCCGCGCGCCGCGGCAAGACGCGGCGCGAGCGGCTGATCCGGCAGCCACGGCGAGCCGAGCGCGAGGTAAAGTCCGGCCGCGCCGAGCGGCAAGGCAAGCAGCGCCACCAGCGCCACCGCCCGACGGCGCCATGTCGCCACGTTGGCGCTGGCCTGCGGCGGCGGCGGAGCTTCGGCCGCGGCAAGGAGCCGTCGCGACACCTCGACCTGCGCGCTTGCCGCCTCTTGGTCAGGGATCAGGCCGGACGCGCGGTCGCGTTCGATCTCCTCGAGCTGATCGCGGTACACCGCGACATCGCTCCCCGACCGCAGATTGCCCGTCCGGCGCGCCAGCGGCCAGAGCACGGCCAGGACGGCCACGGCCGTCATCAGAGCAAGCCCGAACCACAGCGTCATGCCCTCAAATCCATCCGATCGAAGTCGATGTTCCGGCGGCGGCGCGGACGCAGAACAAACCTGTTCGTTAATCGGGGACGCCCAGCGCGGTTTACACCATGACGATGCGCGTCCGGCAACGGGGAATGACCCATGCGGGCGCGACATCGCGAAGCGGGAACTGGTAAATTTACCATAACCAGGGATGCTGCGCGATAAGTGCGATGGCCTTACCCGGGTGCGGAACCCCCGGCGCAGCGATTCACCTTCGCTCGCATGCGTCGCCACGAGGATCGTCGCCCGCGAGACAGGCGCCGGACGCAACGCCGCTTTGCTTGGCGACGGCGACGGCACACACCGCCGGTCCGAGCGGAACGCCCGTCCCCTGATCGACGCCCGCAGACGCGAACTTGCACTGCGCCCCACGACAACGCATTCTGATCGCGCCGTCCGACCATCTCAACAACCAAAAATTGAGCATCCGTATGTGGCGCGCGTTCCTCGCAGCTCTCTGGCTGATGCCGGATGCACACGCTGCGCTCGCGCAGGCGCAGACGCCGGCGTGGCCGAGCAAGCCGGTCCGCATTTCGGTACCGGTTACCGCCGGCAGCGCGATCGATCTCGTCTGCCGCACCGTCTTCGATCAGGTATCGCAGCAGTTGGGACAACCCTTCATCATCGACAATCGCGGCGGCGGCGGCGGAACGCTGGCCCCTGCCGCGGTCGCCAAGGCCGACCCCGACGGCTATACGCTGCTCTCCCACTCGCCCTCGCTGACGATCTTCCCGGCGACCCACAACACGCTGCCCTACGATACCGAGCGTGACTTCACCGGGGTCGTGGCACTCGTCAATACGCCGTTCCTGCTGGTGGTCTCGCCTGAGAAATACAAGACGGCGGGCGAACTGGTGGCCGCGGCGCGGGCAAAGCCGGGTGCCTTGAACTACGCATCGGTGGGGCACGGCGGCGCCGCGCATATCAATGCCGAACGCTTCCGTCTCAGCGCCAGGATCGACGTGCAGCAGATTCCATTCCGTGGCGTGCAGGAAGCGCTGACCGAGCTATTGGCGGGACGGGTGGATTTCTTCTTCACGCCGGTACTGCCATCGATGCCGCTCATCCGCGACGGAAGGATTCTTCCCCTCGCCGTGAGCAGCAACAAGCGCATCTCGTCGTTGCCGGATTTGCCGACGCTCGCGGAAGCCGGCTATCCCGATTCCGACTTTCCGTTCTGGATCGGCGTCTTCGCCCCCTCCAAGACGCCCAGGGATATTCAGGAGAAGCTGTACCGCGAAACCGCGAAAGCGTTGCAGCTCAAAAACGTGCAGGACAAGCTCACCGCCTTGGGCGGAGAGCCATTCGAGATGACATCATCCGAATTCGATGCCTTCTTCCGCGCTCAGATCAAGCAGAATAGAGAACTGGTCAAGGCCGCCGACGTCAAGCCGCACTGAAGCCGGCCAGGTGATCCCACCCATGCTCGACCGCATCGATACAGCGAACAGCTTGACGGAGATTGCAGGGGTTCGCATCGAGCTCATCAAGCGCGGAACCGGCCGGCCTTTGCTGCTGCTGCATCCCGCGATCGGCATCAAATCCACCGACCGCGTGATCGACGAGCTTGCCCGGTCTTTTACGCTGATCGCGCCGTCCCATCCAGGTTTCGGGCGCAGCGAACTGCCCCGCGCCATGACCACCGTGGATGATCTCGCCTATTTCTATCTCGACCTCATGGAGGCAATGGACCTGCGCGAGGTCGTCCTGGCGGGCGTGTCGTTCGGCGGCTGGATCGCGGCGGAGATCGCGATCAAATCGACCGAACGTCTTTCGCACCTGGTGCTCGCCGACGCGGTGGGGATCAAGCTCGGCGGCCGCGAGCAGCGCGACATCGTCGATATTTTCACCACCCGGCAGAGCGAGGTCGACCAGCTCGCCTACCACGATCCCAAGATCGGCGCCGTCGACCATGCCACGATCTCGGACGAGGACGCGCATATCCTGTTTCGCAATCGCGAGGCGACCGCGTTGTTCGCGTGGTCGCCCTACATGTACGACCCCAAGCTCGCCGGCCGCCTGCACCGCATCCGGGTGCCCACCCTGGTGCTCTGGGGCGCGAGTGATCACATCGTCTCGCCGGATTACGGACGCGCCTACAGCGCGCTCATTGGCGGCGCGCAATTCGAGTTGATCGAGGACGCCGGACACTATCCGCACATCGAACGTCCCGACCTGTTCACGCGCAAGATCGTCGAATTCGTTTCGCGCTCGTAACGCCGCGCGACCTGACGGGGACCGGCCGGAAGCCAAGGGCAAGCAGATGAAAGTGTACAGCTTCAGCGAACAGTCCTACCCCGACGCCTGGTTCGACGATGCGGAATCGCTGCGCGTCAGCCTCCCCAACCAGCATTGCGATCCGGAGATCGCTTCGCGCCTCTACAACCGCTACCTCGACGAATGGATGCTCGCGGACGAGCTCGGTCTCAACATCATCGTCAACGAGCATCACGCCACGGCCACTTGCATGAGCGCCTCGGTGCATCTGACGCTCGCCATCCTCGCCCGCCAGACCAAGCGCGCGCGACTCCTAGGGCTGGGCACGCCCATTGCGAACCGCAACGACCCGCTGCGCGTGGCGGAGGAAATGTCGATCATCGATGTGATTTCCCGCGGACGGCTGGAGATGGGATTCATCAAGGGCGTCCCCTACGAGATCGTGCCCGCCAACGCCAAACCGGTGCACGTGATGGATCGCTTCTGGGAAGCGCATGATCTCATTCTCAAGGCGATGACGACGCATGATGGTCCGTTCTCCTGGGAGGGCGAGCATTTCCAATATCGCAGCGTCAATATCTGGCCGCGGCCCTATCAGCAGCCGCATCCGCCGGTCTGGAGCAGTTCGAGCAGCCCCGGTAGTTCGCGCGCGCTGGGCGGCCGCGGTTACGTGATCGCCACCGTCATGACGGGCTACCGCGCCAAGGCGGTGTTTGACGAATATCGCAATGGTTGGAAAAACGCGGGGCGTTCGCAGCGCGCCCCCCTCGACCGCTTCGCCTATATGGGGTTTGTCGCGGTGGGGAAAAGCGAGGCGGAGGGATTACGCCGCGCCGAGCTGGTCAAGAGCTATCTGCAGACCAACACGCTGGTGGCCGAGCCGTACAAGAATCCACCCGGCTTCATGGCCGCGAGCGACGCCGCCAAGCTGTTTCAACGCGTGGGCTGGCGCGGCCCCTCTCACCAGATGACGACGAAGGACGGCAAGCCGCTCGGTAGTGCGGCACAAGGCAGCGTGGCCGACACGATCGCCGGCGGCCTGATGTTTGCCGGCACGCCGGACCAGGTCTACGACCAGGTCGTTGATTTCTACCAGGCGGTCGGCGGCTTCGGGCATTTCCTGATGATGTCGCAGGCCGGTCAGATGGGCCACGAGGATACCGTCGACAGCATGACGCTGTTCGCGCGGGAGGTCATGCCGCGGCTGCAGGACTTTCACGCCGCGGCACAACTCGCGGCGTAATGAGGGCTTCGGCGCGCGGCAACGGGCGCTCCGATCGGATGCGCGCACCGACCGGCCTCGTCAATTTGCCGCGGCGGCTTGATTCAAGTTCGCATCAAAGGGTGCCGCCCACGGTCGCGTGGGCGAATCTGAAGATTGTCATCCGGACAGCCGGAGCGCGGAGGAGTTGCACTTTCCGAACAGCTACTTTGTGACTTTACTATTGACTACGATGTGAAGATGTAGTATAGAATTCGCCATCCTCGCTCATGAGGGGCGTCTCCGGAGACGATCCAGCAGGCGGAGCGGGGAGTGGCGGCGACCGCGGCTCGTAACCCGCGGATACGAAACGCCCGGTGCCGTAGCCCGCCATGAACAATGGCTGGCCGTGAGCAGCCTACTGGCCGGATCGCAGGAATTGGCGCGTCCGGAGCGGTTCCTGGGCCGACAACGCCACGGTGGAGCGCCGAGAGGCGGGGTCCCGGTTTTGCGCGGGACGCCCCACGCCTCGCAAGCGTGGCGTCGCGCCCTACGAGCGCGACAACAGGTAGTACGCCTCCCGGCGCTCCGCCGGCCCCCTCATTTCGGGGGCCGGGTGACCAAGCGGACGCAACGAGGATGCAAAAAGACAGCAAGAACCCGCACGCAAGACTGCGGTACGGGAACGAAGAAACGCACGCTGTTTGACATCGTGAATGGGAACGACGCGAGCGGCCCGTTGGGCAGCGGCGCACGGCGCGCAATCACGTCGGCGGCAACGCGCTCGGGTCACGGCCGAGGGCGCGCCTTCCTGCGTCATCAGGTCAAGGTACCGGCGCGCATGCGCCAGCGCCGGGACACGGCGGTCACGACGGATCGCCGCCGGCGTCGATGTCGCGCCTCGTCAACTCGTGCGCGCGGTCAGCCCACCGCGGTCCACGTGCCGTCCGGGTTGCGACAGGCGTTGCCGCGCGCGACCTGCGGCTTGCCGTCGATATAGATCGTGTGGGTGTATTGCCGGCACTGCTGTCCGTTGGTCTGGTAGGCGGGACCGGGAACCACCGATCCATACCGGCCCGAGTCCGGGTTCTTCCACGCGACCGCCGTGCCCGATTTTCCGCTTTCGAGCGCCTGCATCTGGGCCGCATAGGCGCGCTGCTTGTCGTCATCGTCCATGGCGGAGCCGATGCGATTGCCGAGCAGGCCGCCGACCGCCGCACCGGCGAGGCCGGCGGCAACGCGCTCGCCGGTCCCACCGCCGAACTGCGAGCCGATCAGCCCCCCGGCTACAGCGCCGATGAGCGTGCCCGTATTCTCCCGCGGTCCGGTTCCAGTCTCGGGATTGCCGCTGCACGCGGCCGTCGCCATCGCGACGAGCGCGGCGGCACTCAGGCGCACAAAACACATCTCTGAAGCCCCCATCCCCAGGCGATCAAAACCGCCGGCGATCCCCCGGATTGCTCCAATGCCGGCCGGGAAGCTAATGGCGCAAATTAGGGCAAAACTCTGTTCCCGCGGGCCCGAACGAGGCCGCTTAGGCTCCCGGGAGCACCAACTCCGCCCGCAAGCCGCCGATCGGCGCGGTGCCGAGCGTGAGGCCGCCGCCATAAAGGCTTGCGAGTTCGACCACGATGGAAAGCCCCAGCCCCGAACCGGGCTTGGTCTCATCGAGACGGCGGCCGCGGCGCGCCACCTGCTCGCGCTGCTGGGGCGAAAGACCGGGACCGTCGTCGTCGACCACGATCCGTACGACGCGGCGGTCATCCCGCGGATCAGGCTTTTCCGAGAACACTTCGACCGCGACCCGCGACTGCGCCCATTTGCAGGCATTGTCGACGAGGTTGCCGATCATCTCCTCGAGGTCCTGCTGCTCGCCGCGGAAGCGCGCACCTTCCGCCGCGTCGATGTCGATGACGACGCCGCGATCATGGTGGAGTTTTTCCATCGTGCGCGCGAGCGCGAATACGACCGGCCGCACGTCGGTCACGGTTCCGATCGCCGCGACGCGCGCCGCAAGGCGCGCCCGCTCGAGATGGCGCGTGACTTGATCGCGCATGATCTCGGTCTGCTCGCGCACCTTCAGCGCAAAGGGCTCGCCGCCATGGGTGGTGGCCTCGTTCATCATGACCGAGATCGGCGTCTTGAGCGCATGGGCGAGGTTGCCGACATGGGTGCGCGCGCGGGTGACGATCTCACGATTGGCGTCGATGAGCGCATTGGTCTCGCGCGCGAGCGGCGCGATTTCGACCGGGAACGCGCCTTCGAGCCGTTCCGCTGTACCGGAACGGATGGCGGCGAGACCCTCCGAGACGCGCTTGAGCGGTGCGAGACCGAAACGCACCTGAAAGGTGGTCGTCAGCAGCAGCACGATCCCCAGCATCCCGAAGGTGATGACGAGGGCGCTGTCGAAGCTGCGCGTCTCCTCGTCAATCTCGTTGGCGTCGCCGGCGACAGCGACGAGATAGCGCCCCTCCTCGCCGAGATCGATGGTCCGCTCGACGAGGCGTAACTCCTGGCCTTCGGGGCCGTCGACGTATCCCTGGCGGGCGCTCCCGGGCACCCAGGACACGCTGAGGTCGGCGAGGTGCGGCAGCGTTGCATCCCACAGCGACCGCGACGAGCGCACGTCGGGCGTAGGCGCGTCCAGCCGCGTCACCTGCCAATACCATCCCGAAAGCGGCAAATCGAACAGCGGCTCGCCGATGGATTGCGGAAACTTGTCGACGTTCTCCTCGGGCGCGGCCACGTCGGCGACGAGGGTGCGCAGATAGACCCCCAGCCTGCGGTCGAACGCGCGTTCCACCGCGGAGCGGTAGATCGACGACAGCACAATCCCGGTGACGACGAGAATTATCACGGTCCAGGTCGTCGCCGAGAAGAAGAGCCGAAGGGCGAGCGAATTAAGACGCATTGCCCGGCGCAGCGAGGAGGTAGCCAAGTCCCCGCACGGTCTGGATGACGTCGACGCCGAGCTTCTTGCGAACGCGCCCGACGAAGACTTCGATGGTGTTGGAATCACGATCGAAGTCCTGGTCGTAGAGATGCTCGACCAGCTCGCTGCGCGACACCACGCGGCCGGTATGGTGCATGAGATACGAGAGCAGACGATATTCGTGCGAGGTGAGCTTGACCGGGTTGCCGTCGACGGTGACGCGGCCGGTGCGGGTGTCGAGGCGCACGGTGCCGCAATTGAGCTCGCTCTTGGCGTGGCCGGCCGAACGACGCAACAAGGCGCGGATGCGCGCGAGGATCTCCTCGAGATGGAACGGCTTCGCGACATAGTCGTCGGCGCCTGCGTCGAAGCCCTGGACCTTGTCGCTCCAGCGATCGCGTGCGGTCAGGATGAGAACCGGCATGGCCCGGCCGGCCCGACGCCAGGCCTCGAGCACCGAGATGCCGTCCATCTTGGGCAGGCCGATATCGAGGATGACCGCGTCATAGGGCTCGCTTTCGCCGAGAAAGTGCCCCTCCTCACCGTCAAAGGCGCGGTCGACCACGTAGCCCGCGTCGGTCAGCGCGGTCGCGAGTTGCCGGTTAAGGTCGGGATCGTCCTCGACGACGAGGAGGCGCAAAGCGAGTACTCCTGCTGATCGCCGCCCGTGCCGTTTCCAGCAGAATCGGCGGTCGCCAAGGCCATCTTGCCATTAAATAATATAATAATGCGGGGAAGGTTGAGGAAGGGTGGCCGCGTAAGCGCCACCGCGATGTAGCGCGGGTCGCCGCGAGCCCTGCGGCGGGGCTCGGAACGGGTCCGGCCTTGACGCCGCCTGGCCTGGATTGCGCCGGCAAAGCTACGCGCAGGTCTCGAACCGCACGCATTTTGCTGAACTTGCTGCGGACGTGCTACCACTGTCGCCACCAACCTGGGCCGTGGCGTCGTGAGTGACGATTTCATCCTCGAAACCGAGAATCTCACCAAGGAATTCGCCGGTTTTGTCGCCGTGAACGGGGTCAATCTGCGAGTCGCGCGCGGCACCATTCACGCACTGATCGGACCGAACGGAGCCGGCAAGACCACCTGCTTCAATCTGCTGACGAAGTTCCTGAGCCCGACCCGCGGCCGGATCGTCTACAAAGGGCGCGACATCACGCCGCTCCCTCCGGCCGACGTGGCGCGGCTCGGGGTCGGCCGCTCGTTCCAGATCTCGGCCGTCTTTCCGCACCTGACGGTGCTGGAAAACGTACGCGTGGCGCTGCAACGCAAGCGCGGCTCCTCGTTCGACTTCTGGCGCTCGAAGCGCGTGCTCGACGTCTTCAACGAGCGGGCGATGGAACTCGTCACCGACGTCGGCCTGTCGTCCTTCGCCCATTGGACGGCGGTGGAACTGCCCTATGGCCGCAAGCGCGCGCTGGAGATTGCGACCACCTTGGCGCTCGATCCCGAGATGCTGCTGCTCGACGAGCCGATGGCCGGCATGGGCCACGAGGACATCGATCGCATCAGCGCCCTGATCAAGACGGTCGCAGCGAAGCGTACGGTGCTGATGGTCGAGCATAATCTCAGCGTGGTTGCCAATCTTTCCGACTGCATCACCGTGCTCACCCGCGGCCGGGTGCTCGCCGAGGGCCGCTACGATTCAGTGTCCTCCGATCCGCGCGTGCGCGAGGCCTATCTCGGAGTCGGCGATGCTTAGCCCCAGCATCGCGCCCCTGCTCGCGGTCGAAGGGCTGCAGGCCTGGTACGGGGAATCCCATGTGCTGCACGGCGCCACCTTCGAGGTTCTGCCCGGCGAGGTGGTGACGCTGCTGGGCCGCAATGGCGCCGGCAAGACGACGACGCTGAAATCGATCATGGGCATCGTCGGCCAGCGCACCGGATCGGTTCGCTACGAGGGTAAGGAGCTCATCCGCCTGACCAGCGACCGGATCGCACGGCTGGGCATTGCGCTGTGTCCCGAGGAGCGCGGCATTTTCGCGAGCCTCAGCGTCGAAGAAAACCTGCTGCTGCCCCCCCGGGTCCGCTCCGGCGGCCTCGATCTTCCGGCCATCTTCGAGCTGTTTCCCAACCTCAAGGAGCGCCTGTCCAGTCAGGGAACGAAGCTTTCGGGCGGCGAGCAGCAAATGCTGGCCATCGGCCGAATCCTGCGCACGGGAGCCCGGCTCTTGCTGCTCGACGAGCCCACCGAGGGTTTGGCGCCCGTCATCATTCAGCAAATCGGCAAGACCATCGACATGCTCAAGCAGCAAGGCTTCACCATACTCCTGGTCGAGCAGAATTTTCGCTTCGCTTCGACGGTCGCCGATCGCTATTACGTCGTGGAGAACGGTCGCATTGTCGACCGGTTCGCCAACGCCGAGCTCGAGGCCAACCTTGACAAGGTCCACAATTACCTGGGGGTGTGACTTGAAGAACGGGACTCGGAATGCCGGGGTGCAAACCACAGAAAAGCGATCAACAGGAGAGAATGCCATGAAAGGACTGATCGGCCTGACGGCACTCGCAGTCATATTCGGATGCGGTTCCGCGCAGGCGCAATACAGCGACGGCACGATCAAGATCGGCGTCATGAACGACATGTCGGGCACCTATTCCGACCTGAGCGGCCAGGGCTCCGTGGTGGCGGCGCGAATGGCGGTGGAAGACTTCGGTGCAGCCGCCAAGGGCATGAAGGTCGAAATCGTCAGCGCCGACCACCAGAACAAACCCGACGTGGGTTCGAACGTGGTGCGCACGTGGATCGACGTCGACAAGGTCGACGTGATCGTCGACGTGCCGACGTCCTCGGTCGCGCTCGCCGTGAACGAGATCGTGCGCGACAAGAACAAGGTGTTCCTCGTCTCGGGCGCGGCCGCGTCCGACCTGACCGGCCCCAAGTGCACGCCGAACACGATCCACTGGACCTATGACACGTGGGCGCTCGCCAACGGTACCGGCAAGGCGATCGTAAAGACCGGCGGCGACACCTGGTTCTTCCTCACCGCCGACTACGCCTTCGGCCACGCGCTCGAGCGCGACACCTCCGCGGTCGTCGAGAAGAACGGCGGCAAGGTCGTGGGCAAGGTGCGCCATCCCTTCCCCGGCACGGACTTCTCGTCCTTCCTGCTGCAAGCGCAGTCTTCGAAGGCGAAGATCATCGGGCTCGCCAATGCCGGCAGCGACACCATCAATTCGATCAAGCAGGCATCCGAGTTCGGCATCACCCGCAGCGGCCAGAATCTCGCGGCCCTGCTGGCCTTCATCACCGACGTGCACGCGCTCGGCCTGGCGACCGCGCAGGGCCTGATCATGACCGAAGCCTGGTACTGGGATCTCAACGACGCGAACCGCGAATTCGCCAAGAAGTTCGCACCCCAATTCAAGGGCGTGCATCCGACCATGGTCCATGCCGGCGTGTACTCGGCGGTCACGCACTATCTCAAGGCGGTCGAGGCGCTCAAGAGCGACGCCGACGGCAAGGCCGTCGTTGCCAAGATGAAGGAGATGCCGACCGACGACAAACTCTTCGGCAAGGGCACGGTGCGCGCCGACGGCCGCAAGATCCATCCGATGTACCTGTTCGAGGTCAAGACGCCGGCGGAATCGAAGGGACCCTGGGACTACTACAAGGTCCGCGCCACCATCCCGGCCGAGGAAGCCTTCCGCCCGCTGGCCGACGGCGGTTGCCCCTTGGTGAAGAGCTGACCAACGAACGCGCCAAGCCGGAGAACGGAGGCGTTCCGTTCTCCGGCCAGCGGTGAGCAGCCATGTTCGAATGGTTCGGCATCAGCTCGCAGGCCCTCTTTGGGCAACTGCTGATCGGGCTCATCAACGGCTCGTTCTACGCGCTGCTCAGCCTCGGGCTCGCCGTCATCTTCGGCATGCTCAACATCATCAACTTCACCCACGGCGCCCAGTACATGCTCGGCGCCTTTACGGCGTTCTTCCTGCTGCAATATGCCGGGATAGGCTACTGGTGGGCGATCGTGATCGCTCCCCTCGTGGTCGGAATCACCGGGATCATCATCGAGCGGCTTTTCCTGCAATGGCTCTATAAGCTCGACCATCTCTACGGCTTGCTGCTGACCTTCGGTCTTGCGCTCATTTTCGAGGGCACCTTCCGCAATTTCTTCGGCTCGTCGGGATTGCCCTATACCGTGCCGCCGGCGCTGCAAGGCGGGCAGAATCTCGGCTTCATGTTCCTGCCGAACTATCGCGCCTGGGTGGTGGTCTTTTCGCTCGCGGTGTGCCTGACCACGTGGTTCGTCATCGAGCGCACCAAGCTAGGCTCGTACCTGCGCGCCGCCACCGAAAATCCCACGCTGGTGCGCGCGTTCGGCATCAACGTGCCGCGGATGATCACGCTCACCTATGGTTTCGGCGTTGCTCTCGCCGCGCTCGCGGGCGTGATGGCGGCGCCGATCTACAACGTCAGCCCGCAAATGGGTGCGAACCTGATCATCGTGGTGTTCGCCGTGGTGGTGATCGGCGGCATGGGCTCGATCATGGGAGCGATCGTGACCGGGTTCGGACTTGGAATCATCGAGGGACTAACCAAGGTGTTCTTTCCGGAGGCATCCAACACGGTCATCTTCATCATCATGGCGATCGTGCTGCTGATCAGGCCCGCCGGCCTGTTCGGACGGGGCGCGTAACATGCAGCGCGCGGCCGGACCGAGCGTGGCGAATGCGGGGCGATTGCAGAGCGAGGTGATCGCGTTCCTGTTGATGGCATGCGCGCTCATCGTCGCGCCGATGTTCGCCTATCCCGTGTTCCTGATGAAGGCGCTTTGCTTCGCGTTGTTCGCCTGCGCGTTCAACCTGTTGATCGGCTATGTCGGGCTGCTGTCGTTCGGCCATGCCTTGTTCTTCGGCTGGGCGAGCTATGTCTGCGCCCATGCGGCCAAGGTGTGGGGCTTCCCGCCGGAGCTTGCGATCGCGTCGGGAACCGTGGCCGCCGCCGGGCTGGGCACGATCGTCGGGGCGCTCGCGATCCGCCGGCAGGGCATCTATTTCGCGATGATCACGCTCGCCCTGGCGCAGATGATGTACTTCTTCGCCATCCAGGCGCCGTTCACGCACGGCGAGGACGGCATTCAGGCGGTGCCCCGCGGCACGCTGTTCGGCTTTATCGATCTTGCCGACCAGACCAACATGTACATCACGGTGCTGGTGATCTTCCTCGGCTGCTTCCTGCTGATATACCGCATCATCAATTCACCGTTCGGCGAAGTGCTCAAAGCCATTCGCGAGAACGAGACCCGCGCCATCTCGCTTGGCTACAGGACCGAGCGCTTCAAGCTCCTTGCTTTCGTGCTGTCGGCCACGTTCGCCGGCGTTGCGGGCTCGACCAAGGCCCTGGTCTTTCAGCTCGCCTCCTTGACCGATGTCGACTGGCCGATGTCGGGCGAGGTCATCCTCATGACGCTGGTGGGCGGCCTCGGCACCTTGTTCGGGCCGGTCGTGGGCGCGTTCTTCATCGTCACGCTGGAGAATTATCTGACCACGATGGGCCAGTGGGTTTTCGTCGTCCAGGGCGTGATCTTCGTGGTTTGCGTGTTGCTGTTCCGCCGCGGCATCGTCGGCGAATTGGCGCAACGCTTGCGCATCAAGCTCTGATGAAGCGCGCGGCCCCCCGGCCCTGGCCGGCGACCGGGTCGAATACCTGAGACATGAATCCCTGAGACATAAGGTCTAGCCCTCGCGCGAGCTTATGGGCTATAATGGAATGATAAGAGGGTCCGATCTTCCTCGTCATCTCCTGCGCTGGGGCAGTGATGCGTGTGGCCGGTACTTGGCCGCGGGATCGGGCGCATGTCGGTCGGGTTCGAGGAATTGCGTCGCCTGACCACTAGCCATGCGCCGAGTCTTCTCATGAAAACCAACGCGGCGAGCTGGTCGGCCTCGCCGCATGCCTTGTTCGTGTATTCGCGAGCGATCGACCGCACTTCCAGAGAGGCAATCCATGCAATTTGACTCGATGCTGAATTACGTCCGTGTGGCTATGGCTTCCGTCACGCTGGCGACGCTGGGCACGGCGGCGCAGGCCCAGGATATGCCGTCGTTCATGGCGCCTATTGCCGGCCGTACCGACACGACCCCTGCGCAGACTGCCACCAACAACGTGCTGGCGCTCAATACCGGGATGTTCGAGCTGTACGGCGACGCCGCCCGGGTGTTCAAACGAAATATCCTGAGCAAGCACCCCGTGATCCTCGGCCTGTTCTCGGGCGCGGGCGGGCGCTTCATTCTCTATCGGCCCGGCCAGCCTCCGCTCGATGCCCCTTCGGTCCCGGTCGTCTATCAATTGCTGAAATCCATCGGTCACAGCACCATGGCGCTGACCCAGGTGGTGGGCCCTTATCTCGATAACCCTGCCGACCAATCCTGGCGAGGCAGCATGCTCGCCTATCGCAGTCGGATGAAATCTGCGCTCGATGGTCTCGATCTGACTCCGATGCCGGTGGAGTGGCGCGAGAACAATCGGATCATCCTCGCGAACAACCTCGCATTCATGGACGACTGCGTGGCGAAGGGCGCCATCTCCTTTGCCGCGCTGGAGGCCTTCTCCAAGAAGCAGGGCCCTTATCTCAAGAAGGATATCGCATGGGCGGCGCAGACCCAGGTCGGCCATTGGATGTCCGTGATCGGCGAGTGGAAGACCATGCTCGGCGCCGACTGGGAGAAGACCTACGCGGCCAGCAACACGATCTATGTGGCGCGCCAGAACAACATCCTGTTCAGCGTGCTGGCGCAGTTCTTCGGGCCGGAGGCCGTCAACAACCGGCTGATGCTGATCGAGACGATCTCGTTCACTACGAGCCCCGACGAGATGCTCGATTCGCTGACGCGCATCATCGGCGACCGTTCGGTCGGATCGCTGTTCTTCGGCAACTATCACCTGATGGACTACGAGCTCATGGGCGGCGATGCGCGCGCCGCCATCATCGCCGAATCCGAAAAGCGCGGTGTGAAGCCGTTCCTGCCCCCGGCCGTACCGTTCGGCTCGCATCAGTGGCCGACCCTGATCACGCCGGGGGCGGGTCCCACGTCGCTAGCCGATCTTCCGTGAGCCTTCTCGCCGCGGCCACCTTCGGCAGCCGGATCGCGTAAGCGATCCGGCATGCGTTCGGAGCGGCTGGCACAGGAGCGCAGCATGAACCTCAACACCATCGCCGAGGTGAAGCGCCCGGCGTCAGCTGATCAAATCACGCAGTGGCGCGACGGCTACGCATGGCTTGCCGGCGGCACTTGGCTGTTCTCGGAGCCGCAGGTTGCCACCGACACGCTCATCGACCTGCACCAGTTGAACTGGCCGGCGCTGCAGCCTTCTTCCGCCGGCCTCGATATCGCGGCCACGTGCACCGTTGCGGAGCTCTACGGGTTCGCCGGTCCCTCGGAATGGCAGGCGCTGCCGGTCGTGCGGGAATGCTGCAACTCGTTCCTGGCGTCGTTCAAGATCTGGAACGCGGCCACCGTCGGCGGCAACATCTGTATGTCGCTGCCGGCGGGGCCGATGATCTCGCTGACCGTCGCGCTCGAGGCCACCTACATCTTGTGGCCGCGCACCGCACCCGCACGCGAGGTCCCATCGATCGATTTCGTGACCGGCAACCACACCAACGTTCTCCAACGAGGAGAACTGCTCCGCAGCATTCACTTGCCGGCATCGGCGCTGTCGAAGCGGTTCGCGTTCCGTCACCAATCGCTCACGCATCTCGGACGCTCGGCGGCGCTGTTGATCGGCACGCAAAATGCGGCCGGCGACGACCTCGTGATCACGATCACCGCGGCCACCCCTCGCCCGATCCAGCTGCGGTTCAAGCAAGCACCATCTGCAATCGAGCTGCGGCGCGCAATTGACGAGCGTATCCCGGCCAACGGATATTTCGACGACGTCCACGGCTCGGCCGCCTATAAGCGCCACCTCACCCGCTATTTCGCTGAGCAGATCCGCGCCGAGCTGGCGTAACCCGGAACTCGCAAATGAAACATGCCGACGTTGCCGGCTCGGCCAATGCCCGGATGAACTACAACGTCAATGGCAAATTGTTTTCCGCCGAGCCGACCCCCGGACAGTGCCTGCGCACCTTTCTGCGTGACCGCGGCGTGTTCGGTGTCAAGAAGGGCTGCGACGCCGGTGATTGCGGCGCCTGCACGGTGTGGCTCGACGGCACTCCGATTCACTCGTGCCTGATGCCGGCCTTCCGCGCCGCCGGGCGCGAAGTAACCACGATCGAAGGACTGGCGAAGGACGGTGCGCTGCATCCGATGCAGCAGGCCTTTCTGAATGCGCAGGCCTTCCAGTGCGGCTTCTGCGCCGCGGGCATGATCATGACCGCCGCCGCGCTGAGCGAAGAACAGCGGGCGGACCTGCCGCATGCGCTCAAGGGCAACCTATGCCGGTGCACCGGCTATCGGTCGATCCACGACGCCTTTGCCGGCATGACCGAAATCGAGGAGGACGTTGCCGGCAAGGCCTGCGGCGCCAGCGTCCCGAACCCGTTCGCCGAAGGTATCGTCACCGGCCGGGCGCGCTACACCATGGACGTGGCGGTCGAGGGGATGCTGCACCTCAAGGTGCTGCGCTCGCCCCACGCCCACGCCCGCATCCTCGCCATCGGACGCGACAAGGCTATGGCGGTGCCGGGGGTGGTCGAGATCTTCACCTGGGAGGACGTTCCACGCCGGCTCTACAGCACCGCGCTGCACGAGGATCATCTGGTCGACCCGGACGACACCTATGTTCTCGACAACGTCGTGCGCTTCGTCGGCCAGCGGATCGCCGCCATCGTCGCTGAAACCGAGGCCGCGGCGGAGCGCGCCTGCCGCCTGCTCGACGTGACCTACGAGATCCTGCCGGCGGTGTTCGACCCGGTCGCGGCCATGGCGCCGGATGCGCCTATACTTCACGACAAGGGCGGGGAGGAGAAGGGCAACATCTTTGTCGACATCCACGGCGAGGTCGGCAGCGTGGCGGACGGCTTCAAGGCCGCCGAGGCCGTGCACGAGATGACCTATTCCACCTCGCGCGTTCAACACGTTCATCTTGAAACGCATGGCTCGATCGCCTGGCACGGCGACGACGGACGGCTGCATATCCGCACCAGCTCCCAGGCGCCGTTCGTCGTGCAGCAGAAGCTCTGCCATATCTTCGGCCTGCGGGCCCGCGACCTGCATGTGTTCACAGAGCGGGTGGGCGGCGGCTTTGGCGGCAAGCAGGAAATGGTCTCCGAAGATCTGTGCCTGCTCGCCACGCGCAAGACCGGCCGGCCGGTGAAGTGGGAGTTCACCCGCGAAGAGGAGTTCATCGGCGCGACGACGCGCCATCAGATGACAACGCACGTGAAGCTCGGCGCCAAACGCGACGGGAGGCTGACCGCGATCGATATTCATGTCGTCTCCGATACCGGCGGCTATGGCGGCCACGCCAGCGAGACGCTCGGCGCCTCGCTCGGCAGCCCGATGGCGGCTTACCGCTGCGCCAACAAGAAGGCGGTCGGATACGCCGTCTACACCAACATGGTGCCGGGCGGCGGCTTTCGCGGCTACGGCTCGTCGCAGACGACGTTCGCGATCGAGTGCGCGATCGATGAGCTGGCGCGACTGCTCGGAATGAGCCCGTTCGAAATCCGCCGCAAAAACATGGTGCGGCCGAACGACTGGATCGAGTCGGTGTGGAAGGACCCTTCCGATGTCAGCTTCGGCAGCTACGGGCTCGACCAGTGCCTCGACCTGGTGGAGAAAGCTCTGGGGTCGGGAGGCGGCGACCCGAAGCCCGCGGGGGATGATTGGGCGGAGGGCACCGGCATCGCACTGGCAATGCTGGATTGCGGCCCGCCGACCGAGCATCGCTCGGGAGCGCAGATGACGCTTCTGCCCGACGGCAGCTATCACCTTGCGGTCGGCTCGACCGAGATGGGCAACGGATCGGTCACCTCGCACAAGCAGATCGCGGCCTCGGTCCTCGGTGCGCGGGCGGACAGCGTCGCCATCATCAACGCCGACACCGATCTGACTCCCTACGACACCGGCACGTTCGCGAGCACGGGCACCGTGGTCGCTGGCCAGGCCGTGAACCTCACGGCCAACGCCTTGCGCGACAACATCCTGGACTTCGCCAGCCGCCACGTGGGCGTGGCACTCGCCGACTGCCGCCTCGATGACGGGGTGGTGGTCTGCGGCAATCAGCAGATCGCGTTGACCGACCTCCATGTGGTCGGCACGAAGGCCGGCCACCGCTTCGAGGCCAAGCGCAAGGCCTATCTCTCCCCGCGCACGGTAGCCTTCAACGTCCAGGGCGTGAGGCTGGCGGTGCACCGGGTGACCGCGGAGATCCGCATTCTGCACAGCGTCCACGCCGCCGACATCGGCCGGCTCATCAATCCCCTGCAATGCCGGGGCCAGATCGAGGGTTCGATCGCGATGGGATTCGGCTGGGCGCTTACGGAGAAGATGGTCTACGACGGCGGCACCATGGTGAATCCCGCACTTCGGAACTACCGCATCCCGGCCTTTGCCGATGTCCCGCGCAGCGAGGTGTTTTTCGCCGATACCCATGACTCGATCGGGCCGCTCGGGGCAAAGGCTCAGGGCGAGTGCGCGATCAATCCCGTTGCTCCCGCCATCGCAAACGCGCTGGCGAATGCGACCGGGGTGCGCTTCCCGCATCTGCCGTTCACGCCCGACCGCATCTTCAGCAAGCTGGCCGAGCAGCCGTGAGCGCAACCGAGCGCACGACCGGCAACGCGCCGCTCGTTACCGCCAAGGACGGCGCTCAAGGCGCGGTCACCATTGTGACGCAGACGCGGGTGCGTCCGGAGAGCATGGATGCGTTCGCTCGCTGGCAGTCGGAGACCAGCGACACGGTCGCGCAGTTTCCCGGCTTCATCAAACAGACCGTGATGCCGCCGAGCCCTCCCGCACAGGCGGACTGGGTCATCCTCCAGCGGTTCGCCAGCACCGCGACGGCCGTCGCCTGGCTCAATTCGGAACAGAGGCTCAAACGCATTCAAGGCGCGGCGCCCATGCTGGTCGGCCGCGACGACGTCCACATCGTCAATGACGGCGATGCCGGCGTGCTGCCATCGCCCGCGTCGGTGGTCATTTCGACCCGCATCAAGCCCGGCCAGGAGCTCGCATACCGCGCATGGGAGCAACGGATCGCCGCCGCTCAGTCGAAGGCGACGGGCTTTCAAGGCTATCGCTTCGAGCCGCCGGTGCCCGGCGTGCAGGACGACTGGCTGGCGATCCTGCGGTTCGACACCGAAGCCAACCTTCAGGCCTGGCTCGACTCGCCGGAGCGTCAGAAGCTTTTGCAAGACGCGAATCCGTTCACCGAAGAATTTCACGCCCGCATCGTTCGCACCGGCTTCGACCAATGGTTTCCAGTCCCGGCCGGCGGCGCTGCGCCTCCGGCGGTGTGGAAGATGAACATGCTCGTTCTGCTGATGCTCTATCCGATCGTCTTCCTGTTCGGATTTTTTGTGCAGACGCCCTTCCTGACCGGCCGCGGGCTGCCGTTCGCAATCGCACTGTTCATCGGCAACATCGTGAGCGTCGTGCTGCTCAGCTATCTCGTCCCGCGGATGGCCGAACGGTTCTCCTGGTGGCTGCAGCCCGCGGGCGCGCATCCGCGGCGGATCGCGATCGCAGGGTCGGCGCTCGTGGCCGCGCTCTATGCCATGATGCTGTTGGCGTTCTGGCGGCTGTTCTGAAGCATCGAGTGCGCGGCCGGCGGGCCGCATGGTCAAGGCGTCAGCGGAATACCGCAAGTCACTCGTCTGCGCGAACGGCTTGTTCGAAATGCCGCTCCCGCGGCAATAAATGCGATTTGTTAATCGTTCATTAACCACAAGGCGCGCTAATCAGGGGCAACCCCGCAGGTCCGGTCCCCCGAGGTTTCCTTGTGACAAGTGCGACTGCCGTTCGACCCCAGACATCGATGAGATTCCGTGGCCGCTCCTTCATGGCGTTCGTGCTCGCGCCGTCCGCGCCGCTCAGCGCGTGGCTGGCCGAAGTGGACAAGTGGAGCAGGAACTCGCCCGACTTTTTCGTCGGCCGAGCGATCATCCTCGACCTGGCCGGCGTTGCGCTGAGCCAGTCGGGAATCAGCGAGCTGCTCGAGAGCCTGGCCGAGCGCGGCATTCGCGTCATGGGCCTCGAGGGTGCCCATCCGGATCAACTCGGCCCGTCGCTCCCGCCATTGCTCAAAGGCGGTCGACCCACGGCGGGCTTCGAAGCTTCAGCGCCGGCATCCTCCGAGAACACGCGCGCGGCTGCGACGGCCGGGCCGTCCCAGCGCCAGGAACCGACCTCGCTGCTGATCGAAAGCCCGATCCGCTCGGGCCAATCCATCATCTTCCCCTACGGCGACGTCACCGTGCTCGGTGCGGTGTCCTCGGGCGCGGAAGTCGTCGCCGGTGGATCGATCCACGTCTACGGCGCGCTGCGCGGAAGGGCCATGGCGGGCTCCATGGGCAATGGACGTGCACGGATTTTTTGCAGCAAGAACGAAGCCGAGTTGATCTCGATCGACGGCTATTACCGGACCGCGGAAGAAATGGACGCGAGCCTCCGCAACCGGGCTGCCCAATGCTGGCTCCAAGACAGCGTCCTGTCGATAGCAGCCTTGGATTGAAATCATGCAGGAGAAAGCAAACATGGCCAAGGTTCTCGTGGTCACGTCGGGCAAGGGCGGCGTCGGCAAGACGACGTCGACCGCTGCGCTCGGCGCGGCGCTGGCGCAAACCGGCCAGAAGGTCGCGGTGGTCGATTTCGACGTCGGGCTGCGCAACCTCGATCTGGTGATGGGAGCTGAACGCCGCGTCGTCTTCGACCTCATCAACGTCGTCCAGGGCATCGCGAAGCTGTCGCAAGCCCTCATCCGCGACAAACGGCTCGAGACCCTTTGGCTGCTGCCGGCGTCGCAGACGCGCGACAAGGATGCGCTCACCGAAGAGGGCGTCGGCAACGTCATCAAGGAGATGCGCGAGAAATTCGATTGGGTGATCTGCGACAGCCCGGCCGGGATCGAGCGCGGCGCGACGCTGGCGATGCGGTTTGCCGATGCGGCCGTCATCGTGACCAATCCGGAAGTGTCGTCGGTCCGCGACTCCGATCGCATCATCGGGTTGCTCGATTCGAAGACCGAGAAAGCCGAGAAGGGAGAGCGCATCGAGAAACACATTCTCATCACGCGCTACGACGCCCAGCGCGCGGCGCGCGGCGAGATGCTCAATATCGAGGACGTTCTTGAAATCCTCTCGACGCCGCTGCTCGGCATCATTCCGGAAAGCGAGGAAGTGCTACGCGCTTCCAACATCGGCTCGCCGGTCACGCTCAACAATGCGGCCAGCGCTCCGGCGCGCGCTTACCTCGATGCCGCCCGCAGACTCAAGGGCGACGACGTGCCGATGGCTATCCCCAGCGACCGCAAAGGCTTGTTCGACAAGCTGTTCGGACGGAGGGCAGCATGAGCTTTCTCGAACTGTTTCGGCGCCGGGGCAGCGCCCCTGTCGCCAGAGAGCGGCTTCAGATCCTTTTGTCGTATGAGCGGGCATCGCGCGGACAATCCGACCTGCTTGCCATTCTGCGCGAAGAGATCCTGTCCGCCATCACCAAGCACGTGACGGTGGAGCGCGACAGCGTCCAGGTACGGATGGATCGCGGCCCGAGCGTTTCTACGCTCGCGATCGACGTCGAGATCCCGCACTCGACCGGGATGCTTCTTGCCACCGGGTCGTGAGCGCGCAACCGCGTTGCTGCCCACCGCACCTTTGGACGTGTCCTGCCGCGCGCCGCGACAACGGTGCGCGCGTTGGCGCACGCGAAAGCCGCCATGCAAGTTTGCAAAGCCTGATTCCGTTTTGAGCATTCGTCCTCCGCCGGCCTTCGTCGCGCTCGCTGCCTAAATTTTCGCAGGCGGCTGATGAAGGCTGTGGTACACTCACCCCCGATATCCGACATTGGCGGTAATGGAGTGAGTAGTGATGAGTGCGTATGCTCCCGACAAAGCAGCGACCGTTGTCCCATTTGCGCCGACGCCGAAGGGGCAGCAGCCGGAAGTTGTGGCCGACGAATCCGGCCGTACCATCGTGGCCCTGCTGCAGAAGGCCGCGGAAATGGCGAAGGAAGACTGCGCACGCGCCATGGACCTTGCGCATAAGCTTTCCTTTCAGCTGCGAGCGTCCGAAGAGCGAGGAAGAGAACTCGAAGCCGAGGTTGCGCACTTTCGTGACCGCGCGACCCGCGCCGAGGCATGGCTGTTGCGCATCCACAACGAGGTCGAGCAAACGTTCTTCTCAAAGCAAGAGCGTGAGCCGCGCCAGGCTCCACGGCCGTAGCCTGCCGACACCGCGAACAGGAACCGGAAACCGCTCGCGCAAGACCTCGCCTCCAGCAAGCCGAAGGGAGCCGAGCCTGCTGTCCTTTCCCATCCTTGCGCCGATGAAGTGCAGAACCGTGGCGTGGCGCGCGCTGGGTGCACTTGCTTGGCTTGCATTCGCGGCCGCGCCCTCCCCCGCCATGGTCGGCGGAGCGCTGCCGGCCGATCAGACCATTGCCCGGCACGTGGTGCTGATCATCGGCGGCAACAATGTGTGCACGGGCGTCGCGGTTGCACCCGATCTGGTGCTCACCGCCGCCCACTGCGTGCTGACCAACGGCAAGTATCGACTGGTCGTATTCGACGGCCGCCGTCCCGTCGTGAAGGACATCGCAAGCGTCGCCCCGCATCCGCAGTTCTCGCCGCGCGCTGACGCGCCGGATCTCGCTCTCGTCAAGCTCGCCGCGGCGCCCGCACCGAATCTGGCGCCGGCGGCGTTCAGCGAACGCCGCACGCCGCCCGCGGTAGGTGACCGCTTCATCGTCGCCGGCTTCGGCGTGGCGGTGCAAGGCGACCGCAAGACCGCCGGGAAGCTGCGTGCGGTGACTCTGGTGGCAACGGACCGGCCGAGCTCCCAGCAGCTCAGCCTGGTTGATCCGCAGAAGCTCGGCGAAACCGCCGGCCTTGGCGTGTGCAACGGAGATTCCGGCGGTCCGGTATTTGACGCGCGGGATCACGCCCTGATCGGGATCGTGAGCTGGACGGCGCGCGCCGACGGAGAGCCTGCCTGCGGCTTTGTCAGCGGCGTCATTCCACTTGCGCGCTATCGCTACTGGATCCTGGAGACCGCAGCGAGATTGGGGTCGCCGCTGGAGCCATGATCCGCGTCGCGGCCGCCCTCACCTGCATCCTCCTCCTGACCTCGCGCCCCGCCGCGGCCATGGTAGGCGGTGCGCAGCCGACCAGTGACGGCGCCGGACGCGCCGTGGTCATGCTGACCGGCTCGCACGGCACGTTCTGCTCCGGTGTCGCGCTCACACCTGACCTCGTGCTCACGGCCGCACATTGCGTGCTGCCGGGCGCCGACTACAAGTTGGTCGATTTCGACGCCGGGCGGCAGCCGGTGCTCAAGGATATCGCGAACATCGCGCGTCATCCCGAGTTCGATGTGAATGCGGTGCTGCGCCATCGCGTCACCGCCGATGTGGCGCTGCTCAAGCTCGCGGCGCCGATGAAGGTCGTTCCCGCGCCCTTGGGGCCAGCAGGCGGCGCCGTCGCCGTGGGCGACCGCTTCGTGGTCGCGGGATATGGCGTCGCCGTGCGCGGGGACGGCAAGAGCGGCGGCACGGTGCGCGCCGCTACGCTTGTCGCCACCGGCCAACCGGGCACGCTTCAGATCAGGCTCGCCGATCCGGCTACCAAAGGCGAACGCGGCGGCCTCGGCGCCTGCACCGGCGATTCCGGTGCGCCGGTCTATCGCGAGATCGGCGGGGCGCTCGCCGTCGTCGGCGTGGTGAGCTGGTCGACGGGGCCCGCGTTGAGCGATGGCTGCGGCGGACTCACCGGCGTGACGCCGCTGACGCGATATCGTGCGTGGATCGTCGAGCAGGCACGAAAGATGGGTGCGCCGCTTTCGCCCTGAGGCTTCAGCTCTCTCGAATGGAGTCCTTGATCGCGCGCAGATCGGCGGCAACATCGGGGTATTTCGCTGCCAGCTTCTCGACATCGCCGATCTCGACGTCGGCCGGCACGACCCCCGGCCATTCGGTGCTCGCACCGAGAAACCAGCGGCGGCGTCCCAGCAGGCGCGCGGTATGGAACGTGTTGCCGGGAATGAGCAGCTGCACCCGCTCGCCCCCGCGCAGGTCGGGGCCGACAACGACCCGCTCGGTCGTGCCGCCGCCATGCAGAAGCAGGACCTCGAGCGGGTCACCGAGATAGTAGTGGTAGAGCTGGTCGTTACGGATGCGGTGAAGCCTCACCGGCGCGGTCGGCGTCACCATGAAGTAGAGCGCCGACCCCATTGGCCGGGCATCGGCAAACGGCGGCGGCAATCCGCCGGCCGCGATCGACTGGGTGCTCACGTAAGTTAGCTGTACGAAGCCGCAGGTCGCATTCGGCTCGAGCTTGAGCAACGCTCGGATTTCATCGGCAGTGAGTTCATCCGCCATGTCCGGCCCCTCGCCTCGCGACCGCCGTGCCCCTCGTGCGCGCGAGGCCGATCACGTCGCACGCGATGCAAACGAGCGCAAGGTGCCGTCCGCCAGATTGAACCGCTCCATCTCGACGACGCAGAACCGGCAACGGAAAAACGTTGCCATCGGAGTTCCTGTGATTCGCGATCCCCCGCATGATGAATCCGCAATGCGAAGGGAACAATCGCAGATTGCTCACGCCCGGGGCTGGTGGGGCCGAGGCCCGACACTGCGTCCGTTGTCGTCGCGGGCGCTTCGGGTCATAATGGCGGCGATCCAATCCCGCCCATCAGCACAGCAGGTAGTCTCCATGGCCCGCACCATCCGGCTGCAGAGTGACAGCAACGCCCACGACCGTCCCTGGCGGGTGGCGCTCGAGCAAGGCTTCTTCGCCGACGAAGGGCTCGACGTCGCCTATCACGAGGACAATCCCAAGGGGGCCGAAGGCCGGGTGAAGGATTTCTCTCAACGCTGGAAGGAGAGCCAACTTCAGCAGGGTGCGCTCGAAGTCTATCCGGTGTGCGAATGGGGCGCGATCGAACGCGTGCAGCAGCTGGGCAAGGGCAAGATCATCGGGCTCGACACCACCGTGCGCACGGGCGCCATCATGGTGCGAAAGGATTCGCACGTCCGGACGCTTGCCGACCTGCGCAATGTGCCAATCGCGGTCACTTGGCACGCGGGCACGTTCTATGCCGCGATTGAGGTGATGGAAGCCGCCGGCGTGCCATTTGGCGAGATCAAGCTCGAACATGCGACCGACCGGTTGGAAGCTCTGCTCAGCGGCCACAACGAAGCCGCCGCGCTGATGGAGCCGCTGGTGAGCCGCGCCTCGGCAGCCGGCTGCCGCAAGATCGCCGATCTGCGCTGGCGCGGCGGCATCGTCGCGGGCGAGGACGTGGATGAAGAGACGGCGGGAAAATTGCGACGCGCGCTCAACCGTGCGATCGAATGGCTCGCCGAGAACGAAGAGCGCTCGCGCGCCGAACTATTGCGCGATTTGCAGCCCGAGCAGCGCAAGGACGGGCTCCTGCCCGAGTTGACCGGGGTGAAAAGCTATCAACCGGCCGAGTTCAAGGAGAAGGTCGACTGGATGATGGAGCGCGGATTTCTCGCCGAGGCGCCCGACTACAAGGACGTGGTGCGCAGCAAATAGCTCGTTCGCGACGACCTAAGAGGATCGCCTTGCGTCGCCGGCGCTATTCCGCCGGTGCCGGCGGAGGCTCGGGAGATGCGTTGGTCGCGGGACCGCGCAAAGGCCGCTCTTCCATCAGCAGAACGGCGACCAGTGCGGCAACCAGGAAAATGTCCGCCGCCACGAACACCCAGCGGAACACGGCGGTCATGTCGACGCCGGCTGCGCCTGCGGTCTCGACCAGCAGCTCGACGCCGGTGCCGCGCTGGGGCGTCGCGCCAAGGCCGGCCAGCAGAATGGCGCCCATCACCGCCACAGCGAGCGTGCTCGCGAGCGCGCGAAAGAAATTCATGGCGCCGGTCGCAGTGCCGACCTGGTGCGCCGGCACGGCGTTCTGGATCGAAACGGTCGCGACCGGATAAACGGTGCCCACGCCGAAACCGATGAGCGTAAGAGCGATCACCACGCCATAAAGCGGAATCCCGGGCCAGACGATGAGCACCGCGACGCTCGCGATCGCCAGGATCGCACCCACGATCGCCGACACCTTGTAGCGGCGCAGGTGCATCATCGAACGGCCCGACACCATCGACCCTGGCGTCGTCATCACCACGAGCGGGATGAGCGCAAGCCCTGCCTCGGCCGCGGAGAGCTTGTGCACGACCTGGAAGTAGAGCGGCATATAGACGGTAAGCCCGATGACGGCGCCCAGCGTCCAGGACGTCGCGGCCGTTCCGTCACGCATCACCGGATTTCGAAGCACCGTCAGCGGCAGAAACGGCTCGCGCGCCATCCTTAGCCACCAGACGAAAGCAAGGCCGAGCGCGAGGGAGACCGCCATGAGAGTGAGAATGGTCGGCGACATCCACGGAACGCGCGTGCCGCCCGACGTGAGCGCGATGAGGAACAGGGTCGCAGCCGCGATCATCAACGCCGCGCCCACGATGTCGAGCTGGTGCGGTCGCTCGTGGCGCGGCAGCCGCTTCATCGCATGATAGGTGAGCAGGGCCGCAAGCAGCCCAAAGGGTACGTTGAGCCAGAAGATCATCGACCAGTGCAAGTGCTCCGCAATGACGCCGCCGAGCGCCGGCCCCGCAACCCCGGCGACGATCCAGGACGTGCCCATATAGGCCTGGTAGCGGCCGCGCTCACGCGGGGTAATCATGTCGGCGATGGTGGTCTGCGTGAGCGGCACGATTCCGCCGCCTCCGATTCCTTGCAGCGTTCGGCCGGCAATCAGCACCGCCATATCCGGCGCCGCAGCGGACACCACGGATCCCGCCAGAAACAAGCCGATCGCCACCAGCATCATGGCGCGGCGCCCATGGATGTCGGAAAGCTTGCCATAGAGCGGCGACACGACGGTCGACGCCAGCAGATAAGCGATAATGACCCAGGAAAGGTTCTCGAAGTCGCCGAAGTCGCGCCCGATCGTCGGCAATGCAGTGGCGACGATGGTCTGATTGAGCGCCGACAGGAACATTGCCAGCATCAGCCCATAGAAAATCCTGCGCACGTCCGCGCTGGTCAGCGGAGCGTGCGGCGTGCCCTCGGCGGGCTTGCTCGACTCGCGGCTTACAGAGTGCATTCAGATCGAATTTTTGACCGGTGGACCAAGTCCACTCCCGATGACCGGCTCGCTTGGTATCACGCTGCCGGGCTCCGAAGGCAATGGTCGCGTGCACAAGGCAGCTATGACGCTCGCCGACTCAGTCGACCGGCGCCGCGGGCTGCGACGAGCCGCGCAGCGGACGCTCCTCGAGCGCCAGAATGCAGGCCAGCGCGATGGTCAGACAGAGCGCCGCGGCGGCGAATACCCACCGGAAAGCTTCGGCCGCGTCCACCCCCGTCAGCACTGCCCCCGCCGACACCCCGCGGATCACCGGCGCCCCGGCGAGCACGATCGCGCCGAAACCGGCGACGATGAACGTCGAGCCGAGCGCGCGAAAGAAGTTCATCGTGCCGGTGGCGACGCCGAGTTGATGCATCGCGACCGCATTCTGTACCACCACGATCGTGAACGGGAAGGTCGGCCCCAGTCCGAGCCCCGCGAGCGCGATCAGGCCGAGCGCCGCAGCCGGAGAAAATCCGGTCGGCGCAAGCGCAAGCGGCACCAGCGCCGCGATCGAGAGCACGAGCCCGACGAGCGGCACCCGCTTGTAGTGGCTGAACTGCACGAGCATGCGCCCCCCGACAATGGATGTCACGGTGGCGCCGCCTTGCAGTGCGATGATCGTCAGCGCCGACCCGCTGGCAGAGAGGCCGAGCGCGAGTTGCGCGTAGAGCGGCAGGATGATGGTGAGCGCGATTACCGTGCCGACGGCGAAGAAGGCCGCGCCGGTGCCGACGCGCATGGCCCCGTCGCGCAGGACCGACAGGGGGATGAACGGCTCCTGCGCGGTCATCACGCGCCAGGCGAAAAAGACCCACAGCGCAGCCGAGGTGCCGAAGAGCGCGAGTATTTGCGGGGATTCCCAGCCATAGCGCCGCCCGCCCCAGGTCAGCGCAAGCATCAGTGCGACGGCGGCGCCCACCATGAGCACGGCGCCAAGTATGTCGAGTTTGTGCGGGCGGTCGTGCCGCGGCAGCCGTTGCAGCACATTGTGGGTCAGGAGATAGGCCGCCGCGCAGAGCGGCAGGTTGAGCCAGAAGATCCACGACCAGTGCAGATGCTCGGCGATGAAGCCACCAAGAATCGGGCCGCCCACGGTCGACACGATGAAGGTCGACGAGGTGTAGGCCTGATAGCGCGGCCGATCGCGCGGCGACGCCACGTCGCCGATGATGGTCTGCACCAGCGGCATCAGGCCGCCGCTGCCAAGTCCCTGCAGCGCCCGCGCCAGAATCAGCGTCAGCATCGAGGGCGCCAGCGCACAGGCGAGCGAGCCCGCCCCATAGACGGTGATCGCGATCAGCATCATGGTGCGCCGGCCATGGATATCCGACAGCTTGCCGTAGAGCGGCGTCACCGCCGTCGCGCATAGAAGGTTGGCGGTAACGACCCACGACATGTTGTCGACGTCGGCCAGGCTCACGGCGATCGTAGGCAGCGCGGTCGCGACCATGACCTGGTCGAGCGCTGCGAGCAGCATCGCAAGGAGTACGCCCACGATGATGCGGCGCGCCGCGGCGTGCTCGACATAGTTCTGTGCAGGCGTGAGGGGATCGCGCATGTATTCGACTAAGCACCGGCCCGGGCGGCGAGCGCGGCGCATCTAGGCGGGGAACGGGGCCGAGGGCAAGGTGGCGGGATGCGCGGTGGTCATGCGCGGGGGCGCGCGCTACGACCACCCTGAAGCCCGACAGAACACAACCTTTTGAAGAAGGGGGCGAACGCCCTCAGCGGGCTTTCGGCGGCTTGCGCGCCGCCTTCGGCATCCGCAGCGGCCAGCTCACGATGCGATCCTCGAGCTCGTCATCCCTGACCTCGTCCTCGCTCGCGCCGACCCGTCCGCGCACCGAGATGCCGGCCTGGTGCACGGTGTCGGGGTCGCCCGAAACCAGCGGGTGCCACCAGTAGAGGTCGCCCCCATCGGCCAGCATCCGGTAGGCGCAGGTCGGCGGCAACCACACGATTCGGTTTATGTTTCTGGGCGTTAGCCGGACGCAGTCCTTCACCCTCGCGCTCCGGTTGGGATAGTCGCTGCAGCGGCAGGTCTCACCGTCGAGCAGCCGGCAGCCGACGTCGGTAAAATACGTGCGGGAGGAATCGTCGGCATCCTCGAGCTTGACCAGACAGCAGCGCCCGCACCCGTCGCAGAGGCTCTCCCACTCCGAATCAGTCATTTCTTTCAATGACTTGCGCTGCCAAAACGGTCTGTCGTCACCGCCCATTGGTGAACGCCTCGGTGAGCGTGCCGCATGCCGCGCCGGGCGGTTTGCTTGGAGCGGAAATCACCCGGCACCGACTGATGTTCCACTCATCTTGTGGCCGTCCCGCCATAGTTTGGAACCTTTGGACCGGCTAGACATGATCGGGTAAACATATAGCAACGGCTGAGCAGTTCCGCTTCGCCGTGGTTGGGCCGCGGCCTCGAGGGCACCTTGCGTAATCTCTTCAACACCGGCGGCAACCCGGACGGCTGGCAAGCACGGCTGCGCCGCTTTTTTCTCGATCTCGATTCGCGCATCGACTTCGGTCTGTATCAGGCAAAGACTTGGGCGCGCGAGCTTTATGAGCGTTTCACCGTATTCATGGACCGCTTCCATGTCGCGGGCTGGCGGCGCTGGTACTTCGTCGAGCCGACGTCGGAGGCGCTGACGCTTGGCATGGGCGGCCTGATCGTGATGCTGGCGCTCGCCATCCCCGCTTTCCGGGAAACCTCGGACGATGATTGGCTGAAGAAGTCCGAACTCGCCGTCACCTTTCTCGACCGCTACGGCAACGAAGTCGGCTCGCGCGGAATTCGGCACAATGACGCCATCCCGCTCGACCAATTTCCCGATCACCTGATCAAGGCGACGCTCGCGACCGAAGACCGTCGCTTCTACGAGCATTTCGGCATCGACATTCCGGGCCTGTTCCGCGCAATGCTAACCAATGCGCGGGCCGGCGGCGTGGTGCAGGGCGGTTCGTCCATCAGCCAGCAATTGGCAAAGAACCTGTTCCTGTCGAACGAGCGCACCATCGAGCGCAAGGTCAAGGAAGCATTCCTGGCGCTCTGGCTTGAAGTACGGCTGCCCAAGAACGAAATTCTCAAGCTCTATCTCGATCGCGCCTATCTTGGCGGCGGCACCTTCGGCGTCGATGCAGCGGCGCAGTTTTACTTCAAC
Source organism: uncultured Alphaproteobacteria bacterium (assembly GCA_963725065.1). Lineage (GTDB taxonomy): Bacteria > Pseudomonadota > Alphaproteobacteria > Rhizobiales > Xanthobacteraceae > VAZQ01. The sequence goes on from CAVRXD010000025.1 coordinate 57,472, forward strand.
AAATCCGCGCGCGACGTGAACTTGTCGGAAGCGGCGATGCTGGCCGGCCTGTTCAAGGCGCCATCGAAATTCGCACCGCACATCAATCTGCCGGCTGCGCGCGCGCGCGCCAACGTCGTGCTCGACAACCTGGTCGAGGCCGGGTTCATGACCGAGGGCCAGGTCTTCGGCGCGCGACGTAATCCTGCGATGGCTGTCGACCGGCGCGATGAGCGCTCGCCCAATTACTATCTCGACTGGGCGTTCGACGAGATGAAGAAGCTGGCCGAAACCCTGCCGAAGTCGGTGCACGAGCGCGTTTTCGTCGTGCGCCTCGCTCTCGACGTCGACCTGCAGAAAAACAGCGAACAGGCGGTCCAGAACGCGCTCAAGGAGTACGGACGCGAATACAAGGCCAAGCAGGGTTCCGCGGTGCTGATGGACATCGACGGCGCCGTGCGCGCCATGGTCGGCGGTCGCGACTACAGCGAGAGCCAATTCAACCGCGCGACCGATGCCCTGCGCGCGCCGGGCTCATCGTTCAAACCTTACGTATACGCCACCGCGCTGATGAACGGCTTCAAGCCGACCTCGGTCGTGGTCGACTCGCCGGTCTGCATCGGCAACTGGTGCCCGAAGAACTACAGCGGCGGTTTTTCCGGCTCGATGACGCTCACGCAGGCGCTAGTGCGCTCTATCAATATCATTCCGGTGAAGCTGTCGATCGCGCTCGGCAACGGCAACCCGAAGATCGGGCGCGCCAAGATCAAGGACACCGCGCGCAAGGCCGGCCTGCGCACGCCGTTGCCCGATACGCCCTCCATGCCGATCGGCGCCGACGAGGTGACGGTGCTCGATCACACCGCCGGCTACACGATGTTCCCCAATCTCGGGAAGGCGATGGCCCCGCACGCCGTGCTCGAAGTGCGCAGCGGTGCCGGTGATCTGATCTGGCGTTGGGACCGCGACGGCAAGAAGCCGGTTCAGGTGCTCACGCCGCAGGTGGCCATGGACATGAACCTGATGATGAGCAAGGTGGTGGAAGACGGCACCGCCAAGCGTGCGATCCTCGACGGCATCAAGGCCGCGGGCAAGACCGGCACTACCAACGCCTACCGCGACGCCTGGTTCGTGGGTTTCACCGGCAACATGGTCTGCGGCGTCTGGTACGGCAACGACGATTACACCTCCATGCACCAGATGACCGGCGGATCGCTGCCGGCGCAGACCTGGCATACGATCATGGCCTATGCCCACCAGGGAATCGAGCTCAAGCAGATCCCAGGTCTCGGCGCCCAGCCGGCGACCACGGCGCGCGCGGGCGCGGGCGCGGAAGCCAAGAAGGACAGCACCGCCGATGCGGGGCCAAGTCGCCCGTCGGCTCTGACCAAGCGCGGGGCCGACGCCCTGATCCGGGTCGAAAAACTGATGGATGACGCCACGCGCGGGCTTGCCGCCCGCGGTGAGTTGACCAAGGCCTCGGACGAGACGACGCCGCGCGGTCCAGGAACGTACGCATCCGCGTCTGACCAACAGCCGGCTGGTCAGGTTCGCGGCGATTGAAGTCCATCGCTCTGACGATCACGCCATATCGGACCTGACGTGCGTTTGCTTTTCGGAACGATGCTTGCACTCGCCATTGCCGCAGCGATCGGCCTTGGTGCGACTTGGGTGGCTTTGACCCAGGGCACCGCCTATGGCGGCGTCACAATCGGGGCATGGACCGGATGGCCGAAGAACGGGACGCAGGGCATCGACCCGTATGCCCGCGCTATGGTCGCCCGCACCGGCGAGCTCCCTGTCGGTTCGGGAGACGGGGTGGCCTTTTACGCGAATGCCGATGATGCCGGGCAGCTCCTCGACGGACGCTGCGACGTGCTGTTGAGCGGGATTACGCCGCAGGCTCGGTTCTGGACCCTCACCTTGTACAATCCGGAGGGTCGGTTGGTGGCAAATTCAGCGCAACGGCATGGCTTCACCAGCCAGGAAATCATTCGCAATGCGGACGGGAGCTTCGACGTCACCGTCGGCCCGCGCGCGCGCCCCGGCAACTGGCTGCCAACCGGCGGCGTCGAGAAGTATCTCCTGGTCTTGCGGCTCTATGACACGCCGATCGGAATGGCGACGCGCACCGGGCGCGATGCGCCCATGCCTGCCATCACCAAGAGGGCATGCCTGTGATCCGTCTGGTGCTATGGCTGCTCGGCGCATTGCTGCTTGCCGGCATCGTGCATCTTGGCACTGTTCTCATCCTGCCCCGCATGGCGAGCCAGGACGCCTATGCTCGCGTTTCCGCGATCGCTCCAGTCAACGCCGTGGTTCCGCTGCCAACTCCAACACCGGAGAATGCGGTGCTGCCATTCATGGATCCGGCCTTCGAGGTGTCGATCTGCCGCTACGACCTGTCGCGCGGGCCGTTGAAATTCTCCGTGCCGATCAGCCAAGCCTATACCTCGGTCTCGTTCTATACCCGCTCCGACATCGCCTATTACGCCATCAACGACCGCGCCGCCGGCCGCAGGGTGATCGAGCTTGACCTCATGACGGCAGCGCAGCGCGCGGAATTGCCCGAGAACGAAGACATCACGGCGGCGGACCGATTGATCGTCGCATCCCCGACAACCACGGGCCTTATCGTGATTCGCGCGCTCGCGCCTGAAACAGGCTGGGTCCCAGCGGCGCGGAGCGCCCTCGCGTCCGCGCAGTGCCGCCCGCAATAACGATTCTTACCTGAAAGTGAGATCCGCGGCGGTGTCAGGACGCCCGTTGCAGGCGCCGATGGACGTCCCTCTGGCAGCGCGCCCGGGGACGCTGCTTGCCGCGCTGCTTGCCGCCTTATGAGCGGCTGGCACGCCGGCGCCGGCGCCGGCGGGGAGTTGTGTTCGCCTCGCGCTTGAAGTTTCCCATCGGCTCGTCGTCGTAGCGCTCGATCCGCACCACGGGAAGAATCACGACGGTTGCTCCGCCGGATTGGGGCGCGATCGACCTAGCACCACGCGTGCTAGATCCCGCTCCCGGAAAACTGATGACAGTGCCCATCTCGTCGCCCCCGCCCCCTGCCGGCCCCCACGCCGCAAATCAGTTCTACCCGATTTGAGAGCCGCAAGGTTAACGCTCTGCTAACGACGGGGCTTTAGGCTCATTCAGAGGCGAAGTGTTGCAGCAAAAGCGCAGTTTGTAATGACGAAGCCGCCCCAAACCCTGGCCGAACTCGAAAATCTGCTCGATCCGGGGAGCGAAATCGACATGCGCACGACTTTGCTGCGCGTGCTCACCCATCTTTATCTGCAGCGGCCGACTCACCCCCCCGAAGATGAACATTATTACACCGAGCTGGCATTGCGGCTCATCGATGCCGCCGACCTGTCGGAACGGGCGGCCCTGGCCGCGCGGCTAGCCCCCTACCCGTCGGCCCCCCAGGCCGTGATCGCGCGGCTGGCACGCGACGTCATTGAAGTTGCGGCCCCGATCCTCAAGCATTCGCCCTGCCTCACCGCGGGCGACCTCGAGGCCATCGCCGCGCAGCACGGCGCCGCCCATGCGGCGGTCATCTCGGCACGGTCTCTTGCTGCCGCGCCCACGGCGCAGGGCCCCGCTTCTGCCGATCCCGCACAGGCCCTGGCCTGCCAGCTCTCCGAGCTGTTCTATGCCGCGGACGCGCCCGAGCGCCGGCTGATTCTGATCAATCTCGACTATGCCTTGGCCATTCCGTCGCCGCGGCTCGCCGCGGCACAGCGTGCTGACATCTGGCGCCTCGAATCGGCGGCGCTCCAGCACAACACGGAGACGCTGGTCGGTGAACTCGGGCGCATGCTCGGCGTCTCACGGGCGCAGGCCCGCCGGATCGTCAATGACGAGATGGGCGAACCGATGGTGGTCGCCGCCAAGGCCGTCGAATTGCCGGCGGAGACGTTGCGGCGCGTGCTGCTGTTCATGACGCCCTGGGCCGGACAGTCGGTCGATCGCGTTTACGAACTTGCCGAGCTCTACGCCGCGATCAGCGTCGATGCGGCCTGCCGTTTGATCTCGATCTGGCGCAACGCCGACCCTGCCGAGAACAGTCACGTCCATTACGAACCGGCCCCGTGGCCACCGGCGGGGGAGAACGCCCGCCGGGCCCTGTCCGAGAGCTCGCGCCGCCTGGACCTTCAACAGGATGAGCGCATCCGCAGCGGCGAACGATAGGAGAGTGTTTCGTCCTCACGCGACGATCTGGTCGAGGAAATGCCGCCCGGCGCGATCCTCAATCTCGACGATCCATACGTCGGGATCGAAACGCAGTTCGCGCGTGAGACGTTCCTCGACCTTGGCCTCGGGAGCCGGCAGTTCACCGAGGCATCGGATGAAGAGCCGGTCTGAGGGACGTGCATCGTCGAAGACGCTTTGCGGCGCTGGTCCGAACAACTCGGCGGTCCCGTCAAGCCGATTGAGCTTGACGAATATGGCTCCCGCCTCCTCGGCGCCGCGCCGGCGGACGGCCGCGAACGCGCCTTCGATGTGGCAGCGGCGGATATAGGCGGCAACCCAGATTGCAGATTTGAGGCGCATTCCAAATTTCTCGCGGGTCCTGCCCCGCGAACACACGGGCGATCCAGTATCCACCACGCGAGCGAATAAGACGAGGTTGTGCACCCCGCATTCTTTGCCGGGCCTGGATGTGGCTTGCCGAAAACCGAGCGACGCTTGCGCCCGAACAGCAGACTTCGGACGAGATGATGCAACCGCGTTGCCGCCAGCACCTACTCCAGCGGCCGGCCGGTCATCGCGGCGAGTTCGCGCACAACGCGCTCTGACGCCTGGCCGGTGATCGGCAGCTTGCGTTCGCGTTCGAATTTCTCGATCGCAGCCTGCGTCTCGGCATCGATGATGCCACTGGGCCTGATTTGCCCGTAGCCATATTCGGCGAGCGCGCGCTGCAGGGCGATGACGCGCTTCGACGGCGCCGGCCGATCGACGGCGGCCTCCGCGCGAGCAGGCATCGGACGTGCGGCAGCGGCGGACGGCGGCGTCGCCTTGGTCAGCTTGGCCGGCGAGCGCACCATGGCCTGCAGCAGCGCCTCGTTTGGCTCGGTGCTCGGCTTGAGGCCGGCGGCCTGTTCGAAATCGCGGATCGCAGCGTCCGTTTTGGGACCATAGAGACCATCGACCACGCCGTCGTAGTAGCCCCGCCGCACCAATTCGCGCTGGATGTCGCCGATGATCTCACCGGGCGTCCGTGAGCCGGACGGGGCGGTGACCTTGGCCGGCGCCGGGGCGGACACGGGATCCGCCGGCCGCGGGCGCGGGACCATCGCGGGAGCCGGGGCACTGTCCGTCGCTTCCACCGGCTTCGTCGTCGGAACGAGCGCATCCTTTACCGGTTTCGTTGCCGGTTTCGGCGGAACGAACGCGTCTTTGAACATGGGGGCCGGATGCGAGCCGGATTGCATGAACAGCACGTTGGAGAGGATGGCGATCGTGGCGAACGCGCCGATCGCGAAGCCCGCCACATCCCTCGGGCCCCATCCCAGCACCCGGAATAGAGGTGGTCCACGATCCTCCTCGTGGACGCTTTTCCCCCGGCCGGCACGTGCGGTGGAACTACGCACTTGTCTTCACCCCTGTCTGGGTGGCGATGCGGGTCAGTGCGCCGGCGGCGCCCAGCGGGACCCCCGTGCCGATGCAATCTCGAAGCCGAGCGGATGAAACCACGTTTATGTGCACGCCCGGTGTTTGGGACGCGCCCCCCTTATTCGCTGGCGCAATGGTGTCAGAGGCCGCTTAAGCGAACGCTAAAACAGCAACCGGGTAAGGACGCGCGAGCCTATTTTGCGCGCTACTTCGCGGCTTTCCCACCGGCGTATTCGGGTAGAATGGTGAATGGTCGGTTGCCGAGACACGCCCCGGCTCGGGGCGGCCGGATCATGGGGCGACGCCGGAGCGCGCATGTTAGGCCCATGAATGGCGCGCCGGCCCGGTCGTTCGGATTTGAATTAAATGCCGATTGTTCGAATTTTCCAAAAGAATTCGGTTCATTCGCGTCGAATACCGGAAAAAGGCGCGGGATATCTCCAACCGACGCTTCAAGTCTTACGCGTACGGTCCGCTCCAATGCGACGACCAACGAGCAGGAACTAAGGCAAGGTCATGCGATTTCTCTTGCGGATGGCATTTTGGCTCACGGTTATCCTGGCGCTGCTGCCGAGCGGCGGATCACAGCCCACCCCGACGATCAACGTGAGCGCCCTTGAGGCGATGTCGGCGGCAAAGGCTACGGTCACCGACATGGGCTCATTCTGCGGGCGCCAGCCCGACGCTTGCAGCGTCGGGTCGCAAGCCGCGGTCGCGATCGGACATCGAGCACAGGCGGGCGCCAAGATGCTTTACGATTATTTCAACGAGCATTTTGGGTCCCAGGACGCCGGAACTACGGCAAATGCCGCGAACGGCACGGCTCTCCCGCTTCCCACCCCGCGCCCTTCGCAGCACACGCTTTCGCCGGCTGATTTGGCGCCCGGGTGGCGCGGCCCGCAAAGCCGCAAGGAAACGCGCAGCGATCGGCCGACCTGATCGCAACCGCCTCGGCCTCCGCGATGGTTCCACAGCGCTGAGCGGGCCGACGGCGTGCATCGACCAGCGCTTGCAGGCTGGACCATTCTTTTCTGACGGTTGTTCGCGGACTATATCATCGTTCCTATATATCCGCTAAGGCACAACCATGAACGCGGTCTCGCCCGACACCATGACGACCCTCGACGAGATCATCGACAACTTCTCATTGTTGGAGGAGTGGGACGATCGCTACCGCTATGTCATCGAGCTAGGCCGCGCTCTGAGCCCGTTGTCCGACCAGGATCGCACCGACGCGAACAAGGTGCAGGGCTGTGCGAGCCAGGTCTGGCTTGCGACCACCGTGCGCCCCAATGGCCAAAGTGGACCGGCGCTAACCTTCAGCGGCGACAGCGACGCTCATATCGTGCGCGGGCTCATCGCCATCCTGTTCGCGATGTTTTCCGGCAAGCCCGCCCAAGAGATTCTTTCCGCTGACGCAATCGCGCTGTTCGAGCGCCTCGGCCTGCGCGAGCACCTGACGCCCCAGCGCTCAAACGGATTTCGTTCGATGGTCGAGCGCATTCGCGCGGATGCCCGCGCTGCACTGGCTACCGCATAAGCGGCCAAGGGGCTCGCGCGACGCCGCGCAAGATACGAGGCCAGCCGCCGAGCCGGCTACTTGCGCCGCCGCCGTTGCTGGCCGAGCCCCATCTGTTTCGCAAGATGAGAGCGCGCGGCCGCGTAGTTCGGGGCAACCATGGGATAGTCCGGCGGCAGCCCCCATTTTTCGCGGTACTGCTCCGGCGTCATATTGTATTGCGTGCGCAGGTGACGCTTGAGGGACTTGAATTTCTTTCCGTCCTCGAGACAGACGATGTGATCCGGCGTAACCGACTTCTTGACCGAGATCGCCGGCTTGGGCGGCTCGCTCGGGACTTCGCCGTGCCCACTCGACACCCGCGTCAGAGCCGAATGCACTTGTCCGATCAAAGCGGGCAAGTCCGCAGTCGGCACCGAATTGTTGCTGACATATGCCGAAACGATTGACGCCGTCAGCTCGATGAATGTTCCCCCCGCCATGCTTTCGCTCATCGCTGTTTTTCCTGCCGCGTTTTGATCTTCAGGTCGTTCGGTGAACTTGCATTCCTGCGTATTCGACGCCCGTGCCTGCGAGTGCGCTGCGAACCCAATGCGTCGAATGCAATCGGAAATATAATTTGACTGCACTTCTATTCATGTCTTCTGTAAAAGGCAAGAAGTGTTTTTGTACTGGATGTGTATAATCTTTAATTACTTGTGGCATGTTCTAGGCGTTACGAGACAAGCGTCCGCAACTCAGCGATTTCAGCGGTCTCGACGGCGGCGCCCGCGAAGTTGCACGCTGATTTTTCGCGCATCGTCCCGATCGCCGGGCGCGTCGACAAGGTAGACTTGCCGATCGTCCCCGAATGCCCGCGAGGATGCTTGAAAGCTCATTGCGACCGAGGTTGAACGACATGAACCCCAATCCCGCTCCAACCGTCCCGAAAAGCGATGACGAGTGGAAGAAACAGCTTACGCCGGAGCAGTTCCACGTCGCCCGCCAGCATGGCACAGAGCGCCCCTTCTCAAGCCCACTCAACCGCGAGAAGCGTCCGGGCCTCTTCAAATGCGTTTGCTGCGACGCTTCGCTGTTCTCGTCGAGCACCAAGTTCGATTCGGGCACCGGCTGGCCCAGCTTCTGGGCGCCGATCGACAACGGAGCGGTGAGAGAACACGAGGAGCGCTCGTGGCTGATGCGCCGGACCGAGGTCCGTTGTGCATCATGCGACGCGCATCTCGGCCATGTCTTTCCCGATGGCCCCAAACCGACGGGAGCACGCTACTGCATGAACGGCGTCGCGTTGAGCTTTGCGCCGAACGAAACTTCGGAAAGGTGATTGCAGCGCAGCCGGGATTCGGCGGCCGACAAGAAGCGTCAGCCGTCGGCGGCGCGGCTTACGAGTTGCTTTCGATGTGCGCGCGCAACTCGGCGATCGAGCCGAACCGCACCGTTCCATTAGGAAGCTCGGCTTCGATCGATCCGTCGGCGTAGAGCGTATAGGCCATGCCCTCGACGACGCCGGACTTCAGGATCGCTGTAGCCGGCGGCTCTTGCGGCGGCGTCGACTCCGGCGGGGGATCCTGGACGGACACTGCCTGATCCGGCTGGGATTGGACGTCCTCGACTTTTGGCCCAGCCTCGGCCTCTACGCTGCCAACCCGGCGTTCGGAAGGCCAGAACGCATCGAAGTTCTCGGGCGAGGTTGTGGGACGTGCCGGCCTCGCACGAAACAGAAAATCCAACCGTGATGCCTTCAACACGTCGACAGCCGCGTCGCCCGCGCGGTCGTCCGTCGGCACTTTCGGCTCGGGCGACTGGCTTTGACCGGACGGAGGCATGGGCTGTTGTGCCTGATGGTGCCCGCCGTTCGGGGACAGCGGCACATCGTCGTGGTCAGCGACCAGCGAGGGCTTGGGTCGCTCCGCGCGCGGAATGCTTGAGCGCAGCCGCTCGATCGCGTTGGACGACGCGTCGACTGTGGACGGCGGCGAAGCCAGCGTGTCGGCCTCGATCGGACGCGCGTCGCGCACCGGCGCCTCGTGCCTTAGGCGCGGCGGCACGTTTGCCTGAGATGGGATGCTTGCCTGGGAAGGCCGGACACTCGCGGCGATCCCGGGCGTGGGAACCGCAACGATCGAGGGAGCCGCAGGCACCACCGGTTCGACGGCCTCGGGCGGACGCGCTGCGGGTCTGGCCAGCGGACGGGTCTTGAGCGCCTCGGTGATCCGACCAAGCTCGGCCACCACCGCCGCCAACCCGATCAGAACCAAGCCTCCGGCCAACCCGGTGGTGCCCGCCAGGACAAGCGTGGTGCCAAGAGTGAACTCATTGATTGGAATACCGAATCCGATTGCCGCGACGCCCGCCGCGGCAAGCACGATACCCAACAACGACAAAATCACCGACATATATCCAAGTCCCAGCGCGAACCGGTTACCCCCGACAGAGCCATGGTGCTATGGTTACTAAAGAATTTGACCCCGTTCCGGTTCGACCGCAATAACTAATGTGACCGGCATGCGGTCGAATTCGATCTTGCTTAACACCCCGGGGCACCGCGCACGACCCCCATCGCGAGAGATGCGTGCGTGTCCGCGACGCTGGCAGGCACGCGTGTTTTCCGGAACCGACAGCGCCCAACCGGATCACGCGCGGACCGCCGCCAGCACATGGAATGGAGAGTGCCATGCGTTGCCCCGGCACCCGCGGCGGCCTAATGAGTTAACCGGGAACCGGGACTGACGTGCGCCCGTTGCCATAGCTCACCGGGTTTCCACCTGGTCCCGCCCATTTGAACATTCGAGGAGCAATCCGATGTCCTTCACGCTGCCGGATCTTCCCTATCCCTACGACGCACTCGCCCCCTACATGTCACGCGAGACGCTCGAATATCATCACGACAAGCACCACCTCGCTTACGTCAACAACGGCAACAACCTCCTCAAAGGTACGGAGTGGGAAGGAAAATCGCTCGAGGACGTGGTGAAGGGCAGCTTCGGCAAGAATCCAGGTCTCTTCAACAATGCGGGTCAGCACTACAATCACCTTCATTTCTGGCAATGGATGAAGCCGAATGGCGGCGGCGACAAGATTCCCGGCAATCTCGAGAAGAAAATCATTGCCGATCTGGGGTCGGTCGCGAAGATGAAGGAGGACTTCATTCAAGCCGGCGTCACGCAATTTGGCTCAGGCTGGTCCTGGCTGGCCGTCAAGGACGGCAAGATCGTCGTCACCAAGACCGCCAACGGCGAGAACCCATTGGTGCACGGCGGCAAGCCGATCCTCGGCTGCGACGTATGGGAGCATTCCTACTACATCGATTATCGCAATAGGCGGCCGGATTATCTCAAGGCGTTCACGGATCATCTGGTGAATTGGGAATACGTCGCCAAGATGTACGACGCGGCGATGAAGTAGTTGCTCGTCTCGATTCGAGAATGGACTGGGTCCGCCCCGCCGGCGCTCCGGCTGGGCGGCCTTCAGCAGGATCAGCATCCCAGGTCGTTGGAAGTCGGATAGTCCTGCCGCCTTTCGGGCGCTGACGCGACAGACGCGCCCATGTCGCCATCTGCGCGCCTGCGGCCCCACTGCCATCGACAAATCGCGCCATGATCCGTGGCCAGATGTTCGACCGAGCGGAACCCGACCCAAATCCCGTGGCCCTCGTGACGCCTATCCCCGCGCCCTCGTCCGCGGAACTGACGACGAGCCGCATCTTGGATGCGCTCGCTCTCTTGGTCGTAGGGATTGTGGGCGTCCTCGCGCTGCTGACGTTTCGCGACTACGGTCTGAGTTGGGACGACTACGCCCACGCCGAATACGGCGATCTGCTGCTCAAGCTCTACGCCTCGGGCTTCAGCGACCAACGCGCGCTGTCGTGGGTGAACCTGTACTATTACGGCGGTGGCTTCGACTTGCTTGCGGCGCTCGCCGCCAAGCTGCTGCCGTTCACGCTGTTCGAGACCCGCCGCTTGATTGGCGCGGCGGTGGGAATTGTCGGACTCCTGGTCACGTGGCGCATCGGCCGGCGAACGGGCGGGCCACTCGCGGGGCTTATGGCGCTCGCGCTGCTCGCCGCCTGTCCGCTCTACTACGGCCATATGTTCATGAACCCGAAGGATTCCCCCTTCGCGGTCGCAATGGCGATCTTCCTGCTCGGCGCGGTGCGCGCCTTGGAGCAATATCCACGCGTGTCGCTGGCGACCGGAAGCACCGTCGGCATCGGCTTCGGCCTTGCGTTCGGCTCCCGCATCATGGGCGCGTTCGGACTGATCGCCGCGCTCGCGGCCGTGGCCTTGATCTTCACGGTCGAGGCCCGCGCCGCTGGCATCCGCGCGGCCGCCGTGCGGCTTGGACATTTCCTCTTGGCGCTCCTGCCCTTCATGGTGCTGGCCTACGCCGTGATGGCGCTGATTTGGCCGTGGTCCGTGGTCGATCCGCTCAACCCGTTCCGCGCCGCTGAATACTTCTCCCATTTTTTCGAAAAGCCGTGGCAGGAGTTGTTCGAAGGGCATCTGGTTTCCGTTCCGGATATGCCGCGTGCTTACGTGCCGACGCTATTCGCGCTCAAGCTGCCGGTGATCCTGTCGGTCCTGGGATTCGGCGGCGCGGTGGGCGCCCTGCTTGCGGCCTTCGCAGGGGGTAGCGCCCTCAACCGGCGCGCGGTTTTTCTCCTGATCGCCCTCGCCGCCCTGTTGCCGCTCGCCACCACGATCGCGTTGCGGCCGGCGATGTACAACGGCATCCGGCATTTCGTATTCGTGTTGCCACCGCTCGCAGTGCTCGGCGGCCTCGCCGGCGCGTTTGTCGTCCGGCTCGCGTCGCAGCGGTGGCGATCCGCGCCGATCATGGCGGGGATCGTCTTCATTGCCGGCATCGGCGCTCCGGTCGTCGAAATGGTACGGCTGCACCCTTACGAATACACCCATTTCAATCTGCTTTCCGGCGGCGTAGCGCGCGCACGCGATCGCTTCATGCTCGATTATTGGGGGCTCTCGCTGAAGCAGGCCTCACAAGCACTGCTGGCGAAGCTTGCCGAGCGCGGCGAAACGAAGCCCCCCGGCCGCCGCTGGAAGATTGCCGTCTGCGGGCCGCACCGCTCGCCGCAGGTCGAACTCGGCCCCGATTTCGAAACCACCTGGGATCCGGCGGGCGCCGACTTCGCGATGATGCTGGGGGAGTTTTACTGCGCCAAACTCGATGCCCCGCTGCTGGCCGAGGTCGTACGCGACGGCGTGGTCTACGCGCGCGTCTACGACATCCGCGGACGGTCGATCCCAACCCTGCTGACCCAGCCGGGACTCTGAAACGGGAGGCTCGCGATGGCCCGCGCTTTCGTCTTCGACGCCTACGGGACACTCTTCGACGTGCATTCCGCCATTGCGGCGCGGCTGCAACGCCGCAGCCCCCGCTCGCATTGACGGAGCGGCAGGAAGCGCATAACGATCAGCGTCATAAACAAAATACCACCGGGAGGAAAACATGCAGGTTTCGTGGCGTTCGCTCATTGCCTTGGCTCTGCTGCCGTTCGCTTTCCTGACCATCGCCCACGCCCAGGATGCCAGCGATCCGACCGTTTATATGGTCACCTATCTGGACGTGACGCCGGCGTCCCGCGCCGCCGATGCAGCGTTGCTGCGCCAGCTCGCGGCTGCCAGCCGCAAGGATCCCGGCATGGTTCGCTATGAAGTTTTCCAGCGCGGCACACCTGCGAACCAGTTCGCCATCATCGAGATCTGGAAAGACCAGCAGAGCTATGACGCGCATGCAGCGGCGGCGCACGTGAAGACCTTCCGCCAGCAGATCGAGCCGCATCTGGTCGCCCCGATCGACGAACGGCCTTATGTCGCGCTGGCTGCGGGTCCCAAGGACAGCGCCGCCATTCCGAGCGGAGCGACTGTCGCCATCTCCCATGTCGACGTCGTCCCGCCCAAGAAGGATGACGGCGTCGCGGCCCTGAAGGCACTGGCCGATCCGACCCGCAAGGACAACGGCAACCTGCAATTCGACGTCTACCAGCAAAAGACGCGGCCCAACCACTTCACCGTCATCGAAGTATGGCGAAACCAGAAGGCCGTCGACGGCCACGAGATCGGGACCCACACCAAGGATTTCCGCAAGGTGCTCGGTTCCGCGACCGGCGCGCTTTACGATCAACGCTGGTACAAAGCCCTTTAACACGCTCGAACACGCAGCCGCCTCTCATCGCGAAGAGCCCCGCGCGCCGAATGGCCGCGGGGCTCCTTATGCGCGCGCTCGCTCGCGTCAGTGCGTCTTCCAGCGTGCCTTCGCCTCGGCGCCGGATTGCTTGAGATGCACGTGCTCGTCGACGTGGTCGACCCATGCGAGCGGAATAAAATGATGCTCGCCGTCCGCATCGGGGTCGGTCTTCGTCAGCTTCATCTGATCCTGACCTTCAAGATGGTCCACGGTGCCGACGTGCACGCCGTCGGAACCGAGAACTTCCATATGTTCCTTGATCATCATCGGTGCGACCATCTACTCCTCCATTGCTTTCCATGACAACTCGCAGCAATGGTGAGTGGTTCCGGCAGTTCCGTCCCCCGCCCGACCAGCGTCTTGGCGTCGGCGCGGCGTGCTTCACAACCATGACGACGCGGCGAGGACTCCTACACCTCCGCCAGCGACGCCAGAATCCTTGCCCAGCTGCGCGTCCCCTTATGGAACGACGTGAGGTCGTATTTCTCGTTCGGGGAATGCACGCGGTCGTCGTCCAGCGCGAAGCCGACCATGATCGTATCCATGCCCAGCACGCGCTTGAAGTCGCCGACGATCGGGATCGAACCACCCTCGCCCATCGCGAGCGCCTTCTTTCCCCATTCGTCCGCGAGCGCGGCACGGGTCTTGGCAAGCGCCGGATTGTCGAACGGAAGCTCGGTGGCCGGCGCGCCGGCGAAGCTCTTGAACTCGACCTTGGCGTCGGCGGGGAGCCGCGCGCGCACGAAGGCGTGGAAGGCCGCACGGATTTTCAGCGGGTCCTGCGCGCCGACGAGACGGAAGGAAACTTTCGCCGTGGCCTGCCCCGGTATGACGGTCTTTGCCCCCTCTCCGGTATAGCCGCCGATGAGGCCATTGATCTCCGCGGTCGGGCGCGTGGCGATCTGCTCGATCAGCATGCGATCGTTCTCGCCTGCCGGCACTTTGAGGCCGACGTCGGCGAGAAAATTCTCAGGCGTGAGATCGAGTCCCTTGAGATCCGCCTTGATGTCGGGCGGAAGATCCTTCACGCCGTCGTAGAAGCCGGGAATGGTGACACGGCCGTTGTCGTCATGCATGGCGGCCAGAATGCGCGCCAGCACGCGCAGCGGATTTTGCGCCGCACCGCCGAACAGGCCGGAATGCAGATCGCGGTCGGCGCAGGTGAGCTTCACCTCCTCGTAAACGAGCCCGCGCAGCGATGTCGTCACCATCGGCGTCGCCTGGTCCCACATGCTGGTGTCGCAGACCAGCGCCAGGTCCAGCTTGAACTCCGCGGCGTTGTCCTTGACGAAGCCGAACAGGTGATTGGAGCCGCATTCTTCCTCGCCCTCGATCATCATGGTGATGGGGAGCGGCAATTGGCCGGTGACCGCCACGAAGGCGCGACAGGCTTCGACGAAAGTCATCACCTGACCTTTGTCGTCGCAGGCCCCGCGCGCGACGATGATCTTGCGGCCGTCGGGGAGCGTCGCAATGCGTGGCGTGAACGGCGGCGTGTCCCACAGATCGAGCGGATCGACCGGCTGCACGTCGTAGTGGCCGTAGAACAGCACGCGCGGGCGCTTGCCGTCGCCCTCACCGCCACCCTTGCCCACGACGATCGGGTGACCCTCGGTCTGCCGAATGCTGGTTTGAAAGCCGATGCCGGACAAGTCCTTGGCCACATAAGCAGCGGCCGTCTGACACTCCTTGCTGTAGGCGGGATCGGTCGAGATCGACTGGATGCGCAGGAACTCGAACAGCCGCTCGAGGCTCTGGTCGAGCCCGGCGTCGATCTGCTGCAGCACGGCGGGAAGCGCTTGCGAAGGGGTCATGTCGTTGCTCTGGGGTTTGCAGGTTTCGAGCGGTCATCGCTTGCCGACTAGCACTTGCGAAATAAGCGTCCGGCAAGCAAGGGGAATGATCCGCAATCTCTGAAGTCGCGATGCGGCAATGTGACGGAGGCAGGCGATACGCGGGTTGGCCGAACGGCTTCCTGCAGCGCTCACCGCCGCAAGATGCCGCCCATGGTCCCGCGCACGATGGCGCGGCCGACCGAGCTGCCCGTTTTGCCGCCGAGCGATTTCCCGATGTCGGCGGCGATCTGGCCTGCGACCTTGTTGGTGACCGAGCGAGTGACTTCGCGGGCGACGAGCTGGCCGGGGGACAGGCGCCTCCCGCGGGGACGGCTGGTGCCGAAAATGCCGCCCAGCATGGCCCCGATAGCAGCCAGCACGCTACCGACGCCGGTCGGGGGCGGCGCTTCCTCCGGCGTTCCCGGAGCATGGGGCCGCGTGAGCGGCCCGTCGGCAGCGCCAGACTGCATGCGCCGCTGCAACACCTCGTAGGCGGATTCGGAATCGATCGCCTGGTCGTACTTGCCCTTGACCGGGCTGCTGGCGATCAGCGCCTTGCGCTCTTCCGGCGTGATCGGACCAAGCCGTGCGGAGGGCGGGCGGATCATACAACGCTCCACCATTGACGGCGTGCCGTTGCCTTCGAGGAAGGAGACCAGCGCCTCGCCCTTGCCGAGCTCCATGATCACCTTGGCGGTGTCGAGCTTGGGGTTGGCGCGAAACGTCTCCGCCGCCGCCCGCACCGCCTTCTGGTCGCGCGGCGTGAACGCGCGCAACGCGTGCTGCACACGATTGCCAAGCTGGGCGAGAACCTTGTCCGGCACGTCGAGCGGATTCTGCGTCACGAAATAGACCCCGACGCCCTTCGAGCGGATCAGACGGACCACCTGCTCGATCTTGTCGAGGAGGGCCTTCGGCGCCTCATTGAACAGCAGATGCGCCTCGTCGAAGAAGAAGCAAAGCTTCGGTTTGGGCGGATCGCCCACCTCGGGCAATTCCTCGAACAGTTCCGACAGCAGCCACAGCAGGAAGGTGGCATAGAGCCGCGGGCTCTCCATCAGCTTGTCGGCTGCCAGGATATTGATGAAGCCGCGGCCATCCCGGTCGGTGCGGATGAAGTCCTTCAGCGCCAAAGCGGGCTCGCCGAAGAACTTGCTCCCGCCCTGGTTTTCCAGCACCAGCAGCTGGCGCTGGATGGTGCCGATCGTCACCTTCGACACGTTCCCGTATTGCACGGTCAGTTCGGCTGCATGGTCCGAGATGAAGCCGAGAACAGCCCGCAGATCCTTGAGATCGAGGATCACCAGCCCCTGCTCGTCGGCAACGCGGAAGCAGATATTGATCACGCCTTCCTGAACGTCGTTGAGGTCCATGAGGCGCGACAGCAACAGCGGACCCATCTCGGAAATGGTGGCGCGGATCGGATGCCCCTGCTCCCCGAATAAGTCCCAGAACACAACCGGAAACTGGTCGGGCTCATAGGCGAACCCGAGGCTCTTGGCGCGGGCGACGAACGCCTCCTTGGCTTCGCCGACTTCGGAAACGCCGGAGAGGTCGCCCTTCACGTCGGCCGCGAACACCGAGACGCCGGCCCGTGACAAACCTTCAGCCAGCACCTGCAAGGTCACCGTCTTGCCGGTGCCGGTTGCTCCGGTCACCAGGCCGTGGCGATTGGCCAGCGCAAGCGTCAGCACCTCCGGCTTGGAACCCTTGCCGACGAAGATCGTACCATCATGATCGAGGTCGCTCATCGCATCATTCCCGATTCCCGCCGATAACGTGTGACTATTGTCGCTCTCTCGCACGCACGGTCAACCACAGGGCTGCGCTGGGTACGAACTCGCGTGCCGCGGCTGATGGAGCCAATCACCGAGCTTGTCACATTGTATCCGCTGATCACAACGTTCGCATCCCCATTGCTTGCGCGAACCCGCGAGTTTGGAATAAGCGAAGAATGCGCGATGCCGTGATGCCGGAATGCAACAACGCATCGTCACTTTTGTCAGCGACGCTTGTGTTCTCAAGTTTTGCCTGCCTAATATGAGATCAACCTGCCGAGAGTGCGGGGCTGGTGAGGGGCATATGAACGAACTCTTTGGACGTCTCGGCGCCCGCTTGGGCGTCGACCGGACGGCCTTGGAAGATGGCCGTCGGTATTCTTCTGCGATTCCAGAAGGAGCGGTCGGCCGCGATCGTGCGGGCCGTTATTCAACGCACGCCCGGCACCGGCGCGCTGACGCCGGCGCGACGTCCGCGTTCGAGTCCGGCACACATGTTTGGAGCGCGCGGTAGTCTCATGGGCTTCGTCACAACAATGATGGCGGCCGGGCTGAGCGCGGACCATGTGCCCGCGGGCTTGCGCGCACCCTTCGGCTTGGCACGCAAAGTTTCAAGGGACGATGCTTTCGGCGGGATCGCCGGCACCGTCCCCGGCAATTCGTTTGACTTCTGATAGCGACAACGGCTGGACAGGACCGAGGAGAAATTGATGTCCTACCCGATCACCGCTATCGACGATATCGATGCGGACGAGGCCGATGCGCTCAAGGCCGTCGGCATCAGAACTGCCGAGAAACTGCTGGAGGCAGCGAAGAGCCCGAAAGGACGCAAGCTGCTGTCAGCGCAGACCGACCTGGACGAGAAGCGGCTTCTGCGCTGGGCCAACATCGCCGACAAGTTGCGCATCAAAGGCATGGGCAAGGAATACGCCGGGCTTCTGTGCGAGGTCGGGGTCGATACCGTAACCGAGCTGCAGTATCGCAACCCGGCCAGGCTCGCAAAATCCATGGCCGAGGCCAACAAGAAGCGAAAGCTGGTCCGTTTTCTTCCGTCCGAGAAGCTCGTGACCCGCTGGGTCGAGCACGCGAGAAAGCTGCCCCGTAAAATCACATATTGATGGGGCCCGTGGTCGGGGGAACGGCCGCGCTCAGGCACCCATGGTCCCGGCGTCGGCAGCGCTTGACACTCCTCCCGGGACGGGCGCAAAGCCACGCCATGACGCTCGCGCGCCCAGTCGATGCCTCCGCCCGCGACGAGAACGGCGCCGCGCGTCCGCTCGCACGCCTGCTGGCGCTCGGGCGGCCAGCGGTCATGGGCGTGCTCAACGTCACGCCGGACTCCTTTTCGGACGGTGGTCGCTTTCTCGATCCCACGATCGCGATCGGGCAGGCCGAACGGATGGTTGCCGGGGGTGCCGACATCATAGACGTGGGCGCGGAATCGACCCGCCCCTACGGCAGCGCCGTTCCCGTTCCGATCGACGAGGAAATCCGGCGTCTGACGCCTGTCCTTCCCGGCGCGGTAGCGCTGGGCGTGCCGGTGTCGATCGACACCATGAAGGCCAAGGTGGCGGCTTGGGCGCTCGCATCAGGTGCCGCGATCGTCAATGACGTGTGGGGCCTGCAGCGCGACGGTGACATTGCCCGGGTGGTGGCGGAACACGGTGTGCCGGTGATCATCATGCATAATCGACACGCAGCCGATCCATCGATCGACATTATGGCCGATATCGCGGCCTTCTTCTCCCGCTCGCTCGAGATCGCCGCGCGCGCCGGCATTGCGCGCGAGAGCATCGTGCTCGACCCCGGCATCGGTTTCGGCAAGACACCGGAGCAGAGCGTGACGGCCATCGCCCGGCTCTCCGAGCTCAAGTCCTTCGGACTGCCGCTGCTGGTGGGCGCGTCGCGCAAGCGCTTCATCGACAAGGTTTCGCCCGCCGCACCCGACCAGCGCCTGGGCGGATCGATCGCCGCCCATCTTCTTGCGGCCGCAGGCGGGGCCGCGATCATCCGCACCCATGACGTCCCCGAGACCGTGCAGGCGCTGCGCATCGCCGCCGCCATTCGGGGCGCGCGATGACCGATGCCGTGTTCGTCACCGGGCTGTCCCTCCATGCCTATCACGGCGTCATGCAGCACGAGGGCCGGGTCGGACAGACCTTCAGTCTCGACCTCGTCCTCGACACCGACCTGACGGAAGCGTCGCGCTCCGACAAGCTCGCGGACACCGTGGGCTACGATCAGGTCGTGGAGATCGCCACCAAGGCCTTCGGCGCCCGCCGCTATCGGCTGGTCGAGGCCGCGGCCGGCGCGGTCGCCGCCGCCGTGCTCGAGCGGTTCCCACGGGTCGCACGGGTCCGGGTCACGGTCCACAAGCCCCACGCACCGATCGCGGCGACCTTTGCCGATGTCGGGGTCACCATCGTGCGCGCTCGCTAGTGCTCTTGGCTCCAATGTTGGTGCGGGGGCATGCCGCCGATGGATTGCGACCCCGGGAACCGGGATCCTGAAATTATGGCTGAAGCGCTCGTCGCGTTGGGCGGCAATGTCGGCAATGTACGCGCGACCCTCGATCGCGCGGTCGCCGCATTCTGTGACGAGGCGGTGCGTCTCCTCGCCCGCTCCGCGGACTATCGCACGCCGCCCTGGGGGATCGAGGACCAGCCGGCTTTCGTCAATCTCTGCATCGCAGTCGAAACCGGGCTCACGCCACATGCGCTGCTGGAGCGCGCACAAGCCGTGGAGCGCGCGCTCGGCCGCGACCGTGCCAAGGAGCAGCGGTGGGGCCCCCGTCCGGTCGATATCGACCTGCTGGCCTACGACGACATGATCTTGAAAGAGCCGCACCTCACGCTGCCGCACCCACGCCTGTTCGATCGCGCCTTCGTACTGGTCCCGCTGGCCGAGATTGCGCCCGAAAAGGTGATCGCCGGCACGCGCATAGCCGATGCGCTGGCGCGGGTCGACACCAAAGGCGTGGTAAAGCTGCCGCCACAATCGCAGTAACGGCGCCAGCCTCGGCGTTCACCGTGCCGTGTGCGTCGAGAGATCATCCGTCAGACGGATGGTTGTTGGCCCGCCATTTGCTCCGTGGCAGTTTGTGATCATGACACCGCCCGACGAGCTACCGCTGGCGGCCGAGTTTCCCGCGGCCACCCGCGAGCAATGGCGCAAGCTGGTCGAAAGCGTGCTCAAGGGCGCGCCGTTCGAAAAGCGGCTCGTCGCCAAGACCTATGACGGGCTCGCCGTCGAGCCGCTCTACGGCCGGGTGGCGGACGCGCAACCGGTGACGGGGCGCGCACCCGGCATGCCGTGGTCGATCGTCCAGCGCGTCGACCATCCCGAACCTGCGGCGGCAAATGCCGAGGCCCTGAACGATCTCGAAAATGGCGCGACCGGGCTCGCGCTCGTCTTCGCCGGCGCGGTCGGCGCCTACGGCTACGGGCTCCCCGCCACCGAGGAGGCACTCGCGCGAGTGCTCGCCGACGTGCACCTCGATGCCGGCATCGGCGTCGAGCTCGATCCCGGTCCGGACGGCCGCGATACCGCGACCCGGCTCGCCGCATTGGTCCAACGCGGCGGTATTGCGCCGGGCGCCACGGCCATCCGTTTCGGCTTCGATCCGATCGGGGCCGCGGCTGCGCATGGCGGCAGCCGTCTGCCCTGGAGCGGGCTGGCGCCGATGTTCAATGCCGCGATTTCCGATCTCAGCAGGCAAGGCTTCCGCGGCCCATTTGCATGCGCCGACGGCCGCCTGGTCCACAATGCCGGCGGCTCGGAGGCGCAGGAACTGGCTTACGTGCTGGCCGTCGCCGTCGCCTATCTGCGGGCACTCGAGGCAAGCGGCGGAGCGCTCGATGCCGCCCGCGCCATGGTCTATTTCCGTCTCAGCGCCGATGCCGACCAGTTCTTGACCATCGCCAAGTTTCGCGCGCTGCGAAAATTGTGGGCGCGTGTGGAGGAGGCCTGCGGGCTCGAACCCGTGCCGCCCTTCGTCACGGCGGAGACCGCTTGGAGAATGATGACCAAGCGCGATCCCTATGTGAACATGCTGCGCGCAACCATCGCGGTCGTCGCCGCGGGCCTGGGCGGTGCCGATGCCATCACGGTGTTGCCGTTCACGCTGGCGCTGGGGCTGCCCGATCGCTTCGCACGCCGCATCGCGCGCAATACGCAATTGATCCTGCTCGAGGAGTCCAATCTCGCGCGGGTCGCCGACCCCAGCGCCGGTTCCGGCGGCATCGAGCAGCTCACGGGGCAGCTCTGCAGCGCGGGGTGGAGCGAGTTTCAGGACATCGAACGGGCCGGCGGCGTATGGGCCGCTCTCGAACAGGGCCTGATCCAAAAGAAAGTCGCTGGCGTTCGCGACCAACGTCTTGCCGCCGTGGCACGCCGCAAGGATGCGCTCACCGGCACCAGCGATTTTCCCGACCTTGCCGAGCCGCCGGTCTCCGTGCTCGAGGTTGCGGCAGTAGCGCAGACGTCCGTTGCCGTCGCGTGCCGCATCGAGCCGCTGCCACGCATCCGGCTCGCCGAGCCGTTCGAGCAGTTGCGCGATGCTTCCGACCGCATGCTCGCGCGCACCGGCGCACGGCCGAAAGTCTTCCTCGCCAATCTCGGCAAGCCGTCCGACTTCACCGCGCGCGCGAGCTTTGCCAAGAACTTCTTCGAAGCCGGCGGCATCGAGGCCGTGAGCAATGACGGCTTCGCAAGCAGCGACGAGATGATCGAGGCGCTGAGAGCGTCCGGCGCCCGGATGGCATGTTTGTGCTCGTCGGACGATGTTTATGCGCGCGAGGCGGCAGCGACCGCGCAGGCGCTACGCGGCGCAGGCGCTTCGGTTTGGCTCGCCGGCCGGCCGGGTGCGCTCGAGCCGACGCTCGCGCAGGCCGGCGTGTCGGGCTTCGTTTTCGCCGGATGCGATGCCCTCGCCGCGCTGCGGACGGCCCACGAGCTCGTTGCCAGCGGAGGTTAAAGCCATCAGACTGTTTCCACGCCTGCACATCTTGTGCAGCGCAGATAGTTGGAAGCACGCGATGAGCAATCCTGAACGGCCGTTCGGCTGGCGCAAGCGCATCGGCCTCCTCAGCCCGACCGTGATCGAGACGGCCGCCTACGATTTCTATCGGCTCGCTCCCGAGGGGGTCTCGATGTGCGCCACCACCTCCAATATCGAGCATTGGAGCCGGGAGAATTTCCAGCAGCATGTGCTCGAGCCGATCGTGACCGCGGTCAAATATCTCGCATCGCGCAACGTCGACTACATCATCCATACCGGCATGCCGGTGGTGACCACGCGCGGCAAGGGGTTCGAGGACGAACTGGTGAAACAGATCGAGGAGGCCACAGGACTTCCCGCCACAACCAGTATCCGTTCGGCGATACGTGCGCTCGCGCATCTCGGGGTTCGCAAGGTCGCCGTGGTGACGCCCTATCCGCGGGAACTGCACGAATCGGCCGTGTCCTTTCTCGCCGCGAGCGGTTTCCAGGTGGTGGTCGATCACACCATGGACGTGGTCTTCAAGCGGCTCCAGGACGTCACCCCGGCGCAGATCGCGACCACCACCCGTGAGGTGCTGGCCTCAGCGCCGTCGGCGGACGGCGTCTACATCCCGTGCAATCAGTGGTCGGCGGCGGACGCTGCACCGCTGATCGAGGGCGCGCTCCGAATTCCGGTGGTGACCGGCGCCCATGCCGACTACTGGGAGGCGTTTCGCTCGGTCGGCATCCACGATCGGATCGAGGGTCACGGGAGACTGATGCTCAGTCTCAGCGAAGAGGCAGCGCCAGCGATGGCAGTGCGTGCGTGAACGCGTTTTCCGGCTCGGAGACACAGCCATGCGAGCCAATCCGATACGTTCGCTGACGCTGCTTGCCGCCGTGACGATCGTGGCACTCGCGTCGATGCCGAGTGCCGCGCAGGATTTCCCAACCCGCCCGGTCCGCTTCATCGTTCCTTACGCCGCGGGCGGCAGCGGCGACCTGCTGGCTCGCCTGCTCGGCAACAAGCTTGCCGCCATCTGGGGACAGCAGGTCGTGGTGGACAACCGCGCAGGCGGAGGCGGCCTGATCGGGACCGAGTTTGCGGCGCGCTCGGACCCCGATGGCTATACGCTTTATCTCGCCACCGACGGTCCGCTGACGGTCGCCGCGAGCCTCTACAAGCGCGTACCCTACGACTGGAAGCGCGACTTCGCTCCGGTCTCGATGCTGGCGATGGGCTATCAGGTCCTGATCGTGCGGGCATCGCTGCCCGCACGCAATCTTCAGGAGCTGATCGCGCTCGCGCGGGAGAAGCCGGGCGAGCTCAACTATGCCTCCATCGGCATCGGCAGCGCCCCGCATCTCGGCGCCGAGCTGTTCAAGTCCGTTGCCAAGGTCGACGTCACCCATGTCCCCTATCGTGGCTCTTCGGCGCATGCGATCAGCGCGCTGCTCGCCGGCGACGTCGCGATGTTCCTGGTCGGAACATCGACGGCGGTCTCGCACATCCAGAGCGGCGCACTGCGCGGGCTGGCGGTCACCGCAGGCAAGCGCGTGGACGGGCTGCCGGACGTGCCGACCTTTGCGGAAGCCGGACTGCCGGGTGTAGACGTCAGCCTCTGGTTCGCTGTGCTTGCCCCCAGCGGGACGCCGGCGCCCATCGTCAAGAAGCTCAATGCCGACATCGCCCAGGTCGTCGCCGATCCGGACTTCAGGCAGGCACTCGCCGTGCGCGGGTTCGACGCCGTATCAAGCAGTCCCGAGGAACTGGCGCAGTTCCTGGCTAAGGACTATGTCAAATTCCGCGATTTGATTCAGAAGCTCGGCCTGCAGGTCGAATGACCCGTGATATTCACCGGCGTGTAACGGCTAGCAAGCGAGACAAGGCAGTTTCGGCATGACGAGCATCCCAAATTTTGCTGATGTTGCATTCGCGAGCATATTGCCCGTGGCGCCGGCGGGCGCCGCCGCTCCCTGGATCACACCTGAAGGCATCGCGGTGAAGCCGGTGTTCGGGCCCGACGACGTGAACGGTCTCGACTTCCTCGACACCTATCCGGGCATTGCGCCTTACCTGCGCGGTCCCTACCCCGCCATGTACGTCACGCAGCCCTGGACCATCCGGCAATATGCCGGCTTCTCCACCGCCGAGGATTCCAACGCCTTCTACCGCCGGAACCTGGCCGCCGGGCAGAAGGGCCTTTCCGTCGCGTTCGATCTCGCGACCCACCGCGGCTACGACAGCGATCATCCGCGCGTGCCCGGCGACGTCGGCATGGCCGGCGTGGCGATCGATTCCATCTACGACATGCGCACGCTGTTCGCCGGCATCCCGCTCGACCAGATGTCGGTCTCGATGACGATGAACGGGGCCGTGCTGCCGGTGCTCGCGCTCTATATCGTCGCTGCCGAGGAGCAAGGCGTGAAGCCGGAAAAGCTTTCCGGCACGATCCAGAATGACATCCTCAAAGAATTCATGGTGCGCAACACCTACATCTATCCGCCTGGACCGTCGCTGCGCATCATCTCCGATATCTTCGCCTTCACCGCGGCGCATATGCCGAAGTTCAACTCGATCTCGATCTCCGGCTACCACATGCAGGAGGCGGGCGCGACGCAGGACCTCGAGCTCGCCTATACGCTTGCCGACGGCGTCGAGTACGTACGCGCGGGACTGAAAGCCGGGCTCGCCATCGACCAGTTCGCGCCGCGCGTCTCGTTCTTCTGGGCGATCGGCATGAACTTCTTCATGGAGGTGGCCAAGCTGCGCGCGGCACGCCTGCTCTGGGCGAAGCTGATGAAACCGTTCGAGCCGAAGGACGCGCGCTCGCTCTCGTTGCGCACCCATTGCCAGACCTCGGGCTGGTCGCTCGCCGCGCAGGATGTTTTCAACAACGTCGCCCGGACGATGATCGAGGCGCTCGCCGCGACCCAGGGCCACACCCAGTCGCTCCACACCAACGCCCTCGACGAAGCGCTCGCGCTGCCGACCGACTTCTCCGCGCGCATCGCCCGCAACACCCAGATCCTGCTGCAGCAGGAGAGCGGCACCACGCGGATGGTGGACCCATGGGGCGGCTCGTTCTATGTCGAGCGCCTCACCTATGAGCTCGCCAAGTCCGCCTGGACGCACATCCAGGAGGTCGAGGAGATGGGCGGCATGGCCAAGGCGATCGAGGCGGGACTGCCCAAGCTTCGCATCGAGGAAGCCTCGGCAAAGACCCAGGCGCGTATCGATGCCGGCCAGCAGGCCGTCATCGGCGTCAACAAATATCGTCTCGAACGGGAAACCCCGGTCAATCTGCTCAAGGTGGATAACGCGGCGGTGCGGCAATTGCAGATCGACAAGCTCTCACGCCTCCGGCGCGAGCGCGATCCCAAGGCGGTCGCCGACGCCCTCGCCGCGCTCAGCCGCAACGCCGCCGGCGGCAACGGCAACCTGCTCGCACTCGCGATCGACGCCGCCCGCGCCAAGGCCACGGTCGGCGAAATCTCGGCGGCACTCGAGCAGGTCTTCGGGCGCCATCGCGCGGAGATCAAGGCGATTACCGGCGTCTACAAACGGGAGGTCGGCGCCATGTCCGAAGCCGTCGCGCGGGTGCAGAAGCTCGTCACCGAGTTCGAAGCGAATGAAGGACGTCGACCGCGCATCCTGGTGGCCAAGATTGGCCAGGACGGCCATGATCGCGGGCAAAAGGTGATCGCGACCGCGTTCGCCGATCTCGGCTTCGACGTGGACATCGGCCCCCTGTTCGCGACCCCCGAGGAGGCGGCGCGCCAGGCGGTCGAAAACGACGTCCACGTGCTGGGCGTCTCCTCGCTCGCGGCGGCGCATCTCACCCTGGTGCCGCAGCTCAAAGCCGCGCTCGTGAAGGAGGGCCGCGACGACATCATGATCGTTGTCGGCGGCGTGGTGCCGCCACAGGACTACGAAGAGCTCGAGCGTGCCGGCGCCGCGGCGATCTTCCCGCCGGGCACCGTGATCGCAGAGGCGGCGGCAGCGCTGCTCGACAAGCTCAACCAGCGGCTGGGGCACGGGCGAGAAGCTGCGGAGTGACCGGACGGCCTTGCCGTGCCGCTCGCCGAGGGGCCGCAGCGGTATCGCCTGTCTCACAGTGCATTATTCGCCGTTGGCAGGCGAACAGGGACACGGCCCAAGCGCATCGGCGGGTATACTGGCGCGCCGCCGCCTTCGCGGGTGAGCAAAGCTCCCGTCGCTACGCAACCAGGAACGATCGTTTGGTCTCCATCTATCGCCTTGAAGCGCCTCAGAAACACGGTCCGACGTCGGGACGGAACGGACATCGCGGCGAGGGTTCCCGCGTGCGGGTCTAGGGCGAATTTATGTCTTCGCGCACCACCCAGGTCCCGGATATCGCCAGCCTGGCGCGCGGCATTCGCGCCGGCGAGCGTGGCGTGATCGCACGCGCCATCACGCTGGTGGAAAGCCGGCGAGCGGATCACCAGAAGGCGGCGCGGGCGCTGGTGCAGGAGTTGCTGCCATCGACCGGCAAAGCGGTTCGTGTCGGCATCACGGGGGCGCCGGGCGTCGGGAAGTCGACGACCATCGACGCGCTGGGCACCTTTCTCACGACACGCGGCGACAAGGTGGCTGTTCTCGCGGTCGATCCGTCCTCGGCGCGGACCGGGGGCTCGATCCTTGCGGACAAGACGCGGATGGCGCGGCTGGGCAGCGATCCCAAAGCCTTCGTGCGCCCCTCCCCGGCCTCCGGGACGTTGGGCGGCGTCGCTGCCAAAACACGCGAATCGATGTTGATCTGCGAGGCCGCGGGGTACGACGTGGTGCTGGTCGAGACCATCGGCACCGGCCAGTCGGAGACCATGGTGGCCGACATGACCGATTTTTTCCTGGTCCTGATGTTGCCCGGCGCCGGCGACGAGCTGCAGGGTCTCAAGAAAGGTGTGGTCGAGATCGCCGACATGATCGCCATCAACAAGGCCGACGGTGACAATCTCAGGCGAGCCAAGGCCGCCGCCGCCGACTATCGCGCCGCGCTGCACATTCTCAACCCGCGATCGCCGCACTGGTCCCCGCCAGTCGTGACCTATTCCGCCCTGACCGGAGATGGCGTCGCGGACCTGTGGGGTGCCGTCCTCGACCACCGCGAGCGCATGACCAAGGCCGGTGAATTCGCCGCGCGTCGGCGCGAGCAGCAGGTCAAATGGATGTGGGCGATGCTTGAAGACCGCGTCTTCGCGCGCCTGCGATCCGATCCCTCGCTCAAGGCCAAGCTCCCTCGCCTCGAGGCCGCCGTCGCCGAGGGGCGCATGTCGCCGGCGGTCGCAGTCGACGAGATCGCGGCCGCATTGGGCATCTAGACGCATGATCGCCGTTACGCATCCCCTCGCCGGTGAACCGTTTCGCGGTTGCCTTTGCGACCGCGTACCCGGATGATTTGGCACCGATGACCGCCACGATCCTCATCACCGGCTTTGGCCCGTTTCCCGGCGCACCCTATAACCCGACCGGGCCGCTGGTCGGCGAGCTGGCGCGCCGGCGCCACCCGGCCTTCGCCAATGTCCGGCGCGTCGCGCACGTTTTCCCCGTGAGCTATGAGGCCGTGGACCGCGAACTGCCGGCGCTGCTCAAACGCGAAAGACCCGACGCGTTGATCATGTTCGGGCTTGCAGTGCGCGCCAGGCAGATGCGGATCGAAATGCGCGCACGCAATGCGGTCACGCGCATGCTCCCCGATGTGAGCGGACGAATCCCGCTCGCCGCCACCATCCTGCCCGGGGGACCCCCGACCGTCCCATTGCGCAGCCCCGCGCAGCGGCTCTTGTCTGCGGCGCTGGCGACCGGCGTGCCGGTCGCACTTTCGCGCGACGCCGGCCGCTACCTCTGCAACTATTTGTGCTGGCGGGCGGCCGAGGCTGCCGGCACCGGGGCGCCCAGCCTTGTCGCATTCGTCCACGTGCCGGCGGTGCGGCGCGCGTCGAGCCAGTCACGGCGGGATTTGTTGACGCTCGATCAGCTCATTGATGCGGGCGAGGCGATCCTGCGCGCGGCCGTGGGGGCAGCGCGCTGATCCGCAACCTTGGCGGAATCAGCCAGACGGGGCTGCCGTCCCGCAAGCCGCTACGGGACCTCGCTTTCGTCAATCCTGGCCTTCGTCAATATTGCGTGCTTTTAATGTGCCGCTGTGACGCAGCGCCACTGTGCACGGCCGGCCGCACACGCCATATTTCAGTCTGGAACCCGCGTCTCATTCAACTCCATGCGCCCCATTCGCAAAGTGCTCCTCGTCATCCTCGCCCTCTTCCTTTTTCCGCTCGGTGTTCATGCGGCGCTTTATGCCAGCAAGGAACGCCCGGCAAGCTTCCGCGACGCCGACTGGTCGAGCGTGGGCATGCTTCCTGAGCCCGCAGCAGACCGCGAGGCCAGGTTCCTCGTCTTCACCGGACGCACCGGCCGCTGGAAGGGCATATTCGCCGTCCATAGCTGGGTCGTGTTCAAGCCGGAAAACGCCACCGCCTGGAGCCGCTACGACGTGGTCGGCTGGGGCCAGCCCGTGCGCAACAACGGTTGGGCGCCCGACGGGCGCTGGTTCGGCGATGTCCCGCGCGTGCTGGTCGATGTGCGCGGACCCGAAGCGGCCGCGCTCATTCCAAGAGTCAAAGCGGTGATCGCGGACTACAGCTACAACAATTTCGGCGACTATCGCATCTGGCCCGGCCCCAACAGCAACACCTTCACCGCGACGGTGCTGCGCGCGGTGCCCCAACTTGAGGCCACGCTTCCTTCCAATGCGGTAGGCAAGGACTTCCGCCCCTATCCCTATGTCGGACTGACCGACAGCGGCACCGGCATCGAAGCCTCGCTGTGGGGCCTGCTCGGCGTGAAAGTGGGCTGGGTCGAAGGCATCGAGGTCAACTTTCTGGGCCTGGTCGCCGGGCTCGACCTGCGCCACCCCGCGGTCAAGCTGCCGGGTTTCGGCCGCGTCGGCATCGATGACGGAACGGCAGTCGCGGCGCCTGCGCCGGCGAAGTGATTGCGCGGGAGTATCGCGCCCACTGCGCGATCGGTACCGCGCAAATTTCCCGCAGGCCAGGCCCGCGAGGTGACGGCGGCAGAGGACTGTGCGACGCTGCGTTTCGCACCAGTGGGCGAGCCCGATGCGCGACACCTGGCCACTGCTCGAGCAGATCGCCTTTCCCCCGATCCGACGGGGACGGCTCGACACGCTGCAGGTCAATCTTGGCTATCGCTGCAACCAATCTTGCGTGCATTGCCACGTCAACGCCGGTCCGAACCGCACCGAGGAAATGTCGAGCGAGGTGATCGATGTCGTACTCGCTTTCCTCGCTCGCAAGCGCGTAGCGACGCTTGACATCACCGGCGGCGCGCCGGAACTCAACCAGCACTTTCGCAAGCTGGTGCGCGCGGCGCGCAAGATGGACGTGCAGGTGATGGATCGCTGCAATCTGACGGTCCTTGAAGTGCCCGGACAGGAGGACCTCGCCCAATTCCTCGCCTGCGAGGAGGTCGAGATCACAGCATCCATGCCGTGCTATCTCGAGGACAACGTGGATCGCCAACGTGGCAAGGGGGTGTTCGAAGGTTCGCTGCGCGGCCTGCAACGCCTCAACAAGCTGGGCTATGGCCGAGCCGAAACCGGGCTCGTGCTCAATCTTGTCTATAATCCGCAGGGGCCATCGCTGCCGCCGCCGCAGGAGACGCTGGAAGCCGATTACAAGCGCGTGCTCGGCGAGCGTTACGGCATCGAGTTCAATCGGCTCTATACGCTTGCGAACATGCCCATCCAGCGGTTCGGCGCGATCCTTGTCTCCCAGGGCGAGTTCGATCGCTACATCGATCTGCTTCGCCACGCTCATCTCGACGCCAATCTCGAGCACGTGATGTGCCGAAATCTCATCTCCGTCGATTGGCGGGGCTATGTCTACGATTGCGATTTCAACCAGATGCTGGATTTGCCGCTCGAACACGATCGGCGCGAGCGGGCGCACCTCTCGGACCTGCTCGACGCCGAGATCGCGGGCAAGCCGATCCGGGTTGCCGGCCACTGCTACGGATGCACCGCCGGCCAGGGGTCGAGTTGCGGCGGCGCGCTCCGAGAGGCGGCGGAGTGAAAGCGCGATTCGCCCTGCATAGGACCGGCCACGCCCCGTAGCGGGCCGATGCGGTTGCCCGACGTCAGCCGCCAATTCATCATGTCGCCGGCTGCCGAAAACGTGCACACAATCCGGGCTAGTGTCCCAATTCCGAAGTTCGCATCATTGCGCGGCACACTTGTTGCGAACTTCGGAACCAAAGGGACAGGAGCAATCTATGATTCTAGTGCGGTTTTTGGATTTGAAGTTCCTACACAAACGCGCGGCTATAATGATAGGAACTTCAAATCCACCGCACTAGACCATCATCATGTCGAAGCTCTCGATCATCATGCCGGTCCTCAACGAGGGCGAGGGCATCGCCGCAGCCCTCGATGCGCTCTCTATCCTGCGCTCGCTCGGCACCGAGGTGATGGTGGTCGACGGCGGCAGCCGCGACGCGACCATCCAGCGTGCGCGGATGCGCGCTGACCGTGTCATTGCCGCGCCGCCTGGGCGTGGGCCGCAAATGAACGCGGGCGCTGAAAAGGCGTCCGGCGACGTGCTGCTCTTTCTCCATGTCGACACCCGACTGCCGGCCGATGCCGATCACGTGGTGCTCAACGGCCTGGAACGCTCCGGCCGTGTCTGGGGGCGCTTCGATGTCGAGATCGAGGGCCGCTCCCCGCTGCTGGTGGTCATCGCCTGGATGATGAACCTTCGCTCGCGCCTCACCGGCATTGCGACCGGCGATCAGGCGATGTTCGTGCGGCGCGACGCGTTCCGGACGGCAGGCGGTTTTGCGGCGATTGCGCTGATGGAAGACATCGACCTCTGCAAACGCCTCAAACGCGCGAGCCGGCCGCTGTGCCTGCGCGAACGCGTCGTCACCTCCGGCCGGCGCTGGGAGAAGGGCGGCGTGCTCCACACCGTGGTGCTGATGTGGCGGCTGCGGCTCGCCTATTTCTTCGGAGCTGATCCGAAAGAGCTGGCGCGACGTTACGGCTATGAATGAGCCGGTCGCGGTCGCGGTGCTGGCCAAGGCGCCGATACCGGGTTTCGCCAAGACCCGGCTGATCCCGGTGCTGGGAGCCCGCGGCGCCGCAATGTTGCAAGGCCGCCTGGTCGAGCGCGCGGTCGAAACCGCGTGTGCTGCCGCCGTCGGCCCGGTCAGCCTGTGGGCGGCGCCGGACGAGACTCATCCCGCCTTTCAGTCGATGAGTGCGCGCCTTGCCATCACGCTTGCGCGCCAGGCGGATGGCGACCTTGGCGCGCGCATGCTGGCGGCCATCACGCGGGCAAACACCTGCGTGCTGGTGATCGGCAGCGACTGCCCTGCCCTCACACCAGATCACCTGCGCACGGCGGCCGAGGTTCTGCGCCATCACGCCGACGTGGTCGTCATTCCGGCAGAGGACGGCGGCTACGCCCTGATCGGCATGCGGAGGCCCGAACCTGCGCTGTTCTCGGACGTACCCTGGAGCACGCCCGGCGTCATGGACGAGACCCGCCGCCGCCTCAGGACGCTCGGCCTGACGTGGCACGAGCCGACCAGGCTGTGGGACGTGGACCTCCCGCACGATCTCGAGCGAATGCGGGCAATCGGCCTGCACGACCTGATCCCCTCGGGAGACGCATGAGTACGTCGCTAGCTCAGCCGCAGGACTCACGTTTCAAGACAGACGGATCAAGGCCAATCCGGCAACGATCATCAGCGCCGCAGCGACGCGGCCTGCGCGCAACGGCTCCTTGAGGAAAACGACCGCGATCACCGCGCCGAACAGCACGCTGCTTTCGCGCAGCGCCGCCACGATCGCGATCGGGGCCACCGTCATCGCCCAGATCGCAATCCCGTACGAGCCGAGTTGCAAACCACCGCCGGCAAGACCGATGCCCCAACTCTGTCCCATCGCCGCAATCACTTCGTGGCCGCGGCGAGCGAGCGCATAGATCAGCATGACGGGACCGATGCTCACGAACAGCATCACCGAGTAAGCGTTGGCACTGCCGCTGAGCCGTGCGCCCACGCCATCCACCACCGAATAGGCGCAGATGGTCACCGCGGTGAACAGCGCGAAACCGACGGCCGTGCGATCGAGCCGCGCCAGATCGCGGCCGCCGCGCAGCGACAGCAACAAGACGCCGGCCGCCAGCAGCAGGATGCCGCACCAACCGAGCAGGCCGAGCCGCTCGCCGATGAAGGCGGTGGTCGCGACGGCGGTCATCAAGGGGGCCGATCCGCGTGCAATCGGGTACACCTGCCCCATGTCTCCGGCGCGGTAGCTCTCGATCAGCGCGGCGAAATAGACGAGATGGATCAGCACTGACGCCGCGCACCACGGCCAGGCGGCGACAGCCGGCAAGCCGGTCACCGGCAGGAATACCAACGAGACCAGGGCCGCGCCGATCGAGATCAGAACCGTCGTCGCCAACGGATCGAGCCCGCCCTTGATGGTCGCGTTCCATCCGGCATGGCATGCGGCGGCGAACAAGACGGCGAAAAAGACGAATGCATCCATGGCGAAAACGATTCCGCGCGCGTGCGGGTCTTCGTCTCTCGATGGTCATGCTCCGACGCGAGCGGCGAGAGGGTCGACGGGAATGCGGCGATCAATCGCGATAGGTTGCTCCCGCCCACACCTTCGGCGCGGCGCGCTGGTACTGCTTGGGACGGGCGACCTCGGCACCGAGCATCTGAGCCGCATGCCAACCCCAATGCGGGTCATCGAGCATGGCGCGGGCAAGCGCGACCATGTCGGCTTTGCCGTCCGCGATGATGGCTTCAGCCTGCTTGGCGGTGGCGATCAGTCCGACGGTGCGCGTGGCGATGCCGACCTCGCGTTTCACCTTCTCGGCAAATTCGACATTCATATTGGCGACCAGAGTGGGACGGGTGTCGGCGCTGATGCCGCCGGATGAGATGCACACGAAATCGAGGCCGGCAGCCTTCAGCGCCTGCGCAAACGCAACGGCATCGTCGGGAGTGAGTCCGCCTTCGCTCCAATCATTGCCGGTGATGCGCGCCCCAAGCGGCATGCCCTTCGGCACCGCTGCGCGCACGGCTTGCGCGATCTCGAGCGGAAAGCGCATGCGCGCCGTGAGCGAGCCGCCATATCCGTCGCTGCGCCGGTTGGCAATCGGGGAGATGAAGCTGTGCAGGAGATAGCCGTGGGCCCCGTGCAGCTCGATGGCGTCGATGCCGGCGCGGACGGCGCGTTTCGCCGCTTGCACGAAGCCGTCGCGCACGCGCGCCATGTCATCCGTGGTCATCTCCCGGGGCGTCGGCCATTTGGGACCGAACGGGATCGCCGACGGAGCGATCGTCTCCCACGCGTCTTGTCCCGGCTCCAGCGCCCCACCGCCTTCCCACGGCGGTTGCGAGGAGGCCTTGCGACCCGCATGGGCGAGTTGAATGCCAAGCTTCGCAGTGCCGTAACGGCGACAATGGGCGACGACGCGCGCCAGCGCTGCCTCGCAGTCGTCCGAGTAAAGCCCAAAGCAACCATGGGTGATGCGGCCGATGCGCTCGATGCCGGCGGCCTCGATCACGAGCAGCGACGCCCCGGAATTAGCGAGCATACCGAGATGATTGAGGTGCCAATCGGACGCCACGCCGTCGTCGGCGCTGTATTGGCACATGGGTGAGACGACAATCCGGTTCGTGAGTTCGAGATCGGCAAGCCGGATGGGAGAAAACAGGGCACTGGTCATGGGACACGCGTCTTGGGAGGGAGGAAGTGGACTAATGGAAGGCAGGGACGTGAAACATCCCACATAAGGGACGGGAACCATAAGGACTGTCGCGACCGGTCGGAAGCCGTCGGCACCACAAATGTCATGGATTTGTCGTGATGGGGTTTGTCCTGGACGTTTGCCAGGGACGATGATCTCTGGCCGTGACGGCGCGCCGGGATCGGATCGAAAACGGACCCGGCAGCTTCAAGCGGCGCTGCGGGTCGCGATATCGGCGACAGGGTGGGAGTGCTCAGACACGACTGCGGCGGTTGGGGACGCCGCGATTTGCACCCACCTCTCGCTCAGCCGAATGGCCTCGCGCAGGCGCACGAGGAATTGCTCTT
Organism: uncultured Alphaproteobacteria bacterium; assembly: GCA_963725065.1. GTDB lineage: Bacteria > Pseudomonadota > Alphaproteobacteria > Rhizobiales > Xanthobacteraceae > VAZQ01. Next base: position 91,532 of record CAVRXD010000025.1, read on the forward strand.
CGCTGTAGTAGTGCCGCCACCGCCCGCTGCGATGGAGCTCGAGAAAATACGCGCATCGGCGCTCGGCCAGGTCGCGCCATTTCTGCGCGACCTCCTCGAGTGCATGCGCCGGCGGCCGTTCCGACATGGCGAGGCTGTATCGATCGCTGTTCGCGGTGTGATCGTGTCGGGAGCACGCGCAAGCAACGACTGACTGCTTACGGCTATCCGTTGTGCCGGATTACGCGCCGAATCACCGTCCACATCATAGTCCGCTTCCGCGGAACACAAGGAATGCGAGTTCCTGATCGGCGAAGAACTGCCACGCAGGGGGGCGGCCGCGCAGGGCCAGTCCGTGTCGGGGGATGTGTACCCCCAAAAAACTGACCCGCCCGGACGGGGAAATCCGGGCGGGTCGCGTTGATCGGCGCAGGGGATCGGGGGGGCGTGAGCGCCGATCGGGGCTGTAAATTCCTGGCCATGTCGGCCTGGTTGATTATTAGTGTCGCGAGGGTCCCAAAAGGTTCAAGCCGATTTAGAGGTTCGCTCAGAAATTTTCGGCCTGTTGCCGGCGGGATGCGGCCTCGCCTCGATCGATTAAAAACGCAAGCTATTTCAATATATTAACTTCGTGGCGCGGGAGAAACAAGGGCCCCCGGTGCGGCCGCCGGTCGCAGAGACCGCCTAAGGTGGCCCCCAAAAAGGAGCGGCCGAAACGCCCCGGAGAGTTCCGGATTGCCCCCAAGGAACTCAGGGCAGGTGCGTCAGCGCCGGAGCCGACCATCGCGGTCGACGCCACTCGCCTCGGGCGAAATCGACGGCTTGGACCCGTTTAAGCTGAGCCGGGTGCGGCCCGGCCCGCCGAAGCTCGGCGGACGGGCCGCGCCAGCCAGTTGATAAGTGTAATTGGGCTGGGCCGCCAGGACGATGGATTCGGCCTGGAGCGAGCGGACGACCGCCGGGACCGGGCGTCGGTCGAGAATCTTCCAGCGGAACGTGGTGATATTGTCGGCGGTGAGGGATGCGGCCCGATTGAGCCGCAGCCGCCGGCCGAGTGCCACGATGGTCTGCTCAGAGACGCCCGACGCGAGTAGGGTCAGGACTTCATCTGGCACATGATCGGGCACGTGGCGCCGCTGTTTGGCGTGCCGCGCAGGGAGCTTGGAACGATCGACGATCCGTCGGCCAGCCGCCGCGCCATCGTCGCCGCCTTGATCAGAGCCACCGGCTCCGCTGATCATCCTGCCGGCTCCGCCCGCGGGCGCCGACCGTTCGGCGGCTTCCGCGCCGGAGGCGAGCATGCAAGCCAGAACAACCGCAGTCAGCGCAAGCGACCGGCGCGGGGGCGATTTGATCGGCGTTGATGATGTTGTGGCGAGGGATTTGGTGGCGTTCGAGCGCACGGCTTGCCCTCTCTGGACGCTGCCCGCGCGGTTCCTCCACTCGGAGGCGGCCCCTTCATTCGGGACCGTACTGCGCCCAAATCGCTGGCGCTATTCGTTGACGGCGATGAAACCCACGACCTTCGATTCGCCCTGCATCTGTCGGATGATCTTGCCGACCTCGTCCTTCGGCAGCTTGGCCTCGGACAGACGGATGCGATAGAGTTGGCCACCCATGTTCAGCGGTCCCTCGACCACGGTGGCCTTGTAGGCGCCCAGGAAATTGGTGATGTCGGTCGCGGTCGCTTGCGGCGCAAAGCGTACGACCGCAAACGAGCCGTCGCTGGCCGCGCTCGCAAGGCTGGGCCCGGTCGATGTGCCCTGCTCCTTGACGACGACGCTGGTGATCACCGCGGCCTGAACCAGAATTGCAGCCGCGGCGGCGGTTGCCGACCAGGCCAGCGTGCGCGGCGTGAAGCTCGATAAGAACTCCGAGATGCGGGTCCCGAAATCGAACGAACGTTGGCGGCGTGGCGCACGCGCCTCCTCCGCATCGATTGCTGCGAACAGCTTCTCCATGGCGCGCGCCGATGGCGCACCCAGCGTCTCGTTGAGGTGGATCGTCTCAGCCAACTCCTCGCGCACAAGATCATAGCGCCGGGCAAGTTCGCGGTCGCCAGCAAGCGCCTGTTCGACGCGATCGGCGTCGCGGCGGCTCAACGTCCCGGCGGCGTGCCACGGCAGCAGAGCTTCAATGTCGTAGCGCTCTGGCTCTTTATTGATCATGTTCATGGCCAACCTCTTTCGATTCCTTGCGCCTTGAGCAGCTCCGCCAGTCGTTTGCGCGCGTAGAACATGCGCGTCTTGACTGTGTTCTCAGGGATGCCAACGATCTCAGCTACTTCCTCGACTGATTTCTCGTGGTAGTACACGAGATCGATGATCTCCCGATGGTCTGCCGAAAGTCCCACGAGGCACTTCCGAATTATCGCACCCTTATCCTTCTTCTCCAGCGTGGTCCCCGGATCGTCGCCCGGGTCTTCGATCGCGCCTGCAGCCTCTTCGTCCAACTCCTCGTCCGGCCGACGCCTGAGGGCCGAGAGAGCCTTGAAGCGCGCGATCGCCAGCATCCATGTGGACACCGCCGAGCGCCCTTCAAATCGACCAGCCTGGCGCCACACGTCGAGAAACACCTCGCTGATCAGATCCTCTGCCATGCCCTCGTCGCGTACGAGACGCACCACGAACCGAAACACTCGCACATGATGCCGCGCGTAGAGCACCTGCATAGCCAGCCGATCGCCGTTCGCGATTCGTCCGATCAGCACCTCGTCTGATTTCGCTTGCATCGCCTTCGGACGGCCGGACTCGTGAGATTAGTCGCGGGGGGCTGCGATTGGGTTCACGCTTCCGCCACAGAGATGGCACAGCCCAACCCCCTTTTCCCCGTCCCCCGACCCAGCCCCGACGATTTGGGGCCTAACATTATGGCTGATCCACGACCCTGCGGACCTCCTGGGACCGTCGAAAATCCGGTAACCACATCAATGCCTTAACAGGAGGTATCAGAGGCCCGAAAGCGGTATACGGATGCCTCGGGACGCGGTTGCCGCATACCATTGCCGCGAAAAACGGTGGTTGGCGATATTCAGGAAAGATTAACTCAAGTTCCAACTCGCAGGGGCGCGTGGAGCTTCCGCAGGGCTGCGAGGACCGAAAGGGCCGTGATCCGTCCCGTCTTGGGGTTCTCCGAAGGGATGTTCTCGATCGAGAGCGTGAAGCGGGCGGAATCACTGTCGATCTCGATGGTATGACAGTTGCGCTCGATCGAGGGATCCGCCCAGATCTCCATCATCGTGCGATCGGGGCCGATGCCGGCTAGCGACAGCGCGGCGGCTACGTTGACGTTGGCGGGAAAGCCCGCCGCCCCGTCGCGGGCGGTGCCAGCGAACACCCGCTTGGGCGCCTTGAGCCCCTCGACCGAGATGCCGTTCGCCTCGAGATAAGGCGCCCCGGCAAGCCCGCCCGGTGGTTTGCGCGTGATCATCCGCACGGAATGAATCCGGCCTTCGGCCGCCGCGGTGACCGCGTCGAGCCCCAGGAGCGCGCCGGTCGGCACGATGATCTGCCCTCCCCGCGCCCTTGCGAGTTCGACCAGCTCGGGTCGCGGCAACAGCGCGCCGGCGGAAAGCACCATCACCTGCTTTCCGGCCTCAAGCATGGGCCGGCAAATCCGTTCGAGCACCGACGCCGGCGCGCATTCGATCGCGAGATCAGCCAGGGTGGGAAATGCCTCGGGCTCGACCAACGGGCAGGCAATCCGCTCGGCATCGAGCCAGGCCTGCGCCTTGGCAGTATCTCGCGCCGCCGCGCCGGCGAGCACGAGCCCCGGTATGCCATCGGCCAGCTTGCGGGCGAGCACGCGGCCGATCGCGCCGAGGCCGGCAATGGCGACCCGGATCACGGGCATGGGCGAACCTTCACGAGCAGGACCTCCGACTGTGGAGCTTGCGTCATACCGGGCGCGGTCTTCGCTCACAAGCGCGGGAACCCCGCGTCAAACAGTGACTTGACCCTTGTCCGCCGACGGGCAAGTCTTTCGCGAATGCAGGGAGATAAAGAAATGCTCAGAAAAATTTCCGGCGCGGTCCTCGGCCTGTTGCTGGCGACGGGAGGGGCACTGGCGCAATCCTTTCCCTCCAAACCGCTCACGATGATCATTCCGTTCGCGGCCGGCGGTCCGACCGACGTGCTCGGCCGCGTCATGGCGCAGCGCATGAGCGAGATTCTCGGCCAGCAGGTGGTGGTGGAGAACGTGGGCGGCGCCGGCGGCATGACCGGCTCCAAGCGCGTCGCCGATGCCGCGCCCGATGGCTACACCTTCGTGCTGGGCACGGTGGGCACGCACGCACAGAGTCAGACCATGTACAAGAAGCCGCTCTACAACGCGGCGACCGATTTCACTCCGGTGGTGCTGATCGCCGAGGTCCCGATCGCGCTGATCACCCGCAAGGACCTGCCGGTGAACAATCTCAAGGAATTCATCGCCTACGCGAAGGCAAACCAGAGCAAGATGCAATACGGCTCGGCCGGCGCGGGCTCAGCGACCCATCTCGGCTGCGTGCTGCTCAACTACCTAATCGGGGTCGACATTACACATGTCCCCTATCGCGGCACCGGCCCCGCGATGCAGGACCTGCAGGGCGGCCGCATCGATTATCTCTGCGAGATCGTCAGCACCGCCAAGCCGCAGATCGATGGCGGGACGGTGAAACCAATCGCGATCATGACCAAGGAGCGATCGAAAGCGCTGCCGAACGTGCCGACCGGCCTCGAGCAGGGAACACCGGACCTGGAGGCGTACACCTGGAACGCGCTGTTCCTGCCCAAGGGCACGCCCGCCGATGTCGTCAAGAAGCTGAGCGACGCCGCGCTCCAGGCGATGAAGACCCCGGGCGTGCGAGAGCGGCTCGAAGGACTCGGCGCCGTGATCGTTTCGGACGACCGCGCGACGCCGGAACATCTCGGCCAGTTCCTCAAGGCCGAGATCGAAAAATGGGCGGCTCCGATCAAGGCCAGCGGCGTGAGCGTGGATTAGCGCGGCCCCGCGCAGCGAGTGGTCTCCGGCACCGGCGGCGGAAGCGGCCGACGGATGCGGAGGATCAAGACCAAATCGAAGGAGACCGGCCGCGCCGATCAACTCCGGCGCGGCGATCGAGGATTAAGTCCGTGGCCATGAGGCGGGTGACGCCGGTGGAGGCGCGGATCACTCCAACTCGATTTCTCCCTTGATCTCGTGCGAGAACCCGATCCCGGCGAGCGTGACCGTGGCCTGGGCGGGAAGTTTTTCGTTCCCCTTGAGCTTGCCTTCCGCCAAGGCTTGGCGGACTGCCTTCTCGATCTCACGCTGGGCGGTCACCCCGAGCGTCTTGAGAAATTTGCGGATGCTGGTGTTGAAAACATCCTCGTTCATATGATCGCTCCTGCCGTCGTGCGGGGTGAAGGGCTGCCCCCGAACCGCCGTCTTTGCCCCTCAATTGCGCGAACAATTCCTCAATTGGGTCAATCTGAAGCCATCAGCACCCATGCGTATAGGCGCATCCACCTTTTGGGGACAGGAGGATGCATGCGTACATTCCGGGCTTTGGCAGTCGTGACGACTGCGGCTGGGCTGCTCACCGGTCTGCCACTGAGCAATGCGTTGGCTTGCGACAACGATCGTTTTCCGTGCCCGATCGTGTCGGACGCGCCGGAGACGACCGAGGCGCCGTCCAAGGCCACGTCAACCGCACCGGCGCGCAACAAGAAGGCGGCGCCGCGCCAGGATGAGCGTGCGGCGGCGCATCAGGACGAGAAAACACGACCGAAGACCGAGCGCGACGCATCGCGCGCTCCTTCCCGCGCCAAGGCGGCAAAGCCGGAGGTGCAGGAGCAGCCGGTCGATTCGGCCGCGGCGGCGCCAGCGCCGGTGATGCAGCCGCCCGCCGCCGAGGCCGAGCGGAAAGACAATCCGGCACCGGCCGTCGCGGCCTGGCCGCCTGCGCCCGCTAGCGCCGGCACCTCCACGCCGGTCGCCGCCGCAGAGCGGGCGCCCGCGCCTGCCCTGGCTGCCGGCGTAGCCACTGTCGACCCGAACGAAGTCAACGAACTCGACCTGGCGGCCGCCGCTCCGGCGCCGGCACCGGCTGAGTCGTCCTGGATCAAATATCTGCTGGCGACTTTGGGGGCGGCGCTGGCGGCCGCATCCACGGTAAGGTTCCTGTTCGTCTGATATCGTACATCGGTGCATGCGCGCCTCGCTTGGCGCATGCACTTAAGCTGGCGCCAATTCTTTTCGCTCTGGTCCGCTTTGTCAGCCGTCTTGAACGGTTGACATGCGTTCTCTTTTTGTTCTTTATGCGGCCAGAGTGCTTTTATTGCCTATGCCGGTCTTCACGCCCCATCAGGATGCCGCGCTGACCGCGGCCGCGAACTGGCTCAAAGGCGCGCGCGGGCGTGCCTCGATCTTTCGGCTGTTCGGTTATGCCGGCACGGGCAAGACGACGCTTGTCAAACACATCGCCGAGGACGTGGACGGCAAGGTTCTCTTCGCGGCCTTTACCGGAAAGGCGGCGTGCGTGATGCGCAGCAAGGGCTGCCACAGCGCGTCCACCATCCACAGCCTCATCTACAGGGCGCGCGAAAGCGGCGAGGAGACGCCGAGCTTCGAACTATGGAACGACGCGCCCGCCTCCAAGGCCAAGCTCATCATTATCGACGAATGCTCGATGGTCGATGCCGAACTGGCGCGCGATCTGATGTCGTTCGGCGTGCCGCTGCTGGTCCTGGGCGACCCCGCGCAACTGCCACCCATCAGCGGCGGCGGGTTTTTCACCGATGCCGAGCCCGACGCGATGCTCACCGAAGTGCATCGGCAGGCGCAGGACGATCCGATCGTGCGGCTGTCGATGGAGATCCGCGCCGGCAATCCGCTGACGCAGGGCCAGTACGGCGAGACTCAGGTGGTACGGCGCGACGCGCTCGACCCCAAGCGCGTGCTCGATGCCGACCAGGTCCTGGTCGGCCGCAACGTCACACGCCGCGCCTACAATGCACGCCTGCGCGAGCGTCGCGGATTTACCGATGCGCTGCCGATGGCAGGAGACAAGCTGGTCTGCCTGCGCAACAATCGACGCAAGGGACTGTTCAACGGCGGCCTCTGGATGGTGAAGGAACGTCCGAAGCCGCGACGGCAGATCATCCGGATGCATCTCAAGCCCGACGAGGATCTGGGTGAGAGGGTGATCAAGGTATCGGTTCGACCGGAATGCTTCACCGGCGCCATCGAGGAATTCGACTGGCCGCAACGCAAAGCCTACGACGAGTTCGACTTTGGCTACGTGTTGACGGTGCACAAGGCGCAGGGCTCGCAATGGGACGACGTCGTCCTGTTCGACGAATCCGGCGCCTTCCCGGACAACCGCGATCGCTGGCTCTATACCGGCGTAACGCGGGCCGCGAAGCGGCTGACGATCGTGGTGTGAACGGCGCAGGCCGAAGCACTCAGTCCTTGTTCTCTTTCCCCTCGACCTCACGCACTGGTGTCTCCGGGATCAATCCGCCGCGTCGGCGGGCGAACGTTTCCTGCCCGGTCTGCTCCCATTTGCCCGCCACCGCGCGTTCCGCATAGGCCGACCAGTTCTGCGACCAGTCTCCGAGCGAATAGCCGTGCCAGGGCGGCTGCGGCGTGAGGGCAGGCAGACCAAGCTCCTGCCAGACCGTTTGTGCCCGCTCCATGAATTCGCGCGCCGGCAGCGCCAGCGGCGGCGCCGAATGCTTCAATGTCGCGTCGATGAGAAGGGTCGACTCTTCGTTGCGCGGGCCGGATTTCGGCCCGTGTCCGGCCGAGCGATGCGGAGCGATATGCACGTCCTCGATCGGATTGGAGCGATAGGCCAGCGACCAGAACACCGCATCGGTGTTGGTCGGATCGATGTCCTCGCTCACCGCGATGCAGATCTTTCCGCAATCGGCCAGCAGCGTCGCGGCACCGTGCAGCCCGCGCCAAACCTCGGTCCGCGGCGTGCCTCGGTCATACTGGACAAAGATCACCTTGCGCAGGTTGGACAGCGGCTCGTGCATCACCACGCGACGAACCCCTTTGATCGAAAGGTGCTCGCGCAAATGCGTGAAGAAGAAGGGCTCCATCGCCACCTTCTTGAGCACGCTCGACTCGCTCGGCGTGACCTGGCTGATGATCGACACGAACACCGGCGACTGCCTGTGCGTGATCGCCGTCACGCGCATGGACATGTTGAAGTCCTCGAGCGCAATGTGCCCGTGGCTTTCGCCGAACGGCCCTTCCGGCTCCAGCAGATCGGGATCGATCAGCCCTTCGATGACGATTTCAGCGTCGGCCGGCACGTTGAGATCGACGGTCACGGCTTTCGCCATCCGGATCGGCGCGCCCGCGAGCCCGCCGGCGACTGCCATCTCATCAAGATCGATGGCGAGCTTCATGCCGCCCGTGAACATCGCGACCGGCGCGCAGCCGATGACGATGGCGCACGGCATCGGCTCGCGGCGTTTGTTGTGTTTCTTCCAATGCAGATAGCCGCCCGCGCCGCCGATGCGCGACGCCATCCGCACGCCGAGCCTGTCCGTCGCCTTCAAGGCGGCGCGATAGGTGCCCATGTTCTGGATGCCGGTGTCGGGGTCGCGCGTCACGCAGAGTGTGGCGGTGAGATAGGGCGCGGCATCGAAGCCCGGCGTCGAGATCGGCACCGGCAGCCGCGCCAATCCCTTGCCGGGGCCGCGCAGGTCATCGCCCTTGATGACGACGGCCTGGCACGGCGGGGAGGACACGACGATCGGCGCGATCGGATGGGCGATGGCGTGCACCCACGCCGCCTCGATTTCCTGGACCGGACGCCCCATGCCGACGGCATAGACCCGCGGCGAAGCCGCGAGTGCACCGACCGCCACCGGAATGTCATAGCGCCGGCCCGACGAATCCGTGACGTTGGTGAACAGGAACGCGCGGCGCTGATCTTCCGCGAGTCCGCCCTGGAACTGCCACCGCACCAAAGGGTGCAACTCGGTGTCCTTGTTGATCGCCCGGTCGATCCGCACGAGCAGGCCCTGTGCTTCGAGCGCGGCGAGGTGCGCCTGGAAATCAAGCGGCGGCCCCGCCGGCGGTCGTGCGGATCGGCGCGGATCGGCGCTCACGTCGAGCATCTGACAAACCTCGGCGACTGACGATTTCAGGCTTCCATACCGTACCGACTGAAGCCGGCACCGGTCTCCATAACCATACAACACTCGACATGGGAAGGTGGCGCCGCCCGCCCGCTACAGCGGACGGGATGCACAGCTGGGAAGTACGATTTTGTCGCGATTGCAATGCCACGCTGCGGGTGTATCGTTTCTTCCCGCGTTGCGCTGTTCGGGGACATCGACCATGGGCGCGAACCATTTCGGCGCCCGCGTCGCGCGCCTCGAAGATCCGGCATTGCTCACCGGGCACGGTCGTTTCGTCGATGACATCCTGATACCCGGCGCGCTGCACGCATGCTTCGTGCGCGCACCGCACGCCCATGCCAGGATCCGCGCTATCGACGGATCCGCGGCGCGCGCCATGGCCGGCGTGCACGCGGTACTCACGGCGGACGACCTGCCCCCGCGCATGGCGACCGGCCAAATTCCGATGCTGGTGCCAAATCCCTCGATCAGGACGCCGCGCACGCAGCTCGCGCTGGCGCGCCACGAGGTCTGTTATGTCGGCCAGACCATCGCGGTCGTGATCGCGGCCGACCGCTACCTGGCGGAGGACGCCGCTGCGGCGGTGCAGGTCGATTTCGAGATCCTGCCGGCGGTGAGCGACTATCGCACTGCCGCGCGACCCGGCGCGGTCTGCGCTCACAGCGATCTTGCCACCAACATTGCCGCCGTTGTTCCCATGACCTATGGCGACGTCGACGCTGCATTTGCGCGCGCGGCACATGTGTTCGAGGAGGAGCTGTCGCTCCATCGCGGCGGCGCCATGACACTCGAAGGGCGCGCCGTACTGGCCAATTACGATCCGGGCAGTGACGTGTTGACGGTGTGGTCGGCGACGCAGACGCCGCACCTTTGCCGCGGCACGCTGGCCGATCTGCTCGAGCGCGACCTCGATTCCATCCGCGTGATCGCGCCCCATGTCGGTGGCGGCTTCGGCACCAAGGCGCCGTTCTACGCCGAGGAGGCGGTGATCGCAGCGGCCGCAATGAAACTGCGCCGTCCGGTGACATGGCAGGAGGACCGGCGCGAGCATTTTCTCTCGGCGACGCAGGAACGCGACCAGTACTGGAAGGTCGCGATCGCACTGGGCGAGGATGGAAAGATCCTGGGCCTGCGCGGAACCATGCTCCACGACAACGGCGCATTCCTGCCCTGGGGCATCATCGCGCCATACATCGCGGCCACCACGTTCCCGGGCCCTTACGTGGTCCCGGCCTATGCGCTGGAGGTGACGGTCGTGCTCACCAACCGGGTGCCGACCACGGTCGTGCGGGGCGCCGGCCGGCCGCAGGCGGTATTCGCGATGGAACGGCTGATGGACCGTGCAGCGCGCGAGCTCAAGGTCGATCCGGCCGAACTGCGGGCGCGTAACATGATCAGGCCCGAGCAGATGCCCTATTCCGTCGGCTTGCTCTTTCGTGACGGCAAGCCGCTCGTCTATGCGAGCGGAGATTTTCCAAAGAGCCAGACCCGGGCGCTCGCACTCTCGAACTACGGGAGCTTTCGCGCGCGCCAAAGCCGCGCGCGCGCCGAGGGGCGCTATCTCGGCATCGGCATCGGCAATTACGTGGAGGGGACGGGGCTCGGACCGTTCGAGGGTGTGACTGTGCGCGTCCTCCCCAACGGCAGGGTCGCGGTTGCGACCGGCGCCACATCGCAAGGACAGGGCACGCGCACGACCCTGTCGCAAATCGTGGCCGACCGGATCGGTTGCCGCATGGAGGATATCATCATGACCGCGGGCGACACCGCGGCGATCTCACAGGGAGTGGGCGCGTTCGCCAGCCGCCAGGCGATCAATGCCGGCTCCTCCGCGCTGATGGCCGGGGACCACGTGCGCAACCAGATCGTCGTGCTGGCCGCCCGCGTGCTCGGCGTCAGCGAGAGCGACATCGACGTCGAGGATGGCCGCGCCACCGGCCGCGGCGGCAACAAGCCTTCGATCACGCTCGGCGAGCTCGCGCGCCTCGCCCAGGGTATGCCGGGATTCTCGTTCGCCGCGGGCCAGGCGCCCGGCCTCGAGCACACCGCGTATTTCACGCCGCAGCAGGCGTCCTATTGCAACGGCACGCATGTCGCCGAGGTGGAGGTCGATCCGTTCACCGGTGGAGTGAAGATCCTCGCCTACACGGTCGCCCATGACAGTGGAAATATCATCAACCCCCTGATCGTCGACGGCCAGGTCCAGGGCGGCGTCGCCCATGGCGTCGGCAACGCGCTGTTCGAGTGGATGAAATACGATGCCGACGCACAGCCGCTGACGACGTCGTTCCAGGATTATCTGTTGCCGGCGGCGCCTGATGTGCCGGGCTGCAAGATCGAGCACGTGGAGACGCCCAATCCGCTCAATCCGCTCGGCGTCAAGGGCGCCGGGGAAGGCGGCACGATCCCCGCGCCGGCGGCAATCATCTCCGCCATCGAGGACGCACTCTCGCCTTTCGGCGTGCGCTTTGCACAGATGCCGCTGCCGCCCGACCAGATCGTCGAGGCGTTGCGCAAGGCGGGCGCATACCAGAAGCTTGCGGCGGCATGACCCTGGCGCGGACCGCGCCGTGCCCCGCTTTTCGTGACTTCCCCTGCCCGGCTGGAGCGCGTAGGACGCATCGGCGCCGTCGCCCTATATGAATGTCACGCCTTGGAACGTTGCAGTGGAGTTCTCCCGTGCCGACCAATGACAAGAGGCCGCGCCTGCGCTCGCAATTGTGGTTCGACAATCCCGACAATCCGGGAATGACCGCGCTCTATCTCGAGCGCTACCTCAATTCAGGCCTGACGAAGGAGGAACTGAACTCCGGCAAGCCGATCATCGGCATTGCCCAGACCGGTTCCGACCTCTCGCCCTGCAATCGTCACCACCTTGAATTGGCCAAGCGCGTGCGCGACGGGATTCGAGACGCCGGCGGCATCGCGTTCGAGTTCCCCATGCATCCGATCCAGGAAACCGGCAAGCGTCCCACGGCGGCGCTCGATCGCAATCTCGCCTATCTGGGTCTTGTCGAGGTCCTGTTCGGTTATCCGCTCGATGGTGTCGTGCTCACCACCGGCTGCGACAAGACCACGCCCGCGGCCATCATGGCAGCGGCGACCGTCGACACCCCCGCGATCGTCCTGTCCGGCGGACCCATGCTCAACGGCTGGTGGAAGGGCGAGCGCGCCGGCTCGGGCACCGTCGTGTGGTGGGCGCGCCAGGAACACGCCGCCGGACGCATGGACTACAAGGAATTCCTCGATCTGGTCGCCTCGTCGGCGCCATCCATCGGCCACTGCAACACGATGGGCACGGCCTCGACCATGAACGCGCTCGCCGAGGCGCTCGGCCTCTCGCTGCCCGGCTGCGCCGCCATCCCCGCGCCCTACCGCGAGCGCGCGCAGATCGCCTACGAGACCGGCCGGCGCGCGGTCGAGATCGTGTGGGAGGATCTCAAGCCGTCCGATATCCTCACCCGCGAGGCCTTCGAGAACGCCATCGTCGCCTGCTCGGCCATCGGCGGCTCGACCAACGCCCCGATCCACATCAATGCGATCGCACGCCACGTGGGCGTTGCGCTCTCGATCGAGGATTGGGAAGCGATCGGCTACGACGTGCCGCTGCTGGTCAACATGCAACCCGCCGGGCAATATCTCGGCGAGGAATACTACCGCGCCGGCGGATTGCCGGCGGTCCTGCATGAATTGATGGCGGCCGGCCGCATCCATCCGCATTCGCGCACGATCAACGGCAAGACCATCGGCGACAACGTCAAGCATGCGAAGAGCACGGACGCCGATGTGATCCTTCCCTATGATCGGCCGCTCAAGGCGCATGCGGGCTTCAAGGTGCTGTCGGGAAATCTTTTCGACTCCGCCATCATGAAGATCAGCGTGATCTCGGAAGAATTCCGGGATCGCTATCTGTCGGATCCGAGTGACCCGAACGCCTTCGAAGGGCGCGCCGTGGTGTTCGATGGACCGGAGGACTACCACCACCGCATCGATGATCCGTCCTTGCAGATCGATCAACATACAATGCTGTTCATCCGCGGGGTCGGGCCGATCGGCTATCCGGGCTCGGCGGAGGTCGTGAACATGCAGCCGCCGGCGGCATTGATCAAACAGGGCGTCACCTCGTTGCCATGCATCGGGGATGGCCGGCAATCCGGAACGTCGGCCTCGCCGTCGATCGTCAATGCCTCGCCCGAAGCAGCAGTCGGGGGCGGGCTTGCTTTGCTCAGGACCGGTGACCGCGTGCGCATCGATCTCAACAACGGCACCGCGAACGTGTTGCTGCCCGATGGTGAGCTCGCGCAGCGCCGCGCTGCGCTGGAACAGCAAGGCGGCTACCGCTACCCGGCGAGCCAGACGCCCTGGCAGGAGATCCAGCGCGCCATGGTCGATCAGCTCGCCGACGGCATGGTGCTCAAACCCGCGGTCAAATACCATCGGGTCGCGCAAAAGAGCGCACCGCGAGACAATCATTGACGTTGTCATGACGAGCCGCCGCCGCACGCGCGCTTGGAACGAGATTTGGAACGAAGGTTGGAACCTGCACTCGGTTCGCCGCGATCGCAGGCGTGAACCAATAGGGGCGGAATTCCGTTGAATGTGCGTGTGACGGAGGAATGACCCGATGACGCAACGTCTGCAAGGCAAGGTCGCGCTGGTCACGGCGGCAGGACAGGGAATTGGCCGTGCGATCGCCGAGGCGTTCGCGGCCGAAGGCTCGAGCGTGATTGCAACCGACGTGGACGAGAGCAAGCTCGACGGCAGCAGGAGCGCGAAACGCTTGAAGCTCGACGCGCGTTCGACCGCGTCGGTCGAAGCCCTCGCCAAGCAGATCGCCGCCGAATACGGCGCGCTCGACGTGCTCGTCAACTGCGCCGGCTACGTGCACCACGGCAGCGTACTCGAGTGCTCCGAACAGGACTGGGACTTCTCGTTCGATCTCAACGTCAAGTCGATGCATCGCACGATCAAGGCATTCCTGCCCGGCATGCTGGCGAAGAAGGCGGGCGCGATCGTCAATATTTCGTCGGCGGTGTCGTCCATCCGCGGCGTCCCCGATCGCTATGCCTACGGCGCGACCAAGGCCGCGGTGATCGGACTGACCAAAGCGGTCGCAGCCGATTTCATTCGACAAGGCATCCGGGCAAACGCGATTTGTCCGGGCACCATCGAGTCGCCTTCGCTCGAGGGCCGGATCCGGGAACGGTCGCAGACGACCGGCAAATCGATCGCCGAGGTGGAACGGGCCTTCGTCGAGCGCCAACCCATGGGCCGCCTGGGCAGGCCCGAGGAAGTCGCGGCGCTTGCCGTTTTTCTGGCCTCCGACGAGGCCAGCTACATCACAGGGCAGGCGCACCTGGTCGACGGCGGGATGGCGCTGTAGTCACTAACGCCTTTAACTTGGGTATCGAGGAGCTATTTGCGTTATATCGTCCGGTCTTCGCGGACTGCCTATGAAAACGGCATGGAGATCGGCATTTGTGCTGCAGCACCTCCTCATTTCCAACCGGAACCATCAATGAATCAATGAGTTATATCTTTATCATCGCGTGCGGATCCGCACCCCTCTTGTAACCCTCCTCGATTTTGCATGTTCCGGGCGGCGCCCCCACATGTAATGCGACAATTGACTGGACAACCGTAATGTCAAACCGCGTACCGTCGATTCCTGCCGATCTCGGCCAATTAGCCATCCTGCTGGACGTGGACGGGACCCTTCTCGACTTCGCCGCAACGCCGCGCGAGGTGTTTGTCTCGCACGCATTGCGTGAGACATTGGGACGGCTTTGGGAGCGGACCGGCGGCGCCGTCGCCTTCGTGAGCGGGCGTCCGGTCAACGAGCTCGATCTCATCTTCTCTCCGCTGCAATTGCCCGCGATCGGCGGCCACGGCGCCGAGCTTCGCACGATTCCAGGCGCGGCTCCGGAGTCGCCGCGGCTACCGCCGCTCGACCCGAGCGTGAAACGACGGTTTGCCGCCATCGCCGAGGCCGGGCCGGGCATCATCCTTGAAGACAAGGGCTACTCGCTGGCGCTGCACTACCGGCTGGCGCCCGAGAAGGAACGCATGGTGAGAGAGGCCGCCGCCAAGATCGTCACCGAGCTCAAGGGGGCCGCGATCGAACTGTTGCCGGGAAAGCTGGTGGTGGAAATCAAGCAGACCGGTTTCACCAAGGCGACCGCCGTGCGCGAACTGATGACCTACGCGCCATTCGCCGATCGCCGCCCTATTTTTCTCGGCGACGACGAGACCGATCTCGGTGTGTTCGAAATCATGCCCGACTTTGACGGTATCGGAATTTCGGTCGGGCGAAACGTCCCCGGCGTCAAATCCTGCTTCGAGCGGCCGACCGACGTTCGCCACTGGCTCGAGCAAATCTCCCGCACGGAAGCACTCGCGGCCTCATGATCGATCACGGGCTCGATCTTGCCGTGATCGGCAACGGGCGCACGGCTGCGCTCGTCGATCCGACGGCTCGTTTGGTATGGTGGTGTTACCCGCGCTTCGATCGCGACCCGATCTTCTGTCGTCTTCTCGCGGGCGACGATGAGAAGGGATTTTCCGACGTCGTCCTCGACGACATGGCCGATTTCCAGTCGGAGTATCTGCGCAATACCGCGGTGGTATCGACCGTTCTGACCGACCGTAACGGCGGCGCCGTCCGCATCACCGATTTCGCGCCCCGTTACCGGCAGTTCGGACGCGTGTTTCGGCCCCCGCAGCTGATCCGGCTGATCGAACCGGTGGCCGGCCTGCCCCGCATCACCGTTCGCTTTCGCCCCACCCACGATTATGGGCACCCCTTTGCCCAGCATTCCGTCGGCAGCAACCACATCCGCTACGTCCATGAGGGCACCGTCATCCGGCTCACTACCGATGCGCCGCTGTCCTATATCGAAAGCGAAGCGCCGTTCGTGCTCACGCGGCCCCTGCATATGGTGTCCGGGGTGGACGAGCAGTTTCAAGACGATCTCGAAACGACCTGCCGCGAATTCTGCGACCGTACCATCGACTACTGGATGGACTGGTCGCGTGGTCTTTCCATCTCCTACGACTGGCAGGACGAGATCATCCGCGCCGCGATCACGCTGAAGCTCAGCAATTTCGAGGAAACCGGCGGCATCATCGCCGCGCACACCACCTCGATTCCCGAGGCTCCCGGGTCCGGACGCACCTGGGACTACCGCTATTGCTGGCTGCGGGACGCGTATTTCGTCGTGAAAGCGCTCAACCGTATCGGGGCGACGCAGACGATGGAGGATTTCATCTCCTACACGCTGAGTATCGCGTCCAATCCCAATGAGATCATGCGCCCGGTCTACGGCGTCGTGCCGATCGAGCCGATGGACGAGACGACCGCGCCGGCGCTCAAGGGCTATCGCGGCGACGGCCCGGTGCGCATCGGCAATGCTGCGGCCGAGCAAGTGCAGAACGATACCTATGGCAGCGTCATTCTCGCCGCCATGCCCATGTTCTACGACCGGCGGTTGCCGCGGCTCGGCGACGAAGGACTGTTCCGGTTGCTGGAATCGCTGGGCGCCAAGGCGGGCGAGCTCGCGCTCGAGGCGGACAATGGAATTTGGGAATATCGCGGGCGTCAGCGCATCCACACCCATTCGATTGCGATGTGCTGGGCAGGTTGCCACCGGCTCGCGGCGATTGCATCCCGGCTCGGTTTGCCGGATCGCGCGGCGCATTGGAATGCCGTCGCCGAACCGGTGCATCAGGCGCTGCTGCAGGGCGCCTGGAACGAGAAGCGGCAAGCGTTTACCGCAGCCTTCGGGTCGGACGATCTCGACGCAAGCGTTCTGCTGCTCCCCGATCTCGGTGTGATCGAGGCCAACGATCCGCGCTTCGTGAGCACGGTCAATGCCATGGAGCGCGAACTTTTGCGCGAGAAACACGTTATGCGCTATGCGGCGGCGGACGATTTCGGCCTGCCGGCAACCGCTTTCCTCATTTGCCGGTTCTGGCTTGTTGACGCCTGGTGGTCACTGGGTCGTCGCGAGGAGGCGCGCGAGTTGTTTGTCGATGCGTTGGCGTATCGCAATCGTTATGGTCTACTGTCAGAGGATATCGACCCGCAAACTGGGACCTTGTGGGGAAATTTCCCGCAGACATATTCCATGGCTGGCTTGATCTTAACCGCGATGCGGTTGTCGCGAAGCTGGGAGGATCGATATTGGCGCGGCTAGTGGTTGTTTCAAACCGCGTGGCGATCCCGAGCCGCGATAACCAGGCCGGGGGGCTCGCCGTTGCCGTGCGGTCGTTGCTCAAGGGACGGGGCGGCCTGTGGTTCGGCTGGAGCGGCACCGTTGCGGCCCAGGACGATGTCACCACGAGGACCATTCACCAGGGCGACATGTCCTATGTCGTGACCGACCTCGTCGACGCCGACTACCAGGAATATTACAACGGCTTCGCCAATCAGGTGTTGTGGCCGATCCTGCACTACCGGCTCGATCTCGCGGAATTTTCACGCCGCGATCTCAGCGGCTACCGGCGCGTCAACGCGCATTTCGCCAACGAATTGCACAATCTGCTGCAGCCCGACGACATCATCTGGGTGCACGACTATCACCTCATTCCGCTTGCAAAAATGCTGCGCGACCGGGGTCACCGCAACCGCATCGGTTTTTTCCTGCATATCCCGTTTCCGCCGCCCGAAATTCTCACCGCGCTGCCCAACCATGAATGGCTGATCCCGCAATTGACCGCGTACGACCTGGTCGGCCTGCAGACCGAGAACGACGCGGGAAATCTGGCGCGCTATTTCGAGAATGAATGCCGTTTGGAGAAGCGCAGCCATCTCGTCTACCAGACCGCCGAGCGGACGGTGCGCATCGGGGCCTTCCCGATCGGGATCGAGACCCAGGAGTTCAGCCGGCTCGCGCGGCGTTCGGTGCGCTCTCCGCTGGTGCGCAGCGTGGTGGAGAGCCTCGCCGGCCGCGCCTTGATGATCGGAGTCGACCGGCTCGATTATTCCAAGGGGCTCGCCCAGCGGATGGACGCGTTCGAGCGTTTCCTCGCGGTCTATCCCGATTGGCGCAGCAAGGTCACCTACCTGCAGATTACGCCGAAGAGCCGTTCGGAAATCCTGGAATATGCCGGAATGGAGCGCACGATCAGCGAAGCCGCCGGCCGCATCAACGGCGCCTATGGCGAGGTCGCCTGGACGCCGATCCGCTATGTCAACCGCGCCTACAGCCGCAGTGCGCTGGCGGGCCTCTATCGCGCCGCCCGGGTCGGGTTCGTCACGCCCCTGCGCGATGGGATGAACCTCGTCGCCAAGGAATATATCGCGGCCCAGGATGCCGAGGATCCAGGTGTTCTGGTGCTGTCGCGCTTTGCCGGCGCCGCGGCTGAATGCACGGCGGCGATTCTGGTCAATCCCTATGACCCGGAGGCGGTCGCGACCTCGATCGCACATGCCCTCTCCATGCCGCTCGAGGAGCGGCGTTCCCGCCACGCCGCGCTCTTCCAGGTGATTTCCGACAACGACCTCAACTGGTGGGGCGAGCATTTCCTCGCGGCGCTGACCAAGGACGGATCGTCCACGCCCTGGCACGAACAGCTCGGCCTCACGCCGCCATTGTTCACCGGCCTGGCCTGATCACCCGCTTCGGCACGCTCTGATCCCATCTGCTGCGCCCGCTAGGCGTCGGCGGCGATGGCGAGGTCCTCGGTCGCGGGCCGGGCGCGCTGCTCCGCCGGCTTCTCGAACCGCGTCAGGTTGAAGGCGCTGCTCACCAGGGCGACGTGGGTGAACGCTTGCGGAAAGTTGCCCACCAGCCGGCGCGCGCGCGGATCGTATTCCTCGCTCAGCAGACCGACGTCATTGCGCAGCGCGAGCAGGCGATCGAACAGGTCGCGGGCGTCCTGCCAGCGATGCTGCAGGACATAGGCGTCGACCAGCCAGAAGCTGCACGCCAGGAAGGCGCCCTCGCCCACCGGCAAGCCGTCCTCGGAGGCCGCAGTGTCGTAGCGCAGGACGAACCCATCGACCAGCAGACGCTTCTCGATCGCCTCCAAGGTGCCGCGCACGCGCGCATCGTCGGGCGGCAGAAAGCCCACATGCGGGATGAGCAGCAGGCTCGCATCCAGCTCCTTGGCTCCATACGACTGGACGAAGCTGCCCAGTTCGGGATCGTAACCGCGCCGGCACACGTCGGCATGAATGGTGGCGGCAATCTCCCGCCAGCGATCGACCGGGCCATCGAGATTGAACTGATCCGCGCTCCTGATCGCGCGGTCAAAGGAGACCCACGCCATGACCTTCGAGTAGGTGAAGTGCTTGGGCCCACCGCGCACTTCCCAGATCCCTTCGTCCGGCTCGACCCAGACGCGCTCGAGATGGGAAAGAATCGCCTTTTGCAGGTCCCACCCGGACTCGCTCGCCGCGATGCCGTGGCACCTGGCCTGATGCAGGGCGTCCATCACCTCGCCGAACACGTCGAGCTGCAGCTGCCCATGGGCGGCATTGCCGACGCGCACCGGCGCGGAGCCTTCGTAGCCCGGCAGCCAGGGCACCTCCCACTCCGTCAACCGCCGCTCGCCGGCGATGCCGTACATGATCTGCACCTGGTCCGGGCTGCCCGCCACCGCCCGCAACAGCCACTCGCGCCACGCCTGCGCCTCGTCCTGGTAGCCGGCATCCATCAGCTCGAGCAGGATCAGCGTCGCATCGCGCAGCCAGCAGAAACGATAGTCCCAGTTTCGCACGCCGCCCAGTTGTTCCGGCAACGAGGTGGTCGGCGCCGCGACGATGCCACCGGTCGGCGCGTAGGTGCAGCGCCTTGAGCGTGATCAGCGAGCGCAGGACCGCGTCCGAGCAGTGTCCCGCCGGCCGGCAATTCTTGGCCCAGTTCGTCCAGAACCCTTCGGTCGCCTCGAGCGCCCAGGTCGGGCCGACCGGGTCCGGCGGCGGCAGATGCGACGGTGCGTAGGTGAGGACGAACGGTACTCGCTCGCCGGCCGCGACCTCGAACTCGCCGATGGTCCTCATGTTCTGGCCGGTGAGATCGACCGGCGTGCGCAGCACCACCATGTCCGGCCCGGCGACGGCGCGCAACGTGCCGTCGTCGAGCCGCGTGACCCAGGGGACGATCGCGCCATAGCCGAAACGGATCACAAGCTGGCTGCTCATCGTCACCCGGCCGCGCTCGCCGACCACCAGCCGGACCACGCTCGAATTCGATCCGGTCATCGGCATGAAGTCGATCAGCGTCACCGCGCCTTCGCTGCATTCGAAGCGGGTTTCGAGGATCAGCGTATTCTGCCGGTATTGCCGGGTGACGCGCGCCGCCGGGTCGCGCGGTGCGATCCGCCAGTGTCCGTGGTCCTCGGTGCCGAGCAACGCCGCAAAGCACGCATCGGAATCGAAGCGCGGCCAGCACAGCCAATCGATCGAGCCGTTGCGTCCGACCAGGGCGGCCGCTTGGCAATCGCCGATCAGGGCGTAGTCCTCGATGGGGAGCGACATGATGGCCTATTGGGCAAAATCGATGACGACCTTGATGTCGCCCGGGCGCGGCTCGAGCGCCTCGCTCCAGTTCTTGAGCGCAACCCGGCGCGTAATCAAGCGCGCGAGCCAGCGCTTGTCGGCGCGAGCGAGCGCCTCCGCCGCCATCTGGTAATGGCGACGGTTGGCGTTGACGCTGCCGAATACAGTCTCGTTGTCGAGCACCATCTTGCGGTTGAGACGGCCGATGTCGAGGTCAAAAGTCTTGCCCGGCTCGGTCACGCCGGTGAGGCAGACGATTCCGCCGGGAGCCCCCGCGCCGAGGCAATCACGGATCACGGTGGCGGCGCCGGTGCATTCCATCAGGACGTCGGGACCGAGGCGTTCGAGGGTGCTCGCGTCGGTATGATACACCGCCCCGAGATCGCGGACGATCGCTTCCTTGGGGCCGCCCTTGTTGTGGTCGAGCACGTGCACGTCGAGCCCGCGTTGTTTTCCCATCAAGGCGGCGAGCAGGCCGATCGGGCCCGCACCGGTCACCAGCAGGCTCCGCGGTTGCCATCCGCGGGCGCGCTGGCCGATGCGCTCGGTATGATCCCATGCCTTGGCCAGGATGCTGGCAGGCTCCAGCAGCACGCCCAGGATATCCAGGGCCGGATCGACCTTGACCACGAATTCCGGCTCGATGCGAAAACGCTCGGCGCCATAGCCGTGCCGCTCCTTGATGCCGCGCTCGGTGTAGCCGCCGTTGCGGCACATGTCCCATTCGCCGACGGCGCAGGCCGGGCACGGCTGCGGGTCGGGTCGGCGGACGATGCCGACGACGAGGTCGCCCGGCGCGACCTCGCTATCGGCAGGCGCGGTTTCCACCGTACCCAGCGACTCATGGCCGAGGACGAGGCGCCCCTGCCCGGGAGGCGCGGTGCCATAGGCACCACTGAGGATTTCGCGATCGGTCGCACATACCCCGAGCGCGCGCGTGCGCACCAGGACGGCGCCGTCCGACAGCGGCGGTTCGGGCACCTCGTCGAGCCGGGCGGAATTGGCGATTCCGGGCAAAACCGTGATTGCGCGCATTCCGTCCTTTCAGTCGATACCGATGTCAGGTTGGAGCCGATGTAAGGTTGGATTTTCGGGGTGGGTTGATTTTCAACCTGGTAACCGACCGCCCGAATTCCATCGCGGCGGCAAGGGGATGCGTCGTGGCCACCGACCGATCCCGTTGCGTCGCCGAAGCCCCCGACAACACAAAGACACGACACGCAAGAAAAGTTCCCGCCGTGCGCAACGAAGGTCGGGCCGTCGGCGTTGCCAATCTTAATGGAAAAATGACGGAGCGAGGACATGGACGCGATCGGACGCAAGCGATGGGCCATCGCCGAGGGGTATATTCCCTCCGAAAGCTCATTTTCGCATCGCGCGCTCGTCTCGCACGAGACCGCTTGCATCCTCAACGCAGGCGATCGTGACGCACATGTGACGATCACAATTTTTTTCGCTGATCGCGATCCCGTCGGCCCGTATCGCCTGACCGTTGCCGCACGCCGGACGCTGCATCTGCGTTTCAACGATCTCGACGACCCCGCGCCGATCCCGCGCGATACCGACTACGCCTCGGTATTCGAATCGGACGTGCCGATCATCCTGCAGCACACCCGGCTCGATTCCCGGCATGCCGAGGTTTCGCTGCTGTCGACCATGGCCTATCCGGAAGGCTGATCGAGGCCTCAAATCCTTTCATCGATGACGCGATAAGTGACGGGAACTTTTCGCATCGCAACACGTTTTGATTTCAGCCGGTTCTCTCGGAGAGGAACTCATGAAAATTGCACAGATCTCGCCGCTCATGGAGAGCGTGCCGCCACGGTTGTATGGTGGTAGCGAGCGTATCGTTTCCTATCTTACCGACGAGCTGGTCCGGCAGGGTCACGACGTCACGCTGTTCGCCAGCGGCGATTCTGTTTCCAGTGCGAATCTGGTGCGCTGCGTGCCGATGGCGTTGCGCCTCGACGCCAACGTAAAGGATCCCATCCCCTATTACATGCTGATGCTCGACCGCGTGCGTGAGATGGCGGACGAGTTCGACATCCTCCACTTCCACATTGACCAGT
This sequence comes from uncultured Alphaproteobacteria bacterium, assembly GCA_963725065.1. Lineage (GTDB taxonomy): Bacteria > Pseudomonadota > Alphaproteobacteria > Rhizobiales > Xanthobacteraceae > VAZQ01. The sequence goes on from CAVRXD010000025.1 coordinate 114,205, forward strand.
TTCACTTCCCGCTTTTCCGCCCGATCGCGCAGCGCACCGTCACCACGCTGCACGGTCGCCAGGACCTGCACGACCTTAAGCCGCTCTATGTCGGCTTCAGCGACATGCCGCTGGTCTCGATCTCCAATTCACAGCGCAAGCCGATCGCGAACGCCAATTTCGCCGCCACCGTCTACCATGGCCTTCCGGCTCAGACGCTGAAGCCGAACTACAAGCCGAGCGGCGACTATGTCGCCTTTCTCGGGCGCATCTCTCCGGAGAAGCGGCCGGACCGGGCGATCCGGATCGCCCAGGCGCTCGGGTTGCGGATCAAGATCGCGGCCAAGATCGACAAGGTCGACGAGGCCTATTTCCGCGAACACATCGCTTCGCTGTTCAACCTGCCCGGGGTTGAATATATCGGCGAGATCGACGAGCGCTCCAAGAGCGAATTCCTCGGCGAGGCGAGCGCGCTGCTGTTTCCGATCGATTGGCCGGAGCCGTTCGGCCTGTCCATGATCGAGGCGATGGCGTGCGGCACTCCGGTGCTCGCTTTCCGCTGCGGCTCGGTGCCCGAGATCATCGATCCTGGCGTGACCGGGCTGATTGTTGATAGCATGGACGAGGCGATTCGGGTGATGCCGCAGGTGCTGGCGCTCGATCGTCGTGCCGTGCGCCAGAAATTCGAACAGCGATTTTCGGCCTCGCGCATGGCCAAGGACTATGTGCAGGTATATCGTTCGCTGATCAAGCAGCAGGCGCTGCCGGAACGGGACGCTCCAGTGTCGCGGCGCCAGCCGGAGCTTGAACAGGGAATGAACTGATAGAGGTTTCATGCCGATCGAGGGCAGCGCGCTCCCGAAACTGTCGCTCGATACCGTTCCTGAAGCGACGTTCTATATTCCAGCAACGGGCCCGGCCACGCGGCCGCGCCGCGCGCTCAAACACGATAACACCTTCGCCGTGCTCGACAGCCACGGCGATATCGGCGCGTCGGCCGGCGGCACCGACGGACTGTTCAACTGCGACACCCGTTTCCTCTCGCATTTCGAGTTGCTGCTCAACGGCATGCAGCCGCTGCTGCTCGGGTCCAACCTGCGCGACGACAACACGCTGCTGACGGTCGACCTCACCAATCCCGACATGTATTTCGACGACCATCTCGTACTGCCGAAGGACACCCTGCACGTCGTGCGCACGATTTTTCTCTGGCGCGACACCTTCTATCAAAGGCTGGCGATTCAGAACCACGGCGATCGTGCGGTCGATCTGCGCCTGACCATGCTGTTCGACAGCGACTTCGCCGACCTGTTCGAGGTCCGCGGGTTGCGGCGCGAGCGCCGCGGCACGATCACCCGCGAGGCGGTGCGGCCCGCCACCACCGTCCTGAGCTACGAGGGCCTCGACGCCAAGCTGCGGCAGACGGTGCTGCACTTCGATCCCACGCCGAGCGAGCTCACGGCGACGACGGTGTCCTATCGCCTCAATATCGCGCCCAAGGAATTCACGCCGGTGTGCTGCAGCATCGGCTGCGGCGCGCCCGAGCCGCCCAAGCCGATTCCGCTCCTGCGCGGGCTGCGCGCGATCCACCGTAATCTGCGCGCAATGTCCCATAATGCCGCCACGGTGGAGACCTCGAACGACCTCTTCAACGAGGTGCTTTGCCGGTCGATGTCCGACCTCTACATGCTGATGACCAAGACGCCGCAAGGTCCTTATCCCTATGCCGGCATTCCCTGGTACTCGACCACGTTCGGCCGCGACGGGCTGATCACTGCGCTGCAGATGCTCTGGCTCGATCCGCGCATCGCCCAGGGCGTGCTGCGGCGCCTCGCCGCGCTGCAGGCCACCACCGACGATCCCGCTTCCGACGCGCAGCCCGGAAAGATCCTTCACGAGATGCGCGAAGGCGAGATGGCAGCTCTGCGCGAGGTGCCGTTCGGCCTTTATTACGGCACCGTCGATGCCACTCCGCTGTTCGTGATGCTGGCGGGTCTCTATGCCGAGCGCACCGGCGACGATGCCACCATCGTGGAATTATGGCCCGCCATCGAGGCCGCGCTCGCCTGGATCGACGGCCCCGGCGATCCCGACGGCGACGGCTTCATCGAATATTACCGCGCCACCGAGGAGGGTCTCGCCAACCAGGGCTGGAAGGATTCGCAGGACGCCATCTTCCACGCCGACGGACATCTGGCGGAAGGCCCGATCGCTCTCGCGGAGGTGCAGGGTTACGTCTACAGCGCCAAGCTCCTGGCGGCGCGTTGCGCCAAGCGGCTTGGCCGCATGCAGGATGCGCACCGCCTCAAGATCGAGGCCGATCTCCTGGCCGAGCGATTCGACGCCGCGTTCTGGTGTCCTGATCTCGGCACCTACGCGCTCGCGCTCGACGGCAAGAAGCAGCCGTGTCGCGTGCGCAGCTCCAATGCCGGGCAGGTGCTGTTCACCGGCATCGCGCGGCCGGAACGGGCGCTCGAGGTCGGCGACGGACTGCTGCGGCCGAATTTCTTTTCCGGCTGGGGCATCCGCACCATCGCCAATACCGAAGCGCGCTACAATCCGATGTCGTATCACAACGGATCGATCTGGCCGCACGACAACGCGCTGATCGCGCTCGGGCTCGCGCGCTACGGCCTCAAGCGTTCAGTCGAGCGGGTGTTCAAGGGCTTGTTCGACGCCGCCACCTACATGGAGATGCGCCGGTTGCCGGAATTGTTCTGCGGCTTCCAGCGCGGCCGCGGCCGCGGCCCGACGCTCTACCCCGTCGCCTGCTCGCCGCAGGCCTGGGCCAGCGCCACGCCCTTCACGCTGATCGAGGCCTCGCTCGGCCTGCAGTTCGATCCCGCCGCGAACGAAATCCGCCTGCACAATCCGAGCCTGCCGTCGTTCCTGGACGAAGTGGTGCTGCGCAACCTGCACCTCAAGGACTCGAGCGTCGACCTCAAGGTGCGCCGCCACGCCAACGACGTCTCGGTCGAAATTCTCGAGCGGCGCGGCGATATCCAGGTCTCGATCGTCTTCGGCCGCAACGCCAGCCCCGACGAGAGCGGATCGCAGTTCAGCTAGGAAGAATAATCTGTATGGTGCGTCGGGTGACAGCAACCTGACCGCCGATGGACTCTGACCAGGCCAAACTCCCGACCGCGACCCGCATCGTGCGCCGGCCAGCGGGCGCGGCGCCGGTGCGGGTGTCGGCCGATATCTGCGTGCTCGGCGCCGGCATCGCCGGTGTCTCCGCCGCGCTCGAAGCCGCCCGCCTCGGCCGCAAGGTCGCCCTCGTCGATGCCCTGCCCGCGCTCGGCGGCCAGGCCGTCAACTCCATCATCGGCACGTTCTGCGGGTTGTTCGCCAACGGCACGCACGGCGTCCAGCTCACCCACGGCATCGCCGACGACATCCTGCGCGAGCTCGGCGCGCAAGGCGCGCTGCACTACCGCCGCGGCGGACCATCCAACACCACGGTGGTGATGTACGACGAGATCGCGCTCTCGCGCTGGGTCGAGGAGGCCGTGCGAAAGGCCGGTATCACCGTGTTGCTCGGCGCGGTCCTGCGCGGGGTCGCACGCGACGGCGCCCGCATCCGCGAGCTCGATCTCGCGACCCGCTACGGCGACGCGAAGCTCGCGGCTACCGGCTTCGTCGACGCAACCGGCGACGCCGTCCTGACCTGGGAGGCGGGGTTTGCCTGCCGCGAACCGGCCGATGGTCCGGTCTACGGCACCCAGATGATGGTGCTCGAAGGCATCGACGAAGCGCGCCAGCCGACGCGCGCCGAGCTCACCGCGCGGGCGCGCGCGAAGGCCGCACTCTATGGTCTGGTGCGCACGGACGGATTTGCGTTCGTCTTTCCCGGCCGCGGCACGGCGCTGGTGAACCACACCCATGTGGAGACCCCGCTCGAGCCGGTCGCGGCCTCCAGCAATGCTTTGCTCGGCAAGGCGCAGGCCGACAAGGTCCTGCATTTTCTCAAGAGCGAATATCCCGATGCCTTTGGGCAGTCGCGCGTCCGCAGCTATGGCTTGCCCGGCATTCGGCAGACGCGCTGGATCGTCGGGCGCCAGCAGCTGACCGTCGAGGACGTGCGCGCCGGAACGAAATTCTCCGACGCGGTCGCGCGCACCGCCTGGCCGATCGAGCTGCACGATCGGCCGCGACGGCTACATCTGGGAGCCGTTTTCCGACGACCACATGCACTACGTGCCCTTCGGCAGCCTCGTTCCGGCCGAGGCCGACAACATCGTGGCCGCCGGCCGCTGCATCGACGGCGACAACGCCGCGTTGTCGAGCGTGCGGGTGATGGGACCGTGCATCGCCATGGGCGCCGCGGCCGCGCATGCGCTCGACCTCGCCGGTAGCGGCAGCGTGCAGCAGATCGATGTCGCGGCGCTGCGCCAGCGCGTGCGGGATAACGTCGAGCGGACGGATTAGCCTGGGCAACTCTCTGCACGGCCTCATGCTGCGGAGCCCGAAGGGCGCGTCCTCAAAGCATGAGGCGGGATAACGTCTCGCTCACTCCGCCGCGCTGGCGACGCCGAACACCTTGTTGATTTCCGGCTGCTGCGGCATGCGCGACGCCTTGCGCAGCTGCTTGGTCTCCGACAGCACCGGCTCGAGGTTGAACAGCCGACGGGCATTGTCACCCAGGATGTTGCGCTTGGCCTGCTCGCTCAGGAACGGCAGGTCGTGGATGGTGCTCGGCAGGTCCATGTCCCAGTGCGGATAGTCCGAGGAGTACAGCAGCTGCGTCTCGGCGTTGATCATCTTGAAGGTGAGCTGCAGCGCCTCGCGGTTGTCAACCATCTCCATCGGCTGCGAGGTGAAATACATGTCGCGCATATAGTCGCTCGGCTTCTTCTTGAGCAGCGCGCAGTCCGACGTGCGCATCATGTATTCGTTGTCGAGCCGCTGCATCAGGAACGGGATCCAGGCAAGCCCGCTCTCGATCCAGATCGTCTTGAGCCGCGGGAAGCGCTCCGGCATGCCGTTCACCACCCAGTTGGTCAGGTGCAGCATGTTGTGCCAGGCGAACCCGAGCGCGTGCACGGCGATGAAGCGGTTGGTCATCGACAGGCCGGAATCGGCCCAGTTGAACGCGGCATGGAATGCGAGCGGCAGGTTGCGCTCCTGCAGCGCGGCGTAGGTCTTTGCGTAGGCGTTGTCGTAGACGCCACGATAATGCGTCGCAGTCACCATGAAGCCGATGACACCCTTGCGATCGGCGAATTCCAGCACGGTCTTGTAGCAGGCCTCGGGATCGTTGAACGGCAGGTAGAGCATCGACTTGAAGCGATCCTCCTCGCCGAGGATCTTATCGCAGAGCCAGCGATTGTAGGCCTGCGCCATCGCCACCTCGACCTCCACGCGCGGGCAGGCCGCGAGATTGAGCATCGGGGTCGGGAACATGCAGGCGATGTCGACGCCCATGGCGTCCATCCAGCGCCGCATCAGGGTGATGTCGCGGTGCGGGGTCGGCGGGACCTTCTCGATCCGGCGGCCGGGATAGCGGGTGATGCGTCCGCCGATCTCCTGGTACGAGCCGTCGGAAGACGTGATGCCGCCACGCGCCGTGCCTTGATACTTGGCCTCGTGGCGGATGACCGGATCCTCCATGTATTGCAGGATCTCGTTGAACGCCTCGGTCTCGTAGTGGTGGCAGTCGACGTCGACGATGCAGAAATCCTCGTAGCGGCGCTCGATCGCCTGGTCCGCGGCATGCGCCAGCAAGGTGGTGGTATCGAACTCGGCGGCGGCGAGGTCGCGGAAGTTGTTGGCGTGGACGTTCATCGGGCGATCCTTTCCTGATCTCTTATCAACTGCGCGGGTTCGGCTGGCGGCCGACCTGCGACATCGCCTGCCAGGCCCCGAGCTCGAACACCGCGAGGCCGGCGGCATCGAGCATGGCGCTGCAGCCGATCACGACGTCGGTCGGGGTGACGCCGCTGTTGCGGCCGAACGGCCGCGGGGCCGGCCCGGCCTGCGCCTTGGCGGCGAACAGCCGAACCACGCTGGCGAACACCTGCCCGAGCGAGTCGTCGGGGATGTCGCCCAGCCGGTCGGCTTCGATCGCATCGGCGCAGAGCGCGGAAATCTCGCTCGCCAGTGCTTCGAAGGATGGGGCGGCCTGGTCAGACGGCGACATAGACCTCTCCATCGCGTTCGATCACGTCGAACTTCTGCAGCCGCAGCCGCCGGTCGGCGACGTGGTAGCCGTCCGACAGGTGGAACTCGTAGCCGTGCCACGGACAGACGATGTGCATGTCGGTTTCGTCGAAGGTCTTGCCGTGGAAGACGCCGTTCTCGTCGACGAGTTCCTTGACCTGCGGCATGCGCAGCCCCTCGCAGGCCGGGCCGCCCTGGTGCGGGCAATAGTTCCGGTAGGCGTAGTATTTGCCCTCGTGGCGGATGACCCCGATCTCGAACTTGCCGGCCCGCACGATCCGCACCCCGCCCTCGGCCATCTCGCCGTCCCGGCACACCAACATTTCGGCCATCGGCCCGCTCCCTTCGACCCAATTGTTATGATACCATATCATATGGTACCTTATAATTAGAGGCGCTGAAAGATGGCGGCGCGGCAAAAGCGGGGGGCGGCGGAAAAGCCGCAGCGGCGGCACGGGGCGCCCGCGCGCCCGCCCAAGACCGGCATCGGCATGCTGTTGCGCGATGCCGACACGGCGTTCAACCGCTACTTGACCGCGCAGCTCGCCGCCCACGGCGTCACCTTCGGGCAGTTTCAGCATCTGCGGAACCTGTGGGTGGAGAACGGCCTCACCCAGGCCGAGCTGTCGCGTCGCATCGGCATCGAGATGGCGTCGTCGACCGCGATCCTCAACTCGCTCGAGGCGGCGAAGCTCATCACCCGCGTGCGCAACACCACCGATCGCCGCAAGATCAACGTGTTTCTTACCCCCGCGGGCGCCGCGCTGGAGAAGGCGCTGATGGCCTGCGCCGCGGACGCCAACAAGCGCGCGAGCAAGGGCCTCACCCAGGCCGAGGTCGCTCAGCTGTTCGCGCTGGCCGGGCAGATCATCGACAATTTCAGGACGCTGCGGGCCGCCGGTCCCTTTTCCGGCAAGGCGGACGGCGCCATGGCGCCGAAAGCACGACCCGCGACCGCGCCGCGCGGACGGGTGCGCCGGAACATGCCGCGGGCGGCGGAGTGACCGCCACGTGCGGCTACTTCTTGACCGCCGCCTCCACGACCGATTTGAGTTGCGCCAGACCGTTTTCCATATCGCGGCCGATCATCCTGTCCATGTTCATGAACAGACAGAGCGCCTTGGCGACGAAATTGTTGTGACCGGCCATGCTCCAGGTGACGGCGGTCTGATCGCCCTGCGGCTTGAACGTGAACTCGGTGGTATTGGTCCCCTCGAAAGGTTTCACGAATTCGACCTTGACCTTCACCAGGTCGGTGGGATGGCTCTCGGTCAGGGTCATGCGCCCTTCGCCGATCTTGTCGTTGCCGGCCCACGTGAAAACCGCGCCCGGTCCCGCCTGCGGGCCGCCGAATGTCGCCTTGGCCGCGGGATCGAGCTTCGCCCAGGGCGACCACGCCTGCCAGTTGTGGAAATTGTTGACCTGCGCGAACACGTCGGGGGTCGGCGCCGCAACGGTGGCGCTCCGCACCACGCGGAATTCCGACGGCTGCATCGCGACATAGCCCACGAACACCACGGCGATCGCCGCGAGCGCGATCAGGATCTTCTTGAGCATTGGCGCCCCCAGGTCAGTCCAGGCCATGAGCCAAAGACGCGCGTGCGTTCCGGACCGCCCCGGCCGAAACGATACTAGTGCGGTGGATTTGAAGTTCCTATCATTATAGCCGCGCGTTTGTGTAGGAACTTCAAATCCAAAAACCGCACTAGAATCATAGATTGCTAGTGTCCCTTTGATTCCGAAGTTCGCAAACGAGTGTGCCGCGCAATGATGCGAACTTCGGAATCGGGACACTAGCGACGCGGCAAGGTTGAAAGCGCCGCGCCTTGCTCAGTCCAGTTCCGGCATGTCGAAGTCCTGCCAGCCCGGCACGTCGGCAACGTCGTAGAATTTCTCCCCGAACGGCCGCGTCGCATCGATGCCGATGCAGGACGAGATCCGCATGGTGCGGTCCTTGCTGAGATCGACCGACGGATCGGACGGCCCCGCCGGCGTGTTCTCGATCACGATCACGTCGCGCTGCGGCTGCACGCGGAACGCCATGGCCCATTCGACCTCGGTCGAGGAGTGCACGTCGATGTCCGGATCGACGATGACGGTCCATTTCGGGCGGATGTTGCTCGCCATCGCCGCCAGGATCACCTGCCGCGCTTCTCCCGCGTAGCGCGGCTGCATGGCGATGACGACGTAGAACGACACGCCGGCCGATGCCCGCACTGAAACCTGCGTGATGGTGGGAAACTGACGCTTGAGCGCACGGAAGAACGACGCCTCGAACGGGACCTGCTTGAGGATGTGGTTCTCGGTCACCGGCTTGCCCGTGAGCAGGCCCTGGAAGATCGGCTTGCGGCGGTGGGTGATCGCGGTGATGCGCGCCACCGGCTTCTGCGACGGTCGCGTGTAGTAGCCGGTATATTCGCCGAGCGGCCCCTCCAGCACGGTCTGGTTCAGATCGACCTCGAACTCGATCACCACCTCGGAGGTCGCGGGCACATCGAGGTCGGCGGTGATGCACTGCGCCAGTTCCACCGGCGCGCCGCGCAGGCCGCCGGCCACGTTCCAGTCGTTGGTGTCGTCGGGCACCTGCACCTGGCAGGTGTAGGCGAGGATCGGGTCGACCCCGATTACCAGCGCGGCCTTCGGCACGCTGCCGAGACGCTTGTGCTTGGCGAGATGCTTGCCGAAACGGTGGAACGGCTGGGCGGAGAACGAGACCGTATCCTTGCCGAGGATCAGAAAGCGGTAATGGCCGATATCGGGGATCCCGGTTTCGGGATCCTTCGACACCACGATGCCGGGCGTGATGTAGGCGCCGCCGTCCTGCGGGCTGTAGGTCGGCACCGGCCATCGCCTGAGATCGATATTCTCGCCGGTGATGACCTCGTCGTGGCACGGCGCCTTGCCCGCGAACGCCGTCGGCGGGATCGGGTTGTCGAGCCCGGTGAGCACCTTGTCGAAGATCGTGTCCTCGTCCGCCTCGAACGCGAGCAGCGCCTTGCTGCGCGTGGAATAGACGCCGGCGACCAGCGGATAATCGGTGCCGTTCTGGGTGAACATGATGGCGGGACCCTGCCGCACGTAGCTCTGCTTCATCGCCTTGCCGACGTCGTTCAACGCCACCGGCCGGTTCACATCGATGAGTTCGCCGTGCTGCCGGAGCACATCGAGGAACTGGCGAAAGTCCTGGTAAGGCATCGAAGCTCCCCCGTGCTCGCACGCATTGCAGCCATGTCGTTTTCCGGTGAAAGCCATCCGCGGACTTGATCCGGGACGGTAACCGGTTCACCGAAGAAAACGCGTCTGATGCAAACGACGTATATTTGCATTTGGCGCGGAAAAGAAGGAGCTTCCCACGCGACCGGACGCGATCGTCCGGCGCTTCCTCTCGCGCCGTGGTGGAAATGCCCGAGTTTGTCGTCGATGTCTGATCTCGAAGAAAAAACCCCATCCGCTGACTTCCGCTTCATCGGCAAGCCCGTCGTTCGCAAGGAAGACGAGCGGCTCACCACTGGCCGCGGCCGGTTCAGCGACGATTTCAGTGTCGACGGCCAAGCGTTCGCGGTGATGGTGCGCTCCCCCTATCCGCATGCGCGCATCCTCGGGGTGGATGCCGCGAGCGCCCAGGCGATGCCGGGCGTGCTCGGCGTGCTCTCGGGCGCGGACTGCCTCGCCGACGGCCTGACCGCCATCCCGCACGACCCGCTGCCCAAGACCAGGTACGACATGAAGCTCACCGCCGCCGGCGGCCGCGACGTCTTCATCGGGCCGCACATGCTGCTGCCCGCCGACAAGGCGCGCCATGTCGGTGAGGCGGTCGCGATGGTGGTCGCGGAGACGCTGGCGCAGGCGCTCGATGCCGCCGAAGCGGTCGACGTCGCCTACGAGGTGTTGCCCGGGGTCTACCATTCCGAGGACGCGATGCGTCCGGGCGCGCCCGCGGTCTGGGACGAGGTCCCCGACAACGTCCCGGTCGACACCTTCTTCGGCGACCGCGAGGCGACGAACAAGGCATTCGCCAACGCCGACCACGTCGTCACGATGGACTTCCACATCGACCGTGTCACCGGCGTACCGATGGAGCCCCGCGCGGCGCTGGGCGAGTACGACGCGCAGAGGGACCGCTACACGCTGCATGCGGGCAGCGGCGGCGCGGTACGGCAGAAGCGCGAGCTCACCGGCGTCCTCGGCATCGACGCCGACAAGCTGCGGGTGCTGGCCTACGACGTCGGCGGAAATTTCGGCACGCGCAACCGGGTGTTCGTCGAGTTCGGGCTGGTGTTGTGGGCCGCGCGCAAGTTCGGCCGTCCGGTCAAGTTCACGGCGACGCGGTCGGAGGCCTTTCTCAGCGACTATCAGGGGCGCGACCTCGTCACCAAGGTCGAGCTGGCGCTCGCCCGCGACGGCCGCTTCCTCGCCATGCGCGCCACCAATATCAGCAATGTCGGCGCGCGCTGCGTGTCGCTCTCGCCGCTCTCCAAGGGCTCGGGCCTGATCCCGGGCTCGTATGCCATTCCCGCCGCCACGCTGCGCGCGATGGCGGTCTACACCAACACCATGCCGACCCAGGCCTATCGCAGCTCCGGCCGGCCGGAGGTCACCTTCGCGATCGAACGGCTCATCGACACCGCCGCCGCGCGGCTCGGCATCGACCGCATCGCGCTGCGGCGCAAGAACCTGATCCGTCCCGAAGCGATGCCGTACCGCAACGCCGTCGGCATGAACTACGACAGCGGGCGCTACGAGGAGAACATGGACTGGGCGATGGACATCGCCGACTGGAAAGGGTTCGAGCAGCGCCGGCGCGCGGCGGCCAAACGTGGCAAGCTGCTCGGGCGCGGCCTTGCGAACTATGTCGAGTCCTCGATCGGTGCGCCCAACGAGCAGGCGCGGATCACCGTGCGGGCGGAGGGACGCGTCGATGTCGTGATCGGCACGCAGCCGAGCGGCCAAGGCCATGAGACCAGCTTTGCCCAGGTCGTGTCCGATCTGCTGCACGTGCCGGTGGAGACCGTGAAGATCATTCTCGGCGACACCGATGTGGTGAAGGTGGGCGGCGGCTCGCATTCCGGCCGCTCCATGCGCCATGCCGCCACCGTCTTCTCCAAGGCCGCCCCCGCCCTCATCGCTCGAGGCAAGCAGGTCGCGGCCGCCATTCTGGGATCGTCGGCGGAGCATATCGAGTTCAGCGACGGCCGCTTCAGCGCGCGCGAGACCAACCGCACCTTCGATTTCCTCGAGCTTGCGAAGGAAGCCGCGCGCCACAAGCTGCCGGACGAGATCAAGGACGGCATCGCCATCGTGACCGACAACGAGATGCACGATCCGGTGTTTCCCAATGGCTGCGCCATCTGCGAGGTCGAGATCGATCCCGACACCGGCGCGCTGCGCATCACGCGCTACGCCTCGGTCGACGACGTCGGCCGCTGCATCAATCCGTTGATCGTGCATGGCCAGACCCACGGCGGGATCGTGCAGGGCATCGGTCAGGCGCTCGGCGAGCAATGCTACATCGAGCCCGATTCAGGGCAGCCGCTCATCGGCTCGCTGATGGATTACGGTCTGCCGCGCGCGGACACCGTGCCGCCGTTCAAGACCGAGATCGCCGAGGTGCTCTCCCCCACAAATCCGCTCGGCATCAAGGCCGGCGGCGAAGGCGGCACGACCGGCGCGCCGGCGGTGGTGGTCAGCGCCATCGTGGATGCGCTGCGCGACTACGGCGTGCGCGACATCAAGATGCCGGCAACGCCGTACAATATCTGGCGAACGATCCAAGACGCCAAGATCCAGGCCGCCAAAACGAGCCCGGACGCCCAAACGAACCAGGACGCCAAGCGCGCCTGATCAAAAGCGGGAGGAAACGAATGCTGCTGAGGCGTGCTCTGCCACTTGCGCTCGCGCTGGCGTGCGGCCCCGCGCTGGCGCAAACCTCGCAAAAGCCGATCCAGATCATCGTTCCGTTTGCGCCCGGCGCGTCCGCGGACGGCGCGGCGCGCATCGTGGCGAACGAGCTCGGCCCGCGTCTCAATCGCCAGGTGGTGGTCGAGAACAAGGCCGGCGCCGGCGGCACGCTCGGCCTGCAGCAGCTCGCCAAGTCCGCGCCCGACGGCGACACGCTCGGTGTCGGCGCGACCGGAGCGCTCCTGCTCAATCCCAACCTGCCGAGCAATCCCGGGCCCGACCTGTTGCGCGAGCTCGCCCCCGTGGCCAAGCTGATCGACGTCGCCATCGTGCTGGTCGCCAATCCCGCGACCGGGCCGAAGACCATTCGCGAGATGATCGAGCGCTCCAAGGCGACGCCCGGCGGCCTCGCCTACGGCTCGACCGGCACCAATACCAGCCAGCACCTCTCGGTCGAACTGCTCAGGCAGGCGACCGGCGCCAACCTGGTGCATGTCCCCTACCGCGGCAGCGCCCCGGCGGTGGTCGATCTGCTGGCCGGACAGATCCCGCTGGCGTCGGTGGACCTGACCTCCGCCTATCCGCACATCCAGGCCGGCCGCCTCATCGCGCTCGGACTTGCCGACAGCAAGCGCTTTCCGGTGACGCCGGAAATTCCCACCATCGCCGAAGGCGGCGTGCCGGGCTTCGGACGCGCCTCCGGGTTCATCGGCCTGTTCGCTCCCGCGGGAACGCCGGCCCCGGTGGTCAAGAAGCTCTCGCGCGAGGTCGCCGCCATTCTCGCCACGCCGGGCGCACAGACCACCGCGCGCGCGCTGACGTCGGCGACGGCCTACGAGGACGACGAGGCCTTCGCGCGCTTCCTCACCGCCGAATCCACGAAGTGGAAACAGGCGCTGTCGTCGCTGAATTTGTCGAATTAAAGTCGGGTACACGCTGTTTCGAGCTGATGCACTCGCCGACTGCCACAACGGCGTCACCCCCGGGCTTCGACCCGGGGGTCCATCGTGGTCTGTCGCAACCGAATTTCACCAAAGCTGATGGATTGCCGGGTCCAGCCCGGCAATGACAGCACGCAAGCCAAAACCGGAGACTCGCATGCCGTTGATGAGTGGTGGTGATGCCGTCGTGCGCTCCGTCCTCGCGCACGGCATCTCCACGATCTATGCCCTGCCCGGCGTCCAGAGCGATCATCTGTTCAACGCCATGTTCGACGCCGGCGACGCGCTTTCGGTGGTGCATACCCGGCACGAACAGGGCGCCGCCTACATGGCGCTCGGCGCCGCACTCGCGACCGGCAAACCCGCCGCCTACTCCGTGGTGCCCGGTCCCGGTTTTCTCAACAGCACCGCGGCGCTCGCCACCGCCTATTCGACCGGCGCGCGCGTCCTCGCGCTCATCGGCCAGATCCCGAGCCGCGGCATCGGCAAAGGTCACGGCCTCCTGCACGAAATTCCCGACCAGATCGGCATCCTGCGCAAGCTGACCAAATGGGCCGAACGGGTAGATACGCCGCAGCAGGGCCCCGACATCATCGCGCGCGCGTTCCAGTCGCTGCGATCGGGTCGGCCGCGGCCGGTCGGCGTGGAGCTTCCGCCCGACATGCTGGCGGCGCGCGCCGAGGTACGGATGTCGTCGCCCCTCCCCCTCGATGGCGATCCGCCGCTCGACGAGGACGCGATCGAGCGCGCCGCCGATCTGCTGGCGAAAGCGGATTGTCCGGTGATCTTCGTCGGCGGCGGCGCGCTCGATGCCGCCGACGAGGTGCGCGCGCTGGCGGAGCGTCTCGGCGCGCCGGTCGTGTCCTATCGCCGCGGACGCGGCGTGCTCGACGATCGCCATCCGCTCGCTCACGCGCTGCCGGGCGGCCATGCGCTGTGGGCGAAGGCCGATGTCGTGGTCGCGGTCGGCACGCGGCTGCAGCTTCAACTCGCGAACTGGGGCACTGACGACAAGCTCGCGTTGATCAAGGTCGATATCGACCCCGAGGAGCTCGATCGCATTCGCAAGCCCGAGATCGGGCTCGCCGGCGACGCCGCTGCGGTGCTCGCGCGTCTCAACGAGCACCTTGCGCATGTGCCGCCTGCTCGACCCGATCGCGTCGAGCGCAGCCGCGCGCTCAAGGAGCGCATCAGCGCATCGCTGTCCGTGCTTGCGCCGCAGCTCGGCTTTCTGCGCGCGATCCGCGACGTCCTGCCCGACGACGGCGTCCTGATCGACGAGCTGACCCAGGTCGGCTACACCGCGCGCAACGCCTACGAGACGCGCAAGCCGCGCACCTTCATCTCGTCCGGCTACCAGGGCACGCTCGGCTGGGGCGTGGCCACCGCGCTCGGCGCCAAGCACGCGCTCGGGAACGTGCCGGTCGTGGCGCTCAGCGGCGACGGCGGCTTCATGTTCAATGTGCAGGAGCTCTCGACCGCGGTGCGCCATCGCATCCCCGTGGTGATGATCGTGTTCAACGACGGCGCCTACGGCAACGTTCGCAACATGCAGAAGACCCTGCATGGCAATCGCCTGATCGGCACCGATCTCGCCAATCCCGACTTCGTGCGGCTGGCCGAGAGCTTTGGCATCGCCGGCCGTCGCGTGACCGATCCCGAGGGATTGCGGCAGGCGCTCGAGCAGAACCTCGCGGAGAACGAGCCGGCGCTGATCGAGGTCCCGGTCGGCGACATGCCGAGCCCGTGGCCGTTCATTGACTTGCCGAAGGTCCGCGGACTCTAGCGCACGTTCGCCA
>CAVRXD010000026.1:0-246760 GCA_963725065.1 uncultured Alphaproteobacteria bacterium
GTAACATAAATAGAGTTGAGACATTGGCCGCCTTGACGAGATCGGCGCGAGGAAGGCGAGCGATTTCGTCATGTTGATCTTCGTTTCTGGCCTGAAGGCGATTTTGGGTGGTCCGTCTCTGGGCCGAGGAATCCCGTTTCCCCGACGCAGATTGATCTTGGATGAAGACTGGTCCGAATGTGGTGGCTAAGCCCGCCATTGGCGCGCTGTTGCGGCTGCGTTTCGGTCTCCGCGGAGACCGTTTCTGGCCTGAAGGCGATTTTGGGCGGTTTGTCTCTGGGCCAAGGATCCTGTTCCCCTATGCAGGATGTCCTCCGGCTAGGGCGTTTTAACCAGGAACCCGCAGGCCCGGGCGAGCCGTCAGTAGGCGTGCTCAACGAACGGGATGGCCCGTCAGCGGCGGGGCGAGGGCGGTAGAGCGATGGAGCAGTCGATCCCGCCCTTTGGCGATGGCGAGAACGTGACGTTGATGTCGACCAAGGTGCCGCACGCTTCCATGCTCCAGACTTCGGTCCACGGCTGCGATGCTGCGTTCGTCGCCGAAGTCACGCGAGTGTGGCCGGCAACATAGAAGGTGCTTTGTTCTAATGGGGTGCGGTTCGCCGCGAAGGTCAGAATGGGAAGTTGTGATGTTCGCCCTGACCCCTTTCATCTTTGTATCGAGTCGGATGGACCCAATGCCCACCCCGTAAGACCAAGCGACAACGGCGTGACCCGCCTCGTGTAGCGAGGTTCGCTCCTTGTCGTCAGGGTCCCGAGTTGTCATTTCTTTTTCGCGCGCCGTTTGACCTTTGCCTTTGTCGCGCCCCCCGACTTATCGATGAGGAAATCGTCGCGCTTCTTGCCTTCTTCCTTCATCACGGCGACCAACCATCGAGGTGTCGCGCCACGTCCCGCCCACAACTCACCATTCGGACCCTTGTATTTCGCGGCAACCTTTCTCCCTTTCATTTTGGTGCCGCGCCCCTTGCCACCACCAGCTAAGGACGCGATAGACCCGCCCAAGCTCGCCAACTGCCGTTCCAGGGTGGAGCGAAAACCGGATAGTGCGGTGTCAACTTGCTCGCGAAGTTCCATTAGAGCTTCAACGCTCATTCCGGTTAGGTTTCTCTTTGCTCGTTTTGCCATTAGTTTTTCTCCTCATCCGTTTGGATGTCGGCTTAATGACACCAATATGACAAGGTAGCAAGTCCCGAAGGGGGGGATAGCAGACTTTACGATGTGAAAGAGTGTAGACATTAGAGGTACACTATACCTTCCTCACACAAGTTTTAGCTTGTTAATGGTCTTCTGGTGCGCCTCCTCAATGTCGGCTGCTGCCTCCCTCGTTTTCTGAATGATCTTATGACGTTTTAGATCAAGACGGGTCAACATCGACCCCAAGCCCTTCAGCGTGGCGGCATTCGAGTCATCAGGTCACGCCGGTCTTGGTCAGAGCAGCCCCCAACACGAGCACGGAGATGCCACCTAGAGACGGCGGGCTTAGCCAGCGTTTGGCTTCGTACGGGGTTCCAGCTCAATGTCCCAAATAAAATCGTCGCGACAATCTATGAGTCTCTCTTCAAGTGGAATTCGCTTCTCCCGGACCTCTCCATTTCCAACTACGTAATACAAAGAAGCGTCCGCCACCTTTCCAGACGTCCCGTAAAAAGGCATTCCGTTGCTAAACAAAATATTAAGGCAGTCCGCCTTGCCCTGCAAAGCCGCGAGCCATTCTTCGGGGGTTTTCTTATTCGGACTTCGCGGCGGTACCAACAACGGGTTGCCGTAAACGATCATATCGTTCGGCTTAACAATGACGCTGAAATCATCTCCAAATCCGAAATGCCTATTAGATGACACGATGAACATCGATTTAATGTATATTGGGGAGTGGCTGAAATTCGAGAATAGGGCTCCTTTTTTATATGAATAGTGAATTACCGATACGGGGTCACGTAGAACATAAGCGTCGTGAAGAAACGCGTACAAGACAGAGACGGAGGACGCAACAATTGCTAAAAATCCGCTTAGTCCTGTAATTAAAAGCAGCAGTGAAAGCCACCTACGTTGGTACGATCCGCAGTGCGTGCATTTTGTCGCCCCAGGATTGATCAGATTTTTGCACGAGACACACAGCGGCTCAGCCGGCATACTCGGTTTACTTTCCTCCCCATTAGGGTTGACCAAGCACCTCTCCTATAGCCCACATTGTAGCTTGGCGGACGTTAGCAAGCACACTCAATCCCCAAATCCAACTGCGCCGTGGGGTCAAAACGATTCATTACATTTCGAGAGGCCGCATCGTCCACGGGTGCGCAGGATCCCGACATGCTTAACCGCCGACATGGACCGCACTTTGATATTACTTGCGTACGCCGGAGTCGAATTTTTCATTCGGCCTGAAATCAGCATCGGAATATATATAACACATTCCAGAACTCCTATCGTAGGTGAATATTTTGCAGGCCGGTGATTGCGATTGCGCACACTTTTGCTCGCATTCAGGTATCGACCGGGCGCGCGCCGTGGAGATGTAACCATTCCAAATCGACGTCGCGATGGCTTCAGTATTGCTTCTTATTGTGAATAGCCCCGTAGACTGGGTTGCGAGAGACGCTGGCAGAACGCTCGTTATACCTGAATCCGAGCGTATGCCGGAGTCGAATTTTTCATTCGGCTGGAAAGTAGCGTTAGAATACATATAACACAGTCAACTCCCCCCTTTGTTGTAAGTAAATATTTTGCAGATCGGTGATTTCGTACACGTTGCCTCGCATTCACCTATCGACGGGACCTGCTTCCAGAACTCGTCTGCCCCCGGGATTTTCATTGCCTCAAGATTGTTTGTTATCGTGAACGCCACCATTTGTTGCCCGGCTTCCTCGGACTTGCGCTGTGCTGCCGCCTCAGCCTCTGCTTTTGCCTTGCGCTCATCCTCCGCTTTGACAGCAGCGAGCCGTTGTTGCTCCGCCTCCGCAGCCTTGCGCTGTTGTTCAGCGTCGGCTGCCGCTTTTGCCTGACGCTGTACCTCTTCTTTAAGTCGCTGTTGCGCAGCTTCTGCAGCCTTGCGCTGAGCTTCGGCGTCGGCGGCCGCCTTTGTCTGGCGCTGTACCTCGTCTCTGAGCCGCTGTTGCTCCGCTTCCATAGCCTTGAGTTTTGCTTCACCATCAGCTGCTTTTGCCTGACGCTGTTCCTCGTCTTTGATGGCGGCCAGCCGTTGTTGCTCTGCTTCCGCAGCCTTGAGTTTTGCATTAGCATCGGCTTCCGCTTTTGCCTGACGCTGTTGCTCCGCTTCCGCAGCCTTGAGTTTTGCTTCGGTCTCGGCGGCCGCCTTGGCCTTGTCCGCGCGAGACGGATCCGGTTGCTCCGCCCTTGGCGTCCACGGCACCCACACCGGCACGCCCATCTGATAGAGTCCGATCCACCCTATCAGCAGCAGCGCCGTTGCACTCCCGGCCACCGTGCGCCACTGGCCCGGTGCCATCAGCCACGCTGCCGCACTCGCCACAAATGGCCACTGTTCCGTCACGGGCCGCGGACTTTTGAGCGCTTCACGGACTTTGTTGACTAGTGCCTCGGCATCGCGGCCGAAGTTTGTGTTCCGCACCTCCACCGCGTTGCGCCGGACGAGCGGCTTTATTGAGTCGGGCAGTTTGTCAGCCTTCGGCGTCCGTGCGCCATCGACCAATACAGGGATGACACGGATATTGCGGGCGAGCGCCGCCGCGATTTCGATCATTACGAAATCGTCCGGGTTGTCGAACCGGCGACGGCCATCATCATCCTTCGCATCAAGCCAATTGGGGCCGATGACTGCTAGGAAAACGTCGCACGCAGCCACCTGGCTAGGCAGGTATTCCACGAAGTCGACCCCAGCTGGAATGTGGTCGACGTCCATAAATAGGTTTTTGCGTCCGAACGTTTGGGCGAGCCGATCGTGCAGCCGACCGGCCGTGCTGATTAAATCATCTCGGCGGTAATTGATGAAGATCTTACCAGCCATAGGCCTGGCCCCTAAGGCACACACCATAGCACGAAATGGCTCCGGTGAGATAGGAAGACCGGGAAGTGGATGTCGGTGTAGCCCTGCTTGGCGAGCTGGATCACGCGCTTGATCAGGTTGTCCGGAACGTGCGTCCTTCGCGGCGGCCTTGATCTCGCGCGACAGCACCGGGTTCTTTTGCGGATCGAAGCAGTCGCCGCCCGAGCCCTCGCAGTTCACGCAGGCTTTCAGGATCAGCTTGAGGTGCTCTGGTTGATCTTGTATCTGGACGCGGCGCAGTGCGGTCGCTGACCGGTATTCGAACGGCCGCGTCTTCCTGGCAGGCGACGCAGTGCATCAATGTCCCCCGACGGGCGGCTTAGGCATGAACACGGGCATTGCCGATGCTGTCGATCTCGGCTGGAAGCTGGCGGCGACACTGAATGGATGGGCCGGCGATGGCCTGCTATCGGCTTACGGCGGCGAGCGACTGCCGATCGGCACCAGAAACGTGAACGTGGCCGCCGAATTATATATTCGGAAGAGGAAAAGCTCGGCAACGGAATCGCAACGATCGAGGAGGACACCAGTGCCGGAGCGCAAGTACGACCGCGGGTCGGTGACGCACTCATCCGCGATGTTGGCCGGATGTGGCGTACCCCGGGACTGCAGAAACGCAGATGAGAAATCGGCCCGGGCGAGCCGGACCGATTTCTGGCAAAGGCGCAGTTCAGGCGAACAGAAAGTCGCTGGCTTGCAGACTGTTCAGCGCCACGTGTTGCAGCACAATGGACGGGGTACCGATTGGGCGTTATTGGCGGCTTTCGGGGCACCAGGCTCTGGCGCGAAAAATCCCGTTCCTGGCGGCCGCATCGCCGACGCGCATAGGACGCATTGCTGCTAGAGGCGACCTGGAGCGCGTATTTCACCAGATGTTGCGAGCCGATGTTCGCACACACAGGGATCATATTGCTGCCGTGAGGACGATTTCGACCAATGAAGCGCCGGTGAGCCCGACGGCGACGCAGGCGCGCATTGGTGGGTTTGCGCGATCGGCCCATTCATCCCATGCCCGGTTCAACTCGTCCTTCTGCGCCATGTCGGTGATGAAGACTAAGGCTGTGAGGATACGACCTTTGATGGTGCCGACCTCTGCCAAGTTCGCGTCGACTTGAGCGAGCGCGGACTTGGTCTGCTCGTAGAGCGACGAACTCTTCTTCGTCGAAATTGCGAACATCGAAACGATGCCGTTGTGCACAACCGCGCGACAGCGGGTCGGGTAAGCGCCGGGTAAACGCATGATCATTGGAACTTCTCCTTTCTTGCGCTTGGTTTTTTTCGGAGCGGAGGAACACGGAGCCCGTCGTCAGCAGCTTTACAGCACAAGAAGGCCAAGCATCTGGCGCTGGCGGGACCATTCGGCGGACAGGTCGGCGAGACGGGCAACTCCCATGCCGTGCGGGAGCCGTCCATCAATGGCCGCCTTGACGAGGTCGGGCGCGAGGAAGGCGAATGAGATTGTCATGTTGATCTTCCGCGTAGTGCAGCCCTCGCGTCCGGCGATGCTTTCGGTTGTCGCAGCGGGGCCGGCAATGAGTTCGTCGAGCCAGCGGCGCCCCCGCGCAATCGATGCGACAAGGAGCGCACGGTTATCAGACCGGATCGGGCGGGCGTTTTCAGACTGCGCGCATTCGGGTACGAGAATCTCACGATGTCGGGTGGATAGTGTCTTGCGCCAGGGCACGTGTATGACGTTGCGGGTTTGCTTCCGCTTGCGATCGGCTACTTTTGCGTTGGCGAGCTCAATGACCAGCTGGTCCGATTGGACTTTGACCCGCACGACATGAGTTTGGACGAGGGCTGCATCCTCGATCTCAGTGGATACGTTGAGGTGGCCCCGCGCAGATTTGCAGACGAGGGCTTCAATCTCGTCAGCGGGGATCCGGCTGACGGTCCCGGCTTGTTTGGCTCGGCCCTGCAGCAAGGCGGATGAGAGGTAGTACCGGTACTTGGTGCCTCGCTTCCGGGCATGGCTAGGGGTCATCCGATGGCCGCGATCATCGTAGATGCGGCCCAATAGGAGCGCCTCAGACTTCGTTCGCGAGACTTTGTGATTGTTGACCTGCTCGTTCAGTTTGGCCTGGACTGCATCGAACAGGTCCCGATCAACAATAGCGGGCTGCTCGCCCGCCAGGGTCTCGCCCTTGAAGACCACCTCTCCGATATAAAAGCGGTTGCGAAGGCAGATAAGCGAGCGGACCACGCATGAAGGCAATACCGCCGACGGTCTGGCCCGTTTTTAGGACCCGCACCTTGGTGACGATGCCTCCCTTGCGTAGGTCCGCCATCAGCAGGTTGAGGCTGCCCAGCTTAAGGTAGCTCTGGAAGATGGTCCGAACGCAGTCTGCTTCCAGGTCATTCACGATGATCTTTCGATCCTTGGTGTCGTAGCCAAGTGGCGCCATGCCACCGACCCAAAGGCCCTTGCGCTTGGACGCGGCTATCTTGTCCCGGATGCGCTCGGAGGTGACCTCGCGCTCGAACTGGGCAAACGACAGCAGGACGTTCAGTGTAAGACGCCCCATCGAGGTGGTGGTATTGAACTGCTGGGTCACCGAGACAAAAGACACTGCGTTCTGATCGAACAGCTCCACCAGCTTGGCGAAGTCCGCCAACGACCGGGTCAGTCGGTCAACCTTGTAGACCACGATGATATCGATCTTCCCGGCTCGCACGTCCGCAAGTAGCCGCTGCAGCGCCGGGCGGTCGGTATTGCCGCCGGAAAAGCCTCCATCATCATATTTGGACCTGACCATCGCCCAGCGGGCATGCTGTTGGCTCCGGATATAGGCTTGCGAGGCGTCGTATTGGGCGTCGAGGGAATTGAAGTCCTGTTCCAGTCCTTGGTCGCTGGAGACGCGGGTGTAGATGGCGCAACGGACCTGCTTCGATCGTCCGGTGTTCATGACCCCGCCCCCTTGGATGGCTTGTCGCGCAGCCCGAAGAATTTGGGCCCATTCCAACGGGTACCGGTAATGGCGGAGGCGATCTTGGACAAACTGGGATAGGTCTTGCCGTTCCAGGCAAAGCCCTCGGCCAAGGCCGTGACCCGCTGCATCCGGCCGTTCCATTCACGGACCAGTATGGTGCCCGGTCTCACGTCGGTGGTCAGTCGGCCTGGGTCTACGGCCCGCTTGCCGGCATCGTCCGGAGATCCCGCGCCGTCGAGCAGTCGTTGGCTCTCGGGATCCAGATCGCCGAAATGATCGGCCTGAAGCCGGTAGGCCAGAACCCGAAACAAGAGATGACGTGGCAGGTGAGCGGAGGCCCGTCGCCCGAGTACCGAGTGCCAACGGGCCCGAAGACTGCCGAGGTCGAGATCGCGCAGGCGCGCGATCTCGATGTCGATTGTCTCCCGCTCCGGCTGAGCCGGACCGATCTTGACGCGCGGCATGAAATGCTCAGGACGGACGCTTGGACTGGCGGCGTCCAGATTTGCCGCCGTCTCCGCCCGCAATTTGGTAGACCCGGCTGCCGTCGATGTTCTGCGAATTGAGTTTCAGCTTCAGCTTTTTGCGAACCACGCCAGCAAGGAAGCCACGCACGGAATGCTGCTGCCAGCCGGTTTCCTTCATCATCGCGGCCATTCCGGTCGGCGATTGAAGCATCGCGATGACGCGAGCTTGCTTTGAGCCCGCCTCGTTCTTCTTCTCGGGAGCGGTGATGGCGGGCTGTGGAGACTTTGCAGCCGTCGTTGGAGCCGCCGTGGATTTAGGCGAACGCTTCTTTGCAGACTTTGGCATCGGAATCCTCCATTCGGTTTATGGCGCCGTTGCGCCGCACCACCGAAACCCCACCTCGGCCAACAAGCCGGCGGGGCAGGATTCCTGGGCGCTTATAACGCCCGGACTCGACGACAGTACCGCTCCAATGGCCGATGAATGCCAGTTCTTTCTGGAGAATGTTGTTGCTAAGTTTGGGTGCCGACAAGCCTCTCGCCTGGATGGGCGCAGCTGCTGCGTGTGCTACCCTCACGGGCCGCGGCGGGACGATGCTCAGCAATGCGTGGCTATCCAAGGCAGACCGGCAGGTCCTATCGGCTGCCCTCGGAAGCGGAATGGAAGTATGCAGCACGCGCGGGAACGATAAGGCTTATTCATGGGGCGGCGAAATCGGTAAGGGGAGACGGCCGGCCTCGAATCGCCGAAGGGTGAACGCCATGCTGACCATTCCGCGTCGTCAGTTTCTCATCGGCAGTGCCCTGCCGGCTCTTGTCGGCGCGATGAAGGCTCGGGCGGCCGAGCCTGTCGACATTGTCGTGCAGGATGGCGCCGTGCAGTTGCGCTCCGATGGCCTCGCGCTGTCGCCCACCGATTACGCCCGCTTGCTGGGCCGGCTTGCGGACGACCCCGGAATTGAGGCCGACGAATATTCTCGCCACGGCGTGGTCGCAAGCCTCGAGGCGCGCTTTGCGGCGCTGCTCGGCAAGGACATGGCCGTCTATCTGCCGACCGGGACGCTCGCCAACCACTTGGCGCTCCGGCGTCTCGCCCGCGACGGACGCCGCGTCCTGGTGCAGCAGGAAAGCCATGTCTACAACGACGAGGGCGACTGCGCTCAGCAGCTCAGCGGCCTCACGCTGGTTCCTCTCGTACCTGGTCGGGCGACGTTCACCCTGGCCGACGTGGAGGCCGAGCTGCGACGTGTCGAAACCGGACGAGTGCATACGGCGGTTGGCGCAATCTCGATCGAGTCGCCGGTGCGCCGCGTCATGGGCGAGGTCTTTGATTTCGCCGAGATGCAGAAGATCGCCGCATTCGCCCGCGAGCGGCGGATCGGACTGCACCTCGACGGCGCCCGCCTATTCCTCGCTTCGGCCTACACGGGGATCTCGCCCGCGACCTGCGCGGCATTGTTCGACACCGTCTATGTGTCGCTCTACAAATATTTCAACGCCGCTTCGGGTGCGATCCTCGCCGGGCCGCGGCATTTGCTGGAAAATCTCTATCACGAGCGGCGCATGTTCGGCGGCGGCTTGCAACAGGTATGGCCCGATGCGGCTGTGGCGCTGCACTATCTCGACGGCTTTCCCGATCGTTACGCCCGCGCCGTGGCGGCGGCCGATGCACTGTTTGTCGCGCTCGGCCAGCATCCGCGCTGCCAGGTCGCGCGGCGACCGGCCGGTACCAATGTGGTGCGCCTGCACGTCAAGGGCGCCGATGCCGCTGCGCTACCCGAGCTACTGCGCGCCCGCGGCATCATGATCTCGCCGGCGCAGCGGCCTTCCGCCGCCGGCGCCGATTTTGCGCTGCTGACCAACGAGAGCCTGCTGAGACGTCCGGCGACGCAAATCATTCGCGAGTTTACGGAAGCGTTAGGATAGTTCGCGACGAAGTGGGCTCCAGGACGTGCCCAGGGTGGGCAACGAAGCGATCAAAGAGATTGGGGCGGCGTGTCAAGTTAGCTCAAGCCGCTCAACGAACGGGATGGCCCGTCACCGGCGGGGGCGAGGCATCGGATCACGCCGACGCGCTTGGCGATCACGGCCACATCCAGAAGTGGACCATGTACGACAGCGTTTTACGCGTTCCACTCATTTTTTGGTCAAAAAACCTTTTGGTACCGGGCCGGCTCTGCAGAGACCTCGTCCAACTGATCGATATCGCGCCGACCATACTCCAAGCGGCCGAGCTGCCGGTCCCGCCCGACTTCGAGGCGAGGTCGCTGTGGGGGGCGCTCAAACACGATGAGGCTCTTGCGCCACGCGACGCGGTTTATGCAGAGGTCGCCCGCGACCACGTCCAGACAGGGGCGGAGTTCATCGTCATGCGCCGCTGCCGCGATTGGAAGCTTGTCGTTTATCTCGACGATGATGATGGCGAGCTCTACGACCTTCAAGCCGATCCGGGGGAGAGCAACAATCTCTGGCATCGGCTGGACATTCGCGAGCGTCGGGACCGGATGATAGCGGAAACACTGAAGTGGACGATCAGCGGTTCGCTCAAGGCCAATCTTCGCGCAGGCCGGGCGCCCCAGAAGGCGATGGCCACATAGCTACTCGGCGCTCAGCCGTATGAGCGTGTTGCTCGTTCCGCCGCCAGCTACGGGTCGGTCATGAGCGGCGGCAGCGCGAAGCACGCGCGATGTCCGCTTTACCCCCAACACCGGAAATGCGGGGCGCTCCTGGGCACTTCGGCTTCGTGCCAAAAGGCGACATCCCGATCCTAGGAAACCCAAGCGCCTTGCGTCGCTGGCGAGCCAGGAGAGCTCGAACCGTCAGAGAACGAACCAGCTCGCATCGACTGCCTGCGCGCCGACCCGGATCACTCCATCGGCTTCGGCGTCGCCGTCGGTGTTGAGCAGGATGAAAGAAGAGGTGCCAACATAGGCAAAGCTGACCTGCCCGGCCGCGGTGAACGGATTGCTGGCGTCGCCGATGAACGTGAAGGCGGTGTCGCCGTTCCCGCCGTTGCCGTCGGCGTCGATCAGATTGAGCACGATCAGGTCGCCGTCCGCCGCGTTGAAATCCCTGACGGTATCCGAATTGGCGTCGACCGTGGACCCCATCTCGGTGATCGAATGCCAGACGAACACGTCTCCACCGTCGCCGCCGAACATGGTATCGAGGCCCGCGCCGCCAACGATGACATTGTTGCCGGCGTTGCCGATGATGATGTTGGCGTATTCGTTGCCGGCCAGAGAGATTGCTGTCGCTGCGGTCGGATCGGTGGTCTCGAGCATCTCGACCTCCGAGCTGGGCGCGAGGCTGTAGCTCGTGCTGGTCCGGACCCGGTCGAAGCCCTGGCCGGCAACCTCGGTGACGTCGTCGGCTCCATTGTCGACGTAGTAGGTGTCGTCGCCGGTGCCGCCCTGCATCGTATCGGCACCGGCGCCGCCGTTGAGCGTGTCCGCGCCGTCCATGCCGGCGAGCGTGTCGTTGCCATTTCCGCCATGGAGGCTGTCGGCGCCCCCGAAGCCTTTGAGCGCGTCGTTGCCGTCCATGCCCATGAGCTCGTTGACGCCGTCGTCTCCCCACAGGGTGTCGTCGTAGATCGAGCCGGTGAGGTTCTCGATGTCCTCGAACGTATCTCCTTCGGCGTCGCCGCCCACGCCGCCGTTGACGTTAAGCGCGACGATCACGCCCTCGGGCGACTCATAGTAAGAGACTGTATCGATCCCCTCATCGAAGGGGAGCCCCTCGTTACCCATGAGGACGTCCGCACCGCCTCCGCCTTTGAGCGTGTCACTGCCTGCACCGCCCTCCAGCGTGTCGTCGCCGTCGCCGCCGTCGAGGAAGTCGTCGCCGCCATATCCGGAGAGCGAGTTGCTGCCGTCGTTGCCGACGAGCGCGTCCGCGTACCCCCCACTGCCGACGAGGTTCTCGATGCTGAAGTAGGTGTCGCCTTCCGCCTCGCCGCCGGCCCCCACTCCCGCGGCCAGGCTCGCAACGACACCAGTGGTTGAGTTGAAGTAGGTCGCCGTGTCGGAGCCTGGTCCACCGTGGAGCGCATCGGCGCCGATGCCGCCGTCGATAAGGTCGTCGCCGGCGAGGCCGAAGATCGAGTCATCGCCGCCGCGGCCGGCGATGAAGTCGTCGAGGGGGGTGACGCCATCCAAAAAATTGATGGTTTCGGAATTGTTCGTTCCTAAGACGACGGCCATGTCTCGTTCCTTTCCACGTCAGAGCCAAGTTCCATAACCGGTCGATCACCGGTGCATCGATGGTCCGACGGGCGGCGCCGCGAAATCGACGTCGTCGCCCGCGTGCATGTGATCTAGTTCACACAGTTAGGCGTCACGCGCTGTGATGGAGATCACGAGGAAGACGTTTTCAGCGAGCCGGGCTGCCTGAGTGCTACTTCGCACGCATATACGTTCGGCGTGCTACTCAGCAGCTCCGTCTCTCTCACATGAGACGCCGCCGGGTCACAGCTGGAACCCGTCGCAACACGCCGGTCGCGCCGGAATGCGAACCGCCAGGACGACAGTGCGCCTTCCGATTTACACGCGGATTAGCGCATGCCCGGCCTGCTACTGGAGAGCCGGGCAGGTCATGGGGCAGGCCTAATTTCTAAATTGAGGTGCTGTTGGCACCTAGTTTCGACTGGATGTTAGCGGGGCTCGGAGCGCGTGCCCGTCGGTCCGATGTCCGAGTTGGGTCATCAGCGGAAATGCTCAGAACGTTCAAATGATTTCCACTCTGCCTCGCTAAGCGGACATGATCGTGCAAGCTTGGCAGGTCCGTTGAGTGCCATCAACGGACATACGCCTTAGGCGGGGTGACGTCCCGATGAAACCCGCCCCGCCGAACACGGAGTGTTACGCACCCGCCGTGTCGCCCGCGCAGCTGAGAACGGCGCCATCTTTCACTGCTGACGACCAAAACGCTTGGAATCTTCTGCGGCGTAAGCTGCCACCGCGTTGTCAGCAGCGCGCGCCGCGCGCAGGCGCTCGATCAGCAAGGACATACGGCTCGCTGGGATCGCACACGTGACCTCGTTATTCGACATGCCTGTGCGCACCCGGCTCAGCATGCAGCCGACGCTTACTGCGAGCTCGCCGCTCTCTTTGGCGATCGGAATGATGTGGCATTGCGGTTTGCCTTCGAAGCGAAGGCCCCGCCACGCGTCATGCAGCAGCATCTGCTGCTTTCCATTCAGCCGCAGCAGGATGACCGACGGCTCAACGGGCATATCGCGCAACGGTCCATAAACTATGCATGTCGGTTTTTCGCGCACCACCGCGACCTTTGCCACCGCTTCCGGCGTGACCCATCCGGTCGCGCACAGCGCGGCGACGTCGGCATTCTGCTCGATCTCCTTCATGGTCTTGAAACCATGCGTCAGGCTGCCGACGCTGCAGTTGCCGTGGTCCTCCGCCTCAGTCGCGAAAACCCCTCGCGTGCCCTCGATCCAGAAGACGCAGCTCGCCGCAACAGCTCCCGTTCTGCCATCCGCCGTTCTTGGCGGCGTGGTTCGTTGAATTCGCTCGATCCCGGCAGGAACGTGGCTGATAAAGGCAATTGCAACGGGCGGAACCGCGAGGCCAAGGAGCTCCTGCAGATCGAGGTGCCACCTCTCGAAGCAACTGTGCGACATGGACTGTCCTCCCGATCAGATCTTCCGCTCATCTCCAGTTCAACAGCGCAGTCCCCTTCACCGGCGACCGAACCGCAGTCATTCGTCGGCTTTGCGCGCGGTGAGGCTCAGGAACAGTATGGCTCCGTAAAACGTGGCGTTCGCAACACGGCGACGCGCCTCCTGGTCGAAGCTGTCAACCAGCTCCTGACCGATCTCCCCGGCCTGGACGGCGGCTTTAGTGCCGCGCAAGAGCAGCGTGAGCAGGTAGTTGGGGCACGTCGTCTGCACGTAGCCGTGCGGCTCGACCGACTGCAAGCTGAAGCCAGATGCGGTGACGAGAGCGGGAAGCCGCCGCATGATGTACGGTGCGTGCACCAAATTACGCAGCACCGCGCCTGCGACTGTCTGCAGCGGATCGCCATCGAATAGGGCGACGGTGAGAGTTGCGAAATCGCCATCGAAAATAACGAGCTGCCCGCCCGGCCTGAGAACCCGGCTAGCCTCGGTCAGCGCTCCCTCTGGATTGGCCAGATGCGAGTAAACCGTGTGCGCGATAACAAGATCAAAGAACGAGTCCGCCTGCCCGGTCGCCACAGCGTCGCCAATCGCGAATGACACCCGCGGTTCGCCCGCGAATGTCGCGCCCGCCATGTCGATGAACACGGGAGACGGGTCGATCCCGACAAGTTGCGCCGGACTGACGTGCTGCATGATGAGCTTCGTCGCCGCTCCGTTTCCGCAGCCAACCTCGAGCACCCGGGCGCCCTCGGGCAGAGTGATCTGCGCCATATAGCGCGCGCAGATTGCCTGCATGGCCGGCTCTGATGCTCGAACGTCCATCGACTTGGCAATGGCATCCAACACCTCGCGCGGCTGCTCTCTGATGCGTGTGAGAAGACCGGCCACGGCGACATTACCCTCAGCAATCCAATCTACGTGTGTCTGACACTTCGAATTGTCAGACCTCAACTACGCTTTAGTTCCAGCGCAGCAGATATTTCTCGAGCCGCCCTGCGACACCGAAGATCAGCAGCACCACCACGAGAATCAGAAGAATCAGTGCGAACATCAGGGCGGCGTTGTAGGTGCTCTGCGCAAACGACAAGAGGTAGCCGAGGCCGTGGGTTGCCGCCACGAACTCTCCCACGCAGGCGCCGGTGAAGGCAAAGCCGACCGCGATTTTCAGATTGCCAAGCACCCAGGCCGCGACCGACGGCAGGTAGACGTGGCGCACAAGCGCCCAGCGATCGCCGCCGAGTGTGACGACGCGTTCGACAAGCCTGCGGTCCACCTGCCGGATTCCGGTGAAAACAGTGGAGAAGATCAGCACAGCCACGAGAATGAAGGACAGTGCGACCTTGGAGGCTAGTCCGATACCCAGCCAGATCACAAAGAGCGGCGCGAGGATCACGCGCGGGATAGCGTTGAGAACGGTCATCAGCGGCTCGAGCAGCTCCGCGATTAAGCGGACAAGGGCCGCCGCGACCCCGAGCAGAATGCCGACGACGATGCCGAGTGCGAGACCGCCAAGCGCAGCGGTGAAGGTTGCGTCGAGATGCGGCCAGATGCGACCGTCTGAGAATAATTCGACAAGCGCTGCGCCGATCCGGCTCGGGTTCGGCACATACAATGGATTGAGTAGACCGGCGCGGCCGGCCGCTTCCCAGACCGCGAGCAGGACCGCGAATGCCGCAAGCTGGCGTATCCATGCATAGCGGGGATGGAGAAACATCATGCTGCCTCAGCCCGATGATCGACTTCGCGAGAAAGGTCTGCCCACAGCCTTTCGTAGAGCGGCGAGAAAGCTGGATGCATGCGCGAATGGACAGGATCGCGTGGCCGCGGAATCGGGACAGGGTATTGCTGGGTAATGTGCGCGCGCGGCCCCTGCGACAGCAGGTAGACTTCGTCGGAAAGACTGAGCGCCTCTTCGAGATCGTGGGTGACCAGGAGAACGCCGATCTTCTCGCGCTCGACCAGCGCGACGACGTCCCTCACCACGCGGGCCCGCACGATCGCATCGAGCGAGGCGAACGGCTCGTCCATCAGGATAAGCCTCGGCTTCATGGCCAGCGCCTGTGCGAGCGCAACGCGCTTGCGCTGCCCGCCGCTGAGGTGACGGGGAAAGCGATCGCCGAAGCCCACAAGATCCAGGCGCTCAAGCCAGGCCTCCGCCTCGGCGAGCGCCTTCTTGCGCTCCATTCCGTTGAATGTGAGGCCGAGCGCGACGTTGTCGCGCGCCGTCTTCCAGGGCAGCAGCGCATCGTCCTGGAACAGGATGCCGAGCTGCGAGCGCGCAAGGTGCGTTTCGACCGTGCCCGAGAGCGGTTGCTGCAACCCGATCACGGCGCGCAACAGGCTCGACTTGCCCGAGCCAGAAGGCCCTACGAGACTCACGAACCGGCCCTCCTCAACCGTGAGGCTCAGTGCTTCGAGGACCGGCTCCCCGCCATAGGAAATGGTCAGATCGCGGACGCGCAGCTTTCAACCTCCGACGATCGAAGTGTCGTACAGCCCAGACATGCTCGTACCGGACTTGATGAGGCCGCCGGCGATCAGGCTTTGCTCGACGCGCTTGGCGGCGTCGAGGTCGATGTTCACCGTTTCGGGATAGAGCGCGTCGCGGTGACGCGCGATGATCTCGCCGAACTCCTTGAGGTCGAGCCCGGCGGTCATCTCCTTGGGGAAAGCCGCGATCACCTGATCGCCTGTCATCTGGCGCAGCCCTTTGAGCGCATCTGCCAGTGCCTTGGTCAGCGCAACCATTTCCGGCCTGCGCTGTTCGATCTCCTTGGCGCGCACCGCCACGCCCATGAATTCAAACGAACCGCCGAGATAGTGCTTGGCGTCTTCGAGATCCATGGCGTTCACGAGCACGCGCCCGCCCGAGCGCCGCAGCAGTGTCAGAGCCGGCTCCTGCACCAGGCCGACGTCGATCTGGCCCTGGCGCAATGCCTCCAACAGATTGACGCCCATGGTGGCGAACTGGACTCGTCCGGCGTCGGCGCCTGCCTGCTTCAGCAGGTAGAGTGTCAGCGCATGATCGGCATTGCCGAGCGCGGAAACGCCGACCGTCCTTCGTTCCAGATCCTTGATCGATCGAATCTGGTCGGCGGTCTTGGGAGCGGTGACAACGGCAAACAGGGGTAGGCGCCCGGTGACCGCGAAGCGGCGGATGCCGGCGTTGACGTTGGCATAGGCCTGGATGGCAACGTCCAACGCGGTGGCGGCGTAATCCACCGCGCCGCCGACCAACGCCTGCATCGCGGCGCCGCCGCCCCGGGCGTAGACGATCTGCACATCGAGCCCATGATTCTTGAAGTGGCCGGCCGAGCGCGCGACTTCGTACGGCGGCCCGCACAGAAGCTGGCTGCAATAGGCGAGCTTGATCTGCTTTCCCTGCGCTCGCGCGGGTCGCGCCGCCGGAATGACGCTGGCGATCACCGCCGCACCCTTGAACAGCGAGCGCCGCGACATGTCGGTATCCGGTACGCGGGCGGTGGTTTCGTCGCAGCAGCTCATGAGAGCCTCAAATGTCACCGCAAGGTGCGCTGCAGACGCCAGGAATCCCTCGGCGTGATGCTGCAGACGTACCGCTGTTCGTTGCAGCGGTCGTCGTCGTCAGAACGCTCACGCTCGGATCGCGTGCTCGCTGGCATCATTGAGCGATGCTGTCCGGACGATATGCCCGCATCAAAGCTGATGTCCAATGCATAATTATTCTAGCATCTTATGCCGATCAGACATACATTGAATGTATGGACCTGAGGCGCCTGCGAACGTTCGTCGCTGTAGCGGAACTGGGCACGGTTTCGAAAGCGGCGCTGCGACTGCGCATTACGCAGCCTGCTCTTTCGCGGCAAATCATGGACCTTCAGCAAGAGCTGAGGCTTAAACTGTTTGACCGCGTTGGACGCGGCCTCGTCTTGACCGCAGAAGGCGAGCAGTTCCTCGGAGACTGTCGCGGTGTATTAGCCCATATCGACGCGCTCGGCGCGCGGGTAGAAGTGCTCCGGCGTGGAGACAGGGGGGTGCTGAAGGTTGCCGCCCCGCCCCACACGATCGAAAGTGTTTTGTCGAAGTTTCTGCCTCGATATGCTGAACGTTTTCCCAATGTGCACGTGAAACTGTCTGAGGCCCTTGGTCGCGAACAGACCGCCATGCTGGAGCGCGGCGAGGTTCACATAGGCATCAGACATGATCAAGGCGATCGACGCTTCGAGAGCCGCGTATTGCCCCCGGATGAGGTTTTGGCCGCCTGCGTCCCATCGCTCGAGCTTGGTCATGCCGGCGCTATTGATATCGGCCGGCTCGCGTCCTATCCGTTGCTGTTGCTGGACCAGGGTTATTCAATTCGGCGGCTGTTTGACGCAGCTTGCCGTCTCACAGATGTCGAGCCCAATATTCTGCTCGAGAGCCGCGCGCCGCACACATTGCTCACGCTCGCGGAGGCCGGGCAAGGGGTAGCGATCATTCCGTCGCTCTTGCGAACAGATCGCTACAAATTGAGAATCGTCCGCGTAACACACCGGCGCAAGCCGGTTCGAGAGCGATATGCCATTCAATGGGACAAGCGGCGTCCAATGCCGCCCTATGCCGAGAGCTTTTGCGAGGCGCTCGCCGAGTATATGCGCGAGGTCCTCCCGATCACGCATCCGACTGAAAGCAAGATGGCTGCCGTGCGGAAACAGCCCGCTGTTCGAAAATCTCGCAGGCAGTGAAGAATCGCCGGATTGGATACGCCAGCAAGCTGCAGGCTACGGTCAATGTCTTCTTCGGGTCAATCGCGACAGGTTCGGCCGCGATCCCTTGTCCACCGATGTCCGGTTTTTATCCGATACCGACCGTAAAATCTCGGCATTGGATTTGTCGCGATGTGCCAACAGGCGACATTAGGGGTCGAAACAAGCCAGCACCGGCGAGCAGCAAAAGGGCCAGCGCGGATCAGTCAGGTTGGAAAGGGACCAGTACCAGCATCCCTCTTTCGACAGTCTTTAGGTTGGCGAGCCGCAGCGGGCGTCGCTGCGCCGGTGGCGAGTCAGCTCTGGGGCGGCAGCGAGAGGTGCGGGCGAAGCGCCGTGGCGATGCGGTCGGCCGCAGTGCCGGGTGGGAAGAAGCCGAGATACTGACCGTCCCGGCCGACCAAGAACGTGAAACCCGAGTGGTCGACATCGACGTCGGCCCGCTTCAGGGGCTCGGCCTTGGCGTAGTAGACCTTGTAGTCGTTCGCGACCTTGCGAATTTGCTTCGGGCTGCCGGTCAATCCGATCATGCGCGGGTGAAACAATCTGACGTAGCCCTTGAGCTGGGCGGGCGTGTCCTTCTCCGGATCGACGGTGATGAACAAAGGCTGCACCGCGTCGCCGGCAGCACCAAGCTGATCGAGCGAGCCCGCAATCGCCTGCAGATCGGTCGGGCAGGTATTGCTGCAGAACGTGAAGCCGAAGTAGATCAACATCAGCTTGCCGCGAAAGTCGGCGTCGGTGCGCGGCCTGCCGTCGTGGTCGATGAGCGTGAAAGGACCGCCCACCGGCTCGCGGTTCCACATCAGCACGTTCATCAACTCGGTCGATAATCGCTCCGGCGGCTCCGACGGCCAGAGCGCCCAGCCGCCACCGGCGACGGCGAGGCCGCCGACGAAGCTGAGCGCGATAGGCCACCTGCTCACGGCGCGCTACCTTCGGGCTACGCGCCGAACGTGAGGCGTGCGCCCGTGCTCGGCTGGATCAGCTTGTCCGGCATGGTCTCGCGCACCGCGCGGGCGAAATTGTCGCCACTGCAATGCATCGGGATGATGACGTCCGGATTGAGCGCTTTGATTTCTTCAATGACGAGCTTGAGCTGCGGATCGGCGGTGGCGCCGAGATGAAAACCGCCGACCAGCGCGTGAACCTTCTGCACGCCGGAGACTTCCTGCGCCTGCTTTGCAGAGTTGACGATCCCGACATGGCCGCAGGAACTCAGCACGACCAGGCCGCGATCCTTTACGTTAAAGCAGGTGGCGTGCTCGTGATAATGCTGATCGTCGACGATTTTGCCGAGCTGTTCCGCCGGCGCGAAGTGCGCTGCGTTGCAGCCGAAGCCGTCCTTCATGGCGTATTCGACGCGGGCGCCGCCA
Source organism: uncultured Alphaproteobacteria bacterium (assembly GCA_963725065.1). Taxonomy (GTDB): domain Bacteria; phylum Pseudomonadota; class Alphaproteobacteria; order Rhizobiales; family Xanthobacteraceae; genus VAZQ01. Next base: position 19,163 of record CAVRXD010000026.1, read on the forward strand.
GTGACCTTCTCGACGGTGCGGCGCTTGATCTGGCCGGTGGTGAAGGCATGGCCTGCGATCACCGCCGGCGTTTCGGCCAGCACGGTCTTAACATTTCGCGCTGCAAGCTCGCGCCGGTCGAGCGTTCCCCATTGGCTGAGACCGGGCTCGCCCTGCACCGGCATCCCTTGCACGGCAAGCACCTGATGCCGGGTGCAGAAGTTGTCTTCGCCGCCGGCGTAGAGCGTGAGATCGGCCTGCATGAGGCTGCGGAATTTGTCGAGGAAGCCGATGAGGCCGCCGAAATGGTCGTAGTGTCCGTGGCTGACGACCAGTGCATCGATCTTTTTGGGATCGACGCCGAGCAGTTCGGCGTTGTTGAGAAGCGCGGTCGGCGTATAGCCGAAGTCGAGCATGATGCTCCGTTGTTCAGCGGCGCGCTGCGATTCAACGAAGAGCGAAAGCCCCCACTCGTTGTGGATCGCGCGACGATAGTCGGATTCGCGCGGCGGCCGTTCGATCTTAACGCCCTTCACCTCGCCGGGGCGCAGGAACAGGTTGTAAGCGCCGTCGACCAGGACCTGGACCGACACGCGGTCCACCACCGGCGCCTGGATCGGAGCGGCGCCTGCGATCTCGACGCAGCCGAAGCCGCCGGCCGACGCCGCCGCCGCGAACGCCGCCGAAGCCTTGAGGAATTCACGCCGCTTGAAATCCGCCATGGGCGCCTCCCGTTGTGAAGCAAATCGGCGGCGATTGTGGTCGCCGGGCCGTGCCTTGTCCATTCCAAAACGGTGCGCGGACGAAGAACGGACAGCCGAAGCGATCGAGGCGGAAGCGCGAAATGTCGTGCGCGGTCGCGCCGTCAGTCGCACGCTGCGCGAGGATTTCGCCGATCACGGGAGCGTACTTGAAGCCGCGACCGGGCCAGGGCGAGGCGATGATGACGTTTGCCCATACGCGATGGATGTCCGGTTTGGGTCTCACAAGCAGACCAAAGCTGACAGGCGCGCTATGTCTGCTCGTCCCCTATAAGCGGACATCAGACGCGGCGGCTGGCGGGTCCGGTTAGTGCCACAACCTGCCGTGAGCAAGCGCAGCAATCTGAGTGTGTAAAGATCGCGGTAGGGCGCTCATTTACTGAGCGCCCCCTGCGCTGTGTACGCGTACATGGCGACGCCGCCGCCTCCCGAAATCCCGCTCGGCGAGCGCTCGCAACGGATTCTGCGGCGCCCTCCCGACTTCTGTGCGTTAATGAGGACACGGCCCAGAGGCCCCGCTGATGCGCGTGCCGGTACCGGGGCGGATGTTCTGGTTGTGGTGGAAGACGTTGTCGGGGTCGTACGTGGTCTTCACGTCCACCAGCCGATCGTAGACGGCGTCGCCGTACGCCTCGCGGACCCTGTCGGGGTCTTCGTCGCCGCCGAGGAAGTTGACGTAGACGCCTTCGCGGAAGCGGCCGAGGGCGGCGAAGAACCCCCTCGCCCAGGCGGTGTCCCGGTCGCCGAAGTCCTCGCCGGGCCGCCACACACCATCGAGGGTGATTGCGTGCGACGCCTGCCGGTTCCCGAACGCCGTTCCGCCCTCGGCCACTCGGCTCACTGCCCCCTTCAGATGGAACATCGCCGCGTACGACCGCGGCGACGAGCAGGAGAACGCGTGCTCGGTGATCACGTCGATGAGGTCGTCGCGGAGCTCGGGGAGGTGGGTGGACTTCCAGTAGTAGTTCCAACCGTGGACGACGGTCGAGTCGAGCGCGCTCTGGAATCCCATGTACGGCGCGGGCCCGACGAGGTCGAGGAGGGGAGTCCGGGATGCGCGGAGCGGGCGGAGCACCTGCTCACCGTCCTCCATCGGTCCAGCGTAGCAGGTACCGACCATCACCACCGGGCGCCAGTGCAGATCCTCGGGGATGACCGGTAGCGGCGGCGCGGCGCCGAACCTCACGACCGTGCCGAGCTCGTCGGGAGCGTCGCGGACGAAGTCGCGGTAGAAGCGGAGGACCTTCCCGGCGTCGGTCGCGTCCCAGAGGATGGGCCCGGCCAGGACGGTGGGCCCGACGGTGTGGAGGCGGAACTCGAACGAGGTGACCACGCCGAAGTTGCCGCCGCCGCCTCGCAACGCCCAGAACAGGTCGGAGTGCTCGTCCTCGGACGCCCGCAGCAGCTCGCCGTCGGCCGTTACGACGTCGACAGCGAGGAGGTTGTCGACCGTGAGGCCGTGCTTGCGCATCAGCCAGCCGACGCCACCGCCCAGGGTCAGCCCGGCAACTCCGGTGTGGCTCACGATTCCGCCGGTGGTGGCCAGACCGTGCGCCTGCGTCTCGTGGTCGACGTCACCCCACAGCGCACCACCCTGCACCCAGGCCCTGCGGTTGGTGGGATCGACCCGCACGGCCCGCATCGCAGAGAGGTCGATGACAATCCCGTCGTCGCAAATGGCGGTGCCTGCCACGTTGTGGCCTCCGCCCCGTATGGCGATCTCCAGATCGTGGTCGCGGACGAAACGCACGGCCGCGACCACGTCGGCGGTCCCGATGCATCGGGCGATCAGGTGCGGGCGCCGGTCAATGGCACCGTTCCAGACTGCACGGGCGACGTCGTAGTCGGCGTGGTCGGCACTGATTAGCCGGCCTCGGAACCCGTCGATCTCCACGACGGTTGGCTCCTTGGTTCTGTGGCTAACTTCCGCGGGTGTCGGTCTCGTCATCGTGTCCTCCTCTCTTCGAGAGGCCACATCGGACTACGGTGGACCGCGGCCGTATAGTCAAGAATCTGGACTCCACAACCGAAGGCGGGTGCGCAACACTGGCGTTGTGAGAACGTATGGCCAATACTGCCCCATCGCTCGGGGAGCCGAGATCTTCGCCGAGCGCTGGACACCGTTGATCATCCGCAACCTGTACCTTGGCTGCGGAAACTTCAGTGAGATCCTGGAGGGCGCGCCCGGACTCTCCCGTACCCTGCTCTCACAGCGGCTCAAGCAGCTCGAACGGCTCGGTGTCGTCGAGTCGGCACCCAAGCCCGACGGGCGCGGGCACAACTACCAGCTCACGTCTGCGGGCCACGACCTCTTCACGGTCTGCCAGTCGCTCGGCGAGTGGGGTGCGCGTTGGCTCGAGATCGCCCCCGAGAACCTCGACCCCTTTGTAGCCCTGTGGTCGATGTGCAACGCGCTCCGCCGAGACCGGCTCCCGGATCGACGCGTCGTCATCCGTTTCGACTTCACCGGCCGGCCGCGCCGTGAGCGCTATTGGCTGCTCATCGAGCTCGGAGACACCGAGATCTGCAAGACGAACCCCGGCTTTGACGAGGACCTCTACGTCACGGCGGAAGCCGAAGCCTTCGTCAAATGGCACGCCGGCCAGCTCACTTGGGCCCAAGCCACCCGCGAGGGCCGCATCCAACTCGACGGTCTGCCGTCGGTGGTAAGAGCCTTCCCAACCTGGAACGCTCGCAGCATGTTCGCGCACATCAGGCCGGTCTCCCGCGCTGCCACGGGCCCCGCAGGCTGACGGAACGGGGGTCAAAGTCATTTTGCGCAGCAACAATCCAAAGCCGCCTATGTCTCAGTTGGGTCGATACTGTTGAAAAAGGGATTTTGAGGGGGCCTCTGAGCAACATTGATTCAAGGCGAGCGTCGAACGAGCAAGGACGAGCACAAGCGCGCAACGCGGAAGCCCTCAGCATCTACGTTGGTATTGGTCGCTGCACGGTATTCTCGGCAAACCACTCGACATGCGCACCGATGGACGCGCGCCAACGCTTGAGGCCGCAAAAGCGGAGTTCGAGGACAGTTGGCGGAAATGGCTCGCGTGGGCAAGGCTAGGGGAGCTCAACTCGGAATGATCCCTCCAATAATGAGCCTGTTTATCTGGCATGAGGCCGCAATAAATCGGCGGTAGGCCACCTCAATCTTCCTTTATGCAGTGGAATCGCTATAATCACTCTGCCTCGCCCTGCCTTTGTCGGGGGAAAGGGCAGCCCTTGCGAGAAAGAAAAAGGGAGGCCTCTGTGAGGAAAAAAGCCAAAGCCGCGTTTGATCCCAAAACATTTCTCGCCAAGGTCGGCGAGGGAAAGACTGTGTCATCATATCGGAAGGATCAAACTGTTTTCTCCCAAGGAGAAATTGCGGACGCGGTCTTTTACATTCAGCAAGGCAAGGTCAAGCTCACCGTCCTTTCCGAGCAGGGCAAGGAGGCGGTGGTTGCAATCGTGGGACCCGGTCATTTTTTTGGTGAAGGATGTCTGAATGGCCATCCCCTGCGCATCGCAACCACGAGGGCGGTCGATGATGATTGCGTGATCACTCGCCTGCAGAAGGCGACCATGATTGCAACCATTCACAAAGAGCCGGAATTTTCCGAACTGTTCATGTCGTATCTGTTGACCCGAAACAGCCGGATTGAAGAGGACTTAATCGATCAGTTGTTCAATTCGAGCGAAAAGCGCCTCGCCCGACTTCTCCTTCTCCTTGCAAATTTCGGCAAGGAAGGCACGCGGGAGCCGATCGTGGGAAAGTACAGTCAGGAAATGCTGGCGGAAATGATCGGCACGACCCGATCACGGGTAAGTTTTTTCATGAACAAATTCCGCAAGTTGGGTTTTATCGAATACAACGGAAAACTCGAAGTCCATAAATCCTTGTTGAACATGGTTCTGCACGAGAAGCCCGAGATCAAAGAGAGGGATGAAGCAATTGGTGCAGAACTGAAGGGCAAGCTCTACCTCTTCGTGGCCATTGATCGGACGTCGAAGTTCGTCTTCGCTCAATTGCACGAGGCCGCCAACGTCAAGTCAGCGGTCGGCTTCTTGCAAGCGCTGATCGAAGCCGTGCCCTACACCATCCACATTGTACTGACGGACAACGGCATACAGTTCGGCGATATGCCCTCACGGCGTACCGGCCCGACGGCCCGCTACAGGTTGCACATGTTCGACCGCATCTGCCGCGAGCATGGTATCGAGCACCGCCTCACCAAACCGAACCATCCCTGGACCAACGGTCAGGTCGAGCGGATGAACCGCACCCTCAAGGAAGCCACCGTTCGGCGCTATCACTACGAGACCCACCAGCAGCTCCGAGAGCACCTCGAAGCCTTCCTCAACGCCTACAACTTCGCTAAGCGCCTCAAGACCTGAGGGGGCTCACTCCTACGAGCACATCTGCAAAGCTTGGGCAGACCAGCCGAGGCATTCAGATACGATCCAACCCACCTCACTTCGGGACTGAACACTAATATCTTGTAAGTGGGCAATTCAAGCAGACAGCTGCTCCGCTCGCAATGTTACAGACTGGCCGGAGGCCAGTCCTACGATGCGCCCGCGTCGGCGGTCCGGTCGGCCCGATCGTCGCGGATGTAGAGCGGCCGCGCAGTACCCTCTACGACCTCTCGCGAGATGACGACCTCTTCCACCCCTTCGAGGTTAGGCAAGTCGAACATGGTATCGAGCAGGATGCCCTCTATAATCGAACGCAGGCCGCGCGCACCCGTTTTGCGGTCGATCGCCTTACGGGCAATGGCGCCGAGCGCTTCGTTCGCCAACGTGAGATTCACACGATCCATCTCGAACAGCCGCTGATACTGCTTCACCAGCGCATTCTTGGGCTGGGTGAGAATCAGCTTGAGGGACTGCTCGTCGAGATCCTCGAGTGTGGCGACGACGGGAAGCCGGCCAACGAATTCGGGGATCAGGCCATACTTCAAGAGGTCCTCGGGCTCGACCTCGCGGAAGATTTCCCCAGTACCGCGGTCCTCCGGCGAAATAACCTTGGCGCCGAAACCAATCGAGCTTGATCGGCTACGAGCCGAGATGATCTTCTCGAGCCCATTGAAGGCGCCGCCGCATACGAACAGGATGTTGGTGGTGTCGACCTGCAGGAACTCCTGCTGCGGATGCTTGCGCCCGCCCTGCGGCGGCACCGACGCGATGGTGCCTTCGATGATCTTGAGCAGCGCCTGTTGTACGCCTTCGCCCGAGACGTCGCGGGTGATCGAGGCGTTGTCGGACTTGCGGCTGATCTTGTCGATCTCGTCGATATAGACGATCCCGCGCTGGGCGCGCTCGACATTGTAATCGGCCGATTGCAGCAGCTTGAGGATGATGTTCTCGACATCCTCGCCGACATACCCGGCTTCGGTGAGCGTTGTCGCATCCGCAATGGTGAAGGGCACATCGAGGATGCGCGCGAGCGTTTGCGCCAACAGCGTCTTGCCCGAGCCGGTCGGCCCGATCAGCAGGATGTTCGACTTCGCGAGCTCGACGTCATCGTTCTTGGTCTGATGTTTGAGCCGCTTGTAGTGATTGTGAACGGCGACCGAAAGCACCTTTTTGGCATGATCCTGACCGATCACATAGTCATCGAGAACCTTGCGTATTTCCTTCGGGGCGGGAATGCCGTCGTGCGACTTCACCAGCGAGGATGTGTTCTCCTCGCGGATGATGTCCATGCACAGTTCGACGCACTCGTCGCAGACGAATACGGTCGGTCCGGCAATGAGCTTGCGCACCTCCTGCTGGCTCTTGCCGCAGAACGAACAGTAGAGCGTGTTCTTGGACTCGCTACTGCCGACCTTGCTCATCTCAGAATCCCGACAAGATTAACAGTCGTCACGGTCGTCACCCCTCATTTCGCTTAGACACCATCAACAGCACCCCACGCCCACGCGGCGGCGCGGAAGGCGTCAGCCCGGCCTCATCAATTATCAAGGAAGCTTCGTAGTATCCTTGATCGGCTCGGATGCTTGAGTTTGCGCAGCGCCTTGGCCTCGATCTGGCGGATGCGCTCGCGCGTCACCGAGAACTGCTGGCCGACCTCCTCCAGAGTATGGTCTTTATTCATCCCGATGCCGAAACGCATGCGGAGAATGCGCTCTTCGCGTGGCGTCAGCGACGCCAGAACGCGCGTGGTGGTCTCGCGCAGGTTGGACTGGATGGCGGCGTCGATCGGCAGGATCGCGTTCTTGTCCTCGATGAAATCGCCGAGGTGGCTGTCCTCCTCGTCGCCGATCGGCGTCTCGAGCGACAACGGCTCCTTGGCGATCTTGAGCGCCTTGCGCACGTTCTCGAGCGGCATGCCGAGCTTCTCGGCAAGCTCCTCGGGCGTGGGCTCTCGACCGATCTCGCTGAGCAACTGCCGGCTCGTGCGTACGATCTTGTTGATCGTCTCGATCATGTGCACGGGGATGCGGATGGTTCTTGCCTGATCCGAAATGCCGCGGGTGATCGCCTGGCGGATCCACCAAGTACCATAGGTGGAGAACTTGTAGCCGCGCCGGTAGTCGAACTTATCGACCGCCTTCATCAGGCCGATATTGCCTTCCTGGATCAGGTCGAGGAACTGTAGGCCGCGGTTGGTGTATTTCTTGGCGATGGAAATCACGAGGCGCAGGTTCGCCTCCACCATCTCCTTCTTGGCCTGGCGGGCTTCGCGCTCGCCCTTCTGCACCATGTGCACGATCTTGCGGAACTCGCCGATCTCAAGCCCGGTCTCGCCGGCGAGCACCTGGATCTCGTGGCGGTGCTGCTTGACCTTGTCCTTGTCCTTGGCGACCAGGCTCTTCCAGCCCTTGGCAGAGAGTTTCGACACCCGGTTGAGCCAGCGCGGGTCGAGCTCGGAGCCCTGATAGTTGCGCAGGAAATCCTCGCGCGAGACGCCATGGCTCTCGGACAGCCGCATCAGGCGTCCCTCGTAGCCGACCAGGCGCTTGTTGATGTCGTAGAGCTGCTCGACCAGCGCATCGATGCGCGCCTGGTTGAGCCGGAGCGACTTCACCTCAGCGATGATGTCGTCCTTGAGCTTCTTGTAGCGGCGCTCCTGCGCGGGCGAGAGCGAGTCGTTGCGCAGCTTGTTCTGGATGTCCTGGTCCTGCAGGCGGCGCAGGCGCTTGTAGGCATCGGCGATGTTGTCGAAGGTCTCGACCACCTTGGGCTTGAGCTCGGCCTCGATCGCGGCGAGCGAAAGCGAATTCTCCATGTCGTCGTCGTCGAAATCGCCTTCACTCGGCGGCGTCTCGCCGCCCTCGGCTTCCTCGCCATTGGCACGCTCGGACGCCGGCTTGAACGGAGTGGCGCTGGCGGGCGCCGCCGGGGGCGCCGGGGTCTGCGCCAGGCCGCCGGGAGCCACTGCCGCGCCGACCGGCTGCGGGATCGGCTGGCCGTCGGGCCCGACCGGGGCCGGCATGGCCTTGGCGTCGGGGCCGGCATAGGTCGCTTCGAGGTCGATGATGTCCCGCAGGAACACCTTTCCCTCGTTGAGCTCGTCGCGCCAGATGATGATGGCCTGGAACGTGAGCGGGCTCTCGCACAGGCCCGCGATCATCGCCTCGCGGCCGGCCTCGATGCGCTTGGCGATGGCGATCTCGCCCTCGCGCGAAAGCAGCTCCACCGAGCCCATTTCGCGCAGATACATGCGCACGGGGTCGTCGGTACGCTCGGTCGGCTCCTTGGCCTCGGACTTGGCCGGGACCTTCTGCTGGACTTCGACCAGATCGCCGCCTTCGCTCTCGGGCTCCTCGTCGGCCTCCTCGCGCTGCTCCTCGCCTTCCTCGGTCGCTTCCTCGGTTTCGACGACGTTGACGCCCATCTCGCTGAACATGGCGAGAATGTCCTCGATCTGCTCGGAATTGACCTCTTTCGACAGGGAGTTGATCTGGTCATGGGTGACATAGCCGCGCTTCTTGGCGGAGCGGACGAGGTTCTTGATGGCCACGTCCGAAAGGTCAAGCAGTGGGCTGTCCGGCGGGGTCTCGGGACCCTCCTTCTCCGGCACCTCTTGCTTCTGCGGCGCCACCTCGGTCTTGCTTGCCATGCGTCTCCACAGCCGGGCTGTGCCCGCAACCGATCGCGATCCTGCCGCGTAGCCGATAGCCTAAAGGGGCGGTTGCGCCTACTTAATACTTCATCTGCAGCAAACTCTTTGTGTTTCGGATGCAAATGCGTCAGTGAGTTTTCTCGGTGGCTATCGTGTGTGGGGACGAGCGCCTGACCTATGGCTGTGTCTGCGCAATACTTCAGGGACCATCCTGCGGCCGCGCAAGCCTGTGCGTGGTCACCCCCGATGGAGGGAAGCAATAAAGGGCGGTTCTTTGCGGTGTTTGCATCAGCCCCAATTACGTCGCCGGTCGAAGCCGCAAGGGCGGCAATCGTCGCGCAACATGATGGAGACGGGTCATGAGAGTGAAGATTTTCGATCTTAGCTGGAACGTTGATCTCAATAGGCTGGAAAACGAGATAAATGTCTTCCTAGCGATGCTTCCGGGCAATGCCGTGAAGCACGTACAGTCTGCCGCATCATCCACGCGAACGCGCGACACTGATCAGATGCAAACTGACTATCTCGTTACGGTTTGGTACGAAGGAGAACCGAAAAAATCCACGGCCAAGAAATCAGCGCGGCGGTGAAATTCAATTAGAGGGCGGCCCCTGCGGGACTCGGATGAATGTGCCTCAGAGTCCTGGCAGCCGACCGGCTGTATAAAGGTAGTAGATGATCGCAACGACTACCACCACTGCTACGATGATTATTATATTTCTGTTTGCGTCGGGGCCTTCGAAAATAGCCATAGCTCTCTCCCTTTCTGGAGTGCTCGTTATGACGCTCCGTTATTTTTCAGTCGGGCCGGCCGCATACTGATGATTGTCCTAAGCGAGGCGGTCAGAATAAAAAGCCTCGGTCGGAGACCTCTGTGCTTCGGCGCATATGGCGTCCAGCGTTTCACGGACGCGTGCGGGGTACAATAGTTGGCGCGCTTGGGGATACCCATACGCCTGCAATTCCCATTCGATAGCCTGGTAATTTTGATGCTCCCCGCAGTGGGCCAACCGATAGGCCAGGTTCCACATGCGCTCGTTACATTCTCAACTCATGTGCTGGTTTTCTATCGTTGCTAAGACTTTGCATGCCCCATAATGAACGACGCTACGCTGAAGAAGATCGCAGCCGTCAAAGTGACTGTCACTAAGGGGAGCCACGTCTGCAGATAGAGCAACATCTAACGATCCTCCTAGGATCGGCCCCACCATCACAATGGATGGATGCAAAATAGGTTCCGCTCACGTGCAAGTTAAATCGGCGGGTGCCAAATTCAGTGACGAGGCCGCCAACTAAGGCGGCCTTACTTAGGGGCCTGGCCGGCGTCTAATCGCGCCATTTGACGACAGTCGATATGTGCGGTTGGCGCGCTCAAGGCGTTTCACGGGCTGGCCGTTCAAAATCCACATGACGTATTGGGCAGCGGCGACCGCCGCGATGGCGAACGCGAGGGAAAAAACCATTTGTTTGAGGGCCGCGTCATCGAATTGGGCTGAATTTCAGCCGGCGACACGTGTCCGGCCATGGGTGGCCGCGATGGGTCACCAGCCTCGCTGATGCGAAGGCTTTACTGGTTGATTAAGCAAAAAGGGATCAGCCGCGGAAAATAATGGAATAGCCGACGCAAGGCGATGGCGGGCAGAGCTTGGCTGACAAGTTACCGCAAGGCCCTGGATCGAGACTCATTCCTCGGGCAAAGAGTTCGGACAGTCCCCATATTTACGGAAATGGAAGCGCACTTGCTCATCTTAGCCCAGTTACGCAACAACGCCGCTGACTGCATTCGATTGGCGGAGGCAGCTCGCTCTTCAGAGCATAAGTCCCTTTTCATCGAAATGGCCGAAAGATGGCTTACGCTCGCCGAGCGAGCCGAGAAGACGCGCGCGGAAGGTAGATAGCTCTGAAGGTCGCTTCAATTGCGGCCTCTCTAGCATTTGACGACAGACATCGCCCGAGACTTAAGCAAGGGCGTGCTACCGAAGCTGCACAGGCCATGTCGCAATATATAGCCGAACGCAATGCCGAACGCGCCAAAACGGCATACGCGGACTTCGGACCCGCTGGGCAACCCACGCGAAATGAAAGAGCCGGACAGCCTTGGCGGTTAGCACGTTTGCCCGTACCGACGCGGAGCAGCTGTCAGCTTGAATTGCCAACTTACAAGATATTAGTCTGCACCAATTGCTTCATCCCTCTCTTTGATCTCGGGCTTCTCGTGCAAAACCATGTTCAACAAGGAACTATGGACTTCTAGAGTTCCATTGTATTCGATAAAGCCCAACTTGCGGAACTTGTTCATGAAAAAGCTTACGCGCGATCGGGTCGTGCCGATCATCTCCGCCAGCATTTCCTGACTGAACTTTCCCGCGATCGGCTCCGGCCTGCCTTCCTTGCCGAAATTTGCAAGGAGAAGGAGAAGTCGGGCGAGGCGCTTTTCGCTCGAATTGAACAACTGATCGATTAAGTCCTCTTCAATGCGACTGTTCCGAGTCAACTACGCCGCCAAGGCGGCGGAGAGAGTACGCCTGAGCTTTGCGGAATTTCGGCTGCATGCATTGACCCACGCGGAGCTCGGCGGGTTTTCAATTGGCGGCTCCGAAGATCAGAAGCGGGGCGCGCGCGGGGGACCGCCTCTTCCCGGGGCCCCTGGGATCACTCGCGGCTTCATCGGCAACAGGCCCTCGCGCTGCAATTTCTTGCGCGCGAGCTTGCGGGCGCGGCGGATGGCTTCCGCCTTCTCTCGGACTCTCTTCTCGGAGGGTTTCTCGTAATGGCCGCGGAGCTTCATCTCGCGGAAGATGCCCTCGCGCTGCATCTTCTTCTTCAGCACCTTGAGGGCTTGGTCGACATTGTTGTCACGGACGAGAACCTGCACGCGGTGTCCCTTCGATCGAGGGTTGATGGGCCCGGCGGCGGGCGGATCGATGGCCAAGTCGCCCGGGCCACTGGCGCACGGATATGAAGGATGCGGGTGCCGGCGGCACTCGCGGCACGAACCAACGTCGATTTTTCGAAATCGTGCCTGCCGATGGCACCAGGGCTACCTATCGGAAGAAGCGAAGACTTCGGCACGTCGCCGTTTTTTGGGCAGCTCACGGACAAGTCGATACTTGCCTGTTTTAGGTGGGGGTGCCGGGGGTAAAGAACAATAGGAGTCGAGCAGTTATTAACGGCTTGAGCGCGACTTGACGCGGGTGCGGATGCGCTTCTCGACCTGAAGCTTGGAGATTTCACTCTCCATCAGGCCGAACACCTTCTCCAGCCGCTCGGTGACCACCGTGGTCTCCAGGATCGCGTGCCGGTCGGGAATCTTTGAGGGCCAGATGCGAGGCGATTGTGTCGGCGAGCTCGGCATAGTCCTCGATCTGTTGGGCGCCGCCGACTACCTCGGCCGGCACCTTCTTGTTGAGCTTCACGTAGCTCTCGAACTCGGTGGTGGCCAAGCGGGCTAAGTCCTCCGCTTCAACGCGCTCACCCATCGTGTCGCCGAGCGCGACCGCCTCGGCCTCGTAATACTCGCTGCAATCGGTGTACTTGACCACTTTCGCGCGCTGAGCGCCCTCGACCAGTACCTTGATGGTGCCGTCGGGGAGCTTGAGCAGATGCAGCACGTTCGCAAGCGTGCCGATCTCGTAAATGGCCTCGGTCACCGGCTCGTCGTCGGACGCGTTCTTCTGGGTGGCGAGCAGGATGAAGGTATCGGACCGCATCACCTCCTCGAGCGCGAGGATGGACTTCTTGCGTCCGACGAAGAGGGGCGCGATCATGTGCGGAAATACGACGATGTCGCGCAGCGGCAGCACCGGATAGGCCCGGGTTTCACCTGGCGCAAGCGGTGGACGTGGCTTTGCAGTGGTCATGGCCCCCCTTCAAGTAAGATGCCGTTCGCATTTCGTTGGAACGCTCGACGTAACCGTATTTATTTCGTAATGCTTCCCGGCCCTTGATATAGCGCGTTCGAGCCACAGCTAAAGGGGTGACCCGCGCTGGCTTCGTCCCCCGACTGTCCTCGCGCGGAACGTAGGAAGCCCCGGTCGAGTGGAAATCGCCGGGGCTTCGGTCGTCGTCCTCCGAAGAATGGCGGATCATGAACGACCGCTGTGACGGAACATAGGTTCACGATTGCCAACGACCCGGTCACAGCTAATCTGTAGATGTGAGCTATTTTGCTCAAACTCCGGACGGACAAAGGCGTAAGCCAATAATAATCGATACGCGATCGCAACGCGTTCGGTTTTTAATTCACGTTCTGAAATCGGAACCTCTTCGGGTGTCCGCGGCCTCGCTCCGAAACAGTTCGGGCGAAAGGAAATACCATGCAAGTACCTTCAATGCTGGAAGGAGAATCGCTGAAGCGTCTGCTGCAAGGCGCAGCCGCCGGTGCCGTCGCGACGATCTTTGTTGGCTTTTACTGGGGTGGCTGGTCGCTCGGCAGCACTGCTGATAAGACGGCAAAAGAGCGGTCAGAGCTCGCGGTCGTGGCGGCGCTGGCTCCCGTGTGTGCCGACAAATTCCGCGCACTGCCGGACGCCGCGGCCAAGCAAGTCGCGCTTTCGAAGGTCAACTCGTGGAAGCGTCGGGACGAAATCCCCAAGGAGTTCGTGACCCTGCCGGGCGAATCGTACCCGAATTCCGCCCTTGCGGACGCGTGTTACACGCTGTTGCTTGCGCCGAAGTCAGCCGCGCTCAAATAAGACAACCGCCACAGAGCGGAAAATTCTTGCATCGTTCTTTCGTCGGCTGCTGGCACGCGCAGCAAAGGCCACGCCGCCACCGCGCCACCGAGAAGGGTCATGAGCTCGCGCCGTGGCTCGATCCGACGCTGTGCGAACAAAAATCGAGGGAGAAAAACAATGCAAAAATCTTTGCAGTTTGCTCTCGTTGCTCTCGCAGCCGGATCGATGTTCATTTTTGCTTCGGCAGCGATGGCCCAAGACGCCCCGGTAGGACTCAGTCCGCTATTCGAGGTCCAACCGCAGGTTGCCCAAGAGTACGCACCATACTCACTACTACCCTCGATGATTTGGCGCGCGCCAGTTTTCCCGCACACATGGGACGTGCAAGCAGTCGTGCCGTTCACATTGGACGAGACGCGCGCCCCCGACCGTACCTCCAAGCCTAACTGAGCGCAGTCAATGGGCGAAGAGCGGCCCGTTCAGTGGCGTTCCCACAACGTGTCCCATTCGCCTAGATACTAGTAAAGGCGCCTGTCGCCACGACACCAACTTTAAGAGGGGCACCTCAGGAGGATCGCCAGATGTGGTTCTATGTCCAGATGTGGTTCCCATTGCTGACCGTCGCTTTGACTGCTGCGATCTGCTTCAGCGTAGTGTCATTCATCATGGGGCGGAGTGTAAAACCTCGTCAGCCATAATCTACACCCCATGGTATCATGACCGGAACGATATGTTGCGAGTTCATCCGCCGCACTTCCGAAGAAAGGAGCTCCAGCCTTTTCTCCTTTCCGATTCAGGCCAGCCCTATTCAATCAGGCCAACCTGACATGACGATAATTAAGTACGGTATTGACGAAGAAGACATAGTTCGGAGACTTCTTACTGCGCTCGTCAGTCAATGGGATGAATTACCTCCGGCCGTTCAGGACTTGCTTTTGCGAAAAGCATGTCTTGGATTTAAGCCGGCATCTGCCACAACTTCGCTTCGAGAGCAGATCAAAGTTTTCATCCAGAAGCACGGCGCCGCTACCAGGAAGAATGCGTAATGCTCCGAGGTCCCAAAGGCGAGCGCCGCCCCGCCGACGTGATCGGCAACGCCGTCCATGTCATGCGGATTGCCACGGGTGAAATTGAAGATGCGAAGGCGACGCTCAGAACGGAAAATCGCCAAAAGGGCGGCTTGAAGGGCGGCAAAGTCCCCCCTCGACGCTTGGATGAGGATCATGCAAACGCCCGTTGAGATCGATTTCCAGGGCATGAGCGGAACACCCGAGATCCACGCTTCGATTGAGAAGCACGTGGCCGAGCTGGAGCAGCGGTATGGCCGGGTGACAGCTTGCCGGGTCGTGCTGAAAGGGCCGGGGGGCCATCATCGGACCGGCGGTCTCTATGAGGTCAATATTTTCCATGATTTCCATTGTCCAGCCGGCGTATGGCTTGGCTGCCCAGTGCATCAGGTCTCGTATTACTCCGTCGCCGAAGGCGACCGCCGCAGCATCGTCGGCAAAATCCATTCCGCCCAGGTCTTCGGTGTTTTTGCTGTTCCTAATTACGAAGTGGTAGCCGGCCATCTGCTTCCCCGCGCTCAACGCCCCACTGGATTCATAGCGCAGCCGGACTGGCGCGGTCTGTGCAGAATTGCTCAGTGCTACGGGTCAAGCTCGGCCGGGGCAGGGCCGGCTGTGGCGCCTCCCTGCGCGATCGAGAGCGCGCCCCTTGCTCCACGATTAGTCGTTTATCGGTCCTTGCTCATCGCATGGCCTTGATATCGAGCTGGGCGTCATAGAACAGCGCTAGGTGAACCTGATGGCTCACTGCGGCTACGTCGGCTTGCTCAAGGATCAGCTTGGTGGCCTGCCGCCAGCGTTGGCAGCGTTCGCCGCGAGCGGGAGGCAGCGCCAACATGTAGTTGGCGGCCTCACCGATCGTTCGCAGGACGCCCCCGTCCTTGGACGGAAGGGGCTGAGTGAGATTCTGGGAGAGGTACGCGGCGGGCAACGACATGGCGCATATTTGAGCGGGTGTCGCCCAAGAGTTCGAATCGATCTTGCACGTTCTTGTATCGCCTCTATTTGAGGCATTGCGTTCCCCGATTTGCTTGGGTAGCACTGCTGCAGTGCGGTAGGGTTTCCGCGGCACGCTCAAGTGAGCCCAGGCCGGCGAGACGCTCGCAGGGCCGGACCGCTCAACCGCGCCCGACCTTCATCAAACAGCCCAGGGGGCCAACACATGTCGGCTCGACTACGCCCAGACGAATATTTCGTGGTGACAAGCTCCCGCGGCCGCCCATCGGTATGGACATGGGAAATTCAAAGCCGCCCAAAACCGCTTGGGATCAAACTGGGCGGCGCCGATTTCAACTCGGAGCCTGGGGCCAAGCTTGCGGGTGAAAAAGCTCTTATCGAATTTCTCGTGCGCCTCGGCCACGAGGAAGGAAATGTCCTTTGATGACCCCACGCATTGAGACGAACGGATGAAGCTTAGGTGGCCATCGACGAGATTGTAGCCAAGGCAAAGGCCAAGAGCGTGAACTAGGCGCTGCTAGCCCGCGCGGAGGCTTCGAGAGTGAACAAGGTGGCGTTAGCGATGGGGTGTTCATGGCTGGCCGTTCAAAATCCACATGACATATTGAGCGGCGGCGACTGCAGCGATGGCGAACGCGAGGGAAAAAGCCAGTTGTTTGAGAGCGGTCATGCCGAGAACGGTAGCACGGCAAGAGGGCTAGATGGCCAGATGACGAGGCCGCCCAACTGAAGCGGCCTACGGCTTCTCAGCCCTGCGCTGTATGAGAGCGATCATCCGCTCATAGGAGTCGATGACAGATTGGAGGGACTGTCGCCCCTCCGGGCTGTGCATCGCTTCTAGTTCGGCTCGGTGCTCATCAACACGGTGCTGCCACCGCTCGATCTTTGCTTGGGTGCCTTCGACCATTGGCCCTCTTTGGCGCTGGCCGCGTCTTCAACGTCCATAACGGCGTGCATCCATTCGCGCGCCAGGTTGAGTAGCTTGTCACGAAGCTCTGGGCTGTCGGCCTGGTTGGCGAGCCTCACACAATCCCGAGCGAAGTCTTCATATTCCTTTGCTGTCCCGGACGACATGGGTCTGCTCCCTCAAAGTTCCATTCGTCGGATTCCATAATGCGTTTCCCCTGTATCGGGTTCCGGGGCAGATACGACTTCCTGTGCGATGGCCAAAGGCGAAGGTGACGTTGCGGCACGGGGCGCGGATCGTCCACAAAACCTCGGACTGAACATCACTGCCGCACGTATCGGGCTTCGAGGAACAGTGCCAACTCGAACTGCTCTGTCGCGGCCTCGACGCTGCCACCGTGTTCCGCGGCCTCCAACAACAACTCGGTCGCCCGCCTCCAGGAATTGCGTTTCTGATAGTGATGCGGCAGCACCAGGACAAACCAGGCGGCATCGCCAAGGCTGCGAAACTCGGTGCCGTCCTTCAACCGGATCGGCCGCGCCAGGGGCGCCGTCCAGCCTCGGCTTGGACGGATCGGCGGGCTCGGCCGCGGCTTGCGCCTCTTAGCCATGGAGTGTGCCGACGGCCAGTCACTCAGAAATACTCCCAAATCCGGCTGAGTAGACCGGAGGCGGTGACCGCGGCGAATGCGACAAGGAACGCCATCATCAGGTCGTTGAGCATAATACCGAGAAGGTAGCACGGATTCCGGCATCTGGCCTCAAGCGAGATGACCTCGATCACGGGGAGATCGAGCAAATGTTGACGCACCTTTTGCAGGTCCGCCGGAGTCTTGATGACGGCTATGCCCCTACCAGGATTTTTGAGTCGCATCCCATAGCTCCGAGATCGAGTTGCGCATTATAGACGGTCATCGCTCACCCTGGCCTAAGAGCCACCGCGGTAGGGATCGGGTTTAGTTCCTCGTCGAGGCGGCTGATCGCGGGCAGGGCGGGGCTGTCGGCGCGGTCGGGCCTAGGTAACGCTTGCCCGCCTGCCGGTGCTGGCTGAACATGCCCGGATGAATTGCAGGAGCAAGCCATGACCGACGACAGGGAACGCAAAGCAGCAGAGGCCAAGTTCAAGAAGTCAGAGCGCGCAACCGAAGGCGCCAAGGCGATGTCCGAATATAACGCCGAGCGCCAAGCCGAACGCGCCAAAACCGTGCGCCTGAAAGCGTTACGAGAGGCGAAAGAGGCGGCGGAGAGTGGCCCCAGGCGTAGCGGCGCTACGTCCAAGTCTCCGGGCTTGACCCTGTCCCCTGACGATCCGCTGGCGAAGCCCCGCAAGAAGGTACCGAGCGGAAAGAAGTAGGAGGGACGCCCGTCCGGGCCGATCCTTAGAAACATCCCTACAACGATTTAGCCAACCTTCTCAGCCGCGCGAACAAGCTCGCAGAAGTGCTTTGACGGGATTTCCCCGTTCTTTATAGACGGGAAGCCGCTCGTCGGTGGTTGGCTGCAAACGGAGCGCGGGACCATCACCGCGGACACCCGGTACTCTTATTGTTGAGAATCAGGATGTACGAGATCGCGTCCGGCTCCAAAAAGTCTGTCGGAGTCGAATAGGAGGATAGGATATTGAAATGAACGGTGACCACGTTGCCGTTTGCGACACCGTCCACCGTCCGCGGGCCTATCGAGATTCTGGACACATTGATTGGGCCGACCACAGGACCCTGCCCATACGGCATAAACATATCCATACTAGAGGGAGATATTGTCGCGTCTACCCGCTCCAAATCGACGTCTGGAATTTCTACGCGAAAGGAATCCAGCTCAGAAACGGCGCGTACTTTTCCAAGCGCCAGCCATGTCAGGCCGCCATCAAAATTGCAGCCCATGGCGATGAGCCTCGGTGGCCTGTTTTGCTCTGCGGCAACTGCCCCGGCGCCCACGCTCAGGAAAAGCGCCAGAAAGTGAACTCTCACGGATTCCTCCAAGTAACGCGTCAAATCACCACGCACCATTGAGCAGAGCCGAGACCGCTCACTCCGATTAAACCTGTCGATCTGATCGGCGAGATCCCGCCATTCGTTCGCCAGCACTTCATACAATGCGCATGAGGCTGGAATGTCGCATGTGCTACGGCCCCGCGATTGCATAAGCTGTTATTGCAGCGAAGGTCGCAAGCCCGAACCACCGCATAAAAAGGAACACTTTCCGAGCGGACTGCTTTTCAGCTTCAGTGTCCCCGCAACCCGCTGCGATCGGGTTCGGGGAGCCGGCTCATGCTTCCGCTGACAAGATAATGGTAGGCGGAATACGACAGCGCCGACGCGATTGCCAATGATGCGGCAAGGACGAAGAAGCCATTCACTCCGAGAGTGACAACGAGCACCGCGATGTACGAATAGAAGAAAGCAGCGGCGCCGGGTACCTGCGTCGCGACGGCCCCGGCGAGGGCGGCGCAACCAAGATCAATGAGGATGTACATGTTCGTCGCCTCGGGCGCGTATCGGGCTCCCACAAAACAGCCGATCGCCGCGACAACGAAAAGCAGTCCGATAAGTCCACGCCACATGGGTGATCTCCGCTATCCGCACGTGGCTCGCTTCACGTGCGCTTCATGCTGGTAGGATATAATGCATGCAGCAATACCACAGACATAGCGGCAGGCGCTCAAATTTCGGAGCTTCAGCCGCTTTGGTAGCTGCATAAATCCCCTGGTGGAAACGGTGGGGAGGAGGCGGATCACGTCGGCTATCCCAGTAATCAACCGCGCCTCCGAACGGCTGTGGCCGACAAGAAGGGCGAACGAGCCTGGTAGGTACATGCGCAATATCGACGCGACACGATTCGATGAGGCATTGGACTCGTCTTGCATCAGCAGCTCACCGGACCCACTTCCGTGCTGCGTTGGCAACCGCGTACGCGGACGGCTCCGGCGAGGCGCGGACCTTTTTGGGACGCCTAAATGAACACTGCAACCGGATCGGTCATATAGGCCGCTGCAACCAGGTGACCTTAAAGCAGTGTGTTTGCTATTCGAATAACTCATCAACTCTCTCAAGGCTTCTTCCAGGAGAAGAAGGTGGAGCGGACTTTCCACGTGTCAAATTTCGTGAGAATCGTCGACAACAAAGGAAACGAGTTTCACCTTATTGCCCAGCCGGATGGCCAAGGGCAATTCATAGACGTGCGCAGCCAGGGCAAAGGTGATCTTTATCCCGGTGAAGAGCTTGTGATCGAGGTCGATGAGAGCTTCGCCGGGTACACAGTCAACTGGATGACCTTCAATGGCGATTCCGGCAAAGGGCCCGTTGCGCATCTGCCGATTGAACAAAAGCACATCAATTGGCCGTCCTGCGGCGGCGTTCTGTTGGACCGATGCAAACTTCTCAGCTATGTTCTTCAACAGTGGACCGTTTCTCCACGGATTTATTTCTGAGCAGGGACAAGCAGCGAATGGCAACGCGAGTAATCAAACTGCGCGAAGCAGAGGAACCTGCTCCGGAGATGGTGCAGGAAGTGCTCTCGCAGAGCAAGCGACCCGAGGTTGGCCGATTCTTGCTCCAAGTGGATAGGCAAACGAAGCGGTCATACGCGACGGCTGAAGCTGCCGAAACGGCTGGAATGGTGATCAAGAAAGGCCACCCGATAGTCCGGGTATCCGTGTATGACAGCGTTGAAACAGCAAACAAAATCATTGAGCTGCCCGCAGGATCGCCCCCGACGTCCTAAGCCAAGCGGGCGCGATTTCTGCATTTTCCGCTCCCTGCGCTTCGCTAGCGCTCCCGCCCCACTGTCGCCCGCTCCGGCATGCCGCATCATCGCATGGCCGCGAGCGTCTCGTCTGCGCCCAGGGACAGAGCACCCTGGGGTAAAGCAGTTCGTCTAATGGATCCATGGGTTCTCGATCGGAACGTCGGAACCCTCGCACAATCGCCGGTCGGTAGCGGTGGGAACAGTCCACGTAGGTCTGCGACGAAGGAGACACGAATGCCGAAGGTCGTTGATCGCGGAGACGTTTCTTGCGGGTCACGAGCCTTCCACGAGCACAAAGATTTTGCCGTCCCTTACGTCATACTTTGCGAGAAGCTCCGCATCAGCCTCCGAATCGACCCTTATGGCGGCGTGTGGGTGGCGCGCCTTGATCGCTCGAATGGCCTCACCTTTGTCAGGAATAGCAACAAGCGACCATTCCTGCAGTGGCGATGCGCCACCGGGGTTCGGTAGCACCGTAACAATCTTCCACCCTGATGTCATGCGCCCAAGGCTACCCTCGTCCTTTGTACCAACTCACCAGAGAGCCAGCACGCGACGGCCCATGCGGTCAGTTTACCCCACCCAGCCTCGCCTTGAAACGTCTCGTTCGTCCGGGCGGCAAATGCAAGACGTCCTGGAACATTCCCCGCCAGTTCATCGAAAAGCGGGAGAGGCTGCGCGCCGTGGCGGCAGTTCGGCGCCGATCTGCGAACCGCTGCGCTTCAGTTCTCTGTAGAACATAACGCGCGCCAACCTCTTGAAATTCAGGTCTCGTTTTTTGCGTATTTTTGCATGACCTCCCGGAGACTGCTTGCGGCGGTCATGCTTGATGCGCGGTTATAATGCTGATTCGTGACGGCGGGATCAGTGTGGTGAAGGAGTGCCGTGGCGAGATGCGGATTCGAACCGGCTCGGGTCGCGGCGGTCGAGGCGGCGCAGGTGCGGAAGAGATGCGGGTTGACGGCGACGCCCACGGTTGAAAGAGCGGTTTTCATGATTCTGAACTGGACGCCGCCATAACTCATCGGCATTCCGTCATTTCCCGAGAGCCAGAGAGCCGACGAGGGGAACCACGCGCTTCTAGGATCGGCCTGAATGTCGCGATGTAACTCTCGATCGCCGGGTTCAAAATATTGTCGATTGGACGCTCGTCCGCCCGGCCTTCCTTGGTCTCGGTTGCGGGGAGCACGATCCACCATTTGTCATTGACGTCCACGAAGGTTCGACCGATCTCCAGAGCGACGAAGTTTTTGAGTCTAATCGGGCACAGGGCAAGTAATGCGATCATCAAACCATTGCGAATCTCTCGTGCCCGACGAAAGCCGGTCATAGATGTCGAGGTCTCTGCCTCCGCAATCAAACTTAATCCAGCCTCGACCAGAACTTCAGTCAAGACCAAGCGGCCAGACTTCGACCGCGGCCGCATGGTCAGTGCAAGATCCTTCCCGATTTCGGCCAACCAGGCGAAGTCGCGATTTGGCGCAATGAGTTGAGAGGCGCGCCGAAGTTTGTAGATCGCGTTGTGGACGCTGACTGAGCCGACGCGGTGCTTGATCTCCATGAGATAGTCGTCGACGTTCTCGGGGCTCACGTACTCGGGGGCGGACTTATCCTCAGTGAGCAAGCCGTTCCGGCTCAGAAAACCCAGAAAGTAGCCGTACCAGTAAGCGAGATCATTGCGCGTTACGGACTTGAGGTGACTAGCGGCGCCTCCGCGCTTGAGGCGATCGGAAGTCAGGCAAGCTGACTCCCATGCCGAACGATCGGCGGTGGGCCACAGGTCGATCGGAAGCGAGAGAGGCGCGGGTCGATTTGATTTCTTCCCTTTGTGCAGTGTCGACATCCTCATGCCCCAGTTAGGCGGTCTCGATGTCGAACTTCATCTGTTCCCGGACGATTTTGCCGAACTCCTCGGTCGCCTGTGTGGTCTGCAGGCCAATGTAAAAGCTGGTGGTCGTCTGGACACTCCGGTGGCCAAGAAACCGGCGGACGGTTTCGTAGTCGCCCGGCCGGTGCTTGAGATAAATTGCTGCCGCGGCGTGACGGAATTGGTGGGCAGTGATCCTGATCCCAACGGTCCGCTGGATGCGCCGGATGAGTTGCGTGCTTAATGTGTTGGCGGCCTTGCCTGCGCCCGCTTCGCCAGGGAAGAGCCAATTGCCATTCCAGCCCCGCAGCAGGCTTGGCCGAAACTCGTGCAAGTATTCATCAATGACGTTGCTCAGCTCTCGGTCCAACGGGAAATCGAGATCCACACGGTTCTTGGTGTCGTAGTGGGGAAAAACGAGCCTGAAAGGCGAATGCAGCCCGCCGGGCTTGATGAGGTTTTCGCCGATGTTGATCGCGACCAAGTTGCCCAATCGGATTGGGGCGAAGGTAAGAATAGCGATGGCGACAGCCAGTTGCGCGGTAACGGCTGCTTTGGTGGGCGAGTGATACTTTGCGGCCCGGGCCTGCTGCATTAAGACGTTCGGCAGCGAGACGACCTCGCTCCAAATCCCGTCCGTGAGGACCAGTCGAACCAGGTTGAGATTCTTGCTGGTCAACCCCGACCGGCGATAGTCCTCGAGCGCCGCTCTGATCTCGTCGAGTCGATCAACAGCATGTCTATCCAAGCAGTTCGTGGCACGAGCGACGCTAAGGAGATTCCCGGCGACGTTGACCGTGAAGACGCTGGGTTCTTTCCCGTTCCCCCTCCAATACGCTTCAATCACGGACTCGATCACGTCGGGATGGAGTAGACCGGCGAGCGAGGTGAAACGGTCAATTGGCAAGCCGAGCGCCACCGCTTTGCAAGCCACTGCCTTGAGTTCTGCCTTCCGCGTGCGGATCGTCGAGTCCGCGCAGGGACGGATCCGCTTGCCCGAGAACCCGCGGTGGACCTTTTGGATACCGCTGAGATAGGCGTCCACATCCCTAAGCAGGCCCGCCGGGAAATCCTCCCAGGCTGGAGTAGTCCGCGCCTTAAGAGCGGGCTCGCTGAGCCGCTCCTTCGGCCAACCTGAGATGCAAATCACGCCGGCGTTCCAGGCCCGCGCAATGGAGCGCCGCGCCATGTCGTTCGCGGCCAATGCCGTGGTCTTGGCGCGGTACACCAAGTAGCAATCGAGAATGCTGTCGTTGACCGCGAGAGGTTCGATGCCTCGCCCCGAGCAGTAACGCATCAAGCCGTAAAGCCGGGCCCGTTGTCCGCCGTCCTTGATGCTGTCGCGCAAAGTCAGCCACTTCGGCGATAGCGGTACGCCACGGAGCGGCACGTCGTGCTCTTTGCTGAACCAGCGAAGCGCAACCCGGACGTTTGACTTGTGATTGGCCATTGTCTTGGCCGTGACGCCGACCCGGGCATGGTGCAATTGCCCCACGGGCATCCGCACCGAGGTCCAGCGGGCCGGAAATCAACGAGAGTGGGCGGTCAAGCCATTTGCCGATTTGCTTCAACGAGCAGGACCAATGCCGCCGGTGCTGATCCGACAGATCGTCTGCCTTCCCGATAGCGATCATTGCGTCCACGAACGACGGCTCCAGGAGCGTGGGGTTGCTATTCATTGGGACCGCGGGCTTGAGCATGCTGATGGATTGGGATGGCGCAGGATGTACGGTAGCGTAAATTAGGAAGACGTCAACAGTATAAAGTTCAGCTGTACTTGGATATTCGTTCCTAATCTTGGTTCATCTTTGTTCCTCTTGATGCAAACTGATGTATTGAGATGGACGATTATTACGGAGTTGGCGATCACACCTGGAGCAGCCATTGGGTTGCTGCGCAGCTTCCTGGTTGCTCTGCCACGGCTACTGCTCGCTCGTTGACATGCGCTGCCGAGACTTCATCCACTGCAAGAGGGCAGCCTCGGCGTAGCGGATGGAACGCCCGATCTGGATGTAGGGCGGCCCATCGCCGCGCATGCGCGCCTTGGCGAGCCAGGAGAGGCTAACCTTCATCCGAGTGGCCGCTTCTTTAGCGGTCAGCACAGCTGAGAACTCTAGGTGCTGTTTGTTCATCGGCGTGTTTCTCATCGTCTTGAGGTGTGGGGACGATGATTGCCAATGTGCCTCCCGGATAAAACGCCAATTATCT
Organism: uncultured Alphaproteobacteria bacterium; assembly: GCA_963725065.1. GTDB lineage: Bacteria > Pseudomonadota > Alphaproteobacteria > Rhizobiales > Xanthobacteraceae > VAZQ01. The sequence continues at coordinate 43,384 of CAVRXD010000026.1, forward strand.
CGGTTTAATATTCGCCTGCCCCGATCCGTTCCGTGATGGTTTTGAACAGCTTTTTTGTGAGTGGAGAAGAGTCGCCCTGCGACCACACGAGATACGCCTTCCTAGCGGCGTTTTTCTCGGCGTGCTTGCCCCCGAAACGGTCCAGCCACTCCTCCACCATGCCGGCCGAAATTGGCTGCCGCGAGATCACGGACGCAAGCTTGGGAGACATGTTGTCGGCAATCCACTTCGCGGCTTGATACCGCGACAGGCCCGCGCGCTGTTGGCGGTGCATGAGCCCAGCCAAGATGCCTTTCAACACCAGAACTGACGACACATCGGCTCGCCGCCCTCTGTTCTTGCCCTGCGGCCTTAACATCGGCGCAGGAGCGCTGCCCTCCGACAAGTCAAGCAATGCTTGTCGAAGTTCATCAAGGATCTTGAAGCGCTTGCGGCGGTCGCCGATGATGTCGCTCGGTGAATTGCTAGGAGAACTTCTCAGGAAGCTGATCACAGCATCGAGAGCGAAAGCCGCGGCGACTTGGTCACAACCGGGCTTATCGTTAGAAAAGCGCGCCAAATTTTTTGCGTGGAGGGCGCGATTGTCATCAAGGTCCTCCCAAAGCTGATCGACCGACCACTGCAGCAGTTCGATATGATCCAGGAGCTCCAGCGCTTCTTTTATCGTCTTCGAGCCTTTGCGGGATACGTCTTGAAGAAGGGCAGGAAGTCCGCGCTTGGGATCCCTTAGCCGATCGAAAACATCTTGCGTGTTCATGACAGCCGACCGGCATTGGTGATGCGACAATTCTTAGATGGATTCGGTTCTTTGGACTAGCTTGGCAACGTCGGCCCATCATAGGCCCAGGCCGCCTTCCGTCCTGCGAGGACTCGTGGTGCTGATAGACAGCAGCCACGCCCGACACCGCTCGTCGGCGCGGAGGTCGCCCGGCAATGTCACGAAAGGTCTAAAAAAAGTTGTCGGAGGAAATCCGCATGCCCGGGGTCGGCATGGGCGCGAAAAAATCGGGGAAGGGGCGAGGGATCAGAACAGCGGAGACAACAGTAGCCACACCAGCAGGAACCCGCTGGCGACAACCGAGCAGGCCAGGATCAGCAGGATCAGGGCGACGAAGCGTTCGAGGCATGTCGGGGTGGTAGCGTCCGATTTCATTGGAAAAGTAGCGCTTGCAGCACCAAGCAACTTCCCTTCTGTCATCCCTTGGTCGTAAGTTTTGTAGACACAACCGTATCTGATCTTTAGATAAAAAGCCACCCTCTTTACCAGCATGGGGGTGGAGACAATCCAGACCACCGCGCACCAAGCGCTAGTAGCCCTGCTGATCGCTGAACGGATGCGTGCTGGCCTTCGCCAGGAGGACGTAGCCGAACGGCTCAATCAGCATCAGTCTTGGATTGCCCGCGTCGAAAGTGGTCAACGGCGTGTCGACGTGGTGGAATTTCTGGCGCTGGCGAAAGCGATCGGTTTCGACCCGGCCGCAGCAATCAAGCGCCTAGGCAAAGTGCGCTAAGCCCGACACATAAAAGCCACGAGGCGCTGGGGCCTTAGCGTCGCCTGGCTGGGCCGCCTGGCAGCAGACACGCCATCACGTCAGTGTAGATGGCGCGGTTCGGTTGCTGTGGCGAAGGCCCCCGCCTCGGAGAAGGGCCTCCCGCGTCCGAGGGCCAAGGGTGCTCTCGTCCCGTGCCTCAACGTAATCGAGCGGGTGAGCGTCGCCGACCGAGCCGTGCCATGGGTCTTAGCATAGCGTGGCCGCTGCCGCGGTTTTTAGGACTGGCCTAGCAATGGTGGCCCGTGTCTCATTCCGCGCAATCGGCGGCGCTTGCAGAAGTCGTTAGTTCAAACTGTCGGCCGCGCCCTTGATCGCCCCTTTGACCGCCCCCTTTAAGAAATCGCCGAGCTTCTCCTTGAGGCTGCTGCTGCTGCTGCTGCTGCTGCCGCCGCCGTCGTTGCTCCAGATGCGCCGCCGCTCGACACTCGGGCCGGTATTCACGTTGGCCTGGGCCTCGCCAGCCGAACCCTTGGATCGTTCACGCAGCTCCCTCAGCCGCTTAATCCTCTCGTTGTTCATTGGCGCGGCGGCCGAATCCTTGCTCGCGGGCGCGGGGCTTGCGGTCGAACTGTTCGTCGCTGGCGCGGTGTACACCTTGCCTCGGTCGCACACATTCCGGCAATCGCCATAGGTGTTGTTTTTATAGTACTTCGAACATTGCTTATGACAAGGATCAATCGATTGCGACGCAATAGCTGGACAGGAAGCCGATATAAGCCCCATCCCTATCGTTGCCGTCAAAAATAAGCGCCGCATATCTAATTCCTCCCTGTGCAAGTGGATCGCGATGGAGCTGTTATGGTGGTTGTGTCCTAGGCGAAACTGCGCGCGTCAAGCTCAGGGATGTATGCAGTAGTTCACATTCAATCCACGAAATTTCACCTTTCTAAGCAGCTCATTATATTGGCGACTCCGGCTGGATTCGAACCAGCGACCTTCAGCTTAGAAGGCTGTTGCTCATCCCCTTGACCGCGCTCGTGACTTACGTGCCGATGGGTTGAAAGGCAGTATCACGCAACCTTCTTAAGCTGCTCGTGAGATCGTTCTCTGAGCAGTTGGTCGACATGAGCTCCCCACAGGTCGAGAGCAGTCCGGCGCTCTGCCAAAAACTCGTGCCGTTGATAAACCGCCGCAACGCCAGAGATCGTGCCGGACTGGTGATTAAGAATTTTATCCGCCACGTGCGGCGCAACGCCCAGCCGTGCCATCCCAGACACGCAGGTCCGGCGTAGATCATGAAGGCGCCATCTGGTCACCCCAGAGAGCTGATCGAGCCGACGCTTGGCATGAGTGAAGTGCTGGAAGCGCTTGGTTCCGAGCAGTGAGAAGACAAGTGGCCCTCGCTGGCCCGCACGTTTAAGCACGGTCAATGCTTGCCTCGACAGGTGGACGATGTGCGCTTTGGCGTTCTTTGTTCTTGCTTTGGGGATCGTCCAAATTCGTTGCGCGAGATCTAGCTCCTCCCACGGCAGACCGGCGACTTCCTCACGCCGCTGTCCGGTCAGCGCCAAGAGCTCAACAATACCTCCATATGGTCCACCAATCTTTCGAGCCGCTAGGATGACCTGGGCAAGCTCCCTGTCGTCCAGTACTCGGTCGCGAGCGACCTCCTTCGCCGGCAGCGGCACCCCCTCGGCCGGGGATCGATCAAGGACGGCTCGACCCACGCACCAACGCAGGAAAGTCTTGATCGACTTTAAGGTCTTGTTGGCAGCGCCGGGTGCGCCGCGTTGCTCAATTGCTGAGACGACTTCAACCACATCTCGCTTGGTGAGCTCATGGATGCTCCGGCCCACCCATGGCTTTCCCACCTCCCGACGAAGAAGCCTGGAAATCTCGGCCACCGAGCGGTTCTTTGAAAGTCGTTGGGCAATGAAGTCCTCCAGCAAATCATCGACCCGATCTGCCACTACTCGCCGCTTGGCTTCGCGCTTCTCGGCCGCCGGATCCCGTCCTACGAGCTTCGCTGCGAACACCTTCTGCGCTGCCACGCGGGCCTGATGAAGCGTTACGCGGCCATATGGCCCGATGGTGTATTTGCGCAGATACGACCCGGCACCGCCCGTGCGGTACAGAACGATGAACACCTTGCGGCCCTTGGGGGTGATCTTCACGCCGAAACCGGGATACGCAGCGTCCCAGTAGACGACATCTGACGAGGGAGTAGGCAGCGCGTCGATGGCGCTCTTGGTCAACTTGATGCGCGGCATGGAAGGCACCTGTCCGAAGGTGCTACCTTGAACTCACATAGGTAGCACCGAGAATGAAACGACAGGAGCGACGGTGAAACGCCGTCCGCATTGGCGCAAGGAAAATCAATGCGTTATGAACCGCCAGCAATCAACTTCCATCTCGGGGAAACCCCACCTCGAGAACCACAAGGGGGAGGGGAACACACCGAGTTCGCCGCAACAGCGTTGGCAGCACCGCGGCACGGCCGTCGCGCAGCAGCGCCGAGTCGCGTCAACTGCGTCGCGTCACGCGAATCAATTCGCGATCGTGCTCCAGTTGCGCTGCAGATGCTCGGCGGTGCGCCAGGCCAGCGCCTGCGCGGTCAGGGTCGGGTTGTGGGCGCCGCTGGTGCCCATGACGGAGGCGCCGAGGATGCCGAGGTTCGGCACCTCGTGCGCGAAGCCGAAGCGGTTGACCACGTTGGTCTCGCGGTTGTCGCCCATGCGGGTGCCGCCATAGGCATGGGTCGAGGGGCCCATGGTGCCGGGCGGCCCGCGCTCCACCGTCTTCGCGCCCGCCGCCATGAACCACTGCGCCATCTTGTCCTGGATGAAGGCGCCGATCTTCTTCTCGTTGTCCTTGTTGTCGGCGGTGATGCGGATCACCGGGAAGCCGAGCGCATCCTTCACGACGGGGTCGAGGTCGAGCACGTTGTCCTCGTAGGGCAGCGTGGTCTTCTGCAGGTAGGCGATGTTCCAGCGGTCGGCGTTCTCCTTGATGAACGCCTTCCAGCTCGTGCCCCAGGTCGGCGCCTGGCCGAACGTGCTCATGATCGCGGCCGAGATCGGGCGGCGGTCGGAATAGACCCAGAGATTGCCGCCGCCGATGAAGTCGAGGCCGGCATGGTCGAAGTTGTCGTCGGCCCAGTTGTCGACCGCGACGCCCTGCGCCGGCAGCCCGTACCAGTTGTTGAGGTCGAACGGGAACAGCGCGGTGACGGTCGCGGCGGTGTGGTGGCTGAAGTAGTGCCGGCCGACCTGGCCGCCGTTGTTGGCGAGCCCGTTGGGGAACGGCTTCGACTTCGAGAGCAGCAGCATGCGCACGTTCTCGTAGGTGTAGCCGGCGAGCAGCACCACGTCGGCGGGCTGGAAGTATTCCTCGCCGCCCTTGAGATAGACGACGCCGCGCACGCGGCCGCTGCCTTCGTCGACCGCGACGCTGGTCACGATCGCCTGCGTCACCACGCCGAGCCGCCCGGTCGCGACCGCCTTGGGGATGGTGCTCACCGCGGTCGAGTTCTTGGCGTTGACGTGGCAGCCGCCGCGGTTGCAGAAGCCGTGATAGAGGCAGCCCGGGCGGTCGTCGTAGGTCTGCGAGTTGATCGCGGCCGGGCCGGGGAAGGGATGCCAGCCGAGCCCGCGCGCGGCGGTCGCCATGTGCTCGGTGAACTCGGTGCCGGTGAGCGCCGGCATCGGATAGTCGCGCGCGCGCGCGCCCTCGAAGATGTTGCCGCGCTTGTCGATGGTGCCGCCGACATTGCCGGCCTGGCCGGAGACGCCGACCTCGTACTCGACCTTGTCGTAGAAGGGCTCGAGCTCCTCGAGCCCGAACGGCCAGTCCTCCACCGTCGAGCCCTTGGGGATGCGCGCGGCGCCGTAGCGGCGCGTGGTTTCGCTCACCACCTTGAAGTCCCACGGATTGAGCCGCCAGCTCTGCGCCCAGTAGTGCAGCGAGGTGCCGCCGACCGCGTTCATCATGGGATGGATGGGAAGGCGCGGCGAATAGGGCGCCGACGCGTTGGGGCGATGGGTGGGGATTTCGCCGTTGGCCTTCTGCGCCGATTGCGGCCAGCCGCGGAAATTGTTGCGCAGCTCGTCGGGCGCGAAATCGCGCGGCGACAGCCAGGTGCCGGCCTCGATGCCGATCACGTCGAGGCCCGCGCGCGCGAGCGGCAGCGCGGCGACGCCGCCGACCGCGCCCAGCCCGACGATGACGACGTCGGTCTTCTTAAGGTCGATGGCCATGGCCGCCTCCCTTGGTAGCGCCGTTCATCGCGAAGCCGGCGTCGGCATAGGCCGAGGACCGCTCGGGCTTGGCGCGCGTCTTCATGCGCTGCTCGTCGGCGGTGACCGCAAGCCGGATGCCGGGATAGCCGATCAGGTCCCAGCCGACGAAGTTGGCGTTGCCGCCGTAATAGGGATCGCAGAACGTGCCCTGGATGGTGTGGGTGCGCACCAGCGTGAAGAACGCGGCGGCGTTGGGCGTGAAGCCGGTGGCGACGTTCTTCTCCATGTCGGCGAGCACGGAATCCTGATCGGGCGCCGCGAGCTTGGCGAACGGCGCGCCCTTCTTCGCCTGCGCGTAGACGTCGATGGCGGCGAGGTTGGCGGCATAGCTGGCGCGCGAGGTGCGCAGCGGCCCGGTGAGCGCGCGGTCGATGTAATGCGCCGCGCGCGCCTCGGTGGCGCCGGGGCCGTTCTCGTCGGTGGGAATGAGCCGCGCGACGATGGCCTCGAGCGTGTCGGCTTCGGCGGCGGTGAGCGTCTCCAGCGCTTCGAGCCGTGGCGCTGCGAGCGGTGTCGTGGGTATTGCAGCTGGCGGCCTCGGCGCGGCCGCGGTCGTCGTTGGCTCTGCGGCGGGTGCGGGCTGCGCGGCTGCAGTGATGACACCAGGCGCGGTGGCGGTGACTGCAGCGGCAGCACCGGCGAGTCCCACTTGCTTGAACAGATGGCGGCGCGAGACATCGCGGGGCGCACTGCGCCCGTCGTTGTCGTTGGGCATGACGTCCTCCCGAGCGTTTTTTTGAGTTGTTCTATGGTGCACCCGGCCTTTGTCTGCCGCAAGCACACTCTCGTGTCCCGGCCGAGCGCGTTGCGCGAGAGCGGTGCAAGCTGAGGCCGTCACCCGCGGGCTTGACCCGCGGGTCCATCATTCTTCGCCAGACTCGTTCACGAAGAGGATGGATTGCCGGGTCAAGCCCGGCAATGACAGAGGAGGGACTATTTGCTTGCGCCCAGGACGGCCAATCCCGCGCAGCTTCGATGCCAAGTCTCATGTTGACACGCATCACGTGCAGGAGCCGAATATGCGGCAACGGCCGTCGCGCAAGAACGGCCGTCACACAAGACCAACACGAGGAAACGCCATGCGGTCATTTGCCAGGACTGCCGCGGCACGATCGATCGTGCGCGCGGGTTTCGTCGCGTCCATCGCAGCGTTATCGGTTTCGTTCGTCGTCGCGGCCGTCCTCGTCTCGGCGCCCGCCGATGCCGCCAGCATATCAGGCACGGTGACCGGGCCTGACGGCGCGCCGCTGCGCGCGGCGTTCGTGCAGGCGCGCCACGGCAAGCTCAAGATGACGGTGAGCGTGCTCACGGACAAAGCCGGCCGCTACGTGGTGGAGAACCTGCCGGCGGGCGACTATCGCCTGAGCGTGCGCGCGCTCGGCACCAGGTCCGAGCCCAAGAGCGGCATCACGCTCGCGGCCGACGGCAGCGCGGCGCATGACTTTGCGCTGCAGACCGCGCCGGTGCGCTGGAGCGATCTCACCATCCTGCAGGGCCTGCAGCTCCTGCCGGAGGCGCGCGGCAAGCAGACGCTGTTCGACAATTGCCTGAGCTGCCACGGCTTCCAGTCGAAGATGGCGGCGGTGACCACCGACGAGGACGGCTGGCGCACCCGGGTCGAGTTCATGCGCGAGGCCATGCGCTCCTCGCTCGCCGACCGCGCCGGCTTCAGCGACGCCCAGGCCGACGAGGTCGTGTCCTATCTCACCCACGTGTTCGGCGAAGCCTCGGTGCTGCCGAAGTCGCCGACGGAGCTCGCGGCCTATGAGGACACCACGGCGAAGTTCGCCGACGAGGCGCTCAACATCGTCTATGTCGATTTCGAAATGCCCGGGCCCAATCGTTTCCCCTGGACCGCGCATCCCGACCCCGCGGGCAATTTCTGGATCCCGCAATACGGGGTGTCGAACCGCATCGCGCGCTTCAATCCGGCGAGCGGCGAGATCAAGGAGTTTCGCGTGCCGCATCCGGGCCCGGCGCTGATCCATTCGGCGGTGCCGGCGCCCGACGGCTCGGTGTGGCTCACCGAGGCGGGCGCCAAGAAGCTCGGGCGCTGGGACCCGGCGACGGAGAAGATCAGCGAATTCCAGGACGACTGGCGCAAGCACACCATCAAGGTGCATCCCGACGGCTCGATCTGGTCGACCGGCGGGCTCACCCGCTTCGATCCGAAGACGCAGACCTATACCCACATCCCCGACGTGCCGACCGCCTACGGCATCGCGCTGGATAAGGAGGGCACGGTCTGGTTCACCGAGATGACGCGGGCGGGCTCGCTCGGCAAGGTCGATCCGAAGACGCTGAAGGTGACGAAATACATCCCGCCCACGCGCGATCGCCCGCGCCGCATCCAGATCGACGACGACGGCATGATCTGGTTCTGCATCTACGAGAGCGGCAAGATCGAGCGCTTCGATCCCAAGACCGAGACGTTCAAGGAATACGCGCTGCCCAACGCCAAGACCAAGCCGTATGCGCTCGGCATCGCGCCCGACCGCTCGGTCTGGTACTCGTCGGAATGGCGCGACGTGATGGGCCGGCTCGATCCCGCCACCGGCAAGGTGACGGAATATCCCATGCCCTATACCGACAACGGCATGCGCGACTTCTTCCTCGACAAGGACGGCCGCATCTGGTTCGCCACGCCGCCCAACAACCGCGTCGGCTACTTCTATCTCTCCACCAAGCAGCGCAACGCCGACGCGAGGTGAGCAGGTGACGCATGCGCGACTCGACGGGTGCGTCACCCCCGGGCTTGACCCGGGGGTCCATCCCGCTTCGCGAAAACGTTTGCGCGTCCAAAGAAGATCGGATTCGCCGTGGTCAAGCCCGCGCACACTCGTGACGGGGATGAGACGCGGAGCGATGTTGCCCACGCCTATCGCCGCGGCGCTTGCCCGGCATGAACTCGGCGCGGATCGCATCGCTGTGCTCGCCCAGCGCAGGCACCGCGCCGTAGCGCCGGGGCGCGCCGTCGCGGCGCGCGGCCGGGGCGGGATAGGACACCGCGCCCACGGACGTCGCGACCTCGATGCGGCGCAGCTGCGGATGCGCCGCCAGCGTGGCGGTGTCGTTGACGCGGGCAAAGGCGATGTCGGCTTGCGCGAGCTTCTGCGTGAGCGCGTCGGCGTCGGTGGCGCCGAACATCGCCTGCACCTTCGCGTCGGTGTCGGCGCGGCGCTTGACCCGCGCGACGTTGGTGGCAAACGCAGGATCGGCGGCGAGCGCCGCGTCGCCGAGCACCTGCGCGGCCAGCACGCGCCATTCGCGGTCGCTCTGGATCGAGATGAGAATGTCGACGCCGTCGGCGGTCTTGAACACGCCGTAGGGCGCGATCGAGGTGTGCGCGAGGCCGATGCGGCGCGGCGGCTGGCCGCCCTCGTATTGCATCAGCGGCACCGCCATCCAGTCGGCCATGGCGTCGAACATGGAGATCGAGATCGCGGCGCCGTCGCCGGTCTTGTCGCGCGCGATCAGCGCCTCGAGGATGGCCTCGTAGGCGTTCATCCCGGCGGCGACGTCGCAGACCGAGACGCCGACGCGCGCCGGCGCGTCGGGCGACCCGGTGACCGAGGCGAGCCCGGACTCGGCCTGGATCAGCATGTCGTAGGCCTTGCGCGCGGCGTAGGGGCCGTCCTCGCCGTAGCCGGAGATCGAGCAGATGATCAGCCGCGGATGCGCGCGCCGCAATTGGTCGAGCGGGAAGCCGAGCTTGGCGGTCGCGCCGGGCTTGAGGTTCTGCACGAACACGTCGGCCCTGGCGAGCATCGCCGCCAGCACGGCCTTGTCGTCGTCGCGCGCGAGGTCGAGCACCAGCGATTCCTTGCCGCGGTTGAGCCAGACGAAATACGCGCTCTCGCCGTTACTCTCGGCGGCATCAGGGCGTTCACGCCCGTCTTGCTTCGAAAGCAAGCTCCCGCGGTCTCGCCAGCTTGTCGTAGCCGCGGGCGAAGTCGCCCTCGGGCCGCTCGATCTTGATCACGCGCGCGCCGGCATCGGCGAGGCGGCAGGTGCACATCGGCGCCGCCACCGCCTGCTCGAGCGCGACGACGAGAAGGCCGGACAGGGGAAGGGACATGGGAAAGCAACACGCAGGGGTTTCGGGGCGGTGATCTTAGAGCATATCGACACGGCGCATCAGGCGACGAGAGCGAGCTTCGCGCCTCGCGGCGACGCTGCTATTCTTGGGCCGAACCGCAACGCCGTCTTCATCGTTGAGACGCATGGCCCGCATTGCCATCATCGCGCTGCTGCTACTCGCGACGTCGCCCGCGCTGGCCGAGCCGGCGCAACCGGACGCGCCGCCAGCGGATGCCGGTGCGCCGACACCACCCGCAGCCGCCGCGCCGGCGGAACAGAACGCCGCCACGCCGCCGGCCGCCACGCCTCCGCCCTCGGATGCCGATCTGCGCGAATCCGTGTGCCTGATGATCGAGGCGTCGGCGCGCGCGCACAACCTGCCGCTCGAATTCTTCGCGCGGGTGATCTGGCAGGAGAGCCGGTTCCAGCCCGGCGTGGTCGGACCGCGCACGCGCAGCGGCGAGCGCGCCCAGGGCATCGCCCAGTTCATGCCGCGCACCGCGGCGGAGCGCGGGCTGCTCGATCCGTTCGACCCGGTGCAGGCGCTGCCGAAATCGGCCGAGTTCCTGCGCGAGCTCGCCGACCAGTTCGGCAATCTCGGCTTGGCGGCGGCCGCCTACAATGCCGGCCCGCAGCGGGTGCGCGACTGGCTCTCCGGCCGGCGCACCTTGCCGGCGGAAACGCAGAACTACGTGCAGGCCATCACCGGGATCTCGGCCGACGAGTGGGCGCGCAGCGGCAAGCGCGAGCCGGTGCAGCCGGCGCGGCCGAACTGCACGCAGCTGATGGCGCTGCTGCATCGCGCGCCCAATCCGTTCGTGCAGAAGCTCGAGGAGCGGGTGAACATCGTGGCCGGCAGCCCGTGGGGCGTGCAGCTTGCCGCCGGGTTCTCGCGCGACCATGCGCTGTCGAACTACGCGATGCTGGCCAAGCGCTATGCCGAGGTGCTGACCGGACGCGACCCGAGCCTCCTCAGCAGCGTGTTCCGCAGCCGCGGCACCCGGCCGTTCTACCAGGTGCGGGTGGGCGCCGAGACGCGCCAGGCGGCGGACTCCTTGTGCGGCAGCATCCGCCGCGCCGGCGGCGCCTGCATCGTGCTGCGCAACGGCGCGAGCTGACGGCGACGTGTCGGGACGTGTTGACCGCGGCGGCGCCGCCGGGTCTGCCTCAGTCCGGTAGGACCGAAGCCAAACCCGCGATCTGCATCAACATGGAGATATTGCTGGCGATGGCCGCGATGACGACCACCCAGAGGGCTTCTTGCCGCATCCAGCCTCGCATCCGCGTCGTCGGGCGCATCGCTTCTCTCCCTGAGGCCGCTGACCGGAACTTTATACACCAAAAGGGACTTCGGTGCGATAGCCGGCGGCTATCGCCTGCCAACGACCTAGCGAATAGGAATAGGGTACATCTTGAGTTTAGAGACCATAGCGAGCCGCTATCGCAGGGCGAAGGGGCCGCGACGCCATCGGACCTCGGTCATAGGTGTCACCAGCGCATGCCACGGTTCATCGGGCGCGCTTCCACGAAGCAGGGTCGGCGAAACCCGGCGCGGGGCGAATCGCGCTGCGGGCGCGATCGGCCAACGGCGGCCGAAGCCGCGTGCTCAGTTGCCGTTGTTGCCGTCGTCGGTCGCGGCGACGTTGCTGCGCGCGAGCGCGAGCATGATCTGGCGGCCGATGCGGGTGGCCGGCTCCTTGCCGCGGTTGCCGAGGATCACGATGCCGATTCGCTTCTGCGGGATCATGCCGATATAGGTCGAGGTGTTGTTGAGGCCGCCGTTCTTGTCGACGATGGTGAGATCGTCGTTGCGCACGACCTGCCAGCCGAGCGCCTGGGTGAAGCGCGGATTGACCGTGAATACGCCCTGCTGCGCGAACGCCATCGCGTCCTGCAGCGGACGATTGTTGGGCAGCGCGCCGAGATTGGCGGCGAGGAACACCGCCATGTCGCGGGCGGAGGAATACATCTGCCCGGTGCCGGCCCAGTTGAAGACGCCCTGCTCGTTGCCGGGCTGGCCGACCGGATGGCCGTCGACGGCATAGCCTTGCACCGCGCGCTGCCGCAGCGCCGGCGCGATCTGTCCGCGCGCGTTGGGGCGGGGCACCGGCATCGCGGTCGAGGTCATGCCGAGCGGGGCCAGCAGGCGCTGCTCCAGCAGCTTCGCGTATGGCAGGTCGAAGCGGCGCTGCAGCGCCAGCGCCAGCAGCACGAAGCCGGTGTTGGAATAGATGTCCTGCTTGCCGGGCGTGTGGCCGTCGTCCGCCTGCCACGCATTGAGATAGCGGATGAAGTCGGGCAGCGAATATTGGCCGCGGTGCCAGGTCTCGTATTGTTGCGGCACGCGATGGAGCCCGGAGGTGTGGCTCGCGAGCTGGCCGAGCGTGACCTTGCGGATGTCGCCGCCCTGCTGCAGCTCGGTCACGTATTTCGCCACCGGGTCGTCGAGCGCGACCTCGCCGCGCTTGACCGCCTGCGCCAGCAGGGTGGAGGTGAACACCTTGCCGACCGAAGCGAGGTTGAACAGCGCATCCGACGTCATCGCCTGCTTGCGCGCGGTGTCGGCCATGCCGAAGTTGAAGAACTCGGTGCGGCCGTCGATATAGAGTGCGACCGCCATGCCGCCGGGCGGCAGCAGCAACGGCTGCACATGACGGGTGACGAGGTCGCGCAGCTCGGCGTCGGGCTCGGCGCGCGCGAGCGTGGAGGGGCTCACGGCGGCGAGCGCCACGAGGCCGACCGCCGTCATCACTGCTGCCGACATGCGGCGCATCGCTCTCTCCTGTCGGGCTCTATATCAAGGTGGGACCAGCCGAAGACGTCCAACTCAGCGCGCGCCAATTTTAGCGGACCGTCGCGGACCGTCGCATTAATTCGGGTTCATCCCGATCACATCGGGTTCATCAGAACTGGTGGTAGCGGTGCGTATTCAGCGCTGCTCGATCAGCAACCGGTCGGCGTCGTCCTTGAGCCCAACGCCCGAGAGCCGCCGCGCGCGCATGGCGCGCAGGAGATGCACGAGCTTCATCGCGGCATCGGCATAGGACAATCCCTCGGGCCGGATGTTGGAGATGCAGTTGCGCTCGGCATCGCTGGTCTGCGGCGTGGGTGCGAAGGTGAGATAGGCGCCCATGCTGTCGGGCGCGGACAAGCCCGGCCGCTCGCCGATCAGCATGACCGCGATCTCGGCGTTGAGAGCGTTCGCGACCACGTCACCGAGCGCAACCCGGCCAAGGCGCGCGACGACCAGCGGCGCGATGCGCCAGTCCGAAAGTCGCGGCAGCACCTCGCTCAGCAGCGGCTCAGCGTGCGCCGTGACCGCGCGCGCGGACAGGCCGTCCGCGACGACGAACACGACGTCGTAGCCGCTGCCGGCGTCGCGGCCGCCGCCGGCGGCGAGCAACCCCACGGCATGGTCCGCCAAGCGTCGGCCGAGGTCAGGCCGCATCAGGTACTGCTGGCGATCCTGCGCTGCGCTGGCGATGGAGAGCACGGGAAGACCGAGCGGCGCGAGCGCGCCGCACAGCTGCGCTGTATCGAACGGCGCATGCACGGCGTCGCGCGCGCGTGCATGGGCGAGGCGGAATTCGAGCAGCGGCGCGGTGGCGAGCGACGCCCCGCTACGCGGCAGCGCGATCCGTGCCGCGGTGAAGCGGCGCAGCTCGGCCCACGGCTCGTCCGGCGCCGGTTTGGAAGCCGTCGCGATCGGTGGATGAGCTGGGGGGCGTTGCTCGCTCATGTCGGCCGCATGACCTCACGCCGGCAGGAGCGCACGGAAACCGCCGGGCATGCTGTGCGGGCGGATGCGCGCGGACGTATCGATCAACCCCTGCCGCGCGAGCCAAGCCTCGAATTCCGGCGCCGGGCGGCGGCCGAGCAGGTCGCGCATGGCGAGCGCGTCGTGGAACGAGGTGCTCTGATATCCCAGCATGATGTCGTCGGCGCCGGGCACGCCCATGACGAAGTTGACGCCGGCCGTGGTGAGCAACGTGAGCAGGGCATCCATGTCGTCCTGATCGGCTTCGGCGTGATTGGTGTAGCAGACGTCGCAGCCCATCGGCAGGCCCATGAGCTTGCCGCAGAAATGATCCTCGAGGCCGGCGCGGATGATTTGCTTGCCGTCGTAGAGATATTCCGGCCCGATGAAGCCGACGACGGTGTTGATCAGCAGAGGGCGGAAGCGTCGCGCGACCGCATAGGCGCGGGCCTCCAGCGTCTGCTGGTCGACGCCGTGATGCGCGCCGGCGGAGAGCGCGCTGCCTTGTCCGGTCTCGAAATACATCACGTTATCGCCGACGCTGCCGCGGTGAAGCGACAGCGCCGCCGCCTGCGCCTCGGCCAGCAGCGCAAGATCGATGCCGAAGCTCTTGTTGGCGGTCTGCGTTCCGGCAATCGATTGAAACACCAGATCGACCGGCGAGCCGCGGGTGATCAGATCGAGCGTGGTGGTCACGTGCGCCAGCACGCAGCTCTGGGTCGGCACGTCGAGCTTGAGCCGCAGCTCCTCGAGCATGGCGAGGAGTGCGTGCGCCCGCTCCGGGCTGTCGGTGGCGGGATTGATGCCGATGACGGCATCGCCGGCGCCGAGAAGAAGGCCATCGAGAATGCTGGCGGCAATGCCGGCGAGATCGTCGGTCGGATGATTGGGCTGCAGCCGTACCGACAACCGGCCGGGCAACCCGATGGTGTTGCGGAAGCGCGTGACCACCGCGCATTTGGCCGCCATCACCATGAGATCCTGGAGCCGGCTGATCTTGCTGACCGCCGCCGCCATCTCCGGCGTGATCCCGGGGGCGAGCGCGGCGAGCGCGTCCGTGGTCGATGCGTCCGACAGCAGCCAGTCGCGCAGTCCGCCGACGGTGAGATGGGCGATCACGGCAAACGCTGCACGATCGTGGCTGTCGACGATGAGCCGCGTCACCTCGTCGCTCTCGTACGGAACCACCTGCTCAGCGAGGAAGGTCGCAAGCGGCAGGTCGGCGAGCGCGTATTGCGCCGCCACGCGCTCCTCGCCCGATGTTGCCGCGACGCCGGCGAGCACGTCGCCGCTGCGCAGCGGCGACGCCTTGGCCAGCAGCGTCTTGAGATCGGGAAAGGCGTAGCGGCTGGGTCCGATCGTCGCGCTGTACATGCGGCATGTCCTCTGGAGAGACGTCGCATTCTAGCAAATGTAGGATTGATAAAGCGAAGGGTGCCCGCGCCCGCGCATGCAGTCGGGAAACGCGTACTACTCCTTCGGCCGTGCAATCGGTGCGTCGGCGAAGATCTTGTATTGCTGCACGCGCGGCTTGTCCTTGTCGGCCTCGTTGACGTATTGGATCGAGCTCTTGCCGACGAGCGCGCGCGGCAGGATCATGACCCGAATGAAGCGGCTGGGACGATCGACGGCGGCCTGCGCGAACACCGCGTCGGGCCCGGTCTCGTACCAGGCGCCGCCCGGTCCGTACGACGTCGAGCGACCGTGGGTGTCGATGCGGATACCGCCCTCGAGGAGACAGCGGATGCCGGGCCCCTGATGGCGGTGCAGATAGGCGCAGCCGCCGGGCGGGAAGCCGACGCTGTCGGCGCGCAGCAGGAGATCGCCCGCCGGCAACGTGTCGAGCCGCGCCGAAAGCTTCGCACGCGAGCTCACACCTGCTCTGACACTGTCGGCGCCGGGGCCCGAGGTCAGTTCGAATCGCCAGCAGGTCGCGCCCGCCGTGCCGGCCGCGAGCATCGCCGCGGCCTCGCCATGCCAGGAGTCGCCATCACTCAAGCTGCGGTCGGCAATGGTGATGCCGCCGTGCACGACAAAAATCATGCGCGGCAATGCCGGCAGCGCGAGCGTGGCCTCGTTCGGGAAGACGTCTTCGTAGAGCACAAGCACGGGCGGCATGAGTGACCTTTCCTGGCGGGTGGGCTAATGCGACAACCATGACCGATACGGTTCACCCCAAATGAGCCTTGAGCATTGACCTCCGCAAGCCCCTCCGGCACTCGATCTGCGCCGGGCGCCCAACATCAGCCCTGGCTCAAGTTTGCCGCGCTCGTGCTGGTGGTCGCGGCGCTCGGGCTTCCCGTCAACGACCTGTTTCGCTACGGGCTTCTGGTCATCGCCGCCGTTGTCGTGGTGGCGGGGACGATCTCGCGCCGGCGGACGCGGTGGGTCGGCGCGCTGGCAGCGGTCGTGCTGTGCGTGCTGGCACAGGTCGGACTTGAGGCGCCCCGCATCGAGGAGGGGCACAACGTCTTTCTCGTCGACGGCGCGGGCGGCGCGCTCGAAACCTTGCTGCCATCCGCAGCCTTTCATTTCATGGCCGCGGAGTTCAATGCCCAGTATCCGCCGGCGCGACGCTGCGACCCCGCGCGGGAGGGCTGCTGGCGCGGCCAGGCGTTTCCTCGCCAGCCCTTCGCCTTTTCGGCCGACGGCATCTACGACCGCGCGACCCTGTCGCGGCGCGTGAGCGGCATCGATTTTTCCGATCCGGTGTGGTTGCGCCTCGGGTTCATCAACGAACACGGCTACAACTGGAATTCGGAGGTCAGCGACGTCACGCGCGCGTCGCGCGAGCGCAACTCGCTCGCATTGATCCATCGCTGGCGGCTGGAGATGCCGTGGTTCGTGATGTATCGCTTCCCCGCCGCGTTCGTCGGCAGCGCGCTGTGCTGGCGGGGCGAGGTGTTGTGGGAAGGCGCGGACGAGCGCTTCGAGCCGATCGCGCACGCGGCCATGCAATGCCGCACGCTCACGCCTGATGACGTGGGGCGACGCATCTTCGGCGTGGCGATCGCGCAGCCGCTCGCGATGCGTCTGGCACCGAGCGCGACCATCAGGGTGCGTCAGCTGGTCGAGCCGGGCCTTGCCCTGATCGGCACCGCGATGGTGCTGGCGTTGCTGGTCAGGGTGCATGCGCGCCGCCTGCTGCCGCCGTTCGCGCTGGTGGCGATCACATTGACCGTGGCCTTCTTCAACGACGCGAGCTTTCTCGGTGGCGTGCGCCCGTTCGACAGCGGCGACGACGGGCTGGTCTATGACGGATATGCGCGCGTCATGTTGCGGCAGTTCCTGGCGGGCGATATCACCGGTGCGCTCGAGGGCTCCGAGGCGGTGTTCTACTTCACGCCTGGATTGCGCTACCTGCGCGCGGTCGAACACCTGATCTTCGGCGAAAGCTATCTCGGCTATCTCTCACTCATTCTGTTGCTGCCGTTCCTGGCCTTCGCCATGTTCCGACGTTTTCTGCCGTTGCGCTGGGCGCTGGCGCTGACACTGGTGTTCGCCGCCGTGCCGATCGGCGTCGTGTTCGGCTCGAGCCTGGTGCAATACGTCAAGTGGGCGGCGCGCGGCTTTGCCGATCCTGCCGCCTACGTGATCTTTCTCGCGGGCTTCGTGCTGCTGGTCGGCCGTACCGCTGCGGGTCCGCGCAATCGCTTCGCCGCTGCTGCCGGCGCGGGGCTGCTGTTCGCGCTCGCGCTGTTCGTGCGCCCGAACATCGCGCCGGCAGCGGGCGTCCTGCTCGCCGGTGCCGGCCTTGCCGCACTGTGGCAGCGGCAGTTTCTGCGCGTCGCCGGGTTGTGCCTCGGTTTTCTTCCGGTGCTCGGCATGGCCTTGCACAACTGGGTCTACGGCGGCGCGCTGGTTCTGTTTACGGCGACGGCCGCGCACCCGGTCCTGCTGGCGATGCCGCCCGCGGCCTATCTTGCCGCGCTCGGCGAACTCGTGCATCTCGATGTCGCGGGCGAGCATCTGACGCGCGCGCTGCGGCAGATCGGCGGCTGGCTCTCCGGGCCGTCCGAAGCTCTCGCGATGGCACCGTTCCATGCCGCCGCGATCGTCGTCTTGGTGCGCATGGCGCTATGGCGACGGGCGGAGCCGTGGCTGCGCCTGACTGCCGTTGCGACGCTGGTGCAGCAAGCTGTCGGGTTGTTCTACGCCAGCGCCGGCCGCTACTACTACTTGACGTGGCTGCTGACGCTTCTGGTGGTGGCGGTCTGGGTGCACGATGAAGGAATCGAGATTGTCCGCCGACGGTTTCCCGACTTCAGCCAGCGCATCACAAAGCACCGTGCCAGCATCGCGTTTGCGCGCGGTCTTGATCGTATCGCGCGCATGATTGCATGAGTGGGCCGCCGTGCAAGCCGCAGCCTCGGTGATCTCCTCCCGCAAGCGCGAGAGCTACTCCAGCTAGCGTCGCGCGCGCGGGGCTTTGCGCATCGTGCGCGGTTTCGCCCCCGTCCGCGGCAAGGCGAGAAAGCCACGCAGCTCCGCGAGCAGCAGGGCGCCGATGTGGAGCTGGGAGACGAAACCGCCGCTCGTGATCAGGCGAGCGAGCTCGGCGGGCGACACCAGTTTCACGGTCATGCCCGCTTCCGGCTTGAATCCCTTGATGCGTTCGCCGGCTTCGACGAAGAAATTATGAATGCTGTTGTCGAGGCGCCCGGAGCACGGCGAGTTCTCACCCAGAGGATGGATGGCGCGCGCGGTCAATCCGGTCTCTTCGAGCAGTTCGCGGCGACAGGCGTCGGCCGGACTCTCTCCGGGATCGAGCAGGCCCGCCGGCAGCTCCCATGAGAACGTCTCGATCACCGGCCGGTACTGCCGCACGATCGGAATCTTCCCGCCGGGGGTGAGCGCGACGATCGAGATATAATCGGCCTGCTTGACAGCGTGATAGACCTGCGGTGTCTCGCCGCGGGAGAATTCGACTTCGCGTGCGACGATGCTCATCCACGGCGACACCGCAGTCGTGCGGCGGGAGCGTATGCGTGGCCATTTCATGGCTGATCAGGTCCTAATGGGCCGCGGTCCTTCAGGGCGACCGTCTCTGGCGGGCGACGCAGAAAGGTCGTGGCGAAAGCGTAGCCATACCAGCGCAGATAGGCCGGAAGCCACTTGAGAACCCGAAAGCGGCTGGCGCCGTGCTGGCGCTCGATCCAACGTACCGGCACCTCGCCAATCGTCCAGCCCAGTCGGTGCGCCTTCACCAGCAGCTCGATGCTGTAGCAAAAACCCTGGTCGGACTCGACCGCGATCTGCTCGATCACGCGGCGCGAGAACATGCGAAAGCCGTTGCTGGCGTCGGTGGCGGGAAGCCGCGCCAGATGCCGCAGGGTGAAGTTGGCGGTGCGCACCAGCGCCGCCTTGAGGGGCGGGCAGCCGACCATGGCGCCGCCAGGCATGAACCGGCTGGCGCAGACGATGTCGCATCCTCCATACGCGAGCGCCATCATCGGATCGAGCATCGGAGCGTTGGTATGGTCGTCGGCGGGATACATCAGGACGAATGGCGCCGTGCTGGCGGCAAAGCCGGTCATGACCGCGCTGTGGGCGCCGCGTCCGGCATTGCGCACGAACGTGATTGGTAGACCGGCATGGGCCTGCGGATTGCCCTTGATCGCCGGCAGGGTATCGTCGTCGGCATGGTCGTAGCAGATCAGCACGCGCGCCGGCGTGGTCAGCGCGCCGGCCAAGCCGGCCAGAGTCGCGACGATGTTGCCGCCTTCGTTGTACACGGGAATGACGATGTCGAGCTCGGGCGGCATCAACGTTTGGTGCCGACGGTCAGCACGAATGGCCGCAGCCGTTCCATGAAACCCAAGCCGAACACGACCGCATCGATGAAGTTGTAAACCGGCAGCAGCAACCGTGCTCGCTGCGAGGCCACGTAGCGATAGGCCAGCCCGGAGAGATATTGCGTGGACACCGTGAAGCCGGTGCGCTCGAACACGGCCAAGACCTCGTGGGCGAGCACGGGCCGTTCGTTCTCGGTCACGCCCAGCGGGCTGTAGAACGGCGACGCCCGATCGCGGTAAAGCCACATGAACGGGTTCATGCGATTGGGATCGAAGGCGAAGAAACGTCCGCGCGGGCGCAATACGCGAAAGACCTCGGCCGCGCAGCGCGACGGATCGGGAAAGTGATGTACCACACCGCTCAGAAGCACGCCGTCGAAGCTGGCATCTGGAAACGGCAGGTGCTCGATATCGCCTTCGAGGAATTCGATATCGGGATGCTTGCGGCGACCGACCGCAATCAATTTGGCGCTGATGTCGATCCCCACGCAATCATAGCCAGCGCGCGCGAGCAAGGCGGTAAAGGTGCCCGACCCGCATCCGAGATCGGCCACGCGCGCGCCGGGCCGCAGCCCCGTGAGCCGCACGAACGCGTCGACCAGCCGCGCGCTCGCCTCCGGCGTGAATACGTCGTAGTCGTCCGCAGCCGCATGAGCGTCGAAGAAGGTGATCTCTTTCTGTTTGTCTTGTGCTGGCGTGGCCATCTGTTCGCATTGCTCGCATGGCGGAACGGGTCTGATCCGCCGGTTGTGCCGTGCCCTAGCACGCCGCGCGCGTTCGACCAACAGCCCAGCACGCGCGTCCGGTCCGGCTCAGGGCGAGGCCGATCGATCCGCATTCGGTTGCCGCTGCAGCACGATCAGGGCATCGAGCGCCAATCCACCCTTCGGCAGGGCAACGAACGGATTGATGTCGACGGACTGCACGACGTCTTCGAGCTCGACGGCAAGGCGGCCGAGCGCGACCAGTGCATCGACGAGCGCGTCCACGTCGAGCGCTGCCGTCCCGCGATAGCCTGCAAGCAGCTTGGCGCCGCGCATGCGGGCGAGCATGTCGCGTGCCTTGTCCGCGCTCACCGGCGGCGCGCAGAACGTAACGTCCTTGATGAGCTCGAGCAGCACGCCGCCGCTGCCGGCCATCACCACCAGGCCCATTTCGGGGTCGCGGTGAAGGCCGAGCACGAGCTCCAGGCCACCTCGCATCTGCCGGCAGACCAGCATGCCGGTGAGGTGGTGCTGCTCCAGACGCTGCGTCATGCGGTCATAGGCCGCCGACAATTGCTCGGGACCGGCGAGATCGAGCGCCACTGCCCCGACCTCGGACTTGTGCATGAGCTCCGCCGATACCGCCTTGAGCACGACCGGATAACCGATGCGCTCGGCAGCCTCGATCGCGGCCGCGCGCGACGTCACCAGGGCTTCCGCCGGCGTGGCGATGCCGTAGGCGCGCAGCACCTCCTTGGATTCGCCCTCGTCGAGGGCGACCGGTGTCGCCGTCGCCCGCGCCCGCAAACGCTCGATCAGAGCGTGGCGTTCCGGCGTCGGCGCGTGAGCCTCCAGGGTCGTGCCGTGCGCCAGGCGCGCACGCTCGTCGCGGCGTGCGACGCTCGCGATCGCGCGCAAGGCCTTGTAGGCCTCCTGCAGAAACGATACGTGGCCGGCTTTCGCGCGTAGCGCGCGGCTGTAGTCGGTCTGTCCATGGGAGATCGGCGTGACGAACGCGATCGGCTTTGTTGCCCTCGTCGCGGCGTAGTCGTTGGCGAGCCCGATATAGTGCTCGGCGCGATCGGAGCCCGGCGCCCGCGGCAATCCTTCCTGGACCAGCACCATTTCCACGTTCGGGTCAGCCTGCAGCGCGTCGATGCTGGCCATGAAATTGTCGGCGCTGCTCAGGACCCCAAAACCGCCGTCGATCGGATTGGCGACGAGCGATCCGACTGTGAGCACGGCGTTGAGCCGTTCGGTGGTCGCGGGCGCGAGCGCGGGGAACTCCAGCCCGTTGCGCTCCGCCGAATCGAGGAGAAGGCCGCGATACGCGCCGGAGAGCGTGACGGCGCCGAGGCGGCGACCCGGCGGGGCACCGGTGTGCACGAGCAGCTCGGTGATCTCCACCGCGTCGTCGAGGGTGTCGGCACGGATGACGCCCACCTCGCCCGCGATCGCGTCGAAGGCCTCGACGCTGCCCGCGAGCGAGCCGGTATGCGCCATGGCGGCGCTGCGCCCGCCTGCGGACTGGCCGAGCTTGACCGCGACGATCGACTTGTTGGCGGCGCGCGCCATGCGGCAGGCGGCCTTGAATTTTGCCAGCTGCGAGATCGCCTCGACATAGATGATGACCACCTTGAGCTCGGGCTGATCGGCGAAGAAAGCGATGTAATCGCCGATCGAGAGCCCGGCCTCGTTTCCGCTGGTGATCAGATATTCCGGCCAGATGCCGCGCTCCTGCAGCGCCTGATTGGTGAAGATCATCATGCCGCCGCTCTGCCCGACGAGCGCGACCGGGCCCGGCCGCACCGCCAGGGGACGGTCCTCGGTCAAAGTGACCAGGCGGCTCTTGGCGCAGACATTGCCCATGCAGTTCGGGCCCGACACGCCGAGCCCGGTCTGCGCGATGACGGCGGCGAGCTCGCGTCCGAGCGCCGCGGCCTCGCTATCGAAGCCTTCTCCGAAGCCGGCGGAAAAAACCGTGGCACTACGTGCGCCGGCAGCGGCGCCGCGCCGGAGCGTGTCGATCACGGCGGCCGCCGGCACCAGCACGACCATATGGTCGGGATTCTGCGGCAGCGCATGGAAATCGGGATAGCAGGGCTGGTCCCAGATCTCACTCCGGCGCGGATTGATCAGATAGATCGGGCCGGAAAATTCGTAGCGGTTGAGATTGTGCCAGACGCGCGCCGCCCAGCTCCCCGGCCGGTCGCTGGCGCCGACCAGGACGACGTTGCGCGGCGCGGTGAGCGCCGCGACCTTCTCCTTGGACGCATCGAGATTCAATTCGATCCCCCGTTTGGTTTCTTGCGTGGCGGTTCATCGCAAGGCGATGTCACGCTACGGCGGCAGCAGTCGGAAGGGATGGCGCGGCCGGCACGCTAGGACTTGAACAGCTCGTTGACCACTTTCAGCCAGCGGGGAATGCGGTCGTAGGTCTCGTCCGGCCGCAGGAACGTCGCCTTGAAGGCGCCGTCCTCCGGACGCAGGCCGGGCTTCATCGCCGGCACGCTGGTCATGGCGGGCAGATAGTCGGCCTGTTGCAGGGCCCGTTGTCCGTCTTCGGAGATCAGGAATTCGATCAACAGCCGGGCCGCGTTCGGATGCGGCGCGTCCTTGAGAATGCCGACGGCGTCGAACGCGACAGGGACCGGCTCGAGCTTGAGCCAATCGGACGGCGCACCTTTCTGCGCGCTGATGACGGTGTGATGGTTGAACGACATCAGCCCGATGGCGTATTCGCCGGCGATGACCTGATCCAGAATTGCGCGCGCGGACGCCTCGACGTTGACGATCTTCTGTCCCGCAAGCGCCTTCAGGTAGTCGGTGCCGCGCGCGTCTCCCATGCTGGTGAGAATGTTGCCGACGAACCCGATCGCGCCCGCGATCGAGCTCGGATTCCAGGCCATCTTTCCCTTCCATTGCGGATCGAGCAGGTCCTGATAGGTCCGCGGCGCGCGCTCCTTCGGCACCAGCGTGGTGTTGATCCCCGGTGTGAAGACGTAGAGCAGGAGCGCGTTCCAATAGCCTTCCCGGTCCTTGAGCTCGGGCGGGTATTGGCTGGCGGCGGCAGGCACGTACGATGCCAGCAGCCGCGCGCGCTTGAGCGGGATCATGTTGGTAATGCCGTCGAAGATGTCGGCCTGCACGCGGCCGGCTACCCCTTCCTCGAGGATCTTGGCGGCGGTCGGCGTCTCGTCGGCGCGCGCGTACTGCAGCTCGATGCCGGGATATTTCTTCTCGAATGCCGCCTTCAGTGGACGGATCGCCTGGTTCACGATCAGCGTCGTGTACCAGACGACCTTGCCTTCTTTCTTTGCGGCCTCAATCAGCGCAGCGTCGGCGCCATCGGCATTTCGGCTCGGCGTGAGAATTGCCAACGCGAGCAGAATGACGAGGGCCGATCGCATGGATAATCCTCCTCCGTCTTGCCGCCGGGTGTGGTCACCATGTGATCCGGTGGAGCGCGGTCGCCGGCATGATCGTCAATGGCTGGCGCCTGCGGCCACTTTCTTCGCGGCGGGGGCGAGCGCGGGGAAGTAGTCCCCGAGCCAGCCGCGCAGCAGATTCCAGATGCGGGTGTTGCCCTCGCCGAACATGAAATGGTCCGCATCGCTGATGAGGTGCAGCTCGGTCGGCTGGCCCGCGCGCTTGAACATTTCGATCGACTGTTCCGTGGGCGTGACCGAATCGTTCGCCGCATGCAACAGCAACAGCGGGCGCGGCGCGATCTTCCCGACCACATCGTCGGCGCGGAAGTCGAACATGCTCTGCGCCGTCTCTGCCGGGAACGAGTGGATCGAATTGCTGGCGAGATTGTTGCGCAGGTGCGGCGGGATCGGCACGATGTCGTAGCGCGGCACCATCAGCGACTTGCCGGTCTTGGCGCGATGCTCGCGGCCTTCTTTCAGCATGTTGGTGAAGCGCGTCCATTCCTCGGGGCTCTTGTGCTGGCCGCGGAACTTGCGCTCGCCGTCGCCCCACCCGCCGTTGGAAACGACCGCGGCGACGCGTTCATCCACGCCGCCGGTATAGACCGCGACGGCGCCGCCGAAGCTCGAACCGATGACGCCGATCCGCTCCGGGTCGACCGCCGGATGGTCGGCGAGGAAGGTCAGCGCGCTGCGCGTATCCTCGACCTGTTCCAGGCAGATCACGCGACCGAATTCGCCTTCGCTCTCGCCGCAGCCGCGCATATCGAAACGAAGAACGACGTAGCCGAGCTCGCCGAGCACCTTGGTTGGCTGCATCGTATTCGACGAGGTCTTGTTGCTGCCGAACCCGTGCAGCACGATGAAGGCGGCGCGCCGCTCGCCCGGCCGCATACCGCTCGGGACATGCACGACCCCCGACAGCTTGAGTTCGGCGGATGGAAAGGTGACGGCGTGTTCGGTCATCGGCATGGTCTCCGTGGGGGCAGGAAGCGGCGGGCGACTTTATCCAATTGACGCGCGGATGGAAGCAGGGCTTTTGCCACGCCTTCCGGCCCTCCGGCCGGTGCCGATTCTCGCGGCAGATGCAAGAGCCAGCTTGCTCCGACCCGGTTGGCCGGAACTTGCGCGACACGGATCTCTCGGCAGGGTCCCGCGCGGGCGCGGGGCCGCCGCCATGGGCGTTTCCGCTCCCTAACATGTCATCGGCGGATCGGGGCGGCGGATTGAAATCAGCCCGGAAATGGATGAATGTCCCCCCAGCGGGCGGGCTCCGCGTGGAGAACCGGTATGAAGGCGTATCTGTGGTCGGTAGACGGGAACCCGCCCCCGACACGATCCAGGTGGCGACGGTTTGTCGACCGCTATCTGCCGAGCCTCGTGATCTACCTGATGGTCGTGACGCTCATAGGCGTCGTGCTCTTTCCCCACGTCGCGATAACCGTCCCGAGCGGCCATGTCGGCGTGTTGTGGAAACGCTTCGGCGGCGGCACCGTGCTGGATCCGCGTCAGCTCAAGGATGAGGGTCTCCACCTGGTCTGGCCCTGGAACGAGGTCTTTCTCTACGATCTGCGGCTGCAATCCATCACGGACACCTACAACGCCATCTCCAGCGACGGTGTGAGTCTCAATGCGACCCTGATCATCCGATTTCGGCTGCAGCGCGACGCCGTGCCGGTGATCCACCAATCGATCGGGCGGGATAACCTGCAACTGCTGGCGAAGCCCGGCATCGGCAGCCTGACGCGCGAGGTCATGGCGCAGTATACCGCCGAGCAGGTCTATTCGACGGCGCGCCAGGAAATTCAGGACAAGATTCGCAGCCTCGCCGAGGACAGGTTGGGCGAGAAGATGATGGAGCGCGAAGGTGGTGATGCACCATATCGCGTTTCATTGCGCGACACCGTCATCCTCTACGATACGCTGGTGCAGAGCATTGAATTGCCGACGCTCGTGGTCAACGCCATCAACCGCAAGACCGAGCAGTACTACATTTCGGAAGAATACAAATTCCGCGTCGAGCGCGAGAAGCGGGAGTCGGAACGCAAGAAGATCGAGGCCGAAGGCATACGCGAATTCCAGATGATCGTCAGCCAGGGGATCTCGGATTCGTACCTGCGCTGGCGCGGCATCGAGGCGACGCTTCAGCTCGCCCAATCCACGAATTCCAAGGTCGTGGTCATCGGCAGCGCCAAAGACGGCTTGCCGCTTATTCTCGGCAACATGGATACCCCGCCGGCGCAGAGCACCAGCGCGCCGACGCCCAATGACGGCGGCTCGACTCCCAGGGAAACGACCGCTGCCGGACCGGCGGTACCGTTGGAGAAAACCCCCGCCGCCGGGCTGACGAAGCCGACCGAGAAGATGCCGGCCGCCGAAACGTCATCTGCCGGCGCGTCGACTGCACCTGCTGGCGCGCCGAAGCCGGCCGCCGCTGCACCGGAGCCCACGCGCTCGTTTTGGCCGATCACCTTGCGGGACATCGAGGCGCTCTTTGCCCGGGCGATCCGGCCGGCGGAGCCGAAGAGCGAGGCGCCCTCAAAACCATCGTCGCAGACGCCGCCCGGGTCGGGCGCGCCGATCGTGGAGCAGCAGGCCAGATAGCATCCGGGCTCTTATTGCTTTCAATATCAGGAGAGCCGTCTCCAGGCATTCCGCACCGAACCACCGTTCGTTAGTCCGGTTCGCGTTTGTTAGGGGCTTATCCTTCGACTGGGCGCTCGCTCTTGGTGCACGACGAGACGAAAGTCATGACGTCAGTGAATCCCGTGTTGCCCAAGGTGGCGACCGCCTCGGCCGCCTTCGGCGAGCTGTCGGCTGATCAGCAGGCCGAGATTCTGGTCGCGCGCCAGAATTCGCCGTCTGCTCAGGGGCGAAACGCTGGTCTTGCAGAACACGCCGGCCGACGCGGTATTCGTGGTCGTGTCCGGCCGCTTCGAGGTCCGGCTGGACGAACTGCCGGTGCCTCTGGCCGAAATCGGAGTCGGCCAGCCGATCGGCGAAATTGCTTTTTTCGCCGGCGGATTACGCACCGCCACCGTCGTTGCGGTGCGCGACTCGGTCGTGCTCGAGCTCGATCGCGCCTCGTTCGAGGACGTGGCACGGCGCGTGCCCGCCATCTACGACCAACTGCTGGCGGCCATGGCGCGACGGCTTGCCGAGACCACCGCCCGCGTTACCGGCAGCGGCCGCGTCGCGGCGGCGCGCACGGTCGCGATCGTCACGGCTGGGCACGGCGGCGTTCCACCCGCGTTCTTTCATCGGTTGCGCAGCGCCTTTGCAAGCCCGGGACGGTGCCTTTTCCTCAACCAGGCGGAGATCAAAGAGCGCTTTCCAAATCTGCAGCTGGACGACCCGACCATCCTCAATTGGTTGAATGCGATCGAAAGCGAATACGAGCTGGTCGTCTACCTCGCGGATGAGGAGCTGACCGACTGGACGCGCACCGCCATCCGACAAGCGGATCAACTTGTCGTCGTCGCGTATGGGGCGGCTTCCGACTTGAATCGGGTCGAGGACGTCGCGCTCGCCGTCCACCCCGCAAGCCGCCGCCGGCTCGTGCGCATTCACGATCGTCGCGTGTCGTATACGACCGGCACCGCCGAGTGGCTGCGCCAGCGCGACGTCACGATGAGCCATCACGTCTCGCTTGAAGACGACCAGGATTTCACGCGGCTTTATCGTTTCCTGACCGGGCGGGCGGTGGGCTTCGTGGCAGGTGGAGGCGGCGGGTTCGGGCCGGCTCATGTCGGCATCTTCAGAGCGTTTCAGGAGCGCGGCGCGAAGTTCGATATTCTGGGGGGCGCAAGCGTGGGCGCGGCGGTGCTCGCGGGCTTTGCCTTGCTGCTCACGCCCGCGGAGCTCGATCTCGCGCTCAAGGATATCTTCGTCTCCAGCCGCGGGTTCAAGCGGCGTACGTTCCCCCGCTACGCGCTGCTCGACCACGTCGAATTCGACAAGGCATTGCAGCGGCAATGCCGAGGGGCGCAGATCGAAGACGTGTGGCTACCCTATTTCGCGGTCGCCACCGATGTCGACCGTGCCGGCCAGAGCCTTTATGTCATGCGCCGCGGGGCGCTGTGGAAGGCGGTGCGTGCGTCCGGCTCGATCCCAGCGGTGCTGCCGCCCATGTTTACCGACGACGGGCGAATGCTGGTCGACGGCGGCGTCGTCGACAATATTCCGCTCGCTCCGATGAAGGCGATCAAGAGTGGCCCCAACCTGGTGGTGCATTTCGGCGTGAACCCGGTTGAGCCCTACAATGTGAAGTATGAAAGCATCCCCGGCCGCCGCCAGCTGATGACCAGGATGCTCAATCCGTTTGCGCGCGGGACGCTGCCGCGGGTGCCGGGGCCGATTTCAGTTCTCCGGCGCTGCTTCGGGATTCACCAGAATCCGGACCTGCTTCCAATCGAGGCTCTGGATCTCGTGCTCGCGCCGCCGCCATTCCCGGGTTCGAGCTTCATCGACTTCGATCGCCACACCGAGGTCTACGAGGCGGCCTATCGATGGTGCAACCTTCAACTCGACCAGCTTGCGGCGCAGGGACACCCGGCGCTGGAGGCGATCTTTGCCAATAAATAGAACGGCGTCGCTTCAGGTCGAGCCTTTCGGCTTGCCCAGACCGAACTCGCTCCAGCGCGCATAGGCCTTTTCGATGTCGCCTTTGTCCGGCCAGACCGTGGGCGGGAAGCGGGCGCCGCCGAGTTCCGGGTCGGGGTCATAGTCGAGATTGATGGTGGCATCGATCAACACCCGGTTCCACTTGCCGGTGCCGAACAGATCCGGATTGCGGTCGCGCCGACGCGTCGACGGGTCCAGTCCCGCGCCGAATGTCGACGGCATGATGACGACGTCGTCCTCACCGGCGTTCACCCGATAGGCGACCGCCCAGTCGACCGCGGCGTAGTCGTGGATATCGATGTCGTCGTCGACCACCGTGATGTGCTTGTAGCGCACATGCGCGGCCGACGAGCCCCAGATCGCATTGGCAGCCTGCTTCGCTTGTCCGCGATAGCTCTGCTTCATCTGAATGAGCAGGTTGATGCCGGCTTGCACCGGCGGGCACCACACGTCGGTGATCCCCGGCACGCCGGCGCGGTCGAGCACGTTCCATGCGGTGGCGGCGCGCATGATCGACGAGCACACCGCGTTCTCCGAGTAACTGCCGGGCATCGAACCTTCGATGGTGCCGCGCAGTATCGGGTTGTTGCGGTGAGTGATGGCAGTGACACGGATGGTCGGCTTGGGCGAGCGGTCGCCGGCGAGGTAGCCGGTAAACTCGGCGTAGGGACCTTCCATCATGTAGGTCTTGGGATCGAGCCCGAGATAACCTTCGATCACGATCTCGGCCGTTGCCGGAACATAGAGGTCGACGGTTTCGCATTTCACCAGCTCGACCGGCGCGCCGCGAATGGCGCCCATGACGTCGTACTCGCACACGCCCTTGGGTACCGGCGAACCCGCGCAGAATCCGAGCGAGGGCTCCCAGCCGATCGCCACCGCGATCGGCATCTCCGCCTTGCCGCCGTTCTGCCAGGCGGTGAAATGGTGCCCGATATGTTGCGCGCGCCACATCAGGATCGGGATCTGATCGCGGCTGCCCACCATCCCGCGATAGATGCCGACATTCATGATGCCGCTTTCGGGGTCCTTGGTGACGCAGCCGCCGTAGGTCAGGAGATAGCGTCCGCCATCGAGCCTGTTCCAATAAGGCGACGGCAGGTCGTAAAGGTCGATATCCTTGCCGGTGATGATGTTCTCCTTCACCGGCCCGGTTGGGACGATCGTCGGAGGAATGCTGCCGGTGAGCGCGGTGCGGCCGATCTTGACGAGCTCGCGCGGATGGGTGTCGGGCGGTAGCCCGAACATCATCGCGATGCGCCGGTAATTGTTGAGCGCCGAGCCGAAGATGCGGCGGCATCGGCTCGCCGGCGTGTTGTAATCCTTGATGTTGTTGAACAGGAGCGCCTTGCCGGTGCCGGGACCTTGCGCCAGCCGCATGATGGTGCCGAGCTCGATGTTCCAATCGACTTGCGCGTCGATCTCCTGCAACTCGCCGTGCGCAGCGAGTGCATCGATCCACCCGCGGAGATCGCCAAACGCGGTCGGGTTTCGCTCAACGGACATGTGTTCTTTCCGGGTCTGGAACATGGTTGGTCTCGTCAATCGCTGAGTTTGGAGCTGCGGTCTGTCGGCCGTACGGTCTTCCGTGATGCCCGCGAGAGCGGGGACCATGGTGCCACACACCGAGGCCTCCGGGATATGGATTCCCGCCTTCGCGGGTACGGCACCATGGTGAGCGTAAGCATTCGATGCGTCATTTCACAAATCGTTCCGCGGGCGGCGCGATCTCGGTGACGAGGTCGCGCACGAGCCGCTTGTTGGACAAGGGCGTCAGCGTCATTTCGCGCGCGGCGAGGCGCGCCGTGCAGGCATAGACCGTCGTGCCGTCGAGTTCGATCATGCATTCCTTGCAGGCGTTGGCATTGATGCAGGAGAACCGGATCGCAAGGCTCGGATCACGGGTGGTCCGGATCCAGCGCAGGCCGTCGAGCACGGATTGTCCGGGCTCGAACGGCACCTCGTAGTGCTCCCATCGCCCGGCATCGGCGCTTTCTCCGCGCCAGATTTTCAGATTTGCAATCGAAGTCATTGTGCGGCCGCCGGCGTGACGACAGGCGCCGGCATGAGCGCCAGGCCGCCCGACTCCAGCCGCGCCACCTGGTTCAGGCGCCATTGCGACAGCATGCCGGGCAGATCCTCGCGCTGGTGGGCGCCGCGGCTCTCGCCGCGCGCGAGCGCCGACATGGTCACGGCGCGCGCGACCAGCAGCATGTTGCGCAGATCGAACCAGTCGAGCCGGCGCAGATCGAACGGCTTGTTGTCACCCATCGGGCGCACGCCAAGCGTGCGCGTCATCTCATCGATCGCGGCAAGAGCGCGCGCAAGCCTGGCTTGCGTGCGAAGCGGACCGACGTCGTCCGCCATCGTCGCCTGCAGGCGCTCGATCATGGCCGCGGTGTTGAGGTCGTCGCCGTCGCCGGAGGCCGCGATCAGGTCAATGGTGGGCCGCGCCGCTTCCGCGCCGAACGGATGCGTGGGCATGCGCTTGACCCGTTCGGCCGCGCTGCGCCCGGCGCGGCGGCCGAACACCAGCGCCTCGGTGATGGCGTTGCCGGACAGGCGGTTGGCGCCGTTGGCGCCGCCGACCGCCTCGCCGGCCACGAACAGGCCGGGTACTTCGGTCGCCATCCGTTCGTCGGCGATCACGCCACCCATGTGGTAATGGGCGATCGGCGCGACCTCGATCGGCATCCTGGTGAGATCGATCTGGTTGCTCGCAAGGCGATCGATCACCGGACCGAAGGCCTGGCGCAGCGCGGACTCCGAGCAGTGCTCGAAGCTGAGATAGGCGCCGCCGTGCGGGGAGCCGCGTCCGGCCTCCACTTCCTTGACGATGGCGTAGGTCGCGACGTCGCGGGTGGTGACGTAGCGCCCTTCCTCGCTCACGCCGTAGCGCGCGGTGAATTCCTCGCCCTCGCTGTTGAGCAGGCGGCCGCCGAGCTTGTAGCGGAATGGGTCCCACATGATCGGGTCCATGCCGATCAGCCGGGGCGCAAGGTGCCCGATCGGGAAGAACTGCACGAACTCCATGTCGATCAATGGTGCGCCCGCGCGCAACGCCAGCGCATACCCGTCGCCGCCCATGTTGGCGGAGGCGCTGTTGCGACGATAGAGCCGCGTGAGCCCGCCGGTTGCCACGATCGTCGCCTTGGCGGCAATGGTCACCGGTGCGCCGCTCGACAAATGCCACGCCACCGCGCCGGTGACTTCGCCGCCTTCCTGGACGAGATCGACCACAACGAGATCGCCGGCCTTGCGGATGCCTTTGCTGCGTGTGACGGCGCCGCGCAGCGTCTTCGATACTGCCGGTCCGGTGTTGAGAAAGTCGACATAGACGCAACGCGGGCGGTCATGGCCGGGAGCAAATGCCTGGGTGATGCGGCCGTCCTTGCGCGCCCACCCGATGCCCCAGTCCTCCATCTCGCGAATGCAGGCGGGGCCTTCCTCGCACAGGAGGCGTGCGAGGCGCTCGTCGCACAGGCCGCGGCCTGCTTCGAGCGTGTCGTTGTAGTGAAAGCTCCAGTGGTCCGGCGTCTCCGAACCGAGCGCGACGGCGACGGTCATCTGCGCCATCACGGTGGCGCCGCCGCGGCCGATCAGGCTGCGGTCGGCGAGCAACACGCTGCAGCCGGCGCGCGCGGCCTCGATCGCCGCATACATGCCGGCGCCGCCCGATCCGATGATCAGGACGTCGGTTTCGACATGCGTGGCGGCAGCGCTCATGCCGGGGTTTCCTTGTCCCGGCAGTTATATCGCAATCGCCGGCTCGAATTGAATCACGTTGGCAGCGGCCTGCCATTCGTTTCCGGCAGGAACCACACCGCGACCAACCCCAGGATGTAGATCAGGGACACGATCGTGGCGGCATAGCCGAAGCCGCCGAAGCTGGCGATCAGGGTGCCCGCCACCAGCGGACCGAGGAAGGCGATGAAGCGGGGTGCGTTGAACGTGAACGCCATGCCGGTGGCGCGGATGCGCGTCGGGAACAGCTCCGGCAGCCACACCGGCATCCACGAATATTGGCCGAGAGTGAAATAGCCGTTGATGGCGGCGACCACGAGCAGAAGCGTCAGATCGTGGGTCCACAGGAACAGGACCGGCGTGAGGACGAGGGACATGACGAAGAACACGATCACCACCGGCTTGCGGCCGAACGCATCCGCCAAGAACCCGAAGCTGCCGTATCCCAGAATGGCGCCGGCGTTGTAGGCCATTGCGGCGTAGCTCGCCCATTGCTGTGCCGTGAGCCCCG
Organism: uncultured Alphaproteobacteria bacterium; assembly: GCA_963725065.1. Taxonomy (GTDB): domain Bacteria; phylum Pseudomonadota; class Alphaproteobacteria; order Rhizobiales; family Xanthobacteraceae; genus VAZQ01. The sequence goes on from CAVRXD010000026.1 coordinate 75,820, forward strand.
CCTTGGCCGCGACCGAGGCGATGTAAGGGGGGACCCAAGTCGAGATGCCCCACCATGCCAGCGTCGTGGTCAGCGACATCAGGAACACCACGATGGTGACCTTCCGAAGCGCGGGGTCGGCGAACAGCTCGACGACGGTGAAGCGGGTGAGCTTGTGCTCGTGCTCGGCGAGCACCGCGCCGCTCTTCTGCCGGTCGAGCGCGGCACGGCGCTGCTGATCCGTCGCTTCCCACATCGCCGATTCGGGGACCCCGACGCGGATCCACAGCGCCACGAATGCCGGCAGGATGCCGAGCAGGAACATGATGCGCCATGCATCCGGTCCCATCGCGCCCACGAACAGCCAGACCAACGACGCGAGGAAAAAACCGATGCCGAGGCCGCATTGCATCAACCCGGCACCTTTCCCGCGGGCGTGGTTGGGCCAGACCTCGGCAGTCATGGAGGCGCCGGTCGACCATTCCGAGCCGATCGCGACACCGACCAGAAACCGCAACGCCGCAAACGACATCCAGTCCCAGGCGAGCGCGCTCAGGCCCGTCATCAGCGAATAGGCGAGGATGGCGTAGATCATCATCCGCCGGCGGCCGATATAGTCCGCGAGGATGCCGCCGATCAGGCCGCCGACGCCCCAGCCCAGCAGCGTGATCGCGATGACCGTGCCGGCATAGGCCGGGATCTGGGGATATAGCGAGGGATCGAGCAGCGATCGCAGCGCCACGCCGACCGTGAGGATGAGCGCAAAGGTCTCATAGCCATCGAACATCCAACCGAGATTGGAGGCGAACAACGTCTTCCACTGGGTGGCGTTGAGGCTGCGATACCAGGGTTGCGACGCGTCCGCGACGGTGTCTGCCATTAGGCGGTGTTTCCTTTTCTTTGCTTCAGCCCGGTGCGGCGGCCCGGCGCTTGCGCGCCGCTAGCTTGGCCGCGTTGATGATTTCCGGATAGGCGGCACAGCGACAGAGATTGCCCGAAAGGTAGTGCCGGATCTGGTCGTCGTCCGGGTCGGGATGCGCGTCGAGCAGTTGCGTCGTCATCAGGAGGAATCCCGGCGTACAGTAGCCGCATTGGAAGGCGCCGGCCTCGATGAAGGCTTCCTGCACCGGGCTGAGGGTGTCCCCCTTGGCGAGCGATTCGACCGTGGTCACTTCGGCGCCGTCGACGAAAGCAGCGAGGTAGAGGCAGCCGGACACCGCAGTGCCGTTCACCAGCACGGTGCAGCAACCGCACATGCCCTGGCCGCAGCTTTCGCGCGCGCCGAGCAAATTGAATTCGCGTTGCAGCAACTCGACCAGATTGTGATGCGGCTTGATCTCGGCCGCGACCGGCTCGCCGTTGAGGGTGAAGCTGATGGTGCGCGTCATCGTTGATGTCCCGGATTATTCCTCGTCGAGCGGCTTGTCGGCGTTGGCGCGCAGCGCGCGGAATACGGCCTCGGCGTTGAGCGGAAGCTCGGTGAGCCGCACGCCGCAGGCGTCCGCGATGGCATTGGCGATCGCCGGCGATACGCAAAACGTAGCGGTCTCACCCACGCCCTTGGCGCCGAATGGGCCGTTCGACTGATGGGCATCGACCGCCTCGTTTTCCATCACCACGGGGAGATCGAGCATTCCCGGGATCTTGTAGTCGGCGAGCGAAGCGTTCGTCACCTGGCCGGCATCGAGGTGCATCTTCTCGAACAGGGTGAAGCCGAGTTGCATCAGCGACGCGCCGGAAATCTGCGTCTCGACGATTCTCGGATTCACCGGGCGGCCGCAGTCGACCACATTGATGAGGCGCGCGATCTTGACCTGGCCGGTCTCGGTGTCGACCTCGACCTCGGCGCCGGCGGCGGCGCACATCCAGAACGGCGTCGCATTGGGCGTGAGTCCGGTCGCCGGATCCGGCGGCACGTAGTCCGGCTTGTAGATGCCGGTGCCGACGATATTGCCGGCCTGCATGCCGTATTTCTTCTTGAACAGCTCGGCGAGCGGAATGTTGCTGCCTTCGGGCTCGCCGACATCGCGCGCGAGCGCCTTGATCTTGTCGCGCGCTTCCTCGGCCGCGAGCCGTACCGCGTGGCCCATGTGGAACAGCGAGCGCGAGCCGAGCGTGCCCATGTCGTAGGGGGTGACGTCGGTGTCGCGCTGCACGACCCTCACGCTCTCGGTCGGAATGTTGAGCACTTCGCCGACCATTTGCGCCATCGAAGTGTCCGAGCCCTGGCCCATGTCCACGGTGCCGCAATACAAGGTGGTGCTGCCGTCGCCGGCGATGATGACGTTGGCGACCGACGTGGTGGGCGAGATCACCGCCTTGATGGCGACGGCGACGCCGCGGCCGCGGCGCAGCGTGCCGGTGCCACGGTCGAACGGCTTGGTCCAGTTCAGCCGCTCGGCCACGCGCTCCAGCGCGCGCTCGTGCTTTGCGTTCTCCAGAATTTGCCCGGTGGCGTGCGGCCTGCCTTCGCGCAGGATGTTCTTGCGGCGGAATTCGAGCGGATCGACCTTGAGCGCGCGGGCGATCATGTCGGTGTGGCTCTCATAGGCCCACACCAGTTGGGGAATGCCGAAGCCGCGCAACGCTCCCGCCGGAGGCACATTGGTGTAGAGCGCGTAGGAATCGATCCAGACATTGTCGATGTCGTAAGGCCCGGAAGCGGTGAAGCCCGACTTCTGCGTCACGCGCGGCCCGATATCGGCGTAGGCGCCGCCGTTCCAGTACACCTCGCACTTGCGGGCCGTGATGCGGCCTTTCTTGTCGACGCCGGTCTTGATGCGGAACGTGCTGGGATGCTTGGTGATGGTGTAGAACTGCTCCTCCATGGTGAGCGCGACCTTGACCGGGCGCCGTACGATCATGGAGAGCGCGGTCACCAGCGCTTCGAGCTTGATGTAGAGCTTGCCGCCGAAGCCGCCGCCGAGATAGGGCACCTTGATGCGGACGCGGTTCTCCGGCCAACCGAGCAGCCGGGCGATTTCGGTGCGCACGAAGGACGGACCCTGCGAGGCGCTGTAGATCGTCAGGCCCGTCTCTTTCCAGTCTCCGATCGACGCGAACGGCTCGAGCGCGAGATGCAGCACCTTCTGCGTGCGGAAGGTGTGCTCGAAGACCTGGGCGGCCTCGGCGAAGGCCTTGTCGACATCGCCGCGCCTGAGCTTGAAATCGAGCGCGATATTGGTGCCCTTGCGGCCCTTGAGGTGCTTGAGATCGGCGAAGGTGCCGGCGGGCTTGAGCTCCTGGTGTACCAGGATCTTGTTCTCGGCGGCCTCGACCTCGTCGAAGATCGCCGGCAGCTCCTCGTATTCGGCGACGATCAGTTGCGCCGCCTCCTCGGCGACATGGGGATCGGCGGCAAGCACCACGGCAACCGGCTCGCCGACATAGTGCACCTTGTCGATCGCCAGGATCGGCTGATCGTGGAATGCCGGCCCGTAATAGGGTTCCGGGATGACCTTGCGCACGTCCTCCGACGTAACGACGCGATAGACGCCGGGCACCTCCTTGGCCGCGCTGGTGTCGATCGATTTGATGCGGCCATGGGCGACCGTGCTGCGGAAAATCTTGCCGTGCAGCATGCCGGGAAGCCGCATGGTGTGGGTGTATTCGGCTTGCCCGGTGACCTTCGCGCGCGCCTCGAGCCGCGGCGGCGAGCGCCCGACCTGACCGCCGACGCGCGCGGCTGCGTCGCCGCCTTGCATGGTGGTGATTGCCATCAGTGCCTCGCTCCGTTGCTGTTGCGAGCCTGTTCGTCAAGGGCCTGCCGCACCACGCGGCCGATATAGACGCGAAGCAGTTCCCGTTTGTAGGCGGCCGAGCCACGCACATCCGAGATACACTCGGCCTCCTCGGCTGCGGCATCGCCGGCGCGTGCGAGGCAGACATCGTCGACGGTCGCGCCGGCGAGCACGTTTTCCACGCTCTTGAGACGTATGGCCTTCTCGGTCGCGGCGCTGACGACGACGCGCGCGGATTTGACCGCCGGGCCGTCGCCCACCAGTGCGACCGCCACGCCGAGCGCCGGCCAATCCTCGGCCGAGCCGGTCGTGACCTTCATATACGCTGCACGCGACTTGCCCTGCGCCGGGATGCGCAGCTCGGTGATCAATTCGTTCTTCGCCAGCACGGTCTCGAAGTAACCGGCGAACAAATCCTCGACTGCGATCGTGCGCTCGCCTGTGGGCGAGCCGATCGCGACCTCGGCGCCGAGTGCAATGAGCACGGGCGGCAAATCCATATGCGGATCGCCGTGCGCGAGGTTGCCGCCGATGGTCGCCACATTGCGCACGCGGATGTTGGAGAGCCGCCGCATCGCGCGCGGGATGACCGGCGCGACCCGCGCCACCTCCGGCGAGCGCTCGACCTTCGCCAACGGCGTCATCGCTCCGATGGTGAGCGTGCCATCGGCTCCGGCGACTATGCGCGCATATTGGGCGTCCAACTTGCGCAGGCTTACGAGCCGCGTCGGCCGGAATACGCCGGCTTTCATCATCAGCATCAGGGCGGTGCCGCCCGCGATGGGCCGGACCGTGGAATCATCGGGATCGAGCAGCGCAAGGGCTTCGCGCAGGGAGGCGGGCTCAGCCAGTTCGAACGGGGTCATGTTGCCGAACCCCCATCTGCCGCCGCTGTGAAGGCCGCACGCATGCGTTCGGCGAATTGCCGTTCCAACTCCTTGGCCTTGGACCGGAGCACCGGCTGGCCGAGGCTGCCCAGCTTGCCGGTGAGCGCGGCCTCGATTTCATAGCTGATCTTGGTGCCTGCGTTTTCCTCCTCCAGCCTGGTCAGCGAGCGCGCGGTAAGACGCCCGACGATTCCAAGCGGCGTACCTTCGATCTTCGCTTCGATCTCGTGCGGCGGATCGGCCCGCGTCACCTCGACCGCGACGTTGAACTTGAACTTGAGGTACGCGACCTTGGTCTCCAGCACCGCGGTGTAATGATCCGGATCGATCTCGTTCAGGTCCTGCACGCCTTCGACGCAGGATGCGAAGAAGCGTGCGTCGCGCACTTTCGCGTACACCGCGTCGCGCGGCGCCGGCACCGATATGTCGCCAGTGAACTTCATGGTTTCTCCACCCGGTCCTTCGCCCGTTTCAGCAGCACGATCAACTCCTCGGCAATGGCATCGGGCGCTTCGAGCGGCGTGAGGTGGCGCGCGCCCTTGAGGACGGTGAGCGTCGAGCCCTTGATGCCGCGATTCATAGCCTCGGCCATGGCGACCGGCGTCGCATAGTCCTCCTCGCCGACCACGATCGCCGCGGGCATGGTCATGCCCGGCAAGGCGGCGCGCAGATCGGCGGCGCCGAGCATGGTGCAGGTCTCCACATAGGCCGGCACGTCATTGTGCAGAAACACGTCGACGCTGTGCTGGACGACCTGCGGTTGTCGGGCGCGAAATTCGTCGCCGAACCAGCGCGTCGTCTGGAACTCGACCAGTGCCCCCATTCCCGCCGTTGCCGCGCGCGAACCGCGCTCGGCCCACTGCGCCGGCGCCTCGGCGCCGTACCAGGCGGTGGTATCGATCAGCGCGAGCGCGGCGGTGCGTGCGGGATATGCGGCCGCGAATGCGAGCGCAATGCAGCCCCCCATGGAGGCGCCGCCAACGAGCGCCGAACTCCAGCCGACATGGTCGAGCAGATCGGCAAGATCGCGGGCGAAAAGCTCGACGGTGTACGGGCCTGCCGGTTTGTCCGATTCACCGTGGCCGCGGCAATCGTAGACCAGGACCGGGACGCGGCCTGCGAGCCGCTCGACCACCGGCTGCCAGAACCGCCGATCCATGGCGAGGGAATGGATAAGCACGACGCCGTTCGTACCCTGGCCGTGGAGGGTATAGGCGAGGCGCGTCCCGTCGCGGGCTGCCGCCACGGCGGACGGCACCGCTCGCGGGCCTGTTTTCAGGTCTGGCGAACTCTCTGGCACGCGAACGAACGAACCCCGGCAGTGCAGCGGCCCAGAGGAAGGAAGGGAGCGAGGAGGCGGACCGCAAGGCGATAGTCGCGCATAGATCAGACGACGTCAAAACTATGCGGCGCGGCCGATGCCGGGTTTATCGTCGAAAGAACCAAAGTCGTGAGTTGAAATGCGGTCATTTCGGCCAGCCTGGCCGAAAAATGGTATCATTATACGGCTAAACCAAGCCAAGTTCCGGGAACGGATGGCCAATCCCGTGCGTTGAATGCGCGCTCCAAACACGATCACGGCGAAATAAAGCGGAACGAGGAATCACGCCATGTGGATCTCGCTCTTCACATTCGCGACCGGCGCTGCCGTCTGTCTCAGCGTTGCGGCGATCATGATGCAGCCGGCGGGCCAGCGGACCCTGCGCGGATAGTGCCCGACGTGGCTGTCCGGGTCGGCAGCCCTGATAAGGCTTCGACCCTCGGTCGAGCGTCAAACCAGACTTTTGCATGGGTTTCGGGTCGCCTCCCCATCGGGGGGCGGCCGATTGTCCTTTTGCCCAAATTGTCGTCTTTTAGCCCCTTCGCGCCTGTAGGCAGCCGGAACTTGTCGCGGTAATCATTCGGGCCGCCCCGCCCGATCCAACAACCGGAACCGCCATGTCCTCGTCCTTGCTCCTGACGCGGCGCTTCGCGCCCCTGTTCTGGACCCAGTTCTTTTCCGCCTTTAGCGACAATTTCCTCAAGAACTCCCTGGTCTTTCTCATTCTGTTCCACATCGGGGGCTCCGACGCGGAGGCGTTGATCACGCTCGCCGCCGCGGTTTTCATCGCGCCCTATTTCTTTCTGTCCGCGCTCGGCGGCGAACTCGCGGATCGCTACGACAAGGCGGTGGTGGCGCGGCGGCTCAAGTTCGCTGAGATCGGCATTGCCTTCCTCGCGGTGCTCGGCTTCGGCATTCATTCGGTGCTGCTGCTGTTCATCGCGCTGTTCCTGTTCGGCGTGATCGCCTCGCTGTTCGGTCCGATCAAGTACGGCATCCTGCCCGATCATCTCGCCCGTTCCGAACTCCCCGCCGGCAACGCCCTGGTCGAAGGCGCGACCTTCATCGCCATCCTGCTCGGCACCATCGTCGGCGGCGTCGCCGCCAAGGACGGCGGCGATCCCTTCCATTTCGCGTTTCTCATGATCGTGTTCTCGCTCATGTGCTGGGGCGCGAGCCTGCTGATCCCGCGCACCGGCCAGGCCGCACCCAACCTGGTGGTGCAGAAGAACATCCTCGCCTCGACCGCCGGCCTGCTGAAGTTCCTGCGGGCAGATCCGCGCCTGCTATGGGGCGCGCTGGTGACCAGCTGGTTCTGGCTGGTCGGCGCGGTCGCGCTCTCGCTGATGCCGCCGCTGGTCAAGAACGTGCTCGGCGGCAACGAGGAGGTGGTCACCGCCTGCCTCGCGATCTTCTCGATTTTCATCGCCGTCGGCTCGGGTCTCGCGGCCTGGCTCGCGGCCGGACGCATCATCCTGCTCCCGACCTTGATCGGTGCGGTGCTGCTGGGCCTGTTCGCCATCGATCTCGGCTGGTCGACGCACGGCGCGGCGCCCATCCCGCACCTTGAGGGCTATCTCGCGATCTTAGGCTCTGCCCGAGGTTTGCGGTTCGCGCTCGACCTCGCCGGGCTCGCCATTGCCGGCGGCCTGTTCATCGTGCCGACCTTCGCGGCGGTGCAGGCCTGGGCGGGCGCCGACCGCCGCGCCCGCGTGGTGGCCGCGGTCAACGTGCTCAATGCCGCGTTCATGGCGGGAAGCACGGTGATCGTGGCGATCCTGCAGAAATCCGGAATGACGACCTCGCAGCTCTTCATCCTGCTCGGGGTCGCAAGCCTGCTCGTTGCCATCGCCGTCGGCCGCACCATGCCGGCGAGCGCGCTCAGCGATGCGCTGTCGATCATCTACCGTGCGCTGTTCCGGATCGAAGTGAGGGGCCTCGACAATCTCAACAAGGCCGGGCCCAACGTCATCATCGCGCTCAATCATGTGAGCTTCCTCGATGCCGGCCTGGCGCTGTCGCTGCGCGACCGCGAGCCGGTGTTCGCCATCGACGTCGGCATCGCACAGAAGTGGTGGGTGCGCCCGTTCGTGAAGCTCACGAACGCGATGCCGCTCGATCCGATGAAGCCGATGGCCATTCGCTCCCTGATCGATGCGGTCAAAGGCGGGAAAGCCCTGATCATCTTTCCGGAGGGACGCATCACCGTCACCGGCAGCCTGATGAAGGTCTACGACGGCGCCGCCATGATCGCGGACAAGGCCGATGCCGAGATCGTGCCCGTGCGCATCGAGGGCCTGGAGCAGACGCCGTTCAGCCGATTGTCCAAGGGACAGGTGCGCCGGCGCTGGTTCCCCAAAGTGACGGTGACGATTCTCGAACCGGTGCGGCTCACCGTCGACCCCGACCTCAAGGGCCGCAAGCGCCGGCTGGCGGCGGGGGCGGCACTTTACGGCATCATGTCGGATCTGGTCTTCCGCACCACGTCGACCGACCGCACCGTGATGCAAGCGGTGATCCAGGCCGCCGCGACCCACGGCCGCCATCGCGTCGCCGTCGAAGATCCCGTCACCGGCGCGCTCACCTACAAGCGTCTCCTCATCGGTGCCGCCATCCTCGGCAGCAAGCTGATGCCGATGGCAGCGGAGGGACGTGCCGTCGGCGTCATGCTGCCGAACGCAAATGGCGCGGTCGTCACGCTCCTCGGCCTGATGACGGCGGGCCGGGTGCCGGCCATGATCAACTTCACGGCCGGCGCGGCGAACATTCTCGCCGCCTGCCGGGCCGCGCAGATCGATACCATCCTGTCGTCGCGCGTATTCGTCGAAAAGGCCAAGCTCACCAACCTGGTCGCGATCATCGAGAAAGAGGTGAGGATCGTCTATCTCGAAGACGTTCGCGCCAGCGTCACCATCGGCGACAAGATCCGCGGCCTGTTCAAGGCCAACCGGCCGCTGGTCGAGCGCAAGTCCGACGACTGGGCCGCGATCCTGTTCACCTCGGGCTCGGAAGGCGTGCCGAAAGGGGTGGTGCTGTCCCACCGCAATATGCTGGCCAATGCCGCGCAGGCGGCGGCGCGCATCGACTTCGGCTGCGAGGACAAGGTCTTCAACGTGCTGCCGGTGTTCCACTCGTTCGGCCTTACCGTCGGCGTGGTGCTGCCGCTCGTCTCCGGCGTGCGCATCTATCTCTACCCATCGCCGCTGCACTATCGGACCGTGGCGGAGCTGATCTACGCCGTGAACGCCACCATCATGTTCGGCACCGACACATTTCTGGCCGGCTATGCGCGGGTCGCGCACCCCTACGACTTCCGCTCGCTGCGCTACATCCTGGCGGGCGCGGAGCCGGTCAAGGAAGCGACCCGCCGGACCTACATGGAGAAATTCGGGCTGCGCATTCTCGAAGGCTACGGCGTCACCGAGACCGCGCCGGCGCTCGCCCTGAACACGCCGATGTTCAACAAGTTCGGGTCGGTCGGACGCATCCTGCCCGGCATGGAGGCGCGCCTGGAGAAGGTCGAGGGCGTCGAGGAGGGCGGCCGCCTGTTCGTGCGCGGCCCGAACGTCATGCTCGGCTATCTCAAGGTCGAAAACCCCGGCGTGCTCGAGCCTCCGCCCGAAGGCTGGCACGACACCGGCGACATCGTCACCATCGACGAGCAGGGCTTCCTCACCATCAAGGGACGCGCCAAGCGGTTCGCCAAGATCGGCGGGGAGATGATCTCGCTCGCCGCGGTCGAAGGGCTGGCCGGCGACTTGTGGCCGAACGAGCCGACGGCGGTCGTGGCCGTGCCGGACCTGCGCAAGGGCGAGCGGCTCATTCTGCTGACACAGCACAAGAGCGCGACCCGCGGGGAATTCCAGGCCTTCGCCAAGAGCAAGCACGCCTCCGATCTGATGATCCCATCCGATGTCTGGGTGATCGACAAGCTGCCGATGCTCGGCTCCGGCAAGGTCGATACCATGGCCGCGGGTCGGCTGGTGCAGGAGCGGCTCGCCGCCAAGCCGGAAACGATCGCGCGCGCAACCGGATGAGCGGGCGCTAGGCGCCGGAAGCGATAGCGCGCCGGCGTCAATCGGTCCGGCTGCCCTCGTCGTCCTTGCCGCCGGCCTCGCCGGAGGACAACAGCGCGTTCGGTCCCGTCGTCATCCCGAGCTTTGCGGCCGCCGCGCGGGCTGACGTGAGCGCCGCATCCGCGCCGTCGCCATGCACGGAATAGAGCTTGGGCGCGGCGCGATTGATCTGCAGGTGGAAGATATCCGGCCTGTTGTAGTGGCCGGCGAAGTCGTGCCGGAGCTTCATCTGGATGCCGAGGTCGAGGTTGCAGTCGGCGTAGAGAATGCCCTCCTCCGCGCCCATGGGCCCGGCGATGATGCGGCTGTTGGGCGCGACAATCACGCTGCCGCCGCTGCAATCGGGACTGCGCAGAAATTTTTCGGCGGCCGCATCGGGCTCGAGCATCTCGATCATGCGCTCATCCACGGTGCCGCAGGCCGAGATCACGAACGCCTTGCTCATCTGCGCGAAGGCCTGCGCATCCACCGCCACGCGATTGCGCAAGGGATCGCCGCTGGTGGGAAAATGGTTCGGCCAGCTCATGACGTGAATGCGGGTGCCTTCGGCGGTCAGCGCGAATACGGCCAGCGGGTTCGAGTTCTCGCCGCAGATCAGTCCGCTCATCGGTCCGAATTCGGTCTGGAACGCGCCGAACGTGTCGCCGAAGCCGCCCATATGCACCAGCCGCTCGCCCACCGTCGGCATGATCTTCTGGTGCTTGCCGATCAACGTGCCGTCAGGCGCGATGTAGATCTGGCTGTTGAACATCGTCCCCGTCGTGTTCGGCATTTTTTCGCAGGCGCCGATCACGACATAGGCGTTGGCGTCGCGCGCGGCCGCGCATAGCGCGTCCACTTCTGGACCCGGGATTTCGACCGAGTTCTTGAACAGCTCGACCGCCAGCCGGTTGGAGAGCGCGCCGGTGGCGGAATGGTGGTGGTACCAGACCGGATGCGCGGGAATGAACCCTTCCGGAAAGCCGATCACGCGCGCGCCGTTCTGGCCGGCCTCGCGAATAAGGCGGCACGCCTTCTCGGTCGAGCCCTCGCGGTCGAGGAACACCGACGCGGCCTGCACGGCAGCGACTTTCACGACCGGATAAACGTCGCCCATCGTTCCGCAATCCTTCTGCATCGGTCCCGAGCGTCCGATCTCGGTTTACCGGAGATCGGCATGTTAGGTAAGCATACCGGCCATGGTGGATACGCCTTGGTCCATCGTGCCGCCGGCCGTGGTGCGATCCAGACCCGCGGCAGGAAGAATTCTTAACCATCACCCGCTAGCGTGGCCGCGCCGGTCTCGTACCGGAGCGTCGCGTGTTTTCGCCTGGGGGCAGGCTGAAGCCGACGCTTGGCCGCGGGGGAACGCGCCATGGGGACAAGTCGGGGTCGAACCGTCGTTGCGATTGCGGTGTGCCTGCTCTGGCTGAGCGGCTGCGAGAGCTCAATCAAGCTGGGCGATCCGTTCCAGGCGAAGCCCGATGCGCCGCAAGGCGTGTCGTCCGCCCCGGATGCTTCCGCTCCAGGCGCGCCATCGGGAGAGGATCCAAGCTCGACCGGCAGCGTACAGCCTGGCGCGCGTGACGCCGGCGCGAAACGCTCGGCCGGCAAGGACTCCGATGACGTCAGCCTCGGCAAGAATTACTTCAACGCCGGAAAATTCAGCCTTGCCGAACGCCACTTCCGCCGTGCGCTCGAGTTGCATCCGCGCGATCTCGACAGCTGGATCGGGCTGGCGGCCTCATACGATCGGCTGCGCCGGTTCGAGCTTGCCGACCGAGCCTATGAGCAGGCGATCAAGATCGGAGGCGCGACCGGCGAAATCCTCAACAACCGCGGATACTCCTACATGTTACGGGGCGATCATCGGCGCGCCCGCGAGACGCTGCTGGAGGCCCAGGTCCAGGACCCGGGCAATGCCTACATCAAGAACAATCTCGAACTGCTCGAGGCGAGCGCGCGCAAGACCAAGGCCACCCAGTAGCGCGTCAATCGGCAATCGGGACGTCGCTGCGGCCCTAGACTTTGCAAGGCCGGCGTGCAACGTGGCGCGGTCTCAACGGCTCACGGCACGCATGTCATGTTCGATAGCTTTCGCAAATTCTTGTCCGACGTCTCCGAAGGCGAAAAACGGCCGATCCATTTCGAGCACGATGACTATCGTCTTGCGGCGGCGGCGCTACTGGTTCATGCCGCCGCCATCGACGGATCGGTTTCCGATGTCGAGCGCGAGAAGCTGCACGCCGTCATCAAGCGGCAATTCGGGCTCGACGAGGAGACGACGGACGAACTGGTGGCGGAAGCGACTGCGGCGGAGCATGACGCGATCGATCTCTATCATTTCACCACGCTGATCAACCGCTCGCTCGAGGAGGACGGTCGCCGCCGCGTGGTCGAGATGATGTGGGAGATGGTCTACGCCGACGGTCACGTCAGCGAGTTCGAGCGCAACCTGATCTGGCGCGCCGCGGATCTTCTCGGCGTTTCATCGCGCGACCGGATCGAGCTCGGTCAGCAGGTGGCGAGCCGGCGGAGGTCCGGCTAGCGCGGCCACAAGCTCGCTGGCCAATTTCAAATCCAACATCGCACCCGGCCGTCATTTGCTCAAAGGGTGCCGCGAGGGTTTGCGAACTTCGGATCATCCAGGGCACTAGTGCGGCGGGATTGAAGTTCCTATCGTTGCAGCCGCAGGCTCGCTCCGAATCTTCAAATCCAAAGACCGCACCAGGATCATGAATTTGCCAGTGACGCTGGAAAAACGCCCGGTCACGTTGATCACAGGCGCGTCGGCCGGCATCGGGGCCGCGCTCGCACATCGGTTTGCCGCCAACGGCCACGAACTCGTTCTCGTGGCTCGGCGCGAGCAGGCACTCGCGGCGGTGGCCGACGCGATCGCAGCGTCAGGCCGGCCACGCCCCACCGTTCTGCCGGTGGACGTCGCGCGGGCGGGCGCGGCGCACGACATCGCCGCGGCACTGGCGGCGCGCGATCTCGAGCCGGAGACGGTCGTCAACAATGCGGGCTTTGGTTTGATCGGCGCCGCGAGCACGCTCGACCGGGCCGAGCAGCTCGCCATGATCGATCTCAACGTGCGGGCGCTGACCGATTTCTCGCTCGCCTTCCTCGACAGCCTGGCGCGCCGCAAAGGCGGGATTCTCAACGTGGCATCGGTGGCGGGCTTCCTGCCCGGCCCCGGCATGGCGGTCTACTACGCCACCAAGGCCTATGTGATTTCCTTCAGCGAGGCGCTGCATCACGAGCTCAAGCCCAAAGGCGTGCGCGTCACCGTCCTTTGCCCGGGTCCGGTGCCGACCGAATTCCAAGCGCGCGCCGGCATCAACCAGGAGGTGTTTCCGCCCCTGCTGACGCGTTCCGCCGAGCGGGTCGCGCGCGACGGCTATCGCGGACTCAAAGAGGGCCGCCGCATGGTCGTCCCGGGTTCCGCCAACCAGGTGGTGACGGCGATTCTTCCGATGCTGCCGCACGGCCTGCTGCTCGCGCTTGCCGACTTGCGCAAACGCCGCCTGCGGTAGGCGCGCGTGCCGGGCATTGAATCCAGTCGCGTTGCCCGACATGATCGCGCGATGCTGCCGCCGATTCTGATCGTCATGCATCAGGAGACTTCGACGCCTGGGCGTGTCGGTCACGCCCTGCGCCAGCGCGGCTATCCGCTCGACATGCGGCGACCGCGTTTCGGCGATCCGCTGCCCGCGACCATGGCAGGGCATGCCGGCGCCATCTATTTCGGCGGTCCGATGAGCGCGAACGACACCGACGATTTCGTCCGTCGCGAGATCGATTGGCTCAGGGTCCCGCTCAAAGAGAAGAAGCCGTTTCTCGGCATCTGCCTCGGCGCGCAGATGCTGGCGCACCATCTCGGCAGCCGCGTCTACCAGCACCCCGACGGTCACGCCGAGGTCGGCTATTACCCGATCCGGCCGACCGAGATCGGGCGCGACGTCTGCGATCCCTGGCCGGAGCAGGTCTACCAATGGCATCGCGAAGGCTTCGACCTGCCGCTCGGCGGGGAACTGCTGGCCGAGGGCGATTCGTTCCCGGTGCAGGCCTTCCGTTACGGCGGCCCGGCCTATGCGCTGCAATTCCATCCCGATGTGACGCACGCGATGATGTGCAGGTGGACCACGCGCGGCCATGAGCGCACGCTGCTGCCCAACGCCAAGCCACGGGTCGCGCATTTTGCCGACCGCGCGGTCTACGATCCGGCCGGCCGCGCGTGGCTCGCGGCCTTCCTCAATCACTGGCTGGGGAAGCCGGCGCCGGAACAAAGCCAGGCGTCGGCGGGCTGATCCAGCGGACGCTTCAAGTCTTTTTCATGTAGAAGCTGTCGAAGTGACGAAGCGTCGGAAAGGCGCGCGTCCAGATCAGCACCACCAGCAGGATTCCGACGCCGCCGACCAGGACCGCCGGAATGGCGCCGAGCCAGGCGGCCATGACGCCGGCGCGGAAATCGCCAAGCTGATTGGAGGTGCCGGAGAAGAGCGAACTTACGGCGTTGACGCGACCGCGCATCTCGTCCGGCGTTTCGAGCTGGACCAGCGTCACGCGGATCACCACGCTCACCGCGTCCGACGCGCCCAGGACCGCGAGCGCGGCCATCGACAGGATGAACGACTTCGACAGCGCGAACACGATGGTCGCAAGCCCGAAGCAGGCAACGGAGGCAAACATGATGCCGCCGACCCGTCGCGTGAGCGGCGAGGTCGTCAGCACGGCCGTGATCGCCAGCGCGCCGATCGCGGGTGCCGCGCGCAACAGCCCGAGCCCCTCCGGGCCGGTGTGGAAGATTTCGTCGGCGAAGATCGGCAGCAGCGCGGTGGTGCCGCCGAGCAGGACCGCGAACAGATCCAGCGAGATGATGCCGAGCACGATCGGATTGCGGCGGATGTAGGAGACGCCGGCGAAGAACGCCTCGAAGCTTATGGGGGAGCGGTTCGAGACGAAGCGCTCGATGTGAACGAAGGCCAGCAGGATCACCGATGCCAGAAAGAGCGCGGAGCAGGTGGTGTAGGGAACGGTCGGCCCGAAGGCGTAGAGAATGCCGCCGATCGCGGGGCCGGTGATGGTCGCAAGCTGGGTGGTGGAAGCGGCCGCCGCGACCGCGCGCGGAAACAACGCGACCGGCACGACTGCCGGCAACAAGGTCTGCTGGGTCGGCGACTCGAACGCCCGTCCGACCCCGAACACGAACACCGCGGCCAGGATGAACTCCCGTGTCACCCAGCCGGAGACGGAACCGATGGCCAAGGCGGCGGCGGCGAGGCCTTCCAGCGCCTGGCAGATCTGCAGCAGGCGGCGCCGGTCGTAGCGGTCCGCCACCTGGCCCGCCACCAGCATGAACGCCGCCATCGGCAGGAACTGGACCAGCCCGACCAGCCCGAGGTCGAACGCACTGCCGGTGAGCGCATACATCTGCCAGGCCACCGCCACCCCCAGCACCTGGAAGGCCAGGGAGGAGCAGGTCCGTGCGCTCCAATAGAACACGAATGGGCGATGCCGCAGGATCGAGTCCGGCGCGGCTTCAGTCGGGTTCATGGGCGTTTGACGGTTGTCGCCGGGCACGCGGGTGAGGTTCGTTCGGCCCACCTCCGCCGACCGCCTTCGCCGGACAGCGGGCCGCGACAGTCGGCAGGCTTCGATCGGCAGCCGTTGTCCTTTGGCGGGTAGCGCTTTGGCGGGTGGCGTGCCAGCCCGGCCGCAGAGCGGTGAAGGCTGGTGGAGCCGAGGGGGGTCGAACCCCTGACCTCCTCATTGCGAACGAGGCGCTCTCCCAACTGAGCTACGGCCCCGGCCAAAATGCAACCGTGTTGCGGCGGCTGTGAGTGCGGGCCATTTACGGCCCGGAGTCCAAGGAGTCAAGGATCAGCCCCGCCCAGATGCGACCACGGCGGCGGTGGCTCCGCGTTGCGTCAGCGCGGCAACGCGATTATCTAGCTCCCGGCGACTCGCTTCGGCAGCGCCGGTCGGCCTATTCGGGGTTATTCCATGAATCCGTTTCTCTGGCTCATCCATACCCTGATCTGGATCTACATTTATCTCCTGATCGGGGCGGCCGTGCTGTCGTGGCTGATCGCATTCAACGTCGTGAACAGCCACAATCCCACCGTCCGCATGATCTGGGATTTCCTCTATCGGGTGACCGAGCCGGGCCTGCGGCCGATCCGCTCCGTCCTCCCCAATCTCGGCGGTATCGACATCTCGCCGGTGATCCTCATCATCGCGCTGATGTTTCTCGATCAACTCATCATCTGGCTCTTCGTCTCAGCGTTCAGCTGAGTGAGCGCGGCTGCTCCTCCCTGGCGGGTCGAGGCGGACGGACTCGTGCTCGCGGTGCGGCTTACGCCGCGCGGCGGGCGTGACGCGATCGACGGCATCGAACAGTTGTCGGATGGACGCCGTGTGCTGAAGGTGCGTGTGCGCGCGGCGGCGAGCGAGGGCGAAGCCAACGCGGCGCTGACCAAGCTGGTCGCCAGGACGCTCGGCGTTCCTTCCCGGAATGTCAGCCTGGTGGCGGGCGCCAGCGCGCGGCTGAAGCGGATACGCGTTGCCGGAGCGGCCGCAACATATGCCGTGATGCTGGAGAAAATCTGCGGCATCGGGTAATCCGGTTCATCCGCTCCCACCCCGAGGAACCGCCGCCATGCGCGTTCGGAGGATGGGCGCGCCTCATCATCCTGGCGGATAGTGCCATGACCGCAAAGATCATCGACGGCAAAGGGATCGCAGCGAACCTGCGCGGCAAGGTCGCCGACGCCGTGCACCGGCTCGGGCGCGACCGCGGGGTCACGCCGGGGCTCGCGGTCGTGCTCGTTGGCAACAATCCGGCGAGCGAGAGCTACGTCGGCAACAAGATGAAGATGACCACCGGAAGCGGCATGCGGTCGTTCGATCACCGGCTGCCGGCGACGACGAGCGAAGCCGAGCTGCTGACGCTGATCGGGCGCCTGAACGCCGATCCCACGGTCCACGGCATCCTGGTGCAGCTTCCGCTGCCCGCACAGATCGACCCGCAAAACATCATTGCCGCGATCGATCCGGCAAAGGACGTCGACGGCTTCCATCCGGTGAATGCCGGACGCTTGTCCGCGGGCCTGCCGGCGCTGGCGCCTTGCACGCCGATCGGGTGCGTCCTTCTCGCCAAGAGCGCGCGGCCTTCGCTCGCCGGGCTCGAGGCTGTCGTGATCGGCCGTTCCAACATCGTCGGCAAGCCGCTGGCGCAGTTGCTGCTGGCGGAGAATGCGACGGTGACGGTGGCGCACTCCAAGACGCGCGACCTGCCGGCGGTCTCCCGCCGCGGCGATCTGTTGTTCGCGGCGGTCGGACGTGCGGAGATGGTGCGGCGCGATTGGGTCAAGCCCGGCGCCGTCGTGATCGACGTCGGCATCAACCGGGTGACGCAAGAAGGCGGCAAGTCGCGCATCGTGGGCGATGTGGCCTTTGCCGAAGCGACCGAGATCGCCGGCGCGATTACGCCGGTCCCCGGCGGCGTAGGGCCGATGACGATTGCTTGCCTGCTGGCCAATACGGTGCGGGCGGCTTGTGCGATCGCCGGCTTGCCGGCGCCGGCACTCGGCCAGGGGCCTACAGACGATCGCGAATGAGACGGTCGCGAATGAGGGACGACTGACGACAGCGACGGAGAACAGACTGAGCTGTCATCCGTCGCTTCGTCTCATGTCTCAGCCATTCCAGGCGAAGGCGACCTTGTCGAGGACGCGGTTGCCGAACTTTTCGGACGAGCGCGCCACGGCCTTGCCACCGAGCGCGCGATAGAAGCCGGTTGCGGGCTCGTTATCCGACAGCGCCCACACCACCATGCTTTGCAAGCCGCTCTGCATCAGGTCCCGTCGCGCCGCCGAGAACAGCTTGCGGCCGAAGCCGAGGCCCTGAAATTCCGGTCGCAGATAGAGCTCGTAGATCTCACCATCGTAGTAAAGGCTGCGCGCGCGGTTGCGGCCGTAATTGGCGTAGCCGGCTAGGCTGTCGCCGAACGCAAGCACCGCGATGCGGCTACCCTTGCGAACCGCGCTGTCCCACCATTGCGGGCCGCGCCGGTTGATGAGCTTGTCGAGTTCAGGCCCGGGAATGATGCCCTGATAGGCACCGCGCCAGGCCTCGTCATGGGTCGCTGCAATCGCCGTTGCATCTGACGGCTTTGCGCGACGGACTTCGATGAGGATCGTGCTCATGACGTTATACAAGCAAGCACTTCGTCGCGCTTCAAGAGCTATGTTTAATGCTCGGTTAATAGCGTTGGCGATTGATGTGGATTTGCCACACTGCGACGCCCCACACCGTCGAAAACCGGCGAAGATGTTGCAGCCGCGACACGCGCAAGCGACAAAGACCGCCCGGTGCTGCGTTCGGAACGACGACCGCAGCTGCGAATCGATCAGTCGGTGAGACCGATGTGTGCCCGGACGGCATCGACCGGCTGCGCCGTCGCCGCCCAGAAGTCCCAATCGGGACCGAACAGGTCGACCTTCATGCGCTCGCCGCGGGCCCAGGCGTGCCAAAATTCCTGGGGATCGAGGGCGCCTTTGGCGGATCCCGCCAGCTCATTGAGCGGAATGCCCAGATGCCAGCTGAAAATCACCGGCAGAACGTGGCCCGACATGGCTTCGCTGCGATGCATTGCGGCGGTGAAGGTCGAGGCCAGAACCTCGCCGCGCGGTGAGGTGTCGTAGCCCGCGAGCAGATGCGACGAATCGTGCGGCGCGGCGAACGCGAAATTGAGCGCTTCCTCTTCACCCGGGAAGGCGTACTTATTGGCGCGATAGAAGGCGGCGAAAGCGTGGCCGAACGTTTCCTTGGGCAGATCAAGCAACGTGTGGAAGCGTGCGGCCAAGGCCGGATCGGGTTTGGTCTTGTACGGCATGAGCCACGGCATGGCGTCGTCCGTGTCCCACGGCTTGCCGGTCAGGCTTTCGAGATTGGCCCGGATCATGTGCGCGGTGGCGCTGCGCAGGTGACCCTGGGCGACCTCGGCGATGTCGTCGATGAAATCCGCTTTGACGCCGAGCGTCGCCGCGAGGCTGGCTACGGCGCTGAGCTTGGCGTCGTCGAGCGTCCCGTCGACGAAGGCCATGACCGTGGCGAAGCAAACCGCCTCGGTGGCGAGATCGGGCCGGGCCGCCAGCGCCTTGAGTTCCTCGGGGCGGGGCGGCGCCAGTCCGGCAAGGTCGGGCGAGAGCTCGATCTGGAAGATGTAACGCGCGGCCGCAACGACGCTGGTGCGATCCGCCGCTGTGATGGCCGCTCCCGCTGCCGCGACCGCGCGCATCGCCTTGAGAATGGTTTGCGCCTCGGCGGGAGTGGCATCGATATGCATGATTGTGCTCCGGTGGGGTCGTCCGACGGCGCGGACCGTATCACGCCACCTTCGACGCGGTCACGACGCGCACCTGCACCGAGCGACATCGCGTCGGATCGATCTCGCCAAGCGCGATCTCATCCGGACAACAACGGGCAGCATTTCACACGCGATCATGCTCTCGCGCGAAACCACATTCCCGAGCTGTGATTGTTGTCGCGTCCGCGCGGAGTTGACAGTGGCGTGCGTCCAATTCAGCCGGTCGGACGTCTCACACCCGCTCCGCTTCCTTGACCCGCTCCGCCTTCTTGCGGTCGTTGGGATCGAGCAGCTTCTTGCGCAGCCGGATCGCCTTCGGGGTCACCTCGACCAACTCCTCGTCGTTGATATAGGCGAGCGCCTTCTCCAGCGTCATCTGGATCGGCGGGATCAGGCGCACGGCCTCGTCCTTGGAGTGGGTGCGGATATTGGTAAGCTTCTTGCCCTTGAGGACGTTGACTTCGAGGTCGTTGCCGCGGGTATGCTCGCCGACGATCATGCCGCGATACACCTTCCAGCCGGGCTCGATCATCATCGGGCCGCGGTCCTCCAGGTTCCACAACGCGTAGGCGACCGCCTCGCCCTGGTCATTGGAGATCAGCACGCCGTTGCGCCGGCCCAAGATGTCTCCGCGGTAGGCGCCGTAATCGTGGAACAGGCGGTTCATGACCGCGGTGCCGCGGGTATCGGTGAGCAGCTCGCCCTGGTAGCCGATCAGGCCGCGCGTGGGCGCGTGGAACACGAGCCGCACGCGACCGCCGCCCGAGGGACGCATTTCGGTCATCTCGGCTTTGCGCTCGGCAAGCTTCTGCACCACGATGCCGCTGTGCTCTTCGTCGACGTCGATGACCACTTCTTCGATCGGCTCCAGCAATTCGCCGCTGGGATCGCGATCGAGCAGCACCTTCGGCCGCGACACCGACAACTCGAATCCCTCGCGCCGCATGGTCTCGATCAGTATGCCGAGCTGCAGCTCGCCGCGACCGGCAACCTCCATGGAATCCTTCTCGGTGGATTCGCTGATCCTCAGCGCGACATTGCCCTCGGCCTCGCGCAGCAGTCGTTCGCGTATCACCCGGCTCTGCACCTTGTCGCCCTCGGTGCCGGCGAGCGGGGAGTCGTTGATCCGAAAGGTCATCGCCAGGGTCGGCGGATCAATGGGCTGCGCCGGAATGGGCTGTGTCACCTCCGGCGCGCAGATGGTGTGCGACACCGTCGCATCCGGAAGGCCGGCGATCGCGACGATGTCGCCCGCCGATGCCTCTTCGACCCCGGTGCGGTCCAGCCCGCGGAAGGCGAGGACCTTGGTCAGGCGGCCCACCTCGATCAGACGGCCGGTTCGATCGAGCACCTTGACGTTCTGGTTCGGCTTAACTGCGCCCGAGCTGATGCGGCCGGTGACGACGCGGCCGAGATAGGGATTGGCCTCGAGGATGGTACCGAGCATGCGAAACGGCCCCTCCTCGATGGTCGGCTCCGGCACATGCCTGGTGACGAGATCGAACAGCGGTGCCATGCCCTGGTCCTTCGGCCCATCGGGGGAGGCCGCCATCCAGCCTTCCTTGGCCGAGCCGTAGAGAATGGGGAAATCGAGCTGGCCCTCGCTGGCATCGAGCGCGGCAAAGAGATCGAAGACCTCGTTCACCACCACCGTCGGTCGCGCGTCCGACCGATCCACCTTGTTGATCACGACGATGGGTTTGAGTCCGACCTTGAGCGCCTTGGATACGACGAATTTGGTCTGCGGCAGCGGACCCTCGGCGGCGTCCACCAGCACCAGCGCCCCGTCCACCATATTGAGGATGCGCTCCACCTCGCCGCCGAAATCGGCGTGGCCTGGCGTGTCGACGATGTTGATGCGGGTGCCATGCCAGTCGATCGAGGTCACCTTGGCGAGGATGGTGATGCCGCGTTCGCGCTCCAGGTCGTTGGAATCCATCGCGCGCTCCGCCACCCGCTGGTTCTCGCGGAAGGCGCCGGACTGCTGCAGCAGCCGGTCGACCAGAGTGGTCTTGCCATGGTCGACGTGGGCGATGATCGCCAGATTGCGCAACGACATAAGGGAAATCCGGTGGGGCCCGGCCGAGCCAGGGCTACGCTGCAGCGCAATATAGGCATCGGCGGCGCGATCGCAACGCCAAAATCAGCGAAATCCTGCTCCAGGCACAAAAGGCCCGCAAGGAAAGTCCCCAGGGAACAGGAGCCTCTTGCGTCGCGCTGCGGAGGAGGCGACGATACGCCCGAGAGGGTGGGAGGTCGCGTGCGCTGCTCGATCCCAGTCAAGAACAGACGGCGGGTCTTGTGCGTTTTTCCGCATTACACGCCCTCGTTCGGTACCTTCAACCACGCCTATCGGTTGATGAAGGGGGTGCGCGCCTTCATGCCGCCGCAGGGCCTCCTCCTGATCGCGGCGTACATGCCGGAAGGCTGGCCGGTCCGCTTCATCGACGAGAATATCCGCAAGGCCACCGCCGCCGAGCTCGAATGGGCCGACGTCATCCTGGTCAGCGGCATGCACGTGCAGCGCCAGCAGATCAACGATATCGCTGAGCGCGCGCACGCGGCCGGCAAGGTCGTGATGCTGGGCGGCCCCTCGGCATCCGCCTCGCCCGAGATGTATCCCGACATCGACTATCTCCACATCGGCGAGATGGGAGATGCCACTGATCGGTTGATCGCCTGCCTCGATGAGAGTGTCGCGCGCCCGTCCGCGCAAATCCGCTTCGAAACCAAGGACCGGCTTCCGCTGCAGGATTTCCCGATCCCGGCGTACGACCTCATCCCGCTGAAGAAGTACCTGATGCTCACGCTGCAGTTCTCGAGCGGGTGTCCCTACCTGTGCGAGTTCTGCGACATTCCCAATCTCTACGGCCGGCAGCCCAGGCTCAAGACCGCGGCGCAGATCACCGCCGAGCTCGATGCCATGCGCCAGCAGAAGGGGCATCCGCCAGTGGTCTATTTCGTCGACGACAATTTCGTCGGCAACCGCAAAGCCGCCAAGGAGATGCTGCCGCATCTCGTCGCCTGGCAGAAGCAGCACGACTATCCCATGAGCTTTGCCTGCGAGGCGACGCTCAACATCGCCAAGCAGCCGGAAACCCTCGCGCTCATGCGCGAGTCGTCATTTCTCGGCATCTTCGTCGGCATCGAGACGCCGGAGGCGGATGCGCTCAAGGCGATGCGCAAGAGCCAGAACGTCGCCGTGCCGATGATGGAATCGATCAAGACCCTGAACGATTACGGCCTGGAGGTCACCTCCGGCATCATTCTCGGTCTCGACACCGATTCCGACGATACCGAAGCGCGGCTCAAGGACTTCATCGAGGTCTCTCACATCCCGATGCTGACCATCAATCTGCTGCAGGCGTTGCCGAAGACGCCGTTGTGGGACCGGCTTAAGGTGGCGGGACGGCTTTCGGACGATTCCACGCTCGAAAGCAACGTGCGTTTCCTGCGGCCTTACGACGACGTGGTGTCGATGTGGCGCCGTTGCATCGCCTATGCCAACGACCCCGAGCGGCTGTTCGCGCGCTTCCACCATCAGGTCGAATCGACCTATGTGAACCGGATGATCACGCCGGCGCGCGGCAAGCTCACCTGGGCGAACCTTTCGAGCGCATTGGTGCTGGCGTTCCGCGTCATGCTTCACATCGGAATTCTGTCGGACTACCGCAAACCGTTCTGGCGCGCCGCGCGTCACGCGCTCCGCCGCGGCCAGATCGACGCCGTGCTCGGCATGGGCTTCATCGCCCACCACCTCATCCAGTTCACCCGTGAGGCGCTACGCGGCGAGCAGAACGCGTCGTACTATTCCACCAAGATGCGCCAGGCCGAACCCGTGGCCGAACTGGCGACCACGTTGCGCAAGTCGGCGTAACCCCAAACCTCATCCCCGAGGGGCGACGCCGCCTTACGTGGGGAAGCATCTCATCCCAGCTTCGGCTCGAGCGTGGTGGACCACAGCGCGCGGTCGTCGACATCCTTGAGCGTCACCGTCATCACTTGCGTGGCGCCGTCGATCGCGACCTGGCCGAAGAACTGCAGACCCTCGCTCGGCGGCCGGTTCGGTGTGCTCGGCGCGTTCACGTAGACCCGCTGCGGTCCGAAGGTATTGTCGAGGGCGTTTTGCGGGAAGGTCCCGGCGTGCAGCGGGCCTGATACGAATTCCCAGAACGGCTCGAAATCCTGGAACACTGCTTTGTTGGGATCATAGTAATGCGCCGCCGTGTAGTGCACGTCGGCCGTGAGCCACAGCGTGTTGCGAACGCCGGCCCGCTTGATGAAGGTAAGAATGTCCGCGATCTCGAGCTCGCGGCCGCGCGCCGGCCCATCGCCTTGGGCGATCGCCTCGACGCCCCATTTGCGATCGCTATCGTAGACGACGACGAGACCGATCGGCATGTCGGCGGCGATCACCTTCCAGGTCGCCTGCGAACTCATCAGCTCGCGCTTGAGCCACGCCACCTGCGTCGGACCGAGAAAGTAGGCCTCTGGCCCATAACGCTCTTCCATACCCTCGCCGTTGGGGCCCCGATA
Organism: uncultured Alphaproteobacteria bacterium; assembly: GCA_963725065.1. Lineage (GTDB taxonomy): Bacteria > Pseudomonadota > Alphaproteobacteria > Rhizobiales > Xanthobacteraceae > VAZQ01. Next base: position 99,711 of record CAVRXD010000026.1, read on the forward strand.
GCTGCGCATGTCGAGCATGAAAATGTCGAGCAGCGGCCCGTAGGATATCTTGCGGTAGACGCGTCCCGGCTCCACCTGCGTGAAGCGCATCGGCATATATTCGTGGAACGCACGGCTCGCCCGCGCCGCCAGCAGCAAGGCGTTGCTATCGACGTATTTCTTGCGCGCATGCTCGGCGCGGGTCAGCGGCTCGCCCGGCCACCAGTTGTTGGTCACCTCGTGATCGTCCCACTGCGAGAAGATGGGCACCGCGGCATTGAAGGCGAGCACGTTCCTGTCCATCAGATTGTATTTGTAGTTGCCGCGAAACTCGGCCAGCGTCTCCGCCGGCTTGGCCTTGTCCTCGGTCACCACATTTTTCCAGATCTGGCCATCGGCCATCTTCACCTCGGCGACGATCGGGCCGTCGGCGTAGATGTTGTCGCCGCTATGGATGAAGAAATCCGGGCGGTTGCGCAGCATGGTCGCGTAGGTGCGCATGCCGCCGCGGGCCTCGTCGATGCCCCAGCCTTGGCCGGCGGTATCCCCGGACCAGACAAACGAGATGGAACGGCGGTCGCCCGGCGCGCTGCGAAAACGCCCGGTCATCGGCTCGCCGACGATTGTCGGCGAGGCCAGATCCTGGAAGCGGATGCGATAGAAGATGTCCTGCCCCGCCGGCAGGCCTTCGATCAGGGCATTGGCGGTGAAATCGGTTTCGGGCAGCGCGTCGACGAACACGGCGCGGTGGATGGTCTTGAAGCTGTCGGTTGTCGCAATCTCCGCCAGCATGCGCGCCGGCCGATCGGCGCGCGCCCAGACCACGGCGGAGTCGTTGGAGACGTCGCCGGACTGGATGCCATGGGTGATGCGCGGGCGATCGGCGGCGCGGCTGAGATAGGGCCTGGCGATGCCGCCGATCGCGGAGATCGCGGTCGACGCCGCGGCCGTGGCCAGAAACCGTCGGCGAGACACGGGGATGCGCACCAACATGGAATCCCTCCAGTTCCGGAAGGAGGCGAAGATGGCGGCGAATTCTCACAGCTTCATGACAGCGGTTCACCGGCGAGCCCGCTGATGGTGGATATCGGTCAGGCGCCGGTGGCGCGCGTCCAGGGTCCGAGCCGCACGCCCTTGGGCAAGCTCTTTTTCAGCGTCAGCATCTGACTGGCTGTTTCGGAGGTGACGAGACCGACAAGCCGTCCGCTGTCATCGACCACCGCGACGGCGGGAGCCGAACTCTCCTGCAGGAGGCGGAACGCCTCTTCCAGCCGACGGCGCTGGCCGATGGTCGGCACGCCGGTGGTCATGGCGTCGATGACGCGGGCCTCCGGTCCGAGCTGCTTGAGCGCGCGCATGAGATCGTCGCGTCCGAGCATGCCGACCGGCTTGCCCGCCGCGTCGATCACGGCGAAATCGGTCTGGCTGGTGCGCAGCAGCGCCTGCGCCGCGTCTTCGAGCCGCGCGGCGGGCGTGAGCGTGGCGAAATGCGTCGTCATGGCTGCACTGACCGGCAGGCCGCGCGACATGGCCCGAAGGGCAACCGCGTGCGCCTCGGATGAGGCCGCGAGATAGACGAAGATCGCAATGAAGATCAGCATCGGATTGGAAAACACTCCGATGACGCCAAGCGCGAAGGCAACGCCCTGGCCGATGAAGGCCGCGACTTTGGTCGCGCGGACGTAGCCAAGGCGCGCCGCGAGCAGGGCGCGCAGGACCCGGCCGCCGTCCATGGGAAAGGCCGGGATCATGTTGAACACAGCGAGAAACAAATTCACCGCCGCGAGCCGATCGATCATCGACGCATCGGGGCTTTCGACGGCGTAGAGATCGCCGATATTCACCTGCGCGCCGGCGACGACGATCAGCGCGATCGTGATTGCCACGTTGACCAGCGGGCCGGCGATGGCGACCAGGAATTCCTCATACGGCGCTTCAGGGATGCGCTCGAGGCGGGCCACGCCGCCGATCGGCAGCAGCGTCACGTCGGGTGTCGACACGCCGAAAGCGCGCGCGGTGAAGATGTGACCGAATTCATGCGCCACCACGCACGCGAACAGCAGGACCAGAAAGGCAAGCGCTTGCCAGGCCGCTTCCGGACCGCCGGCGACCCAGCTGGCGCCGAAGATCCAGCCGAGGAACAACAGGAAGGTGACGTGGACGCGCACCGCCGTTCCGGCGATCGTACCGATATTGAGGGACCAGGACATGCGTAGTCTCCGGGTCAAACGCCAGTGCGTCGCCGTTTCGGACCGGCTCTTCGGCTCTGCGAACGGCGCGGTGAACCGTTCGGCCGGCTTTCGCCTTGATACGTAAGCGTTCGGACGAGGTTTGCGAGTGCCGGCGCGAGGCGTTTCATGGCACTATCTTCCGATCAGGAGGTGTCACTGTGGCTGAGAAACTGACAGGCAATGCCCGCAAGACCGCGCTCGCCAAGCTCGCCGGCTGGAGCGAGGTCAAAGACCGCGACGCCATCAGCAGGACATTCACCTTTCGTGACTTCAACGAGGCCTTCGGTTTCATGACCCGCGCGGCGCTTGTCGCGGAGAAGCTCGACCACCACCCGGAATGGTTCAACGTCTATGACAAGGTCGAGGTGACGCTTGCGACCCACGACGCGGGCGGCGTGACCGAGCGCGACATCGAGCTCGCCGCCGCCATGGACAGGCTGGCCGACGCCTCGCGCTGAGGTCTTGCTTCGCCGGTCATTTCACTTGCAGCGCATTGGAGCGGTCACCATCTATCGGGCGACGGTGACCTGAGGACTAGGAGTATTGCGATGACGTTCGGGCCTGCCTTGGCGTTCGGGCATGGGCGTTCAAATGAGCACGTCGCCCCCAACGAGGAGCGGGTACGCCGCGATTTCTGGCGTAAGGCCGCGCGGGTGGCTGCACGACTGCCTTTCGCGGAGGATCTGCTCGCCGCCTATTACTGCGCCTTCGACCAGGCGACGCCCTTCCGGGTGAGAGCGGCCTTGGTCGGCGCGCTCGCCTATTTCGTCATGCCTTTCGACTTCATGCCCGACGTGTTGCCGCTCCTCGGCTTCACCGACGATGCCGCCGTGCTGCTCACCGCGCTGCGCATGGTGGCCGGCCACCTGCGTCCGGAGCATCGCGATGCGGCCCGCGGCGCGCTCGAACGGATCAAGGCCGGCGAGGGGTAGGGCGGCGAGCAGCCGAGCGGCGGCCTTATTCCGCGCGCGGGCGCGGCCAAGGCGGGATTGGCGCTGGAGCTCTTGTCACACCCGCACGACCAGCTTGCCCATCACCTTGCGGTCGGCGAGCGCCTTGAGCGCCGTCGGCGTCTCGGCCAGCGGATAGACCTCCTGAATGTGGCACGACAGCTTGCCGTCGGCACACCAGTGCGCGAGCTGATCGATCGCGGCCTTGTACTCGTCCTTGTCGCGGCGGACCCAGGATCCCCAGAACACGCCGAGAATGGCGCAGCCCTTCAGCAGAACCAGGTTGAGCGGCAGCTTCGGGATCTCGCCGGCGGCAAAGCCGACTACGAGATGCCGTCCTTGCCAGGCGAGCGAGCGCACCGCCGGCTCGCTGTAGGGGCCGCCCACCGGATCGAACACGACGTCGATGCCGTGATCGCCGCCGATGCGCTTGAGCGCGGCGCGCAGGTCTTCGCTGTCGTAGTTCACCACCTCGTGGGCGCCGTGCGCGCGCGCGAACGCGAGCTTGTCGTCGCTGGAGGCGCAGGCGATCACCCGTGCGCCCATGATCCGGCCCAGCTCGACCGTGGCGAGGCCGACGCCGCCCGCGGCGCCGAGCACGGCCAATGTCTCCCCCGGCTGCATCCGAGCCCGATGCTTGAGGGCGTGGTAGGCGGTGCCGTAGGTGATGGTCAGCGCCGCCGCGCGCTCGAAGTCGAGATCAGCGGAGAGCTTGACGATCTGGCCTGCCGCGACCGCCGTGCGTTCGCGCGCCGCGTTGAAGTTGGTGTAGCCCATGACGCGGTCGCCGGGTTGGAACTCGGTAACCCCGGGGCCCACGCTCTCGACCACGCCCGCGAACTCGCCGCCGGGCGAGAACGGGAACGGCGGCTTGGTCTGGTATTTCCCGGCGATGATCAGCGTGTCGAAGAAATTAAGTCCGACCGCCGCGACCTTGGCCACGACCTCGCCCGGTCCGGCAACCGGGTCGGGCACATCCGCGAATACGAGGTCTTCGGGTGCGCCGTAACGTTCACAAAGAATGGCTTTCACGGATGGACTACTCGGGCGGGGTCGGAACGCCAATATGGCAGGGGCGGCGCCGGAAGGACGCCGACGGATTGGTACTGTGCGTGGGATATCTATATAGCGGCGTCGGTGGCAAGGGCGGCGGAATTCGCCTTCACATTGCCGAATTCCCCAAGCTAGTGCTTGCCGCCAGGGGCTGCTTTTTCAACGTTTGCCGCCGTCACGGAGGTGGGCCGATGACCGGAACTCGAGCTGTCGCGAGCGCATTCATCCTTGCCACATCACTGGCATCGGTCGCGTTTGCCCAGCAACCGCCGAAACCCGCCGCTCCGGCGCCACAGCCGGCGAAGCCCGCTGCTCCCGCGGCGGCGGCGCCCGCGAAACCGGCCGCTGCCCAGCCGGCGAAACCCGCCACCACCGCGGCGGCGCCGACCGGAACCGCTCAGCCCGCCTTGCTGGGCCAGTACGGCGATTGGGGCGCCTATGCCGCCTCGCCCGGCGGCGGCAAGGTCTGCTTCGCGCTTGCCAAGCCGAAGACGACGAAGATCGAGCCGGTTGGACGCAAGCGCGATCCGTCCTACGTCTTCGTCTCGACCCGTCCGGCCGAAAACGTGAAAAACGAAGTGTCGGTCATCATCGGCTATCCGTTCAAGACCAGCTCCGATGCCACCGCCGAGGTCGGCGCCGCCAAGTTCGCGATGTACACGCAGAACGATGGCGCCTGGATCAAGAACGTCGCCGAGGAGGCGCGTATGGTCGATGCCATGCGCAAGGGCGCCGACCTGACGGTGAAGGGCACGTCGGGTCGCGGCACCGCGTCGACCGATCAGTATTCGCTCAAGGGGCTCGCGCAGGCGCTCGAGAAGATCGAGCAGGAGTGCAAGTAGCTCACTCAGATTTGAGTAACGTCTCGGTGTCATGGTCCGCGGATCATCCGCCTTAGTGGATGGTCGAGCGCCGTAGCGGTACAGGTCGATCGACCTTCGATTGCAAATGTTCGGTAAGCGCTGAGCATCGCCTGGAGGGGCAATGCGGCTCCATTCGGTCCGTAACAGCTGCAGGTGTCTGCTCGCCGCGTTGCTATTATCGCCGTCCCAGGGATTTGCAGCCGAGCCCGCGGAGAGATCGCGCGCGACGATGCGCGTTGCGCAGTCGATATTCGGCGCATTCGAGTACAGTCGCAAGGTGGCGGAGTACAACGCCGCGCGACAGCAATACGAGGCCGAGGCGGACACCTACTGGGACCTCATTGCAACCAATCGCCGGGCGCGGGCGGTGAAGCGCCGCAACAATCAAGGCGCCCTGCTCCAGGACTACGTGTTGAGCCAGCCACCGGTCTATGCGGGACCACCGCGACCGGTCGATCCCGCCGCGCCGGTCGAGGAGCCGCCGCCGAGGAAATACGTACCGGTGGTCGCCGACTTGCTGGAAGCAGCGGCGCGGGAATTCCGGTTTGCTCCGCAGCAGCCGCAAAGCGAGATCGAGTACAAACGCGCCTATGCCCGGGTCGCCGCGGCCGCCGGCATCACGAAGGACCAAGCCGTTCGCATCTATGCTTTCGAGGCCAGCGGCAACGGCAAATACGACGTGCAGGCGGGGCTGGAATACCCGCGGCCGGGCGCGCAGGCAGTTTCCACAGCGCTTGGCTACAACCAGTTGCTCTCCACCAACAGCGTCGAACTCCTGGCGGAGAAAGGGAATCAATTCATCAAGATCCTGCAGGCAAAGGCGGCGGGATTGAGCGGGGACGCGAGAGATGCGCTGGTAAGAAAGATCGCCGTGCTCAAGGCCATGATTGCGTTCAGCCGCACAGTGCCGGACACCTGGAGCGCCCATGACAGGCTGGCGAACACGTCGAAAGGCCTGGCCATCCACGCGCTGAATCTCGATATCGATGTCGGTCCCCTGCTGCAAACCCAGAAGCTCCTCGACTCCATCGTGTACGCGCGCAAGCAAGGCTACGACGCGACATTGACCGCAGCCGAGCTCGAGATGATGAACCTGACCGGTGACGGCAACGGCATCGATATGATCATGATGCCGCCGGCATGGCGCGAACGCGTGCCCACCGCGAATTTCTTCCAGCCGGGAGGCTATGCGCGCAATCCCATCGCCGGCCGCAGCGGCGTGGTTTCCAAGCTGTTGGCTACGACCAATGCCAGGATGGATGAAGAGATCAGGTTGCAGGGCGCGAAGGACCTGGCCGCCGTGTTCAAGTAGAAGGGCGACTGGTGGTGCGCCGTGGAGATTGATCGATGATCCGGGTCGGTATTGGCGGATGGGTGTTCAAGCCCTGGCGCGGGGAGTTCTATCCCGAGGGGCTGCCGCAGGCACGCGAACTGGACTACGCCAGCCGCAAGCTGACCGCGATCGAGATCAACGGTACCTTCTACAGCACGCAGAAACCGGAGAGCTTTCGGAAATGGGCCGCCGAGACGCCGGATGATTTTGTGTTTTCATTAAAGGCGCCACGCTTTGCCACCCATCGCCGCGTGCTCGCCGAAGCGGGCGAATCGATCGAGCGCTTCTTTTCGAGCGGCGTGACGGAACTGAAGGGAAAGCTCGGACCGATCCTCTGGCAATTTCATCCCGGCAAGAAATTCGAGCCTGACGACTTCGCGGCTTTTCTCGCGTTGCTGCCGCGGCGCCTCGACGGCAAGCCCGTCCGCCATGCGGTCGAGGTGCGGCACGAGAGCTTTCTGGCGCCGCCGTTCATCGCACTGCTGCGCGAGTTCTCGGTGGCACCGGTCCTGGTGGAGTCCGACAAGCACCCCTTGATCGCGGATGTCACGAGTGACTTCGTCTACGCTCGACTGCAGCGCACGTCGGAGAAGGAAAAGACCGGCTATTCCGCGCGCGCACTCGACGCCTGGGCGAAACGCGCGCAGACCTTCGCCGACGGGGGCGCGCCGGATGATCTCGCGACCATCGCGCAGGGGGCACTGGAGCCGGCGCGGCGGGATGTGTTCATCTACATGATATCGGGCGCGAAAGTGCGGGCCCCGGCGGCAGCGATGGCGCTGATCGAACGGCTCAAGTGAGAGGTTGCCAAATCCTCGGGCAGTCTATCGAGATCGGCCTTCGCACACCATCTATGCTAGAATCACCGAGACATGGCCCTTTCGATGACCGATCCGTCCCAGACCGCCGATCCCCCGCAGATGGCGCCTCACCCGGCGTCCGCGGGTTTCATCGAAAAGACGCCGCTCGAGCGCTATGTGCCGCCGGCAAAGCCTTCGCTCGTGGGCTTGTCGCGCGTGCAATTGGCAGAGGCGCTCGGCACCGTCGGGGTGCCGGCGGCGCAGGGCAAGATGCGGGCGCAGCAGATTTGGCACTGGCTTTATGTACGCGGCGCCACGCGCTTCGATGAGATGTCCAGCGTGTCGAAAGAGCTGCGTGCGGTACTCGACCGGCACTTCACCCTGGCGCGCCCCGAAGTCGTGGCCGAGCAGGTCTCGGTCGACGGAACGCGCAAGTGGCTGCTGCGACTGCCGGGAGAGCATGCCGGTGAGCAGCCGCACGAGGTCGAGTGCGTCTACATTCCCGAGGCCGGCCGCGGGACGCTCTGCGTTTCGAGCCAAGTTGGCTGCACGCTCACCTGCTCGTTCTGTCATACTGGCACGCAACGCCTTGTGCGCAATCTGACGCCGGGCGAAATTGTCGGCCAGATCATGGTCGCGCGCGATCGCCTGGGAGATTGGCTGGGTATACGCGGGGCCGATGGCGGGACCGGCGATCGCCTGGTCTCCAACATCGTGATGATGGGCATGGGCGAGCCCCTGTACAATTTCGAAGCGGTGCGCGATGCGCTCCTGCTGGTGGCGGACGGGGAGGGAATTGCCATCTCCAGGCGCCGCATCACGCTCTCCACCTCCGGCGTCGTGCCGAACATCGCGCGCGCCGGCGCCGAGATCGGCTGCATGCTCGCTGTTTCCCTGCATGCGGTTCGCGACGACCTGCGCAACGACCTCGTGCCGCTCAATCGCAAATATCCGATCAAGGAACTGCTCGACGCCTGCCGCAGCTATCCCGGCGCCTCCAACGCGCGGCGCATCACGTTCGAATACGTGATGCTCAAGGGGGTCAACGATTCGCTCGCCGACGCCAAGGCCCTGATTAAGCTGCTTAAGGGCATTCCGGCCAAGATCAACCTCATCCCGTTCAATCCGTGGCCCGGGACCGCCTACGAGTGCTCCGACTGGGGGCAGATCGAAAAATTCTCCGAGATTATCTTCAATGCAGGCTATGCCTCGCCGGTGCGCACGCCGCGCGGGCGCGACATCCTGGCTGCGTGCGGCCAGCTCAAGAGCGCGACCGAAAAGCTTTCCGCGCGCGAGCGCCTCGCGCTGCGGGCTATGGCGATGACGGACTGAACCGACGCATGGACAGCCTCGGACGGCTGCTGCTGCGCGTCGTGCTGGTGCCGCTCGGCTATTTCGTCGCGGTGATTATTGGCACGTTGGTGATCGTGTTCGGCTCGTGGAAGCTCGGTGTCGCCGCGTCCGATCCCGACGCGCAGCCGTTCGCGATGTTCGGTTTCGTGTTCGCCGCGCCGGTGCTCCTGGTGATGCTGCTCAGCATGATGTGGCTCCCCGCCGCCATCGGCGTGCTCATTTCCGAAACATTCGCGATCCGGTCCTGGATGTTCCACGCTGGCAATGGCGCGGTCTCGGCCTGGATCGGATGGAGCCTGTTCGGCTACATTGACGACAGCCGCATCCCGCTCAATGAGCCGCTCCCGGTGGTCGCCGCGGGGCTTGCTGGAGGCTTGGCCTATTGGGTAATCGCGGGCTGGAGCGCCGGCTTCTGGAAACCCGTCTTTCGTCCCGAGCCAGTCGCGCTGCCGCCGAAAATGGCCTCACATCCGCCGGAAATCCGTTAGGAAATCTGCGGTAGGATGACGTCGACCAATGGTTTTATTGATCGAGGCGCGGAGCGCGAGTTGCCATGCCAGCAATCCCGAAAACCGAATTGCGCACGACCACGCGCGGCCTCAAAGTTTGCCGCATCGCCTGCATGATCCTGCTCGGCGCCACGCTCGCCGGCTGCGATAAATGCGGAGGCTGGTTGATGCAAGGCGAGAGCCAAGCCTGCCGCGAGCAGGCGCCGCGGCCGCAATAGCCGGCAGTGCCCGACCCACGCCACCTCTTGTATCTGCCATTGCTTGCGCTCGCTGCGGTGGCACCGATGTCTGCCCACGCCGAAACGGCCTCGTTCGGCGGCAAGACCATCAAGATCATCGTCGGCATGCCTCCCGGCGGCGGGGTGGATAGCTATGCGCGCCTGGCGCAGCGGCATCTCGGGCGTTTCCTGCCCGGCTCGCCGGGAATCGTGGTGCAGAACATGCCGGGGGCGGGCTCGCTGCGATCGGTGATGGCGCTGGTCAACTCGCTCGAGGATGTCGTCGGCACCTTCAGCTCGTCGCTTCTTACGGAAGCGATATCGATGCCGGAGCGCGTGAAGATCGATTTCCGAAACTTCGCCTCCATCGGTAATGTCAGCGAGGACATCAGGGTCTGCTATACCCGCAGCGCCTTGGGCGTGCGCGGCTGGAGCGACCTGCTGGCCCGCGAGCAAGTCATTTTCGGAGCCACCGCGCCCGGCACGTCGGGAAATGTCGACACTGCGATGTTGCGCAACCTGTTCGGCGTCAGGCTCAAGCAGGTGCAAGGCTATGCCGGCAGCGCGGACAAACGCCTTGCGCTCGAGAAGGGCGAGATCGACGGCGATTGCGGCGGCTGGACCTCGATCCCGGAGGACTGGGTTCGGAGCAGCAAGATCAACGTTGTTCTCCGGTTGTCGCCGATGCTGGTGGCGGGGATGGATCGCGATGTGCCGTTTGGCGGCGATCTCCTGGTCAACGACCACGATCGCAAAGTCTACGATTTCCTGACCGCGCCGGAACGGCTCGGCCGGCTCTTCATCATGCCGGGGAAAGTCGCGCCTGATCGCATCGCGGCGCTGCGCACGGCGTTCGACGCCATGGTCGCGGACGCTGCCTTCCTTGCCGAGGCGCAAAGGTCCGGGCTGACGGTCACGCCAATGACCGGCAGCGCGGTGGATCGCGAGATTGCCGAGCTCTACGCGACTCCGGCCGGTATCCTGGCGCGGGCCCGGAGCATTGCCGGCGAGTAGCGCGGGCGGCGCTTTATTCCACAACACTCATCGTGATCGAGCGGCCGGGCTCGGTGGCTCACAGCAGGCCGGCCTGGCGCGCCTTTTCGCGGTAGTGCTCCCAGGTCTTTGCGATCCGGTACTCGTTTCTCGCGAAGCTGACCTTGAGCAGTTCGACCTCCGCGGGCGTTATCGGCTTGAGCGGTCCGAGGCTGGCCGCCTGGATCGTGCTGCGCGCATTCTCCTCCATTTCCAGGCTGTCGAGAAACACCTCCTTGACACCGTCGACCGCGACGACGCTGCCGTGGCCGCGCAACAGGCAATATTTGTGCTTGCCGAGCGTGCACGCGACCGCCGCGCCCTGCTCAACGGTGCGGATGTGAGTCGGGTCGGGATGGATCGGCATGCCGATGAAGCGAAACCCGAAGTTGCGCATGGCGATGACCGGCCGGTCCACCATGGTGAACAGGGTCGACATCGGCGGGTGGCCGTGACCGACGGCCTGCACGTCCTCGCGCGCGCGATAGACGCCGAGATGGATTGCGGTCTCGGTCGGGGGCAGGCTGTTTCCGTCCAGGACCTTGCCGTCGAGGTCGACGACCAGCATGTCGTCGGCGGTGACGCCGGCGCGACTGGCGTCGCGCGGCAGAATGAGAACGCGATCGGTGTTGGGAATACGGGCGCTCACATGACCGCTATAATCGAGCAGCTCCGCCATCACCATCATGCGGTGGCAATCGGCAAGCTGTTGCCGCAGCGTGGCCTCGGACAGTTGCGGCATTAAACCTCACGGTGTTGAGTTTTCGAGCGAACTGTTGTTCAGCAACGCTGCATGAATTTGAAATCGCTGGCAAGGTGAGGACATTCCCGTCGCAACGATCCCGATTTGTCCCGTTTTCCGCAGCAGCGCCTGATCCGGCGCCCGATTTGAACTCATCCGGCACCTCGGCTAGACCGACCGGGGGATCGAAACCATGAACCGAACCGGCCTCGTGATCGCGCTCGCCGTTGCCGCCGTAGTCGGAGTTATCTTCGGCCTCCGGCCCGATCTCGACCTCAAGCTCGCCGGCCTATTCTTCGACCCAGAACGCGGGGGATTTTGGCGCTCCTACGATCCGACCTATCTGCGGGCACGTGACGCCGCCACCTGGCTGATCACGCTCGTTGCCATGCCCGCCGTCGTTGCACTCGTGATCAAGCTCGTCCGCCCGCAACGGCCGCTGCTGATCCCTGGCCGCGCCATCGTGCTGATGCTGGTGACACTCGCGCTCGGGCCCGGGGTGGTCGCCAATCTCGTGTTCAAGGAGCACTGGGGCCGGCCGCGACCCATCGACGTAACCGAGTTCGGTGGCACCGAGCATTTCCGCCCGTGGTGGGATCCGCGCGGCGACTGCCCGAAGAATTGTTCCTTCGTGGCCGGTGAGCCCTCGGGTGCGTTCTGGACATTGGCCCCGGCGGCGGTCGTGCCGCCGCAATGGCGCGCACTCGCGTATGGCGCGGCGCTCACGTTCGGCGCCGCGGTGGGAGTGCTGCGGATCGTGGCGGGCGCGCATTTCTTCAGCGACGTCGTGTTTGCGGGGGTGTTCAGCTTCCTGGTGATCTGGCTCGTGCACGGCTTGCTTTACCGCTGGCGCCGGACGCGGACCTCCGACGCGGCGGTGGATGGCGTGCTGGAGCGCATGATCATGTCGCAGCGCGCCGCGCTGATGCGAATTCGGCCCGGTCGTCGCGATCCCGCCTCCGCAGGGACCAGCGAGGAGCAGGGGAAAGAATAGCCGCCGCTACTTCGCGGAGCTTCCCGCAACATAGGGTCCGAGCGCCGCGACCGCCTCGGCGGCGAAGCTGGTGTCGACGATGTCGTCGGGCCCCACCTTGCCGTCGAGCTGGCCGGTGTCCTTGAAGAATTGCCAATCCTTGGTGAGGCTCTCGACATTCACGACACCGTTGGGATCGATCGCCGGCGGGGTAATGACGCGGTAGAGGTCGGCGTCCTTGAGCGCGGAATATTTGGTCAGGATGGACACGACTTCAGGGCCGTTCGGACCCGCGAGGCGGCCATCGGCCAACGCATCGTTGTAGAAGCGCACCGCGCGCAGGTAAGCGCGCATGAATTTGAGCGCCACTGGGCGCCGGTTCTTGATGAAGGGGTCGCCATACAGCAGCACGGCAGTCTGCTGGTTGGGATAGAACTCGTCGTTGCCGGCAAATCGGATGGCGCTGCCCTGGCGCTGAATGAATGTCGACGTTGGCTCGTTGGTGATGCTCGCATCGACGGCGCCGTTGGCCAGCGCGGGCGGGTGTTGCGCAAAGCCCATGTAGACCGGCGTCGCATCGCCCCATTTCAGGCCCGCCACGCTTGAGCGCTTCGTTGAGCACGGATTCATCACCGATGCCCACGCCGGAGATCGCGACACGCAGACCCTTGAGATCGCCGTAGTGCTTGAACTTGCCGGTATCGACGAGGCTCTTGCGGACCAGGAGCGAAGCAAACCCGTAGCCCGGACCGTAATGGACCTTGTCCGCCACGATCTTGAGGCCGACGCCGCGCTTGACCGCATTGTATAGCCCGACCGAGACGGCACCGCCGCCGGCGTCGAGATCGCCGGTGCCCAGCGGAGCCACCATCTTCGCGCCGGAGTCGAACGATGTCAGCTCCAGCGCCAGCCCCTCTGCGCTGAAATAGCCCTTGGCATCGGCGATGAAAAAAGGAGCATCGCTGCTGGCGCCGACAATGCCGACGCGCACGGTCTCGGCCCGCGCACTGGTCGCAACCAGCCCCGCGGTTACCGACAGCGCCATGCACGCGAACAGCCGCGGCAGGCCAAGCCGGAAGCGACCCATGTCGAATTTTCGCCGGTGCAAAGTCATGATGTGAATCCCGCGGTTCGGTGCCATCATGAAACGATGGAGCAAATGATGAAAGAGAATATCGTGCTGACGGCCGGCGATGGTCACGTGTTGCCGGCCTATCGGATCACCCCGGACGCTGCGCCGCGCGGCCAACTTGTTGTCCTGCACGAGTTCTTCGGCCTGAACGATCACATCCGCAACGTCGCGGACCGGTTTGCGGCGTTGGGATATGCAGCCATCGTGCCAGGCTTGTCCGATCGCGCCGAACCGGGCGCCGAGTTCGGCTACGACCCGTCCGGCATCGCCGCCGGACATGCCTTGCGCGCCAGAATCCCGATCGCAGACAGCTTGCTCGACGCGCAGGCCGGGATCGATTTCGTCAAGCCGTTCGGCAAGGTCGCCGTGGTGGGATATTGCTGGGGCGGTTCGCTGGCATTCTACTCGGCAACGCGGCTGCGCGGCCTGACTTGCGCGGTCGGATATTACGGCAGCCAGATCGTCGCCGGCGCGCACGAGATTCCGAAGGTGCCGACCATGCTGCATTTTGGCGACATCGATGCCAGCATCCCGCTCAGTGATGTCGAGAAGATCCGGCAAGCGAGGCCCGACGTGTCGATCCACGTCTATCCCGGCCGGCACGGATTCAACTGCGACGCGCGCGCCAACTATGAGCCTGGGTCGGCACAGATCGCGCTCGGCCGCACGCTCGAGTTCTTTTGGAAGCATGTCGGGTAAAGCGTCTGACACATAGATCGGCGCCGGCTCAATACTGTCCCTTCGGCTCCAGGCCGAGCAGGGACTGGCCATACATGCTGCCGGTCGAATCCCAGTTGAGGCTGATATGCGAGGCGGCCGCGTGCGCGTCGCGCCAGGTACGCTGCAACGGCTGGTCGAGGAACAACCCCTGCCCGCCGGCCGCGAGGAACAGCGCGTCGATCGCCTGCACCAGCAGACGCACGCAGAACGCCTGGTCGCGGCGGTTGCGCAGCCGCACGCCGATGCTGATCGGCTCGCCGCGCGTTGCGCTCGCGAACGCCTCCGCGAGATCGCGCGCCATCAGCAGCCGCGCCGCGTCGATCAAGGCGCTCGCCTCGGCGACGCGCATCTGCACGGTCGTGAGCTCCGCCATGCGGCGGTTGCCGCCGGCGACTGCACCGCGTGTGGTGCGCACGCCCGCCATCGCCAGGAAATCCGCGAGTGCGCCCTCCGCCATGCCGAGCAACGGCGAGACGATGGCGATCGGAAGCACGGCGAGGAAGGATTGCCGATAGAGCGGATTTGGATGCGCCAGCATCCCCGGCGCGCTGGCGTCGGATAGCGCAGCGAAGGTGACCGTGCGGTGAGTCGGGACGAACGCGTTGCGCGCGACGATGGTCTTGCTGCCGGTACCGGCGAGCCCCATGGTGTGCCAGTTGTCGTCGATGGTGCAGTCGGCGCTGCGCAAGAGAAAAAATCCGGGCTTCGCCGCTCCATCCGATTGCGGGATCATGCCGCCGAGGAACTGCCACTGCGCGTTGTCGCAGCCGCTGCAGAAGCTGCCGGCGCCCGAGAGCTGGTAGCCGCCGTCCACCGCCACCGCCTGTCCGACCGGGGCGTAGCTGCCGGTCGCGAGCGCGCTGCGGTCGTGCCAGACCTCGTCCTGCGCCTCGGGCGCCAGGCAGGCGATAAGCCACTGGTGCGAGGCGAGCAGGCCATAGACCCATCCGGTCGAGCCGCAGCCGCTCGAGACTGCGGCGACGATGTCGGAGAAGACGTCAAAGCCGTATTCGAACCCGCCATAGGCTTGCGGCCGCATGATGCGGAAGAGGTCCAACTCCCGCATGCGCGCGATCATGTCCTCGCCGACGCGCCGGTCGACTTCGGTCTGTTGCGCCCGCTCACGCGCGAGGGAAGCGATCGTGCGCGCCCGCGCGAGGAGATCGGGAACGTCGGGTTTGGCGATCGGCGATCGAGCGGCAACGACTGACATCGCCGTCATGGTAGCCCGGATGGAGCGGCAGCGAAATCCGGTTCGGTGTTTGCCGGGCCAAGCCTTCGCTTGGCCCATCGGAGGCCGTGCCGCTCGCGGTCATGCCGTGTCGATGCGCTGCGCGCGCATTTGCCCACCCCGGGGCGGCTCCCCGTACGACCCGTTCTGTGCTACCGATAGCTGCAACAACAACGGGCGCCAGAACGAGCGTCGAGGATCGCCGGAGGGAAGGGCGTGACGGCAGAAGCCGCGGCATTTGCCGCGCCGGTAACAAAGGCCGAGCGCGCGGCACGACTTCGCGTCGTTGCCGGCTGGCTGTGGTCGGGCGCGCTGCTCGCCGTGCTGACGTTTCTCGTCCTCTACCCCGTCGCAATGCTGCTCCTGGGCGCGCTCACCAACACCAACCCGGTGGTGGATGGTTTCGGCGTGTTCGACCTCTCGCTCGACAACTTCGTCAGCGTGCTCGGCAACGCCAATGTTCACCATGCGCTGGCGAACTCGCTGATCGCCTGCACCGGCGGAACTGCGCTCGCGGTCGCGATCGGGCTGGCTTTTTCCTGGATCGTCGTGCGCACGAACACGCCGTTCAGGGGCTTTCTCGGCGCTGCAAGCCTGGTGCCGTTGTTCGTGCCGCCGCTGGTCGCGGGCGTCGCCTGGTCGATTCTGGGCTCTCCGAAATCCGGCCTGCTCAATACCATGATGAAATGGATCGGCCTCGATTGGCGGATCGATCTCTACTCCATGGCCGGACTGATCGTGGTGTTCGGCATGTACTACGCGCCGTACGTCTACATGTTCACCGCCTCGGCGCTGCGCAACATGGACCCCAGCCTGGAGGAGGCGGCGGAGGTCGCGGGCGTCGGTCCGGTGCGCACGCTGTTTACCGTCACGTTTCCCCTGATCGCGCCGGCCATCATCTCCGGCATGCTGCTGTCCTTCATCGTGATGCTCGGCATCTACGGCATCCCGGCCGTGCTCGGTGCGCCGGCCAATATCTCGGTTCTGACCACCTATATCTTCAAGCTGACGAATTGGAGCCCGCCGCTCTACAGCACGGCCGCGGCGGTTGCGATCATCCTGATGGTGGTGACCGGCGCCCTGGTATTGCTGCAGCAGGGCGTGTTGGCGGGCCGCAGTTTCATCACTGTCGCCGGCAAGGCGTTCCGGCCGCGCGCGCTCGATCTCGGGCCCTGGCGCTGGCTGACGCTCGCGCTCGCGCTGCTCTACCTCTTCGTCGTCGTCGTGCTGCCGATGCTCGCGTTGATCGTCGCGGCGTTCCGCCGCTTCCTGTTCATCCCTGACGCCGCCAGCCTGTTCGACATGCGCCATTACTCGCTGGTGCATTTCGAGAGCATCTTCGACAACCCCCTCACCATGCGCTCGATCTGGAACACCATGGAGGTCGGGCTGGTGACCGCCGTGCTCGGTGGCCTGCTCGCGTTTGCGATCGGTTACACCGTACATCGCGGCAGCGTGCCTGGACGACGCGCGATCGACCTCGTCGCCACGCTGCCCGTGGCGATCCCGGGGCTGGTGATCGGCGTCGCCTATCTCTGGGCCTGGATCGGGCTGCCGGGCGGGCTCTACGGCACGATCTGGATTCTCGCGCTTGCCTTCATCGCGCGCTTCATACCTGACACCATGAAAGCATTGTCCACGTCGTTTCTTCAGATCCACCGCGAGCTCGAGGAAGCGGCCTGGGTCTGCGGCAGGGGCCGCCTCGGTACCATCCGAAGCATCGTGCTGCCGCTGGCGCGGCCAGGCACCATCGCGGCCATGACGCTGTTGTTCATCCTGGCGATCCGCGAACTCGGGTCCTCGCTGTTTCTGTACACCAGCGACACCACCGTCATGGCGGTGCTGCTGCTCGACTACTACGAGGGGGGCAATACCGGAAAGACCGCTGCCTTCAGCCTGGTACAGACCGCGCTGCTTGCCGTGCTGATCGGCGTCGCCAGCTGGCTCTCCAGCGGAGGTACGAACAGCAGCGTGGGCCGCTCGGGCTAATCAAGGGAGGACTTTTGCCATGAAATCGATCTTGACCGCGCTCGGACTTGCCCTCGCGCTCGTCACGCCCGCTGCAGCGCAGAATTTCGGACCGCCCGAACTTGTCGCAGCGGCGAAGAAGGAAGGCCGGCTGGTGTTCTACACCGCCAACTTCGCCGAGGTGGAGCAGGAGGTGATCAAGGCCTTCAACAAGCGGTTCCCCGAGATCAAGGTGGAGATGGTGCGCGCGCCCGGCGGCCAGCTCATTACCCGCATCAAGACCGAAGCCGCTGCCGGGAAACTCCTGGCCGACCTGGTCAACCACTCCGACCGCGGTCTGATGCTGGAGAT
Organism: uncultured Alphaproteobacteria bacterium; assembly: GCA_963725065.1. Taxonomy (GTDB): domain Bacteria; phylum Pseudomonadota; class Alphaproteobacteria; order Rhizobiales; family Xanthobacteraceae; genus VAZQ01. The sequence goes on from CAVRXD010000026.1 coordinate 117,149, forward strand.
CGAAAACCTGTTCATGGACTACGCGCCGCCGAATGCGGCCGACTATCTGCCGGATGTGCTGGCGTCGCCGAAATTCTGGCCGCAGGCGACGCTGGGCTGGGCGATCGCCTACAACTCGGCGATCGTGAAGAACCCGCCGAAGAGCTGGATGGATCTGACCAAGCCTGAATACAAGGGCAAACAGATCGGGCAGACGATCGGGCCGTCGGGCGGCACGACCTGGACCCGGGTGATGTTCGAGCGCCAGGTACTGGGCGAGGATTACTGGACGAAGCAGGCCGCGACCGAGGTCACGCTGTTTCCCTCCGGCGCGCCGGCGGCCGATGCGCTGGTGCGCGGCGAGGTCTCGATCCTGCCGTCGCTCTACAACATCGTTTTCACCAAGCAGCGCGACGGCGCGCCGGTGGAGATCATTTTTGCTCCCGAGGGCATGCCGATCAATCCTTATGCCGCCGGCATCCCGGCCAGCGCAAAGAATCCCAACGCCGCCAAGCTTTTCCTGAACTGGTGCCTGTCGGTCGAAGGGCAGGCCTTCATGATCAAGGAGCAGGGAAATCTGACCTCGCTCAAGGTCCCGCCGGTGCTCGCCAAAGGCTACGATCCGAACAAGGTGAAGTCCTGGATTCCGAACTTCAAGCAGTACCAGGAGCTGCGTGCGACCTGGATCGAAGACTGGAACCGGGCCTACAACTATCGCCAGTGAAGGTCGCGGGCCGTTTCGGCCTCCTCGAACTGCGATAACGAAGGGGCATGCATGCCGACCTCGCTCGACGTTCGCGATCTGCGCAAGCAGTTCGGCACCGGCCGGCCGGCGGTGGACGGCGTGAGCTTCCATGTGCCGACCGGCGAGATCGTGGTGCTGCTCGGCCCTTCCGGCTGCGGCAAGACCACCACACTGCGGTGCGTCGCGGGTCTCGAATATTCCACGTCCGGCCGCATCAGCATCGGCGGACGGCTGGTATCTTCGCCTGCCGACGGCGTGCAGCTGCCGGCGCGGTTGCGCAATATCGGCATGGTGTTCCAATCCTACGCGGTGTGGCCGCATATGACGGTCAGGCAGAACGTGGCTTATCCGCTGCGCCACCGTCGCATTCCGCGCACCGAGATCGAGCGCAAGACCGGCGACGTGCTGGCGCTGGTCGGACTATCGGAGTTCGCAGATCGCTCGGTGGTGTCGCTCTCCGGCGGGCAGATGCAGCGCGTGGCGTTGGCGCGCAGCCTTGTGTATGAGCCCCAGCTCCTTCTTCTCGACGAGCCGCTGAGCAATCTCGACGCGCAATTGCGGCTGCGGCTGCGCGACGACCTGCGGCGCATCATCAAGCAGGCCGGGGTCACCGCGGTCTACGTCACCCACGATCAGGCCGAGGCGGTGGTGCTCGGCGACCGCATTGGTGTCATGCGCGACGGCAAGCTTCTGCAATTGGCGACCCCGGACGAGATCTATAATCGTCCGGCTGACTTGTTCGTGGCGAATTTCACCGGTGCGTCGTGCCTGATCGCGGGCCGCGTCCTCGAGCGCAACGGCGAGTTCGGCATCGTCGAGACCGGGGGCCATCGACTCACGGCGATGATGCCGTCCAACGTGAAGAGCGGCGAAGCGGTCAAGATCGCGGTTCGGCCCGAGAACGTTCGGCTTGGCACGCATGGGGAGACGGAGCCCGACAATCGGTTCACCGCGCGCGTCGCCGGTCAGCGCTATCAAGGTACGCAGACCATCTACGAGCTCGCGGTGCTTGGCGGCCGGCTGGAAGCGCTCGAGCTTGGCACCAGCATGCGCCATGCGGTCGGCAGCGAGGTGGAGGTCGTCCTCCCGCCTACGATGTGTTGGGCCTACCCGGCGCGCGAAGACGCGCGGCCGGAGTAGCGCGAAAGAATGGCTTTTGCCGCCGGCGGGGGCCTCTCCAAATGGGAGAGTGCGCCGGATGGGTTCGTGGCCCGGTCGGTGGCCAACTCGGCATGGCTGCTTCTATATTGAGCCAGAACAAGAACGAACCGGAGGAACGCGTTTGAACAAACGGACCCCGCCCGCAATTCTCGCGTGCGCATTCTTGAGTGCATTCTTGGCGCCGTCGGACATGGCTGCCGCGCAGGCCATCACGGTCGGCGCGACCAGCAGCACGAGCGACGCGCCGATCTTCATCGCGGACAAGAAGGGCTATTTCCGCGAGGAAGGCCTCGACGTCAAGGTGGTCAATTTCCGCTCGGCGGCCGACATGGTAGCGCCGCTCGGCGCCGGCCAGATCGAAGCCGGCGCGGGCTCCGCCTCGGCCGGGCTCTACAACGCGGTGGCGCGCGGCATCCGGATCAAGATCGTGGCGGACAAGGCGTCGTCCCCGCCTGGCTACGGTGGCACCAAGATTTTGGTTCGCAAGGATCATGTCGACAGCGGACGCTACAAATCGCTGACCGATTTCAAAGGCATGAAGTTCGCCATGAACGCGCCCGGGGTCAGCAATACATCGACGCTCAATACCCTGTTGAAGTCCGTCGGGCTGAAATATTCCGATGTCGAGACCGTCGACATGCCGTTGCCCGACCATGTCGCGGCGCTCAAGAACAGATCGGTCGATGCATCGGCCTCGGTGGAGCCGGCGCCGGCGCTCGCGGTTCGAGGCGGCGACGCGGTCCTGATCAAATCCGACGACGAGGTGCTGCCGAACCATCAGATTGCGGTCCTGCTGTATTCGGAAGACTTTGCGCTCAAGCGCGCCAATGCCGCCAAGCAGTTCATGCGCGCCTATATCCGCGCGGTGCGCTTCTACAACGGCGCGCTCGAAAACGGGAGGCTCGAGGGAACGAACGCCGACGAAGTCATCGCCATTCTCTCCGAGGCGACGCCGATCAAGAGCCGCGATATCTACAAGCTGATCACTCCGACCGGCATGAACCCCGATGGGCGGGTCAACAAGGAAAGTCTCGCCTACGACCTCGCGTTCTACACCGAGCAGGGCCTGATCAAAGGCACGGTGAATCTCGATGATGCGGTCGACAGCTCATTCGTCGAGGCGGCGGTGAAAGAGCTCGGCCCATATCGGCGGCAACAATAGGACTGGTCAGTCGCAGACGTAACCGCCAAACGGATGGATGGAGTCGCGAATTGCGCTGCGCTGATCCGTGCTGCGTCTTCGCGGATCGAACTGGAAATCTGATGGAGAACGTCTTGTTGGACCGCCCTGTATCGATGCGCGACCGGGTCGCGATGTACAATTCCAACGCCCTGAAGATCGGCATCTTCGGTGCCAATTGCTCGTCGGGCCGCTCCGCCACCAAGGTGCCGGAGCGCTGGTCGGCGAGCTGGCCGGACTGCCTGCGGCTCGCCCGCATGGCGGACGAGGCCGGCATCGATTTCATGCTGCCGATCGCCCGCTGGAAGGGGTACGGCGGCGACACCGATTTTCACGGCAGCACGCTGGAAACCATCACCTGGGCCGTCGGTCTTCTGTCGGCGACGGAACGGATGACCGTGTTCGGAACGGTGCATGCGCCCTTGTTCCATCCATTGATCGCGGCCAAGGAACTGGTCACGGCAGATCTGGTCGGCGAAGGTCGCCTTGGGCTCAACCTTGTGGTCGGCTGGAACGAGGGCGAGTTCGAAATGTTCGGCGTGACCCAGCGCGAGCACGCCGCCCGTTACGACTTCGCCCAGGAATGGCTCGATGCCGTCAAGCGCGCTTGGACCGAGCCTGGCGAGTTCGATTTCGACGGGCAGTTCCTCAAGCTCAAGGGCGTGCGCGCCTTTCCCAAGCCCTATGGCGGCACACGACCGATCATCATGAATGCGGGCTCGTCTGACGTCGGGCAGGCCTTCGCACTACGCAATTGCGATGCGTTCTTCGTTGCGACGGCGGGGTCACGAACCTCGCTCGAGGGCAACGCGAAGAAGGTCACCGAGATCAAGCGCGCCGCGCAGAACGTTGGCCGCGAGATCGAGGTTTATACCGTCGGCCAGGTGATCTGTCGGCCGAGCCAGAAGGAGGCGGAGGACTATTACCGCCACGCCATCGTCGAGAGCGCCGATTGGGGCGCGATCGATGGCATGCTCGCCAACAAGAGCATTACGCCCAAAACGATCCCGCCCGAAGAATACGCCAAGAAGCGGCAGTACTTCGCGGCCAACGCGATCGGCGGCTATCCATTCGTTGGAACGCCCGATCGCGTGGCGGACGAGCTCGAAAGCATCAGCAAGGCCGGCGTGCGCGGTATCGCGCTGTCATTCGTCAATTATCTCGATGAATTGCCGTACTTCCGCGACGAGGTGCTGCCGCGCCTGGTTCGGCTCGGTGCGCGCAGCGGGGTGCCGGCCCGCCATTTTTCCTGATACGATCGCGGTGGCGCGGTCATTCCATCGCTTGGATGCCGCGATGGCGGATCGCCACCGCCATCATCAGAAAACCATCATCAAAAGGCGATCATTGCTCTAAGGACAACGGCCAGGGACAACGCTCATGTCACCATCAAGAGCTTTCAGTCCGTGGGTGGGCGCTCATCCGTTCGCGGCTCAGCCGCCGACCGCAGGATCGAATTTGGTCGGTAACCCGAAGCCGGTGCTGAAGACCGGCATCGCCATTGCCGCGATGCTGATCCTCATGGTGCCTCTCATCTCCGTCACTGCCGATGCCCGCGGCGGTGGCGGTGGTGGCGGTGGCGGAAGAGGCGGCGGGGGCTTTGGCGGCGGTCACGTCGGTGGTTTTGGCGGGGGTGGCGGCGGTCGCATTGGCGGCGGCCACATCGGAGGTTTCAGCGCCGGCCGCGGTGGTGGCGGTCATATCGGCGGCATATCGGCGGTCTTGGCGGTGGCATCGGCGGTCGTGTCGGTGGCTTTGGTAGTCACATCGGCGGTTCCGGTGGACGCATCGGCGGAGTGGGCATTTCCAGCCGCGGCGCGGGACCGGGACTTGGAGCGCGTTCCCTGGGCGGGCCGCGCATCGGCTCCGTGGGGAACGGAGCACGTTCGCTTGCGGGCAGCCGTACGGGCATCTCCGCGGCGCGGCTCAACGGACCCGGCAACCACCTTGTCGGCGTCTCCGGTCGTAACTTCGGGGTTGCAGGGTCGGTGCGCGGCGCGGGCCTGGGTCGCGGGGTCTTCGGCAATCGCGCCATCGGCAACGTGGCTTTGCGATCGCAGTTCGCGTCGGCCCGGTTCCACGGTCAATTCTTCGGTTCGCGCTGGCCGTGGTGGCGCGGCGGTCTCGTCGTCGGCTGGATCGGGCCAGTGTTCTGGCCCTACGCCTACTACGACTTCTTCGATTACGTGTATTGGCCTTATGCCTATGACGACTTCTGGCCATATGCGTACGACGACGTCTACTACGGCATCTATGGCAACTACGCCTATGCCGGCGGCGGCGTGGCCGCTCCCGGCCGCAATGCGGGTTCGGCCCCTCGCCGTACCGCCAAGGCGAGCGGCGGGTCGGAGCGGCGTCCGGCGGAAGTTTGCAGTGACAACGCCTCGGATCTGACGGACTGGCCGATCGAACGCATTTCCGAGGTTGTGCAGCCGACCGATGCGCAGCGTCCGGCACTCGATGAATTGCGCGCGGCGAACGCCAGGGCGGTCGACATTCTCAAGGCCGGGTGTCCGAAGGATCTGCCGAGCACGCCGACCGGACGGCTGACGGCGATGGAGAGCCGGCTGCAGGTCATGCTGCAGGCGGTGCAGACCGTGCGTCCGGCGCTCGATCGCTTCTATCAGTCGCTCAATGATGAACAGAAGGCGCGCTTCAACGTCGTATCGCCGGGGAGCGATTCCGCCGCCGGCGAAGACCAGCGGGACCTCAGCAAGTTCTGCGACGAGCGCACACCGGGAGTGACCGATCTTCCGATCGATCGCATTGCCCAGGCGGTGCAGCCCACGCAGGTGCAGCGCGCCGCCCTCGACGAATTGAAGGATGCGTCCACCAAGGCGGCGGACGCGCTCAAGGCCAACTGCCCCGGCTATCAGGCACTCACGCCCACGGGTCGGGTCGAGGCCATGGAGAAGCGGCTCCAGGCCACGCTCGGCGCGGTCCGCACCGTGCAGCCCGCGCTCACGAAGTTCTATGATGGGCTCAGCGACGAGCAGAAGGCGCGCTTCAATTCGTTGCGCTCGTCGTCACGGCCGGTGGGGTAGACGCGCCCGGGAATTGCCGGCGCGCTCCTTCTCCCATGGTGACGCGGCGGTCGACAACAACAGCGGGAGGAGGAAGCCACGTGAAAACGCCGGGCTTGGTCGCTGGCGGCATTGCCGCAACGATGTCGCTTGCAACAGCGCCTATGGCGTCCGCGCAGGAGCGCTCGCTCGACGAGATCAAGACCGAGGTCATGCGCCGCGCCGGGCGGATCAATCCGTTCGAGGGCATTCGCCGCGACGATGCCGAGCAGGTGGTCAATGCGCTTACCAGCCTCGATCGCGATCACTGGGCCGCGGCGTGGTGCAAGGTCGGTCTCGCCTACGAGGGGAAGGCGGACGCGCGCGCCAAAGCCGGCGCATCCGGACAGGAGCTCGCGGAGCTCTACACGCTTGCGTTCGAGTATTGCCATATCGCCCGTTATCCCGTCGCCAGCACGCCGGGCAAGAAGGAGGCCTATGGGCACTCGCTGCGCCTGTTCCGCAAAGCGGCGCAAGCATTACGAGCCGCCGCTTGCGATTGTCGAGATCCCGTTCGAGGGCAAGACGCTCGTCGGCTATCTGCAAATCCCCGCAGGGGTCGGCAGGCCGCCGGTGGTCATGCATTGGGGCGGGGTCGACGGCTGGAAGGAGAATCGCCAGCGCGCCTCGAGCTTCTTCCATCGTGCCGGGATCGCCACCCTGACGGTGGACATGCCGGGCACTGGCGAGAACCCCGTGCCCTACGGCGACCCCGCCGCCGAGCGCAGCTATTCCGCCTGGATCGATCATCTCACCCAACGCGACGACGTCGACGGCGGCCGCATCGGCGTGTGGGGCGGAAGCTTCGGGGCCTATTGGGCGGCGCGGCTCGCCTTCGTGGAAGCGAAGCGCATCAAGGGCGCCGTGTTCCACGGCGGCAACGTGCATTACGGCTTTCAGGAGAAATGGCTGGTGCCGGCCTTCACCACCGGCGGTGCGACCTATCTGTTCGGCCCGGCGAGCCTGCTCGAGGCGCGCGGGCAGGCGATGGGGACGAAGACGATGGAGGATTTCCTCAAGGCGGCGCCCAGGCTCTCGCTCAAGGAGTTGGGTCTGCTCGACCAGCCGTCGGCGCCGCTCCTCGGCGTCAACGGCAAGCTGGACGACCAGGCGCCGGTCGAGGACATCTATCTCCTGATGGAGCACGGCAATCCGAAGGAAGCCCGCATCTATCCCCAAGGCCATCATATGGGCCGCACTCCCGGGATGCCCGAGGACGAGATCCGCAACATGATCGTGGGATGGCTGAAAGAGAAGCTCGGGAGCTAGAAAGCCGACCGCTTGCGCCCCTTCGCTTTCTCCCTATAGTCCGCGCCGCTCGGTATCGTTGACCGCGGCCGGGTCGGCCAGACACCGGCCGATGACCCGCTCCGGCGGCTATCCGGTTATCACCGGGCTTGTTGTTGCGCGGCGGTGTCTCATCCAAAGCGCGGTTGACACTGAATGCCCACTTCTGCGGACATGCCAGTGGAGAATGGTTGGAGCGCTGGATGCCTCAAGGCGACGCCAACAGGCGTGATGTCAAGAAAGTGGTGCTCGCCTATTCCGGCGGGCTCGACACCTCCATCATCCTGAAGTGGCTGCAGACCACCTACGGCTGCGAGGTCGTCACCTTCACCGCCGATCTTGGCCAGGGCGAAGAGCTCGCGCCCGCGCGCGAAAAGGCGCTGCTTCTCGGCATCAAGCCGCAGAACATCTTTGTCGAGGATTTGCGCGAAGAATTCGTGCGCGACTACGTCTTTCCGATGTTCCGCGCGAACGCGCTCTACGAGGGCCAGTATCTGCTCGGGACGTCGATCGCGCGGCCGCTGATCGCCAAAAAGCAGATCGAGATCGCGGAGAAGGTCGGCGCCGACGCGGTGGCGCACGGCGCCACCGGCAAGGGCAACGACCAGGTGCGTTTCGAGCTTGCCTATTACGCTCTCAAGCCTGACGTCACCGTGATCGCGCCGTGGCGGGAGTGGGACCTGCGGTCGCGCGAGGCGCTCATCAACTTTGCCGAACAGCATCAGATCCCGATCGCGAAGGACAAACGGGGCGAAGCGCCATTCTCGGTCGACGCCAACCTGCTGCACGCCTCATCCGAGGGTAAGGTGCTGGAGGACCCGTCGCAGGAGGTCCCGGACTACGTCTATTCGCGCACCGTCGACCCGGAGGATGCGCCCGACAAGGCGGTCTATGTCGCGGTCGAATTCGAGCGCGGCGACGCGGTCGCGCTCGACGGCCATCGGCTTTCGCCCGCGAATCTGCTGGCCGAGCTCAACGCGCTCGGACGGGCTCACGGCATCGGCCGACTCGATCTCGTCGAGAACCGGTTCGTCGGCATGAAGTCGAGGGGCATGTACGAAACGCCGGGCGGCACCATCCTGCTTGCCGCCCATCGCGGCATCGAATCCATCACGCTCGATCGTGGGGCAGCTCACCTCAAGGACGAGCTCATGCCGAAATATGCCGAGCTCGTCTACAACGGTCTCTGGTTCGCCCCCGAGCGGGAGATGCTGCAGGCCGCCATCGACAAATCGCAGGAGTTCGTGACCGGATCGGTGCGTCTCAAGCTCTACAAGGGCAATGTCGCGGTGGTGGGACGGAGTTCGCCCCTATTCGCTCTACGATCAGGACCTCGTCACCTTCGAGGAGGGCAAGGTCGCCTACGACCAGCGCGACGCCGCCGGGTTCATCCGGTTGAATGCGCTTCGGCTGCGGACTCTGGGGCAGCGCAGGAAGAATCTGGAAAAGTAATTCGCGGCGGAAACTATTCCCCAGGTTGGCGCGGCGGACGCAAGGCCGGAGATCCAAACGCGAGGGGTTGCGGGCGTGTCAGCGTTTCCGGCACGTTGACGTCGACATCGACAAACTGGATGCAGGTTTGTGCCTGGCGGTGCCGGGAGCCGCCACGCCAGGAGCCTTCGCACACCTGAATGTCCGCGATGCCATCGAGATCGAAGCAGCGCCATTCGCCCGCGGGCGACAGCGGCTGTGAGCTCTCGCCGCCGACTTGAAACACGAATACTGCTTCTTCTCCAGACGCCTTGTAGCCTAGGATGTGCGGGAACACCTCGCGCGGACGATTTTTATAACTGCAAACGATCTGCTTGCGGGCGCGGATTGCCTTCCAGATGATCCGGTAGGCCGTGCTCGGCCGTTTTCGTGCGGGCGATCGCGGATTTGCGCGGGACAGCAGCTCTTGTCATTCTCACTGTCACCTTGCGGTTCTCGCCGAGGTTCGGCTTCGCGCCGGTGATGCGTGCCTTGGCGAATTCGAACGCGGCGACGGCGGCGCTCGCCGGACCGTCCCACAGCTCGGCGGTGAGAGGGCGCACGCGCAATACGCAGACGTTCGGATCGTCCGGACCCTTCCACCACATGTTGTCGCTGCGCTTCCAGATTTCCGCAGCCTTGGCGTGATCGCGTCTCACCTCGGCGCGCGCGGTGATCGAAAGATACGCCTTGGCCTTCGCGTCAATGAACACGAGCCCGACATCGTGCTCGGCCTCGATCTCGTGCTCCTTGCGGCTGCGGAGATCGGTGACGAACCAGATGAGACCGGCGTCGCGTTCCGGCCGCGCCTCCACGGGCCGCGCGCGCAGGCCACCGGGGAAAGACGTGGTCAGCATGGCTATGCCGACCGTCTCTATAATCTCCCAGACGCGATCGGTGTTCGTGCTGCCCTTGCTGGCCATGTCAAACTAACCTCCGGATACCTCCGTGGTTCCGACGCGGTCGCCCGGTCCCCTTGTCATGCCGGTGCGTGGCACACCGCCTCGATGTTGTGGCCATCGGGATCGAGCACAAAGGCGCCGTAGTAGTTCGGGTGATACTGTGGACGCAGCCCCGGCGCGCCATTGTCCCGGCCGCCGGCGGTGAGTGCCGCGCGGTGGAAGGCGTCGACGGTACCGCGGTCGTCGGCGGCGATCGCAACGTGCAGCGTGGCCTTGAGCCCGCCTTCGCCGCCGATCCAGAAATCGGGCTTACCCTGCTTGCCGAATCCGGCAGCGGGGCTTCCGCTGTCGGTGTGGTCCGCCCCTACCTCCATGATCAGCGTGTAGCCGAGCGGCGCCAGCGCCTTTTCGTAGAACGCCTTGGAACGCGGGTAGTCGGAAACGGGGAAGCCGATGTGATCGATCATGGAAATCTCCCTGCGGATGCCGTCGCGAAGTGTGCCACGCCGACGCGGGGCCGCGCGGCGAATCATGAGTGCCGAACGACGTTGTCGTCTTTTTGTTCGCGGGAGGTTGCTATGCGAGGGGGCGGCGCACGCGTCCGGTCTTGTTCCGACGCGTGCGCCTCCGTCTACCCTGCGGTCCGCAGTCCTATAATCCAAACACGAACAGCATGGTCTGATTGCGCTGCTCCTTGAGCTCCGGAATGAGCTGATGCTTGCCGCGCGCGATCGGGCTCAGGCCCGCCAGGATCGCGATGTATTGCTTGCCGTTGACCTCGAATGTCATCGGCGGCGCGTTGAAGCCGGTGCCGACATTGATCTTCCACAGCTGCTCCATGGTCGTGTCGTCGTAGGCGGCGAACGTGCCATCGGTGAAGCCTGTGAAAACGACGCCGCCGGCGGTCGACAGCACGCCGCTGTAGTTCGGGTAGGGGATGTGGACGTTGTTCTTGATCTCGCCGGTGAGCGGGTCGGCGACCGTAAGATTGGATTCGAATCGCTCGGTCTGCTTGTAGGCTCCGCCCTTCCAGTCGCCGGCCTTGTTGCTGAGATCCGGCCGGCGCGTGAGGTCGACGCAGGGCGTAGCAGTCGGAATGTAGAGCAGCTTGGTCTTCTGGCTGTAGGTCGCGGGCCAGAAATTGTTGCCGCCGGAAGGACCCGGGCACATCTTCTTGGTCGGACTGTCCGACATCGGCGTGGCAACGCCGGCATAGGTCTGGATGTCTTTGCTCGGATCGTAGTCCAGCGGCTTGCCGGTCTTCGGGTCGATGCCCTTCGTCCAGTTGATGTTCTCGAGATAGGGCTTGACCAGCAAGGTCTGCCCGTTGTTGCGTTCCATGGTGTAGAGGTAGCCGTTGCGGGCGGAATGCGTGATCAGCTTGCGCGACTGCCCGTCGACCACGCCATCGACCAGAATGTGCGTGCCGGCTTCGTCATAATCCCAGTGGTCGCCCGGCGTGTACTGGAAATACCAGTTCATCTTGCCGGCGTCGGGATCCCAGGAGATCACGCTGTTGGTGTAGAGGTTGTCGCCGGGACGATAGGTGGCGTCGAACATGGGAACCGGATTGCCGGTGCCCCAGATCACCTGGTTGGTGGTGGTGTCGTAGGTGCCTGTCACCCACATCGCCCCGCCGCCGGTCTGCCAGGCGACTTGGTCCTTGTCCTTCCAGGTCTCGCTGCCGGGCTCGCCGGGCGCCGGGATCACGTATTTGCGCCAGACCATCTTGCCGGTGGCGCCGTCGAGCGCCGCGATGAAGTCGCGCACGCCGCGGTCGCCCCCGGCGGCACCGACGATGATCTTGTCCCTGACCGCGAGCGGCGCGGCGGTGAGCTGCAGATCCGGCTGGCCATCGGACAGGTTCGTTTCCCACACGACCTTTCCGTTGTCCTTGTTGGTGGCGATGATGCGCGGCGGGTAGTTGGCGCTGGAAATCACCAGATTGCCCCAGAGCGCGGCGCCGCGGTTCGAGAGCGGCAGTTTCTCCTGGCCGGGGTCCATGCGCCACACGATGCGTCCCATGTCGCCGGAGCGGGCATCGATCTTGTAGACCACGCCCCATTGGTCGACGATGTAGAGATAACCGTCTTCCGCGAGCGGAGTCGCCTGCAGGTTCTCGTTGGCCGAGGTGCCGCCGATGGCGACGGCATAGGCAAGCTTGAGATTCTTGATGTTGCCCTTGTTGATCTTCTCGAGCGGAGAATAACGCTGCGCATCGTAGGTGCGGTGGTTCATCAGCCAGTTGTGCGGCTCCTTGTCGGCATTGGTGAGCCGCTCCGCGGTCACGTCGGCGGCGATGCCGGGTGATGCGACGATGGCGGCGACGCCGGCGAGCAACAATTTACGAATGCCCTTGTTCATGGTTTCCCTCCTCGATCGCTCTTGATTTTGATGGTGGCGGCACGACCGTTCCAAAGTCGGCGTATGCGTCCCGGATACACAACACAGCGCTCGCGCCAGCCTGCGAAGACGGCGCACGCGTCCTTTCGGCTGGCGCTGTGCTGCATCCCGGGACGCCGTATTAAAGACCGAACACGAACAGCATGGTCTGGTTACGCATCTCGCGCAGTTCCGGCGTGTGCGAATGCCGGCGCTTGGAGATCGGGCTCAAGCCCGAGAGGATCGCGACATATTGCTTGCCGTTGACCTCGAACGTCATCGGCGGCGCATTGAAGCCGGTACCGACGTTGATTTTCCAAACCGGCTCCATGCTGACGTCGTCGTAGGCCACGAAGGTGCCGTCGGTATAGCCGGTGAAAACGAGGCCGCCGGCGGTTGCGAGCGCGCCGCTGACATTGGGGTAGGGGATGTGGACCTTCTTCTTGACGTCGCCGGTGAACGGATCGGCGACGATGAGGTCGGTTTCGACGCGCTCGATATTGCGGAAGGTCGCGCCCTTCCAGTCACCGGCCTTATTGGAGAGCTTGGTATCGAGCGTCACCTCGTTGCACGACGAGTTCGAGGGGATATAGAGCAGCTTGGTCTTCGGGCTGTAGGCCGCCGGCCAATAATTGTTGCCGCCCGACATGGATGGGCACAGCGTCTTGGTGGGTTCGGCCGGCGTCTGGTTCATCTTGCCGTTGTAGGTCTGGATGTCCTTGTTGGGATCGTAATCCAACGGCTTGCCGGTCTTCTGATCGATGCCTGCGGTCCAGTTGATGCTGCTGACATAGGGCTTCGCCAGCAGCGTCTGCCCGTTGCTGCGCTCGAAGGTGTAGAGGAAGCCGTTGCGCCCGGAGTGAGTGATCAGCTTGCGCTGCTGCCCGCCGACCTGGCCGTCGATGAGGATGTGCGTGTGGGACTCGTCGTAGTCCCAATGGTCGCCCGGCGTGTACTGGAAATACCAGTTCATGCTGCCGCTGTCGGGATTCCAGGAGATCATGCTGTTGGTGTAGAGGTTGTCGCCGGGGCGATAGGTCGGATCGAACATCGGCACTGGATTGCCCGTGCCCCAGATCACCTGATTGGTCGCGGGATCATACGAGCCCGTGATCCACATGGCGCCGCCGCCGATCTGCCAGGCGTTGTTCTTGTCCTTCCAGGTCTCGCTGCCGGGCTCGCCCGGCGCCGGTATGACGTATTTGCGCCAGATCAGTTTGCCGGAGGCGCCGTCGAGCGCAGCGATCCAGTCGCGCACGCCGCGGTCGCCGCCGGCCGCACCCACGATGATCTTGTCCTTGACCGCGAGCGGCGCGGCGGTGATCTGCACATCAGGCTGATCGTGCAGGTTCGTCTCCCAGACGACTTTGCCGGTGTCCTTGTCGGTGGCGATGACGCGAGCTGGATAATTGGCGGTGGAGACGACCAGGTTCCCCAGGAACGCAGCGCCCCGGTTCGACAGCGGCAGCTTCTCCTGTCCGGGGTCCATCCGCCAGACGATGCGGCCCATGTCGCCCGAACGCACGTCGATCTTGTAGACCACCCCCCACTGATCGACGATGTAAAGGAAGCCATCCTCGGCCAGTGGCGTCGATTGCAGATTTTCGTTGGCCGCGGTGCCGCCGATCGCCACTGCGTAGGCGAGCTTGAGGTTCTTGACGGTGTCCTTGTTGATCTTGTCGAGCGGCGAGTAGCGCTGCGCGTCGTAGGTGCGGTGGTTCATCAACCAGTTGTGCGGCTCCTTGTCGGCATTGACGAGCCGATCCGGAGTTACGTCGCCGGCGAAAGCCGGAAATGTCGCGAGCGCGGCGACGCCGCCGAGCAGAAGCTTACGGATGCTGTGGGTCATGGTCTTCCTCCTCGACTATTTTTTCGTTGAGTTGCCGGCCCGAGCGATTGGTCCGTACCGCCCTCGTCCTGAAGACGAGCGCGCGACCGACCGACTCGAAGCGTGAGTGCCTAGAGCGTCAGAATCCGAGGACGAGCAGCACGGCTCGGTGGTGTCTTTCTCCTGCCTCCGCAATCCGTTGACCGATCTTGTCCGGATGTCGCCCCGGCAAGCTACGGCAGATAGACGCCGCGATTGTACCAATGGAAGGAGTCGATGCTGACGACGCGTTCCGTTCCGTCGAACAACGGCCCGAGCCGGCCACCCGCGGCCTTGTACGAAAAGTCCTTCACGCGATCCCGCACCGGAACGGTGGCGTTGCGCATGATGTCGATGCCCTGCTCGATCTTGAAGATCTGATAGGAGCTCGGATTGGTGGGCGAGAAGAACTTGACCTCGCTGCCTCCCTTGCGCGCCGGCGCGCGCTCGTAGGTCAGGTGCACCTCCATGCGCTCACCGGAGGCCGCCACGAACTCCCAGTCCTCCTTCACCATCGTGTCCTTGCCCGCCACGGTCACCGAGCGGTCCATGCGGTTGGTGGTGGCGAGCTCGTAATTGCCGAACGGGCCCGGCGCGTCTTTCGGGTCGGAGGTGAGCCCGGCAATGATCATCTGGCCGACCGTGGTGCTGCCGCTCTGCTTCACCGGGATGGCCAGATAGACGAGCCGGCTCGAGCCGGCCGGCGCGCCGTCCGCGCCGGTGATGTCGACGCGGTCGATAAAGATCATGCGCAGATTGCAGTCCTTGGCGGGGCCTTGGGTGGCGATGTTCGGCTCCCAGCCCGCCGGCAGGAATTTTCGCAGCGCCGCGTCCGGCACCACGAAATCGAGCTGCATCCTGAATTCGGCATTGTGCTCGACGAACGTCTCGGCCTGCGCCGGGACCGATGCGCCGAGCGCAAGCGAGACCGCAAGGCCTGCAAATGCAGCCCTTCCACCCATGGTTTCCTCCCTTTGGCCGCGTCAGTTGTCCTGCGTCGGCTTGTTTCCCCGGCGCACTGTGGCGCCGGCGGCATGGCTAAAGTACCATTCCCGGCGGATAAAGTACCATTGCTCGCGGCTCCGTCCCACAGCGTATGATGCAGAGCAGGTACGACCGGGAGGACGTTCATCAGCGCCCAGACCGAAGGAAGGGCATCATTGCTGAGGCCGCCGGCGTGGCCGTCGGCGCGGGTGTTGTCGCATTGGCTGTGGTACGGCCGCTCGGTCCGGGCGCAGCTGCTCATCGTTTTCATGCTGATCGACGTGATCGCGGGGCTGATCGCCGGCGTGGTGACGATCCTGCAGGCGCGCACCTCCACCCGGATCGAGATTGCCGCCTCGATGGAGCTGGCCGAGCTGCTGGTCAGCGAGGCGGTGGGATTGATGCAGCAGGAGGTGCCGGCGGAGAAATTCCTGTTCGACCTCACCTCGCGGCTACGGCTGGTGCGGCACGTGCGGATCGGGGTGAAGGACGCCCAAGGTTCCGCGCTCGCGGTGCCGCCATCGGTCGGCAACGCCGACGCGACGCGGGGCGAGCGCGCGCCGGGCTGGTTTGCAGCGCTGATCGCCGCGCCGATCGCAAGCCGCGATGTGCCGGTGGTGGTCAATGGGGCGCGCATCGGCTCGGTCGAGATCGTAGCGGAGCCGCGCGACGAGATCGCGGAGGTCTGGGGCAATACCGTCGCGCTCGGCGCGGTGGCGCTGATCGTGAACATCGCGGTCATTGCGATTCTTTATTTCCTATTCGGGCGGGTGCTCGACCCGCTCACCGGCGTCGCCCGCGGCCTCGCCGACCTCGAGCAGCGCAACTATCGGGTACGGCTGCCACGACCCCGCGCGCAGGAGCTTGCCGCCATCACCGACCGCTTCAATGCGCTCGCGCAGGCGCTGGATGCCGCCCGCAGCGAGAACGAGAAGCTCAACCATCGGCTGATCACGGCCCAGGACGACGAGCGGCGCCGCACCGCGCTCGAGCTGCACGACGAAGTCGGCCCGAGCCTGTTCGGCCTCAAGGCCAACGCCGGCTCGATCGCGACAGCGGCAGCCGAGCTGCCGGAGCAGGCGGCGCGCAAGATGACCGCGCGCGTACGCGACATGCTGGCGATCATCGAGCACCTGCAGAGCATCAATCGCAGCATGCTCAACCGGCTGCGTCCGATGGCGCTGGGACACGTGCCGTTGCACGATATCCTTGCCGAGCTGGTGCGGGAGCGCGCCCGGCAGCTTCCGGAGATCGAGTTCGCGTTTTCCGCTCACAAGCTCATGCGCGGCTACGGTGATTCGGTCGATCTCACGGTCTATCGCTGCGTGCAGGAAAGCCTGACCAATGTCATCCGGCACGCGCAGGCAAAGCATGTCGGCGTGGAGCTCGGCGAAGCGGCGAGCGAGGGCAACGGGAACGGCGAACGGGAGCTGGCGCTCACCGTGCGTGACGACGGGCGCGGTATCGATCCTGCGGCGCCGCCGGGTTTCGGACTGCGCGGCATGCAGGAACGCGTGCAAGGGCTCGGCGGCCGCTATAAGGTGGAAACGGCGAGCGGCCGCGGCACCTGCATACGCATCGTGATCCCGCTGCGCGACGGGGGCCCATGACCAGCGTCCTGATCATCGACGATCATCCGATCGTGCTGCAGGGATGCCGCCGCATGCTGGAAGACGCCGGCGTCCAGCGCGTGCTCGAAGCGCGCGACCCGACCTCGGGTTATCGCCTCTACCGCCGCCACCACCCCGACGTCGTCATCGTCGATCTTGCCATGCAGGGCAGCGGCCTCGGCGGCCTCGACGTGATCCGCCGCATGCGTTCGCATGATCCGCGTACGCGGATCCTGGTGTTCAGCATGCACAGCGATCCGATCATTGCCGCGCGCGCGCTCGAGGCCGGCGCCACCGGCTATGTGCTCAAGGACACGTCGTCGGACGAGCTGATGAAGGCGTTCGACCAGGTGCGCTCCGGTACGCCCTATCTCAGCAACGATCTCGCCATGCAGGTGGCCCTGGTGCGCACGGGCGTGCGGCCAAATCCGCTTGCCGACCTCACGCCGCGCGAACTGCAGACGCTGTCCTTGTTGGCGGAAGGCAAGCCCTACGGCCGCATCGCCGAGGAGCTCAACGTCAGCTACAAGACGGTGGTCAACGCCTGCTCGCAGCTCAAGCAGAAGCTCAACGCCAAGAACCTGCCCGAGCTGATCCGCCTCGCCGTGCAGCTTGTCGCCGCCGAATCATAACGCTCCGTTCCTTTAGCGAACTATTGATGCACTGCAGCAATATGCCCGCGCTGCCGATGCGCGGCCAAGGTGTGTCCCCAATGCCACATTGCCAGATGTTCCCATCACGAATGGCAAAACGTAACAGGACGCTGGATTTGGAATGTCCGAGAGTTGAAGGCGGGGAAGCCGGGGGCGGTGTCATGCGTGCGGCAAACAGGCGTTGTCGGGATGGGTCGCGGCTGGCGGTCCGGAAACGGCGGCTTTTGGAAGCCGCTGCATTGGGCGCCTTGATATTGCCGGGACTGGCAATGCTGCCGGACGTGGCATCGGGTCAGGTGGCAGCGACCTTGCCTGAGGTCACCGTCGTTGCGCCGCGCCCCGCGCCCAGTCCGCCCCGGCGGCAAGCGCCGGCCGCCCGCCGGGCGGCGGCTTCGCCGCCCGTTGCTCCCGCGTCTACTCCTGTACCCAGCGCACTGCCTGCCTACCAGGTCATCGCGACCACGCCGGTGACCGGCATCGGATTTGATCGTAGCAAGGTGCCGGCGATGGCGCAGACGGTTACCGCGGAAGATTTCTCGCGCGTGTATTCGCCCAACGTACTCGATACCTTGCAGCAGCGGATTCCCGGCGTCATCACCACCGACGTCCAGGGCAACGGCTTCTTCCAGGACCTGCGCTATCGCGGCTTCGCGGCCTCGCCGCTGCAGGGCACCCCGCAGGGGCTTGCTGTCTACATGCAGGGCGTTCGCATCAACGAAGCCTTCGGCGACACCGTCAACTGGGATTTGATCCCGACCGTCGCCATCGGCCGGGCCGACATCTGGACCAACAATCCAGCCTTCGGCCTCAACGCCCTGGGCGGAGCGGTCAGCCTGCAGATGAAGGACGGCTTCAACTACAACGGCTTCGAATTTGACGCGTCCGGCGGCTCCTACGGGCGCGTCGGCGGCTCCATGCAGTACGGCGTGCGCAGTGGTGAATGGGGTCTCTATCTCGCCGCCGAGGGCTTCAAGGACGATGGATGGCGCTACCAGTCGCCGTCGCGGATCGCGCGCTTCTACGGCGATCTCGGCTGGAGAGGGACGGACGCCGAGGTCCACTTCATCACATCAATCGCCGACAACTATTTCGGCGTGGTCGGACCGACGCCGCTGCAACTCATCAACAACGATTATCGGTCGATCTACACCTGGCCGCAGACCACGAAAAATCAGGCGCAGCTCATCGCGATGAACGGCCGCTACTCGGTGAGCGACCATTGGACGGTCCAGAGCAATCTCTATCTCCGCAAGTTCCAGCAGGCCCACGTCGATGGCAACGCTGCCGAGGTCGAGCGCTGCAGCGGCCAGGCAGCCAATCCGCTGTTCAATACGCTGTGCCTGGAGGACGACGGATTTCCGCGACAGCCCGCGGCGAACTTCCAGCTCCTCAACCAGAACAATCGGCCTATCAATTGTCCGCCAGGACCGGGCAACACTTGCGCCACTACACCTTGGGGCACGGTGGATCGCACCTGGACCAATGCGATCACCACAGGCGCCTCGTTGCAGGCCATCAACGACGACAAGATATTCGGCCACGACAACTATTTCACGATCGGTGGCAGCGTCGACCGGAGCAAGATCGGTTTCCAAGGCAACAGCGAGCTCGGCTACATCTATCCCGATTTCTTCGTTGGCCCCAACGCTGCTGTGCCGGGGACGGGACAGATCGTCCGCACCGCCGGCAATATCGGCTTTGCGCCGGTCAGCCTCGCGGCCTGGAATACCTATTACGGCATCTATGCCAACGACACCTTCGATATCACCAATCGGCTGTCGGTGACTGCGGGCGGACGCTACAACATCGCGCAGATCTCTATGGCCGATCTGCTTGGCACCAGCCCCGACCTCAACGCGCAATACACGTTCGAGCGCTTCAATCCGGTGGTGGGCTTCACCTACAAGATCCTGCCGGAGCTGATGACGTTCTACGCCGGATATTCGGAGGCAAACCGCGCGCCGACGCCGCTCGAGCTCGGCTGCTCCAATCCGTTGCGGCCCTGTCTGCTGGAGGGGTTCCTCGTATCCGATCCCCCGCTGAACCAAGTGGTCGCGCGCACCAAGGAGGTCGGGCTGCGCGGAAACTTCAACAATGCCGGCGGTCGGGGCGACTGGAAGCTCGGGCTGTTCCGCACCGACAGCGAAAGCGACATCATTCAGGTTGCGAGCGTTCTGCAGGGCCGGGGCGTATTCCAGAACGTCCCCGCTACGCGCCGGCAGGGACTGGAGACAGGCGTCAATTACCAGACCGAACGATATCTCGTATATGCCAACTACGCCATGGTGGATGCGACGTATCAGTTCACGGGCCTGCTGGCGTCGCCGAACAATCCGTCGGCAGACGCCAACGGAGACATCCTGGTTACGCCCGGCAAGCAGATTCCAGGTATTCCGCTCCACCAGATCAAGGGCGGCGTCGATTACTGGGTCACGCCCCTGTTGAAGCTGGGTACCGACGTCATCTGGGTCAGCAGCCAATGGTATGTCGGCGACGACGCCAACCAGAACGTCAAGCTGGCGGACTACTGGGTCGCCAACCTGCACGGCTCATATCAGCTCACCAAGGAGCTGCAGCTCTATGGGGTGATCAACAATCTGTTCAATCGCAAATTCGCGACGTTCGGTACCTATTTCGACCCGCAGTCGGTCATCAACGCAGTGTCGAATCCTCCGACCGATCACCGCACCATCACGCCGGCGCAACCGCTGGCGATCTATGTTGGCCTGCGCGCCAAGCTGTAGTGTCCCGTTTCCGATGTTCGTATCATCTCGCAGCACCCGCTTTTACGAACGTCGGAAACAAAGGGAACACTAGGCGCACCGGAACAGCGTAACGAGGTCGAGAGTTACCGCTCCCCCGCCATGACGTAGGCCCACAGCGCCTCGAGCTGGTCCGGCTTGAAGAAATCGCCCCACGGCGGCATCTGGTTCTTGCCGCGGGTCACCGAATTGACGAAGCGGTCGTGCTGGTCGGGCGGGAATTTGCGCAGATTGAACGCCGCGTTGGGGTCCTGCATGCGGGCGCCGTGACACGGCGCGCAGTTGACCGAGTAGAGTTCGGCGCCGGCGGCGATCTGTTCCTTGGGGAAGCCCTGCGCCTCTTCGGTCGCTGCCGGTGCGCTTGCGAGACACAGCGCGGCGGCGATCGTCAGTTCGACGTACTTCATAGCCCCTCATGTACTCCCTGTATTCGCGTTCATGCCGCGCGAGCGTGGCGGTGTCTGCTGTTGTGCGGGTCTCCGCGGCAGTGCGCCTTGCCCGCAAGACGCGTCATGGCCGGGACGACGCCCGGCCATGACATCTATGGGATAAGGCGATCCTTCGCTCAGTCGGGCAGGACCGCAAACGTCCAGACCGATCCGCCCTGCGGCACCTTGTCCTTGAGCTTGTCGCGCGCGACGTTCCAATAGAGACCGCCGATGCCCGACAACACCGTGACGTATTGCTTGCCGTTGTGGGTATAGGTGATCGGCTGAGCATTGATGCCCGAGCCGGTCTGGAACTGCCAGACCTGCTTGCCGTCCTCGATGTCGAGCGCGATGAACTCCCCGGTCTCCTTGCCGGTGAACAGGAGGCCGCCGCCGGTGACGAGGTTCGCCGACCAGATCGAATGGTCGGTCAGCGGCACGCGCCACTTCTGTTTGCCGGTGAGCGGATCGACCGCATCGATGTGGCCCCACGGCTCGCCACCGTTGTTCGGTAGCGGCAGGCGCTCGATATACATGTAGCGCTGGCCGACCACGAAGGGCTTGGTTTCAAGGTGCTTATAGAGCGCGCCCTGATGCTGTGTGTTGGCGTAAAGCAGACCAGTCTCCGGGCTAAAGGCGGCATGCGGCCAGTTCTTGGCGCCCAACGGCGTGGGCCACAGCTCGACCTGGTTTCCGACTTGACGCAGCTTGGCGGCAAGCTCGGTCTCGACCGGCCGGCCGGTCTCCTTGTCGATGTGGGTCGCCCAATTGACCTTCTCGAACGGATTGGCCGCAACCAGTTTCCCATTCGCGCGGTCGATCGCATAGAGGAAACCGTTGCGGTTGAACTGCATGATCACCTTGCGCTTCTCGCCGCCGACGTTGAGCTCGGCGTTGATCAGCTCCCAGCACGCGTCGTAGTCGTAGGCGTCGTTGGGCGTGAACTGATAGTGCCAGACGATCTCACCGGTCTTCGGCCGCATCGCCAGCACCGACGAGGTGTAGAGATTGTCACCGGGGCGGGTCTGCGTCGCCCAGGGCGCCGGATTGCCGGTACCCCAGAACATCAGGTCGAGCTCCGGATCGTAGGAGCCGGTGATCCAGGCCGAGCCGCCGCCCAGCTCCCAGGCATTGTTGTCCTGCGGCCAGGTGTCGTTGCCCTTCTCGCCGCGGGCCGGGATGGTGTACTTGCGCCAGAGCTGCTTGCCGGTCGCGGTGTCGTAGCCATCGATGAAGCCGCGCACGCCGAACTCGGCGCCGGAATTGCCGATCACCAGCACGCCGTTCGCGATCAGCGGCGCGAGCGTCAGCGAAACGCCATCCTTCCATTCCGCGACCTTCGACTTCCACAGTTCCTTGCCGTCCTTGGCGTCGTACGCGATCAGGTGGGCGTCGAGCGTGGTGCGGAAGATCTTGCCGTCGTAGATCGCGGCGCCCTTGTTCGACACGCCGCAGCAGACCACACGCGGGGTCTCCGGCGGCCAATCCAGCGTCTGCTTCCAGATCTGCTTGCCGGTGGCCACGTCGATCGCGACCGTGGCCCTGGCATTGGTGACGTACATCACGCCGTTGTAGACGATCGGCTGCGCCTGCTCGCCCCAGTTATTGTCGAGACTCAGATTCCAGACCGGCACCAGCCGCTTGACGGTCTGCTTGTTGACCTGCTTGAGCGGGCTGTAGCGCTGCTGATGGTAGCCCATTCCGTAGGTGAGAACGTTGTCGGTCGAGCCGCCGTTGCCGTCCTTCTTGAGATCGTCGAGCGTCTGCGCGGAGGCGCCGGCGCCGAGCAGCAACAGAACGCACGCAGCCGATGCGATGGTCTTCATGAGCGTCGCTCCCTGATAAGCCGTATACGGTCCGGCCGGTTCAACCCAGCCTGTTGCGCAGACAATAAAGCATCCGCGCCGGCCGTCGAGAGCCTTGACGGCGCGATGGTGTAGATCACCGGCGTGCAACAGGACTATGCTGCTGACAGAAGGGAGTTGGGATCGTGCCCATTCGCTGGCGGATGACGGGATGGTCGCTCGGCGTCGCGGCAGCGTTGCTGTGCGCGCCGGCGATGGCCGCCGATCCCGATGCGTTTCTCGCCGGCACCTCCAGGAACTGCATCGAATGCGACCTGTCCGGGCGCGATCTCAAGGAGCGCGATTTCAAGCGCGCCAAGCTCGACCGCGCCAAGCTCCGGAACGCCGATCTCTCGGGCGCGAGCCTGTTCCGCGCGACGCTGGTCCGCGCCGACCTTGCCGGTGCCAATCTCAAGGACGCCAACCTCAATCTCGTCGATGCCAAATGGGCGGATCTGTCCGGCGCAAACCTGACCGACGCGCTGCTGTACGAGGGTGACTTCGCCAGCGCCAATCTGGCGCGGGCGAACCTGCAGGGTGCGCGGCTCGGACGCGCGCGGCTCAATCAAGCCAATCTCGAAGGGGCCAACCTCGTGCGCGCCGATCTGCGCGGCGCCCGGCTGGCCGGCGCCAAGCTCAGGGGTGCCGATATGCGCTCGGTCAAGCTCGACAACCAGAACATGCGCGGGATGGATCTCGCCGGCATCGACTTCACCATGGGCGACATGGTGGAAGCCGATCTCACCGGGGCGGATCTGCGCAATGCCAATCTTTCGGGTGTCGATCTGTTCGGCGCCAAGCTCAACGCCGCCGACCTGCGCGGCGCCAACCTCGAGGGCGCAAATCTCGGCAACGCCATTCTGACCGATGCGCTGATCGAGGGCGCAAAATTCGACGCCGCCATCATGCCGGACGGCAAGCGCGCGGAGTGACCACCGATCTCCAACAAGACCAAAACGGAGCAACAAATGCGTAAGAACGGAGACAGCAGGGAGTGGCAATCTGAGCGCGCCGCCGCCAACGGCATTCTCAACCGGCGTGTGTTTCTCGAAGGTGCGTTCGTCGCCGCGGCGGCCGGCGCAGGGTCGACCGCCGCGGGAGCTGAACCCTTGCCCGTGCCAAGCTGGATGAAGCAGCCCGGGGCGGGATTTTCCGCCTACGGCCAGCCGTCCCGGTTCGAGAGCAAGGTGGTGCGAACCATCGCGCCACCGGCCAATCCCGCGACCCAGGGTATCGGCACCGCGCGCACGCCGCTGCAGTTGCTCACCGGCATGATCACGCCGAACGGGCTGCATTTCGATCGCAGCCACTCCGGCACGCCCGATATCGATCCCGACCAGCACCGCCTGCTGATCCACGGCCTGGTGAAGCGGCCGCTGACGTTCACGCTCGATGCGCTCGCGCGTTACCCGATGGAATCGCGCATTTCCTTTATCGAGTGTGCCGGCAATTCCGGCGCGCTCAATACCGCGCAGGCGCAGCCGGGCAATGCGCAGGCCATCCACGGTTTGCTTTCGTGCGCGGAATGGACCGGCGTGCGGCTCGCGACCCTGCTCGACGAGGCCGGCGTCGAGCCGAGCGCGAAATGGGTGGTGGCCGAAGGCGCCAACTCTGCCGCGATGAGCCGCAGCGTGCCGCTCGCGAAGTGCATGGATGACGCGCTGGTCTGCCTCTACCAGAACGGCGAGCGGGTGCGGCCCTCGAACGGCTATCCGATCCGGCTGCTGCTGCCCGGCTTCGAAGGCAACATGAACGTGAAATGGTTGCGCCGGCTCAAGCTCACCGACGCGCCGGTCATGGCCAAGGACGAGACGTCGAAATACACGGTGCTGCTGCCGGACGGAAAGGCTTGGCAATTCGTATTCCCGATGGAGGTGAAGTCGATCATCACCCATCCCTCCCCCGGCCTCGCGTTGAAGGGTGCGGGCTTCTACGAGATCGCCGGCCTCGCCTGGTCGGGGCAGGGCCGCATCCGCCAGGTCGAGGTGTCCGCCGACGGCGGCAGCAGCTGGGCGCCGGCGGCGTTGCAGGAGCCGGTGCTTCCGAAAGCGCTCACGCGTTTTCGCGCCCCGTGGCAGTGGAGCGGCGGTCCCGCCGTCCTGCAAAGCCGTGCGACCGACGATACCGGCCGGGTGCAGCCGACGCGTGCTCAATTCGTGGCGGAGCGCGGGCTGCGCGGGCAGTATCACTACAATGCCATCAGCACCTGGCGGATCGACGAGAAAGGGGAGGCGAGCAATGCATACGCTTGATCGGTTCGCGTCCCGCGCGGCGCTGATGATCGGCGCGGCGATGATCTGCGCCGCCGTCCCTGCGTTCTCGGCGGAAGCGCCTCGCTTCGGGGCGCCGATCGCTCCCGGCGACCTGTCGTCATGGGACATCAGTATCGGTCCGGACGGCGCGGGCCTTCCTCCCGGCCGCGGAACGCCGGCGCAGGGCGAGGCGGTCTATGTGGCGAAGTGTCAGGCCTGTCACGGCGAGAAGGGCGCGGGTCGTCCGAACGATGTGCTGGTCGGCGGCTTCGGGACCATCGCCTCCGATCGGCCGGCGGTGAAGACGGTGGGAAGCTACTGGCCCTACGCCACCACGCTGTTCGACTATATCCGCCGGGCGATGCCGTTCAACGAAAGCAAATCTCTGACCGGCGACGAGGTTTACGCGGTCTCCGCCTATATCCTTCAGCTCAACGGGGTGATCGGCACCGATGACGCGCTCGATGCCCAATCGCTGCCGAAGGTGAAAATGCCGAACCGCGACGGGTTCATTCCGTTCCCACGGTAAGTCCGGCGACCTCTGATCCGTCACCCTGAGGTGCGAGCCCCGCCTGGGGCGAGCCTCGAAGGGCGACGACCCGTCTCGGGCCATTGATCCGTCACCTCAGATGACGGATTAGAGATCTTTCAGGAGGCCCGATCAGAGATCGGTTACTTGTAGCTGGGATCGAGGATTTCGAAGCGCGTCGAGCTCTCGAATGCGCCCGCACGGTATTCGCCGGTCACGGGATCGTTGTCGCTCTGGCCGGGTTTGCGCAGGAAGCGCGTCTCCACCACGAGGTGACGCCCGGGCGTCGTCTTTTCGCAGCGCTGCTTGATGAACACGCCGCCGACGGGGCTCTCACCCGCAGCCGGCGGAAAATCCGTGCAGGTCCATCCGTCCGGCTCGTAGCGGTTGATCACGGCAAGCCGCAACAGGTGCGCCATGCGCCGCTCGTGGGCTGCCCCGCGCGGATCGCTGACGAACCGCAGGACGCGCAACACGCCGTCGCGATCGAACAGCACCGACAAGATCACGGGATGCCCGGCCACCCTGGTCCCGGTCTTGCCGCGCGCATAGCGCGGCTCCTCGATGGCCTTGCCGATGTATTCATCCTCGTCGTCGAACCGCGCATAGACTTCGTGGAGCCCGTTGTCTTCGGCCCGGCACTTACGGAATTCCGACCATTCCTCGATTTTTTGCCGCGGCGGACCGCCGTTGCTGCCGCAGGCGAGATCGCCGAAACCGTCGAGCGTCATCGCCTGCGCCTTGAGCCCCAGCTTCAGGCCGCGGATTTCGCCTGGATCGGGCCTTCCCTGGGCCTGTGCCGGGGTATGCGCCAGCGCCGCAGCGATGGCGCCGGCAAGACACCATGCGTACGGTCGCGAGCGCGTCACTTCTTCATCGGCTCGCACTGGCGCGTGTCCTGGCCCCAGAAATCGACGCAGTCCTCGTACGTCGCCGGCCCGCGTCCGACCGCTTTGGCGTAAAGATATTTGACCACGGCGTCGACCTCGCGCGGCTGCAGGGATTCGCCCAGCAGCGGCGCGTCCTTGCCGAGCTCCGCGCGCGTGACCCCGTAGCACCGCTTGTCCGTATAGGCGAATTGATCGTGATACGGCATGGCGGTGCCGGGCCGGCCGCATTTGACCACTTCGGCGAACTGTTCCGGCGTGAGGGCGGTCTTGCGCAGCGAAAGTGCGATCCCGCCATAGCCGGTGTCACCGGATGCGTCCCATTTGTGACAGAACTGGCAGTTCGCTTTGACCTTGTAGATCTCCTTGCCGTACTCGAGCGCGCGCGCCTCCTCGGGAGAGAGCGGGGCCTGGGCTTGCGCTGGTATGCTTCCGGCTGCAAGCAGCAGCACGATCAAAATCGTAGTCGCGAAATTCACGTTTCTGTTTCTGCTGTTGGTTCTTATGGGACGAAACGCCGGCGCGGATGCGCGCCGGCGTGCATGTCTGTGCGATCGGTCACTGCTGTTCAAACACATACAGCATGGATGCCGTTGCCGTGTTCTTGAGCTCGGGTGCGTGCTGCCACACATTGAGCGCCTGGCGCGATCCCACCAGGACGGCGACGTACTGCTTGCCATTGACCGCGTAGGTGACGGCCGGCGCATTGATGCCGGTGCCCATGTTGAAGCTCCACAGCTCCTGCAGGGACTTGGCGTCATGGGCCGTGAAGCTGCCGTCGTAGTGGCCGAGGAATACCAGATTGCCGGCGGTCGCGAGCGCGCCGCTGTAGTTCGGATATTCCAGCTTCAGCCTGACCTTGGTCTCGCCGGTGGCCGGGTCGAGCGCTTTGAGACTGCCGTAGAGGCGCTCGGTCGGCTTACCCGCGCCGCCCGCGAACCGCTCGCGCGGCTTGATCGGGCCGCCCTGGTCGACAAAGTCCTTCTGCTCCACGGTTTCGACGGTATTGCAGCCCTCGATCGAGGGTATGTAGAGCAGATTGAGCTCGGGATTGTAGGCGCCGGGCTCCCAGTTCTTGCCGCCGTAGTGCGACGGGCACAGGCGGTCGCTGGTGGGCTTGGCCCGCGAGCTGTGGCTGCCCGGCGCGTATTCCTGCACGTCGGTGTTGGGATTGTAGTTGAGCGGCCGGCCGGTCTTGGGATCGAGGCCCGGCGTCCAGTTCAGCTGATCGACGTATTGCTTGCCGGTGACAAAGGAGCCGTTGGTACGGTCGAGCGCATAGTAGAAGCCGTTGCGCGCGGCGTGGACCACGAGCTTGCGGTCTTCGCCGTTCACCTTGGCGTTGATGATCGGGTGCTCGGAGATTTCGTCGAAGTCGTAGGGATCGTTCGGGGTGTACTGGTAGCCCCATTTGATCTTGCCGTCGGTCGCGCTGAGCGCCAGCACGCTCGCCGCCCACTTGTTGTCGCCCGGGCGATATTCGGGATCCCAGTCGGGCCCGGCATTGCCGATGCCCTGATAGAACGTATCGGACTCGGGATCGTAGGTGGCGGTCTCCCACACCGAGGCGCCGCCATGCTTCCACCGCTCCTTGCCGTCCTTCCAGGTCTCGTTGCCGGGTTCGCCGGCGCCGGGAATGGTGAACGTTCGCCACGCCTGCTTGCCGGTGTTGAGGTCGGTGGCGTCGATCCAGCCTCGGATGCCGAACTCGCCGCCGGCGCTGCCGACGATCGCGAGATCGCGAACGACCAGTGGGGCGAGCGTCAGGGTCTCGGCGATCGCGGGATCCGCGACCTTGCGCTCCCACAGCATCTCGCCGGTCGCCTTGTTGAGCGAGAACAGGCGGCCATCGAGCGAGATCGAGATGATCTTGTCCTTCCACAACGCGACGCCGCGGTTGTTGACACCGCAGCAGGCCACGTCGCCGGCCCATGCGCGATCGGTGCCGGGGTCGAACTTCCACTTGATCAACCCTTTCTTGCCGCTGGCGACGTCGATGGCGTAGACCGAGCCCCAGCCGTCGGTCACGTACATCATGCCGTCTTCCACGATCGGGGTGGCCTGCAGATTACCGTGCTTGTAGCGGCCGCCGCTCTCATAGCCGCCGAGCGCCACGGTGAATGCCACCCTGAGATTTTTGACGTTCTCGGTGTTGATCTGCTTGAGCTGCGAGAACCGCCAGCCTTCATAGTTGCCGTGATGCAGCAGCCAGTTGTGCGGTTCCTTGCTGACGTTGAGCGCGCGCTCGTGGGTCATGTCGGCCGCTTGCACGGGCGTGAGCGCAGTGGCCGCGAGCAACGAACACGTCAAAGCACCGGCGAAAGCCAGAGTCTTCATGGCAATCCTCCCGTCATCGCCGGTGCGTCATGGCCCGGCAATTATTCGTTGTTGCTGGCGAGTTGTATCAGCGTGGATGCAAACCCCCAGTGCGGGAAGCGTAGTCCCGTGTGCAATCGGCGGTCAATATCCCATCGCTGCATGGCTGGCCGACGATCGGGCCCGAGCGCGTGCGACGCGGGCTGGCCAGAGCAGGCGACTAGGTGCTCGCCGGCATCGTTCGGGCGTGATCCGGCGGTGGGAACATGCCCACGGCATGGTCAGTGCGTGCAGGAGGTCAGTTCCTTCTCCTCGATCGAAAAGATTTCGCCGGCTTCCACTTTGACATTGCGCACCAGGCAGGAGCGGCCGCTGGTGTCCTTGAGCTTGGCGTCGTACATCCCGGGCGCGACGCCGGTGACCCTAAGGCGCTCGTCCGGATCGACGGTGCCGTCCTTGTCGTTCTTGCACTGATTGGGACCGAAGTCGGTGGTGCCGGCCGGCGCCAGAGAAAGTTCGGAAATCGTGTGCCGGGTCAGATTCCAGAAGCGCGTCGGCCTGCTGGCTTCCGCAAAGGCCATCGATGACGTTGCGGTCAGAATCAGAGTTGTGAGGACGGCTTTCAGCATGGCGAATGCCTTTGCATGGCGGACTGGTTTCCCGACGCCGCGAAGGAGTGGAACGGCATCACCGGACAACAATCGCTGATCTTGGCTCTTGGTGACAAGCGGCTCCCCGCAGCGCTGGGGCAGAACCAACCTTGACAGGGACCGCGCCCGCGTCACTATCGAAACGGTTTGAGCCTCGCAAAACGGCGTGTCCGGTGATGACGGTAAGCCTCCTGGAGCGCGAATTTCCCAATGATCATCTGCCGCTCCTGCGCTGGCTGATGTTCACGGGGGTTTCGGCGTTCGGCTTCATCCTCGTCTGGTACTACGGCCTGTTTCACCTGATGCTGGCGAGCGACAAGACCTATATTTCCGCGATCATCGGCGTGCTCTACGTCTTGGCCACGGCCCATTGCTTCGTGCGCACCGCAGTGATCTCGCGCGAGATGGATAACGCACAGCGGGTGTTTTCGCTGGTCAGCCGCGGCGTGCCGGACCTGCGTGTGGTCGCAGGCGATGTCGTGACTGTCGACGGCACACGGCTTCCTCCCGGGCAGATCACCGCGCATATCCGCAATCTCATTCTCAAGGCGACGTTGCAGGGGCGGCACCGGCTCGATCAGACCCTGCTGCTGCGCGGCCTCGCCGATGCGCTGCGTGGTCCGAACCAGCTCGGCTCGTTCGCGAGCGATGCGCTCATGAAGCTCGGCCTTCTCGGCACCATCATCGGCTTCATTCTGATGCTGGCTCCGATCGCGGGGCTCGATGCCGCCGACCGCGCGTCGGTGAAGAGTTCGATGGGGCTGATGAGCGACGGGATGGCCGTCGCGATGTACACCACGCTCAGTGGCCTCATCGGCTCGATCCTGGTGCAGACGCAGTATTACATGCTCGATGGGGCGACGGCGAAGTTGTTCGGGCTTGCCACCGACCTCACCGAGGTTTTCGTCGTGTCCGTTCTCGAGCGGGAAGTCGATGGATAGTTTCGGAAATTATCCGCGCGAGAAGTTCGATCCGTTCAGCGTCATGCTGTTCAAGGCGCTGCAGGTCGTTGCCTTCCTCTTTTTCATCGCGCTGCTGGTTATGAATCCGGAAGCGAAGTCGGGCAAGATCGATACCAAGGCCGAGTTCATCATCACCCTGACCTGGCCGGATAGCCATCCCGACGATATCGACCTGTACGCCGAGGACCCCGTCGGCAACATCGTCTGGTATCACGCCCGCGAGGCCGGATTCATGGTTCTCGACCGCGACGACCGCGGTGGGCTGAACAACACGATCGTCGTCAATGGCAGGAAGCTTTCGAGCCCGATTCGGCAGGAAACCGTGAGCATTCGCGGGATCGTGCCGGGCGAATACACCATCAACGTCAACCACTATCTTGCCTCGACCGGTGTACCGGTACCGGTCGCGGTCAAGGTCGAGAAGGTCAACCCGGCGGTCGAGGTCGTGCACTACGACACCATCAGCCTCGATCACACCGGGCATGAAAGAACGGCGGTCCGCTTCAGGCTCGCCGACAATGGCAATGTGGTCGACGTGAACCATCGCGAAAAATCGCTGATCCAATTGACCCGCAGCGTTCGCCGCACGGCGAAGTGACGCGCGGCGGAGGCGTCGATGACCTCGACCCTGCTGGCCATATCAGCCGCCTATGTCGTCGTTTGCCTGCTGCTGCTGACGCTGGGCCTGTCATCGCGCTTTGCCTGGTGGGTGAAAGCGACCGTGATCGTGGTGACGTCGCTGTTCTTCGTGGAGGTGTTCTTCGCGACCAAGGGGTTGCTCGGCTGGCCGCGTGCGGGACAACTGCCGGCGCGGTTCCAGCTGCTGTGGGTGCGGGTGGTGGAGCCGGACCTCAAGAACGCAAATCCCGGAGCGATCTACCTCTGGATCGAGGAGGTGGACGAGAACAACGTTCCGGACGGCGTGCCACGATCATACCGGTTGCCCTATTCGCGCCCGCTGGCCGACCGGACCGCCAAGGCCCGCGATGAGATCATGAACGGCAAGCCGCAGCAGGGATTGGCCGACGATCTCGGCGGCACCGAAAAGCAACAGGAAGCCAAATCGGATGACGAGCGCCCCGGAAGTCGCGTCGATCCCGGCTTGACCACGGTCGACCAGGATCAGTTCCGGCTGCTGCAGCAGGCGCAACGGCTGGAGTTCAGCCCCATGCCGGTGCCGACATTGCCGCCCAAGCAGTAAATCCGTCGGCCGGTCTTTCCGCATCCTATGTCGTCGCGCCGCGACCCGTCATTGCCAGAAACGCCTCCTCGATGCTCGCGCTCCCGGCGGTCGCGACGAGTGCGGCCGGGGTCGTATCCGCCAGCACCTTCCCGCGATGCAGCACGATGACCCGATCGGCATCCGGCACCTCGTCACACAGGTGCGTCGCCCACAGAACCGCGACCGCGCGTTCCGCGCGCATGTTGAGCATGAGCTTGATCAGATCGCTGCGGCTTTGCGGGTCGAGGCCGACGGTCGCCTCATCCATGAGCAACAACCGCGGCCCATGCAGAAGCGCGCGCGCGAGCTCGACCCGGCGGCGGTTTCCGCCCGAGAGTTGCGCGGTCTTGTCATGGGCGCGCTCGGCCAGTCCCAGCCGCGCGAGTTCCTTCTCGATATGAGCCTGCGCCACGGCGCGCGGGATTCCATGCAGGCCGGCATGAAACAGAAGGTTGGCGGTGACGGAGAGCTCGAGGTCGAGCGTGGGCTGCTGAAAGACGATACCGAGCCGCGCCAGCGCCGGTACCGGGTCGCGCGTCATGTCATGGCCCATCACCTCGATGCGCCCGGAATCCGCCGTGAACAGGCCGGAGAGCAACTGGAACAGCGTGGTCTTGCCGGCGCCATTGGGACCGAGCAGGGCAATGAATTCTCCGGGCTGGGCCTTGAGGCTCACGCCGTCGATGGCGCGAACCGGCCCGTAGCTCTTGACGACGTTGTCCAGCAGCAGAGCTGGAGTGGATGGTGATGGTTCGACCATGGTGTTGCCCGGTCTCTTTAATAGGGCGTACGCTAGTGTCCCGATTCCGAAGTTCGCATCATTGCGCGGCACACTCGTTTGCGAACTTCGGAATCAAAGGGACACTAGCAATCTATGACACTAGTGCGGTTTTTGGATTTGAAGTTCCTACACAAGCGCGCGGCTATAATTATAGGAACTTCAAATCCACCGCACTAGGCGCGAGCAACGAATGGTCTTGTCATGCAAGTTATGGTCTTACGGATTCTGGCGTTCTCTCTTGCTCTGGTTGTGTCGGCTCTCGCCGCGGGTCAATCCCATGCCAAGGACACCGGCCTCATCTTCGTCAGCAACGAGAAGACCAACAATCTGATCGTCATCGATCCCAAGACGTATCAAGTGGTCAAGGACATCAAGGTCTCGCGCCGTCCGCGCGACATGCATTTCAGTGCCGATCGTAGCAAGCTCTACGTTGCCTGTGGCGACGACGACGTCATCGACATCATCGACGTTGCCAAGCTCGAGGTGGTCGGCAAGCTCGCCACCGGACCGAGCCCCGAAACCTTTGCTTTGGATGAAAAACGTCGTCGGATCTACGTCGCCAACGAAGAAGGTTCTTCGCTCTCCATCATCGATATCGACCAGAACATCATCGTGCACGAGGTTCCGACCGGCGCTGAGCCCGAGGGCGTGTTCCTCGGCGAGGACGGCAAAACCCTCTACGTGACGTCGGAAGTGGGCGACCTCATCCATCTGGTCGACGCGGAGGGCGGACATGTCACGCAGGACGTGGTGGTGGGGACGCGGCCGCGCCGGTTCGCCGCGACGCCGGATGGCAAGGAGCTTTGGGTCACCGCGGAATTGTCCGGGGAAGTCTACATTATCGACCGCGCCAACTTCGCCGTCAGCGGCAAGATCGAGTTCCTGCCGCCGGGCATGCGCAAGACCGATGTCACTCCGGTCGGCCTGGTCATGACCAAGGACGGCAAGACCGCCTATGTCACCCTCGGTCATGCCGCGCATGTGGCGGTGGTCGACGTGGCGGCGCGCAAGGTCCAGACTTACATTCTGGTCGGCAAGCGCTCATGGGGCATTACGCTCACGCGCGACGAGACCAGGCTCTTTGTCGCCAACGGCTTTGGCGACGACATCACCGTCATCGATACCAAGAGCCGCAAACCGATCGTTTCCATCCCTGTCGGCCGTATTCCCTGGGGCGTGATCATCGATGACTAAAGCGGTTGCCGTTCGCATTGGCTCAGCTGTTTTTCCGGCGTCACCCGCGGGCTTGACCCGCGGGTCCATCCGCTTCGTAAGATGTGTTTTGCGAAGAGGATGGATTGCCGGGTCAAGCCCGGCAATGACGGAGGAGAGACTGTGGCTGCCATCCTGCGTCCGTTCGGACGGGAACCGCGCTAGCGTTTTCTTGCCGCTTGCTCTCCCCGCGCTCCGTCAAATCGCTTCCCCGCCTGGACGCGGCGGGATGAGCTCGTGGCGCAACCTCTGCGCCGCATTAGGTGCCATCGCGGTTGCGAGTTTGGTACCGGCGGCATTCGCGCAGCAACCGCCGGCGCCGCCGCAGCGCGTGACCATCGGCTATGTCGAGGTCGCCGGCGATGCCCGCTACGAGCCGATCACGGGCTTTGGACGTCTGGTGCTCAAGACCCGCGAGCGTCCCTTTGCCGGTGCGCAGGTCGGCCTCGACGAGGCGCAGGCGCTCACACGCGTATTGAAAACCGAATTCGCTCTCGAGCGGATCAGCGTGCCGTCCCCGGCCGAGGTCGCGGCCGCGGTGGTGCAGGCGAGGGATGCGCGCGGGATCCAATTTTTCATCGTCGATGCGCCGGCAGACGCGTTCAAACCCTTGGCCGCCGCCGTTCGCGGTCGCGATGTTCTGATCTTCAACGCGACGGCGGCTGACGATGCATTGCGGCGCGAGGTCTGCGCCGCGCAGTTTGTGCACACGCTGCCGAGCCTGGCCATGGGCATGGATGGGCTGGTGCAATATCTGGTCTCGCGCAAGTGGAGCAATCTTCTTGTTTTCGAAGGCCCGCTCCCAGCCGATGCGGTCATGGCCAAGGCATTCGAGAATTCGGCGAAGAAGTTCGGCGCGCGCATCGTTGCGCGTCAGCAGTTCAAGCCCGGCACCGATCCGCGCGAGCGGGAAAAAAACGATCCGGCGCTGCTCAGCGCCATCAACCGCGACTACGACGTGGTGTTCGTCGCCGACCACGCCTTCGACTTCGCCCGCCAAGTTCCCTATCACACAGTGCGGGCGCGGCCGGTCGTCGGCAGCATCGATCTCGAAGCCACCGCCTGGCACTGGACCTGGGAGCACAACGGCGCGCCGCAGGTAAACTCCCGCTTTCAGAAGCTCACCGGGGGCCGCCACATGGAAGGGACCGACTGGGCGGCGTGGATCGCGGTCAAGATGGTGCTGCAGGCGGCGTTGCGCACGCGCTCGACGGAATTCGACAAGCAGCGAAAGTTCATCGTCGACGAAGGGACATTCGACGGTAACAAGGGTCTCGCCGTCAGCGTGCGGCCGTGGGACCACCAGTTGCGTCAGGCGATCCTGCTCGCCGCGCCTTATTCCGTGGTTGCGCGCGCGCCGGTCGAGGGCTTCCTCCACAAGACCAACGATCTCGACACGCTCGGTGACGACGAACCGGAGACGCCCTGCCGGCTGAACAAGTGAGTCACGAGCGGAACCGTCGCCTCGCGGGTGCGGGCTATAGTGATAGGAATCTCAAATCCACCGCACTAGAGTTAAGCCATGCAGATCGCCCACGCCGCCCGCGCCCTTCGCGCTCTCACCACGCGCGAAATGATCAAGTTCGTGCAGCAGCGTGGGCGGCTGTTGTCGGCGCTGGTCCGGCCGCTGATGTGGCTCGCGGTATTCGCCGCCGGTTTCTACAACGTGTTCGGGGTCTCGATCATTCCGCCGTACAAGACCTACATCACCTATCAGGTCTACATCGTGCCGGGACTGCTGGGAATTATTCTGTTGTTTCACGGCATGCAGTCTTCGCTGTCCATGGTCTATGACCGCGAGATGGGGGTGATGCGGCTCCTGCTCACGGCGCCGCTGCCGCGCTGGGTGTTGCTCGCCTGCAAGCTGGTCGCCGGAACCGCGCTGTCGGTGATCACTTGCTACGTCTTCCTCGCGGTCTGCATGCTGTTCGACGTGAGCTTCGATTGGAGCGGCTGGCTCTACGTGCTGCCGGCGCTCGTCGTGTCAGGGCTGATGCTCGGGGCGCTGTGGCTGTTTCTCTCGGTCTATATCCGCCAGGTCGAGAATTTTGCCGGTGCGATGAATTTCGTCATGTTTCCCATGTTCTTCTTCTCGTCCGCGCTCTACCCCTTGTGGAAATTGCGCGAGGGCGGCTCGGAGTTCATCTATCTCGTGTCGCTCGCCAATCCCTTCACGTATGCGGTCGAGCTGATCCGGTTTGCGCTTTACGGCATGTTCGAGCCGACCTCCGCCCTGGTCGTCGTCGCCTCGACGGTGGTGTTCTTCTTGCTGGCGGTGAAGGGTTACGATCCCCAGCGCGGCATGTTCCGCCGCACCGTGCAGCCGGTGTGAGCGAACACGAGGCGCGTACTCATGAACGGCAGACCGGATGCTGTCGGCGGCAGACCGGACCACATTTGCTCATTCGGAGCCTTCCGCTTTTGACCCAAAAGCGACATTGAATGCAGGAGCAGTCGCTGTATCACTGTGCGTATGCCCAAACTGGAGTTTCATGAAGTAGATGCCGCGCGCTGGGGAGATTTTGAGCGCTTGTTCGAGAGCCGAGGTGGCCCGAAATCCTGCTGGTGCATGGTTTGGAGAGCAGGTGCGAAAACCAATAAGGGCGTGGATCGCAAATTTGCGATACGTCGGTACGTCAGCAATGAGACGCCGATCGGACTACTGGGCTATTCTGAAGGGGAACCCGTTGCATGGTGCTCGATCGCGCCGAGGCAAACCTACCGTGATCTTGGCGGCCCGAACCGGGCTGGCGAATTACCCGAACAAGTATGGTCGTTGGCCTGCTTCTTCATTCGTCGAGACTTGCGTGGACAGGGACTGACCAAACAAATCATCGAAGCAGCGGTGCAACACGCCGAGAAGCGTGGCGCTACCGTGATCGAAGCGTATCCCGTCGATCCAAGCTCCCCCAGCTATCGCTTTATGGGATACGTACAGACGTTCGTATCGGCAGGATTTTACGAGGTTGGCCGAGCTGGAACACGTCGGCATGTCTTGCGCCGCGAATTGCGCAAGTAGCTTGGTCCGCTTATGATGCTGTGGACGGCTCCTCCACCGGCACGTGAGTGCCACGGATGTGGGCGCTGTTAAGGCTCCCACGATTCGGAGGAGCCAGCCATGCAAACGGTCACGACAATCGGTCTCGACATCGCCAAGTCGGTCTTTCAGGTTCACGGCGTTGATGCTGCCGGCCAGGTGGTCGATCCGCCGTCAGTTGAAGCGTCGCTACGTCCTGGCGTTCTTCCAGAAGTTGCCAGCCATGCCTGGTCGGCATCGAGGCTTGCGCCTCGTCGCATCATTGGTCGCGCGAGCTCCAAGCGCTTGGTCATACGGTGCGTCTGATGCCACCGGCCTACGTGAAGCCCTATGTCAAACGGCAGAAGAACGATGCGACTGATGCGGAGGCCATTTGCGAGGCAGTCACCAGGGCAAACATGCGGTTCGTGCACGACCAAGACACCGGAGCAGCAGAGCTGCCTGATGCTCCATCGCACGCGCCATCTGTTCATCCGCCAGCAGACCTCGGTGATCAATGCGATCCGGGCCCATCTCGCGGAGTTCGGGATCGTCGCACCGGTCGGTCGCAACGGCGTCGAGGAACTGCTCGGGGTCGTCGCTGACGCAAATGACAAGCGGCTGCCGGAGATTGCCCGTGCATGTCTTGCGCGCTCTCGGTGCCCAGCTGCGGATACTCAAGGCGCAGATTTTGGAGTTCGACCGGCATGATCAACGGCCTGGCACCGATCCAATGAGACGAGTAAGCGGCTCGATGAAGCTCCTGGCGTCGGTCCGGTGCTGGCCACTGCTCTGGTCGCCACCGTTGCTGACCCAAAGGCCTTCCGATCAGGGCGTAACTTCTCGGCCTGGATCGGGCTCGTGCCGAAGCAGCACTCGAGCGGCGGCAAGGACAGGCTCGGCGGTATCAGCAAGCAAGGTGACCGCTATCTGCGCAGTCTGTTCGTGGCCGGCGCGCTCGCCGTCATCCGCTACGCCAAAATCCATGGCACCAAGCATCGGCCCTGGCTCACGGCATTGCTGGCGCGGCGGCCAACGAAGGTCGCCGCCATCGCGCTCGCCAACAAGATCGCGCAGGATGGCTTGGGCCATGATGGCCAAGGGCGAGCGATACAAGGAACCCGTCGCACTTGCGGCGTAAACGAGATCGCGCCGGACAACCGGCGTGATGTGAAGGTTGGGAGGGCGAACAGCACGTAATGCAGAGCCGGTCGATCCGGCGATCAGGACAACCCACATGTGCCACCAGCATTGTCGAATGCGGGCTTTTGATCGGGACCTGATCCGCGGAGGGCATTATGGCCAGCGGTCATGTGAACCGCATCTAAAGGCCGAACACATGGCTGCACCGACCAATGCTGCGTACGTGAAGAAAGTCCTTGCCAACTCGGAGCCGTCCACACATGGCACAAAGCGGACCTGCTGATTGCGCTGACGAATGTTCGCATTAAGGGGGCAAGCGGACATTCAGGGAGTCGCACTTTCCAAGCTGGATATATGAGTAGCACGCCCTAGTACCGCGTCGCCGCACTTTCCAAGCCGGATTCATGAGTACCACGCCCTGATGCCGCGTCATTCCGGGGCCGAGCCCAGCAGGCCGCATTCGCGGCGCTTTGGCATGACAGCGGGTGAACTTAAAGAGAGACCCCGTTGATCCGCTTCGCGATCTCCTCGCGCATGGCGGCAAGCTCCTGCGGAGTGCGCGGGGTGCGCGGCCGCGTGACCGGAACATCCGCCAGGACGCGCGCGGGACTGAGCGATAGCAGCAGCAGCCGGTCGGCGAGCCCGATGGCCTCTTCGACGTTGTGCGTCACCAGCAGCGTGGTGATGGGACGGCGGTTGACGAGGTCGGCAAGCTCGTCGCGCAGCCGCGCCGCCAGCGCGTCGTCGAGCGATACGAACGGCTCGTCGAGCAGGAGAAGATCGGGCTCGACCGCGAAGGCGCGTGCCAGCGCCACCCGCCGGGCGAGCCCGAGCGAAAGTTCGCCGGGAAAATGGTCGCGATGGGCCGTGAGGCCGAGCGCCTGGAACAGGGTGCCGAGCGCGGCATCGGTCGCCTGCGGCGCGGCAAGCCGTACGTTCTGCTCGACCGTGCGCCACGGCAGCAGCCGCGGCTCCTGAAACACCATGCCGAGCATGCCGTGCGCGGGCAGCGCTACGCTGCCCTCGAAGTCGCTGTCGAGCCCGGCAATGATCCGCAACAACGTGGTCTTGCCGCAGCCCGAGGGGCCCACCAGCGCGGCCACTTCGCCGTTGCCGAGGCTGAACGCGAGCTCGCCGAGCACCAGGTGTTGTTCTCCTGATGCAGCGCGATAGGATTTTTGCTTGATGCTGACGTCAAGCCGGTTTCGGACGCCAGCGGGAGACATGTCGTTCAAGCGGCTGCACCAGAAACGTTTCGATCGCCAACATGACGGCGACGAAGGCGAGAGCATAGGCCAGGATACGGGTGACGTCGAATAATTGGAATGCAACGCCGATCTCGAAGCCGACGCCGTTGGGACGTCCGAGCAGCTCGACAATGAGCACGATCTTCCAGACCAGCGACAGGCCGGAACGGGCGGCTGCGGCGAGGTAGGGCGCGAGCTGCGGCAATACGACGTGGCGCATGCGGGTCCACGCCCCCATGCGGAACACCTGCGCCATGTCGTCGAGGGCGCGATCGAGCGAGCGCGCGCCTTCGCGCACGGTCACGGTCGCGATCGGGAGCTTGTTCAACGCCACGGCCGCGATCGCGGCGGTTTCCGTCAGTCCCGCCCAGACATAGGCGAGCACGATGATCACCAGCGCCGGCAGGTTGAGCAGCACGATCAGCCAGGGATCGCCCAACCGGTCGGCGAGCCGGGACCGGCCCATCACCAGGCCGATCACCGAGCCGAGTGCCATGGCGAGGGTGAACGCCACCGCGACGCGTGCGAGCGTGGCGCCGAGATTGAAGGCGAGCGCGCCCGAGCGGGCTTCATCCACGATGGCGAGCGCCACCGCCTGCGGGTCCGGAAGCAGCCGCGCACCGGCCATCTGCGAGCCGGCATACCAGGCCGCGATGAGCAGAACGAGGGAGATGAGCCTCGCGCCCAAATTCACTCCCCCGCGGCGGGGCGGTAGAATGTTCCAGCCGCGAGTTCGCGCGCCGGCCCGACCAGCTCAGCGCCGCCGATCTCGGCGAGGACGCGGTAGAGGGCCCGCGCATCGGCCTCCTCTTCGGCAATCGGACGCCGCACGATGCCTTCGCCGTAACGCTGGCGGTAGATCGCGAGCGCGCTCGCATCGGTCACGCGGATGCGCGGGGAAAGCCGCTGCCATTCGGCCTCCGACGACGCCAGAATGTCCTTGGCCTGGCGCGCCGCCTCGAGGAAGCGATCGACCGCCGATCGATTGCGCGCTGCCCAGGCACCCTCGAAGGTGTAACCGACGATGGCGACCGGTCCCTTTGCACCGAGGCCTTTCATGACGTCGTCCATGGCGATCGCGCGCTTTTGTCCCTTGCTTTCGAGATCGGCGCAGAAATTCCAGAACGTCAACATGGCGTCGCTCTCGCCTTGCAGCGCTTTCTCCGCCAGGAGCGGCGGGGCACCATAGACGATCGTGGCCTGCTTCCTGAGATCGATGCCGGAGCGGCGTGCCAGCGCCTGCAGCAGCAGCCAGCTTTTGTCGAGCGGGCCGCCGGCGACCGCGAGCTTCTTGCCCTTGAGATCGATGAGCTCCCGGATCGCGGATTGCGCCGGGACCATCACCGCGCCGAGCGTGCTGGACGAGGGATAGAACACCAGGCCGTCGCCCAGCGAGCGCTCGCGCGCGACCCACAACCAGTCCGACAGCATCAGATCGGCCGAGCCGCCCTTGAGCGCGATCTTGCCGGCTTCGGTCGAGGCCAGCTCGATCGGTTCAATCAGAAGATCAAGCTTGCGATCGAGACCATGGGTCTTGATCACGTCGAGTTCCCACGCCAGCGTTCCGGTTTTTTGCACTGCAAGACGTATGCGATCGGCAGCCGTGGCGTTGATCGCGCCGGCAATCAGGATGATGGCTGTCAGGACGAGACGCGGCATCGGACGCATGGCGAGACGATGCCATAGCCAGCGGCGCTTGCAAATGCCGTCGGCTTGCCGACGTCAACGGCGCACCGGCACTTTCCCGTCCACATCGTCGCAGGCGCGCGCTATAGTCGCATCATCGGACGGCTCCGCCGATCGGGCGGATAACAACAAACATAACAACAAACAACGCGGCCGGTCTTGAAGAGGAGGAGACAACATCATGATGCGATCTACATTGCTGGCCGCGCTCGTGAGCGCGGCAATTCCGATGACGGCGCTCGCTCAAACCGCCGACGAGCTCAAGAACGACGACAAGACGCCGGGCGACGTGCTGACCTACGGCATGGGCTATAGCCAGCACCGCTTCAGCCCGCTCACTCAGATCAATCGCCAGACCGTCAAGCGACTGGTGCCGGCGTGGTCCTACAGTATGGCCGACAATCGCGGCCTCGAGGGCCAGGCCCTGGTGAAGGACGGCGTGGTCTTTCTCACCGACCACGAGAAGACGGTGGCGGTCGATGCGCTGACCGGCCGGGAAATCTGGAAGACCATGGTCGAATATCCGCCGGAGACGACGCGCGTCGTTTGCTGCGGCATCGTCAATCGCGGCGCGGCGCTGTTCGACGGCAAGCTGTTTCGCACAACCCTCGACGCCAATGTGATCGCGCTCGATGCCAAGACCGGCAAGGAGGTCTGGCGCACGAAGTCGTCGGATCCGAAGGACGGCTACTCCATGACGGTCGCGCCCCTGGTGGCGAACGGCGTCGTCATTGCGGGAGTTGCGGGCGCGGAATACGGCATCCGCGGCTATCTCGAAGGGTTCGATGCGCAGACCGGTAAATCGCTCTGGCGCACCTATACGATTCCCGAAAAGGGCCAGCCCGGCTCCGAGACCTGGCCCGGCGATACCTGGAAACAGGGCGGCGGCTCGACCTGGATTACCGGTTCCTATGATCCCGACCTTGATCTGGTCTACTGGGGCACCGGCAATCCGGCGCCGTGGAATCCGCTCAATCGCAAGGGCGACAATCTCTACACCAACTCCGTGCTGGCGTTTCAGCCCAAGACCGGCAAGGTGGTCTGGCACTTCCAGATGACGCCGGGCGATCCGTTCGACTACGACGGCGTCAACGAATGGATCCTGGCCGACCTTCCCGTCGACGGCGGTACCCGCAAGGTCGTCATGCATGCGGACCGCAACGGCTATCTCTATGTGATCGAGCGCGCGACCGGCAAGCTTGTCGCCGCCAATGCTTTCGTCAAGGTCAATTGGGCCGACGGCATCGACAAGGAGACCGGCCGACCGGTATGGAGCGCTGAGACCAAAGCCGTGGTCGACAAGGGCGAGAAGCAACGGATCTATCCGGCGGTTTCCGGCGGCAAGAACTGGGGACCGATGGCCTTCGATCCGACGCGGCGGCTCCTCTACATCAACACCAACGAGTGGGGCATGGACTACGAACCCGCTCCGGTCGAGCAGGTGGCCAATCTCAAGGCCGGCCAGCCGCACTACGGCGTGAAATTCCCGGCGGCGTTCGATGCCGACAAGCGCGGCCTTCTGCGGGCGACCGATCCGCTCACAGGCAAGGCCAAGTGGGAGCTGCCGTTCAAGAGCCCGAACATCGCCGGTGCCTTGGCGACCGCCGGCGGCCTCGTGTTCACCGGCATGTTGACGGGCGAGTTCATTGCCGTCGACGCCGACACCGGAAAGATCGTCTGGCAGTTCCAGACGCCGTCCGGCATCGTCGGTCAGCCCATCACTTGGGAAAAGGACGGCAAGCAATACGTCACCGTGACCAGCGGGATCGGTGGCGTCTACGCGCTCAAGATGGGCGATCCCAACGTCGCCAAGGTTCCCGCCGGCGGCTCGCTGTGGACCTTCAAGCTGTTCGAGGACTGAAGCGGTCGCCGTTGGAATAGAGTCAGCACGAGACGACGCTTCTTCGCGCTAGAGCATCATCCCGAAAAGTTGCAGACTTTTCGGATAAGATCATGCGACCGAACAAATACTTGGAGCGAAATCGCAATTCAATCTGAACGGATTTCGCTCTAGGCCGCCGACGAAAGCCGAGTTATGCACGGGCGGCCTTCGGCGAGTCGCTACGGCATCCGGCGACGCTGCGCCGGCGTCCCGTGCACGAGGCGATGGCCGTGATCCATCCTGCCTCGCGGGCTGCTCATCCCGCTGGTTGGCGGCAATCCTCGAAATCGGCAGTTCGACTTGAGTGCGCGATTGCAATATCAATCGCGTCCTGGCGAGCCCCGAAATCTCGGGCCCGGGCCCCGACGGCTAGTCCTCCGGCACGAATTCGGTGGTGGTGGGCCGGCCATAGTCCGTAGCCCGGCGTGGCAGAACCCGCCGCTCTGCGAGCCTCTTGTATTCCCAAATGCCAGCCGCAATCGCGTCAGCGTACTGTTGGCGCCAGTTGGCAGAGGCGATCTGGGCCGCCTCGGTCGGCTCGGTGAGAAATCCGCCTTCGATAAGCACGGCCGGCACGGTGGCTTCTCTCAGGACGGCAAAGCGAGCACGCTTCACCCCGCGATCAAAAGAGGAAAGCTTGCCCAAGACTGTTTGATAGAGAGTTGTCGCCAAAACCAGATTGACCGGTTCCAGGGCATGGCCGTTTTCGTGCTGGCAGTCGTGGGCCTCAGGTTGCCGTTGTCCGGTTGGTGGCGCACCCTGCGGCGCGATGGCGAAGATTTCCAGCCCGGCTGCACTCTGCCGACCGGCGGCATTGAAATGAATGCTGACGAAGATCGCGTTCCGATATTTTCTGGCCAGGGCCGGACGGGCGTCGAGGGGAATAAAGACGTCCGAGTCGCGTGATTGCACGACCTTCAGCCCTGACGCTCTAAGCTTTCGCCGGACCCGTCCCACCACATCGAGCGCAAAATCCTTCTCATCGCCGAAAGGGCTGAGCGCGCCGCGGTCATGACCGCCATGGCCGGCGTCGAGCACCACCGTCGTGACCGGACGGAGTCCCGAAACCGCTTCAGGCCGCAGTGCCGGCGCAAGGGTTCGGGTCACGTCCACCCGCGAAATGGCGAGGCCGCCTTCAGCCTGTCGCACCGGGAAAGAAAGCCAGTGTCGCACGCCATTGATGAGGGCCTGCCGGCTATCCGCCCGCACCGTGAGCGACGAGGATCCCCCGGTTGCGCTGAGCTCGCCGTTCTCGGAATATGCCGATGTGGAGAGCCCATAAGACGCGACCACGCTGGCTAGCGTCACATAATCCGGGTCCTCCACGCAGATCATCTCCGATTCGGATCGGACAGAACCTCCAAGAATGAGCAAGAAAAGAACCGCCAATACAGTCAATCGCATGGAGATCTCTCAGAAGAATAGGAACCTGTCTGTACCGAAAACTAAAATGGATTCGATTATAGTGCTGGTGAAGGCCACCCAGGGAGGGCGGAGCTCGCCCCGAGCACTTATCTCAGGAAAACCACCCCGAGAACCACAAGGCGGAGGGGGCACACCGTGCGCGTCGCAACGGTTCTGCGTCCAACCCAACGGAATCCGTTTAGCCGGCGGAGATTGGGTCCGGCACCGCGCGATGCGATTGTAAATCGAGTATTGGACGAGGAATGAAGTATCGGATCTTGCGATCGCTGGGTGCGGCCGCCGTTCTCTCCTTCATCATCTGGCCTTGCGCGTCGCTCGCCCAGACCGCGGGTGCGGCGCAGGTCGCCGCCGGCGAACGGGTCTATTCCGACTATTGCTCGAACTGCCATGGCGAAGGGCTGCGCAACACCAGCGGCGGCGTGACCTTCGATCTCCGCCGCCTGCGCGACGAAGA
Source organism: uncultured Alphaproteobacteria bacterium (assembly GCA_963725065.1). Classification (GTDB taxonomy): domain Bacteria; phylum Pseudomonadota; class Alphaproteobacteria; order Rhizobiales; family Xanthobacteraceae; genus VAZQ01. The sequence continues at coordinate 161,129 of CAVRXD010000026.1, forward strand.
CCGCGATCAATTCGTGGGCGCGGTGCTCGACGGCAAGCGACAGATGCCGCCCTGGCGCGGCGCGCTCGACATGGAGCAGATCGAATCGATCTGGGCCTATATTCGTGCGACTGTCGACCGATGAGGGAACTGGCGCAAACGAAGCAGGGGTGGCGGGGGCTCGAATGAAACGGCAGATTGCCGTCGTCGGGGGCGACACGGAGTAGCGCGGAGAGAACATGGAATTCGGGGTCTTCGATCATCTGGACCGTTACGGCGGGGCGCTTGCCGACTATTACGAGGATCGCCTCAGGATTGTTGAGGCTTACGATCGCGCGGGATTCTACGCCTACCATCTCGCCGAGCATCACTCGACGCCGCTCGGCATGGCGCCTTCGCCGAGCGTGTTCCTGAGCGCGGTCGCGCAGCGCACCAGCAAGCTGCGGTTCGGGCCGCTGGTCTGGGCGATGCCGCTGCACCATCCGCTGCGGCTGATCGAGGAAATCTGCATGCTCGACCAGTTGAGCGGAGGTCGGCTGGAGATCGGCTTTGGCCGCGGCTCGGTGCCGATCGAGCTCGAATATTACGGCGCCAACCCGGATGACGCCCAGGAGGTGTACGCGGAAGCGGTCGAGCTGGTGATGCGGGGATTGACGCACAAGGTGCTCAATTTCAAGGGCAAGCGATTTTCCTTCCAGGACGTGCCGATGGAAATCGAGCCGCTGCAGAAACCGCATCCACCGATCTGGTACGGCGTGCACATGCCGGACAGCGCTGAACGCGCGGCGCGGCGCAATCTCAACGTCGTCAGTCTCGACCCTCCGAAGGAAACGCGTCTGTCCATCGATCGCTATCGCTCGATCTGGCCGCAGGTCCACGGGCACGCGGTGCCTTTCCCCAAGCTCGGCCTCGGCCGCTTCGTCGTCGTCGCGCCGACCGACGCCGAGGCGATGACGCTGGCGCGCCGCGCCTACCTGCTCTGGCACGCGAGCTTTACCCATCTGTTCCGGCTGCACGAGCGCGCGCAATCGCATCCCCGCCCCGCGACCTTCGACCTGGTGGTCGAGCGCGGCCAGGGTGTCGCCGGCTCGCCGGCAACAGTGGCGAAATTCCTGTCCGCACAGCTCGAAGAAACCGGTTGCAACTACATGGTGGGCCAGTTCGCCTTCGGCGATTTGACGCTGGCAGAAAGCCTGCGCTCGATCGGCCTCTTCGCCAGCGAGGTGATGCCGGTCTTGCGCAACAAAGCGGCCGCGGGCGCTGAGGAGATGGCCGGCGTTGCGGCGCAGGGACGCGGTTGATATCGTCTCGCCGGCCGGCCGCGCGGAGTTCTTGAGCACGATGGAGCTGGGTCAGATTCGGCTGTCGGCCGACGTGGGCGGGACTTTTACCGACGTCGCTGCTTTCGACGAGACGACCGGGGAGCTTCGCCTCGGAAAAACGCTGACCACGCCGACGCGGCTCGTCACCGGCATCGAGAATGGAGTGACCAAAGCGGGAGCGCAGTTTCGCGCCGCGCGGCTTTTTCTTCACGGCACCACCGTTGCGATCAACACGATTCTGGAGCGCACCGGGGCCACCTGCGCGCTTCTCACCACGCAAGGCTTTCGCGATATCTACGAGATCGGCCGCGTCAACCGGCCGGAATCCTACAACCTGTTCTTCCGCCGCCACGAGCCCTTGATCGAGCGTGATCTGCGTTACGAGCTGAGCGAGCGCATGGACTCGCAGGGGAAGGTGCTGATCAAGCTCGATGAGGATGCGGTGCGGGCGGCGGTGGCTGACGCGGTCGGTCGCGGCGTAGAGGCGGTGGCCATCCTGTTCCTGCACTCCTACCGCAATCCCGCGCACGAGCAGCGCGCAAAGGCGATCATCGCCGAGAGCCATCCCGATCTCTTCGTCACGGCCTCGCACGAGCTGTCGCAGGAGTATCGTGAGTTCGAGCGCACCTCGACGGCGGCAGCGAATGCCTATGTCGGACCACGCGTGCGGCGCTATCTCGGCGAGATGGGCGACCATCTCGATGCCGCGGGCTTTGCGGGCGAATTCCTGATCGTGCAATCGACCGGCGGCCTGTTCGGGGCCAAGGAGGCACAGAGCGCGTGCATCCGGATGCTGGAATCCGGACCCGCGGCCGGCGTGACCGGCACCAAGGCATTGTGCGATCGCATCGGGCTCAAGAACGCTATCGCCTTCGACATGGGCGGCACCACTGCCAAGGCCGGCGTCATCCATGGCGGCCAGGTGCTGATGACCGGCAGCGCGCTCATTGGCGGCTATGCTACCGGTCTGCCCGTGCAAATGCCGATGATCGACATCCAGGAGGTTGGCACCGGCGGCGGCTCGATCGCACGCGTCGAAATGGGTGGCGCGTTGCATGTCGGTCCGGAAAGCGCGGGAGCGCAGCCCGGTCCGGTGTGCTATGGGCGCGGCGGCACCGAGCCGACCATCACCGATGCCAACCTCATCCTCGGGCGGCTGGCCGCGGACCGCTTTCTCGGCGGCGAGATGCGCCTGGACGTCGAAGGCGCCCGCGGCGCGCTCGAAGCCCGCGTCGCTGGGCCGCTCGGTCTTGATCTCAGGGCGGCGGCAGACGGCATTCTGCGCATCGCCACGACCAAGATGTCCCACATGGTGCGCTGGGTGACCACCGAGCGCGGCCTCGACGCAGCCGAATTCAGCCTCGTCGCCTATGGCGGCGCCGGGCCGCTGCATGCGGCGATGGTGGCGCGCGAACTGCGCATCGCGCAGGTCGTGATCCCGCGCGCTCCCGGCCATTTCTCCGCCTACGGAATGCTGGTCGCCGACCTGCGGCGTGATTTCGTCAACACCTGGTTCACGCCGTTGGCCGAGGCATCGTTTGCGACCATGGAAAATTTCTACGCCGAGATGGAGACGCGTGGCCGTGAGGCGGTGCAACGGAGCGGCATCGCCGTCGCCGGCACGTCCGTGCAGCGCGCGGCAGACATGCGTTATGTTGGCCAGGAGCACGCCGTCACGGTCGAGCTTCCGGTCGAGTTGTTCCGGACCGAGGATCGCGAGGGCATCAAGAGACGTTTCGATAGTGTGCACGAGACGCGCTACGGCTATTCGGCGCCGGCCGAAAAGGCCGAGATCGTGAGCCTGCGCACCGCGGTTACCGGCCTGATGCGCAAGCCGACGTTCGAACCCATCGCGGTGGGCGAGGCCATGCCGCCGCCGGCGGCCTTTCGCGGCACCCGTGAGGTCTATTTCGCCGAAGCCGGCCGTGCCTTGGACACGCCGACCTATGATCGAGCGGCGCTGCTCGCCAACAATCGCATCGCCGGACCGGTGCTGATCGAGGAATATGCGTCGACGACCGTCGTGCATCCCGGCGACGTGGTCGTGGTCGATGCCTTCGGCGATCTCGTCATCGAAATTCTGCGGAGCTGACGATGGATGCCGCCCTGAAGCCCAAGCCTGCGTCCACCAGCCATCGCATGGATCCGGTTACGACCGAAATCGTGCGCAACGGTCTCATCGCCGCCACCGAGGAGATGAAGACCAATTTGATGCGCACCGCCTACAACATGATCATCTACGAAGCCCTCGACTTCACCGTCGGGCTGTTCGATGCGCAGGGCAATACAGTCTCGATCGGGCTTGGGCTGCCGATGTTCATCCGCGGCATGAGCGACACGGTGAAGACCAAGCTCAATCACTACGGAATGGAAAATCTCGATCCCGGCGACATCCTGCTGACCAATGACGCCTACATCACCGGCAGCCATCTCAACCACATGACGTTTACGGTGCCGATCTTCCACGACGGCGAGGTGGTGGCGTTCTCGTGCTGCATGGCGCACTGGCCCGATGTCGGCGGCACCCTCGACGGCGCCACGACCGATATCTTCTCCGAAGGCCTGCAGATGCCGATCGTGAAGATCTATCGCAAGGGCGTGCCGAACGAGGAACTCATCTCCGTCATCAAGATCAATGTGCGCCTGCCGGAACGCGCCATGGGCGACTTCCGCGCCCAGATCGCCGCGGTGCGAACCGGTGAGCGCCGTTTCCTCGAAATGATCGGCAAATACGGTCGCGACGCCGTACTCGGCGGCATTGCGGCGATCATGGATCACAGCGAGGCGGCGACACGGGCGCGCGTGCGCGAAATCCCGGACGGCGTCTACGAGGCGGAATCCTTCATGGACGACGACGGCGTGCGGATCGGGGAACGCGTGCCGATCCGGGTGCGGGTGGAGGTCGCGGGCGACCGGATGAAGGTCGATCTCACCGATGTCTCCAAGCAGGTCGCCGGCTTCTACAATTCCGGCGAGACCGCGGGCCGCTCGTGCTGCCAGGTGGCATTCAAGTGCCTGACCTCGGCGCTCGACCTTCCCATCAACGACGGCCAGTTTCGCGCGCTCGACATCGTGTTGCCGCCGGGGCGCGTGGTCAGCGCGCTCAAGCCCGCAGCCATGCGGATGTGGATGACTTATCCCATGACCATCATCGACACCATCTTCAAGGCGCTGGCGCCGGCGATTCCCGAGCACATCATTGCGGGTCATCACGCCGATCTCGTCGTCGGCCGCGTCAACGGGCGCCGCCCGAAGGACGACAGCTTCTACATCTATCTCGGTGGTCTGATCGGCGGTGGCTGGGGGGCCAAGCACAATGGCGATGGTTCCAATGCGACCATCGCCATGAACGATGGCGACACCCATAACGGTCCATCCGAGCAGGTCGAGGCGAAGTATCCGCTGCTGGTCGAACGCTATGCGCTGCGTCCCGATTCCGGCGGCGCCGGCCGCTTCCGTGGCGGGCTCGGTTGCGAGCAGGTGGTGCAGGCGCGCCACGATCTTCGCTTCAACTCGCAGATGGACCGGGTGAAATGCAAACCCTGGGGTCTCGAGGATGGCCTCTCCGGTTTCGGCAACTCGGTCGCCATTCACCGCTTCGGGACGGCGCAGGAGCAGCGCTTCCATAATGGCAAGGCGCTCAACCAGGTTCTGCACGCCGGTGACGCCTATATCCTGCGCTCGGGTGGTGGCGGCGGCTTCGGCTCGCCGCTCGAGCGCGACCTCGACAGTCTCGCGCGCGATGTGCGTTGCGGCTATGTCAGCAAGGATGCGGCGGAAAAATATTACGGCGCCGTGTTCGAGCCGGCGACGAACAGGATCGATCCGGCGGCGACCAAGATCAGGCGCGCCGAGATGCGGCGGCAGGGGTTGCCGCAAGACGAGCCGATCGCCGATACCGGGGTGCCGCCGCCCGCGTCCTCCCATGCGCACGTGCATGACCATGCGCACGAGCAGCTCAGCGAGGAGGAGCGGGTCGCGCTGGCAATGACTGGGCGCTGCTGTTCGTAGCGGACAGGCCTCATCCCGGCGCTTCGATTCCGAAGTTCGCAAGGTTTACACGGAGAGCCTGGCCGTTTTCTCGTGGCTTTGGCCACCAGAATAATGACTACGATACGAAGAAATATCTTGACTACGTAACGAATATAGGCTATACGAATTGCATCCTGGCTCAGCAGGGGGCGTCTTCCGGAGACGATCCTAGAGACGGAGCCGGGAGTGGCGTCCCGCGGCTGCGGCGCGAACCGCACCGTAGGGAGGTCCGGACCCCGACCGCCGGGCGTTAATGCCTGGCGCGGGCAGCGCTGCGGCTCCGGTCCCACTGCCGCGAGCCGACTTCGTGGGTCCGCATCCGAAAACCGCCACGGTGGAGCGCCGAGAGAGGTTCCGGTCGCCCCGGGACAGGGGGTCGCGCGTCGCAGGCGCGACCGAGGTTAAAGAGTGCGCCTGTCGGCGCTCCATCCACCCCTCGATCGGGGGCGATGCAGGAGGAAGCGAACCGGGACAAAGAAAAATATGATTTGACGTAGTCAGATTGAACGGACCGGCTGATCCAAGTCAGTCGTCCGCACCTAGAGAGATGCGCCTCGCAACGGCAGCGGCTGCTCGTCGAGCATGGCCTGGATCGCCTGGCGCGTGGTCTCGGGATCAAGGCCGTGCTGCGCAACCAGGTCCTGGCAGTCGGCCGCGATCGCGTCGACGTCCTGCAACATCTTGAGGCGCTTGAAGTGATCGTCGCGGTGAAGCCCCATGCTGGCGCCGACGATCTCGAGCAGGTTCATGATCCGGAACGGGTAGTCGCGTTCGTGCGCGCACAGCTCGCGATGGTCGGCGTGATAGACCGCGACCAACGCATCGACGCCGGCGCGCTCGGCGGCATCGAGCTCGTTCTTCTGCAATTCCCGTCGATACGCCGGCAGGGCGCGGAAATAGTTGCTCATCATGCCGACCGCGGGCTGCTTGAGGTCGACCAGTTCGACGCCCGGCACGGCATGGAGGATGTCCTCGGCGGCCTCGACCACGCCCTTGAGCCCGGGATGGCGGTGCAAGGCGATGCGCATCGGAACAGGTTTGCGCAGAAACGGCCGGAGCCGGTCGAGATTGCCGCGCAGGAAGAGCATGAACGGAGTCATCTCGAACGGCTTCGAGCCGCGGGTCTTCTCGACCGTCGGCAACGTCGTCTCGGTGAATTGAACATGACAGCTCGGACACCACGACACCACTTGCCCGGACTTGCTGCGGGCAAGCTTGTCCATGGTGTTTTCGGCGAAACGTCCCGATGTCGCGACATCGCCGGTGCGCATCTGCACGACGCCGCAGCAATGGCTTGGACCACCCAGCACCTGATAGGTGACGCCGAGCGTATCCATGATGTCGAGCGCAAGCAGCGCAATGTGCGGAGTCTTCAGCACGTTGCAGCCGGTGTAGAACACGAAATCGGGCGGCGTCTCGGGCTCGGCGTTCCCGCCCGGTTTCTGGCCCAGCCGCGTGAGCAGTTCGTCGTCGAGCTGCATCTGCGAAATGTGGGTGACGTCGCGCGCGACCTTACGGAAACCGTCGACGCCCTGACGCCGCCGCTGCGGCGGCTCATCCTTGTGTCGCGCCATCGCCACCCGCGCCATGCCGAGCATGAAGCGCGGATTGACGCCGTAGTCGCAGGCCTTGATGCATTCGCCGCTGAGCACGCACGCATTCGCCCATTTGCGCGAAGCCTCCGGGCCGTCGCCGGTGCGCAGGATGTCGATGATGCCGGAGATCACGGCGACGGGCTCGGCGTTCACGCCGCCGGGGCCGGTGACCGGACAGACCTCGACGCACTTGCCGCAGCGGGTGCAGGCGTCCGCCATCGCCTCGACGCGTGCAGCCAGCGCGGTTTCGAAGGTGGCGGTCATGCCGGCACGACCTTTCATTCGCCCAGTCGCGGGGAGATTACCGCTTCGACCCCGGCGACGAAACCCCACTCCCGCGGCTTGGACCAACTCGCGCTATCGCGGTGCAGAGTAGTAATAGACGTCCTGGATCGAGGTGGGCCGGATGACGATCCTGCGCGGTGTACCGTCGGCGGCATAGGAGTTCGCGGGAATCTCCGGCAGGGCATCGTCGAATTTTCGCACGGCATTCAAGGCTTCGCTCGCCGGTCGTTTCGTCCGCTCCCCGCGCGCGACTCGCTTCGCGAGCGGCGCACGGGTCTGCGCAGCGGCCGGGGATTGCGCGACGTGCCGTTCCTCGGCCGGCGCTCGCCGTACCGACCTCGTCCGTACCGGTGCCGTTACCTCGCTCTGCTCCACCGGCTGCCCGGGTCCGACCTCTTGCGGTGCGGGTTGTCGAGTCGCCAAGTCTTGGCGCGCGGCTTCTTGGCGCGCGGCTTCCTGGGGCGCGGCCACTTGTGGTGCTGCCGCTTGCGGTCCAGCTACTTGGGGCGCCGCCGCTTGTGGCGCTGTTACTTGTGGCGCTGTTACTTGGGGCGCCGTGTCCTTGGCTGCCGACGTCCGGGGCGCCGCGTCATTGGTTGCGGACTCGTGGGGAGGAACCTCGCGGGTCGTCGTGTCCCGGGATGTGAAGCTCTGCGGCACGGAGATCTGCGGCGCGAACAGTTGGGGCTCGGAAAGCTGGCGCATGGAGAACTGCGGCGCCGAGGGCTCAGGTGCGGTCGCTGCCTGCCGGCCTTCCGTCAAAGGCTGGTCCGCTGCCGGTTCAAGCGGGGCCTCGACCGGGCCGACATTCGCAGTCCGGCGGGCCGCGGCCCAGGGCAGGCCGCGCTGGGAACAGTTCCGATCGAAGTGCAGCCAGCTCTGCTGCGCGCAGGAGGCGGCAGGCGGCTCGGAAACGTCGGTTTGCGCGAGCAGCGGCCGATCAACGGCCAGAAGCAAGGCCGGCACACCAACGGCGATCACGCCTCCGAATGCGATCAGGGCGGCGGCGATGACGAAACGCAGATGCGAGTACAAGGCCCATCTCCTTCAGGCCGCCCCCGCGCCAGCCCGATTCCGGGCAAAATCGGTGCCGGCGGGACTATGTCCGTTTGGGGGGCCGGCTCCCAGCGGAAATCGAAACTGTGTTTAACGCGTCGCGGCCCTTGGGGCCAGGGCGCGATCAGACGGAAACTCGGGCCCAGAGGGAAAACCCTCCACCCTGGCCAGAGTTCCGACAGCGGCCGACCCGCCGGCGGTTTGCCAAACACCGAGAAGTACGCTCGATTGGGTCGCAACAGCGGCGTATGGCCGTTGACATATAACGACGCACCAAGGACCCGCAATGCCTGCCGCCACCATCGCCACCATCGACACAATTGCGCTTCGCCTCCCGCTGGACACCTGGGCGCCGCCGCCGCAATTCGCGGGCAAGCCGCGAACGCACGTGGACATGCTTCTGGTGCGTGTCACCACCAGCGGCGGCGTGGTTGGCTGGGGCGAGGCCTACGGCAGCAGTTCGCCCATGATCCCGGTCGTGTTCAATTCCTGGATCAAGCATGTCGCCATCGGACAGGATGCGACCGACCGCGGCCTGACGGCGCGGCTGGAACGCCTGCTGCACGGCTTCGGTCGATGTGGTCCGGTGGTGCATGCGATCAGCGGGCTCGACATCGCGCTGTGGGACATCCGCGGCAAGCTCGAAGGCAAGCCGGTGTCCGCGCTGCTCGGCGGGGTGCGGCGCAAGCGCGTGGAAGCCTATGCGTCGCTGCTGCAATACGGTGGATCGATCGAGCACGTGCGCCGCAACGTCGCGCGGGCGCTCGAACGGGGCTACCGTCACCTCAAGCTGCACGAGCGGACCGCGGACAGCGTCGCGGCGGCACGCGACGTTGCCGGGCCGGACATCCCGATCATGGTCGATACCAACTGCGCCTGGACTGCGGACCAGGCCACCGCGCCGGTCGCCGCCATGGCGCCCTCAAAGCCGTTCTGGGTCGAGGAGCCGATCTGGCCGCCGGAGGACTTCGACGCGCTGGCGGTGCTCAGGCGCGCAACCGGGGTACCGCTGGCGATGGGCGAGAACGCGACCGGCGTGCTCGACTTCCAAAAGATGATTTCCGCCGGCGCGACCGATTTCGTGCAGCCGAGCGTCGTCAAGATCGGCGGGCTTACCAACCTGTGGCAAGTGGCGACGGAAGCTGAAAAGGCCGGCGTGACCTGCGTGCCGCATGCGTTCTTCTTCGGGCCGGGATATCTCGCCACGCTCCATGCCATTGCCGCCAAGGAGCGTGCGGCCCCGCTCGAACGCCTGTTCGGCGACGTCGGCTTCACCGCCTATGCGAAGTCCGTGCCCGTGGTCGACGGTGCAATCGATGTGCCCGACCGCCCGGGGCTCGGTGCCGATCCGGAGGAGGAAATGATCGATCGCTTCCGGGCCTGAGCCCGGAGGCGCCTACGGGAGGAAACAAAAATGATCAAAACAAGCCGGCGCGATTGGATCGCCGGAGCCATGGCCGCCACGGCGCTTCTGGCGGCACGTCCGGCGGCGGCGCAGGCCTATCCGCAGCGGCCGGTGAGAATCATCGTGCCTTATGCGCCGGGCGGCGGCACCGACGTGTTCTCGCGCCTGCTCGCGGCGCAAATGGAGCGCGAGTTCGGCCAGACGCTGATCATCGACAACCGCGGCGGCGGCGGCAGCACCATCGGCACCCAGGCGGTGGCGAACGCACAGCCTGATGGTTACACGATCGGAATGGTCGACAGCGCCTTCGTGACCAATCCCGGCCTGTTCAAGGACAAGCTGCCCTACGACACGCGCCGCGATTTCATCCCGGTGTCGTTGCTGTCGCGGACGCAACTGGTTTTGTCGGTGAGCCCGTCCTCGCCGTTCAAGACCGCCCAGGAGCTGATTGCGTTTGCCAAGGCCAATCCGGGCAAGCTGACATTTGCATCGGCCGGTATCGGAACCGGCATCCATCTCGCCGCCGAACAGTTCCGGCAGGTGACAGGGATCGAGATCGTGATCATCCCTTATCGCGGCGGCGCTCCGGCGCTCGCGGATTTCCTGTCGGGCAAGGTAGACTTCACGTTCGGAGCGGTTCCTAGCATTCGCGAGCATATGTTGGCCGGAAGGGCGCGCGGATTGGGAATGACGCGCGGGCGCGCGCCGCAACTGCCGGATGTTCCGAGCATGGAGGAGATCGGCTATGCCAGCGTCGACTCCGCGAGCGAGATGGGCCTGATCGTGCCGGCGTCGACGCCAGCGCCCATCGTGGAGAGGTTGCAGCAGGTGGCGGCGAACACCGTCAAGAACCCCGCGTTCAGCCAAAGCCTGCTCGAACGGGGATTTCAGCCGATCGGCAGCACGACGGAAGAGTTTCGCTCGCACGTCGACCGCGAGATCGAAAAATGGATCCGCATCATCGCGGCCGGAAATATCAAGCCGGAGTAATTGCGCTGGCGGTCGCCGGCCTCAGTCCGCAACCGCGATGCCCTGCACCTCGATCATCATCTCCGGCTGGGCGAAGCCCTGGACGGTGATCGCCGCGCTGGCAGGGAAGTCCTTGCCGAACAGCTCGCCGCGCAACTCGGTCATGCGGGTGGTGTAGCGCGCGTCGATCAGAAACACCGTCATCGTCACCATGTCGCTGAGCTTCGCGCCTGCCTCGGCCAGTGTCTTCTCGATATTGCGGAAGGTCTGCTTGAACTGGGCGTCGAAGTCGGCGGCAAGCGACTTGCCGGAATCATCGACCTGCCCCGTATGCCCGGCGACGTAGATGGTCCGGCCGCCGCCTTCGGTGATGACGCAAGGCGAGAATGCGCGTTTCACCTGCCAGGTGCCGCGAACGAAAGATTTTTTCATGATGCCGATCTCCCGAGGCTTCATATCGAATTGCGAGGAAACTCACTCCGTCATCCCGGCGCGATGGGGCCAGGACCTCCGGCCAGCCGGCTCACCCGGCGCTGGCACCCTGGATCACGCGCCACAGCCGCTCCGGCGTCGCCGGCATTTCCACATGACGGACGCCGAGGTGGGACAGCGCATCGACCAGCGCATTGGCGACCGCAGGCATCGCGCCGACGCAGCCGGCTTCGCCCGCGCCCTTGACGCCAAGCGGATTGGTCTTGGTCGGCACCGGATTGCTCTTGACCTCGACCGCGCTGATATCGGTCGCGCGCGGCATGGCGTAGTCCATGAACGAGCCGGTCAGGATTTGCCCGTCGTCATCGAACTGGATGTCCTCCATCAGAATCTGGCCGACGCCCTGCGCCACGCCGCCGACGATCTGGCCCTTCAGCAGCAACGGGTTGATGACGGTGCCGACGTCGTCGACGACGCTGTAGCGCACGATCTCCACGGTGCCGGTTTCCGGATCGATCTCGAGCTCGCAGATGTGGCAGCCGTTGGGAAAATTCTGCACCGGCGCGATATAGGTCGCGGTCGCGGTGAGGCCGACGTCCATGCCCTTCGGCAGCTTGGTCGGCTCCATGGCCTCTTTCGCCACTTCCTTGATCGTCAGCGTACGGTTGGTCTTCGGGCTCGAGAACACGCCGTCGGCAAAGTTGATATCGCCGGGATCGATCTTGAGCAGGTGGGCTGCGAGCTGCTTGGCCTTGGTCGTGATCCTCTCCGCGGCCATGTCCACCGCCGACCCGCCGAGCGTGGCGGAGCGCGAGCCACCGGTGCCCTCGCCGAGAAAGACCTGGTCGGTATCTCCTTGCACGTACCGCACGTCGTCGGGGTCGAGGCCGAGCCGGTCGCACATGATCTGCTTGAAGATGGTCTCGTGGCCCTGGCCCTGGGTGACGCTGCCCGCGAGCAGCGTGACGGTGCCGGACTTGTCGAACCGGATCTCCGCGGCTTCGAAGCCGCCCGCCGCCGCCCGCTCGATGGTGTTGGAGAGGCCGATGCCGCGCAGCTTGCCCTCCTGGCGCGATTGCGCGCGCCGCCGCTCGAAGCCCGCGACATCGGCGAGCTTGAGCGCCATGTCCATGCTCTTCTCGAACTCGCCGCTGTCGTAGGTGAACGTGAGTGCGGTCTTGAACGGCATGGCGTCGGGCGGAATGTAATTGCGCCGCCGCAGCTCGGCCGGGTCGATGCCGAGCTCGTCGGCGGCGAGATCGACGAGCCGCTCGATCACATAGGCGGCCTCGGGGCGGCCGTTGCCGCGATAAGGCCGCACCGGATTGGTGTGCGTGAACACGGCGGTGACGTCGGCATGCATCGCAGGGATGCGATAGACGCCGGCAAGGGTGCCGATATTGCCGGTGAAGGCAGGCATTCCGGTCTGCATATAGGCGCCGATGCTGGCGACCACGGTGGCGCGCATGGCAAGGAAGTTGCCGTCCTTGTCGAGCGCGAGCTCGGCTTGGGTGACGTTGTCGCGGGCCTGGGCGTCGCAGAGAAAGGATTCCGACCGCGTCGACATCCATTTCACCGGCCGCCCCACGTGCTTCGAGGCCAGCAGCACCAGCGCGACTTCGTTGTAGACCGCCGACTTCATGCCGAAGCTGCCGCCGATGTCGCCGGCAACCACGCGGATCTGGCTCTCGGGCACTCGGAGCACCGGCGACAGCTCGGCGCGGAACGGATGCACGCGCTGCAGCGTGGTGTAGATGGTGTAGCGATCCTCGGCCGCGTTGTAGTCGCCGAGGCAGCCGCGCGGCTCCATGCTCGCGGCGGTGACGCGGTTGATCACCATGCGATGCTTGACGACGTGATCGGCCTTGGCAAACGCGGCTTCGGTCGCGGCCTTGTCGCCGAACAATTGCACGAAGCCGATATTGTCCGGGCAACCTTCCCAGACCCGCGGCGCGCCGTCGGCGCTAGCGTCCGCGGTCGACACGATGGCGGGCAGCGGCTCGTAGTCGGCGACGATCAGCTCGGCCGCGTCGAGCGCCTGGTGATAGGTCTCCGCCACCACGAAGGCGACGTAGTCGCCGACCCAGCGCGCCCGGTCCTTGGTCAGCGCCGGATAAGGCGGCCGGAAGACGCTGCCGTCGCGCCGCTTCAATCCATCGGGCACCGGCAGGTCGCCCCATCCCGAGGCCTGCCAGTCTTCGCCGGTGAGCACGGCGAGCACGCCGGGTGCGGCCTTGGCCTTGCTGGTGTCGATCGAGCGAATGCGCGCATGGGCGTGCGGCGAGCGCAGCACGTAACCGAACACCATGCCAGGCAGGACCATGTCGCCGACATAGCGGCCGCCTCCCTTGACCAGCCGCGGATCCTCGAACCGGGGTACGCTTTGACCAATGGCAAATTCGCCCATCTCAATCCTCGCTCTGACAACACTTGTGAGCCCCGGCGTTATCGCAAAGCTGCGGCGCGATGGCCATGGGGTGTTTGCGTAAGCGCCCTTGCGGCGACCGCGCAGCTTCGACGGCCCATTCCGTACCCCGCATTGTCGCCCTTTTTACCCCGGTCTAGAGTGCCGCCATCATCACCAGCGTTGCCGGAGTTCGCGCCATGGCTTTGATTCCCTACATCTCTGAATTGCAGCGGCTCGTGGCCACCACGGCCGTCCTGGCCGCGGCGGCGTTCACGGCATCGAGCACGCACGCCGCCGACGAGAGCAAGGGCAAGAAGGTCCTGCTGCTCGAATCCTTCACCGCGCATCCCTATGTCGCGACCACCGAGAAATCGTTCCGCGAACGCGCTTTGTCGTATGGCATGGAGGTGACGGTTCAGGCTGCTGGATTGGACGCTGCGCTGCAGGCCCGCCAAGCCGATGACGGCATCGCACGCAAGTTCGATCTCATCGTCATCCAGCCGATCTCCGAGCAAGGGATCGTTCCGGTGCTCACACGCGCGAAGCAGGCTGGGATACCCGTTATCATCGTCAATAACACGCCGAAGGATGGCACCGAGGAGCTCTACGTCACCTTCGTCGGGCAGGACCAGAACGAGATGGGACGAATCGCCGGCAAGGCGGCGTTGCAAGCGCTCAAGGAGAGTGGCCGGGACGGTGGCAAGGTGGCGCTCATCACCGGTGCTCTGCAGCAGGGCCCCGGTCCCCGCCGCGTTGCCGGCTTCAAAGAGGTGGTGGCGGCCAATCTGAAGCTGGAGATCGCGGCGATCGAAGACGGGCGCTGGGACACTGCGACCAGCGAACGGCTCGCCGGCCAGCTCTATGCGCGCTTCGCCGCCAGCGGCGGCCTCGATGCCGTCTACGGTATGGCCGACAATCAGGCGGTCGCCGCGATCAAGGCCGCGGATGCCGCCGGCATCACCGTCGGCACGGGACCGAAGCAGCTCATCGTGGTCGGCGGCAACTGCCAGAAGGAAGGGCTCGACGCCATCGGCGCCGGCAAGATGTATAGCTCGGTGACCCAGATTCCGACCGATCTCGGCCGGCGTACCGCCGATGCGGCCAATGAGTTCTTTGCCGGCAAGAAGCTGCCCAAGGCCGATCTGCTTCCGGCCGAACTGATCACCAAGGCGAACCTCGCTCAATGGCAGGCGCCCTGCACCTATTGATGGTCGCCGTCACGCAGCTGGATGATGCGGCGCGATGGATATTCTTACCGTCGAGGGACTGAGCAAGAGCTTCGGCGGCGTGCGCGCGCTGCGTGACGTTTCGCTTTCGCTGCGCGCGGGCGAAATCCGTGCGATCTGCGGCGAAAACGGCGCCGGCAAGAGCACTCTGGTCAAATTGCTGATGGGCATTTTTACGCCTGACGCGGGTTCGATCGCGATCGACGGTGTGCGCCAGACCATGCGCGGCCCCCAGTATGCGCAGGCGCTGGGTCTTGGGCTTGTCGCCCAAGAGCTGAGCCTCGCGCCGCGACTCTCCGTGCTCGACAACATCTGGCTCGGGAGTGCCGACGTTCCGGTGTTTCACCGCCGCCGCGACCTGCGCGGTCGCGCGCACAATGCGCTTGAAACATTGGGCGCAGGCGATTGGGATCTGGATACTCCAGTGAGCGCGCTCAGCATCGGCCAGCAGCAGCTCGTCGAAATCGCGCGGCTTCTCGCCCGCAACGCACGTCTCCTCATCCTCGACGAGCCGACCGCGACCCTGACCGACAACGAGATTTCTCGCATCATCGACGTTCTGAAAACACTCAAGGCGCGGGGACACGCGATCCTCTATATCAGCCATCGTCTGGGCGAGGTGTTCGATCTCTGCGACACCGTCACGGTATTGCGCAACGGCGAGCATGTCGCCACCAGGCAGGTGCGCGACATCACGCGTGATCAACTGATCGAGTTGATGCTCGGCCGGCCGTTCGGCGACATGTATCCGGCCTCCGCCGCCGGCCCGGATGCCGGCCAGGCGCTCGTGGTCGAAACACTCAATGTCGACGGCATCGTACAGGACCTGTCGCTGGTCGCGCCGCGCGGCAAGATTCTCTGCATCGCCGGGCAGATCGGCTCTGGCGCCAATGTGGTGACTCGCGCGCTCGCGGGCCTCGTCCCCGGTGCGAGCGGCCGTGTCAGCATCGACGGCAAGCCCTTGCAGCTCGGCTCGGCGCCGCGTTGCGTGGAGCGCAATGTCTTGTTCCTGTCCGAGGATCGCGCTGCCGAGGGCATATTCCATCAGCGCAGCGTGCTCGAGAACCTCCTGGCCGGTAGCTTTAACGCGCATACGCGCTTTCGCATCTTGGACTGGCTGCAGCTCAGACGGGTCGGCGCGCGACTTGCCCAGCGCGTTGCCGTCGATCAGCGCCGGCTCGGCGCCGCCGCGGGCAAGCTCAGTGGCGGCAACCAGCAGAAGCTCTTGTTCGGCCGTGCCATCGAGCGGCCGCAGCCGGGCGTGTTGTTGATGAATGAACCCACGCGCGGCATCGACGTCGGTGCCCGCGCCGATATCTATCGGATCATGCGCGAACTATGCTCGCTCGGATACGTCCTGATCATGACGTCCTCCGATCTGGAAGAGGTCGTCGGCATCGCGGACATCGTTGTCACCATGTACCGGGGCCGAACGGTCGCGCGCTATGAACGCCAATCGATCGCGATGGCGCGCATCCTGGCCGACATCACCCATCCGGTGCGGGCGGCGGCATGAGCCGATCAACGCAAGCGCCGCTCGCCGAGCGGGCCATCGCCGCCGACGCGCGCGAAGGGATGGGCGCTCGGGCGGGCGAGCCGCGAAATTATGTCGGCATCGTCCGCGCCATCGTCCTGGTCGTCCTTGCCGCGGTTGCCCTGACCACGCCCGGGTTCTTGTCTCAGCCCAGCATCCTTTCGCTGCTGACCACGGTCTCCTTCATCGGCTGTGTCGCGGTCGGGATGACGCTGATCACCATCAGCGGAAACATCATGTCGTTCGCGCTCGGGGCGCTCGTCGGCGCCACCGCGATGATCTTCGTCCTTGCGGTCAATTGGGGCGGCTTTGCCTTCGGGCTCATCGCTGCGCTCGCCTTCGCGGGATTGAGCAACGCGTTGCAGGGGTTCTTGATCGGTTGGTTGCGCGCCAATCCCATCATCGTCAGCATTGCCGCGTTGGCGTTGATCTATGGGGTCGCGGAAGCCTTTGCCGCCCACGGCACCATCTATGCGGCGGCGGGAACGAGCTACGGGGGCTTCAAGGGCAGGATTGCCGGGATACCAGTGGAGTTCGCGGTGTTTCTCTGCGTCGCCGCGCTCGGCCAGTTCATCCTCTCGCTGACCACCTTCGGCCGTAATCTGTTTCTGATCGGATCGAGTTTCCGCGCCGCCGAGGCGGTGGGCGTACGCACCTGGCGCGCGATCACTGGCGCCTATCTCTGGGCCGGCCTGTTCACGGCGCCGGCCGGCATCATGCTCGCGATCCGCTATGACGCCGCCAGCATGAACTACGGCATGGGCTACGAGTATGACGCCATCGCCGCGGTCCTGGTCGGCGGCACCATCATCAAGGGCGGCGAAGGGTCGGTGCTCCGCACGCTCGCCGGCGCGCTCATCATCGGCGTGATCCAGGTCGTGCTGGTGCTGCAAGGCCTGCGCACGGAATGGCAATACCTGATTGCCGGCCTCGTCGTGCTCGGGGTGATTGCGTTGCAGACGTCGGGCACCCGGGATTGAGTAAATGAAACGCCTTCGAGACGATCCCCACCTGCGTCCGCTGCTGATCCTGGCGGCCTGCATTGTCGGTCTCGCGCTCATCGACCCGCAAGATTTTCTGACCCTCGCCACCGCCGCATCGAGCCTCGAAACATTCGCCACGATCGGCCTCGTGGCGCTCGGGCTCGGCCTGACCATGATGATCCGCGAGTTCGATCTCTCCGTGGTCGGCATGTACAGCATGGCCGGCTGCATCGCGGTGGTCATGGGCGGGGTCCACGCTTGGTTGGGGTTGGCGTGCGCGCTGGCAGCAGGATTGGCTGGCGGCCTGGCGCAGGGCTGGCTGATCGTGCGGCTGCGGCTCGGCTCGGTCGGCGTGACGCTCGGAGGACTCCTGGTCTTCGCCGGGGTTGCGTATGTCGTCACGGAAAACCGTGCGCTGCCCTACGAAAATATGCAGGTCGCGCTTGGCCTGAGCGCCCCCATCGGCGGCATTTTTTCCATCCGCAGCCTGGTTGCGCTTGCGATTTTCGCCGCCGCGGCGCTGGTCATCGGCCTCACCAGATATGGCCGCGACATCATTGCGATCGGCAGCGATCGCCGCGGGGCGATGACCGCCGGCGTCAATGTCAACGTGCTGGTGATCGGCATTTTCGGCTTTTCCGGATTCTGCGCCGCGCTCTCCGGCGCGCTCTTGAGCTACAGCTTGGCGTCGGCATCGCCCGCAGGCCTGTCCGATGTCATCGTTCCCGCCGCGGCGGCCGCGATCCTCGGCGGAGTTTCACTTGCCGGCGGCACGGGACGGCCGCTCGGGATTGCGATGGGCGTGCTGAGCCTTGCGGTGCTACGCGCCGGTTTCAACGCCGTCGGCGCCCCGCCTTACGTCAACGGGGTCGCGATGGGAGCCATCCTCCTGATCGTCGCGGTCCTGGACGGTTCGTATCTCGCGCGCCGATTGCACTGGCTCGTCCGCCGGCGCGCGCATTGACCGGCGCTTCGAATGCGCCACAATATCGATCGGCAAACGGAAAACGTCATGTTGGAGCGGGTTTCTTTCGCGCAGGACGATGCCGGCGATTGCATCGCGCGGGCACGCGCGCTTCGTCCCTTGATCACCGCGCACGCCGCGCGCATCGAGCAGGAGCGCGAAATCGCGCCCGAGGTGCTCTCGGCGCTGCATGACGCACAACTGTTTCGCATGCTCGTTCCGAAGAGCTGCGATGGCGCCGAAGTCGCGCCCGCGACCTTCATGCAAGCGATCGAGGAGCTTGCCAAGGCTGACGGCAGCACGGCGTGGTGCGTCGCCCAGGCTTCCGGTTGCTCCATGGCTGCCGCTTATGTCGAGCCCAAGGTGGCGCGGGAGATTTTCGGCGACGCCCGTTCGGTGATGGCCTGGGGGCCGGTCGGTCCCGATGCCAAGGCGGTGGCGGTCGTGGGCGGCTATCGGGCGTCAGGGAGCTGGAGCTTTGCGAGCGGCATCAAGCACGCGGGATGGCTCGGCTGTCACTGCCCGGTCGTGGAAGCGGATGGCACGCCGCGTCTTGGTGCCGACGGCAAGCCGGTCGAACGCACCATGCTGATCCCGAAGGCCAGCGCGAAAATCAAGGACATCTGGCGCGTGGTCGGTCTCAAGGGAACCGGCAGCGATAATTACACGATCGACGACCTGTTCGTCCCGAACGCATACACCTTCACGCGCGAGTCCGCGGCGGATCGCCGCGAAACCGGTCCGCTCTATCGCTTCACCACCTTTCACCTCTACGGCACCGGCTTTGCTGCCATTGGACTCGGGCTGGCGCGCGGCGCGCTTGATGACTTCGTCGCATTGGCCGCGACCAAAATCCCCAAGACCAAGACCTTCGTGTTGCGCGACAACGCGGTGGTCCAGTCGCAGGTCGCGCTGGCGGAGGCGAAGCTCGCGTCCTCGCGCAGTTTCCTGCTGCAGACCCTGCACGAAACCTGGGATGTTGCTGTACGTGGCGAGGCGCTTTCGCTCCCGCAACGTGCTGCGCTCAAGCTCGCAGGCACCTATGCGGTGCATCAGGCGAAAGACGTCATCGACACCGTCTATCACGCCGCCGGCGCCACCGCGATCTTCGAGAGCAATCCGTTCGAACGCCGCTTCCGCGACGTGCACACCGTGATCCAGCAGGTGCAGGCGCAGTTCGCCAATTTCGAGATGGTGGGGCAGGTGCTGCTCGGCCTGCCCAGCCCGTCGAAGCTGATTTGAGCGCCGGCGGACAGTCGTCAGCGATGAGGTTTTGAAGACGACGTTTGCCGGATCACGCTCCTGAGACTGGATGCCCCGCTTTCGCGGGGCATGACAGCTTCGGTGCTACGCCGACGAAGGTGTCGGACTTCAGAAATTCGCGGCCATCTTGGGCTTGGGCGCCGGTGCGGCAGCACCCTTCGGCAGGTCGAACATGCCGCCGGGCAGGCTGTCGAAGAATGTCAGCACCTCCGACGTTTTCACCACGTCGGCATATTTGGCGTTCATGTCGCAGAGATTGATGGCGTGGCTCGCCTGCGAGCGGTCGAAGCAGCCTTCTTCGGCGAGCGCGATACGGTAGTTGAGGCTGAAGGCATCGAGCACGGTCGCGCGCACGCAGCCCGATGTCGTCGTGCCGGTCACGATCACGCTGTCGCAGCCGAGCAAAGTGAGATAGCTGGCCATATTGGTGCCGAAGAAGCCCGAGGGCTTCTGCTTCAATACGACGATATCCTGCGGCGACGGTGCGATCTCGGCGACGATCTCATTGCCATCGACGTTGGTCGCCGGCTTGCTGCCGATGTCCTCGTCGGAGCGGCCGTTCTTCCAGCTCCAGCTGCCGTTGTCCCAGTTGTCCTCGCGCCGCACGCCTGTCGTGTAGATGACCGGGATGCCCTTAGCGTGCGCCTTGTCGATCAGCGATTTGAGGTACGGCATGGCGACCCAGGCGTCCTCGCCGCAGGAATTGCGCCAGCGCTTGATCGATTCGAGGATCGGCATGGGCCGCTCGTCGCAGAATGCATAGTTCACATCGATGATCAGCAGCGCCGGCCGCTTGCCGAAGCCGCCGCGGGCCCCGTATCCCGACGACCCGAACACCGCCTTGTCACGGTCGGTCAGAAATTTGTTCCAGATGGGTTCAGACATGATTGGCTCACTCTCCTCTCCTTGGTCATTCCTCGATTCCAGCGGACCGGAGCCTCACAGGCTCGCGCGCACGCTTTCGACGAAACTCATGTCGATGATCTCTTCATATTTGACGTCGGTCTTGAGGATGCCCGCCTCCCGCACCACGGCGCTGCCGGTCGCCCAGGCTTCCTTGCTGATCATGCCGTCCTTGCTCCACATCTGGTCCTTGAACGAGCGGTCGAGCGTCGCCTTGAGGTCTTCGAGCGGCATGGTCGGGAATTGCTTCTTGGCAACTTCTGCGGACTCGTGCGGGTTGGCGTAGAGGAATTTCAGGCCCTTCACCATTCCCTTGACGAAGCCACGCACCACCTCGGGCTCCTTCTGGATGGAATCCAGACGGACATTGATCGTGGAATAGGCGTAGGGACCAAGTTCCTTCGGGACGTTGAAGAACGGCTCGCTCCATAGGCCGTTGCGAATACCCTGCGTGATCATTGGTTCGGTGCTGTTGCCGATCACGGCTTGTCCGCTCCGGACAGCGGCGGGGACGGCGGAGTTTGGCACTTCGATCAGTGTCACATCGCGCTTGGCGTCGAGTTTCCACTTCCCGAGCAGATATCGCATGATTGAATTGGGCGTGCCGCCATAGGGACCGACGGCGATGGTCTTGCCCTTCATATAAGCCGACCAATCCTGATCCTTGGGATCCTGGCCCTTGGCCGCGCAGAGATAGACGTTGCCGCGGTCGACGCAGTGCACGACGGCGCGCAGTTCGGCGCCCTTCGCCTTGGCGAAGGCATTGTGCTCGGGTCCGCCGATGAAGGCGAAGGCCTGTCCGGAGAGCACCGCGTTGGTATGGCCGGAGCCGGTCTCGATCGTGACGATCTTCACCGCAATGTCGGACTCGGCGAAATAATTGTTGGCCATCGCGATGTACATCGGCAGATAGCCGGTGCTGTGCACCGGTTCGGCCACCAGCAACTCCTTGGTTGCGGCGCGGGCGATGAAGGGTGGCGCCGCGAGGGTGAGGCCGACGGTTGCGCCGAGGGTTGCGGTCGACTGCAGGAATTTTCGCCTGTGCATGACGTCCTCACTGTTCGCTGAGAGTTTCGGGTTCGCGCTATTGCCGCACGCCTTTTCGCAGCACGCTTTCGAGCCATGACACGCTTGCATACATGACGATGGCCAAGGTCGAGAGCACGAGCACGGCCACCCAGACAAGCGCGATATCGTAGGTCTGGCCGGCATAGAGGATCGCGCGGCCGAGGCCGTGCTGGGAAGCGATGAACTCGCCGACGATCGCGCCCGTCAGGGCAAGGCCGATGTTCACCCGCAGCACGGAGATGACCCATGGCAGGCAGAACGGGACCACAAGCTTGCGGAACACCTGCATTCTGGTGGCGCCAAGCGAATAGAACAGCTTCTCGCCGTCGGGATCGAGCGCCTTGACGCCGGCATAGGCGGTGAGCGTCGAGACCACCAGCGTCAGCGCGGTCGCAACCGCGACTTTGGACGTGAGGCCGATGCCGAACACCAGGATGATGAGCGGGGCGAGCGCGAGCTTGGGGATCGATTCCAGGCAGATGACGTAAGGCTGGACGATGGCGGCGTAATTGCGTGACCACCAGAACGACAGGCCGAGCAGGGACCCCGCCGCGGTCCCGAGCAGGAATCCGAAAATGGTCGAGCGGAAGGTAAAGCTGATGTCGGTCCAGGCTTCGCCGGTGGCAAAGAACAACCCCATCGTGTTGGCGATCGCGCTCGGTTGCGACCAGAAAAAGGCGTCGATCCAGCCGGCGCGGGCGCCGATTTCCCACAGCGAGAGCGCCCCGACGAGGATACCGACCTGCACGGTGACCAGTGCCCAGGTCGGCCAGTCCTTGTGCACGGGAAGGCGTCGGACCGGCCTTCGGCCCGCTGCCGGCACGTCCGATTGCTCCGGCGCCAGATCGAGACCGGCCAAGGCGTCGACGGCGCGGGTGTCCTGAACCGTCATCACTTGTTCCTCGCCACGGCTTCAGGCCGCTTGGTTCATTGGAGAGGGAGCGGCCGCATTGGCGCTGAGAAGATCGAGGCAGCGCTCCTTGATGGCGATGAAGTCCGCGGTGAGCGCGCTCGTGCGAACGCGCGGGCGGGGCAAGGTGATCGGGATGTTGGCAATGACACGGCCCGGTCGCGTGCCCATGACGTGAACCTCGTCGGAGAGATAGATCGCCTCCTCGACGTCATGGGTGACGAACAGCACGGTCTTGTCGAAGTCACTCCAAAGTTGCATCAGCCACTCCTGCATCTGCAACTTGGTCTGGGCATCGAGTGCTCCGAAGGGCTCGTCGAGCAGAATGACGTCGGTATCGAACAGCAGCGTGCGCAACAATGCCGCGCGTTGGCGCATGCCACCCGACAACGAGTTCGGGTAGAGATGTTCGAAGCCGGCGAGTCCGTAGCGATGGAGCAGCGGCAATGCCCGCTCGCGCGCTTGGCGCAGCGGCACGCCCTGGATTTCCATGCCGAGAATGGTGTTGTCGAGCACGGTTCGCCACGGCAGCAGAAGATCCTTCTGCAGCATGTAGCCGACGCGGCCAATCGTGCCGGTGGCGTCGACGCCATCAATCATCACGCGGCCGGCGCTAGGCTCGAGCAGCCCGGCGATGATGTTGAAAATCGTGCTCTTGCCACACCCCGATGGCCCGATCAGGCTGACGAAACGGCCCTGCGGGATCGACAGCGTGACCGGGGCCAGCGCCTCGAAGACGCCGGTCGGCGTTTTGAACGTCATGCTGACGTCATCAACGTAAAGCTTCGGGGCCGAAGACGGCATGCGCACTCCGCTCATCAGTGGCACGATTTCCCCAGTCCCCGGGACTATATCGCAAAAGGCATGCCAGCGACCATTCTCGTTTATTTTTGTAAACGCCGGGAGATCGAAGTTCCAAGCAGGCTGCCAGTGACGGCAAATTATTCTATCTGCACAAAGTTTTGGCAGGCGCGCGCGGTCGAAACCGGCCTGCGCTGCGTCACTTCGCCTCGACGTTGGCCGCTTTCAGGATCGGCGACCAGCGGGCGATTTCCGCTTTGACGAAGGCGTCGAACTTTGCTGGCGTGCGCTCGTCCTTGCTCGGCAGCGACCCGCCGAGGTCGGACAGACGCTTGCGGACACCGGGGTCGTCGAGTGCCTGATCGAGCGTGACGGCGAGCTTGTCGACGATGTCCTTCGGCGTGCCCTTGGGGGCAAAGATGCCGGCCCAGATGCTCATCTGATAATCGATGCCGGCTTCCTTTGCCGTCGGGACGTCGGGCAGGATCGCCAGGCGTTCGTTCGCTGACACGCCGTAGGCCTTGATCGTGCCGCCTGAAATCTGCGGAGCGACGCTGACGGCTTGCTCGCAGAAGAAATCGACATGACCGCCGATGAGATCATTCAGCGCCGGACCGGTTCCGCGATACGCCACGAGGCCGGGCTGGACTCCCGCCTGCGTGGTGAAAAGCAGACACGCCATGTGCGACGAAGCGCCAATGCCGCCATGCGCCTGCTTGACGCTGTTGCCATTCTTTTTCAGGTAGTCGACGAATTCGCGCAGGTCCTTGGCGGGAAAATCTTTCTTCGCGACAATGACGGCGGGCGCATGGGCGGTGAAGCCGACCGGCTCGAAGTCGCGCTCGGAATCATATTTTACGTTGGGCGTGAGCACGGGAGCGGCGACATGGGATCCCATGCTGCCCGCGAGCAACGTGTAGCCGTCGGGATGCGCCGCGGCCACGCGCGCGCTTCCGATCGTGCCGCCGGCACCGCCGACATTCTCGATCACCATGGATTGGCCGAGGATCTTCCCCATCTGCTCCGTTACGATGCGGGCGACGACATCGCTCGGACCGCCGGCGGGAAAGGGCACCACCACGGTGATGGGTCGAGACGGGATAGCCCTGCGCCTGCGCATCCCATGGAGCGGCACACAAAGCCAGCGTCGCAAGCCAGAACACCCACAGCGTCCTCGAACGTCGCATTGAATCCTCCGCTGTCGTCTTTCTTTTGTCGCCCCGTTTTTCGATAGCCCGATTTCAAATCGCAGGCTCGGAACCTACGGCGCCATTGCGCGCCCGGTGCACGAAACGCCTGCACGAGCGCGAACTCAGGTCGGAATGTTTCGGCGAAACGTTGCTCGCCGCCGGATCGCCCGCCCTCGCGCGCGATGACCCCGAATCCTATTCCGCCGCTACCTTGTGCGCCGCCGATACGCCGCGTGCCTTCACCACCACCTTGATCGCGTCTTCGACACGGTCCTTGGCGTAGCGGATCGCGGTCGGCAGGTCGGCGAGCGGGAAGGTGTGGGTGTGGATCTTGGTGGCGTCGAACCGCTTCTGCGTCATGAACGCTTCGGCGCGATGGGTCGCGGTCTTGCCTTCGCCACGGATGCCATAGACGTAGATGTTGTTGCGCACGATATGGGCGACGTCGACCGGCGTCTCCTCGTGCGGGAACGCGGCGAGGCAGACCTTGCCGCCGCGGTTGACCATGCGGATCGCCTCGTTGACGGCATTGGGTGCGCCCGAGCACTCTATCACGTAGTCCACGCCCTTGCCGCCGTTGAGCCGGCGCGCTGCCTCGACCGCATCCTCCTTGCGCACATTGATGACGTGGTCGGCGCCAAGCTCGAGCCCGATCTTGAGCCGGTTGTCGCGTGTGCCGGTGAGGATGACGGGATGGGCTCCCATCGCCTTGGCAACGGCGACGCCGAGGAGCCCGATCGGGCCGGGACCGGTGACCACGACGCTCTCGCCCGCAACCAGCCCGCCGAGCTCGGTCAGTCCGTACATGGCCGTGCCGGCGGTGACGACCAGCGTCGCCTCCTCGTCCGACATCTCGTCCGGGATCGCTACCAGCGTGTTGATGTGGTTGACCTGATATTCGCAGAAGCCGCCGTCGGTGGTGAAACCGTTGGCGCGGTGGCCTTTGTCGACGTCGCCGTAATTGAGCCCATAGTTATGACAGGCGGTGTACATGCCTTCGCGGCAGCGCTTGCATTGGCCGCAGCCGGCGTGGATCTCGACGGTTATTCGTTGGCCGATCTTGTATTCATCGACTCCAGGTCCGAGCGCGACCACCGTGCCCATATATTCGTGTCCGGGAGTGAAGTTCTTGTTGTGCGGCATGCCGCCGAGGATCGACGCGGGCGGTCCGTGATAGATGATCTCCAGATCGGTCGCGCAGATTGCGACTGCGTCGATGCGCACCAGCACCTCGGCTCTCTTCGGTACCGGCACCGGCTTGTCCGTCAACGACAGCTGGCCGGGATCGCCGAGCACCCATGCTTTCATGGTGTCCGGGATCGGATAATCCGTGTTCGTCTTCACTCCGGCTGGCGCATACATCGGGTCTTCCTTTCGGCGGGCGAAACTTGCAACTCGATCAAATCGCGGGCGCGCGCGGTTGGCGGCCATCGCAATCGATCGGGCGGCAGGTTAGTGTATATGTGCTTGATATTCGAGAGGCATAATGACCGCAAACGGGCGCTGACCCGTGGGAAACGCAAGGCGAGGAGGGCTATGGCCGATCATTCCGTCTCGACAATCTCGATCCGGGACTGCCGCATCCGTGTCATGCGCGGCGGCTCCGGTAGTCCGATGCTCTTTCTCCACGGCGGCGGCGGCGCCGGAACCTGGCTGCCCTTCATGAGTTGGCTGGCCGCAACGTTCGACGTGATCGTCCCGGAGCATCCCGGCTTCGGCGGATCCGACACGCCGCCATGGCTCGACACCGTCCCCGACCTCGCGAACTTCTATCTCGATTTTCTCGAGGAACTCGGTCTCGACGGCGTCCATCTGGTCGGGCAGTCGCTGGGCGGCTGGGTGGCCGCCGAGCTTGCGGTGCGCAATACCAGCCGCCTCGCATCCCTGACGCTGGTCGCGGCCGCCGGCATCCATGTCAAGGACGTCGCACAGGTCGATACTTTCCTCAGCAATCCCGAGCAGCACGTCCGCGATCTTTTTCATGATCAAAAGCTCGCCGATGCCGTGCTGGCGCGCGGGCAGCGGCCCGAACTCGAGGATGTCGCGCTCAAGAACCGGATGACCACGGCCAAGCTGGTCTGGCAGCCGCGCAGCCATGATCCGCATCTGCAGAAATGGCTGCACCGGATCGACGTACCGACACTCCTGATCTGGGGCGAGCACGACCGGTTGTTTCCGAAGGACTATGCCTTCGCCTATCAGCAGCTGATCCCGGGGTCGAAAGCGGTCATCATTCCGGACTGTGGGCACCTGCCACAGGTGGAGAAGGCGGATGCGTTCACCGCCGAACTCGAATCGTTCATCGGGGCGATGAGGATCGCAGCATGAAGATGTTCAACTTTCACCTGATGCCGTACCGGCATGCCGATCTCGACGCGATCGAAAAGAACGGCTCGGCCTGGGTCACCTTTTCCAATCGCAATTATGATCCGCAAAAGGGCGCCGAGCTCTACCACGACTATCTCGACCAGATGGAGCTTGCCGACCAGCTCGGCTTCGACGGCGTGTGCCTCAACGAGCACCACCAGACCGCCTACGGCATGATGCCGATTCCAGGCGTTCTTGCCGGCGCGCTCGCGCGCAGCGTCAAGCGCGCCAAGCTGGCCATCCTCGGCCGCGCGCTGCCCCTCCTCAACAACCCGCTCATGATCGCGGAGGAATATGCCATCCTCGACAATCTCACGCGCGGGCGGGTGATTGCGGGTTTCGTGCGCGGCATCGGAGCCGAGTATCATGCGATGGGCATCAATCCGGCCTATTCGCAGGAGCGTTACGCCGAGGCGCATGACCTGATCGTGCGGGCGTGGACCGAGCCGGGGCCTTTCCCTTACGTCGGCAAGCACTACCAGTTCAAATATGTGAACCCCTGGCCGCGGCCGTACCAGACCCCGCATCCGCCGATCTGGATCCCCTCGCAAGGCTCCGGCTCGACCATCCGTTGGGCCGCGCAGATGCGCTACACCTATTGCCAGACGCTGAGCCCGATCGCCGCGGTGGCACGTTTCTTCCAGATGTATCGCGACGAGGCGGAGAAGGCGGGCTACCAGGCTTCGCCCGATCAGCTCGCCTGGTCGAACACCATCTATGTCGCGGAGACCGACGAGCAAGCGGTGCGGGAAGCGCGCCCGCATCTGGAAGCGCTCATGAACTACTTCCTCAAGATGCCCACGGAGATGCTGCTGCCGCCGGGCTATACCGACGCTGCGTCGATGAAACGGGTGCGGGCGGCCAAGGTGACGGGCAAGCCGCAGTCGGTCGAGGACGTGATCAAGAATGGTGTCGTCATCGTGGGAAGCCCCAATACCGTGCGCGAGAAGCTCGCCGAATATCAGGATCTCGCGGGCTTCAACACGTCGCTGACCAAGACCCAGTTCGGCACCATGCCGAACGACATGGCGCGCGCGAACATGACGGCGATCGCCGAGGAGATCCTGCCGCACTTCCGCGATCGCCTTCCGCAGGGTACTCGTCGGGAAGCGGCGGAGTGAATTTGCACGTCGCCTGAGGTCGTCATTGCCGGCCTTGAGCCGGCAATCCATCTTCTTCGCAAGATGATGGATGCCCGGGTCAAGCCCGGGCATGACGAGAGTGGGGTCATGTCGCGACCGGAGGACCTTGATGAAAATTGCTTTCAAGTTTTCCGTCCTGCTGGCACTCGTGTCCGCGGTCGGCTCAGCGCCTCCGGCCCATGCCCAGGGCTACCCGGTCAAGGAGATCACCGCGGTCTGTCCGTTCGCCGCCGGCACGGGCGCCGACATCACGGTGCGCTATTTCAGCGCGAAGCTCAGTGAAGTTCTGGGCAAACCGGTGATCGTGCTGAACAAGGCAGGCGCCACCGGCAATATCGCGAGTGAAACGGTGGCCAAGGCCAAGCCCGACGGCTACACGATTTCCATTACCCCGGCGAGCTCGACCATGGCCGCCGCGCCGTATCTCTACAAGAAGTTGCCGTTCGATCCGATCAAGGACTTCACGCCGGTGACGACGCTGGCGAGTCTGCCGTTCGTGCTGATCGTCGACGCGAAGAAGCCGATTCATTCGGTCGCCGACCTGGTCAAGCATCTCAAGTCACGCGACGGCGGGTTCTACGGCGGCTCCAACAATACCGGCATCATCGCCGCCGAATTGTTCAAGGACGCAACCAAGATCGACGCGAGGCGCGTGGCCTACAAGAACATCGCCGATTCCGTGAACGACATGATCAACGGCCATACCGATTTCACCTTCACCGACGCCACCTGGGTGGTCGAGCAGGCGAAGGCCGGCCGCATCCGCGCGATCGCAGTGACGTCGGCGAAACGATCCTCCGTGCTGCCCGAGGTGCCGACGTTGGCGGAAGCGGGCTATCCCGGCATCGAGCTCACGCCGTGGTGGGGCGTATTCCTGCCGGCGGGGACGCCGCAGCCGATCGTCGACAAGCTCGCGTCGTCCTTCGATCGCATTGTCGCCATGCCGGAGACGACGGAGTTTCTGACCAAGTTCGCCAATGAGCCGTTTCCCGGAACGCCGGAGACTTGCTGCGCGATCTGCTGGCGCGGGAGATCAAGCGTTGGGGCGAACTGGTCGCGCTCGCGAAGATCGAGCCGCAATAGGCGGCAGGGTGGCAAAGGCGCGCGCCGCGCTGATCAATCGACCTGGACGCCCGACGCTTTGACGACGTCCCTCCACTTCGGCCGTTCGCTCTGGATGAATTGCGCAAACTCATCGGGGCTCATCGGCGACGGCTCCCCACCGACGTTCTTGAGCGCGGTCACGACCTCGGGCAACTCGAAAATCCGCTTCACCTCTGCCGCGATCTTATCGACGATCGGTCGCGGGGTTCCGGCGGGAGCGAACACGCCTTGCCATCCACTCACTGAAAATCCATTGAGCGTCTCGCCAATGGTCGGCAGTTCCGGGGCCGTTGGGACACGTTTCGCGCTGGTGACGGCAATCGCCCGCACCACGCCCGCCTGAGCCTGCGGCCAAAGCGTCGTCATGCTGTCGATGGCGAGATCGATGTGCCCGCCGACCATGCTGTTCAATTCGTCCGCCGTGCTGCGGAACGGCACATGGGTCATCTTGGTGCCGCTCGCGAGCTGGAACATCACGGCCGAAAGATGCGACGAGGTTCCGTTGCCGGACGAGCCATAGTTCACCTTGCCGTCGCTTGCCTTGAGATGGCTGATCAACTCGGGAACGGTCTTTGCCGAAAGCTTCGTATTCACGACCAGCAGGTTCGGCAGGTGCACAAGCAGAGAGACGGGTTGGAAATCCCGCTCAACGTCGTATGGCAGCTTGGTATAGAGGAACCCGTTGATGACGTTGCCGCTCAAGGTCCCCAACAACAGCGTGTAGCCGTCGGGAGGCGCCTTCGCCACCACGCCGGTGCCGATGCTGCCGCCGGCACCCGACCTGTTCTCGACCACGAACGGAACGCCGAACTTCACCTGCATGTGCTGTTGCAATATGCGCGCAAGCAGGTCCGCCGAGCCCCCTGCGGCGAACGGCACCACGATCGTCACCGGCCGCTGCGGCCAGTCCTGCGCGTGAGCGGGCGCCGCTAGCGGCAAGAATGATGGCAATGGCAATCGCGAGTACAGCGTGCATCTGCAACCTCCAGCTCGTGTCGTTGACGCTGGAACGAGCAAATCGGATGCTGGTCTATCCAGCTCCGGGGTCACACCGCCTTCAGGTGCGCATCCCGCTTCTTGTAGAGGTCCTCGTCGGCGTAGCCCATGGTCTCGGGCTTGGCGCGCCCGATCATGACCTGAAAGTAGACCGGCTCCAGGCTGTCGTTCTGGTAGCCGTGGATGACACCGGCCGGACAGGCGATGCATTCCCACGGACCCAGCCGGGTGGTGAGGCGCTTGCCGCTTTCGTCCTCGACAAAGACGTCGAGGTAGCCCTGCAGCACGAAGAAGCACTCTTCGACCTCATGGGTGTGTGCCGCATTTCCCTGACCCGGCTCCACATACATGATCGACAAGGTGAAGTTCTTTGCGGGGATCACGGTCGGATCGGTGTGCTTGCCGGAGCCGCCCGCGCCGATGAAGCGGTGTTGCGCGCGTTTGTAGCCCTCGATCTTGGCGTCCTCGAATGCTGCCCAGTCCGGCTTCTTCTCGCGAAAGCGCCCGACAAACTTCTGCATGATGTCCTCGATCGGGACATCGACCAGTTCCGGCGGGCGCGGATGTCGTGCGACGCTCATGGCTTAACTCCTGTCGAAGGGGATTGTTGAGGCTGAGCCTATCCGCATTGCGCGGCCAGTCAATGAAGCGAGAGTGGCGGTTGGGTGCCCTCTCGTGTCCCGGACGAGCGAGGGTAAGCGAGCGAAGATCCGGGACCCAGGAGCCCAGGCACGCATTGATGATATTGCGCTTCGCGATTCTCTCGCTGGGTGTCTCGTTTCGCTCGGGCAAGGGCCCTCGTTGCACTCGCCCGGGACACGCACGATGACGATGGCTCACTCCGCCGCGCGCTGCTTGGCGGCCTGTACCATTTCCCAGATGCGCGTGGGCGTAAGCGGAAGCTCGCGCGGCTGCACGTCGAATGTGCTGAGCGCATTGGCGACCGCATTGGCCATGATGCCGCCGGCCGCAATGATGCCACCCTCGCCAGCGCCCTTGGCGCCGAGCGGGTTGATCGGGGAGGGGGAATTTTCCAGCACGATGGCGCGGATGTTCGGGAAGTCGCTGGCGGTCGGGATAAGATAGTCGGCGAGCGAGCCGGTCAGGAGCTGGCCCTGCCGGTCGTAGACAAGATGCTCCATCATGGCACCGCCCAGCCCTTGCACCGCCGAGCCTATGGCCTGGCCATGCACCGTCAGCGGATTGATGATGCGGCCGCAATCCTCGACGATGACATAGTCGATGAGCTCGACGTGACCGAGCTTGGGGTCGACCGCCACATGCGCGGCATGGGCGCCGTAGGTGTAGGTGTGCTTCTTGTTGAGGAAGGCGCCCTCGGCCGAGATGCCGTCGGTCGAAAGCCCTTTCAGCGGGATCGACTTGCCGCCGGGCCCAACGGCCTTGGTGCCTTCGACGATCTCGATCTCGGCGGGCGCGCAGCCGAGCCGCCCGGCGGCCTGCGCGCGGATCGCGTCGCGCAGATTGGTGGCCGCCTCCAGCATGGCCGAGCCTCCCATCACCACCGAGCGTGAGTGATAGGCGCCGTAACCGTCGCTGACGAACGAGGTCGTGCCATGGAAGACGCCGCGGATGCCATTCATCGGAACTTCGAGCGCATCGGCCGCGATCTGGGCGAACGCTGTTTCGAGCCCTTGCCCGATAGCGGACGACCCGACATAGACCGAATAGAGGCCGTCCGGCTCGAGCACCATGCGGGCGGTCTCCTTCGGTCCCGCGGCGCCGCCCTCGATGAAGCAGCCGATGGCGAGGCCGTGATAGCGCCCGTCGATCAGCTTGCCGGCCAGCTTGGACTTTTCCGCCCATCCGATCTCATCCAGGCAGCGATCGAGCGTGATCTGATAGTCGCCGCTGTCGAACGCGTCCTTGCTCTCAAACGGTGTAATGGTGGCGATCGAGTACGGCATCTCCTGCCGTGACACGAGATTGCGGCGGCGGAACTCGACACGATCGAGCCCCAGGTCTTGCGCCACCATGTCCAGGAATCGCTCGCGAAAAAAATCGGTCTCGAAGCGGCCAGGCCCGCGATAGGTGCCGACTGGCGTCTTGTTGGTGAGTTGGAGCGCGACGTCGATGTCGATATTGGGTATGCGATAGGGGCCCGACATGAACTGCGCGATATTGCGCGCGCCAACGGCGCCGTTGGTGCGCATATAAGCGCCAACGTCCACATAGGCATGCCCGCGCAGGCCGAGGATCGTGCCCTCACGCGTGCAGGCGATCTCCACGTCGCATTCCGCTTCGCGCGCATGGTTCAGGCACATCAGGTTCTCGCGCCGGTCTTCCGTCCATTTCACGGGACGGCCGGTGTGGCGTGCGGCGAACGGAATGAGAAAGTCCTCGGGATAAAACTCGCCGCGCGCCCCGAAGCCGCCGCCGACGTCGTTCTCCACGATCTCGATCGCGCTTTCGGGCAGGCCCATCTCCTTCGCCAGGATGCGGCGGTTGAAGAACAGGACTTTGGCGCCGCCTGAGACGGTGAGGCGGCCCTGTACCGCGTCCCATTCCGCGAGCAGACCGCGCGGCTCCATCGGCAGTGCCATATGCCGTTGGGTGCGGAAGCTCTCGCGCCTGACGTAGGGTGCGTCCTTGAATGCGGCGGCGGCATCACCGAGGACCGCATGGAACTTGATGGCGAGATTGGTGCCCTTGTCCTCGAACAGCAACGATGTGTTTTGCGCTGACGCGTGACGGTCGGCGACCGCCGGCAACGGTTCAATATCGACTTCGATCAGCCCGAGCGCATCTTCGGCGATGCCGGCGCTGTCGGCGAGCACAAGGGCGAGCACCTCGCCGACGTAGCGCACCTTGGTCTCGGCGATCACCGGCTGCCCGAACGGTTCGAAATCCGGCAACGGCTGCAGCCGCATGGGAACGCGGGGCACGCGGTTGCCGATGTCCTTGGCCGTGAGCACGCCATGCACGCCGGGAAGCGCGCGGGCGGCCGAAACGTCGATCGAGCGGATGCGGCCGTGGGCGACCGAGCTGCGCAGAAACGCCGCGTGCAACATGTCCTTGCGCGCGAGATCGTCGACATACTGCCCGCGGCCGCGGAGGAAGCGGAGATCCTCGAGGCGTTCGATCGCGCTGCCGATGAGCGAATTGACCGTTCTCATCTGCGCTCTCGCGCACGATCTCCAGCGTCGTCTTTATGGCCATAGGCCGAGCGCGCGTCGAGCACGGCCTCGACGATGGAAATATAGCCGGTGCAGCGGCAGAGATTGCCCGAAAGGACCTCGCGCACGCGCGCTGCGTCGCAATCCGGTTCCTCGCTCAGCAGCACGTGCGCCGTCGTGATCATGCCCGGCGTACAGAATCCGCATTGCAGGGCGTGATGCTTGCGAAACGACTTTTGCAGCGGCGTAAGATCATCGTCGTTGGACAGACCTTCGACGGTCACGATCTCGGCGCCCTCGGCCTGCACGGCGAGCATCAGGCACGAGCGCACCGCCGCGCCGTCGACGATCACGGTGCAGGCGCCGCACACGCCGTGCTCACAGCCGACATGGGTTCCGGTCAGCCGCAGATGGTGGCGCAGGCAGTCCGCCAGCGTCAGCCGCGGCTCGACCTCGACCTCGACGTTCTTGCCGTTGACCTCGAATTGCACTGACATGTTGAAGAGTGCCCTCTAAGCGGCCGCCGCGCTCTTGAGCGCGCGCTCGACCATGGTGCCGACGAGTGAACGACGGTAGGCGGCGCTGGCATGAATGTCGTCCTGGGGCTCCACCGCGGCGGACGTGGCCGCATCGGCCTTCGCGATCGTGGCCTCGTCGATGGATTCGCCGTTGAGAACGTCTTCCACCGCGGTCAGCCGCAGCGGCCGATCGCCGACGCCGATGACGCCGACATGGGCATTGCGCGCCTTGCCACGCTCGTCCTGATCATAGAACACCGCTGCCGCGGCCATCGCGAAGTCGCCGCGGCGGCGGGCGAATTCCTGGAACCCCCAGCGCCGGCCGGCGGGCCAGGCCGGAAGGCGGATCTCCACGATGATCTCGTCTGTTGTCAGTGCCGTCGTCAAAGCTCCCTGGAAGAAATCGGCTGCCTGAATCACATGCGCGCCGGATTTTCCAACGACGGCAATCTCGGCATCGCAGGTCATGGCGATCCCGGGCATTTCGGCGGCCGGATCGGCATGGGCAATGCTGCCGCCAACCGTGCCGCGGTTGCGGATCTGATAATGCGCGACGTGGGAGATCGCGGCCTTGAGCAGCGGATGCGCGGTCTCGAGCCGTTCGTCGTCCTCGATGTCGCGCCAGCGCACCATGGCGCCGAGCGTGACGCCCGCATCCGAAATCCTGATTCCGCGCAGATCGGCGAGCTTGCGCAGGTCGACAAGCAAAGAGGGCTGGGCGAGGCGGAAGGCGAGCATCGGCACCAGGCTCTGGCCGCCTGCGATCGCCTTGGCGTCGTCGTGAGAGGCGAGGAGTTCGATCGCTTCCGGGAGTGTGGTCGGGCAGGCATAGTCGAAGGGCGGCAATTTCATGACCTGGACGCGTCCTTCGCACTTCACGCAACGAGATCGACGTGGCGTTTGGTACCTATCATCGGATCGAAGCACCGGTCAACGCGGTGCGCAACGCCGGCGTGCGATCGTCTTGTGCTGTCACCCGGAAGTGTACGACGTCCCTCGACGAGATCGACTATATCTCCCGACGTATCGCGAGCGAACATCAACATCAGGAGAGTGCAACATGCCGACGACCCATGGATCAGCCCTTTGGCAGGGTGGCATCAAAGACGGTAAGGGCGCGATCTCGACGAAAAGTGGCGCGCTCAAGGAGTATCCCTATGGCTTCGCCAGCCGGTTCGAGGGCAAGCCGGGCACCAACCCGGAGGAACTGATCGGCGCCGCCCACGCTGGCTGCTTCACGATGGCATTGTCCCTGATCCTCGGCGAGGCCAAGCTGACCGCCGAACGCATGGACACCACCGCCGAGGTTACGCTCGAGAAGGTGGCCGACGGCTTCGCCATCACTGCAGTGCACTTGACGTTGAAGGCCAAGATTCCCGGCGCGGACAAGGCGAAGTTCGACGAGCTTGCGGCCAAGGCAAAGGCGGGTTGTCCGGTGTCCAAGCTGCTCAACACCAAGATCACGCTGGATGCGTCGCTGGTGAGCTGAATCGGCGACGATCGTCCTGCAGCTCACATGGCTCACGCGAACACTGCGGGGAGCGGCAACATCTCAACGACGATCTCCACATCGTGACGCTCGGACCCGCACTCATCGCCTCTCCGCCCATCGAGCTATGGCCGCGGATCGTCCGACGCGTGGCCGTGCCGGCCGACACAGAGGCGCTCCTGCTCGCGCAGTTGTAAGGCGCGCGCGTCGAGTCGAGCTCCCACACCCGCGGTGGCGAGAGCGGCAGGTCGCGCGGCTCGACGCCGAGCGAGCCGAGCGCCGCCGCCACGGCGTTGGCGATGACGCCGCCGACCGGGATGATGCCGCCCTCGCCCGCACCCTTGGCGCCGAGCGGATTGGTCGGCGAGGGCTTTTCTTCGAGCGCCACGGCGCGAATCTTGGGGAAATCGCTCGCGGTCGGCAGCAGGTAGTCCGCGAACGAGCCGGTCAGCAATTGTCCGTCCCGGTCATAGACGAAATGCTCCAGGAAGGCGCCGCCAAGGCCTTGAACGATCGCTCCGACGGCCTGTCCGTGCAGGGTCAGCGGATTGATGATGCGTCCGACATCCTCGACTGCGACGTAGTCGAGAAGCTCGACCCGGCCGGTCTTGGGGTCCACCGCAACATGGGCGGCATGTGCGCCATAGCTGTAGGTGCGCTTGTTGCTGGCATAGGACGACTCCGCCGACGTTCCGGCGAAGGAGCCGAGCGGCAGCGATCGTCCGTCAGGCGTGAACGCCTTGCCGGCGTCGATCGACACGTCTTTTGCGGCACAGTCCCAACGCTTGGCGGCGGCATCGCGAATGGCGTCGCGCAGCCCATCCGCCGCCATCACCAGCGCGTTGCCGCCCATGACCACCGAGCGCGAGCTGTAGGAGCCGTAGCCCTCGGTCACGTGATCGGTCGAGCCATGGAACACCGCCTTGATGTCGTGCATCGGAATTTCCAGCGCATCGGCGGCGATCTGGGCACAGACGGTTTCGAGACCCTGGCCGATGGATGAGGAGCCGACATAGACCGAGACCTTGCCATCGGATTCGAGCACGAGCCGCGCGCTCTCCTTCGGGCCTGACGCGCCGCCTTCGAGGTAGCAACCGATCGCGGTGCCGCGATAACGGCCGTCGATCAGCTTGCCCTGGATCGCCGCCTTTGCGGTCCAATCGATCTCTTCGAGGCAGCGTGTGAGCGTCGCTCCATAGTCGCCGCTGTCGGTTTCCGTTCCGATGTTGAGCGGCGCGACGGTCGCGAGCCGGTAGGGCATCTCGGCTTCAGCGATCAGATTGCGTCGGCGGAAGGCGACGCGATCGAGGCCGAGATCGGCTGCGGCGATGTCGAACAGCCGCTCGCGAAAGAAGTCGGCCTCGAAGCGGCCGGGGCCGCGATAGGTCCCCGACGGGGTCTTGTTGGTCATCATCAGCGACACGTCGATGCGCACGTGCGGAATGCGGTACGGCCCGGTGAGCACCTGCGCGATATTGCGCGCGGCCGTCGGGCCGTTGGTGCGGATATAGGCGCCCTGATCGGTGTAGGCGCGTCCGCGCAGCGCCAGGATCGTGCCGTCCTTGTCGCACGCGATCTCCAATTCGCATTCGGCATCACGGGCATGATTGGTGGCGAGCAGATGCTCGCGGCGATCCTCGATCCACTTCACCGGCCGGCCGGTGAGGCGCGCTGCAAACGGGATCAGGAAGTCCTCCGGATAGAATTCGCCGCGCGCGCCGAAGCCGCCGCCGACGTCGTTCTCCACCATGTGGATGGTGCTTTCGGGTAAGCCGAAGTGCTTCGCCAGCACGCGCCGGTTGAGGAACGCGACCTTGGCGGCGCCGTGGACGGTCAATTGACCGCCCGACGCATCCCATTCCGCCAGCAGCCCGCGCGGCTCCATCGGGACGGCGCCGTGGCGCTGGACCGTGAAGTGCTCGCGGCGAATGTATGCCGCGCCGTTGAAAGCGGCATCGGCATCGCCGCGCAGGCCGGTGAGGGTGAGCGCGAGATTGCTGCCTGCGGCCTCGAATAACCGGATGTCGTTGCTCCTGGCGGTCGCGCTGTCGACGACCGCGCGAAGCGTCTCGATGTCGAGCGTGATGGCGTCGAGCGCATCCTCGGCGGCGCCGGCGCTTTCGGCCAGCACGACCGCGATCGGCTCCCCGACATAGCGGACCTTGCCGTGCGCGATGACCGGCTGTTCGAACGGCTCGAATTCCGGCGAGGATTCCTGCCGCAGCGGAATCCGCGGGATCGCCGCGCCGATGTCGGCCGCGGTGATGACGGCGCAGACGCCGGGCCGCGCCCGGGCGGCGCCTGTACCGATGCCGCGGATGCGCCCGTGCGCGACCGAACTGCGCAGGATCACGGCGTGCAGAAGGTTATCGCGTGCGATGTCGTCGACGAACTGGCCGCGACCGCGCAGGAAACGAAAGTCCTCGATGCGTTCGACCGGGCTGCCGACGAAGGCATTGCGTGTACGCTTTTGGTCCATGCCCATCATCTAACCGGTAGGAGGGGCAAAAGCGCGCTGCTCGGTAATCTCCACGCGGATAAAATCCAGCTCATATCACGATCGTCGCATGCCGGTTGAGCAGCGCACGAGCGACGCTGAGCGCCGCCAGGGCTGATGTCTTGGGGTTGGTGCGCGAGGCCTTGCCCTGCAGCTGGATGGCAAACCGCCCGGCTTCGCCCTCGACCTCGATCTCGTGGATATTGCCGGGCGCGTCGGGATCGGCCACGAGCTCCACCTCGGTGGCGTCGAATCCCAATCCGGCCAGCGCCACCGCGGCGGCGACGTTGGCGTTCTGCGGATAGAGCAGCGCGGCCTCGCCCGCGGTGCCCTTGTAGAGCACCGTGCGCCGGGTGAGCCCGTCGAGATCGACCAGCTTCTCAGCCGGCGAGCCGCGCCAAGCCGCCGGCGGCTTGCGCGAGCGATAGCGCACCGAGGTCAAGCCGGCGACGCGCATGGCCGCGATGGCATCGATCCCGCCGATGGCGCCCGCCGGCAACAGAATGCGGCTGTTGCCGTCTTGCGCTGCCGACCTCAGACGCGCGAGCAGCGCGGGATCGGCGAGCGCACCGACCGAGATCACGAGGCAATCAACTCCGCTGCGCAAGACTGCGTCGCCATGCTCGATCACCGCGGACTGGCCCGCCACTTCCGCGACCAGCGCCGGGCTGCGCGCAAGCAGATCGTCCAGCGATTCGACCACGTCGATCTCACACAACTTGGCCCGCGCCGCCTCGCCGCGGCCGGGCCGCGCGAGCGCACCGATGACCGATACGCCGTTCGCCGGGCTGGCGCGCAGTGCCGCCAGCACGTCTTGCGCGATCCCGCCACATCCGATGAGACCGACCGCCGTCATCTCAAAGAGCCGACAACGACGATCTCGGGAGTCCGCACCGGAGGTTCATTGCGGGTTGAGCCGCATGCCCGTGAACTTCCATTGCGACAGCTCCTCCATCGCATAGCGCACGCCTTCGCGTCCGAAGCCGCTCGCGCCCACGCCACCAAACGGATAGGTGTCGAGCCGGAAGCGGCTGGCGTCGTTGATCCAGAGCGAACCGACCCGCAGCTTGCGCGATACCTTGAATGCGGTCTCCAGGCTCGCGGTGAAGCAGGCGCCCTGCAGGCCGAACTCGGACGAGTTCGCGAGCGCGAGCGCGGCGTCGACATCGGCGACCGCTTGCACCACGACCACCGGCCCGAAGGCCTCCTCCTGCATGATCCGGGCTTCGGGCGGTGCGTGCGCCACGATCGCGGGCCCGAGGATGGCGCCCCGGCGCTCCGGCTTGAGCACGAGCTTGGCGCCCTTGGCGACGGCATCCGCAATCATGCTTTCCACGCGGTCGGCGGCCGCGCTGCTCACCATCGGCCCGACATCGATCGCTGTGTCCTCGGGGTCGCCCACCTTGAGCTTTTTCGCGGCGGCCACGAACAGTTCGAGGAAACGGTCGAAAACGGGCTGCTCGACGATTACCCGCTGCGCCGAGATGCATTGCTGTCCGCTGGCTTCGAAGCCGGCCCCCGCGATGCGCGTCGCGGCATCGTTGAGGTCGGCGTCGGCGCACACGATGTTGGCGGCATTGGAGCCGAGCTCGCCGACGAATTTCTTCGCGCCGGCGGCGCGGGCAAGCTCGTTGCCGGCGGCGGTGCTGCCGGTGACGGTGACGGCGGCGACCAGCGGATGGGCGGCAAGTAGCTTGGCGGTCTCACGCCCGCCGGGGACGACGTTGAAGAGCCCGTCGGGGACGCCGGCCTTCTTCACCGCCTCCGCCATCAGCAGCGCGACCTCGGTGCCGGGCGGCGACGGCTTGACCACGAGGGCGTTGCCGACCGCGAGCGCCGGCGCCACTTTCTGAATGAGCAGATTGGCCGGCCCGTTGAACGGCGTCACCGCGGCCACCACGCCGTAAGGAACGCGCGTGGTGAAGCCGAAACGGCCGGCGCCCGCCGCGGTCACGTCGAGCGGCAGCACCTCGCCCATGAGGTGCGGCACTTGCGCGGCGCACGCGCGCAGGAACACGCCTACGCGCTTCGCCTCGAATGTCGCGGCGCGCCGCGGCTTGCCGATGAAGAGGATGAGTGAGCGCACGATCTCGCCTTCGATCCTGTCGATCGCGTCGGCTGCGGCGAGGAGCCACTCGACCCGCTTGGCGGCGGTCGCGTCCTGATGCTGGAGAAACGCCGCATGGGAGTGCTTGACCGCGGCATCGACCACCTTGGCGTCGGATTCGATCATGTGCGAGGCGACGCTCTCGTCGGTGGGACACACGAGCGGCGACAGCCCGGCTTCGAACTTGGCCGGCCCTCCGATCCAGGGCATCAGCTGCGGTATGGTCATAAGCGCTCCCTTCTCAACTCTTGTTATGCGGCTGGAGCAAAATCGTTTCGGATTGTATCCCGGTTTCGCCTGGTCTTATCAGCCGCATGATCCGATCCGAAAAGTTTGCAACTTTTCGGGATCATTCGTTAAACGTGCTGGCCCTCGCTCAGGGGGATGTCGCGCAGCGTGCTCGGCGCGAACAGCTCCTCCAGCTTGACGCGGCGGTCGGTCAGGCCGTGCTCGTGCGTGTACTGGAGCAGCGCCTCGATCGAGGGCCGGTTCGCCTCGATGCCGTAGGGAAACCAGTCCTCGCCGATGATTTCCCTCTCCTCTTCGAGCAGCGGCTGCAGCCAAGCGGACGACACCTTCGGCGAGCCCATGTCGGCCAGGAGCTGATAGGCCTGTTCCTTGGCGCGCGAGAGCGCCTTGTACATGCTCAGCGCCACCCAGGGGTTGGCCTCATGGACGTCGCGGCGGACCACCACGGTGTGCATGATCGGATAGATCCTGGTGCGCCGATAATAGTCCTTCTCCACTTCGGCATAGTTCGGAAACAGCCGGCGGACCTTGGGCGAGCCGCGGCGGAAGGCGAGCGGGTTGTTTGCCGTCATCATGAAGTCGATCTCGCCGCGCTCGAGCAGGTCGCCGAGCTCGGTGCCTGCGGGCGCCTGCGTCAAGCGAATATCCGGCGGCAGCTTGCGGTTGAGGCGGTCGGCGCGCCCCTGCACCCATTCGATGTCGCTCGGCTTGACGCCGTATTCGTGCTGCAGGAGCCCGCGCATATAGACCGCTGCGGTCATGGTGTATTCGGGCACGCCGCCGCGCTTGCCCTTGAGGTCCGCCGGCGTCTTGATCCCCTTGTCCGTGTTGATGAAGAAATAGCCGTGGCGAAAGACGCGCGACGGGAACACCGGGATGGCGATGAACGGCACATCGCCGGTGCTGACCAACGTCGCGTGGTTCGAGAGCGACATTTCCGAGATCTCGAACTCCTTGAATTGCAGCATGCGCCAGAAGATATCGGGAGGTTGCGAGGCGATGTAATTCAAGTCGATGCCCTCGGGCTGGACCGAGCCGTCGCGCAAAGCGAGCGTGCGGTCGTACGGTCCGCAGGCAAATGTCAGATGCAGCTTGCTCATCAGTTTCTCCTCGCCGATATTTCCAACGCTGTGCCGATGCCCGCAGGCTGTCAAGGCAGGCCAGGCTCGTTCCGAACGTCGCGACTCAATCCATTTGCCTCTGCCTGCTTCCCCTCACGCGAGATCCCGGCTTTCATCCCGGCGATGCGCGGCCGTCTAGCGAAGACTGCCGAATGAAGACTGCCGAATAATGCGTCAATCCGTCTGGCATTCTGGCCTGTTCTGCACGGCTTATGCGCTGGCGGCCGATGGGGCAATTGTCATAGCTTCGCTTGTCGCCACAGCAACCACAGAGCGTGGAAGGCAACCGGATGTCACAGATCTCGCGCCTCGTCTCAATCGCCGCCGTATCGCTGTTCGTGCTGACGGCTCAGGCGATGGCCGAAACCTATCCGGATCGCGTCGTCCGCATCGTCAATCCGTATCCGCCGGGCGGATCGGTCGACGTGATGGCGCGCATCCTGGCGCAGAAGCTCTCGGACAACCTGGGTCAGCAATTCATCGTCGAGAACCGCTCCGGCGGCGGCGGCAATACCGGCAGCGACTACGTCGCCAAGGCGGACCCCGACGGCTACACCCTGCTGTTCACCGCGCCCGGCCCGCTCACCGTCAACCAGACGCTCTACAACAAGCTTACATTCGATCCGGCCAAGGACTTCGCTCCCATCGCGCTGTTCGCGACCGCGCCCATCGTATTGATCGTGCATCCCGCCGTGGCGGCGAACGACGTGCAGGAACTGATCGCGCTCGCAAAGAAGGATCCGGGCAAGATCAACTTTGCTTCCGCCGGCAACGGCACGACCAATCACCTCTCCGGCGAGCTGTTCAAGAGCAAGGCCGGCATCGACATCGTGCACGTTCCCTATCGCGGCGCGGGACCGGCGATGAACGATCTCATCGGCGGGCATGTGCAGATGTTCTTCGACCTGATGCCGGTGGTGCTGCCGCAAATCGCCACCGGCAAGGTGCGCGCGCTAGCCAATGCCGGGGCCAAGCGGCCGTCGGCACTGTCCAATGTACCGACGATCGCCGAGCAGGGCCTCGCCGGTTTCGACGCGTCGTCGTGGTATGGGCTCGTCGCTCCGGCGAAAACCCCGGAGCCTGTACTGGCGAAGCTGCGCAGCGAAGTGGCAAAGGCGCTCAAGGCGCCCGACATGGTGGCGCGCATACAGGAGCTCGGCTCGGAGCCAGGCACGGTGTTCGGCAGCGACTTCGGAGCCTTCATGGCGGACGAGACCAGGAAATGGGCCGACGTCATCCGCACGTCAGGCGCCAAGGCGGATTAGCGCGCGTCTGTGGGGATGGAACGAGTTCAAGCGGCACACTGAGTGCGCCGCAACTGTGTTGCGTCGAGCCGAACCGGCTACGCTCTAGTTCTCGCGGATGCCCGCGCTGGTAATGACGTCGCGCCATTTCTTCACGTCGTCGCGGATGCGTGAACCCAGCGCTTCGGACGATCCGGGTTCCGGCTCCACGCCGTGCTTGGCAAAGGCCGCCCGCACCTCCGGATCGTTGAGAACGGCTGTTGTTTCGCGATTAAGCCGCGCGATGATGGCGTTCGGCGTCGCGGCCGGTGCGACGATCGCCTGCCACAGCGAGCATTCGTAGCCGGACAGGCCGGACTCGGCGATCGTGGGGACATCCGGTAGGGTGTGATTGCGGACCGCGCCGGTCACCGCCAGCGCGCGCAGCTTGCCCGCGCGGATATGCGACAGCGATGGCGGGATCGTGCCGAACTGCATCTCGACGCGGCCTTCGAGCAGGTCGAGCGTGGATTGGGCTGTGCCGCGATAAGGCACGTGGGTCAGCTCGATCTTTGCCATTTTCTCGAACAGCGCTCCCGAGAGGTGCGCCAGCGTCGCCGCCCCGGCGGAGGCGTAGTTGAGAGCACGCGGCCTGGCTTTTGCGAGCGCGATCAGGTCCTGCACGGTTTGCGCGGGCACGGCGGGGAAGAGCGCCAGCACGAACGGAGAGCTGCCGAGCATCGACACCGGTGCAAAGTCCTTGACCGGATCGTAGGAGATGGTGGCGGCACTGGCCGCCACCGCATGCGTGCTGGTGTTGGCAAGCCCGAGCGTATAGCCGTCAGGCTCGGCGCGTGCGACCTGGTCGGT
Organism: uncultured Alphaproteobacteria bacterium; assembly: GCA_963725065.1. Classification (GTDB taxonomy): domain Bacteria; phylum Pseudomonadota; class Alphaproteobacteria; order Rhizobiales; family Xanthobacteraceae; genus VAZQ01. The sequence continues at coordinate 204,270 of CAVRXD010000026.1, forward strand.
GCCGATGCTGCCGCCGCCGCCAACGCGGTTCTCGACGACCAACTGCTGACCCAGGCGTTCACCGAGCTTTTGCGCGACCAAGCGGGCGACGGTGTCCGAGCTGCTGCCGGCGGTGAATGGCACGATGAAGCGGATCGGCCGCTCCGGCCAGCGCGCGTCGGCGGGCTGTGCATGCGCTGCGGACGTCCAAAAGCAGCCCGCGAGCAGCATCAGGACCAGGCGAGTCATGAGGTCGGTCTCCCGTGCCGTACGTGTCGGCCAGAATCCTAGCAACCCTCGTGCCAAGGCCGTTTCACGCAATCTGCTCAGCTTCACGCAGGCTTTCGATCAGCGAGCTGCGCAGCAGAAACGCACGCGCAAGCTTGGGATCTTCCGCGGTCCGGCGCAACTCGTCGTGGTTCTTCCGGCGCACCGCCGGATCCTTTTCCGTCAGCAACCGCTTGTTGCGCATGGTCTGAGCCTGCGTGTGTTGCAACGCGACGTGGCGGCGCTGGCGCTCGTAACGGTCGAGAATGTCCGCATCCGCCTTCCCGCGCAGGATGCCGACGAGCTTCTCCGCCAGATTGAATGCGTCGTGAATGCCGCTGTTCATACCCATGGCGCCGATCGGGCTGTTCACGTGCGCGGAGTCGCCGGCGAGGATGGCGCGGCCGGCGCGGAATTTTTTCGCCACGCGCTGGTGCACCACGTAGAGATTGCTGCCGACGATGTCGAACCCCTTGCCGATCGGCAGGAAGCGCTGCAGCCGCGCCTGCAATGCTTCAGGCTGCGTCAGCGCGGCCTCGTCGGCGTCGGGCGCCGTGGGGAAATGAACCCGCCAGCGGTCGGGCGGCCCCTTCCAGTGAAACAGGTTCGACCACTCGTCGGGGTCTGAGATGTAGTTGCGCTCGGTATAGCCGTGCCGTCTGAAATCGTAGGCCACCTCGATGTTCAAGGTGCGATCGGGGTAGGTGAAGCCCTCGAACTCGATATCGAGATCCTTGCGCACGATGCTGCGCGCGCCTTCGGCGCTGACGAGATAGCTGCCCGCGATGGCTTCGGATTCGCCCGCTGGATTCGTCACCTGAACCGTCACGCCGTCGGCGGTCTGGCTGAATGCCGTGAACTCGGTCGACAGCCGCAGCTCGATCCCGGGATGCGCCTTCACCAGCTTGAGCGCTTCCTCGACGATCTTGATACGCTCGCACTGCAAGACGTAGGGGAAGCGGGTATCGTCCTTGAGATGAGCGTGGTCGAACTCGGCGACCAGCTTGCTCTCGTGGCGGTCCCAATAATGGAACAGGGGCGCGATGATGCCGCGCGGTTCGAGCTTGTCGTAAAGCCCGATGCGCTCAAACAGTTCGAGCGTCGCGGGATGGTTGGTGCCGGCCCGCGGCACCTGTTCGAGAAAGTTGTGGTCGCCGAGCGCTTCGATCAGACAGACCGGGATGCCCTGCTGCGCCAATGCCAGCGACAGGCACAGCCCGACCGGCCCGGCGCCGATGACGATCACGCGGTTGGAGGGTCTATTCATGCGTCCCGCGCCGTAAGTGTTCGTCACCCGCGGGCTTGACCCGCGGGTCCATCGTCTTCGCAGAAGGACCGAAGTGCTTGCTCGTCAGGGGATGGATTGCCGGGTCAAGCCCGGCAATGACGGCTTGAGCCGGGCACCCCTCTGTCAATTCTTCGCCGCCACCACGTCCTTCACGGCGCCGACCCAGCCGGTGTGGGTGAGATCGAACACGATGCCGAGCGGATCCTTGTACTTTGCCTCGTAGTAGGAATGCGCGTTGGCGGCTTGACCGGGCTTGGCCGGCTCCGGACGGCCCGCGAGATACTTTCCGCCGGCGTCCACGACCTTCTTCTCGGCCTGGTCGAGATCATCCACCCACATCCCGAAGTGATAGATGCCGACCTCCTCGTTGCCCTCCTGCTTGAGCAGGGCGACGTTGATGGTGCCGTCCGAGACGTAGAGCCCGCGCCGGGCTTTGCCCGCCACTTTCATGTCGAAGGCCTCTTCGAAAAATTTGGCGGCTTTCTCCGGGTCCGGCACGATGAGCGCGATGTGGCGAAGCTTGGCCATGGCGACTGTCCTTCTTGCGTAACGGGGTGGCGAACAATAGCGAGGAACCGCGTCTCACCACAAGCCGCGCCGCCTGATATCCTGCGTGGCGTCTATGTTGACGCGGATCTTGCGAAGCGGGCTGCGCTCCTGCACAGAACCGGTGCCGGCGTTGGCCGAAAATGCCATGATGCCGAGCGGCTCAGGGGACGAAGGGGTATGTATCAGGACTTGCGCGAATTCATCGGGCTTGTCGACAAGCTCGGTGCGCTGCGGCGCATCGACGGCGCCGACCCTCGCTTCGAAATTGGCGGGATCACCGAGGTGGCGGCCGGGCGACCCGATGGGCCCGCGCTGCTGTTCGACGCCATCAAGGGCTTTCCGCGCGGGGTGCGCGTCTTTACCAACGCCGCCACCACCCCGCAGCGGGCCGCGCTCGCGCTCGGCATCGATCCGACATTGCGGCCACTCGATACGCTCAAGGCCTGGATGGAGAAGCGCAAGACACTCCGTCCGCATCAGCCTGCCGTCGTGAAGGATGCAGCGTTTCTCCAGAATGCGCGCGAGGACGACAAGGTCGATCTCGCCGGGTTTCCGGCGCCGATCTGGCACCGGCATGACGGAGGTCCCTATATCGGCTCGGGCTCGATCGTGATCATGCGGGATCCCGACGAGGGCTGGATCAACGCTTCGATCTACCGCATCCAGGTGCATGGCCGGAACAAGCTCACGGTCCAGTTCGATCATGGCGGCCGGCACGGCGCCATCATCGCGAAAAAGTATTGGGACCAGGGCAAGCCGTGCCCGCTCGCGGTGGTCAATGGCGAGGATCCGGCGTTGTTCATTGCCGGCTTCGAATACCTGCCCGCCGGACAATCGGAATACGAGTTCGCGGGCGCCATCAAAGGCGCGCCGATCGAGGTCTATGGCGGACCACTGACCGGCCTGCCGATCCCGGCGCATGCGGAGATCGTGTTCGAAGGCCAACTCCTGCCGATCAGCGAAACCGCGCTGCCGGAAGGACCGTTCGGCGAATTCACCGGCTATTACGCATCGGAAGCGCGACCGGCGCCGGTCATGGCGGTGACGGCATCCTATTATCGCAACGACCCGATCCTGCTGGGGTCGCCCCCGATGAAGCCGCCGCGCTTTCATTTCGGGCTTCCGTTCCGCGCCGCCACGATCTGGCAGAACCTCGACGCCGCCGGCATCAGCGACGTGGTCGGGGCCTGGCAGCACGTCTCGCAGCTCATGACCGTGGTGGCGCTCAAGCAGCGCTACGACGGTCATGCCAAGCGGGCCGCGCTGGTCGCCGCGGCGCACAGCTACATGGCGCGCATCGTCGTGGTCGTGGACGAGGACGTCGACCCGTCCAACCTCAACGACGTCATGTGGGCGGTCGCCACCCGTTGCGAGCCGTCGGAGCAGATCGACATCGTCAGGAATGCCTGGAGCTCGGCGCTCGATCCCCGCATTCCGGCAGCCGACAAGCAGCGCGGCGTCACCTCGCATTCCAAGGTGATCATCGAGGCGTGCCGGCCGTTTCCCTGGTTCGACAAGTTTCCGCCGACGTCGGCGCTGTCGCTCGCGGAGGCGCAGGCGATCGAGGAGAAATGGGGAGACGCGTTGAAGTGAGTGAAGTGTTGTCGTCCGCTGACGGGACGCTGCGCGCTCGTGTCCGGCCAAGCGAGCGCCCGTTCACTAAGTGTCCGGCACGGTACCGCGCGCGAGCGCGAGCCGGGACCCAGGGGAACACGGCGGTGCTAGACCCGTGTCGCAGACTGCAAACGATTAGGCCGTCGTGCAGCCCCTGGGTCCCGGGTCTCGCGTCGCTCGCCCGGGACACGCGAGGAGCGTGACGCCCGCGCGTCAATTCCCGAACGGCTTCTCCTTCTCCAGCCGCGCCTGCGCCTCTTTCGCGACATTGAGGTCGAACAGCTGTTCGCGCGGGACCTTCTTTTCCACGAAGTTGAAATACTTGCCGCTCCAGAAGTCCTGCATCTCCATGATCGAATCGACCAACGGCAGGCCGTCGTCGGCGATGTAGGACCAGTGCGGCGCGATCGCCCGCACCAACTCGGGTTTGTTGAGCGCGGTGTTCTGCGCGAGGATGTCGACGATGTCGGGATGCGCGCCGGGGTCCCTGGCGGCGGCATTGAACTCCTTGATCCCCCGCAGGTAGGCCATGGCGAAACGGACCACCGCATCGCGGTTCTTCTGGAGGAAGTCCTTGCGCACCGCGTAGGTCGCGATCTCGGCGCCGGGGACGATCTCGTCGTCGTTGACCACGATCGGGCCCCATTTGTTGTTCTGCGCGAAGAAGCCGAACTGGTAGGCAAGGTCGGTGGCGTCGACCTGGTTCTGTCCCAACATGCGCATGAGGTCGGGTTGCGGGACGTTCACGATCCATTGCACATCCTTGGCGGGATCGAGACCGGCTTTGAGCAGCGCCTGGGCGGCGGTGTACTGGTTGATGCTCCCGAGCGCGGTGACGCCGAACCTCTTGCCCTTGAGCTTGGCGAAATCGCCGGCGGCGCGCACGCCCTGGTCATGCAGCGCCTGCGTGACATTGATCACGGTGTAGCCGAAGCCGGGGCGGTTGTGACCGCGGTCGAGAACGACCACGAGCGGGGCGCCCTTGGCGACGCTGTTGAACAGGCTGGCATTCGCCGTCATCAGCGTGAGCTCGAGCTCGCCCGCGATCATGGATGGAACGGCGAAGGCGCCGTCCTCGAAGCGCTTGGTCTCGATCTCGAGATTGAGCTTCTTGAAGTAGCCCTTCTCGCGCGCGATGAAGAACGCGCCGCCGGTGATGAAGGGACCTTCGCCCACGCGGACGAGATCGGCCGCGCCGCCGGAAGCGGTCGCGCCCAGCGCGGCGCAAATGCCGACGCTCGCCGCCAACCAAGCCTTTGCCAATCGCGTCATATGGTTCTCCTCTATCTGGTCCGAAGCGCCGCAGGTGACGGAGTCACGGAGTTGAGCGTCAGCCGTCGTGGTAACTGACCCACGGCGCGACCTTGCGGTCGATCCACTGCTGCAATTTGATGACAACAGCCCCTACGACCGCAAGCACGATCAGGCTGGCGAAGACCTTCTCGGTTTCCATCACCTGCCCGGAACTGATCAACAGCCAACCCATGCCGCCCTGGCTCGATCCGCCGATCATCTCGGCGGCCACCACCAGAATGATTGCAATTCCCATGCCGAGGTGAAGGCCGGCAAAAATGCTGGGAATGGCCCCGGGGATCACCACCTTGAGCTGGATTTGCCTGGCATTGGCGCCGAGATCCTTCGCCGCCTTGATCAGGCCGCGGTCGGTCTGGCGGATGCCGGAATAGGTGCTGATCACGATGGGAAAGAACGCGCTCACCGCGCTGATCACGATCTTGTAGGCTTCGCCGGTACCGACCCAGATGATCAGCAGCGGGATGAGCGAAATCTTCGGCAGCGGATAGAGCGCGGCGATCCAGACGTCCGCGACCCGCGCGATCGTGCGCGACATCCCCATCAGCACGCCGAGCGCGATCCCGAACACGGCCGCGAGGCCAAATCCGACGAAGATGCGCAGCAGGGTGATGCCGAGATGATAAGGCATGGAGCCGTCGGCGATCATGCGCGAGAGATAGACGAAGACCGAGGAGGGGGCGGGCAGATAGATCGGCGCAATCCCCCTGAGCCGGACCAGCGCTTCCCAGGCCACCACCACGGCCACGATGGTCAGGGGCGGCAGCGCGAACTGCCAGATCCGCGCGGCGCGACCCGACGTCATCGCGCCTCCAGCGCGTCTTGCTGCGCCATGGTCTTGGTCACTTCCTCGCGGATGAGATGGAAGGTGCGGTCGAACAGCGCGCCGAACTCCTTGGCAGCGACCATCTCGTGCGAGCGCGGCCGCGGCAGGTCGACGGGGATCACGTCCTTGATGCGACCCGGCCGTGCGGTCATGACCACGACCTCGTCGCCGAGCAGGATGGCCTCCTCGATCGCGTGGGTGACGAACAGGATGGTCTTGCGGGTGCGGTCGAAGATCCGCAGCAGTTCTTCCTGCATCACGATCTTGGTCTGCGCGTCGAGCGCGGCGAACGGCTCGTCCATCAGCAGGATCGGCCGCTCCATGATGAGCGCGCGCGCCAGCGCCACCCGCTGGCGCATGCCGCCGGACAATTGCCCGGGCAGGTGCCGCTCGAACCCGCGCAGCCCGACCGAGGCGATCAACGCACGGGCGCGCTCATAGCGCGCGGCCTTGGCCACGCCACGCATCTCCAGGCCGAACGCGACATTGTCGATGACGCTGCGCCAGGGGAACAGATTGAGAGTTCTGCCACACCATCACCGAGTCCGCGCCGAGCGAATGCTGGATATCGCGGTGCTGCGGGTCTTCGATCCGCACGGTGCCTGACGTCGCACGCTCGAGCCCGGCGATGATCTGGATCAGGGTGCTCTTGCCGCAGCCCGACGGCCCCAGCAGGCAGGTGATACGGCCGGATTGGAACCGATGCGATACCCGATCGAGCGCGACCACGCTGGTGCCGCGAATGCCCGGCCAGATCTGCGACACCTCCTCGACGACAACGTCCATGTTGCGAGCATGCCACGAAAGGCGAAAGGGGAGTAGCGAACCGGCCTCTATTCGCTACCTGCTGTTCGCCACTCGCCGCGTCACTCCACCGCGTTGGCCGAGTTGAGACTGTCGAACAGCGCGGACCGGTACAGGTACTGCTTGTGCAGCTTCACGTCCTCGGACGTGCGCCGGAGATCGTCGAGATGCTGACGGCGGATGACCGGGTCTTTTTCCTCCAGCGCTTTCTTGTTCTGGATCGTCTGTGCCTGCACGAAATCGACCTGCGCCTTGCGCCGCTGGCGGGTGTAGCGGTCGAGCACGTCGGGCTCGGCGCGCCCGAACCAGACATCGGCCAGCTTGTTCGCGAGGTTCATCGCGTCATGGATGCCGCCGTTCATGCCCATGCCGCCGATGGGATTGTTGACATGCGCGCTGTCGCCAGCGAGCAGCACGCGGCCCTTGTTGAAGGTCGCAGCCACCCGCTGGTGCACGGAATAGAGCGCGTAGTACGGGATTTCGTAGTCGCCGGGCTTGCTGTGGATGCCCTGCAGACGCCGCTGGATGCCGTCCATGCTCAAGGCTTGCTCGTCGCTCTCCTCCGCCGGCACCGGCATGATGCCGCGCCAGAACCCGGGCGGGCCGTCGCCGACGACCTTGAACAGGTTGAGCCACTCGTTGGGATCGGAGAAATAGTTGCGGGTGCAGAAACCCCGGCCGGTCGCGCCGAAATCGAAGCTGGTGGCGATCTTGATGAAACGCTCGGCCCAGGTGAAGCCCTCGAACTCGATGTCGGCCTGGCGCCGCACGGTGCTGCGGCCGCCATCGGTACCGATGGCGTAGCGCCCGCGCAGTGTCTCGGTTTCGCCGCCGGCATTGATCACGGTGACGTCGACGTGGTCCGCGCTCTGCACAAGGCCCGTCACCTTGGTAGAGAAGCGGACCTCGGCGATCCCGCTCCCCTCGATACGCGGCTGCGCCGCCCGCACCAGCTTGTATTGCTCCCATTGCACCACGAACGGGTATGGCACTTCGCCCTTGAGTAGATTGAGGTCGAACACGGCGACGAGCTCACCGCTCACGCGGTCGCGGAAGTGGAAGATCGGCGACTGCAATCCGCCGCTGGCGTCGTCCGCAAAGGCTTCGTCCTTGAGCCCGAGCTCGGCCAGCATTTCGACGGTCGGCGGGTGAATGGTGGCGGCGCGCTGATCCTCGGGCGGCTCGGGCTCGCTCTCCAGCAGCGTGACCGGAATGCCCTGCTTGATCAAGGCGAGCGTCGTCACCGCGCCCACCGGCCCGGCGCCGACCACGATCACCCGATCGTCATGCTGCATGACCCACTCCAAACCGCCGCACCATACACCGCCGCGTGCGTAACAATCGCCGCCCGCTGATCAAACCTTCGAAATCTCGAACATCGACGGGTGAAACAGCTCCTCGACCGCGACCTTGCGATCGATCAGGCCCTGCTCATGGGCGTACTGGGTCAGCGCCGTGATCTCGCGCATGTTCTCCTGGATGCCGTAAGCCCAGAAGTCCTTCCCCATGACCGCCATGGTCTCCTGGGTCTCCGGGATGAGCCAGGGCAGCGTCACCATCAGCGCGTTGACGTCGAGAAGATCGATCATGGCGAGCGCCTTGGCCTCGCAGAACGCCTTGTAGACGCTCGACGGGAGCCAGGGATATTTCTGCACCAGCTCCTTGCGGATGCCGACGAGGTGCATGAGCGGAAACATGCGGGTCTTCTTGTAGTAGGCCTGCTCCGCCTCGCGGGTGTTGGGAAACAGCCGCTTGATATGGGGCTCGCCGCGGAGGAACGATGACGGCGCCCGCGCCGTGAACAGGGCGTCGAGCTCGCCGTCGCGCAGCATGTCGACCAGGGTCTGGTCCTTGCCGATCGGCTTGAGATCGAGGCCTGCGATCGGCTTGAGCGGGGTGCGCTCGTCGCGGCCTGCCTCCTCCTGGCCGCCGCTGCGCCAATGGATCTCGGTCGGCTTGACGCCATACTCGTGCTGCATCATGCCGCGCATCCAGACCACGGCGGTGATCTGATATTCCGGCAACCCGATGCGCTTGCCGCGCAGGTCGGCGGGCGTGCGGATGCCGGAATCGGCGCGAATGTAGATGCCGGAATGCCGGAACAGCCGCGACACGAAGGCGGGAATGCCGACATAGGCCGAATCCCCCGCGGCAATGGTGCGGATGTAGCTCGAGAACGACAGTTCCGAGACGTCGAATTCCTGATAGCGGAAGGCGCGAAAGAAGATCTCCTCCGGATACAGCGGCAGGTAGGTGACGTCGCAGCCTTCCACCTTGACGCGGCCGTCCCTGATGGCGCGGGTGCGATCGTAATTGCCGCATGCGATCGTTATCGGCACGTCAGCCATTGGGACTCCTCGTGGGTTACTGCGGGATGGAAATAGCGCCTCGGGCGGCGGAGCAAGCTCGAATTTCAGGCATACCTACTTGCTTCCGTTTGGGCTGTGAAGTGTCGCCTTGTTGGCGCATGCTTGGCGCGATATTTTGCCAGTGAACCGGTCCGCCGCGCGCACCTGCGCGCGAACCCGAAGCGGCCAAGGAGAACGACCATGATGTCGACGGTGATCGGCGGGGCGATGCTGCCCCATGCGCCTCAGTTCTTCACCATGCCCGAGACCGAAGACAAGAAGAACGTCGAGCATGTGCGCGAGGTGGCGGCCGATATCGGCAAGAGGTTGCGGGCGTTGAAGCCCGACCTCTGGATCATCTTCTCCAACGACCATGCCGAGCAGTTCTTCCACAACGCCGCGCCGCCGTTCACCGTGCATGTCGGCGGCGAGGCGACCGGCGACTTCGCCGGCCGGAAATTCCATTGGAAGATCCCGAGCGAGATCGGCTTCGAGATCGTTCGCCAGCTCTACCGGCAGAACTTCGACCCAGCCTTCACCAGCACGGCCAAGATCGACTACGCCATCGGCATTCCGTTGACGCATATCGGCCATACCGAGCCGGTGCTGCCGATCTACGTCAATGCCTATCTGCCGCCGCAGCCCACCATGGAACGCTGCTATGCCTTCGGGCAGGCGGTTGCGCGCACCGTGACCGCGCTCGGCCTCAAGACGGTGGTGCTCTCGAGCGGCGGGATGTCGCATTTTCCCGGCACCGACCGCTATTCCAATCCGGAGCTTGGCTGGGACACCCGCGTGCTCGAGCAGCTCCGGAGCGGAAAGCTCAAGTCGCTGATCGGCTACGACGAGACCGAGCTCGATGACACCGGCAATATCGAGCTGCGCTGCTGGGCCTGCGCGGCCGGCGCGCTGGGTGAGCGCAAGCCGGACATCGTCTCCATGGATCCGAGCTGGCATCACAACTATGCCTCGCTGGCCTGGACCGGTGGGCATAACGACGCCGAGCGCGCCGCGCATTATCCTTCGATCAAGCCCGAGCTGGTCGAGCTCACCTCGGCGCTGCACGGGCTCGCCCACGACGCCGACCTGCGGGCGCAATACGTGGCCGATGCGCCGGCCTTCGCGGACAAGTTCCGGCTTTCCCCCGATCAGCGCGAGGCGCTGATCAAGCTCGACCTGCCGTCGATCGTGAAGATGGGGGCGCATCCGCTGGTCCCGTTCCTGGCGCAGATGCAGATTCAACGGCTGCGCCCGCGCGCGTAGCGGAGCACGTCAGCGGCGTTAGGGTGGGCAAAGGCGCGGTCCGCGAGAAGACTTTCTCCGCGCCGAATGTAATAGCGCCGTGCCCACGCGCGGATCGCCCGATGCCAGGCGCGACAGATCGTGCATCAGCGCCCCGCCCCGCGCGCCGGCGGCACCAGCGCGAGCACCCGCGCCGCCGGCTTCCGCCGCGACTGCGTGACGAATTCGAGCATCAGTCCGAGGCTCTGGAAATGCTTGCGCACCACCGCGCTTGCGGCCCGCGCGTCGCGCTTGCGCAGCGCGCGCAATAAGGCGCGGTGATGCGCAAGATGGCGCGGATCGTAGAAGCTCTTGTGCTCGGGCGAGATGTTCGAGAGCCGCGCCACCTGCGCCTGGTTGAACATCGCGACCAGCAGCGGATTCCTGGCGCTCGCCAACAGCAGCCCGTGGAACGCATCGTGTGCGGCCTTGGCGGCTGCCAGATCCTGCCGCGCGATGGCCTGTTCGAGCGCGGCGAGCGCGCCTGCGAGCTCGGTCAACTCGGCGGCGGTCATGCGCTCGGCGGAAAGCTCGGCGCATTTCTGCGCGATATGCGAGCGGACCTGGTTCGCGATCGGCGCCGCTTCGAGCAGCACGCTCTCATCGAACATGCTCTTGCCGCCCTGCGCGCCGGCGGTGACCACGACACGCCGTCCCGCCGCCTTCTCGACATAGCCGAGGCCGTGCAGCACGCGCAGCGCCTCGCGCACCGAATTTCGGCTGATGCCGAGCATCTGCGAAAGCCGCGTCTCCGGCGGCAGCGTATCGCCCGGGGCGAGCCGCTCGGCCTCGATGATGCGGCAGATTTCCTGCGCCGCCTGGCTGATGACGCTGTCGCGCTTGATCGGGGAGGGGCCGTAGGCCATTGTTGAACAATCCTACCATTGGGCCGCTTGACGGGCCGTGCCAGTCGTATTCAACTGCGCCCGATCAGGCAAGCGCATCCCGGCCGTTTGCGGTTCGCCGGTGCGGACGATGGGCCCATCGCTCGGAGAACGATCCATATGAAAAAACTGGTTTTGGAGACCACCGCGCCGTTCCAGGGGCTGCCCGAGCTGGTCGCCTACGATGAGGGCCTGTTCGAGCAGGAGGGCATCACGGTCGAATGGGCCGACCGCGAGCAGGGGGTCGAGAAGAAGGTCGAGACCCACGTGACCAGCCCGAAAGGCGTCGATCCCTTTGCCAGCCACGGCAAGTTGTTCGAGCAGGGCCGGGCGGACATGTACAACGCCTGCGAATGGGGCAACTACTGCCGGGTGCAGGAGACCGGCGCCGGCAGCCGCCAGCTCGGGCGACGCGCCATCGTGACGTACTCCGCCCTGGTCGTGGCTCCGGATTCACCTGTGTTCACGCCGCAGCAGCTCGCCAACAAGACCATCGGCGTGCCGTTCTATTTCGGCACCCACTACATCGCCCTGCATATGCTGGAAGGCTTCCTGCCGCGCGAGGAGATCAAGCTCTGCCGCGCGCCGAACGGTTCGCGCTACCGGCTCGACGCGCTGATGAAGGGCGAGATCGATGCCACCACGCTGACCGAGCCGCACATCACGCTGGCGGAGAAGAAGGGCTGCCGGATCATCTGCTCGGCCTTCTTCCACGGCACCGAGGTGGCATCGGACCGTGTGGATGCGGAAACCTACGCCGCCTTCAATCGCGCGGTGCGCGAGGCCGTCCGCCGCATCAACGCCGACAAGCGCGCCTATCTGCATTACTTCATCGACTATCACGGCAAGAGCGATCCCGAGGTCGCCGCCCTGAAGGTCGAGGACCTGCGCGAGGGCCGCCTGGTCGTCTGCGATCCCGCGCCGATCCCCCTCGATGAGATGCAGCGCACCTACGACTGGCTCAAGAGCTGGGGCATGCTGGAGGAAACCGCGTCGCCGCTGCAACTCGTCAACATGGACGTGCAGCGCTACGCGCATCAGGCGGCGGAGTAGGGGCCGCGTCTTATGCGAAGGGGACTGACCCTCCTCACGAGAATGAGGAGGAACGACGCTCACGACGTCCTTAACCGCGAGCATATTCCATGCGTAACGGACATGCCGATCACATCGCCCGCCTCATCGAGCCCGGTCGCGTGCACCGCGACGTCTACACCGATCCTGACGTCTTCGAGCTCGAGATGGCGCGCATCTTCGGCCAGGCGTGGCTGTTCGTCGGCCATACCAGCCAGGTGCCGCAGCCCGGCGACTACATCACCACCGAGCTCGGACGGCAGCCCGTGATCATGGTCCGCCACCGCGACGGCGGCGTGCATGTTCTGCTCAACCGCTGCACCCATCGCGGCGCCAAGGTGGTGAACGAGCGCAAGGGCAATGCGCCGCGGCTGACCTGCTGCTATCACGGCTGGAGCTTCGACACCGACGGCCGCCTGGCCTCGGTGCCGGTGCCGGAAGGCTGCGCCGCCGACTTCGACAAGTCGGACTTCAGCCTCGGTCGCGCGCCGCGCGTCGGCGAGTATCGCGGCTTCGTGTTCGCGAGCCTCGCTGCGAAAGGCCCGAGCCTGGAGGACCACATCGGCCCGATGAAGGGCAATATCGACGATCTCGTCGACCGCGCGCCCGACGGCACGCTGGCGCTCGACGTCGGCATGCACCGCTACGCCTATAACGGCAACTGGAAGCTCCAGGTCGAGAACGTGCTCGATTCCTATCACGTGCCGTTCGGTCACGCCTCGACGGTCAACAAGCAAGGCGTTCAGTTCGCGCGCCGCGAGGGCGACCAGAAGGGCGCCGCCGTCGTCGAAACCGAAAAGAAGCAGACGGCGGCATCCTGGAAGGACCGCAAGAGCTATATCGCAGGCAACGGCCACGGCTGGACCAGCAACACCGCCCTCGACGACGGCAAGCGCTCGAGCCCGGCATTCGACGAGTACAAGCGCGTGCTGGCGGAGAAGGTGGGGGCCGAGCGCGCCCAGCAGATCCTGACGCCGCGCCTGCACAATTCGCTGATCTATCCCAACATGTCGATCATGGGGCTCAACATCCACGTGCGGGTGATCAAGCCGATCGCGGTCGACCGCACCGAGGTGACGATCTATCCCATTCGCCTCGTCGGTGCGCCGGCGGCGATGAATTTCGGCAATATCCGCCTGCTCAATGTCACGCATTCGGCGGCCTCGTTCGTGCAGACCGATGATCTCGAATCCTTCGTGCGGGCGCAGAAGGGGTTGCGGAGCCACGCCACCGATTGGGTCGACATTTCGCGCGGGCTGGGCGACGAGGAGCCCGACCGCGAGCTCAATGCCACGCGCGCGTTGGCCACCCACGAGATGGTCGTGCGCGCGCAATACAAGGCCTGGCTCGGCTATATGCGCGAGGCGGCTTGATGGACGCGCCCACGCGCGCTCCTGCTTCGCCGGGCAGCGCCGGCGTCGACCGTGCGCCGATCGAGCAATTCCTGATCCACGAGGCACGGCTGCTCGACTCCAGGCGCTTTCGCGAATGGATGGGACTTTTCGCCGAGGACGGCACCTATTGGGTCCCGGCGGTGCCGGACCAGGAGAGCCCGTTCGACCAGGCATCGCTGTTCTACGATGATCGCGATCTGATGCGAACGCGGGTCGAGCGCCTCGAACACCCCCGCATCCACGTGCAGACGCCGCCCTCGCGCACGGCGCATCTCGTCGGCAACGTCCTGGTCGAAGAGGCCGACGAGGCCAAGGGCGAATACGTCGTCGGCTCGACCGTGATCATGGTCGAGTATCGCGACGACGCGCAGCGCGTCTTCGCCGGTCAGCAGCGCCACCGGCTGCGCCGCGATGGCGCGAGCTTCCGCATCGTTCAGAAGCGGGTCGACCTGATCAATTGCGATTCCGCCTTCGAGGCGATGGCGGTGCCGATCTAGCGCTCTCGCTGCCCCTCATCCTTCGAGACGCGCGCGCACGCGTGTCCCGTCGGCGCCGACCTGGCGCGCTTCTCGCGTGGAGAGCGAAGCGAGGCCCGCGCTTGGAGTTACTGCGGAGGATTGGTCGCGGCGAGTTGCTTGGCGATCGGCGCCCAACGCGCGGTCTCGGTCTCGATAAATTTTGTGAATTCCGCCGGCGACATCAGTCGCGATTCGATGGCGTCGAGCGCGAGCCGCTTCTGCACGTCGGGCAACTGCATGGCCTTGAGGGTTTCGCGGCTCGTCTTTTCAACAATGTCGCTCGGCAACCGCGCCGGTCCCGACAGTGAGAACCAGGTCGCCGCAACCAGGTCCTGGCCGACCTCCCGGAAGGTCGGGATGTTGGGAAAATTCGGGATGCGCTTTTCGGTGGAGACCGCGAGCGCCAGCACCTTGCCGGCGCGGATCTGCTCGGCGGCGGACGAGAACGTCATCGTTCCGAGTTTGACGTGCCCGGCCAGGAGATCGGTCAGTGCGGGGCCCGCGCCTTTGTACGGGATGTGACTGACCTTGTAGCCTTCCTGCTGCGCCAGATATTCGCCGACCAGGTATCCGTGCGAGCCCGTCCCCGGCGAGATGTAGCTCAGCGGCTCCTTGGACGCGCGCGCGATGGCGAGAAAGTCTTTGTAGGTGGTCGCGCCCAGCGAGGGATGCACGATCATGACCACGGGCGGGCCGCCGAGATAGGCGATGTGGGTGAAGTCGCGCAGCCCGTCGTAGCCCGCCTTGGGATTGAATACCGGCGAGATGACGTTGGAGGCGATGCTGGAGACGACGAGAGTGTAGCCGTCGGGCTCGGCTGCCGCGCCCGCCTGCGCGCCCACGATGCCGCCTGCGCCGCCGCGGTTTTCGATGAAGAACTGTTCGCGGAAGGCGGTGGAGAGGTGGTCGGCGATGATCCGGCCGAGCGTGTCGGCGGCGCCGCCGGCGGCGAACGGCGCGATGATCCTGACCGGCCGGTTCGGCCAGTTCTGCGCCTGCGCCGAGGCGCCGGCGAGGCAGGCGAATGCCGCGGCGGTGAGGACTATTGCGCGAAGTCTCAGCATGAGCATGACCGTCGGTTGGCGAATGTCCCCCCGACTTTAGCCCAAGTCCAAACTCCCGTCATGGCGCGTTGGTGGGCAGCGACAAACTGACCCCCGCCGCGACGAGACGGCGGCCGCGCGCGGTCGGCGCCGCCCGCGACAATCCGCTCCTGTGTGACGTGCATCACAGACCTGGCGGCGGATCAGAGACTAAAAATTCCACGCTCGAGGCTGCCAATGCAAGTAGGAGGACGCGTCGATGTTAGGCTTTGTGTTTCACCCCGATCTGCTCTGGCTCGCGGTTGCGTTCGTCACCGTGATGGCCGGCATGCTGGCCGCGGCGCCCGAATAGGCAATCGCCTCAAGCGGCGCTGGCGGCCGGCATCGCGGTCTGCGCCAGCGTCTTCTGCCAGGCCGGCAGCGCACTCAGCGTGCCGTACCAGCGTTTGATCTCACCGTAAGGTTCGATCGGGTAGTGCGCGATGTCGGCAAGTTTCATTGCCGCGCCGAGCGAGAAATCCGCGACCGTCAGGGTATCGCCGGTAACGAACGGCTTGCCCTTGAGTTGGCCGTCCAACACCTTGCCGACGCGGTGGAAGGCCTCGGTGCCTTTGGCAACGGCCGCCATGTCGGGCTCGCCGCTGCGCAAGACGAACGGCTTGACCACGTATTCGTAGGCGAAGACCGCGCAGGCCGGGTCCCAATGCGCGAGGTCCCAGAACTGCCAGCGCGTCACGTCGAAGCGGGCGCGCTCGTCCTTGGGCAGCAGGCCGCTCTCGGGTTTCTTCGATGCAAGATACTGGCAGATCGCGTTCGACTCCCACAGCACGTAGTCGCCATCCTTGAGTGTGGGCATGCGCATGTTGGGATTGAGCGCGCCGTATTGCGGCGTCATGTGCTCGCCCTTCGGCAGGTCGAGCAGGCGCAGCGTCCATTCGAGCCCGAGATGGTTCGCCACCGCCATCGTTTTGAATGCGCGCGGGCTCGGCGGGAAGACATAGAGTTCGATGCTCATGGGATGCTCCTTTCGTAATCTCGGTTGCAGTCTGCACAGTCGTGCTTGCGCCCCAGTGTCTATGTGCCTGAGGCCTCGGCTTCGCGCTTGAAGTGCTCCAGCATGCCGGGCCAGCCGCCGTCGACATCCTTGCGCAGGGACGCGCCGCCCTCGGCGCCCAGCCGCTCGAACTTGCGGTGCTCCAATTCCACCACGGTCGCATCGGCGCCTTCGGCGGTGAACCTGACCTCGACCTCGGAACTCACCGTGGTGTCGGGTTGCCAGGCGCTGTTGATGTCCCAACTGATGACGAAGCGTTGCGGCGGCTCCCACACCAGCACCTTGCCGACCTCGGTTTGCGACCCGTCCTCGCCCAGCTCGTACCAGCGTCCGCCCAGCCGCGGCTCCATCACCGCCATCTTCAGCGGCGATTTGCCGATGGTTGCCTTGCGCGGCCACCAGCGTCCCAGCCCGGATGTGAACACCTCGAATGCGTGATCCCGGCTGGCATTGACGCGAATGCTCTTGCGCACCGGCGCGATCGTAACCGTAACTGTCATCGGTCTCGGTCCTTTTTGTGGTCGCTCGCGCTCTCGGCTTCGGCCTGGAATGCCGCCAGCGCCTGGTCCCAGAACTGGTCGAGCCAGCCCCGCAGCGCCCCGAGCCCGTGCGGGTCGATGTAGTAGACGCGGCGGGTCCCCTCGGGGTGGTCCGCCACCAGACCCGCCTCCTTCAAAACCTTGAGATGTTGCGACACCGCCGGGCGGCTGACGGGCATGCCGCGTGCGATCGCGCCGACCGGTTGCGGCCCGGATCTCAGCCGCTCGAACACCTGCCTGCGCGTGGGATCGGCAAGCGCCGCCAAGGCCGCTTCGTAAGCCATAACTTACCGTAAGCTAAAGCTTACGGAGAGTCAAGGACGCGGGATTAGATGGCAGCAACGATCGTAATGACGGAGGCGGCGGCATTGTCTGATGCGGCGGTCGCGCTCGAGAGCGACGCAATGAAGATTGACGCAATAGCGCCCGGCTCGAAGCAATAGCGGCGAAGCCACTCCCGTACGGACGCTGTCTGCTCAGCAAGAGTGCTTCTTGCTGAGAGCCGGCACACGGACGCGCGCATGCCTCAACCGGAACGGTATGAAATCCTGATCCTCGGCAGTGGAGAGGGCGGCAAGCTCCTGGCCTGGGAGCTGGCGCGGGCCGGGCGACGGACGGCGGTCGTGGAGCGGCGATGGATCGGGGGCTCCTGTCCCAACATTGCCTGCCTGCCCACCAAGGACGAGATTTGGAGTGCGAAGGTCGCGCATCAGGTGCGTCACGGCGCGCAGTTCGGCGCGATGACCGGCCCCGTCGTCATCGACATGCCGACGGTTCGCCGGCGCAAGCGCGCCATGGTCGATGCCCAGATCGCCGCGCACTTGCAGAACTACAAGGCGAGCGGCGCCGAGCTGATCATGGGGTCAGGGCGTTTTGTGGCGCCGAAAACGCTCGAGGTCTGCCTCAACGACGGCGGGACGCGTGTGCTCACGGGCGAGAAGGTTTTCCTCAACATCGGAACGCACGCCACCATTCCGAACGTTCCAGGTCTCGAAGCGGCACGGCCGCTCACCCATGTCGAGGCTCTGGAGCTCGACTATGTGCCGGCGCATCTGATCGTGCTCGGCGGCGGCTACGTCGGCCTCGAGCTGGCCCAGGCTCACCGTCGCTTCGGCAGCCGCGTCACGGTCATCGAGCATGGACCTCGGCTCATGGGCGGCCGCGAGGACCCCGACGTCGCCGATGAGATGCAGCGGATTCTTTGCGATGACGGCATCGATGTTGTCACGTCCGCCGAGACGTTGCGGGTGCACGGCCGGTCCGGCGAGGACGTCGGCATCGTCGTGCGCACCGCCGCCGGCGAGCGAAACATCGCGGGCAGCGACATCCTGGTGGCGTCGGGCCGCACGCCGAACACCGCCGGGATCGGCCTCGCCGAGGCCGGCGTCGAGCTGGACACGCGCGGCTACATCCGCGTCAACGGTCGGCTGGAGACGAGCGCCCCCGACGTCTGGGCCCTTGGGGAATGCGCCGGCAGCCCCCAGTTCACGCACGTCTCCCACGACGATTTTCGGATCATCCGGGACAATCTCGCCGGCGGCCAGCGCAGCACCCGCGGTCGCCTGGTGCCCTACTGCATGTTCACGGATCCTCCGCTCGCCCGGGTGGGACTGAGCGAGACCGAGGCGCAGCGCCAGGGCGTCGCGACGCGCGTCGCGAAGCTGCCGACGAGCGCCGTGCTGCGCGCAAAGACGACCGGGGAGACACAAGGCTTCATGAAGGTTCTTGTCGGCGCGAGCGACGATCGCATTCTCGGTTTCACCATGATCGGCGCCGAGGCGGGCGAGGTCGTGTCCGTGGTGCAGATGACGATGCTTGCGGAGTTGCCCTATCCCGTGCTCGGCGAGGCCATTCTCGCGCACCCGACGATGGCGGAGGGACTGGGCTTCTTGTTCTCGAATGTGCCGCCTGTGTCGACGCCCCGGGTCACCCCGGACAGTGCGTCGTTGGCGCCCGCGGGCCCGTTGGCCCTCGGCGCATAGAATGCGCGGCATCTCTGTCAGGAAGGCGAGGCGGGAGTGGCCATTTATTGCAGCAACAGGCCCGTACTCCCGCCACTCGTCGATCGTTTGGTCGAACGCGATCAGTAGCCTTCAGATTTGCGGGACGTCGGCACAGCGCCGATGCCCGGCGTTTGACCGGATTCGTCCCGGGTTAGTCGCAGTATGGGCCGGTCCAGGTGCCTGAGCTGTCGTACTGCATTGTGCTGTGTCCGCAGGTCGTGGGAGCAGCAGACGCCGGAACGGCGTAGATGACGGCCATCGCGAAAGCGAGGGCCAAAGCAATCTTGGACATGGTCATTCTCCTCGTATGGGGCCGGAATTGGCCTGCCTATGAGGTAGTGATCGCGTGGGGCAGACGGATTGGCGGACTTGCGGTGATTGGCGCTGATTTGCGCCAATCAGCACGGCCAGGCGATACGGCGATGCGGTGCCGCGCGGTCTGCGCGCAGTGCTCCCGAAGCTGAGGATTGCCGCAAGCACGCTGCAATCGCGGCAAAGACGGCATAGTCGGTTTCTTCCGAATGAGTGACTGTCCTCGCCGACGCTACCGACGCCAATCACAAAACGTCAGCGAGGACGCCATGGATCCGATCTCCCGTCGCAACGTGTTGACAGCCGCCGCCGCCGGAACCCTGGCGACGGCGGTGACCGCGGTCGGCGCGCAAGCCGGCGAAACGATGCCGCAGCCCCGCCGCGCCGGCGTGGGCGGCACCAACCCCGGTCCGAAGAATCCCACCCGTGCGAGTCAGAACCCGGATCTGATCTCCCCGCCGGCAACCGACCACGGTGTGCTGCCGAACCTGCGCTTTTCGTTTGATGATGCGCACATGCGCCTCACGACGGGCGGCTGGACCCGGCAGGTCACGGTGCGCGAGCTTGGCATCTCCAAGAACGTCGCCGGCGTGAACATGCGTCTGAATGCCGGCGGCGTGCGCGAGCTGCATTGGCACAAGGCCGCCGAGTGGGCCTATATGCTTTATGGGGCGGCGCGAATCACCGCGATCGATGCGCAGGGGCGAAACTTCGTCGACGATGTCGGCGTCGGCGATCTCTGGTATTTCCCCTCGGGTATTCCCCACTCGATCCAGGGTCTCGGCCCTGATGGCGCCGAGTTCCTGCTGGTGTTCGACGACGGCGAGTTCGACGAGGACAATACCTTCCTCCTCAGCGACTGGCTCAAGCACACGCCACCGGACGTGCTCGCCAAGAACTTCGGCGTGCCGGCTTCCATGTTCGACAACGTCCCCGATCCGAGCCAGCTCTACATCTTTCCCGCGCCGGTGCCGGGCCCGATCAGCGCCGACAAGATCGCCGGTGCGACCGAGGTCCCGCAGCGGTTCAGTCACCGCATGATGGCGCAGGCGCCGATCGCGACCAAGAGCGGAACGGTGCGGATCACGGACACCAAGGTTTTTCCGGCGTCCAAGACCATCTCCGCGGCCCTGGTCGAGGTCGCCCCCGGCGCGATGCGCGAGATGCACTGGCACCCGAACACGGACGAGTGGCAGTACTACATCGAAGGGCAGGCGCGGATGGGCGTGTTCGGGGCGTCGGGTCAGGCCCGCACGTTTGATTTCCAGCCCAACGATGTCGGCTTTGTGCCGTTCGCCATGGGCCACTATATCGAGAATACCGGCGACACGACGCTGCGTTTTCTGGAGATCTTCAAGAGCGACTACTACGCCGACGTGTCCTTCGATCAGTGGCTGGCGCTCACGCCGCCGGAACTGGTCAACGCGCATCTGAAGAGCAATGAGCAGCTGATCCGCGCCTTGCGCAAGGACAAGGTGCCGGTCGTGCCGGCATAGGCTCGCGGACCGGTATCTGGAAAAGGTGACCCCGGCACGTCGCTCATGCATTGAGCTGTTCTTCGAGCGGCCTGCCAGGCTGCGGACGCACCGGGTCAATCCGTGTCCAATAGTGCCTGCCATGTAACTTGCGGGCTTCGCTGCGCCGCCGATCAAGGCCTCAACTCCGCCCGGACGCAATTTCGCCGCCGGGGCGGCGCCGCGGCTCGAAATTGCCGCATCTTCCGTGCGATAGTCGCGGTGATGTGTTTCGGATCGAAACCGCTCGGGACCGGAAGGATTGGTCAGGCCGCAAACCGGCGCTGATCGCGTGACCATCATGCAATCACCTCCTCACAGCTTCATCGGGCATGTCACCCGCCGGACGACCGTCGCTCTTGGCTTGTCGGCGGTGATATCAAGCCTCTCTCCAATGGGGAGGACGAGTGCTCAGACGTCCACGCCGGACGCGTTGCAAGCCCGGTTTCTGCGGTGGTCCCGGACTGCGACCGGCTTCGCTGATCTTCCAGCCGACGCTGCGCGAACGTGCATCGAGCTGCTCTTGCGCTCCGGCATCACGCCGGCGAGCCTGTCCGCGCTCGAGCCGGACACCTATCGCGGCACAGCGTTTGAGAAGAGACTGCTCGACGCTTGGTATACCGGGCTTTTCAACCTGAACGGATTGTCCGACGTACGAAGTTTCGACACCACCTTGATGTGGCGGGTTGCCGGCGTGGATCCCTCGCCCGGCCTGTGCCGCGGCGGTCCTGAAAGCTGGGCCTCCGCCCCTTCCAATATCTGAAGAGAGTCTTTTGGCCGAGCAAAGCGACGTGCTGATCGTGGGCGCCGGCGTTGCCGGCGCGTTGATCGCTTATAGCTTGGCCGGGGCCGGCGCACGGGTGACCGTGGTCGAGGCCGGCCCGCAGGTCGACCGCGGCGTTGCTCTGAACCGACTCGAACGCGCGGCAATCAGGGTGCCGGAAGCGCCTTATGAGATGGCGCCCTATGCCGAGAGCCCGGCCACCATTAAGGATACCTACATCCAGCAGGATGGACCCGACCCTTTCCGCAGCACTTATCTGCGCTTGGTGGGTGGGACCACGTGGCATTGGCTCGGTACGGCGCTCCGTCTGCTGCCGTCCGACCTGGAGCTGCGAAGCCGTTACGGTGTCGGCGAGGACTGGCCTCTGCGCTATTCGGATCTCGCGCCGTGGTACGACGCGGCGGAATCCGAGCTCGGCGTGTCGGGTCCCGACGATGACTTTCTCGGACCGCCACGCCAGAAGCCATATCCAATGCCGGGCTTGCCTGCCGCACTCGGCGATCGGCTGATCGAGCAGATTGCCGGCCGGTTCGGGTTCAAGGTCCGGGTATCGCCGCAGGCGCGAAACTCGCAGCCGTTCGACGGACGGCCGGCCTGCTGCGCCAGTTCGTCATGCATCCCGATTTGCCCGGTGCAGGCCAAGTACGATGCGACCGTTCACTTGCGGAAAGCGGAGGCTGCCGGCGCGCACATTCTTTCCGAGTCGGTCGCGGTGCGCGTGGATGCCGGCACTGACGGTCGCGTGACCGGCATACTGATCCGCAAGCCGGACCGCAGCGAGACCTGGTTGAGCGCGCGCCACGTCATCATCGCGGCGAACGCGATCGAAGGGCCGAAGCTGCTGCTCATGTCCCGCAGCGAGCGTTTTCAGGACGGCATCGCGAACAGCTCCGGCGCGGTGGGGCGCTACCTGATGGACCACCCCGTGCAGCTCACCAAGGCGCTTTCACCGGTCCCGGTATGGCCGCGCCGGGGACCGCAGGAGGTGAGCGCAATCCACGAACTGCGCGACGGCGATCAGCGCCGGCATCATGGGGCGTTTCTCATGAATATCGGAAATCAGGGTTGGGAGTGGGCGGGGCCCGATCTTGCATCGCTGGCAAAGGAGTATGTCGATGCCGGGCTCTCCGGGCCGGAGCTGTTGAACGCTGTCCGGTCGCACTCGTCCAGGGAGATGACCCTGGTGGCGCTGACGGAGCAATTGCCCGATCCCAACAACCGCATAACACCCGACTTCGACCGCCTCGACGCGATCGGCGTGCCCAAGCCCCGCGTTTTCTTCCGACTGGACGATTACACCGCCTCCGCACTGGCGGCGGCCCGCAACATGCACGAGCAGCTTTTTCACGCGGTCGGCGCGACCGAGATCGGACATCTTCCCTATGCGGAAGGCGCCGGCCACATCATGGGCACCACCAGGATGGGAACGGACGCCAGGACGTCGGTGGCGACCGCGGCGGGCCAAAGCCACGACCATCCCAATCTGTGGTTCGCCGGCGCATCGCTGTTTCCGACCTCGGGTACGGCGAACCCGACCCTGACCATTGCGGCGCTTGCGCTGCGGACCGCCGGGGCGATCAAAATTGCGTTGAAGCAGTAGCGCGACGGCGGGAGCCGCGACGCGTTCAGGTCCCGGCGGCTTCGATCCAGACGCGGCCATGGCAAGCGCTGCCGCCGCGCCGGGATTGGTATACGAGATCGCCCTAGCTCTTTGCCGCCACCGCCGCGATCAGCCGCTTGAGAAAGCCGTCGACGGCGTTGTTGTCGATCCAGCGTACGACCGCGACCAGGTCGTTCTCGGGATCGACATAGATCATATTGAGGCCGTTGCCGTTGTGCATGAACGCGGTGCCCGGTGCGCTCGGCCACTGCTTGCGGTCGGTGTTGAGGAAATAGTTGATGAAGCCGTAGGGTGATTGCAGCCCGGTTGGCGTCAGCGCCATGTTCACCCACGTCTCCGACAGCAGTTGCCGGTCGCCCCACTTGCCCCGGCGCAGCGTGAGATAGCCGAAGCGCGCCATGTCATAGGCGTTGATGAACATGCCGCCGCCCCAATGGCCGCCGCCGGTCACCGATTGCACCGGCTGGCCGTCGATCACGACCCAGGCGTTGTCGTAGCCGAACCAGCGCCAGGTGTTGGAGGCGCCGATCGGATCCATGATCTTCTCTTTGAGCACTTGCGGCAGCGGCCGCCGCCAGAGGTTCAGCGTGGCGAGCGCGAGCACGTTCACGCGCGTGTCGTTGTATTTGTAGACCGTGCCGGCTTTGTTGCGTGGCCGCGTGAGCCATTCGTCGGGCTTGTCGGACGGCCGGTCCGCCCAGTCGGGCTTGCCCCACAGCGTTCCCTCCCAGTCGCTGGTCTGCCGCAGCAGATGATTCCAGGTAATGGTGCGGTTGTGCGGCGTGGCGAACAGGTCGATCAGGTCGGGCGCGCCCATGCGCTCGGCGCGGTTGCCCGTCGGCAAGGGGTTGTAAAGCTGGATCGGAGCCATGGAGTCGCGCGCGATATCGTCGACGCTGCGGATCATGCCGCCGTCGTACGCGACGCCGGCCACGCTCGACAGCAGGCTCTTGGTGACGCTGTGGGTCATGTCCACGCGTTGCGGCTCGCCCCATTCGGCGACCAGAACGCCCTTGTGGATGATGACGCCGGTCAGCTCACCGCGATCCTTGATCGGACCGATGGCGTCGCCGAACGGTTCACGACCGAAGCTCCGGTAGTGGTTGAGCTTGAGGTCGCGCGGGTTCTTGATCTCATTCGCGATGGAGAAGTCGATCGCGTCCTTCAGCAATTGCGGGTTGATGCCTGCGTCCGCCGGCGCCTTGCGCTGCCAGTCGGCCCCCGGGAACGTTTGCGCCTGCGCCGCAAGTGGCAGCGTCACCAGCGCGCCAATCAGAATAGCCCTGAACCGGATCTGCATCGCGCCCTCCTGCCGTGAATGGCGCAACGATAGCATGGTGCCGCGCCCGGGCTGAAGGTGGGTCATCGCCGAACGCCCGGCGCGCGCCGGCGCCTGCGACGATCGGGCTTAGCGCGCCCGGCCGATCCTGGTCAGAGCTGCTTCACCGGCGTCGGATCGAGATTGAAGATGCGCGCCGCGTTGAGGCCGAGGATGTTCTTCTTGGACTGCTCGGACAGGAACGGCAGGTCGGTGATTTCGCTCGGCAGGTCGAAGTCGAAATGCGGCCAGTCCGACGCGAACAGCAGCTGGGTGTCGGCCTTGATCATCTCGAACGTGCACTCGAGCGCCTTGCGGTTGGTCGCCTCCATCGGCTGCGTCGTGTACCAGCAGTGATCGCGCATATATTCGGACGGCAGCCGTTTGAGATGCGGCGCTTCCGACGGGCGCATGAGGAACTGGTCGTCGAGCCGCTGCATCAGGAACGGCGCCCAGGCGATACCCGACTCGATCCAGATCACCTTGAGCTTGGGGAAGCGGACCGGGATGCCGTTCAAGATCCAGTTCGTGCAATGCACCATGTTGGGCCAGACGAAGCCCAGCGCATGCATGCCAAGGAAGCGGTTGACGGTCTTGAGCGAGGGATCGTCCCAGTGATAGCCGGCATGGAAGGACACCGGCAGGTTCGTCTCCTCGATCATGCGGTAGAGTCGCATGTATTTGTTGTGGTGCACCGGCGCATGCCGCGTCGACGGCACGGCGTAGCCGATGATGCCCTTCTTGCCGGCGGTCTCCTTGACGATGCGCTCGCACTCCTCCGGCGTGTTGAAGGGCAGCACGGCCAGGAACTTGATGCGGTCGTCCGCCGATAAGAGCTTCTCCTGCATCCATCTGTTGTAGGCGCGCGACAGCCAGACCTCCATCTCGGGCTGCGGATGCAGGCCGATGAACAGCATGGGTGTCGGGAACACCACCATGTTGTCGACGCCGAGCGAATCCATCGCGCGGCGGGTGAGCGTCACGTCGCGGTGAACACCGGTCTCCTCGACCTTCTCGCGCAGACCGTCCTGATGCGGGATGCGGCCGCCGACGCTCTGGTAGCGCAGGCCGAGATCGCCGTTGAGGCCGTAGGGCGGAGCGCCAATGCGGTCCTTGTGGAAATGCAGCGCCTGGTCGCGCACGACCGGATCGTCGATGTACTGCACGATCTCGTTCCACGACACGGTCTCGACGTGGTGCGCGTCGACGTCGACGACGAACCACTCATGCAGCTTGCGCCGGCGGGCGGCGAGACGGGCATGCTTGAGGATCTCGCGGCTGTCAGTCGAGGTGTCGATGACCTGCGTCGGCAGCATCTGCGGCACGCCCGTCACTGGCTGATTCATGGCTTGCTCCTCGCAACATCGCCTGAATGAGTACTGTTCCTGCTGTCCGGCTCGTTCTCGCCGGGCCGGCGCCGGAACCAGAGGCCGAGCTCCATCGGCCCGAGCTGCACATCCCGCAGCATCTCCGAGACCGCCACCAGCATCTCGGTCGCGGTCACAGTCTCTCCGCCCTCCTGCACGATGGCCGGCACGGCGCGATCCTCGAGCTCGGACTTGGCGTAGTAGAGCCGCACCGCGGCCGTGATGATCTGCGCCAGCGCCTCGTCCGATACGCGCGCGGCCTCGCCCTTCGTGACCAGCTCCTTGGCCGATCGGTGCAGATCGGCGGCATAGCGGTCGATCCAGCCGTACTCGTCGTTGGCGCGCGCGGCCGGCGGCCTATGGTCAGACGGCGACATAGATGTTGCCGTCCTTCTGCTCGAGCTTCGCCTGCCGTAGCCTGATCTTGTCGGAGCCCTGGTTGACGCCGGTCTTGAGGTCGAACTCGTAGCCGTGCCACGAGCACACGATGTTGGTGGCGCGCTCGTCATAGGCCAGCGCCCTGACGGTGCCGTCGTCGGCGACCGGTTCCAGCACGCGCTGGTAAATCCGGCCCTGGCAGACGGGGCCTTCCCGGTGTGGGCACTGGTTGTGCCAGGCGACGAATTGGCCGTCGACCTTGAACACCCCCACCTCGACGCCGTCGCACGACACGACCCTGCGGTCGCCGTCGTTGAGCTCGTCCGCGCGGCACACGAGGTACGACTTGGTCACCTGTCCACTCCGTTATTCGGTTCCGCTCGAGGAACCGGCTCCGACGACTCGCCTTCGCACGAGCGGCATCTGCAGTCTCGACCATAGGCAAAGCGCGGCCGGGTTTCCATTCATAGTTCGAACTTGATGTTGGCCGCCTTGACCACGCCGGACCAGCGCTGCACCTCGGCCTTCATCCGCGCCGCCAGCTCGTCCGAGGTGCTCCCGATGCTTTGGCTCGAGAGCGCTTTCATGCGCGCCTTGAAATCGTCCGTGGCCGCAATCTGCCGGCACGCCGCCTCGAGCTTGCGCACGATCGGCATCGGGGTTCCGGCCGGCGCCATCAGGGCCAGCCAGGTTCCCGCCACCACGTCGGTGACGCCGGCCTCGGTAAGGGTCGGAACATCGGGAAGATCGGGAATACGCTCCGGGAGCGTCACGGCCAGCGCCCGCAGATTGCCGGTGGCGACCTGAGGTACGGAAACCGGGGTCTCCACGAACGCGAACGCGGTCTGTCCGCCCAGCAGGCTGGTGATGGATTCGTTGCTGCTGCGGTAGGAGATCGCGGTGGCGGGCGCGCCGGTCTTGATCTTGAAGTGCTCGATCGGCAGCGTGAAGACCGGCGACGGCGTGGGGTAATTCGCCTTGTCCGGGTTGGCCTTGAGCCACGTCACCAGCTCGGCGATGGTCTGGGCGGGATGCGACTTGTTCACCAGCACGAGCATCGGATAGTCGGCCACGAGCGAGATCGGCACGAAGTCCTTGAAGATGTCGTAGGGGATCTTGTCCCAGATGGCGGTGCCGATGGTCATCGCGCCGGGCGCGGCACCGAGCAGCGTGTAGCCGTCGGCAGGGGATTTCGCGACGCTCTCCGGCGCGAGCCGCCCGGCGGCGCCGGGCTTGTTCTCGACCAGAAAGGTGCCGCCGATCGTTTCCTGCAGCTTCTGGGCAAGGATGCGCGCGACCGTGTCGGTGCCGCCGCCCGCCCCGAAGCCGATGACGATCCGCACCGTGCGGTTGGGATAGTCGATCTGCTGCCCGCGGGCCGCGACCGGCCACGCCGCCGCGCCTCCCATCAAAGTGAGGAACTCACGTCGCTTCATGCGCAACTCCTGTTCCCGCCGGCGGCACGGATCGTACCGGTTCAGACGACATCCTGGATAGGGGTATCAATGGCCGGCATGTTGGGTCCGAAAGTCAGTCTATCTTGGCACCCGATTGCCTGATGACCTTCTCCCATTTCTCGGTTTCGGACCTCGCGAAGGTCCAGAACTCGCCGGGGCTCACGATGATCGGGGTCGAGCCGAGGTCGGAAAGCTGCGCCTTCATTTTTGCCGAGGTCAGTCCGGCGTTGATCTCGCGGTGCAGCTTTCCGACGACCTCGGTCGGCGTGCCCCGCGGCACGCCGACACCGTACCAGATGATGGCCTCGTAGCCCGGGACCGTCTCGGCGATCGCCGGCACGTTCGGCAGCACGGCGGAGCGCGTCGCGGTCGTGACGGCGAGGGCGCGAATCTTGCCGGACTGAATCTGCGGCAGCGTGGACACCATGGCGTCGAACATGACCTGAATCTGGCCGCCGATGAGATCGGTGACGGCCGGAGCAGAGCCGCGATAGGGCACGTGAACCAGATCGACGCCGGCCATCGCCTTGAACAGTTCGCCGGCCATATGGCCGGTCGTCCCGACGCCGGGCGTGCCCATGTTGATCTTGCCGGGATTGGCCTTGGCATAGGCGATGAACTCGGAGACGGTGTTCACCGGGACCGAGGGATGCACCACCATGACGCTCGGCCCCTGCGCCAAGCCGGCGACCGGCGCGAGCTCCTTGAGGAAATCGAAGGTCAGCGTTCGCTTGTTGACCGTCGCGTTGATGGCATTGGCGGATGTGACCGCAGCCAGCGTGTAGCCGTCGGGCGCCGCGTTGATGACCGCCTCGGTCGCGATGTTGCTGCCGGCCCCCGATTTGTTTTCCACCAGGACCGACTGGCCGAGCCGGCTCTGCAGCCATTCACTCATGATGCGCACCAAGGTGTCGGTCGACCCGCCGGCCGGAAATCCGATGACCCAGCGCACCGGCCGCGACGGATAGTCTTGCGCCGAAGCGGGGCCAATTCCCGCGATCGAGCCGGTCAAGCCGATCGCCAGGGCAGCGAACGCACGCGCCGCGCGCGGGCGCGATATGGCGGCCGCTCGATGGAACGTTGCTTTCAATCGCAGGGGGAAACGAACTGATCGGCAGCAAAAGGCGGACATATGGTTGCTCCCCTAGGCCCTTCGACTGCCGATGCAAAATTCTAGCCAGATGAACTGGACAACCGAAACCAATCCGGTCGGACGGAATTCAATGTGCGGACCTCATCTGAGGAGCCCGCGCGCAGCGCGGGTGTCCCGAAGGATGGCCCGTGGCACCATCCCGCTTGTGACCGTCCGTCGAGACGGTGCTGGGTGTCGCCTCAGGACGAGGCCGATCGATGATGTCGGTACGCACGGGGCCGCATCGTCCCAGAGTGTCGGCCGAAGTCAAGCCAAGGCGGCTTGACCGGTGAGACCCCCGGCAAGATAATTCGTTGGGCGGGCGCAGTGTTCAGTCGCGCCGCGCGTCGTTGAACGTCATGGGTCGAATGTGACTTGGGAGTGCGCGCGATGACAGGCGCAGCCGACAACGGCGCCACGCTGCTCGACAGCAAGAAGAAGCTGATCAGCAAGACCTATCTGCGCAACGCCTGGTACGTTGCCGCGTGGTCCGACGATCTCGTCGACGGCCAGTTGCTGGCCCGCACGATCATGAAGGAGCCGGTCGTTCTCTATCGCAAGGCCGACGGCAATGTCGCCGCCATCCTGGACCGCTGCTCCCATCGCTTCGCGCCCCTGCACATGGGAAAGATCGTCCATGGCGATCGCATCCAATGTCCCTATCATGGGCTGGAATTCGATGCCTCCGGCGCCTGCGTGTTGAATCCGCACGGCGCCAAGAACATCCCCTCGCGCGCTGGCGTGCGCGGCTTTCCCGTGCTCGAAAAGCACAAGGCGATCTGGATCTGGATGGGCGAGAAACCGCCCGACGTCTCCAAGGTGCCGGACTTCGGCGTGCTCGACAATGTTCCGGAGCTGTACACGACCAAGCGCGACAAGATGACCATCCGCGCGAACTATGAGCTCATCATCGACAACCTGCTCGACCTGAGCCACACCTGCTATCTCCACGACGGCATCCTGGGAAATTCCGAAACGGTCGAATCCGACATCACGGTCGAGCAGGACGGCGAGGACGTCGTCGTCGGCCGTCACGCCAGCGAGGTGACAGCGCCTGGACTGTTCGCCGCGCTCTGGCCCACGCGGCCCGACCGGGTCGACAAGTTCACCAGCATGCGCTGGATGCCGCCCAGCACGATGCGGCTGGTGACCGGCATCTGCACGCCCGGTGCGGTCCCCGAAAGCGGGACCGGCTACCATGCGATCCACATGCTCACGCCGGAGACCGACAGCACGACGCATTATTTTTTCACCGCCGTGCGGTTCAATGTTCAGACCGCGGATGAAGCGCTGAACCGCGAGATCCAGGACAAGATCTCGACCACGCGCCGGTTCGCGTTCGAGGAGCAGGACGCGCCGGTGATCGAGGCGCAGCAGTTGATGATCGATTCGGCGCACGATGCGGTCGATCCCCTCATCCTGGCGATCGACGTCGGCCCGGTTCGCTACAAGCGCATCCTGCAGAAAAAGATCGCCGGCGAGCAGACGCAATGACGTAAGGGATGCGGGCGGTCTGCTGCGACCGATGACTGCGCATTGCACCCCTAGCTCCGCCGCAGGCGACAGCCGCAAGTGCTTCTGAACGCCTAAAGAATGGAGCGGCGCGCGGCCGGCTGCCTCAGAAATCTCCCTCGTCGCGCGCAAACACCACGATGCTGTTGGCCGGCAATGTGATCCCCGCGGAGGTGGGCAGACCATCCCATGCCGGTCCGTCGGCGATGATGCCTCCGGCATTGCCCTTGGCGTTCGGGTTGAACCATTGGTCGTAGACGTCGCTGTTGAACACTTCGTTCCAATGGCCGCCCCCGGGAAAGCCGACGCGGTAGCCGTAGTCATAAAACGTCCTCTCGTTCAGACTTGCGACGACGACGACATCGCGGCCCACGTTGGGCAGCCAGCGATGGATGGCGATGACACGGTTGTCGTTGTGCACGTGAAAGACGTTCAGGCCTTCGCCGCGCAACGCCGGATGTTTTCTCCGCAGCCACATGAGGTCGCGCGTGAAACGATGCTGGTCCGACATGTGCTTGTCGCTGCCCTCGAGGCCCTCCCACCAGATCAGCAGTTCCGGCCGGCCCTGCCAGTCCGTCCAGTACTTGTCCTCGAGGAACTCCTGGCCCATGAAAATCATCGGGACCCCCGGCGCCGTCAGCAGAAGTCCCGTGGCCACCTTGGCGCGGCTGCGCGCGTACCAGGAGCGTGCATTGGATGGATCCGCGAGGGCGGCGATGCGCGGCTGCCGGTCGCGACCGCTATGGTTGAAATCGAGCAGGTCGTGGTTCTCGATGCATTGAAAGACGGTCCAGCGCGACGATTCCTTGTGTGTCAGATAAAGCGCATCGCGCAGCCGGTCGAGATCGACGCGGGCGTCGCGGCCGCCGGTGGTCGCGGCGATGACATCACGCAGGGCGTCGCGCAGCGCGTCGCTGTAGCCGATATCGAAACCCATTCCGTGCGGAGGGGCGGCAACGCCTTTCCAACGTTCGTTAGCCCAATATTCGGCGATCTGGACGGCGGAAGGCTTGACGAAACGCAACGTGTTCGTGAGGTCCTGCGCAAAATACCAGCCGCCGCTTTCCGCGATCACGGTAACTTGGTCATACCGCAGTCCGTCTACGTGGTACTCCTGCAACAGCGACTTGCCGTTGTCGATGAGGAACTGCCGCACCTCCTGCTTCCAGAACGCGAATACACGTCCGCCCGCGTGGTCCTGGTCGGTGAAATAAAGGCTGTTGTTGTCCGTGGTATAAGGCTGACGATCGAAGAACTTGATGCTCTGATCGTCGAAGCCGCCGCCGGCGTGATTGTAGACCACGTCCGTGATCACCGCGATGCCGTAAAGATGGCAGAGATCGATGAAGGCCTTGAACTGATTGATCTGCCCGGTGAGCTGAGCTGCGGAGAGCGGACCAAATCCCTTCGCCGCGAGCAACCGGTTCACACGCGCCACGTAGGGCGCGAGGTCCTGGGCGCGGACGGCGTAATCCATTTCGGGCGAAAACAGGTCCGTGCCGTTGTATAATTCTTACCGCCGTCCTCGAAAACGTTCGCGCACCGAGCTATTGCATCATCTGCCCGATCTTCTCGGCCACGTCCTGCGGCAACCGCAGCGTCTCGCGCACGATCTCATCGATCTCTTCTCCGGCGGCGCCATCGACCATCAGGTTTGCGTTTCTCGCAGGCCGCGAGGAAATCCGGATCCCTGAGCATCGCTTGAAACGCGGTTCGCAAGGCCGCGAGCCGCTCCGCCGGCACGCCCGGCGTCGTGAGAATGGAGCGGCCGACCTCGCCGGTGCTGGCAGCGGCGTGCAGGACCTCGCGCCCCTGGTCGGACTGCCCAAGCTCGGGGAGTGTCGGCACGTCCGGCAGCAGGCGATGCCGTTTCAGCGATGCCTGGTAAAGGATGGTGGCTTCACCGCGGTTCACCCAGCCGGGATGGCTCGCCATCATGCCGGGAAGGCCGTAGGCGCCGACAATATCCACCTCGCCGCGTTCCATCGCGAGCAGGATATCGATCGTGCCGCTGTAGCCGCGGACAAGCTTGAACTTCGCTCCGGCATAGGTGTTGAGCGCGGTCGGGAACAGAACCGTGGTGGAGCCGCCGCCGGACGCGCCGACATTGTATTGTTTCGCGCGCACGTCTTCGAACGACTTGATCCCGGTCTTTCGCAGCGCCGCACCGGTATCGATGTTGGTCACCACGCGGCCGATATACGGCATCTTCGCCACGTCGAGCTTGGCGTTGGTGTTCGTCATGCTGTCGAGCGCCAGCGTCTGGGCGAGACTGCCGAATACGGTGCCGTCCTTGGGCGCGACGTCGTAGATGTATTTTGCCGCCACGAAGCTCCCCGCCCCCGGCATGTTCTGCGCGACGATCGTCGGGTTGCCGGGCAGATGCCGCGGCAGAAACTCGGCGACCAGGCGACCGTAGATGTCGTAGCCGCCGCCGGGACCGTAGCCGATCAGCATGCGCAAGGTCTTGCCGCGGTAGAAATCCGCGACCGGCTGAGCTCGCGTGGGTCCCGCCGACAGCAGGATTGCGGCGGCGATCCCGATCGCAACGCCGCGCCTTGTTGCTTTGCGCATCGTCGTTTCCTCCTCGGGTCTTCGGCGGTGTTCCCCGCCTCATCGACCAAGTCTCTCGCCCGTCCAATGCGGCAGGCCCGGGATGATTCTCCCGCATGTCCGAAAAAGGAGTGACCGGCGCATCGCCGCGCCGGTCACCGCCGCAGTCATCCGAGGCCCGGCGCGCGATGGTGCGCCGTCATCCGCGTTATCCGGCGGATGCGCGAAGCTTCTGGCATTCAGCCTGGAACACGTTGTCGAGGCACCACTCGGCAAGCTCGATCCCGGTGGGGAACCAGAGATTTCCGGCCTGCTTCATGTGCTGGATGATGCCGCGCAGCGCCAGCGTGCGCCCGGGCCGGCCGATGATGTACGGATGCATCGTGAACGGGATGTATTTCGGATGCTCCGGGCTGCTCTCCGAATAGAGCTCGTCGAAATAGGCCTTCCAGGTCTCGAGCCCGTGATACGGATTGCCGTATTCGCCATGGCGGTGGCCGAACAGCGTGCCATCCCCGAACGGCTGGCGCGGCAGCTCGACCAAGAGCTTGCCATCCTTCTCCCACAGGAACGGCAACTCCTCGTGAAAGCAATTGGTGTTGAACACGAAGCCATTGTCGATCAGGAGCTCGATGGTGTTGGTGCTCTGGGTGCACGAGCGCCAGCCATAGCAGCGCCGCCCGGTGCGCTTCTGGATCATGGCGATCGCCTTCTTCATCACCTGATCTTCCTGATCGGGCGGCAGATAGCGGGCGATCTCGTGATTGTAGCCGTGGCCTTCGACGACATGGCCGTGATCGAGGATGGCCTGCACCGCCTCCGGGAAGCGCTCCGCGATCGCCCCGCAGGTCAGGAAGGTCGCCTTGATGTTCTCTTCCTTCAAAATGCGCAGCAGCCGGTAGATCGCATGGTGGGGGCCGTACTCACCCTGGCTCCACATTTCGTAGTTCAGAATGCCGTTCTTGTCCGGCTTCACGTCCTCGCCGCCCTGGAAATCGAAGGTCAGGAAAACGGCGGCCCGCTCCCCGCGTGGCCAGCGGATCAGATGGTCGTAGTGGTATTCCTTCAGCATGGCGTATCCCTCAAATGGCTGGAACGGATGTTGGCTCCGCTTCCGCAGGCGTGACGTCATCCTAGAGCCGGGTGGGCTGTCGTGGTAGCCGAGTTCTTGGAACAACTGTTGTTCCTGGATCGCCGATCCCTGGGCTGCGCTGGACCGTAAAGTCGACAAGCGGTGATTCGGAGGGGGGCGACCCCCGCCTGGCCATGATGCGGATCGCGTTCCGCCGCTTGACGAACCATGCCCTGAACCTGAATTTCCTCGGGATCGGCTCTAAAGGACAGCCAGATGCCTCTGACCGCAGTGTTGAGGGACCTGAACAAGCTCAACACGTTTGTGCGGGTCGCACAGCGCCGGAGCTTTACCAAAGCTGCCGCCGAGCTGCGCACAACGCCATCGGTCGTCAGCAAACGGATGAAGGAGCTGGAGGACTCCCTGGGGTTCAGCCTGCTCAACCGCTCGACGCATGGCCTGGTGTTGACGGACGCCGGCGAGGGACTGTTTCAGCAGTGCCTCGAGATGCTCGCCAAGCTGGACACTTACGTCACCGAGACGAGAAACATCGAGACCGGACCATTCGGCACATTGCGCGTTCAAGCGACGAGCGGCTATGCGCGATCCGTTCTCGCACCTCTCGCCGCCAGATTTGTGCAGAAGCGCCAGGGTGTCCGGGTTCACCTGGCTATCGTATCCGAGAACGTCATTTCGGCAGAGGACGGATTCGACGTCATCGTGAGCAGTCAGAAGCCGTCGCTCCCCGGCCTTGTTGCTCACGATCTCGGTCCGATCCGCCACGTGATCTGCGGCTCACCCGGCTATTTTCGCAAGTTCGGCCGGCCCAAGACGCCGCAGGATTTGCGGACCCACAACTGTCTCACTGACCTTTATTCGGGCCCAAAGAGCTGGCCGTTTCGAAATTCAACCCGGCCGCTCCTCGTCGAGGTCAAGGGATCGCTGTCGTCCAACAGCAATGCCGTCCTCATTCAGATGGCGCTCAACGACTGCGGGATCATCAGGGTGCCGCTCCATGCCGTGAAGACCGAAATTGCCAATAAGAGCCTCGACGTCATATTCAAGAACATCTCGCTTTCGCTGGAACGAATGTGCGCATATTACGCAAAGGTAAAACCTCTGCCCGCGAAGACCGCCGATTTTATCGATTTCCTGGAAACGTCACTCCGTCGTCGAGCCGGTGATTGAGCGTCCGGCTGCCGCCCGAACGTGATCTACTGAGCCGGAGGCGGGGTACCCTTCCGCCATCCATCGAAGGCCATCCTGGAGTTCACTCGCCATGACATCGTTGCCCGCTCTGCGCATTGCACTCGCGACGATCGCCGTGCTCGGCATCGCGGTTGGTCCGGCGCCGGCCCAGGACGCGTCGGGCTGGCCGACGCGGCCCATCCGCCTGGTGGTCGGTTTCGGCGCCGGCGGCGGCACCGATATCGCCGCGCGCCTGGTGGCCGAGCCGCTGGCGGAAATCCTCGGGTCGCCCGTGGTGGTGGAGAACCGGCCCGGCGCCGGCGGCATGACTGCCGCCGACGCGGTCGCGAAGTCGCCCAAGGATGGCTACACGGCGTTGATGATGAGCAACGCGCACGCGATCTCGGCCGTGATGTACAAGACGCTGCGCTACGATCCGGTCAATGATTTCCAGATGGTCTCGATGGTCGCGACCGCGGGTCTGGTGCTCGTCACCCGGCCGGACTTTCCCGGCAAGGACGTTGCCGGGGTGCTCGCGGCGGTGCGTGCCAATCCCGGCAAGCTCAATTTCGGCAGCGCCGGCGTCGGGACCACCCAGCAGTTCGCCGGCGAGCTGATGAAGCAGACCGGCGGACTCAACATCACGCACGTGCCCTACCGGACGACACCGGCGGCGGTGACCGGCCTGCGCGCGGGGGACGTGGATTATCTGTTCGAGCTGGTGCAGCCGGTTCAGGGCCAGATCCAGTCCGGCGACCTCAAGGCGATCGCGGTCACGTCACCGGAACGAAACCCAATTCTGCCTGACGTGCCGACCTTCAAGGAATCGGGCATGCCGGACTACGACGTCACCAGCTGGTACGGCATCGCCTTTCCGTCCGGGACCCCGCCCGCGATCGTGCAGAAGACCAACGAGGCGATGCAGAAGCTGCTGGCGCGCGAGACCGTGGGCAAGCGGGTCGCGGGGCTGGGCGCGCGCGTCCGCAGCTCCACCCCCGAGGAGCTCAAGGCTCACATCGAGGGCGAGATCGTGCGGTGGAAAGCCGTTCGCGAAAAGGCCGGCATCGAGCAGGAGCAGTAGCGCGCCGGGGCATGCGAGCCGTGAACCGGCCTGGGATTCGGCCCAGGCCAGACACGAGCCGGTTCAGTGCGCGACCATCTGAAACTCGGTCGGAAAGGTGTGCATGCGGCGCGCGCCGGTCGAGGTGATCTCGACGGTCTCGGCGAACACGCAGCCGGTCTTGCCCTCACGCCAGTTCGGGTCGAGCAGATCGATGTTGAACGCGAACACCATGCCCGGCTCAAAGCGGTCGCCGATGACCTTGACCGCCTCGCGGTCGGCTGCGATGGCGTGATGGCGGAAGCGCGGGTATTCCAGCGATGCCAGTCCGTGCCCGTGGATGCCCGCTTCGCAGATCGCAAGGCCGCGCGCGTCGATTTCGTCCTTGACGGCCATGAGCGCGGTCGAGATCGTCTTGCCCGGCCCGAAATGCTCGAGTCCGCATCGGTAGGCGGCGAGGCAGCCCTCGTAGATGTTCAGCTGCTCTTTCTCGGGCTCGCCCAGGCAGTAGGTACGCTCGACATGGGTGAAGTAGCCGCCGAACTTCGGGTGCATTTCGCAGATGATGAGATCGCCCTTCTCCATTGCCCGCGTGGTCGGCATGCGGAAGGGATGCGGATAAGGGTATCGATCGCAATTCCATAGAAACAAGGTCGGCTCTTCGCCGCCGTTCGACATCATCGCATTCATCATGGCGCCATAGACTTCGCACTCCTTCACGCCGGGGCGGGCGATGTCACGGCACGTCGCCAACATGAGGTCGCCCAGCGCGGCGGCCTTGCGGAGAACATTGAGCTCCTCATCGCTCTTGATGGCGCGAACCTTCTCGAGCATGTCGTCCAGACTGACGATGTTGGCGTCCGGCAGCAGGGCAGTGAGCTGTTTGTGGACATCGAAAGGCAGCCAGCCATCCGGATCGAGCGGACCGGCGAGACCGTCCATTCCGATCTTGCCGCGCTCCAGCTTCAGCTCCTTGATGCGGTTGGCGACGGAATCCGCCCAGGTCTTGGTGCGTGGACGGATGTCACTCACCCAATCCTGGGCGGCGCGCCAGCCGTCGAGGAATGTCGGCATGTGAATGATCGACGTCGGCTCTCCCGCTGCCGGAAAGATCAGCACGTTGAACTCGGCGTTGCCGCCGATCGGAGACAGATAGCGTGCGTTGGCCGTGTAGAAGTCCCACATCATCGGCCAGCCCCACAATACGATCGCGTCGAGGCCGCGGGCCGCCATCTGCTTCCTCACGGCGGCATAGCGCCGGTCGCGTTCGGCCAGCGAGAGCTGCGGAATTTCGAGCCTGGCGCGCATGACGTCTCCTTTTGATTTCCGCAACGTACCGCTACGGCGCGGTCGCCGAAGATCGAGCAGTTGCGGCCCAAATGATACGAACTTCAAATCCACCGCACCAGGTTGAGCTAGGCGGCAGCCTTCATCTGCTTGAGCGCCGCCAGATAGTCGGCGATGCCGCGCTCCAGATCGTATTCGGGCTTGTAGCCAAGTTCTTCGCGCGCCCGCGAGATGTCATAGACGCCCGTTGCCGGATACGCGAAGCCGTAGAAGTTCAGGCCGCCGCCGATGTCCATCTGCGCGTTCGGAATGTGTTTCTTGATGACCCGCTCGAAGTCGCGCAGCGTTACGCCGACACCGGTGCCGATGTTGTAGACGCGGCTCTTCACCTTGTCGGCGACGGTCGCGAGATAGATGCCGAGCGCCGAGTCCTTGTTGTAGATGAAGTCGTCCTTGTCGTCGCCGCCCTGTTCGAGCTTGAACGGCAAGCCGTGCGCCGGATTCTCCACGATGCGGCTCATCACCGCCATCGGGCCGTGACGCGCCGTCTTGCCCGGCCCGTAGGTCGACGCGAAACGCAGCGACACCGTCTCGATGCCCATGTTGTCGTTGTAATAGGCGCACACGTTCTCGCCCATGAACTTCGCCGAGTCGTAGATGCGCTTCGGCTTTGCCGGCAGGTCCTCGGACATCGGCTTCCAGGTCGGCGAACCATATTCTCCGGTCACCGGGCCATAGACGCCCTTGGCGCTGGTGAAGACCACGCGCTGCACGCCGAGTGCCCGCGCCGCTTCCAGGATGTTGACCAGGCCCATCACGTTGACCTGGATGCTGAGCGCCGGATTGGCCGCGGACACCGCGCCGACGAAGGCTGCGGCATGCACCACATGCGTCGTCTTGTGCTTCTTGATCGTCTGCAGGATACGCGGCATGTCGAGCACGTCGCCCTGCTCGAAATCGAGCTTGTCGGCGATGTCGCCGATCAGGCTGTCGTCGCGGTGGCGCGCGAACACCACCGGCCGGTGGCCTTCCTTGATGAATTTGCGGGTGGTTTCGGCGCCGATGACGCCCATGCCGCCGGTGATCAGGACTTTCATCTTTTCCTCAGTCGATTTTCGCGCCGACGGATTTGATCAGGCTGCCCCAGTGCTTGAGGTCGCCTTGAATCAGGTTGCCGAACTCTTGCGGCGACAGGTCGACCCGCTCGAAGCTGTTGGTCTTGAAGAACTGCTTGGTCTCGGGAAGCTCCAGCACCTTCGCGACGTCGGCCTGGATCTTCGCCAGGATTGCGGGCGGCAACTTCGCCGGTCCCCACAGACCGAACCAGACCGACGTCTGGAAGCCCGGCACGGTCTCGGCGACCGTTGGCAGATCCGGCAGGGATGCGACCCGTTTGTCCGTTGCCGCTGCGATCAACCGCACCTTCCCGGTCTTGGCATGCTCCTCGACGCTGGAGAGATTGAGCAGCATGACCGACACTTCGTTGCCCAATAGCCCGGTCAGTCCCGGGGCTGCGCCCCGATACGGAACGTGCTGGATGTCCATCCCGGTGCGTTGCTTGAGATCCTCCATGCTGAGGTGAGCGTAGGTGCCGGTGCCGAAGGAGCCATAGCTGAGCTTGCCCGGATTGGCCTTGGCGTAGGCGACGAGCTCCGACACCGACTTCACCGGCAGTGACGGGTTCACCATCAACATCGGGGTCGCGCGGCAGAGCACCGCGATCGGCGTGAAGGCGTCCGGATCGTAGATCAGCTTGGAGAACAGTGCCGGGTTCGCGGTGAAGGTCGAATCGGGCGCAACGAGCAGCGTCAGTCCATCGGGCGGAGCGCGCTCGACCGCCTGGGCTCCGACCCCGTAATTGCCGCCGGGCCGGTTCTCGACCACGACCGTCTGGCCCCACAGTTCCTGCAGTCGCTGGCCGACGATACGGGCCATCACGTCGGTTACGCCGCCCGCGGGGACCGGCACGATGAGCTTCACGGGCCCGCTGGGATAATTCTGCGCCGACGCCGTCGCCGCGAAAGCCATTGCAGCGACCAGCACGACCGTTCGCACCAAGCCACGCATGTCACTCCTCCCTTGGCTGTCTTGTTTTGGTTCTTGCCTTGGCTATCTTGCGCTTTGACCGCCGGTCACCGGAGAGCCGATACCCAGCGGCTCCGCATCGACCAGGACGAATGCCACGCGGGCCCGCTTGTCGCTTCGGTTTGCCCAGGCGTGGTTGGTGCCGCGCTGGACCATGACGTCGCCGGCCTTCAGCTTGACCGACGATGCCGTCCATGTCCATCTCGATTTCGCCCTCGATGACGATCACGTAGTCGATCGTCTCGGTGCGGTGCATGTGCGCCTGGTTGCCCGGCGGAAAATCGATCACGGCGAAGCGCGTGCCGTGCGCAGGCGGCGCCGTACCGATCTTGCGCGCGCCCATGTCCTCGGGCTGTTCGCCGATCGGAATCGCCGCCGGCGCGCCGTCCGTGCACCATATCAGGGTGGAAACCTGCCCCGGCTGAGAGGACTTCGTGTTGGTCGCCGGTTCGTCGCGCAACACCTTCGCCACATGGCTGGAATCATGCCCGGTGACGACACGACGGATGGGCGGGTAGCCCGTCTGCATTGCGCTCCTCCCTGCAACCGCCGGCTGGTGTCCCGTTCGTATCATCTCGCAGGACGCACATTTACGAACGTCGGAAACAAAGGGACGCCGGGCTCTAATTAACTGGAGAGTTAACTCGCAGGCCGCAGGGTGTCAACAATGCCTGCGCGGGCTGCCGGCGCGAAGATTGCGAGTAGGCCGTTGCGTCGGTCTCGCGCCGAGGGCATCTTCAACGCATGAAATCTGGAAAATCCGCCAAGGCGCCGCAAAAGCGGAATGCCGACGCCACGCGGGCAAAGATCCTGCAGGCGGCCCTCACCGAATTCAGCGAGCGCGGCTTGCCGGAAGCAAGCACGGACGCCATCGCCGAACGCTGCGGCGTCAACAAGCGGATGATCTACTACTATTTCGGCAGCAAGGAAGGGCTGTATCTCTCGGCCTTGGAGTTCGTGTTCGAGAAACTGGTCGCTCTCGAGAACAAGATCGAGGTCGAGCATCTCGAGCCCGCCGCCGCGATCGAGGCCATGATCAATCTGAAGATCGACTACTACCTCGAGAACCCCCACTTTGTTTCGTTTCTCGCGATGGAGAACTTCCACAAGGCCCGCCATCTGCGAAAATCCAAGAAGCTCGACATGTTCAAGACGCCGCTGACGGATGTCATTGCGCGCATCCTCAAGCGCGGCCAACGCAGCGGACAATTCCGGCGGGATGTCGAGCCGGTCGATTTCTATGTCTCGATCTGCGCGCTTTGCATCATGTACTTCTCCAACCAGCACAGCCTGGGCGTGATCTTCGAGCGCGAGATGACATCCCCTGCCAGCATCGCAAGGCGCAAGCGCACGGTTGTGGAGTTCGTGCTCAGCTATCTGCAGAATTCAGATGTCGTTGCAGTGCAGCCAGCCCGGCGCGGGCCCGCCAGGCATGCATCACTGGTCTCCTGATCCATGCATTCCCCGCCGCCTGGATATCAACTATGGCCAAGCGAGGGGATAGAGCGCGTTCGGGTAGAGCGGCAAGCGAAGCGCCCTTGCGCCTCGCCTTTGATGCAGTAGACTTTCGTCACAAATCATCAATAACATCGGGAGGGAATATGCGCCTCGCTGTGGTTGCGATTGCGAGCATATTCGTCATCGCCGGCGCCCCACGAGAAATACAAAGCCAGCCCGCGCCACCGAAGTATCCCAGTCAGGTCATCCGCATGGTGGTGCCGTTCACGCCGGGAGCGTCGACCGACGTCACGGCTCGCCTGTTCGCGCAGCATCTCTCCGCTGCGCTCGGCCAGCAGGTCATTATCGACAATCGCGGCGGGGCCGGCGGCGGTATCGGCGCCGAGCTGGTGGCCAAGGCCGAGCCCGATGGCTACACGCTGCTCGCGAGCAATCAGGGACCGTTCCTGCAAACCGCTCTGCTCCGGAAGGACTGCCCATTCGCCGTCGGCGATTTTGTTCCGGTCGCATTCATCGGCTACTCGCCTTTGATTGTCGTGGCCAATCTGAAATTCCCGCCGAACGACGTGAAGGAGATGGCGGCCTATGCCAAGGCCAATCCCGGACAGGTGACGCTCGGCTCCTCCGGCACCAACGGCAATCTGCACGTGGCGATCGAGATGCTGAAGGCGGCCACGTCGGCAGACTTCGTGCACGTGCCTTATCGCGGCACCGGGCCCTCCCTCAACGATGTGGTGGCCGGAACCATCAGCGGCGCATTCACCACGACAGTGTCGGCCGAGGGTCTGATCAAATCCGAGAAGGTGAAAGTTCTGGGCGTCGCCGGCCCCAAGCGCATGGACGTGATTCCCAATGTCCCCACGTTCCGCGAACTGGGCATCGCCGATTCCGATTTCGAGGTCTGGATTGGAATCGTCGCGCCGCCAAAGACGCCGCGAAACGTTGTGGACATCATCAATCGGGAGATCAACAGGACGCTCGAATTGCCCGATACCCGCGAACGGTTCAAGCAGTGGGGACTTGAGATCGGCGGCGGTACGCCCGA
The DNA here is from genome assembly GCA_963725065.1 of uncultured Alphaproteobacteria bacterium. Lineage (GTDB taxonomy): Bacteria > Pseudomonadota > Alphaproteobacteria > Rhizobiales > Xanthobacteraceae > VAZQ01. The sequence goes on from CAVRXD010000026.1 coordinate 246,186, forward strand.
AGCGTTTCAAGCGGTGATCCAGACCGAGGTCGAGCGAATTCAGAAGCTCATCAAATCGGGTGCGCTCACGGCCCAGTGACACGCCGCTTGTGTGGACTGCTCCCAACGCATCATAGATCAGGACACGACCATGCCGCAGCAGCCCTCGCAGCCGCGAGATTACAAGCTCATCGTTGAAAAGGACGTTGTCGTTCCGCTCCGCGACGGCGCAATCCTGTATGCCGACGTGTATCGGCCGGACGGAGGGCCGGCGCGCTTCCCGGCCATCATGAACATCGGTCCTTATCAGAAGGACAAGCTCTGGATTCCACCCGACGATCTCGAGGAGAAGGCCAACCCCTATCTGGCCTGGGAGACGGCCAACCCGATGTGGTGGTGCCCGCGAGGATACGCCTGCGTGCGTGTCGATGCCCGCGGCTCCGGCAAGTCACCGGGTCGGTCCGACCCCAGCTCCTACCAGGAGGCGGTGGACTTCTACGATGCGATCGAGTGGATCGCCAGGCGCGAGTGGTGCTCCGGCAATATTGGCACGCTGGGCATTTCCTACCACGCCAACTGTCAGTGGCGCGTCGCCA